>JAJTCH010000001.1 GCA_021323225.1 Rickettsiaceae bacterium | reverse complement strand
TCAGGGAGTGAGGGATGAGCTTTGGAAGGAGCAGGAGGAGTTGGGGAGGAATTTTAAGGTTGTGACAAAAGAGCAGGTGAAGTTTGTTGATGCACCGCTTGTGGCGGCGGCTACTTCTGATATTGAAATTTTAAGGAATGCCACAAAATATTTAGCTGGAGAGGGGGGAAGTTTTGCAACGCTTGCAACGCAACTTTTTGGCTTAAATTATCTTTTAGATTCTGGAAATACAAGATGGCAAGAGAATAAAATTGTTGGAATAACCAACCAAGAACTTGCAAAAGCTATTCAAAATGAAGATGAATTTATTCTGGCTTCAATTTTTGGTAAAAAATCAGAACCAAATCTTAATCAAACATTTAATATTTTTTCTATAAAAGACGCTGATGGGAATATTCAAAACTATTCTTATATTAGCGACTTTAAAGATCTGAGAGATGTTACTTTGCAAGATCTGACGGATACGAAAGATTATTCTCTTCACGGTATTTATAACACAAGTGATGAGGGATTTAGAAATGGCTTGATGCAACTCGGAACATTACAAAAAACTACTGATAATGGTCTCAGTTTTGTAACTCTCAATGCGCCGACCAAAGGATCAATTCCAGATATGATTGAAAACTTTTACAATTCTATTTTTGGTAAAACACCAGTCGCATCTTCTAATATTATGCAACTTCAAGATTTTTCAAGGATACTTGGTGTAGTGGGTCAATATGGAAATATTACTACACAAACACAATCAGGAAATTTTAATACAATTCAAAATCCAACGACTGGCATTAGAATGGCTGCCCATTCTAATGGTGGGGATAGGTTGTATTTAGGGATACTGGGTGGGGCTACCACAAACCAATTTATTGGTACTAATGGTAATTCAATTTTAAGTGTTCAATTTTACGGTACGCCATCTAATACAGATAGAATTCAAAATGCTGCTAAGACGGCTGGCTTGGAAAACTCAAATCAAATTCAAAATATAATAAATACTGATGATTATGTGGGTGAAGGTTTGGGACAAAATAGGGGGGGGAATCTTATCTAAATTTGCCCCCCTTATCTATCTTTATAATGCCCCAAAACTTTTAACAGATGATAGTCCTCATTCAAATTACTATTGCCAAGGCGATTTCTGTCAATTTGATAAGTACAAACCTCAAAATTAAATAATCATGAAAAATTTTAAATTAACTGCTTTGATATTTTTTATTTTATCTTTAAATGCTTGTGTGGTTACTCAAGATAAGCTCTGGGGAAAGAAATATTATAATGAAAATTTCAAGAAATTTGCCATTGGTGACAATGGAGAAGAGTTAATTTTATTTGGAGAAAAATATGAATATCATTTAACGGACTCGGCAGATGGACAGTACAAATATGGCTTCTCTAAAGGTCAAATAAAGAAAATACAAAATATTTTACTATCTGAAGAATCTAACAAGTTCAAGCTATCACAATCTAATATAAGAATTATAAGTTCTAAGGGCGAACTAAACGATGGATATATATGGTTTAAAATTAAAAAAGATCAACTGTCTCCAAATGGAATAAAGCTTGTAGAAAGTTTGACTGGTAGCAAATTCAAATCTCTTCGTGATCCCGTTGTAATTAACGCTAATGGAATTAGTGGAAAGCGATATACAAAAGATGAGTCAAAATACAGGATTTATAACCTTAATCTTGCAAATAAGTTTCAAGATAACATTTATATTGAATATTCACCTCTTCTAAACACTACAGGTAAAATTCTCCTAACCCCATTTGCTATGGCGGCAGATATTATCATGATGCCGATCACAATTCCTTATAAAATTTATCGAGATATTAAAGAATCAAAAACCGACCACTACTGCCAAGGTGAATTTTGCGGCTATGACAAGCTTAATACCAATTCTAAAAATTAGTTTAACAAGAAAAGGAAAGATCAATTTATTTAACTTCAATTAACTAAAAACCAAACAAGTATGAAAAACCTAAAACGATTACTGATAATTTTATCTTTGTTATTAACGATCTCAAATTGTACTTGGGTTGGTACAGTAAAAAATATCAGAACTTTTGATGAAAATAATAAGGTCAATATCAAAGATAGCTTTTATTTAATCTATCCAAAAAATGGTTTTCAGAAAACAATGATTACCAAGAAATTAGAAGAAAATCATGATAGTGCTAAAGAAGTAGTTGATGTGTTTAGATCAAAGCTTTCAGAAGTTGTTAATGAGCTAAGTATCGGTGATAAGAATATCGATTTAAATCAAGGATTTAAAGATGCCGATCTAAAAGGTAGCAAATATCTAATTGATATCACTATTAACGAATGGAAAGACGCTTTTTACATGATGTGTGCAGCGCCACACACTGGGCAATCCTATGGTTCATCGGAACCGGTGACACTTGATACGGTTGATTTGACGATTTTTGTTTATGACGTTAAAACTAAATCCTTGGTGAATAAACAAAGAATAGAAAATAGAGGTTGTCCAATTGTTTTTCTTGCCTTTATTCCGGTCGGTAAAAATAGTCCATCAAGCAGATTAGAATCAATGATTCCCGATTGGTTTAAAAACCTTGGGATATAGAAAATATTAAAAAAATAATTTTCATTAATGACAAAAAAATAAAAAATATGAACAAAATATCGATCTACCTATTGGCACTTTTTTGTTTAATTTTTGTTAGTTGCACTACTACAAAAACAATATCTCCTTTATTTGATGCCAACAGTGCTGAGCATGATGAAAGGATAAAAGATCTGTTACTAAGTCAGTATCCAGAAGCGCCAAAAGGTTTTAAGTGGATTATGTTTCAAGGTGTGGCTTTGCGTAAGCCTATAGCTTGGAGTGAATATAAAACAGATAAAGTTTATACGTCTTCAGTGGAATCTGTTTCTAAAAAAGGAAAATTTGAAACCGGAATAACTATACAAAGGATTAGAAATGTTAGGAAAATTAATCACATTGAAGCCATTGAATATGCGGTGGCGTACCTGAAAATTTTTGAAGCAGACAAAAATAATAAAACTTTAATACGAACTTTTGGTGGCACAAAGGATTATGGAGCTATTGTTTATCGCTATCGCAATGCTCCATCAAATTTAAAACCAATCATTGTTCATAAGTTTTTGATAGCCAATGATAATGAAGATTCTGTTGTAATAGTAACTCTAGAAGCCCCAGAGAAAACATGGGATAAAATTTGGGAGAGATATGGTCTTGTAATATTTAAGCAAGTTTCTGCAAATCCTTATGAGGCGTCGTAGGGGTTAGCAATGTTTAGGTGCCGCAAGAATTCCTTGTTTGTGGAAACGGAAAACAATGAGGAACCGACGGGGCTTCTTGGTTAATTTACCAATTGACAATTCATCATTTTTGCTTTTCAATGCCACGCCTCAAAGCTTGTCTGTCTGCTGTTCTGGTGAGATAGATTTTCAATTATTGCTGCCATAGCTCAGGGGTAGAGCACTTCATTGGTAATGAAGAGGTCGGTGGTTCAATTCCACTTGGCAGCACCATCACATTATCTGTGAGGCCCTCGCAAATTATGAACTACTCTCTCTTCAAACCCCTAATTTTCCTGCTTGATCCGGAAGTTGCGCATAATATGGCGATTTCGGTTTTGCGGGCTGGGCTCATTTGTCGTCCGCGGGTTGTTGAATATCCGTCGCTGCAAAGCAAAGTTTTTGGTATTGATTTTAAAAACCCGATTGGCATGGCTGCCGGGTTTGATAAAAATGCTGCTGTGTTTTCTAACCTGTTTAATTTTGGTTTTGGTTTCGTGGAGGTGGGAACGGTGACGCCAAAGGCGCAGGCTGGTAATGAAAAGCCAAGGATTTTTAGATTGAAGGAAGATGAGGCGATTATTAACCGGCTTGGTTTTAACAATTTTGGTATTGATTGTTTTTTAAAAAATATTGAGAAGAGGCCGGAAAGAAATGGGGTTTTGGGAATTAATATCGGCAAAAATAAAGATACGGTAAATGCGATTGACGATTACCTTTTGCTGCTTAGAAAGACTTATGGCAAAAGCGATTATATCACGATTAATATTTCATCTCCCAATACAAAAAATCTGCGTGATTTGCAAAAGGCTGATGAGCTGGATTTGTTTTTGAAAACGATATTGGAAGAAAAAATTCAGCTGCAAAAAGCTGGTCAGAAGAATATTCCGATTCTACTCAAAATCGCGCCGGACTTGAATTTAAAAGAGCAAGAGGCAATTGCCGATATTGCCCTAAAAAACCAAATTGATGGTTTGATTATTGGCAATACGACAATTTCTCGGCCGCAAAATTTGCAAAGCGGTTATAAAAATGAGATTGGTGGCTTGAGTGGCAAGCCTTTGTTTGAAATATCCAATCAGGTTTTGGCGAATATTTATAAACTGACTAAAGGACGGGTTCCGATTATTGCGGCGGGTGGGGTTGCTTCGGCTGCGGATGCTTATCATAAGATTGGACTTGGTGCGTCTTTGGTGCAGATTTATTCTGCCTTTATTTATCAGGGTTTTGGGTTGGTTGAGGAAGTTAAAAGAGATTTGGATGGAATACTGAAAAAAGATGGCTTTAAAAATGTTGCTGAAGCGGTTGGAAGATTGTTGTAGGGAGTTTTTGGTGCTTTAAATCCCCATTTCATTTGTAACTTTCCTGGATTGCCACGTCGCTGGCTTCGCACGCTCCTCGCAATGACGATGGTAGAAGTTTAGTGCAGGAATCTCAACGTCGTCATTGCGAGGAGCGATGCGACACGGCAATCCAGGAAATTTTGAAACAAATACCTATTCTGAGTTTGTCATCAGCATCCCCTGGATTCCGGCCTTTGCCGGAATGGCACCGAGGGAATTAGAAAATTACTACTTTAACTTAAAGATTATTTCTTTCTTGGGTTCTAGATTCCGGATGAAGAATTTATAAGCTCGCAAGCGAGCAAACAAATTCTAGCTCCGGGATGACAAGCTGAGGGAATTGTGAAGATACTAAGAAAATACCCTTCTTAAGAAAAAATCCTTACAAAATCTCAATCCAACTCTTCGTCAATTTCTCTGTCAAAGAATTCTGCCCGCAGCGGTTATGGAGGAAGTTGAAATCAATCTCACCTAATTTTTGATCTTGTGCCAGGCAGGCATAGAAGAATTTTTCTTTTCCGGTTTTTTCATCAATTTTTCTTTGTAGACACTGCGAGCAAACGCCTTTTAGCATACATTGCATTGGGTTGTTGAGGCTAGTGATACCAATTGCCGAAGCGCTTAGGTTTTTCTTCAAATCTTGATGATAAAGTTGAGAAATTTTATGCATCATCTCATCATTTCCCATCGTTAAAATTGAGTCGATTTTTTGCTCGCTGTTTTTGAAAAAGTCAGTTATCGCAGTCACAATATCACCTTTAAAAATCTTATCGCTCGAACGGTTCGCTATAATTTTTTCAGCATCATTTTCAAAAGCCAGAATCAAATTATCGCAAGAATTTTCTAGCTCATTTTGTCTCACCAAATCACCGGCATTTTTAAAGCCGCAAAATAAAGTTACCTGACAATTATTCTTTTTATATTCCGCCGCCAAGCCAGCTAGCGGGAAGATTCCCCTACCTGCTGCAACTAAAACTACATTCTGATTTTTTAGAATATGAGATGCGGTTCCGCTTGGACCCATGAAAATTATTGGCTCACCGATTTTTAAATTTTTTACCATCGAAGAAGAGCCGCCAGCATTGACCAACATGACGGTGATTATTCCTGCCACTTCATCAATTTTATAAGTCGTAACCGCTATTCCTTCCATCGCTAAAAGCGTGTCATCACGAGAAGCGGAAAGTGAATGATAATTATGCAAACGGAAAATATGACCAAGCTTAGTTTTCTTGGCGAGCAATGGTGCGTGGACAACAAGCTCAATAAAATAATCAGATAAAATATTTAGCTCCTTAACTGTTACTGCAAAATCTTGATTAATTTTTTGCAGGAAATTTTTATAGCTGATATTTGGCTTGGTAAGTTTTAGTAAAGCCTGATTGATCATCGGATATCCCTTCTTTGCACTGGCCATTGCCTTGACAACGCTGCCATTAAAGCTTGGATGCAAATCTCCAAAAAAGCTGACCATTTTTCCTTCCTCATTTTTGGCGCAGATAAATCCGGTTCCGTCAGATTTTGGAGAAGCAATTGCCGGAAGTTTTTGTTCAAGCAAATCAATGATTTGAAAAGTTATACCATCGAGCTCAAATTTTAATTTATCTTCATAAAATGGCGCCTTGTTTGGCGTGGTTCCAGCGGCCAGCAAAAGTGATTTGGCCGGAATTTGCATTTCTTGATTTTGGCGGATTATTTTTAGAGATTTGATATTGCCAAATTCATCAGAAATTGCTTCAAGCGGAGTCGTGTCTTCCAAAAATTCTATACCTTCTGCAAATGCTTTTTGCATTTCTTCATGATTCAGGCGATAGGCCGGGGAGTCTTGTATTTTCTTACGGTAAATGATTTTTGCGCCGCCCAGTTTTTGCAATAATTGCGGGA
Source organism: Rickettsiaceae bacterium (assembly GCA_021323225.1). Taxonomy (GTDB): domain Bacteria; phylum Pseudomonadota; class Alphaproteobacteria; order Rickettsiales; family UBA1997; genus JAJTCH01. The sequence continues at coordinate 760,483 of JAJTCH010000001.1, read as the reverse complement.
TATTTTCGCCGTTTTTCTTAGCTTTTTCTATCAGTTCAAAATGTTGCAAAAATTCTTTAGCAATTGATTTATCTTCCTCGCTCCAATTTTTCTCAACAGAATTTTTGCCAAGTTTTTTACAAAGAATTTGATATTTTTTAGCAAAATTCTCCACCTGTTTTGGATAATAAGCTAAAGCCTCGCAGGCGGTATCCATCGCGGTTAGGCCAGCTCCAACAACTACAATTGGTAATCGCACTTGTAAATTAGAAAGCAAATTTTCCCGCTCAGCGCCGGTTAATTGTAGCGCCATCAAAAAGTCAGAAGCCATTCTGATGCCTTTCAAAAAATTATTTTTAATTTCTGGAATCTTGGCCCAGCCAGCGCCAAGGCACAAGGCAACATGGTCAAAATCATATTCTTTCAAAGCATCGTAGCAATCAAGTCCGCTGCCTAAACGAAAGCCGCCAAACATGCGGAAATTATTGTTTCTCTCCAAAATCAGGCGAATGATTTTGAGAAAATTTTTATCCCATCTAACTGTAATTCCATATTCTGCAACGCCACCGAACCCAGCAATAGCGCGCTTATCTAGCTCTTCATAAATTTCTTTAACATTTTTGATCGGTTCAAATTGTTGGCGATTTCCTTGCAAATCAATGCCAGAAATTTTTGGATCAAGCGGCTCAATTTTTAAACCATCAACCGCTACAACCAAATGCCCTTCATTGATCAGATAGTGGGAAAGCGTGTATCCTGCTGGGCCAAGGCCAGCAACCAAAATTTTGTAACCGCTATTTTGGCGCGGCAGAATTCTTTTTAAATTGAGGGGATTCCACCTAGTTAAAAGCGAATAAATTTCAAAACCGAAAGATAGTTCTAAAACATCTTTTAGCGTTCTGGTTTCAACTTGCGGAATATCAACCGGAGATTGTTTTTGATAGATGCAAGATTTCATGCAATCATTGCAAATTCTGTGTCCGGTGCCTGCCACCATTGGATTGTCAATCACTGCCATTGCTAGCGCAGCGATTGATTTTCCTTCTGATTTTAGCAAATTCATTTCTGAAATTTTCTCTTCCAAAGGACAACCAAAAAGTTCAGTGCCGAGTGGATTTTTTTTGAATTCACCAGTTTTTTCCTTGAGTCCAATTGAGCAAGAATCTTTGCCCTGATTGTGGCAATAAATGCAATAATTGGCTTCTGACAAAGCTTGGGCCAAGTTATAACCGTCATCAGTCAGTTTAAATCCGTCGCGATTTATAAGATTTTTATCCGCTGATTTTTTGCTGCCATCTTCGCCATTTTCCAGATTTACCAGATTTTCAAAATCAATTTTGTGAGGCAGTTTGAACAAAACTCCGTTTTGATGTTTTGTAATTCCGTCTTGATGATAAAGCGCCCAAACGCAGTATTTTTCAATTTTTTCCAGTGCGCTTTGATGGGCAATTTCGTCTTGTAGGTAAAGGGCGATTTGGTTAGCAAGATCAAGTTCAAAATCGATTATTGAAGTTTGATTTGGTGATGATATTTCCGGTGAATCAGTTGGAGATTCCTTGAAGTTTTTTGCAACACGCCTTTGCACAAAAAGCCTTTTAGCAACATATAAATTTGCCAAATCCGAATGCTGTCTTTGTAGCTCGGAATTGTCTTGTTTGATGTTAAAAAACAGCGCCAAAAATTCTTCTAAAACTCTTCCAACTTCAATAAGAAAGTTAGTGTCTACAACTGTCGGATTGTTCCTTGCCTCAACATATTTCTGATATAAATCCGCTTGATGATCTTGAAGAAATTGCAAAAAATATTGGTCAATTTTTTGCAGCCCTTCAAGCTGGTATAGATCGCCAAATTCAAGCTTGAATGATGGATTGATTGGGTTTTGCGTTGGCACCTAGATTGTTCTAAAAATAAAATTTATTTTGTTGCTATTTTCCTGGATTGCCGCGTCGCTTTGCTCCTCGCAATGACGATGCTGGAAGTTATGAGATAAATCTCAACTTGCTCCTCGCAATGACGATGTGGCAAGTTTGCTTCCTCAATTCCAACGCCGTTATTGCGAGGAGCGTGCGCAGCCAGCGACGCGGCAATCCAGGGATCACGAGATAGAATTGATAAAATCACTAATAATCTTCTCCTCATCAAACTCAAATTTTTGCGTGCCAATTACCTGATATTTTTCATGTCCCTTACCGGCAACAATTAAAATATCATTTGCTTCCAGCTTACTAATTGTTTGCTCAATGGCTGTTTTACGGTTTTCAAATTCTATTGTTTTTTTAGGATCGCAAGCGGCCAAGATTTCTTCGCGGATTTTTTTGGCATCTTCAGTTCGCGGATTATCATCGGTAACAATCACAAAATCCGCTAGCTCGCTAGCAATTTTGCCGGCTTGCGGGCGTTTTCCTTTGTCTCTGTCTCCACCACAACCGAATAGAATATGAAGTTTGTTATGGGGAATTTTCTTTGCAGCTTGCAAAACATTTTCCAAAGCATCCGGCGTATGAGCGTAATCGATAAAAATTTGGGCGTTATTTTTTAAAACTCCAACCAGCTGCATTCTGCCGGAAGCAGATTTTATTTTGGGTAAATTGGTAATTAAAAATTCGATTTTTTCATCATCAAGTTGGTAGTAAGAGATAACAGAGAGCAGGGCGCAAGCAATGTTAGATTTTTGGAAATCGCCTTTAACATTGATTGTTGTTTGATATTTTTTGCCAAAAATTTCTACTTCAATTCCCTTTGTTGTTTGGCTAATTTTGCAATCAACATTTTTTTGCGATTCATTCGCGCTGTAAGATAAAACGCGTAAATTCTTTCCAAGCGCAATTTCTTTAATCTTCTCAAATTCAGCAATATCAGCATTCAAAACCGCAATTGAATTGGGTGCTAGCGTTTCACTAAAAAGCAACATTTTGCAGTCAAAATATTTCTCCATCGAACCGTGATAATCCAGATGATCTTGTGTGAAATTAGTGAAAGCACCAACGCCGATTTTTATTCCCGCCATGCGTTTTTGATCAAGCCCAACTGAGCTGGCTTCAATCGCAATATCATTGATGCCATTTGCTTTTAATATCGCCAGGTTTTTATAAACCGATGCAATGTCCGGCGTGGTTAGTTCAAACCCGGAAAGTTGTTTTTTAACTTCTGAATTATCGTCGCTCACAACCACGCCAATAGTGCCAATTGATGCCGATTTTTTGCCGATAATTTCTTGCATTTGCTGGATAAAATAAGCAACCGAAGTTTTGCCATTAGTGCCAGTCACCGCCAAAATATTTTGCGGCAAATCATGGTAGAATTTTTGTAGGCAGGAAATCAGAGTTTCTTGAATATTTTCAACCTTAATAATTCTTGAATCAGCGGGATTTTTTAGTGAAGACAAATCAGAATTAACATCACACACAACAGCAATAGCACCTTTTTCAAAAGCAGATTCAATAAACTTTGTCCCATCAAAAACCCGGCCTTTCATCGCAAAAAATACCGAGCCCTTTTTTACCAACCTTGAGTCAATTTCAATCGAAGAAATTTCTGAATCTGAGTTTATAGGCAACAAGTTTTTCAGGAGCATAAAATTGTGTTAAAAGTGCCAAAAAGACGCGCCATTATTTTGTTTATATGCGCTGAAGTCAATCAACAAATATATTGAATCTAAAATTCAGATCACTAGCCTTGTCGTTCCTTTTTTGACCCCCCCAATTCAACAACAAATAGCTTAGTCCTATGATGGAAAAATTCCGTGAGCTTTCCCACAATATTTTCTTCAAAATCTTCTTAGGTTTTGTCGGTCTTTCCTTCATAATGTTTGGGGTAAGCGGTTTTATTTTGGGCAGCAAAGGTTCTTGGGTGGCAAAAGTTGGTGGGCAGACAATTTCTTATGATAAATTTTTGCAAGAATGGCAGCAAAATAAAGAAGCAATTCAGCGCTCTAATTCCAGCAAGGAAGTTTTGCAATATTTAGAATCAACGCAGTTTAAGCAAGATGTTTTGGGAAGGATGGTGACTAGAGAATTGATCAAATCCCTGCAAGAAGAATTTAAGCTTTATCCGAACCGTGATTTGATATTAAAAGAAATTGCTGAGAGCCCAACGCTACAAACTAAAAATGGCAAATTTGACCGCGCTCTTTACCAAAATTTTCTTCGCAGCAACGGCATTAATGAAAAACAGCATGTTGATTCTTTAATGGATGAAGTGGTTGGCAATTTGATTATTCAATCTTTTGTTGTTTCTCCTGGCTCTAACTATTCCCTTGCTAAAGATTTATACCAATATCGCTTCCAGACCAGAAATGCTGATTTAATCACAATTTCTGCCAAAAATGTTGGCGAAATTAGTGAACCTAACGATTTCGAACTGAACGGATTTTTCGATAAACATAAAGATCGCTTTGCTTTGCCAGAGTTACGCCAAGTTTCGTTTTTAGTTTTTGATTCCAGTGATTTGAAGCGCGAAATTAAAGTGGCTGATGAAGAAATTGAGAAGGAATATCAAGAAAATAAATCCGAATATCAAATTCCAGAATCTGCTAACTTCTACCATATTTTATTCACTGATGAAGCTTCAGCTAAAGAATTCTACAAATCCCTAAAAGAGAAGAATGTTGATGGCAAAACTGCTAATGCAGATCAGTTTATGGATTTAGCGGTTGCTAAAGGCAAAGATAAATCTGCCATTTTGTTGAAACAAATTACCAAAAAAGAATTGCCTTCTGAAATCGCGGCGGATGCCTTTAGGCTTGATAAAGATCAATATAGCGAGGTGCTAAAAAGCAAACTTGGTTTTCATGTTTTTTATCTTTTAGAAAAAACTCCGGTAGCCGATATTCCTCTTGCTAAAGTGAAAGACCAAATCAAATCTAAATTGCTTTCAAACAAGCAAGCAAGTCAAGAGCGTGACAGTTTAAAAGCTGTTGAGGATGAAATTCTTGCTACCAATTCCATCGATAAAGTGGCAGAGAAATTGAAGGTGAAAGTTAACAGAAGCCTGCCGAAATTTAGCGTTAATGGCTTGGATGTTAAACAAAGACCACTTGATGAAGTCAAAAATCTCGATGATTTTGTTCAAAACAGTTTTTCAGTTGAAAAAGGCAAAGTTTCCAGAATTTTCTTTTCTGAAAGCAATAAAAAATATTATGTGATTTTTGTTGAATCAGTTGATCAAGGCAGACAAAGAAGCCTTGATGAAGTAAGGGTTTTGGTAACTGACATGTGGATTGCTGATAAAAAACAGCAAAAGCTTTTTGAGCTTGCCGCTGAAGTTAGCAAGCAAATCAATCGCGGAGTTGATGCCGCTTCCCTTGTTTCCAAATATGGTTTGAAAATTGAGAAGAATAAACAATTCCCAAGATTCTACATGATTGATGTTGGTGGCAAAAAAATGCCTTATGCCAATAAATTGCTGACTGATATTTTCTCTGTTGGCATCAATAAGGCGACAGCCCCACAAATATCCGGCAATGGTGAATTAATTGTTGCGGTTGTAAGAAGCGTTCGTGATCCGCAAGAAAATGAAGCAGCAGTTAAGGTTATTGCTGCCGATATGGAAAACAGCTTTAGAAGTGACATATTGAATGGTTTTAACCAATATGTTCAAAAGAAATTTCCGGTTGAAATCAACCAAAAGCTGATACAAAGCACAAGTGAGCAAAATAGTGGCCAGCAGTAAGACCCGCATCATTTCTAGGCAAATTTCTGCCGATCTACTAACTCCGGTTTTGGCGCTGTTAAAAATTCAGCGCCAATTTCCATCTCATCATTTTCTCTTCGAATCAGTTGAAAAAGGCAATAACCGCGGCAGATATTCCGCCATCGGCATTTTGCCTGATCTGGTTTGGAAATGTGAAAATAACATTGCCTACATCAATCAGGATTTTGCAAATCAGCCAAATCAATTTGAAAAAATTTCCGATCACCCAATCAAGTCGCTTCGCAATCTGATCAATCAATCACAAATTCAAGATTCCAACCAGCCTTTATCCTGCGGCATTTTTGGCTATATGTCTTACGACATGGTGCGTTTGATGGAAGAGCTGCCTGATAATAATTTGCCCGATGAAATCAAAATTCCTGACAGCATTTTTATTCGCCCGCAAATTCTCATTGTGTTTGACGGGTTGTTTGATGTGGTTAATATCCATGCGCCGATTTATGAAGACAGCAAAATTGATGAGGCAAGAGCGGAAGAAAATATTGCTAAAATCATTGATTTACTTAACTCGCCGGTTGCTGATTCTCAGCCAAAAACTGTTGCAAAAAAGCTAAATTTCAAATCAAATTTCACTGAAGAAGAATATTGCCAGGCAGTAGAAAAGGCGCAAGGTTACATCAAAGACGGCGATATTTTCCAAGTGCTTCCTTCGCAAAGATTTAGCGCTGATTTTGTCGATGAAAATTCATTCTCATTCTACCGCTCACTTCGCCGCGTTAATCCTTCACCATTTTTATTTTATTTAAAATTCGAAGATTTTTGCCTAAGCGGTTCTAGCCCTGAAATCATGGTGTCGGTAAAAAATAAAAAAGTAACAATTCGCCCTCTGGCGGGGACCAGAAAAAGAGGCGCTAATGCAAAAGAAGATTTAGAAATTGCAGCAGAATTGCTAAAAGATGAAAAAGAAGTTGCCGAACATCTAATGCTAATCGACCTCGGCCGTCACGATGTTGGCAAAGTCTCCAAACCAGGCACTGTAGAGCTCACTGAAAAAATGGTGGTAGAAAATTATTCCCATGTCATGCATATCAGCTCCAATGTTGAAGGAATTTTAGACGATAAATTCGACGCGCTAGACGCCCTAATCAGCGGCTTTCCCGCCGGCACAGTAAGCGGCGCCCCTAAAATCCGCGCCATGGAAATCATCGAAGAATTAGAAAAATGTAAAAGAAGCTTTTACGCCGGCTGCGTAGGATATTTCTCCGGCAATGGTGATATGGAAACCTGCATAACTCTTCGCTCCGCACTAATCAAAAACAACAAAATTCACCTCCAATCAGGAGCTGGCGTAGTTTTTGATTCTGTTCCAAAATCGGAATATCAGGAATGCATCAATAAGGCTATGGCTTTGGTTAAGGCTGCTGAGAATATTTAATTAATTAGAGTCAGCAACTGGACTATTTAGCTATATCTTATTACTTAAAAAGATAATGCTTTATGATTCCAATGTTTATTGAGTAAAAGATCTGATTTTTTTCTTAAGAAGTTTACTTGGTTTTATATCGAATAATTTTCCATCAATTTCCACTTTAAAGCCTAGAAAATAGCGTTTTTTCCATTTGGCAATTTTTGCTGCCTGTATACTTTTTTTGATTGACTCAATATCAATATAAAAATTAAAGCTAGCTACTTCACCAGGATTTATAATTCTTCCTGAGGTTGAAAGAAGTAATATAGCATCTCCAGCAAAGTTAGCTTTTAAAGAAATAATTCCTGATACAATTGGAAATGCGCCTACATTTTTGATAAAGAATCCAATGTTATTATTTATAGCCTTTTCCAAAATTTCTTCCGAGTTAATAATATCATAATTTGACATTATTTCGGCTGTTAACTTTACTTTCGGTCTGAATTTATTGAATGCTAAAAAGATGGCAACAGATGATGCAGCTAAAGAAATAAAGACTGCAAGCATTGTTCCAATAGATCCAATAGCTGCAAAAGTGTGCTGATAGTTCTTAAAAAATTCTTCCATAAGTATTATAAAAACTGCTCCCTAATAATCCTCTCTTCCAGCGAATGATTGGCATCAAATAAGATAGTAAATTCCTTATTCTGATCTTCCGATATTTCTACCTCTTTTACATTTCTCGCTTCGTTATAATCCGCTGTGGCGCTGACTGGGCGTTTTTTGTGGTCTAATATTGTGAATTTGATTTTTGAATTAGCGGGAAGTAGGGCGCCGCGCCAGTTACGGGGGCGAAATGGGCTGATGGGGGTGAGGGCGACGACTTCGGTGCCGAAGGGGATTATGGGGCCGCGAACTGAAAGATTGTAGGCGGTGCTTCCGGCAGAGGTGGCAACTAAAACGCCGTCGGCGGATAGGCTTTCAATTCTGGCTTTATTATTGATGGTGATTTTGATTTGTGCGGCCTGGTTTGTTTGTCTTAAAAGAGAAACTTCGTTGATTGCTAATAATTGATGCTTTTTGTTATTGGTATCGGTAGCGGTCATTTTTAATGGTTTTAACACGCTAGGCTCGGCCTTGGAGATGATATTTAGCAAATTATTATTCCCGCAATCTGAATTCATCAAAAAGCCGATTGTGCCGAAATTTATGCCATAAACTGGTACCGGGTTTTGTTGGATCAAATGCAACAAATGCAGCATCAGCCCGTCACCGCCAAGGGCGATGATTAAATCCATTTCGGAAAGCTTGGCGGATTTTTTTGACCCTAGATCGATTAAATTATATTTTTTTATTAGCTGCTTTTTTCTAACAATTGCCTGTTTATTGGAGCTGGAGATGATGCCGATTTTTTTGTTGTTCATGGTTTTAGTTTTGCTTTGTTGTTCCTTCTGGATTGCCGCGTCGCTTTGCTCCTCGCAATGACGATGCGGGAAGTTTTAGCGCATAAATCTTTAACGCCGTCATTGCGAGGAGCGTGCGCAGCCAGCAACGTGGCAATCCAGAAAAGATTATGCAGTTCTAATATTTATCAAATATGGAAAAATAAGCTAAGAATCTACCCACCAAAAACTAATTTTAAACACTCATCATAGCCAAAAATTCCCAGCAAGATCCTTAGTGCCTCTTTATCAATCTTGCCATTTGCGTTTTCCAGCGTGAATTGGGCATGGCGATTGGCGATGCCTAGCAGTTCCAAATCATAATCCAAATTGGCAATTTTATATTCCGGCAGGCCGCTTTGTTTGGTGCCAATCATCTCGCCGCTGCCGCGGAGTTTTAGATCTTCTTCGGCGATGAAAAAACCGTCATTGCTGTTTTTCATAATTTCCAATCGTTTTTTGCCGTTATGGCTAATTTTTTTGCCGTAAAGCAGCAGGCAGTAGGATTTTTTATCGCCTCTGCCAACGCGGCCGCGAAGTTGGTGGAGTTGGGACAGGCCAAAATTTTCGCAATTTTCGATGACGATTATTGTGGCGTCTGAAACATCAATTCCAACTTCAATGACAGTTGTTGCTACCAGAATTTGCAAGTCTCCGCTAACAAATTCATTCATTATTTGATCTTTCTCTTTTTCCTTCATTTTGCCGTGAATTATCCCAACTTTTTCTACACCGAATTTTTTTTGGAATTCTTCAAATCTATGGGTGACATTGCTTAAATCGGTATCGGATAAATTTTCTTCATCTTCAATTTCTGCCTTTTCAATCAGCGGACAAATCCAATAAATTTTTTCACCATTTTCTAAAGAATGGGAAATCGATTGCAAAATTTCCTGGTCTTTATTTTGCGAAATAACTCTGGTGTCAATTGCTGTGCGGTTTTTTGGCTTTTCATCTAAAATTGAAATATCCATATCGCCGTAAAAAGTCATCATCAGGCTGCGCGGAATCGGCGTGGCGCTCATCAGCAAAATATTGGCATTATTGCCTTTTTCTACCAAACGCATTCTTTGAGCAACGCCAAAACGGTGTTGTTCGTCAATTACAATTAGCGCCAGATCTTTAAAAATAACATCCGGCTCCAGCAAAGCATGGGTGCCAACTAAAATATCAATTTCGCCTTCTTTTAAATCATCAAGAATTTTCTCTTTATTTTTCTTGGTGGTTTTGGAAGTCAAAATGGCGATTTTTATACCAAGTTTTTCAGCAAAAATCTGGAAATTTTTGTGATGTTGAATGGCAAGCAAAGTGATTGGGCAAATAATTGCCGCCTGTTTTTTATTTTCAACCGCAAGCAACATGGCTAAAAGCGCCAAAACAGTTTTGCCACTTCCAACATCACCTTGCAAAAGTCGCAACATTTTTTTGTTTTCTGATAAATCACCGTCAATTTCTGCAAGAACTTTCTTCTGGCCTTTGGTTAGTTGAAAAGGCAGCGAAGCGATCAATTTTTCCCGCAAAATATTAGTGGGTTTTAGCATTGTCCCGCTTTTATTTTTGAGATGTTTTTTGGCAATTAAATTGGCAATTTGCGAAGCAAAAAGCTCATCAAAAACCAGTCTTTTTCTGGATAAATTATTTGGGCCCGAAGCCTCGCTATTGTTTGGATTATGAAGATTAAAAATTGCCTGATTCCATGCTGGCCAGTTTTGTTGTTTGAGTAGATTTTTGTTAATCCATTCCGGAAATTCTCCAAATTTTTTTGGATCAATTTTTTCCAGCGCTGAAGCAATTTTGCTCCTGATAAATTTTTGGTTGATGTTATTAATCGACGGATAAATAACTTCAATTTTAGGAATTTTATCAATTGCCGATGCAGGAAAAACATAATCCGGGTGGACCATTTGCAACTCGTCATTAAACCGTTCTGCAGTTCCACTAACTACAATTTCTGCACCGATGGGAAAATTTTTTTCTATATAACCTGGAAAAGTTTTGAAAAATACCAAAGTCAAATATCCGGTTGGAGAAAAGCAAATGATACGCGTTGGTTGGCTTTTTCTGGCTGGTTGTAGATGAGATTCAACTTTTACTTTAGTAATGATGATTTCCTTGCTTCTGATTTCGTATAAAGGTGGCAGGAATCTTTTTTGAAGAACATTGCTTGGTTGGTGATAAAGCAAATCAACAATTCTATCACCATTAACCATACGCGACAAAACCTGTGCCAGCTTTTCACCAACAAAAGGCAGTTCTTGAAGATTGTGAAAGATTTGGTGATTCACTATGGATTGATTATTAATTGGATCTGATTCATTCCTGGATTGCCGAGTCGCTGGCTTCGCACGCTCCTCGCAATGACGATATTGAGAACTTCGCGTTAAAACTTCCAACATCGTCATTGCGAGGAGGCAACGCCGACGCGGCAATCCAGGAAAGTTAGTTATTCTTCGCCTCTGGCAGCACTTCTTCTTTCGTCCCTTTCTTTTATCGCCGCTCTTTTGTCATGAAGTTTTTTGCCGGTGCAAATTCCGAGATTCACTTTAACGATATTTCGTTTGTTAAAATACATCGCCAGCGGAATGATCGAAATGCCTTTAGTTTTGATTTTGCCCAGCAATTTATCAATTTGCTTTTTGTGCAGCAGCAATTTTCTTGGCCGCATTGGGGCATGGTTGAATTTGTTGGCGCCTTTATATTCGGCAATATGGACATTAAGCAAAACCAGCTCGCCATTTTGCTCAAAGGCGTAACCGTCATTGAGATTGACCTTGCCATCGCGGGCGGATTTCACTTCGCTGCCTAAAAGCATAATTCCGGCCTCAATTTCCTCCTCAACATGATAATTGAATCTAGCCTTGCGATTGCTCGCTATCTGTGTCATTGGTTGTTTTAATTGCAATTGAATTTCGATATTTTACTATTCCAGAAACTGTTTACGATCTTTTTTGATCCCATATTCCGCCCTATTTTTGCTTATTTTTCAGTAAAATTATTACAAATATATCCAGATATTAGTAATAATTTTACTAAAAAAGCGCTAAAAATATGACAAAATCTGGGATCAAAAAAGATCGTAAACAGTTTCTCAAACTCTTTTCTCCAAAATACAATAAGTCCTAACAATATCAATCCAACCCATATCCCACATGAATAATCAAAGATATCACTTATCGGCTAGATTAATGCATTGGACCATGGCATTAATTATTATTCCTCTTTTGGCTATTGGCATTTATATGGCCAATTTTTTGGATAAGGAAGCGCCAAATAGAATGATGATTTATGGTTTGCATAAATCATTCGGTGCTTTAGTACTGTTTTTAATTGTATTTAGAATTTTTGTAAGACTTTCCAAAGCGGTGCCACCACTACCAAGTTCAATGTCGGTGATCGTTCAAAGACTATCTCACTCTGTGCATGTTCTGCTTTATCTTTTTATGATTCTTCTCCCGCTTAGCGGTTATTTGATGTCGAATTTTTTCGGCTACCCTGTGCACATGTTTGGCATTGAACTGCCAATGTTGGTCGAGAAAAATCCAGAGTTGGGACAATTTTTCCATTCTGCTCATAAATATTTAGGATATGGGCTGATAGCGGTTTTATTGTTACATATTATTGCTGTTGTAAAACATCGTTTCTTTGATTTGCCGGAAAATGATGTTTTAAAAAGAATGTTCTAAAACAATGATAATGGCCGTTCATCAATTGATCGGCCATTAATCATTGATCATTAACCAATTAATTATTTTGAGTTTTGTTAAAAAATAGAATCATTCCCTGTTTAGATGTCAAAGACGGCCGCGTAGTGAAGGGAGTTAATTTTGAAAATTTAATTGATGCCGGTGACCCGGTTGCTCAAGCTGAGTTTTATTCAAAATCAGGAGCTGATGAATTATGTTTTTTAGATATCACCGCTTCTAGCGAAAATCGCTCCACCATTTTTGATGTTGTGCGCCGAGTTGCTTCTGTTTGCTTCATTCCATTTACAGTTGGCGGCGGCGTGAGAGAGGTTGAGGATGTCAGAAAACTTCTGCTTTGCGGTGCGGATAAAGTTTCAATCAATAGCGCTGCGGTTACAAATCCTGAACTAGTTCGCCAAGCCGCAAAAAAATTCGGCAGTCAATGTGTAGTAGTTGCAATTGATGCCAAGAAAAACGCTTCCGGCAAATTTGAAATTTTTGTTAAAGGTGGCAGAGAACCAACTGGAATTGATGCAATTGAATGGGCCAAAAAAATGCAAGATTTTGGCGCCGGAGAAATTTTGCTAACTTCGATGGATAAGGATGGAACAAAGTCCGGATATGATCTGGAATTATTATCGGCAGTTTCTTCAGTTTTAAAAATTCCGGTTATTGCTTCCGGCGGAGTGGGAAATTTGGAACATTTGGCGCAAGGAATTAAAGCGGGCGCTTCCGCTGTTCTTGCCGCTTCCATTTTTCACTTTAAAACTTATACAATTGCTGAGGCCAAAAACTATTTGGCTAGTAACAAAATTGCAGTGCGAATTTAATTCTAAATTTTTCCAAAATGGCTCAAGATCAAACCAGCGATGCAGTAAGATATTTTAGAAACTTTATAGTCATCAGCATATTGATTGTGCTTGTACTATCGGGTTGTTTTTATGTGACTGGAATGCTGGTTTTAGTCAGCATTAAAGGTGATTTTAACGTCATCAAGAGCTATTTCAATTTCACCTTGTTGCAGCAGTTTTTATTTCTTTGGAAAGTCATTCAAAATTACTGGATCTTCTATTTCAAAAATTATGACCGCATGACTTTTGAGAGTCACAACTTTTTTATTCCCAAGCTTTTAATTTCCACCTTCTTTCCCTATACCGCTTTAGCGATTACTTCCTTTATTTTTAGGGCGCCTTTGATGGATTTTCGTCCATTTAAAAAAGCGGAGTCAATTCACGGTGATGCAAAATGGGCTAGTGCAAGAGATGTAAAAAAAATGGGTCTTCGTGCAAAGCACGGTTTGTTGCTTGGAAAATATAAAGGCAAATTCTTGGTGGCAGATGGCTATCAACATTGCCTTCTATTTGCACCAACAGGTTCTGGTAAAGGTGTGGGCTTTGTTATTCCTAACCTGCTTTTTTGGCGCGATTCGGTTATTGTTCATGATATTAAGCTGGAAAATTACGAACTCACTTCCGGTTGGAGAAAAAAGCATTTCAAGCAAAAAGTATTTTTGTGGAACCCTGCAGATCCTGACGGTATTTCACATTGTTATAATCCGATGGATTGGATCAGCAAAAAGCCAGGGCAGATGGTGGATGACGTGCAAAAGATTTGTAACTTCCTTTTGCCGGAGCAGGAATTTTGGCAAAATGAGGCAAGAGCTTTGCTCACTGGCGTCATGCTTTATCTGGTTGCAGACCCCAGCAAGCCAACCACTTTGGGTGAAGTTGTAAGAACACTTAGAAATGATGACGTGGTTTATAATCTGGCTGTAGTGTTGGACACTATGGGCAAAAAAATCCACCCGGTTTCTTATATGAATATTGCCGCCTATTTGCAGAAGCCGGATAAGGAAAGGGGTTCGGTCACTTCAACCGCTAACTCTTCATTAGAACTTTGGGCCAACCCGCTAATTGACACCACAACTGCTACTAGCGACTTCAACTTACACCAATTTAAAATCACCCCTCACACTTTATATGCTGGTTTGACGCCAGATAATATCAGCCGTTTGAAGCCATTAATGGGGATTTTTTATCAGCAAGCGGCGGCATTTTTTACCGCCAGAATTCCAACTCCCCAAGAAAAACATGGTGTATTAATGCTGATGGACGAGTTCCCGACCTTGGGTAAGATGGAGCAATTTCAAGCTGGTATTGCCTATTTTAGAGGCTATAAAGTGCGGTTGTTTTTGATCATTCAAGATACCGAGCAGCTCAAAGGTATTTATGAAGAAAGTGGGATGAACTCATTTTTATCTAACTCAACTTATCGTGTTACTTTTGCCGCGAATAATATGGAAACTGCCAATTTAATTTCGCAATTACTAGGCAACAAAACCGCTACGCAAATTTCTTACAACAAGCCAAAATTTTTGGATCTTAATCCTGGTTCTCGTTCTCTGCATGTTTCAGAAACGCAAAGAGCTTTGTTGCTTCCTCAAGAGGTTATTCAACTACCAAGAGACGAACAAATTCTGCTGATTGAATCCCAGCCGGCAGTGAAATGTTATAAGATCAAATATTTTGAAGAGAGAATTTTCAAAAAAAGATTGTTACCAAAAATTAAAATTCCAGTTCAAGCACCTTATATGCCAGAGCATGGCAAGACTAAACAGGAAAAAGAGGAAGCTAAAAAAAGTACTGAGGCTCTAGGCTAAGGATAATTAAATCGGTAGACCTGATGGATATTTTAAAAATTCTTGAAGATTATAACTTTTCTCCAAGCACAAAAATTGCCGCGGTGATTGGCGATCCAATTGCTCAATCTCTTTCTCCTTACCTTCATAATTATCTTCTAAAGAAACATAAAATTGACGGTATTTATATTCCGTTAAAAGTTTCTGAAGTCGATTTCCCAAAATTTCTAAAAACCCTTCCGCAGCTTGGCTTTGCTGGTTGCAATATCACCATTCCTCACAAAGAAGTTGCGTTAAAATTGTGCGATAATTTAAGTGAAAGCGCTAAACAAATTGGCGCTGTTAACACGATTATATTTGAAAAAGACGGTAAAATTTTCGGCGATAATTCCGACCATTTTGGCTTCATTGCCAATATCAAAAACACTCATCCGAATTTTGATTTTAAAAATAAAAAAACTTTGCTGTTAGGCGCTGGCGGTGCTGCTAGGGCTATTGTTTTTGGATTGCTAAAAGAACAAGTTGGCGAAATTGTTGTTGCCAACCGTAATCTTGAAAGGGCAAAAATTTTGTCAGAAAATTTTAAAAATGTTTCACCAATCCACTGGAATGAACGCGAAAAAAATCTGGAACAATTTGACATCATCGTCAATTCCACATCGCTTGGAATGCAAGGAAAAGAGGAATTGGAAATTGATTTAACTTCTTTGAAAAAGACAGCGCTGGTTTGTGATATTGTTTATAAGCCATTGATGACCAAGTTGCTTGTAGAAGCTGAAAAGCGCGGCAATCCGATTGTTACCGGAATCGGCATGTTAATTTTTCAAGGATTGATTGGATTTGAAAAATGGTTTGAAGCTAAACCAGTTGTTGATCAGAAATTGTTCGATGAGATGGTTCATTTATCAAGTAAAGGTGCTTGATAATGCTACGCACGCTCCTCGCAATGACGGGCTTACAGTTTTTAGTTTTTTTGAACCAATTTGCAATCCATTGCAATCTGCAACTTTAACTCTTCAACTGAAGCAAATTTCTTTTCCTCTCTTACAAAATCAAGCAATCTAACGGCAATCTTCTTGCCATAAATCAGCTGGTTAAAATCAAAAATATGTATTTCAAAAAGCGGCGTTGTTCCTGCAAAGGTAGGCTTGATGCCGAAATTCAAAATTGCTTTATAAGTCTTTCCATCAACTAAAATTTCTGCTTTATAAACACCAAATTTTGGTTTGATCAGATTTTGTTTGGGTAGGAAATTAGCGGTTGGGAAGCCTAGAGTTCTTGCTAGTTCTTTTCCTTTAATCACGATTCCGCTGACTTGATAATCTCGGCCAAGCATTTGACTTGCCGCTTTGATATTGCCTTCAGCAAGAAATTTTCTGATCCCGGTTGAAGAACAAATTTGCTCTCCGGCACTTTTTATTGCTTCAATTTTGTGGAAAGAAAATCCATATTTTTTTGATAGCTCCTCAAGTAAATCAGTATTGCCGGCCCGGTTCTTTCCGAAGACAAAATCATAGCCAACAATTAGATGTTTTATTTTCAATTTTTCTACCATCAGTTTTTCAACAAAATCTTGTGGTGATAAATTCGCCATTTGTTGATTGAAAGCTGTGATAAAAACAATATCTGCCAGTTCTTTTTGTCTTAGAAAATCAAGTTTCCCAGCCAGGTTATTAATTTTGATGTGGCAATATTTGGTTGGATTTATAATTTTAGTCGGATGTGGCTCAAAAGTTAAAAGTGCGGATTTTAAATTATTTTTTTTGGCAATTTCCCTTGCCTGATTCAAAATTTTTTGATGCCCAAGATGGATGCCGTCAAAATTGCCGATAGTAAGAACCGTGCCGTGCGCATCGGGTTTTAAATTATGATTAGTTTGAAAATTTCTAATAACTTGCATTTACCTACTTAAAGAAAAACCATGACAAAAATTTTGCACATTCTCACAATTTTTTTCTTTATAAGCAATGTTTCGCAGGCGGCGGAGTTTAGTCGCGGCATTTCAATTTTTGGTTCCGGATCCAGCAATTTAAAATATTCGAAAATTTTTGAACATTTTGATTATGTTAATCCCGATGCGCCAAAAGGAGGTGAGATAAAATATGGGGTGGAGGGAACTTTTAATAATCTTAACCCATTTATTCTAAAGGGCATTGCGGCTGCAGGAATGGAGATGGTTTTTGACAGTTTGATGGAAGGTTCTGCTGACGAAATTTCTTCTAAATATGGTTTGGTTGCGGAGTCTGTGAAATTGGCGGATGATAAAAAATCAATTACTTTTAAACTGAGAAAAATTGCCAAATTTTCTGACGGTTCAAAGCTAAATGCTGATGATGTGGTGTTTTCCTTCGAAACCTTAAAAGCTAAAGGTCATCCTTCTTATTCACTGATTTATCGTGATGTTTTAGCGGTGCAAAAAATCAATGATTATGAAGTAAAGTTTATCTTTAAAAATGGTGATAACCGTGAGTTGCCGCTTGCCGTTGCCAGTCTTCCCGTCTTTTCCAAAAATGATTATCAAGAACGTCAATTTGACAAAACCACTTTTGATGCGCCGCTTGGAAGTGGGCCCTATAAGGTTGCTAAGGTCGATCCAGGCAAATCAATTTCTTTTGAAAGAGCGCAAAGTTATTGGGCCAAAGACCTGCCGGTCAATGTTGGCAGATATAATTTTGACAAAGTTAGATATGATTATTATCGGGATAATAATGTTTTGGTTGAAGCTTTTAAAGCCGGCGCTTACGACTTTAGACAGGAAAATATCGCCCGCAATTGGGCCACTGCTTATAATATCGACAAGGTAAAAAACGGCGAAATTATCAAGAAGGAAATCAAACATTCTCTGCCGGCGCCAATGCAGGCTTTTGTTTTTAATTTAAGAAGAGAAAAATTCCAGAACCGTGATTTGAGAAGGGCAATTGCGTTGAGCTTTGATTTTGAATGGGCGAGGGCAAAAATATTTTACGGATCTTATGCCAGAACCCAGAGTTTTTTTGCCAATTCGCAATTTGGTAGCCAAGGTTTGCCTGGAAAAAATGAACTAGAGGTTTTGAATAAATTTAAAAATGATCTTCCACCGGAAATTTTTGATAGCGAATTTAAATTGCCGGAAACCGATGGTAGCGGCTTCTCAAGAAAAAATTTATTGCAGGCTAAAACGCTTTTAGAAAAATCTGGTTATATAGTTCGTGATCAAAAATTGATTGATCCAAAAACCGGCAAACAGGTGGAATTTGAATTTCTAATCGACACCAAATCCTTTCAAATGGTAATTGCGCCGATGATAAAAAATCTTGCTGTTTTGGGCATCAAAGCCAAAACCAGATTAGTTGACGATAACCAATATCAAAACCGTCTAAAAAATTATGATTATGATATTGTGGTTAGCGTTTTTGGCAATGGCATGGTGCCAGGTGATGAGCAATTTAGCTATTGGCACTCTTCACAGAAAAATGTGGTTGGCGGGAATAATATTGCCGGAATTGATAATAAAGTGGTGGATTATCTGGTGGAAAAAATTACCCGCAGCCAAAGTAAGGGGGAAATTCAAACTTTCACTAAATGCTTAGACAGAGTTTTGTTGTGGAATTTCTATGTAATTCCGCAATGGCATAATCAAACTTACCGAATTTTATACCAAAATAAATTTGCGATGCCGGGTAAAACACCGCCTTATTCTCTGGCCTTGGATAGCTGGTGGGCGAAGAACTAAAACTACGAACGACAAGCTTCTTTCATCTTCCCAAATGCCTGGTTAAAACCAATGAGGGAATAGGTATCAATGGAATATTGGTTGTTTTTGTTAACGCCCAGAACCAAAACATCCAAGCTTCTTCTCATCTCTTTTATAATCTCGATGTCATCAGTTTTATTATTGGCCCATGAGAGGGTTTTATAGGTTAGGGCATTGAATTTTTTTGAGCCGAAGGAGAGTTCAACTTCCGAATTATTTTTATAATTATACCCGGAAGAGATGGTAATTTCGTCGATATTGTCATTAGAATTTACAATCAGGAAATATGGCTCCCCGCGGCGGTAATAATTGCCGTCTTTTTTAACCGGTAAAGACATCATATAACAGATTTTCTTGCTGCCGAAATCAACCGCAAAAACATTCCAATCGGCAAATTTTCCCTGAAATTCTTCAGCAAGAACACTTGCCTGAAAAGCCAGTAAAAACAGCAAAGTTGAAATTGTTTTTTTAAGCATTTTTATTTTCTTTACCGATCATTATATCAAACAGCTCTTTTAGCTGCCGGTCTATCAATAGTTGTAGGGTGTTAGAAGATTCCAATTTTTTGATAAATTTCTCATCGCTTATAATTTCAGTTGCGCGCGGGTTTTGCCTGATTGTTTCAAAACGCTTCCAGGCCATTATCACGGCATCAGTGGCAATTTCTTCATAGGTGGTTGAAGTTTGCGCATTGCCGCTGTATCCAACTATGGTGCGCACTTGTTTGCTGTCTATAAACTCACGAAAACTTTTATTGTTTAGCAATAATTTAGAACTGCCCTTATTAAGCAAATTCTGTATCTCAGGATTTGAAAATAAATTTGCTGTTTCTTTAGAATTGGCAAGCTGATTGATGCTTTGAGAAGCGGCTTGCGGATTGGCTGATATAGTTTTTGTTAATTGGGTAATAGTTTGATTTTGAAAACTAAACTTAACGGTTGCCGCTAAAATTGTGCTAACCATTTTTCTGGAGGCTAAATCGATAAAATTTGTTGAGGCAGTTTCTGATGAATCAGCTTTTGATTGGCGTTTTTTTAAACCATTAGCTTGGTATGTATAAACCCCTTCTTTTGTAAATTTGCCATCTGGTTTGTTATCGGGAGATTTAACTTGTGCAGCAAGTGATTTTGTATCTGTTTCTTGCGAAAGATTAACCGCATAAACCACTAATAAGCCAATGAAACAGCCGGCAATTAGGCCAATAATCGTGCCGCCGATTCTTGACATATCTGCGGTAAATTCAGTTTCGGGAATTTGCTCTAAAACAATTTCCAATGTTTTGTTGATTACAAAATTTAGAGTTACAAGTGAGGCAGAAAAAATCAAAATGCCAGCAATGAAATAAACAATCAGCCCTTCCAGATGAAGATATTTAGTCATTACATCGCTAAGAGGAGCAATGAAGAGAACGGATATAACATATGCAACCAAACAGTTAAAATAATGTATAAGAGAAGCGGAAAATCCTCTTCTATATCCACGCCATAAGAAAAATGCAGCAACGAGGCCGCCGATGATATTTGCTAGATACATGTTGTTTTATGTTGAGATTTGTGAAAAATATTTTTTACGATCACTAGATAAAAGTTATAAAGATAACAAGTTTTTATCTACATTTTATTTGGCTATTTGGCCTAAATTTTTAATTAAATAAATATGACCAATACGCATTTTGGTTTTAAACAAGTTTCTGAAAATCAAAAATCATCCTTGGTAAAAGAGGTTTTTAGCTCTGTTGCCTCGAAATATGATGTGATGAATGATTTTATGAGTGGTGGGCTGCACCGCATTTGGAAAGATTGTATGGTGAAGGAGATAAAATTTATCCCGGGCCAAAATTATTCAACCATTGATGTTGCTGGCGGGACGGGTGACATTGCTTTCCGCATTTTAAAAAAATCTATTAAAGACAATATAGAAGCAAAAATCGAAGTGGTAGATATTAATCCGGAAATGCTGGCGGTTGGCAAGGCGAGGGCGATAGATAAAAATCTATTTGCCGGTTTAAATTTTAATTGCGCTGATGGTGAAAAACTTCCTTATGCTGACGGGCAATTTGATTATTACACAATTGCTTTTGGCATCAGAAATTTCACCAATATTCAAAATGGTTTGAATGAAGCTTTCAGGGTTTTAAAACCGGGAGGAAAATTTGTTTGTCTGGAATTTTCTCAAATTGACAATCTGCCTTTGGGCAAGCTCTATGATTTTTATTCTTTCAAAATCATTCCCAAAATCGGCAAGCTAGTGGCAAAAGATGAGGGTTCTTATCAATATTTGGTAGAGAGCATCCGCAAATTTCCGAATCAGGAAAATTTTAAAAAGATGATTGCAAAAGCAGGATTTGAAAATATTTCCTACCAAAATTTTAATTTCGGAGTTGTGGCGCTGCATATTGGAATGCGTACTAAATAGAAATAGTGTTTAGCAAAATCCGCATCCAACATTTACAACTCAGTTAATCAACATTACCTGCCATGGTTCCTATGTAATGCTCTGGCCGCATCGTCAAATACTAATAATTTTGCTGCGGGATTACCTTCTGTGGTAACCTCAATAGAATCTACCACCCTTGCAAATATCCGTACTTCACCATTCTTACCCAAAATTTTTGCTTCCCAACATTTTTGACCATCTATTTCTATCAGTTTAATACCCTGTTTACCTGTGGGAGGAACGATATGTGCTTCATTAATGATTAATTTTAATGCATCATAAGCTCTTTCGTTTTCACGTCTTAATTTAATAATTGATGGACTTTTCTCGTCAAAATAGACAAAAAGCGTATTATTTTTAGGGAGTCCCCACCCCCATGCTCTATTAATTTCTTCGGAACCGGAAGAAGGAAAACTTGGTTCTGCACCTTCTTTTTGCTCTTCCTCTTTCCAGGTGAAAACCTCCTTGTTCTCTTTAGGGGACGGCAATTCCAGTTTTGGAAATTTCCTTATTAATTTCTCAAAGCGCTTTTTGCGCTGTTCATTAACAAGATTTTTTGCAGCCATCTTTTTTTGAGGGAGAGATGGAAGTGGCGAAGGATCCTTTTTCTCTTCATCTTCTACAGCTGCTTCAGATGCGGAACTTTCGACCGATGTCTCTGTTGTTGCAGATTCCGCCACTTCTGAAGGATTGTCGGTGGCATTTGATATTTCTATATTTTCTTTCGCTATATCTTCTTGTGATACTTCTTCTGTCCCATTTTCAGCAGATTCTGGCTTTGATGAAGGATGAGATATGTCTTGTTGTCCTATTTTATCCGATCCTATTCCTGAAGGATTTTTAGAAATTAGAGATTGGTTTACATCTTCCGTTAGTTCTTCATATTCAGATAGGGTGAAATTTTCTCGTTCTTCCGGGGGTAGTTTTCCAACGGCATATAGAAGGTGTTTTGCAGCTTTCTCGAAATCATTTGTTTTATTATACAGCTTCGCAAGTGTTTTATGTAATTTTGAGCACTTTTTATTGACCTCATCCTTTAGTGCTTGTTCAAGATAATAAATTGCTTCTTGTGGCGATTGGTACTGCAATGACATTCCTTTTGCAAAGTCATAATATCCTTTTCTAAAATCATTATTGGGCAATTGTTCTGCATAGAATAATACTTTCTTTCCCCATTCTACTTTGTCTTCTTCTGTCTCGAGTATATTAATACAAGCCGCAATAAGTAAGATTAACTCATTACAACTTTGAGAATCATCTTCTGTTAATTTGGATAAATGAGAGTAGCACTCGTACATATCTTTATCATCCCAAGCTGTTACTCCGAGTGTTATATGGATACTATTGATTGTTGCTTTTTTTTCAGGGTTACCCTCTAACAGCTTAAGAAGCTTACTTCCATCACTTTTTATTATTTCATTTATATGCCCGTATATTTTATCTGGATCATTAATTGCAATCTCCTCATAAGCTCTGAAGCGACTTAACAATAATTGAGTGTAAGTTTGAGTATAAGTTGGATTTTTAGAGTCTAATAATTTAAGAGCTCTATCGATGTCGGCTATTTGTTCTAAATAATTCTTTTGAGCTTTATAGGCCAAAGACCTGTGTCGGTATAATTCCTCTGGTCGATTAATATTAGCCTTCTTTTCTTCAAATAATGATATTAGTTCGCTGCAGAATTTAATGGTATTAGAATAATTAGATTTTTTAATTGCATCCTGTGCTAGGGCTGAGAGAACATTTGCCCGATTTTCATAAGCTTCTCCTTGTGCTCTTGCTACCGCACTAGGTTTTTTTGATTTTTTTTGACGCATATAAGCATATAAGTTTACTCTAATAGGTTATTAGGATATTAAAACAGACTAAGCATTTGTTTAATTGCTTAGATAATCCAAAACCATCTGATGAATCTCTTGTTCAGATTTATTGCCATCAATCACCTTGATTCTCTGCGCGTCATTTTTGGCAATTTCTAAAAATCCCTCACGCACTTTTTGGTGAAAATTTTTATCCATTTTCTCATAACGATTATTATCAGCGCGGCTTTTGATTCTTTCAAAGGCAGTTTCTACATCAACATCAATTAGAATTGTTAAATCAGGTTTGAAGTGGCCAATTGCAAGTTCGCGGATATTTTTAATTAGCTGCAAACCCACATCTTGCGCAAAACCCTGATAAGCAATTGTTGAATCAAAAAAGCGGTCGGAAATTACTATTGTGCTGTTTGATAGTGCGGGTTTGATTAGTTTTTCAACATGGTTTCTTCTTGCTGCAAAATTAAGTAAAGCTTCGCAAACTCCATCCATTTTATCAATTTCACCATTCACCAACAAATTGCGGATTTCTTCCGCAATTGGCGTCCCGCCTGGTTCTCTGGTTAAGATTGCCGGAATATTTTTGTTGGAAAAATATTTGTACAGAAGTTTAGCTTGAGTTGACTTTCCGCTGCCTTCAATTCCTTCAAAAGTTATGAACCTACTCATTTGTTTCCCAAAGCGTAACCTAAAATTTTATAGCATAATTTAGCGGCTAAAAAATCGCAGGAATGGAATTGTTTGATTGGTGCCAACTCAACAACATCAGCGCCGACGATGTTGGAAATTTTAGCAGCGGAGGAAATAATTTTTATGGCGTCAGACCAGAAAACCCCTCCTGGTTCCGGCGTTCCTGTTGCTTGCATTAGGCTTGAATCAAAACCATCCAGATCAAAAGTTAAAAATACCGGACGACCTTTTAGAGGCGCTACAATTTCTTCCACATTCCAGCTTTCGCGATCTTTGCCCCAATAGATTTTGATGCGGTGTTTATTGGCTTCCAGATAAGGAATTTCTCCGGCTGAGATATTTCTAATGCCGCAAGAAATCAGGGTAGAAATTGGATGATCCATAACTCTGCGAAGCGCTGCTGCGTGGGAATAATGCTCATCACCATAACCGTCTCTTAAATCGGCATGGGCATCGAAATGTAATATTGCCAGATCAGGATATTTTTTAACGAAGGGGCGAATTGAGCCGGCGGTTATTGAATGTTCGCCGCCTAAAATCAATGGGAATTTTCCTAAATTAAGAATTGTTTCAGTGATTTTTTCTAGCTGTTCCAGTGCTGCTGGAATTGGCTGAGCAATTTCTGGAGTTTTGAGAGTGGCAACGCCAAATTTGCGATAAACCTCACACCAATGTTCTTCATCAAAAAGTTCAACCTGATGTGAAGCTTTGATAATTGCCGCAGGGCCGGTTTTGGTACCGCCGCCATAACTAACCGAAGCTTCTAAGCCAAATGGAACGATAATTGCTTTGGCATCTTCTTGTTTATCCAAATATTTTTCTTCAATGCCAAGGAAGCCGGATTTTTGTGGGGTGAATTGGAGTTTCATAAGATCAAATTACTTTCTGGATTGATGAAAATTTAGTTTAGAAATCAAGTTTATCATAATGTCTAGGCGGAACAACGCCGGGAATGCGATCTTTCAATATTTCGGGTAGGCCTTTTTGAGACTTAACTACCAAATACCATTCTTTAATAATATCGCGGTTTTGCCAATTTATGTCTCCAAAATAATCAATGGCAGAAATATGACCGGCAGCTGCAAAATCGGCCACGGAAATTTTATCTCCGGCCAGATATTTTCTATTTTCCAGCAAAAATTCCATGTAATTGAGATGAATGTTAAGATTGTTTTTGGCAAGACGGATATTGTCTGGATCTGGGCTGAGCTTGCTGGAAGTGAAGCGGTCAAAAAACCGTTCTTTTAAAATGAGCTTACTGACTTCGTTATAAAATTTTTCATCAAACCATATTTGAATTCTTCTTACTTCGGCTCTTTTTGTTAAAGAATCTCCCAAGTAACTTTTGCTGTCATCATGTTTTTCTTCAATATATTCAACAATGACTGGACTGCCACAGATGATATGTTGATTATTGTTATCAAACAAAACCGGCACAGTGCCCATGGTGTTGATGGCAATAAATTCGTCTCTTCTTTCCCAAAAATTTTCTTTAATTAAATTAAATTCAATGTTTTTTTGGGCAAGCAGAAAGCGGACTTTTCTTGAAAATGGACAAAGAGGTTGATGGTATAATATATACATAAATTTTGAATTCGGATTGTTACTTCATCTGGGCCCTAGGCGGAGTTGGGGAGTTGTAGTTTCCCCTTTTGTTCTTAGAAACTATTTAGTATCTTAAAGCGCGAATAAAATAATTACACAAGTTAACTTATCAACATCTTATCTGCAAAAATTTGAAGCTCTACAACCTATATATCATCCGTAGAATCATTGCTTATTTTTTAGTGATCGTTGGCGTTTTAGTTTCGCTAATTTGGTTTGCCAAAGCAATTTCTTTCATAAAATTTATTACTGAAAAAGGCATTTCAATTTCCGATTTTTTGAATTTATTTGTGCTGATTTTGCCTTGGCTTTTGCTCATCATCATACCGGTCTCTTTGTTCATGGCGGTGCTGGTGGCTTATAACCAGATGATCAACCATAATGAAATCACCATCTTAAAAAATGCAGGGTTGGACAAATTAAAACTGGCCAAACCGGCAATTTATATATCTTCAATTTGCTGCATAATTTGCTTCCTCATCTCATTTTTCTTGATGCCTTATTCCAACAAAAAATTGCGCTCAATTCGTTCTGACTTTCAGAATAATTATGCCAATTTGCTAATTTCCCCAGGCATATTTGAGCAGCTTCGAAGCCTGACAATTTATGTTAAAACCAAGGATAATTCAAACCACCTTTCCGGCATATTAATTTACGACAGTCGCAATCCAGATTATTCAACCACTATCACCTCAAAAACCGGCACCATCAATGAGGAGAATAATTTGGTGCTGCTTTATTTAAAGGAAGGCACAGTTCAAAGATTTAGCTACAAATCTAAAAAATCAGACATTCTTCATTTCGACAGTTATGTGGTTAATTTAAGTGATAACAGCAACGAGACAACCATTGGTTTAAAATGGAAAGCAAGTGAGAGATATATTAACGAATTGCTGAACCCAACCGATAAAGTCTCAGCCAAAGATTTAGCTGAATATTATGTTGAGTTGCATCAAAGAATCACTTATCCGCTATTATCGCTGGTTTTAACTTTAATTGCCTGTGCCTTTGTTTTAGATGGGAAATTTAACCGTTATGGAAATTTATCGCATAATCTAAAAGCGGTATTCGCCGCAGCAGGCTTTGTTGGTTTGATGATGGTTAGTTATAATTTGATTAGCAGAAAACCGCAATTTGTAATATTACTTTATTTAATAATATTATTATTTATTATAATTAGCGTTAGAATTCTTAAAGACCAAAAATTAGTTGGTAAAAAAGCTTCTTAAATTGCTAATAAATTAATAATCATATGAAATCATTAAGTCCAACAAGCCCTGTAAATATTGATTTTGATAAATTGCATGATGCTATAAAAAGGGATGATATCGCTGTAGTTAAAGGAATGATTGATAAAGAAAATTATGAATCAATATCTATGGGTTATGATTGGAGATATGAGAGTAATCTCTTGGTAGATGCTGCAGGTAATGGCTCCATAAAGATGATAAAATATTTGGTAGAATGTGGAGCAAATATAGATTTAGACGGACGTCTTGCTCTACGGCGTGCCGCAGCTGGTGGTCATACAGAAGTAATGGATTGGCTATGGCACAATACTGACCCAAATAAAAGAGAAGAGTTAAATCCATGTAGTCCCGGTGTTTTTAGGCGGGCATCATGGGGTGGTCAGACACCTGCAATGAAATGGATAAGAGGAAAAAGTGATGTTGGTGACTTTTCCCGAATATTAAATGACAATGATTGTGAAGTTTTTTGCGGGGCGGTAGAAAATGGACAAATAAAATCTCTGCAATGGATAATAGAAAATAGCGAATCGAATATGCACGAGAAAATGTCAGATGCAGGTGGTGGTGGGAATTTTATTAAAGCCGTAGATAAGGATTATTTATCTATATTATTATTTCTGTTTGCTTTGTTGCCTGAGAATAGACAGAAAGAAAAATTGTTAGGTTTAGGTTCATCCTATCCTATTGAGGTAGATAGAGATTTATCTACAATATTATTTTTACACAATCCTAGAGCGCTAGAAGCCATCGATCTTATAACCCAATTTGTAAAACTATCCTTAAATCCTGAGAACAAGATAACCAATGCAGCAAAACTGATTTCTGCCATATGTCACAAAGAAAAAGAAGAAAAAGTTTCGGATATTAACAAGAAGCATGAAGCGCTAATTGGACATATGCCGGACAATATGGCTAATATTGTGGAGGAATATCTTGGTCTTGATAAAGATTTAAAGAAGATAATGTCTATCCCTTCTGTGGCGCAAGAGATTGTTGGTAGGTTGGAAGATATAATGATTTCATTTCATAACAGAGCGGCTATTCGTCCAATTGGTGCTGCTAGATTGTTGGGAGATGCAGAAAAATTTCCTTGGCAGCAGTGATATAATATTTTCAATAGTTGGATTAGAGTGGATCAATATCAATTTTCACTCTGATTTTAGCTGGAGTCTCGCAGTTTTTTAAAATTTCAATCAGCAATTTTTGTAGATTGATTTTCTTTTCCACTTTGATATTCAGGCAATATTGAAAACGGTTTTTTACCCTTACAATTGCTAGCGGTGCGGGTCCAAAAACTTCTACTTCCTGGTGTGGCAGAAATTTTTGCAAAACTATTTTGGCAGTTTTTATCACCTCTTCTTCATTTGTTCCGCTAAAAATTATTGAAGCCATTTTTGAAAATGGTGGAAAGTCTAGAGCTTTGCGGTTCTTGATCTCATCTTCTAAAAATTCCTCCTGTTTTCCGGCAATAATTTTTTCAAAGACTGAATTTTGTGGATTGTAAGTTTGTAAGATCACTTTACCGGCAAAATGCTCTCTTCCGGCGCGCCCAATTACTTGAGTTAAAAGTTGGTAAGATCTTTCCGCCGTGCGCAAGTTTCCACCTAGAAAACTGGCATCGCCCTCAACAATTCCAACTAAAGCCAGAGACGGAAAATGATGACCTTTGGCGATCATTTGTGTGCCAATAATGATGTCGATTTTATGTTCCAGAATTTTGTCGATTAAATCTTCTGCCTCTTTTGTGCTGGTGATGTGGTCGCTTGTCATCAGCCCAATTTTTGCCTCAGGAAAATATTTCAAGACTTCTTCCTGCAATTTTTCTATTCCCACGCCGCAATTGGTCAGGCAATCTTTTTCGCCACAATTCTGGCAAATATCAACCATTTTTCTGGATAGCCCGCAATGATGGCAGGTGAGGCGGTTTGTCCTTTTATGAAGTGTTAAATGTGAGCTGCAATTGTTGCAGGAAATTCTTTCTCCGCATTTTTTGCATAAGGTTAGTGGAGCATAGCCACGACGGTTTAGAAACAATAAAGACTGACGATTATTTTCCAGGTTCTCCTGCAAAAGTTTTTTTAGCTCAGAGGAGATAAATTGGTTTTTTCCAAGTTTTTCCTTCCTCATGTCAACCAGCTCAATTTCGGTTTTTTCCTCCTGACCAAATCTTTGGCGCAAGGTGATTAGCTCATATTTGCCGTTTTTGGCATTTAGATAACTTTCCAAAGAAGGGGTGGCAGAAGATAAGATAACCGGAAAATTTTCAATTTTGGCGCGAGTGATTGCCATGTCTCTGCCATTATAATTGACAACATCTTCCTGTTTAAAGCTGGCATCATGCTCTTCGTCCACTACAATCAATTGCAAATTTTTAAAAGGCAAAAACAAAGCAGAACGTGCGCCAATCAAAACTCGGCAAGATCCATCAGCAATTCTAAAAAACAGCACCCTTTTTTTAGCCGGACTAATCTTGGAATGCCACAAATCCGGTTCAAAGCCAAATTGCGAAGAGAATCTTTTGCAAAGCTGTGAGGTGAGGGCGATTTCGGGAAGCAGGATTAGGATCTGTCCGTCAGGGAATTTTTGTAAAATTTTGGCAATTGCGGAAAAATAAATCTCCGTCTTTCCGGTGCCAGTTGCACCATCCAGCAAAATGGTAGAAAATTTTTGCTCATCAATTTTTTGCAACAAAAAATCAGCTGCTTTTTGCTGATCATTTGATAAAGATTTAAGCTTTATGTTTAGATCTGATTTTCCCCACCCAATTTTTTTCTTCGGTTCTTTGCTGCTATTCAAAATTGACAAAGCCAGTTTTAGAACCAAACCTTTTGGTGCCAGATTGTAAGACGAGACCCAATCGATAAATTCAAGCAATTTTGGTGAAAATCTTGTTCTCTCCTCTTTACTTATAACTGTTTTAATTTTCTTCTCATCAACCTCGTTTTCCTGATTAAAGCCAATCACCACCCCAAAGAGGTTTTTGCTGCCGAAGGAAACTTTCACAACATCACCAATTTCAAGCGCTAAATCATCCGGCGCAAAATAGCTAAAGCCAAAATTGAAAGGCGCAGGCAGCAGAACTTGGCAGATAGCTTTCTTATTCATTTATGCTCTTGATTTAAAGGGAGTTTACGGATAAAAATAGCGCCTCATTTTCCCAGACTTAAAACCCCCTATTATAAATTTAACTCCCCTTAAATATGAAGTTTTTTATTGATTCTGCTGAAATTGCCGAGATCAAAGAATTGGCCAGTTACGGCCTGCTTGATGGCGTTACCACCAATCCATCTTTAATTGCCAAGTCCGGTAGAAATTTTTTAGAAGTCATCAAAGAAATTTGCGAGATTGTTGAGGGTCCAGTCAGTGCTGAAGTGGCTGCCACAGATTATGCTGGCATGGTTCGTGAAGGAGAAATTTTAAGCAAATTGGCTGATAATGTTTGCATCAAATTGCCTTTAACCATGGATGGCTTGAAAGCTTGCAAATATTTTTCTAACAAAGGAATTCAAACCAATGTCACGCTTTGCTTTTCTGCCGCTCAGGCAATTTTAGCTGCTAAAGCCGGTGCCACTTTTGTCTCTCCTTTTGTTGGCAGGCTGGATGATATTGGCCAAGACGGTATGGATTTGATCGGAGAAATCTGCCAAATTTACAGCAATTATCCGGAATTTGAGACTCAAATATTGGTTGCTTCAATTCGCAATCCAATTCACATCACCACTGCTGCCAAAATGGGTGCTGATGTTGCTACAATTCCCGGCAAAGTTTTGAAACAGCTCGCTTCTCATCCACTAACTGATAAAGGGCTTGAAACCTTTGTTAAAGACTGGCAAGGAACCGGACAAAAAATTGCTTAATGGGGAATCAGCCTAAGATGAGGAAAATTAGTTGGTTTGATGTTAGAACCAAATTTAAAAAAATTATCAGAAGTTTTTTTTATACCAGTTTGGTTCAAGAAATAATTTGTTGTCTAATTGCTTCCTATATTCGCCTTGTTCATTGCACCAGCAAAAAAATCATAATCGGTCACGAGCAGGTGATGGAGAGGTTTAAAAACAAGCAACCGGCTCTATTGGTTACTTGGCATAATCGGATAATGATGTCGCCTTTCGTTCCTGCCACAATCAGGAAATTTAACAAAATTGATAAAATCTCTGCTCTTGCTTCCAAACATGGTGACGGCAGATTTATCGGAGGAGTAATAAAAAAATTTGGAGCCAATATTGTTTTGGGTTCTTCAAAATCAGGCAGAAAAGCTAGCCGTGGCATCGATATGCATGGTTTGAAGGAAATTATCCGTTCCTTCAAGAATGGTTTGGGGATTTCTATCACTCCTGACGGCCCAAGAGGCCCAGTGCATAAAATCAATGGTGAAGTTGTTAAAATTGCTAAATTGACATCTGCCCCGATTGTTCCGCTTGGTATCGGTTATTCCAAATTTTTTAGTCTAAACACTTGGGATAAACTCAGGATACCTTTGCCTTTTGGCGTTGTTTGTTATTGTTATGGTGATTTTTTTTGGGCAGATAAGAATGTTAAAGAGGAAGATATTCCGGGTTTAAATATGTTGTTGGAAGAAAAAATGAATCTAGCAACCAAAAATGCCGATGATGCCGCGGCAAGAAATAATTAGTTAACAAATTGATAAAATCAAAATGGAAAAGCAAGTTGATCTAAAAAATATGACCATCAATTTCGGTCCGCAACATCCGGCCGCTCACGGCGTTTTGCGTTTAGTGCTGGAAATGGATGGAGAAGTAATTGAGCGTGCTGACCCGCATATCGGATTACTGCATCGAGGCACTGAAAAATTGATGGAATATAAAACTTATTTACAAGCCTTGCCTTATCTGGATCGTTTGGATTATGTCTCTCCAATGTGCCAGGAACATGCTTATTCACTGGCGGTAGAAAAATTGCTGGGCTGCAAAATTCCTCCCCGCGGTCAATATATCCGCGTTTTGTTTTCTGAAATTACTAGAATTCTCAACCATATCATGGCCATCACCACCCAGGCTCTGGATGTGGGAGCAATGACCCCATTACTTTGGCTTTTTGAAGAAAGAGAAAAAATGATGGAATTTTATGAAAGGGTTAGTGGTTCTAGAATGCACGCTGCCTATATACGTCCAGGAGGAGTTCACCAAGACTTGCCGGCAGGACTTTTAGAGGATATTAAGAAATTTGCCGATGGTTATATCAAATATGTTGATGATCTAGAAAATCTCCTAACTGATAACAGAATCTTCAAACAAAGAATGGTTGGCATTGGCGTTGTATCGCCAGAGCAAGCTCTCGATTGGGGCTTCACTGGCCCGATGATTCGTGGCTCCGGCATTGCCTGGGATCTTAGAAAATCGCAACCTTATGAAGTTTATGACAAAATGGATTTTGATGTGCCGGTCGGCAAAAATGGCGATTCCTATGACCGTTATCTAATTCGCGTTGAAGAAATGCGCCAGTCAATTCGTATTATCAAACAATGTATCGAACAAATGCCGCAAGGCCCAGTTTCTACTACGGATCACAAAATTACCCCTCCAAAAAGAGCTGACATGAAAACCTCCATGGAAGCCCTAATTCACCATTTCAAACTCTACACTGAAGGTTACCATGTCCCGGCCGGAGAGACCTATGGTTGCGTCGAAGCCCCAAAAGGTGAATTCGGCGTCTATATAATCTCCGATGGCAGCAACCGTCCCTATCGCTGTCGTCTTCGTGCCCCAGGTTTTGTTCACCTCCAGGCCCTGGACTTCATGGTTAAAGGGCACTTGCTGGCTGACGTTGTGACGGTGATTTCTACTCAGGATATTGTTTTTGGGGAAGTGGATAGATAGTTGATTTTGGTAGCAAATCTTAATCTATAGCTTTTTAATCTTGTCAAAAATTGACGTTTTAGCTTAATAACAAATCCATCTATATTGCTTTTCAAAAGCAATTCTATGCTAGTTGATATTTTCCTTATTTTATTCCCCACTTGTCTTTGAGATAATTCTCAATATTTGTTCTTTCGGAAGGAGATAATACTCTGTTAAAAATAATTATCTCAGAAAGAAAGCCTTGATAATAGCGAGCATTTACTACATCAACGCCGATTCCTAAGTTTGCTGGGGTTGTTAAGGATACCCCCGCGGTTCCGGTTGCGGAGACGCCATTAGCTCCATTAACATATAGGGACAATAATCCACTCGATAGTGAACGAGTTACTGTTACTATATTTGCTTTATTGTCATTTATTGTATTAGTACTGGTTACGGTTAAGCCTGGGGCACCGACAAAAGTTTTGGCATATCCTGCGGTGATGGAGAGTGGTATGACATCATTTGCGCCACCACTAACATCAGCACTTAAAATTCCAGACCCTGTAAATGCATGACCGCCAGCAGTGCCAGGACCAGGATGTTGAGTTTTAAGAACAATAAAAACAGTATAATCACCGGTAGTGATATTTTTGGTTAGTAAGTAATTACTGGTGCCGTTAAAGCTAAGTGCTGGCAAGTTATTGATACCATCGGCAACATAGGTTGGTTTTAATGATGTAGCGCCACCTTGAGCTCCTCCAGTCTTGTCTGTTGCTTGTAAGCTGGTGTTATACCAATTGCTAATTTTGCCGCCATCCATTTTTTCAGTAGCGGTAAAGGCGTCATCTGATGTGGTATCTAGCCAAAGTAATAAATTTTCCGTAGTATTAACTGGTGATGCTTTAGTAAGAGAAATGGCGGAAGAAAGTTTAGCTCGCCTAATAATTGATGATCCTTTGACGACACCCAACACTAAAATTCCGATTAAGAGGATGACTACTGAGAGTTCGATAAGGGAAAAAGCTGACTTAGCTTGGGTTTTCTTCATGATTTATCGTGATAAATAGATATAAGAAATAATGTTATTAGATGGTTATAGTTTTATGGTAAAATGAAAGATCGGCAACTCACAAGCAGATATTTTAAATCAGCGAAAGTCTTGTTGTGCCAGAAGGATAAAATTGAAAACCCCAATGATTTGAAGATTAAAATAGGTTACAAACCATAGTTATAAAATTCACCTTTTAATTATTCTTCATTTAAAACTCCCAAAAATATTTCCCCATAATTTTTAATCTTTGCTTCGCCAACGCCGTTGATTTTTAGCATATCTTCCAAAGTTTTTGGTTCGGCTTTTATCATTTCAATCAAAGTTTTATCGTGAAAAATTATGTAGGATGGAAGATTTTGTGCCTTTGCCAGTTCTAGTCGTTTGGCTTTTAGTTTGGCGAAGAGATTATTTTCTTTTTCATTAGATAATTCCAGATTAACTGCGGTTTTAGACTGGGTTTTGGTGGTGGATTTTATTTTTACTTTGCCGACATATTTTCTTAATTGAATTGGTTTTTTATTGCGCAAAAATTCCATTCCACTTTCAGTTATTGATATTCCGCCATGGCCAGCGATATCCACTTTTAGAAAATTCATTGCCACCAATTGTCTAAAAATACTTTGCCATTCTTGCTTGCTA
This sequence comes from Rickettsiaceae bacterium, assembly GCA_021323225.1. Lineage (GTDB taxonomy): Bacteria > Pseudomonadota > Alphaproteobacteria > Rickettsiales > UBA1997 > JAJTCH01. The sequence goes on along the minus strand of JAJTCH010000001.1, from coordinate 726,659 downwards.
AATTCTTTGCCGATGCCGAAGGTGCTAATTTGATCATGGCGGAAGTTTTTTATGCGGTCATTTTCAGATCCAAGTAAAACATCAATTAAATAAATCATACCAAATCTTTGCTCAGTGCGATAGACGCAAGAGATAGCTTTTTGTGCAGCAATTGTGCCATCAAAAGTTTCTGGATTAGTAAGACAAATATCGCAATTGCCACAAGGAGAAATTTGATCGCCGAAATATTCAAGAAGAATTTGGCGCCGGCAAGTTGTGGCTTCGCATAGGCCCAAAAGCGAGCTTAATTTTTGACGCTCAATGCGTTTTTGGTTTTCATCGGCATTTGATTCTTCAATAAAATTTCTTTGCATTGCGACATCACTCATGCCATAGCACATCCAGGCAGAAGCCGGCAGTCCATCTCTTCCGGCCCTTCCGGTTTCTTGGTAATAAGCTTCGATATTTTTGGGGATATTTAGGTGAGCAACAAAACGCACATCCGGTTTATCAATGCCCATACCAAATGCGATTGTCGCTACAATAATAATATTTTCTTCCTGCAAGAATTTTTCCAGATTCTTTTTTCTCTCGTCATTTTTCATTCCGGCATGATAGGCGAGAGCCTTAAAGCCTTCGCTTTGTAGCCAACTAGTGATTTCTTCAGTTTTATTTCGTGATAAACAATAAACAATTCCACTATCTTTTGGATGATTGGTTTTGATGAATTCCAGTAGTTGTTGCTTGCTGTTTTGCCTGTTGTGGATGCTGTAGTGGATATTCGGACGATCAAAACTGGAGACAAAAATTTGTGCAGAATTAAGACCTAAACGCTGGATAATATCTTTTCTGGTTGCGACATCTGCAGTGGCGGTAAGAGCAATACGGGGAACTTTTGGGAATCTATCTTCCAAAATTGACAACTCAGTATAAACCGGCCGAAAATCATGACCCCACTCAGAAACGCAGTGAGCTTCATCAATAGCAAAAAGTGAGATTTTGATTTTGGATAATAAGTTCAAAAAATCTTCCAACAACAATCTTTCCGGCGCCACATAAAGTAATTTTAATTCACCATTTTCCAGTGCAGCTTTAGTTTGAAAAACCTGTGAGGCCGTCATTGAAGAATTGATATATCCGGCTGCAATTCCTAATTGTTTTAGCGCCCCGACCTGATCTTGCATCAAGGCAATTAAAGGTGAAATCACAATTGCCGTACCAGGCAAACATAAAGCAGGAACCTGATAGCAAAGCGACTTACCGCCGCCGGTTGGCATCAGTACCAATGCATTTTTGCCATTAACAATTTGGTTAATAATTTCTTCTTGCCGCCAGCGAAAATTTTTATAGCCGAAGGTTTTTTCAAGAATTTGTGATGGCGAAGAGAGTTTCATTTTGGTTGGTTTAGCTAGTTGAGTTTTGATTTAATAATCTATTTCTAAATTTATAAAAACAGTTCTGTAATTTTTTTTAAATAATTCTGTTGACATTGCCAAATAATATCACTAAATTTCCCCGCCTTGACTTTAGAAAATCTTTTTAAAAATCCTTCTTAAGACAAGTGTTACAACGCTTCGCCAGTCATTTTTCTGATTGATGAAGTGTGTTTTGTTGTTTGACATTGTGAATAATAACTGACACCGCATTTACAAATAATGTAAATGCAAATGTAGAGAATACCGTATTTACGGAATGTAAATACAAAGTATCAATCAAGCGCAAAAGAGTATATGCAATCTAGTCGTAAGCAGATTTAATTCTGCATATGGCTATTTAAAAAGCGAATAAGGGCATTTGGTGGATGCCTAGGTGTTAGCGGGCGATGAAGGACGTGGCAGGCTGCGATAAGCCTCGGGTAGCTGTCAACAAGCTTTGATCCGAGGATTTCCGAATGGGGGAACCCACTCTTTAATAGAGTATCCTTAAAAGAATTCATATTTTAAGGAAGCAAACCCAGCAAACTGAAATATCTAAGTAGCTGGAGGAAAGGACATCAACCGAGACTCCGTTAGTAGTGACGAGCGAAAGCGGACCAGGCCAGTGCTGTTAGTGTAATAATCAGAATAAACTGGAAAGTTTAGCCATAGTGGGTGATAGCCCCGTAAGAGTAAAAAACATTAACAGACATGAGTAGGGCGGGACACGTGAAATCCTGTCTGAATATGGGGGGACCACCCTCCAAGCCTAAGTACTAGCTAACAACCGATAGTGAACAAGTACCGTGAGGGAAAGGTGAAAAGAACCCCGATAAGGGGAGTGAAATAGACACTGAAACCGAATGCCTACAAGCAGTTAAAGCCTCTTTAGGGGGTGATAGCGTACCTTTTGTATAATGGGTCAGCGAGTTAGTTTGTTGTGCAAGCTTAAGCCGTTAGGTGTAGGCGTAGCGAAAGCGAGTCTGAATAGGGCGTTAAGTACAGCGAATTAGACCCGAAACCAGATGAGCTAGCCATGGTCAGGTTGAAGGCGGGGTAACACCCGTTGGAGGACCGAACACACTACTGTTGAAAAAGTAGGTGATGAACTGTGGTTAGGGGTGAAAGGCCAATCAAATCTGGATATAGCTGGTTCTCCACGAAATCTATTTAGGTAGGGCGTCGGGTGATTACCATCGGGGGTAGAGCACTGTATAGGCTAGGGGGTCCAAAAGACTTACCAAACCTTAACAAACTCCAAATACCGGTGAGTACAGCCCGGCAGGCAGACAGCGGGTGCTAAGGTCCGTTGTCGAGAGGGAAACAGCCCAGACTGCCGTCTAAGGTCCCTAAATTATCACTAAGTGGGAAAGGAAGTGAGAAGGCCAAAACAACCAGGAGGTTGGCTTAGAAGCAGCCATCCTTTAAAGAAAGCGTAATAGCTCACTGGTCTAATTAAGCCTTCTTGCGCCGAAAATGTAACGGGGCTAAAGTGATATACCGAAGACGCAGATTTATTGCCTTAAGGCAATAAGTGGTAGTGGAGCGTTGTGTAAGCCTGTGAAGGTGCTGCCGTGAGGAGTGCTGGAGGTATCACAAGTGAGAATGCTGACATGAGTAACGATAAAACGAGTGAGAAACTCGTTCGCCGAAAATCCAAGGTTTCCTGCGTAAAGCTAATCTGCGCAGGGTTAGTCGGAGCCTAAGGTAAGGCCGAAAGGCGTAGCCGATGGTAATCAGGTTAATATTCCTGAACCTGAAGGGAAGTGACGGAGTTTTCTGTTTTGTATGTCCTTATTGGATTGGATATGCAAAGCAGTAGCTTCCAGGAAATAGCCCCTTCATATAGTCCGTACCAAAACCGACACAGGTGGATGGGTTGAATATACTAAGGCGCTTGAGAGAACTACACTGAAGGAACTAGGCAAATTGCATCCGTAACTTCGGGAGAAGGATGACCTGCTGCAACGCAAGTTGTGACAGGTGGCACAGAAATGGGGGTAGCGACTGTTTATCTAAAACACAGGGCTCTGCTAAATCATGAAGATGATGTATAAGCCCCAGTAAACGGCGGCCGTAACTATGACGGTCCTAAGGTAGCGAAATTCCTTGTCGGGTAAGTTCCGACCCGCACGAATGGCGTAACGACTTCCCCTCTGTCTCCAGTGTAGACTCAGTGAAATTGAATTTGCCGTTAAGATGCGGTATTCCTGCGGTTAGACGGAAAGACCCCGTGCACCTTTACTATAACTTTACACTGAATTTAGAAATAAGACGTGTAGGATAGGTGGGAGACTTTGAAGCTTGGTCGCTAGGCCAGGTGGAGTCGTCCTTGAAATACCACCCTTCTTCTTTTTAAATTCTAACTAGAACATCTTATCGATGTTTAGGACACTGTATGGTGGGTAGTTTGACTGGGGCGGTCGCCTCCCAAATTGTAACGGAGGCGCGCAAAGGTAGGCTCAAGCTGGTCGGAAATCAGCTTTTAGAGTGTAATGGCATAAGCCTGCCTGACTGCAAGACGTACATGTCGAGCAGAGACGAAAGTCGGTCATAGTGATCCGGTGGTTCTGTGTGGAACCTCGATGTCGGCTCATCACATCCTGGGGCTGAAGAAGGTCCCAAGGGTTCGGCTGTTCGCCGATTAAAGTGGTACGTGAGCTGGGTTCAGAACGTCGTGAGACAGTTCGGTCCCTATCTGCCGCAGGTGTTTGGAAAATTGAGAGGAGCTGACTTTAGTACGAGAGGACCGAGTTGGACATACCGATGGTGTACCAGTTGTCACGCCAGTGGCATAGCTGGGTAGCTAAGTATGGACGGGATAACCGCTGAAAGCATCTAAGTGGGAAGCCTCCCTCAAAACTAGTTTTCCCTATTAGGGTCGTAGAAGACTACTACGTTGATAGGCTGGGTGTGTAAGTGCAGTAATGCATTGAGCTAACCAGTACTAATAACCCGATTGGCTTTTTAAGTAAGTCATATGCAGTGTTAAATCTGTTTGTGCTTGATTGTGAAATATTCTTTATGGTGTCAGTTATTAAAAATAATGGTTAATTGTTTTTTGGTTCTATCCAATTAACAATTAACCATTAGAACAGAGCGCTTTATTGGCTTGGTGATTATTGCGGCATGGAACCACTCGATACATCCCGAACTCGCCAGTGAAACGTGCGTCGCGCCGATGGTACTTGGATTTGTTTCCCGGGAGATTAGGTTGTCGCCAAGCTTATAAAGCGCTCTGCTTAACTTCATTCCTTTATTTCCTCCCTCTTTTCCCATTCAGATATTTTCCTACTAAGCGCGAAAGCTTATCTATCTAGTAATTCTTATTTATAATTTTTATTCTTCTTTGTTTCTCCATTTTCTATGCAGGATCATCTCTTGTGCTAGATTTTCTTAAGTAGTTTATTGCCCAAGAAAAGTTTTATTGTTGATTTGGAAAAAACCAGGATCAGTTTTTAAAGAATGATTCTTGAAATTCTTCATTCAAGCTGCTGAGCGCAAGATCTCCCAAGGTTTTTAGCGAGCTCAAAATTCTACTCAGGAGTAATAAGGGAGGGAATTGAGAATTGTACAAATCGAATGATAAACTTTTAGAAAATGACAGAGAAAGAGTGAATTAGAGCAATATAAATCCTTTATGAAAAGTGAGGATTGTTAATTATTTCTCCAAAACAGCCATAGAAACATTACAGATTGCCTCTGCGGCAATGCCTTCTTCACGTCCTAAAAACCCGAGCTTTTCAGTTGTGGTTGCTTTTACATTGACGCGGGTTTTGTCAATATTCAAAGTTGCTGCGATTGATTCTGCCATTTGATGTTTATATTTGGAAATCCTTGGTCTTTCGCAAATAATAGTTAGATCAATATTGATTATGCTTCCGCCTTTTTTTCTCACCATATGATTGACTTGTTTGAGCATTTCTCTCGAATCAAAATCTTTCCATCTATTGTCAGTTGGCGGAAAATGTTCGCCAATATCGCCGCTACCAATTGCCCCTAAAAGCGCGTCCATTATGGAATGGATAGCAACATCACCATCGGAATGGGCTTCAATTTTTTTGTCAAAATCTTCTGCTGTGTGAATATCAACACCTCCAATTCTCACTGAATGCGCTTCACCTTTTTCTCTTGGTCGGAAACGGTGAACATCATAGCCAATTCCGCAGCGCACTTCTTCTTTAACTTCCTTAATTTTTAGAGAAATAACTCTTTTTGCCCTTTCGTAATCTTCTTCAGTAGTGATTTTAAAATTATTTTGTGAGCCAGGAATAATGGCAACCGGAATACCGGCATATTCATCAAGAGCAGCATCGTCAGTAAAATTAATATCTTTAAATGCGTTATGGGCATTTAGAATATCGGTATAAATAAAACCTTGCGGGGTTTGAGCGCGCCAGAGATTTTCTCTTTCAACCGTCCATTCAATTTTTCCATCACTATATTTTTTGATAGTATCTTCAACGGCAATTGCCGGAATAACGGCCGGGTGAGTTTCCAGCTTTTGCAAAATGCCATCAATAACACGTCTGGAAACAAATGGCCGTGCGCCGTCATGGATTAAAACTTTATCAGGAGCATATTCAATAAGCGCTTCTAAACCATTAAGAACGGAAGCTTGTCTTGTTTCGCCACCAAAAACCGGATTCAACAAATCAAGCCCAACGATTGTTTCTTCATAAAGGGCAACATCATCCGGGTGAATGGTGCAGATAACATCAGTTATTTGTGGGTGGTGGAGAAATGCCAGGATAGTATGTCTAAGCATTGGAACGCCAGCCAAAGGCAGATATTGTTTAGGAATTCCTTCGCCATTGACGCTAAGGCGAGAACCGCGCCCAGAAGCGGTAATTAGAGCTACAATTTTTTGCATATATAATAATTTTGTTACATCGATATAACGCTAAGCAAATCTTTGCTGCGTTGCGCTTTTGTATTTTTCAATTCTAGCAATCATCTCATCTTTAAAATGCCTGATTAAACCTTGTACCGGCCAGGCTGCAGCATCTCCAAGGGCGCATATTGTATGACCTTCAATTTGTTTAGTTAGATCATAAAGCTGATCAATTTCAGCAATTTCTGCATCACCTTTTATCATTCTCTTCATCACCCGCAAAACCCAACCAGTTCCTTCTCGGCATGGTGTGCATTGTCCGCAAGATTCATGTTTGTAAAAATAAGAAAGTCTGGCAATGGCAGCAATAACATCGGTAGATTTATCCATAACGATAACACCGGCAGTGCCAAGGCCAGAACCCGCAGCGCGCAGCGCATCAAAATCCATTGTGATAGTATCACAAATATTTTTAGGCAAAAGTGGAACGGAGGAGCCGCCTGGAATAACAGCCAACAAATTGTCCCAGCCGCCACGGACTCCGCCGGCATGTTTTTCAATCAGTTCTTTTAAAGGAATTCCCATTTCTTCTTCAACATTGCAAGGCTTATTGACATGGCCGGAGATGCAGAAAATTTTTGTGCCAGTATTTTTTTCTTTTCCAATTTTTGCAAACCACTCAGCGCCACGACGCAAAATTGTTGGAACGACCGCAATTGACTCGACATTGTTGATAATCGTTGGACAGCCGTAAAGACCAATCAAGGCGGGGAAGGGTGGCTTGAGACGTGGTTGACCTTTATTGCCTTCAAGACTTTCTAAAAGTGCAGTTTCTTCTCCGCAAATATAAGCTCCTGCTCCACGATGAATATAAATATCCAAATCCCATCCTGATTTGCAGGCATTTTTGCCAATTAGCCCTGCAGCATAAGCTTCATCAATTGCTTTTTGCAGAGCGACTGCTTCATTATAATATTCGCCACGGATATAGATGTAACAAGTGTTGGCATTGATGGCTCTAGCGCCAATCAAACAACCTTCAATTAATTTATGTGGTTCATGTCTTAAAATATCGCGGTCTTTACAAGTGCCGGGTTCAGATTCGTCGGCATTAACCACTAAATAATGAGGCTTATCAGATTTTTTCGGAGCAAAAGACCATTTAAGCCCGGTTGGAAAACCAGCGCCACCTCTGCCTCTAAGGCCAGAAGCTTTAACTTGTTCAATAAGCCATCCTTCACCTTTAGCTAAAAATTCTGCCGTATTTGACCAATCGCCGCGTTTTTTAGCTGCGTCCAAATTAGGTGATTCAAAGCCGAATAGATTGGTAAAAATTTTATCTTTTTCGTTAAGCATAATTTTGAAATTAAAATTAGTTGCCAGCTGCTAGTTTTTTATTACCTCTGAATCCAGCAGCAACGCCGGTTCTAGAAACGCTATCAATGCCCAGTTCAGAAAATTCTTCAACTATTTCGTCAACAGTTTTGGAATTGCCGACAATTTCAAAAACTATGGAATCGCCGGAAATGTCAACTACATTGGTGCGGTATTTATCGCCAATTGCCATTGCTTTAGCCTTTCTTTCTTCGCCGCCGATAATTTTTAGCAACAGTAGTTCGCGTTCAATATAACCTTCCTGTTTAGAAAGTTCTGCAGCTGTGTGCACCGGTACAATGCGGTTGAGCAGTTTGCATATTAGATCGATAGTTTTATCAGTGCCAAAAGTTGTGATATTAACTCTTGATAAAGTCTTCTCCTTATTAATTGGCGCAACATTTAGCGACTCGATGTTATAGCCGCGGCCGGAAAATAAATCGACAATGCGCGCCAAAGCGCCAGCTTCATTATCAACCAAAATTGAGATTACATGTTTTCTAATTTCTTCAGTCATAATTAAACTGCGTTTTGATCTTTTTGGACATATTGTTTGGATTGCGATCCAAGCAAAATTTCGTTATGGGCAGAGCCCGCAGGAATCATCGGGAAAACATTTTCCGATTTTTCAACTACGCAATCAAACAGAACCGGGCCTTTATGATTTAGCATTTCCTGGAATTTTTCTTCCAATTGCGACGGATCTTCACACCTAATTCCTTTAATGCCGAAACACTCTGCTAATTTCACAAAATCCGGCAAAGATTCCATGTAAGAATGAGATTCACGGCTGCTGTAAATCAACTCTTGCCACTGGCGCACCATGCCCATATAGCGGTTATTCAAAATAATGATTTTAACCGGAAGTTCGTATTGTTTGATTGTGGCCAGCTCTTGCATATTCATCAAGAAAGATGCGTCTCCTGAAATACACATAACCAAAGCATTAGGATTGGCAATTTGCGCGCCAACTGCTGCCGGAACACCATAACCCATAGTGCCAAGTCCACCAGAAGTAAGCCAGTGATTTGGTTTGTCAAAAGTTAGATATTGTGCGGCCCACATTTGGTGCTGACCTACATCGGTTGAAACAAATGGAGTTTGTGGTTTTGTAAGTTTATCCAACATTTGCAAAGCAAAGCCAGGCTTAATGATTTTATCGCTATTAACATAAGCAAGGCTTTTGATATCTTGCCATTTTTTAATTTGCGCCCACCAATCCTTGATTTGATCTTTTGTATTTTTTGATCCGCTATTTTTCCATTCATCAACCAGCGCTTGCAAGCCGGTAGCGGCATCGGCAATGATCCCGATATCAACTTTGATGATTTTATCAATCGAAGAATCGTCAATATCAATATGGATTTTTTTGGAAGTAGGAGAGAATTTATCAACGCGGCCGGTGATGCGGTCGTCAAATCTGGCGCCGATATTTAGCATCACATCGCAATCATGCATTGCCATATTGGCTTCATAAGTGCCATGCATGCCAAGCATCCCAACGAAATGTGGATCGCTAGCTGGAAAAGCGCCAAGCCCCATCAAAGTGTTGGTGATTGGAAAGCCGGTTAATTCAACAAATTGTTTTAGCAACTCGCAAGCTTTAGGGCCTGAATTGATAACGCCGCCGCCGGTATAAATCATTGGCTTTTTTGCTGATGCCAAAAGTTCAATCGCTTGTTTGATTTTTTCTTTATCAGCCACAGAAGTAGCTTTTGGCTTTATTTGGTAAGAAGGGCGGTTGATTTCAATTTTGCCGTTATAAATTCCTAAATTATTTTGAATATCTTTTGGAATGTCGATCAATACTGGGCCAGGCCTGCCGCTTCTAGCAATGTGAAAGGCTTCATGAATTATATATCCCAAATCATCAACATTTCTAACTAGATAATTATATTTGGTACAAGGGCGGGTAAGGCCGGTAACATCAGCTTCCTGAAAGCCATCGGTGCCAATCACATGAGTTGCAACCTGGCCGGAGATGCAAACTAGCGGGATTGAATCCATAAAAGCATCGGTTAAGCCGGTGATGGCGTTTGTTGCGCCTGGGCCCGAAGTAACAATAATTGTGCCAACTTTTCCGGTTGATCTTGCATAGCCTTCAGCAGCGTGAGAAGCGGCTTGCTCATGTCTAGCAAGGATATGGGTAAGTTTATTTTGTTGGTAAAGCGCATCATAAAATGGCAGGATCGCGCCGCCAGGATAGCCAAATACGGTATCCACGCCTTCGTTAATCAGGGCTTTAATTATAATTTCTGCGCCGGAAAATTTATTGTTGGAAGTCATTACGGATCTTGCTAAAGCTTGTTCGAAAGAGGCGGACAATATAAGATTTCACAGTTAAAAAACAACTTCTAAAAATAAGTTCTGGAATTAAAAATTTTTAGCCATTACGCTTTGCCGTTTCCCAAAAGAATTTCCCAAAAGAAACTAATCAGAATAATGACCGCACAGATTATTGACGGCAAAAAAATTGCTGCTGATTTGAAGCAAAAAATTGCCGAGGAAGTTCAGCAAATTAAAGCAAAATATAATATAATTCCCACTTTAGCGGTTATTTTAGTTGGAAATGATCCTGCCAGCGAGGTTTATGTCAGCAATAAAGAAAAGGCTGCACATTTGGTTGGAATGAATTCCGTTCTTTATAAATTTTCCAGCGATATCTCAGAAAGTGATCTGCTGCAAAAAATTACCGAGCTAAATGAGGATGAAAATATCCATGGCATTTTAGTCCAGCTGCCGCTTCCTAAACATATTGATAGCAAAAAAGTTATTCACAATATTGACCATAAAAAAGATGTTGATGGTTTTAATGTCATCAATGTTGGTAAACTTGCAATCGGAGAAGTTGGAGAAAAAGATGGGGCGATAATTCCTTGCACTCCTCTTGGTTCTGTACATCTTTTAAAATCAGCTTTGGGCAATAATCTTAAGGGTTTAAAGACTCTGGTTATTGGTTCTTCAAATATTGTCGGCCGTCCTTTATCCAGGCTTTTGATGCTAGAAGGTTGCACAGTAACGGTTGCCAATAGCAACACTAAAGATTTAAAAGCCGAATGTTTATTAGCTGATGTTATTTTTACCGCTACGGGTGTTGCCGGGTTAGTGAAGGGCGATATGGTAAAAGAAGGTGCGACAGTAATTGATATCGGAATAAATCGTATTGATATTGGTGGCGGAAAAACCAGACTGGTCGGAGATGTTGATTTTGAAAGCGTAAAACAGGTTGCTAAATTTATCACGCCAGTGCCTGGTGGTGTTGGTCCAATGACTATTGCCTACCTGCTTAAAAACACTTTAAGTCTTTATACAAAAAACACTAATTAGAATATGAACAAGCTAAATTTATTTTGCGAAAAAGTTAAATCTGAATTCACTCAAGAGAAAATCATTGCTTGCTTGCAAAGACATAAAAACTCCATCATCTATTTGGTGGTGTTCGCTCTATTGGCTTTGGTTTTGGTCCTATCTTTTAATTTTTATAACCAAGTCCAATCCAAAAAATATTCTGCTATTTTGCATCAAGCACTAGTTGATGAGCAAAATGGTGAGATGGAAAAATCCAACGAAGCTTTGAAGAAAATTTATAACAGCATGGCGCCTGTCGGAGTTAGGGAAATTGCTTCTTTAAAATATGCTTCTCAACTTGTTAAAGATAAAAAAATTGAACAGGCAATTGATGTTTATTTAAGAATCAGCAAAAGCAAAAATTTTGATCCATATATCAAAGAATATGCTGGTTTGGTGGCAATCAAATTTTTGATCAATCAAAATAACAAAGAAAGCCATGACAAGATCAGAGCGTTGTTAACTGATTTAGAAAAAAACAGTAAAACCCTTAAATATTACGTCACTGAACAAAAAGGTATTTTTGAGTGGAATGCCGGCAATTTTAAAGAAGCCGGGAAAATTTTTAAGGAATTAGATTCCAACAAAGACATTCCTGACGCTTTGAAAAAAAGAACCGAAGAAATGCTTGGTCTTTACAAAGTAAGGTTTGGCGAAGAAGTTGAAGAATCAGCGGATAAAGACAAAGCTAAAGTTGAAGAAAAAACTGAAGCTAAAACTGAATCCAAAGACGAAAAAAAGTCTGAAGAGGAAAAAAAAGAAGATAAAAAATAATGCTAGTAATGAGAAATTTTTTATTGGTTCCATCTGCAATTTTGTGCGCAATTTTTCTAACCTCCTGCGCTTCCGATAAAAAAATTGATGATAAAAACGCCGTTTCGGTTTTTGCTGATATCGAATCAATCAAGGCCGATTCTGCTTTATCCGATCTTAAAATTTCACTTCCAAAACAAATCAATAATAATTCCTGGTTTGGCAGCAATAATGACAATAACCAAAGAAGCGAGAATTTTGCTTTTACCAGTCACATTTCTTCCCTAGATTCAATCTGGGCTGGCTATAGGCCAGGCTTTAATGACCGGGCAGTTTTTGCGCCTGCTATTTCTTCACCAAATTCGGATGAAAATTTATTGGTAAAACCAAAAACTGATGAAGCTAAGGCAATTTATGTTCTTGATGCCAAGGGCAATTTATATGCCAGGGATTTATCTACCTACAAAGTCATTTGGAAGAAAAAGCTCATCAATAAATGGTTTATCAAAAGCTTAGCCAGCGGCAAAATTTCTTATTTTAACGGCCAGGTTTTTGTCTCCAGTGGTTACAATATGGTTATATGTGTTAATGCCAAAGATGGCAGAATCATCTGGCGCAAAACCATTTCTTCAATACCAATTTCCGCACCAATTTCTGACGGCAATCAAGTTTTTGTTATCGCTAATGACAATAAAACTTATGCACTAAATGCTAAAACCGGCGAGATAAATTGGACACATTCCGGCATTTTAAAGGCAACCGGTATTTTAGGTTCGGCCAACCCAGTTCTTTATAAAAATTACCTGATTTCTTCCTACTCATCGGGTGAAGTTTACGCTCTAAACAAAAAGAATGGCGAAGTTGGCTGGGTTTATGATCTAAATATCAGCAAAATCGACAATTCTGATTTCATCCTAAATGATGTTGATGCCACTCCGGTTATAAAAAATGACGTGGTTTACGCCATTGGCAATGGCGGATTGATGATGGCAATTAGAATTATCGACGGCGCAATTTTGTGGCAAAAAGAGCTAGCTTCGATTACGGATTTCTGGATTGCCGGAGATTTCATTTATTTGGTAAATAATGACAACCAACTAATCTGCCTATATAAAAATACCGGCGGCATTAAATGGTTTGTCCAGCTCAAAAAATATTTAGGCAAAAAAGCCAAAAGCGGCAAAATTATTTATAATGGCATCATCATGGCTGGAGATAATTTAATCATGACCAATTCTAACCGTGAATTGCTAGTTATCTCGCCTTTGGACGGCAAAATTTTGCAAACCAAAAAACTTGACCAGCAAATTTTCCACAGCCCAATCGTGGTTGATGGAACCTTATATTTGCATACTATCGGTAGGTTCACTACTAATTTAGTGGTGGTGAAGTAGCTTCTACTTAAATTCTGTGAAGATCTAGTATTAAGGCTATAATTTTTAATGTCTTATCAAAAGACTCTTGGTTGCACTTCTCAATAAACTCAATTTTTCTAGCTACGCAGTCTAAGCTTTTAATTTGATCGGCTAATATTGATCCGTTTATTCCTTTCTGTTTTATCGCTACTTCAAAAGGATAGCCCTTAACTTTGCTGGTAACTGGACAAACAATAATGAAATGGGATTTTTCATTATAACTTCCTGAGGATATAACTAAAGCTGGCCTTCTTTTTTGAATTTCTCTTCCTGATTGTGGATCAAAATCAATCCAGACAATATCCCCTCTTTGAGCCTTGTAGCCAGTCATATAGAATATATAAGGTGAAAAATCTGGATTATTTTTAAAAAGAAAAATTAGTCAATAAATATATACATGTATAAACATATTATTGACAAAATATATAAATATATAAATATATAAATATATATAGGGAAATAGGGAAATAGGGAAATAGGGAAATAGGGAAATAGGGAAATAGGGAAATAGGGAAATAGGGAAATAGGGAAATAGGGAAATAGGGAAATATAAATTTTCGTATAAGCACAAAAATCTTTAATTAACAAGTTAGTATGACCAAAGCAATTTTAAACACACATTATCTGATTAAATCCGAACTTAATTCCTGGGGAAACAGTGTTGGCTTTAGAATTCCTAAAAAAGTCCTAGATCTACTTGGACTAAAAAAAGGATCAAAAGTTAGCCTTACTGTTAAAAGTAATACACTGGTCATTCAGAAAGATGTTGATGATAATTCTAGTAATTTCTGGGCGGATGTTGAAAAAATGGACTTAGAAAAAATGTGCAAAAAGATTAATTCTAAAAATCGTCCTAATTCCAAAGAATTTGAAACCAAGCCAGTCGGCAAGGAAGTTTGGTAATATCCATCTCATCTTTATTCGCTAAATAATGTCTAAACTTCCCGATCGCTACAATCCGCAGCAAACTGAAAAGAAACAGCAAAATTTCTGGGCCGAAAAGCAAATTTACAAATGGCAAAATGATTTGCCGAAAAATCAAACTTTCGTAATCGACACCCCACCACCAACAGTTTCCGGCCTTCTCCATATGGGCCATATTTTTAGCTATACCCAAGCAGATTTCATCGCCAGATTCAAACGCATGAAGGGCTTTGATGTTTTTTATCCGATGGGTTTTGATGATAATGGTTTGCCGACTGAAAGATTGGTTGAGAAAACTATTGGCAAAAAAGCTAATCAAATGCCGCGTGAAGAGTTTGTTAATGAATGCCAAAAAGTTGTAGATGTTGCAGAGGTTGAGTTTGAAAATCTATTCAACACAGTTGCGCTTTCAGTTGATTGGAGCCAGAAATATCAAACTATTTCCAAGGAATCTCAAAAAATTTCCCAAGCTAGTTTTGTTGACTTGTTTAATAAAAAATTAGTTGAAAGAAGATTTGCGCCGGTGCTTTGGGATTGTGTCGATAGAACTGCTTTATCACAAGCCGATTTGGTAGATAAAGAAATGCCAAGTGCGATGCATGACATCAAATTTGGTGTGGAAGGTGGTGGGGAAATTGTTATTGCCACAACCCGTCCTGAGCTACTTCCTGCCTGCGTTGCTGTGATGGTTCATCCTGATGATTCTCGTTATAAAAATTTACATGGCAAAAAGGCAATCACTGCTTTGTTTGGTGTTAAAGTTCCAATTATTCCTGATGAATTAGTGCAGATGGATAAAGGAAGTGGTGCGGTGATGTGCTGTACTTTTGGTGACGAGACCGATATCAAGTGGTGGCAGAAACATGAGTTAGATCTGAAAATCATGATCGGTGAAGATGGAAGAATTGCTTACCTAGAAAAGAGTTTGAAAGAGATATTCGAAAAGGATCAAAATTATATAAAAGCTACAGAAGAGAAACATGAAAAGTTTTTTGTTCCTTTAATTGGGAAAAAAATCAAAGAAGCAAGAGAAGATGTAATTGCAAATTTAATCAGTGAAAATCTTTTACTAAAATCAAATCCAATTACCCATTCTGTTAAATGTGCCGAGCGTTCTGGAGCTCCAATTGAGATTTTAACAATGCCACAATGGTTCGTAAAAATCCTCGATAAGAAAGAACAGCTCAAAGCAAAAGCCAATGAATGCAAATGGTATCCTGACTATATGAAAATCCGTGTCGAGCAATGGATTGATAATTTAGCGTGGGATTGGTGTATTTCTCGTCAGCGTTATTTTGGGGTGCCATTTCCAGTTTGGCATTTAGAAATAAAGGATGAGAAAGAAAAGCAAGTAAGAGCAGATAGTTGGTATGTTGGTGGAAAATTTGATCAGCAAAAAGCCAATGAAAAGCCAATAGCTCCAATAATTGTTGCTCCGTTGGAACAGCTGCCAGTTGATCCTTTGAAAGATTTGCCAACTGGATATTTTGATACTGGAAAATTTAAAGATGGTAGAAAAATTGTTACGGATAAGGATGGGATCGAATGGATAGTGGATGCAGAAACCGATGTAATGGACACCTGGGCCACTTCTTCAATTTCTCCACAACTTTCTTCTAAAGGGATTAGCAAAGATTTCTGTATTGATAAACAGCGTCACGAAAAACTTTTTCCTGCTGATATGCGTCCGCAGGCGCATGAGATTATTCGTACTTGGGCGTTTTATACTATTGCTAAGGCGATGTTGCATGAGGATAAAATCCCATGGAAAAATTTGATGATTTCTGGTTGGTGTTTAGCGGCGGATAAAACCAAGATGAGTAAATCGAAAGGTAATGTGATTACTCCGCAATCTTTGATTGAAGAGAAGGGTGCGGATGTTGTGCGTTATTGGGCTTCAGCATCTAATCTGGGCGCAGATATTGCTTATAGTGAGGAGCTGTTCAAGATTGGTGGAAAATTGATTACCAAATTATTTAATGCTTCCAAATTTGTTAGCCAGAATTTTGCTGATTTAACTCATAAACCAAGCACTGCTAAACAGGATGTTGCTTCCAGAATCATCAACGAAGCTGCTGATTTATGGATTTTGAGTCGTCTGACACAAACTATAAATAAGGCAGAAAAAGAATTTGAAGAATTCGAATATGCCAAAGCCCGTCAGGCTGTGGAGGATTTTTTCTGGAATGATTTTTGTGACAATTATTTAGAAATTGTCAAAGTGCGTTCTTATGGTCTTGCTGCTGACAAATATAAGCAATTGGATTTAACTGCGGAAGAAAAAGCAAAAATAGCTGCGGGCCAGCAAAGTGGTTTGATTACGCTTTATCACTGCCTGGAAGCTTTACTTAAATTATTCGCGCCTTTCATTCCGCATGTTTCTGAAGAGCTTTATCAGGCGATTTTCCCGAATAAATTAATCTCAATTCATCAAAGAGGAAGTTGGTGCAAATCGGAAGATTATATTCTGGACGAAGATTCTATAAAAGTTGGGGAGCTTGCCAAGGAAGTGATTTTTAATATCCGCAAATTTAAATCGGATAATAATTTATCAATGAAAACGCCGTTGGAAAAATTTTATATCAATAGCAAATCCGACATTTCTGCAATAATTCTTGATTTGCAAAATGTCTGCAATGCCGGGAAAATATTGGTTCTGGAAGATAGTGAAAAGCCGCTGGTTTTTGATATTATACCTTTTTTAAAGGCTGATACTTACGAATAAAGTTTTATTTTTCTCTAACTCCAACCCAAATCAATATGAGCACCGCCTTAATTTCCGTTATCGCAATTGTCGCTATCATTATATTTTATCTGGTCAGTGTCTTCAATCGCCTTATTGCTTTTAAAAACAGAATCAAAAATTCTTTTGCCCAAATCGAAGTCCAGCTTAAAAGACGCTATGATTTGATCCCAAATTTAATTGAAACCGCCAAAGGTTACTTAAAGCATGAAAGTAACACTTTGGAAGCCGTTACAGCAGCTAGAACTGGCGCTGTTAACGCTCTTAACAAAGCCTCCTCCGATCCAAATAATGCGTCTTCCATACAAGATTTAGGCCATGCGGAAAGTGTTTTGGCAAGCAATTTGAGCAAATTCAATATGGTGATGGAGAGCTATCCGGATTTGAAAGCCAATCAAAATATGATGCAGCTTTCTGAGGAACTGACCAGCACGGAAAATAAAATTGCCTTTGCTAGACAAGCTTACAACGATGAAGTTATGCTTTATAACACTTACAAACAAAGCTTTCCGCAAAATATTTTTGCCAGCCTTTTTGGCGCAAAAGAAGACGGATCTTTGCTTGAATTTGAAGATAGCAAAGCCATGCAAAATGCTCCTAGAGTTTCGTTTTAGCTCTGCATCAAATGAACTTCTTTGAAAAGCAGGACCGCGCGCGTTCTGTCACCAGAAGGCTTATTTTTTTATTGATATTGTCAGTATTGGCCATTACCGCCATTGTTAATATATCGATAATGCTTTTCATGGCACTGCTTCGAAACTCTTATTATCAAGAGGGAAATATTATATATATTGATCCTTATTCCGGCCTTTCTTTTCAGCAAGTATTTCATAATTTATTCATCAATTTTAATTGGATTCTCTTTTCTGAGATTGGTGCTGCGGTTGCCATTTTTATTGTTATTTGCGGCATTTATAAAAGATTCCAACTGGCAAGTGGTGGTAAGGCGATTGCCATAGAAATGGGCGTCAGGATGATTTGGCCAGACACCACAAATTTTCAGGAAAAACAATTGCTTAATATTGTCACTGAAATGTCAATTGCGTCCGGCATTGCGGTTCCTCCCGTTTATATCCTTAAAGAAGATGGCATTAATGCTTTTGCGGCCGGTTTTGCAGCGCGCGATGCTATTATTTGCGTCACATCCGGTGCGATAGAAAATTTGAACCGGGAAGAGCTGCAAGGGGTAATTGCCCATGAATTTAGCCATATTTTTAATGGTGATGCCCGTCTCAATATTAATCTGATAGCGATATTGCACGGCATTTTAGTTATCGGAATGGCCGGCTATTTTTTGGTGCGAGATATACATAACAGGATAAAAGTGGACTTGAATAATCATTCCGCACAACTCAGTAGTATAATTACATACAGAAACCGCAGATATGGAAGATTGGGATCAGAGACATTAATTATTCCCGGTTTTATTTTAATGATTGTGGGCTATGTAGGAACTTTCTTCGGCAATTTAATTAAGGCATCGGTTAGTAGAAAAAGAGAAGCTTTGGCCGATGCCAGTGCGGTGCAATTTACCCGTAACCCATTTGGTTTGGCAGGTGCTCTCAAAAAAATTGGCGGATGTCAATTCGGTTCAAAAATTACTAACGCAAAAGCTCCGGAAATTAGCCACATGTTTTTTGCGCCAGCGTTAGACAATGCTTTGTCCTCACTAATGGCAACTCATCCGCCTCTTGAAAAGAGGATATTGGAAGTTGATCCTTACTGGGATGGCCAATTCATCCAGCCAACCCCAAAGACTTTTGCTTCAGATGAAGAAATAAAAAATAACAATTCGATTGATAAAAGAAGTTCGATAGTTTCATTGGTAGGAGCCATGGTCCAAACTATTGGCGTGATTGATGAAGAATTGGTAAAAAAGGCGCACAATTTAACTGTTTCTATTCCGCAATTTATCAAAGATTCTACCTCAAATACTTTCGGTGCCAGAGCGATTATTTATTCGCTAATTCTGATGAAAGAAGAAAGTTTTTATCAACAACAGCTAGAAATTTTAAAAAATAATTCTGAAGGCCAAGTGCTTAATTTGGTGCAAAAATTAAGCCCGCAAATTCACCAATTGGCAGAAAAATATTATATTGCCCTGATCAGTCTTTGCATCCCGGTTTTAAAGCAGTTATCACCTTTCCAATATCAGAATTTTAAAAGAAATATTGAATTATTGGTTGGGGTTGATTCCAAAACCAATTTCTTTGAATGGATGCTGATCAAGATTTTGTCAGTGAGTCTTGAGGGGGAGTTTGATAAAAATAATATTCCGGTTAAAGCCTCTTATAATTTGAATAATCTGGAAAAAGAAGTGAGTTTGTTTTTGTCTTTGTTGATCCACAAAGGCACCAGATCTGGCGCTAAAGCGATAGATAATTTTAAAGAAGCAATGGCTGACAAGAAAGACGCTGATAAATTTTATTTTATAGACAAAAGTGAAATCACTATTTCAAAATTGGATGAGGCAATTAAAAAGCTGGAAAAATTATATCCCCTGGAGAAGCAAAAATTATTGAGTCTTTGCATAGCCTGCATTGTTCAAGACCAGGTGCTGATATCAGAAATTGAGCTATTTAGAGCCTTTTGCATGATCCTTGATTGCCCTATGCCTTTGATTGCTTAAATAGCAAAGTTGCATCGCCGAAAGAATAAAAGCGATATTGGTTAGAGATGGCGTGGTTATAGAGTTGGTGAGCATTTTCTTTGCCGATAAAGGCAGAAATCAGCATGAATAAAGTTGATTTTGGCAGGTGAAAATTGGTCATCAAAATATCAACTATTTTGAAATTGTAAGGCGGGTGGATGAAAATCTTTGTTTCTCTGTTCTGAGCTTTCAGTTGGCCATTTTCATCAATAGCAGATTCTAAAACCCGAAGAGAAGTTGTGCCCACAGCGATAATTTTTTTCCCATTTTTTTTAGCTTCATTAATCACATCGCAAGCTTCCTGTTTGATGCTGAAATATTCCTCATGCATTTGGTGATCTTTTATAAAATCACTCTTCACCGGCAGGAATGTTCCGGCTCCAACATTTAGCGTAACAAAAACTTTCTTTATCCCTTTTGCTTCCAATTTTTGAAATAGTTCTTCAGTAAAATGTAAACCGGCGGTTGGCGCTGCAACTGCACCGGAATTTGCTGCATAAATTGTTTGGTAATTTTGATTATCTTCTGAAGTCGCTTCTTTTTTTATGTAAGGCGGAAGTGGCATTTGGCCGTATTTTTCCAGCCTAGAGAAAAAGTCGTTGCCATCGACATTAAATTCTAAATCAACAATCCCATCTGAATTCTTAGCAATAACTACAGCAAAAAAATCATCAGCGATAATAAATTTATCGCCAATTTTCAGTCTTTTTGCTGGCTTTGCAAAAGCTTGCCAAATCTGGCTTTGGAGATTTTTGTGGAGATTGATTTCAACTTTTGCTTCACCTCTTTTGCCGATTAATTTTGCCTTGATGACTTTGGTGTCGTTTAAAACCAACACGTCACCTTCATCAAGAAAATCCGCTAAATCTCTAACATTTTTATCAATTATTTTTTGGCCTTTCCACACTAGCATTCTCGCAGAATCTCTTGGACTGGCCGGTTGATTGGCAATTAATTCTTGCGGTAAGTGAAAATCGAAATCGGAAGTTTTTAGCATCTTGTTTAGAATCTGTTGAGTGCTTTTAAGTTGTAGTTGTTGGTTTGTTCTTTCTGGATTGCCGCGTCGCTTTGCTCCTCGCAATGACGATGTTGAAAGTTTTAATGCGGGAATCTCTGGCACCGTCATTGCGAGGAGCGTGCGCAGCCAGCGATGTGGCAATCCAGGGATAATGAAATTGAAACGCAAAATTAAAAACAAACACCGTCTTGGTTTTTTGCTTCCCTTTGTTCTTTGTCACTAAAAATAATCCAAAAACATCACAATAAAAAAGCCTTGCAGAACTGAATCTGCAAGGCTTCCAAGAATGACGCAAAAGCGCTATAGATATTTGGTTTTTATTTTACCTATAGTTATTTTTTATCGTCATTTTTTACTTCCTCATATTCGGCGTCCATAACTTTTTCGCCGGAATTTGAAGAAGATTCGTTATTGCTGTCAGCTTCTCCAGGATTTGCTGTAGAGCCAGAATCAGCATTTTGTTTATAAATCGCTTCACCAAGTTTCATTGAGTTTTGCATTAAACTTTCTGTGGCGGATTTAATTTCATCAGCCTTAGCGTCAGTTTTAGCAAGTAAATCTTTTAGTTTTTGGATTTCTTCCTCAATTGACTTTTTGGTAGTTTCGTCAATTTTGTCTTTATGTTCATTCAGACTTTTTTCGGTCGAATATATAAGACTATCAGCCTGGTTCTTAGCTTCAACCAATTCTTTTCTTTCTTTATCTGCTGCTGCATTGGCCTCGGCATCTTTAACCATTTTTTGGATTTCAGCCTCAGACAAACCGCCAGATGACTGGATGCGAACACTTTGCTCCTTGCCTGTAGCCTTGTCTTTGGCAGATACTTTGACCACGCCGTTGGCGTCAATGTCAAAAATAACCTCAATTTGTGGCAAACCACGCGGGGCAGGGGCAATTCCTTCCAAATTAAACTCACCAAGTAGCTTATTATGGACAGCAATATCTCTTTCGCCTTGGTAAACCTTGATTGTAACTGCAGTTTGGTTGTCCGCCGCAGTGGAGAAAACCTGGCTTTTATTGGTTGGGATTGTTGTATTGCGGTCAATCAGCCTGGTGAAAACGCCACCGGCGGTTTCAATACCAAGTGAAAGTGGAGTAACGTCAAGCAATAAAACATCACGCACATCACCTTGTAAAACGGCGCCTTGAATTGCGGCACCAATTGCCACAACTTCGTCAGGATTTACACCTTTATTTGGATCTTTGCCAAAGAATTGTTTAACGGTTTCAATCACTTTTGGCATTCTGGTCATACCGCCAACCAGGATCACTTCATCAATGTCGGAAGCTTTTAACCCGGCATCTTTAAGAGCATTTTCACAAGGTTTGATAGTTCTTGAAATTAGATCATCCACCAACTGCTCAAGTTTGGCACGGCTCAATTTAACATTTAAATGTTTTGGACCGCTTGCGTCAGCAGTTATATATGGCAAATTGATTTCAGTTTCAGAAGTTGAAGAAAGTTCAATTTTAGCCTTTTCAGCTGCCTCTTTAAGTCTTTGTAGGGCTAGCGGGTCTTTTGATAGATCAACAGAATTGTCCTTTTTAAATTCGTCACATAAGAACTTCAAAATTCTCATATCGAAATCTTCACCGCCCAAGAAAGTGTCGCCATTGGTAGCTTTAACTTCAAACACGCCATCGCCGATTTCAAGGACTGAAACGTCAAATGTGCCGCCGCCCAGGTCATAAACCACAATAGTTTGGCCTTCTTTCTTCTCAAAACCATAAGCTAGAGCTGCTGCGGTTGGCTCATTGATAATTCTTAAAACTTCCAAACCGGCAATTGTGCCAGCGTCTTTTGTGGCCTGTCTTTGTGAATCGTTGAAATAAGCAGGAACGGTAATAACGGCTTTGGTAACTTTTTCGCCCAAGTAGCTTTCTGCGGTTTCTTTCATTTTTTGCAAAGTGAAGGCAGAAATTTGGCTAGGAGAGAATTTTTCACCCTTAATTTCCACCCAAGCATCGCTGTTAGCGGATTTAACAATATCATACGGCACCAGTTCCTGGTCTTTTTTGGTTAGAGGATCCTCGAATCTTCTACCAATTAGTCTTTTAATGCCAAAAATTGTGTTTTTTGGATTGGTCACAGCCTGTCTTTTAGCGGATGCACCGACAACTCTTTCACCATTAGCTAAAAAGCCAACGATAGATGGCGTGGTTCTGGCGCCTTCAGAATTTTCAATAACTTTGGTATTTTTGCCTTCCATGATGGCCACACAGGAGTTGGTGGTGCCGAGGTCAATTCCAATGACTTTGCTCATATATTTTTTCGTTTGTGATAATTAGTTATTTATTCAAACCAGAATGTAATTCAGGCTATTAATAAGCCTAGAACCAGTTTGAATTTGTTTTAACTTCCCGTTGGGGCAGTGTGGTTATTGATGCGCTGAGGCAAAACCCCAACACTCAAAAAGACTTGGGGCAGATATAAGTATTGGTTTTTAGAAAAACAAGAGTGGTTTAGAAACTGGGATTAGAAAAGATTCTAAACAGGTTCTTAAAACTTCCAGTCAGTACGCACAAAATGGCAAGTATAGCCATAAGGATGTTTTTCCAGATAATCCTGATGCTCTTCTTCAGCCTTGTAAAATATTTCGGCCTTTTCAATTTTAGTAACTATCGGTCCTTTAAAAACGCCGGATTTATTAGCTTGAATTACCACATTTTCGGCAATTTTCTTTTGTTCATCATTTAAATAAAAAATTGCCGAGCGATATTGGCTGCCAATGTCATTTTGCTGGCGATTTGGCGTGGTTGGATCGTGAATGGTAAAAAAGAATTTCAGGATTTTCTCATAGCTGGTTTTAACTGGGTCAAAAGTGATCTCAATACTTTCAGCGTAATTGCTAAGGCCGGTTGAAACTATTTTATAAGTTGGGTTAGGAGCTTTTCCGCCAATATAGCCAACACGGGTTTTTACCACGCCTTCCTGTTTCCTAAAAAGCTCCTGCATTCCCCAAAAACAGCCACCGGCCAAAATCGCTTTTTGATATTTAACGGAGTTTTGATTGGCAGCTTCCAGTGAGGAATTCATAAAAAATGAGAAAAAAAGATTTATGAGAAGCGTGATTTTAAAGAGCTTAGGCATCTTTTAGTTACTCAGCGTTTGCAAATATTGATAAATTTCATCAGTAGTTTTTTGGAAATAATCCGCATTTTGAAGATCAATCTCAATCGCTGATAATATTGATGCGTATTGGCTTCCAAGCAAATTGATTGCTTGCAGTGCTTTGTCATATTGCTGATTGGCAATGGAGTTTGCGGCATCGGTAATCAATGCGTCAAAATTTGCCCGCTCACCTTTGCCGTCAGTTCTTTTGATAATGATAAATTTGCCTATAAAAGCTTTGATCTTGCCAATCCAGCCTTTAGATCCTTCAGATTCAAGCCTTTTTGCATTAATTTTAGGAATCAATTTGGAGAATTCTTCTGCCAATTCCATATTGCTTTTTGGCTGATTTTGTAGCGCGATCTTTAATTTAGAAATTTTAGCGGTAAGAGCAAAATCAGCTCTGCAAAGCACTTCCAATTTTTGAAGTTGATTATTGTAATTCTGCTTTAAGCTCACCAAATCCTGCAATTTTACAAAGCTTAAAATAATTTTTGGCAGTTCGTTATTGGTTTTCAGTTTTTCTACATCGAGCTTCAAATCATTATAATTCTTTTGTAATTCGGAAATTTGCAGTTGCTGTTTTAGCAAAATATCATTGCTATTTAGTGTTTGTTCATTAGCTCCAGCTGTTGTTTTGTCTGCTTCAGTTGGATTTTCCAAAGATTGGTCTTGTTTTGTGCTATCCGTGTCTTGGATTTCTGAAGCCGAATCTTTACGATGTTTAAACTCGCTAATAAAATAGCGGGCGGCAAAATAGGTGAAAATGACTAGGGCGATCCAAAAAATTGCTGAAAAATAAAATTTTCTGGATTTTCTTAGAGAGTTTTTTGCTTCTAACATATTGATTTCTAATAGTTAATAAATTCGTCATTTTTGCCGTCTTTTCCGGGAAGATATAATATTTTGACCCGCTTTAAAGGTCCAAGCAAATTATGTTGTTCTGCCAATTTGTAAAAAATTTTCTCACTATTTTTAGAATAAATCCACACTTCCGTTATGTTGCCGGAGCCAATTTCATCAATGCTTTCTTTAGAAAACTCCTCCACTTCTTTTGTGCCATAAACAATAATCCTTTTTGCTGAATAATTTTGTTGAAGCAATTCTTGTGCCAAATCAATAGTTATGATTGAGCCTGACAAATAGAGGATTTCAGCACTATTTTTTGAAAGTTTTTCTTTAGCTAACTCCAAAAGAGAAGTTGCAGAATTATTAGCAAAAACAACATTTTTATAACCTGTTTTTTTGATGGAATCGGCTGTTTTTTTTCCGACTACCAAAATCAAAATATCTTTTTTGATTCCCAATTTTTTCAAAGCAAAAACAGCGTTAGAGCTGGTAATCAAAACCGCCTGCGGCATTTGACTTAGAGGCTCCAAATTTTTGTTTTTAATAATTGAAAATAAAGGCTGTATTAGAAAAGAAAGATTTTTCTCAGTTAAAATTTTAGCGATTTTTTGAGAGGATTTTACTGGCCTGGTAAGAAGAATTTTGTGCTGCATTTTTTAGCATAATTTATCCAAAATATGCTTGCCGGCTTTTCTGATTTCTTCCCCCGCATCTTTTCCCATTGCTATTCCATCCTGCAGATTTCCGATTCTGAAAGTTTGATAAATTTCTTTGCCATCAAGGCTGGCTAACAAGGTTTTTAGATGCAGCTGGTTATTTTGGATTTTACAATTAGCGGCAAGTGGAGTTTTGCAAGAGCCGTTAATAGTTTTGAGAAAAGATCGCTCAGCATCAACGCAAATCTTGCTTTCATGGTGGTTAACAGATTTTAAAATTTCGATTGTAAAATCATCATCAATTCTTGCTTGTAGGGCTAATGCGCCCTGACCAACTGCCGGCAACATTTCTTCCTTATCGATTATCGAAGTTATATGGTCTTGCATGGAAATTCTCTCTAAACCGGCAACAGCTAGAATTGTTGCATCAACTTGTTTTTGCTCAAGTTTGTTTAGCCTGGTATCAACATTTCCGCGAAAATTGATGATTTTTAAATCAGGCCTTTGGTGCAATATAAGTGCCGCGCGTCTAGGAGATGAAGTGCCAACAGTAGCGCCAGAAGGCAAAGTTGCAATTGATGAATATTGACGGGAAATAAAAGCGTCTCTGGAATCTTGTCTTTCCGGGACGGAAAAAATATCCAGCCCGTCACTAAAAAAACCAGGCATATCCTTCATTGAATGGACGGCAATATTGATTTGTCCTGCGAGAAGCGCTTCTTCAATTTCTTTGATGAATAAACCCTTGCCGCCAATATCAACCAGGGGCTTATTGGTGATTTTGTCACCGGTGGTTTTAAAGGGAATGATGGAAATTAAATCGGGGGAATCTTGATAAACCGGATATTTAGAAAGAATCCGGTTTTTTATTTCTTCAGCTTGGGCTAGGGCGAGCTTGCTTCCTCTGGTACCGATGGAGATCTTTTTGGCAGCAGGCATCTTTAATTGTTAATTAACTTAGCCCTGTCTAGCTTTGAATCTTGGGTTAACTTTGTTGATGACGAATAAACGGCCTTTTCTGCGAACAACTTTGCAGTTTTTATCTCTTGCTTTAGCTGATTTTAGCGAGTTGTAGATTTTCATCGGAATGTCCAAACTTGGGGTTGAATAAAAAGAAGGCGCAGAGTGTATAAATCAACATTAATTTGTCAATTTAAATATATAGAATTTTGCTATTAAAGAAGCTGTTCGCTTTTGGTTTCAATCGCGTTTTCTAATCTTTGTAAAAATTCTTTTTTTTCTAATCCCGGTTCAATTGCTGGCAAGAATTCTAAAATTATGGTTCCTGGTTTTTTGCTGCCTTTTTTATTCCAATGGACACCAGAATTTAGAGCGGCCGGCACAACAGTAACTTGCAAATGATTATAGATTGCCACAATGCCGGGTTGATAAGGATAATCTTGAATACTGGCGTTAACTGGAGTTCGGGTGCCTTGCGGAAAGAGAATTATATTTTGTCCTTTATCAACATATTTTTTGCTTTGAGCAAGAAGATTTTTCAAAGCTTTGGAGCCGCCTTTGCGGTCAATGGTGATGCCGCTCATTGCGTTCAAGAACCAACCATAAAATGGAATTTTAAGCAGTTCTTTTTTCCATGAATAAACTGGACGATTAAAGACTAGATGAAAAACAATTGTCTCCCACATTGATTGATGTTTGCAGGCAACAACAAATCCGTTTTTGCTTGGCAAATTTTCTAAACCGCGGATTTCATATTTTATGTTGCATAATTTTTCCAACATCCAAAGTGAAAATCTTGCCCAGTTTTTAGCCCCCTTGTCGGCAAGGACGGAATCATTTTTTATAAATGACCAGCAATAGACAAGTGGAATGATCATGCTCCAAATGCAGATGAAAATATCAAATAGAAGAGAGCGGATTGCAAAAGTTTTGTTTAACAATGTTTTGCAGATTTGAGATTGCAGGGAAATGGTGCCGAATGTCGGATTCGAACTGACGACCTACCGCTTACAAGGCGGTTGCTCTACCACTGAGCTAATTCGGCAAGGCAAAAGGAATTTGTAAGGGAAAGCGTAAAGCTAAGCTTGAACAGGCTTTACGTTAATATAGATGCGGTTATTTTTGCCTGATTTAACAAACTCAACCACGCCGCTGATAACAGCAAAAATAGTGTGGTCTTTGCCAATATTTACTCCGGAACCAGCATGCCATCTAGTACCTCTTTGACGGGCAATGATATTGCCGGAAATAACTGACTCACCGCCGTATTTTTTGATGCCTAATCTTCTACCAGCCGAATCGCGACCGTTTCTCGAACTACCACCTGCTTTTTTGGTTGCCATTGTCTTGTACCAATTTAATTAAATCGAATCCTTGGATTCGACCTGAAGAAATGCGGGCAATGCCGCATGAAAATAAAAATTCTTAAAATTTAATGTCAGTGATTTTTAAAAGAGTTTTCAACTGACGGTGACCGTTTTTCCTTCTGGAATTTTGTCTTCTTCTTTTCTTGAAGATAATAATTTTATCATCTTTAAAATTTTTGCTGACTGTTGCTTCAACGCTAGCGCCTTTGACATTGGGGCTTCCGAAAACTGCTTCGCCATTTTCCTTTTGACCGAAAAGCACATCCAACTTTACAACATCACCAGGGTTGGAGTTCAGATTTTCAACTATTAGTGTGTCATTTTTAGCAACGCGGTATTGCTTACCACCGGTCTGAATTATTGCAAACATTGCTTGATTTATTAAGTTTTAAAGAACTAGGATCTGCTTTCTGTGAGGTTGTATTTAGCGCTCAAAGCCTACATAAACAAACATCAATATAAATCTCCGTTAGAAAAAGCAGGCGGGCAATTTACCCAAGCCAAATATTTTTGTCAATTAAAATGTCCATAAAATTACTATCTGAAGAACAAAAAAAAGTTGTCTATGCAATTGAAGATGGTGACAGTGTTTTTGTTAGCGGCAGCGCTGGAACGGGTAAATCCCATTTATTGCAATATTTAAAAGCCAATTATTCTGATGCTGGTTTGCATATCACCGCTAGCACTGGCATCGCCGCGGTTAATGTTGGTGGGCAAACTTTGCATTCCTGGGCGGCAATCGGTCTTGGAAATTTGCCGGCAGAGCAAATTATTGAAAATATGTTTTCTGCAAAATTCAGCCGCATAAGGCGCAAATTAAAATTGGCGAAGATGCTTGCTATTGACGAAATTTCCATGATCTCGGCGCCAGTTTTTGATCTGTTAAATGAGTTATTAAAAGCAGTGAGGGAAAATGACAAACCATTTGGCGATTTGCAGATAATTTTATTTGGTGACTTTTTGCAACTTCCGCCAGTTAATAGAAGCGGAGAATTGGCTGATAATTATCAATTTTGCTTTCAATCGAATGCTTGGAAAGAGTTAAGTCCAAAGCCGATTATGCTCAAAACTGTTTTTCGCCAGGAAGATGAAGGATTTGTTAGATTGCTGAATAATGTTCGATTTGGGAAAATTGATGAAAGTGATATCGAGTCTCTAAAGTCAAGAATTGGTCTGCAAGAAGAACCAAGTGCCTTAAGGCCAACAATTCTAGCTTCGCATAATGCCCAAGCTGATGCCATCAATCAAATTGAATTGAAAAAAATCACTTCTAACTCGCAAGTTTTTGCTGCCAAATTTTCCGGCGATTCTTCCAAAATTGATTTCCTGCGCAAAAATTGTTTAGCCAGTGACAGCTTAGAGCTAAAAGTTGGAGCGCAGGTGATGATGTTAAAAAATACTTACCAAAAAGATGGCGTGATCAACGGTTCTCTAGGAATTATCAGAGAATTTTCTAAAAAAATGAATTATCCGATTGTTGAATTCAATAATGGCGCAGTTCTAACAATTGCTCCTGAAGTTTGGGCTTTAGAAAAATTTGACGTTGAAAAAAGGCAAATAATAACTGAAGCGGAAATGTCGCAAATACCTCTATTGCTTGCGTGGGCAATGACAATCCATAAATCTCAAGGCATGACTTTAGATAAGGTGAAATGCGATTTAGGAAAAGTTTTTGCCGATGGCCAAATTTATGTTGCCCTATCAAGAGTGAGAAAGTTGGAAGGTCTATATATTGATCGTCTGGATTTTAACAGAATCAGGGCCAATCCCCAAATTGTCGAATTTTATAGCGGTTTCTCTAACTAATCATCTGCTTAAATTTGCCAATTTTTTGTTGACTTTCTGCTTCTCTTCAACAAAAATGCCGCCTCTTTTTAACAATCCTTTAAAGTCCTGATGTCTGACATAGCTCACGAGAAGCATAGCCCGCTCGATCAGTTCAAAATTGAAAAAATATTCGATCTAAAAATCGGTGCTTGGGATATCAGCCTGACCAATTCTTCGCTATACATGATTTTGGCTACTCTTTCCGCCATTTTGTTCATGTTTTTAGCTACGCGTAAAAAGTCCCTAATTCCCGGTCGTCTTCAAACTGTTGCAGAATCTGTTTATAATTTTGTTGCTGATATGGTTAAAACCAGTATTGGTAATGAGGGAAATAAATTCTTCCCTTTGGTTTTCAGTCTTTTTATCTTTATTTTGTTTTGCAACATATTGGGTATGACGCCTTATAGCTTTACGGTAACTAGCCATATTGCCGTTACTTTTAGCTTGGCCATGATTGCCTTTCTAGCTATCACAATTTTTGCCATCGCAAGAAATGGCTTTGGTGGTTTTTTACATATGTTTCTTCCTTCCGGAGTTCCAATTTTTATGGCTCCGTTTATTTTTGCGATTGAATTTTTCTCATTTCTAATCAGGCCACTTACACTCTCAGTGCGTTTGTTTGCCAATATTGTTGCGGGTCACGTGCTTTTAAAAGTCATTGCCGGTTTCATCATAGCCCTTGGGGTAATTTTTGGAACCATGCCAATGCTTTTTGCCGTTATCATGACTGGCTTTGAGCTTTTTGTGGCAGTGCTACAATCTTATATTTTTGCAATTTTGGTTTGTGCCTATTTGGGCGATGTGACCAAGCAACACTAGTATTTGTTTAAATTTATCAATGTTTTAAACGAAATTGGCCAAGGTCAATTTTGAGGATTCTCTAGTTAAAACATTAGTTAAATTGGGCAGATTTTTATATTAATTTTAAAATTAAAAAACATGGAACTTCTACCACTAAAATATATCGGCGTTGGCTTGCTTTCTATCGGTATGGCTGCTGCTGCGATTGCTATCAGCAATATCTTTGCTGCTTTCTTTAATAGTATTGCTAGAAATCCTTCTGCATCTGCTAAAATTGAAAAATATATTTATATTGCGGTTGGTTTGGCAGAAGCGATGGGCATTTTTGCTGTTCTTTTAGCCTTCTTGATTTTGTTTGGATAAACAGATTAATGGCTGGTAAAAATTACCAGCCATTTTTCCCACTATAATTAATAGTAAGCGATGCCTCAATTTGATCCTTCATCATTTATATCCCAGTTATTTTGGTTAGCTATTTGCTTCGGGCTGCTTTATTTCTCAATGAGCAAAATATTTTTGCCTAGAATTAGGGAAATCCTTAGAGAAAGACATTCCAATATCGACAAAAACCAGTCCCTTGCTTTGCAAATTTGCTCTCAAACAAATGAAATTGAAGAGGCTAATAAAAAATTAAAAGAAAGTTCGATATCGCAATATAAAGACGCGATTGATCAATCGGTCAAACAGGCCAGCCTTCATAAAGAAGAAGGTTTGAGTAATTTAAGGTTGCAAATTTCTAAAATGATGGAGCAATCAAAAATCGAAATTGCCGAGTTCAAAAACAGCTCTCAAAGTGAACGCAAAAAGGTGATGGAAAAATTAGCTGAAGATATCAGCCATCTATTTCTTGGTAATAAAGTTAACTAGTAAAGAATATGTTTTTAGACCCTAAATTCTGGTTAGCCATATCATTTCTTTTATTCTTGTGCTTGGTGATCAAATATGTGATGCCAAAAATACTTGCCCTTTTAGATGATAAATCGAAACAAGTTGCTGATGAAATTGCTCAAGCAAAACAGCTAAAAGAAGAAGCTGAAAAACTCTTTTCTGACGCAAAAAAACATCGTGAAGAATCTTTGGAATATTCTAAAAAATTAATTGAAGATGCTAAAAATGAAGCTAGCCGATTGCTGGCAGATTCACAAAGAGCATTGGAAGAAGAAATTGCCAAAAGAACCAGTCTAGCCAAAGAAAAAATCAAAACCGAAGAGGAAAAGGCCATTAGAGAAATAAAATCTGAAATTATAAATTCCGCAATTAAAATTGTTGAAGAAAAGGCTGCAAATATTTCCAGCAATCAAGCGGCACAATTGTCAGCAAAATCTATAGAAAATATCAGTCGTATCATCAATTAAGGCGATTGGTTTAGTGCTTCTAAATCATAACCACTTATGGAAGAATCTGACAAAAAAAGATCTATCGGCGAAGTTGTAAAGGAGCTTGAAGTGGATGCTCAGACAATTCGCTTTTGGGAATCAAAATTTCCACAAATAAATCCTGAAATTGGCAAGGGCAATAGAAGACATTATTCCGATAGGGATATGGAGGTTTTTGTTGCAATCAAAACCTTGCTTGAGGAAGGCCATGATATAGACCATTTAAAAGAATTGCTGGATCAGGAGTTAAAAGAGACATCTGAGGAGGTTGATCAAGATGAAGCTGATGATATTTCTTCTGATGAGTTGGAGACGAAAGATTCCCTTAATAAAATCATTGCCAGAATCGAGGTTAATTTGAAAAAGCTGGATCAAATTATATCTGATATTGCTTAGCTTTTAGGCTTCGGTTTACTTTTCTTTTTCCATCAAATCTCTAGTCAAATGAAAATAATTTCCTGGAATATCAATTCCCTTCGTTTGCGTTTTCCTCTTTTAGAAAAGCTAGTTAAAACACAAAATCCAGACATTATTTGCCTCCAAGAAACCAAGGTTCAAGATAGCGAATTTCCACTTTTGCTTGTAAAAAATCTTGGCTTTGAGTTTGTCGAATTTATTGGGGAAAAATCCTATAATGGCGTTGCTATCCTATCAAAAGTGCCGCTTACCGATATTAAGAAATATGATATTTTAAATTCCGGACATAAAAGACATATTGCCGCTAAATTACCAAATGGAGTGATTTTGCATAATTTTTATGTGCCGGCGGGCGGCGATATTCCTGATATTACGCTTAATAACAAATTTGACTTCAAGCTAAAATTTGTGGATTGGATGACTCAATATTTTGCTGCCAACTACAGCAAAGATGACAAAATCATCATGCTTGGCGATATGAATATTGCGCCTCTAGTCAATGATGTTTGGTCGCATAAACAAATGCTAACAGTTGTTTCGCACACACCAATTGAGCTGGAAAAAATGGAAAATCTAAGAGCCAGTCTAGCTTGGATTGATAGCCACAGAGCGCTTTTGGGCGAGGAAGAAAAACTTTATAGTTGGTGGAGTTATCGTGCTTTGGAGCCTTTTATATCAAACCGCGGCAGAAGAATAGACCATATCTGGGTCACGCCAAATTTAAAAAACAATTTACAAAAAGCAGAGATCTTTAAAGATTTTAGAATCGAAACCCAACCTTCGGATCATGTGCCGATCTCAATAGATTTTTCTTAAACAGCTATAAATTTCCGGGTTGCAAACCAGGCTGTTTCTTGATTTGGCACGGTTATAAAATCTTTTCTTTTCAATCAGCAAATTCTTTTTATCAAACACTAAAAGCACCTCATAATTTTCTGATTTTATCCAGCCAAAATGATTGATGATTGGTAGATAAGAAATGAGATCATAGCGGTTGGTAGAAAAGCTATATTGATATAAGTCTCTCCCTGTATTGTCCTTCCATTTTTTTGAATAATCGCCGTAATTTTTAGTGATTTCATTCAAGCTTACACCCTTTTGCAAGTCCGCGTTATAAAGCTTAATGACTGATTTATTGCCGGATTTTGCCTGACAAGAGGCAAGCATAATCAACAAAAACAGTTTAATAATTATTCTCATCATCAATTTGCCTTTCATTGAATTTAGGAGCTTTGATCAATCTTTTTTTAAAGAGATTTTTTACTTCAGGATATTTATCAATCAGAAAATTAATTTCTAAAATTTGATTGGCAAAAAGCTCTTCCAGCTTTTGACGCTCATTATTTTCCAGTAGATTTTTTATCATCTGGGAATCATCTTTTGCCCCCGAGTCGCTAGTTACTTCAAAGTTAGACCTGCTTGCAGAATTATTGCTATTGCTGCGTTTTCTAATTGATAAAGTTCCCAAATAAGCAATTTCTCTTGGCATTAATTCCAGCAAAACGAGTTCTTTATTTGATTTTTTAAATCTGGAAAAAATCGGCGAATCATAAGAGTTGGCTTGCAAGGAATAAATGCCTGGTTCTAGCATTAAAATTTGATAATGGTTTGAAACATAAATTTTTCGACAGTCATTTGTTGATTCTTGATCGCAAAACAAAATGCTGCTTTTGGCTTTTCCTCTGGCCTTGAAAATGATAATTGATTTTTGATTTTCTGGGAAGCGGTTTAAAAAACTGTTTTGGTTAACATTTTGTTTAAGGCTGTTTTCAGTCAGGAAAACGCAAGAGCCAAGCAAAAATAATAAGGTCAGTAATGCAACTTTTTTAACAAACATTATTGGGAGGATTTAAGATTAGATGCTGCAAGAAGAATATCTGGTTCGATTTCTTCGATGGTTTTTAGGAAAAATTCCCTTTCAAGAAGATGCTGATGAGGAATTTGTAAAACATTCTCCAGATTCATTTTTAGCCCGTCAATTAAGGCAATATCGATATCAATTTCCCGTGGCGCCCATTTGCCGCGGTAATTTTTGCCGACATCAATTTCAATTTGTTGAATGAGTTTTAGGATTTTTAACGGTGGGAATTTTTCTAAATCAATATCAGCGGAAAGGGCGATATTAAAAAAATCCATATCCCATTCCTTTGGAGATCCTTCTAAAAGTTTGGCGGGATTTTGAAAAATAGAGGATTTTTTTAAGTTTTTTAGTTCCAGCCTGGATTCAAGAGATTTTATGGCTTCATCAATATAAAATTGACGGTCTCCGACATTTGAGCCTAAACAGAAAATGATTCTTTTAACCACGTAGAATAAAGCTAAAATTACTAATAACTTTTAGAAAATAGGTTGAAAAAAGTTATTTACAACTATAGATTTCTTGGCCTCCCAATCATTTCAAAGCATCAAAGCCTATGACTGAAGAACAAAATAATAATCCAGAACAAACCCAAACTGAAGAACGACCAAATCAAAACCAAGAGCTTGAGGCAAAAATTTCCAAGCTGGAAGAAGCAAATAAAAGCTTGAATGATTCCTTTCTGCGTTTGGCGGCAGAGTTAGAAAATACCAGAAAAAGAAATCGTGAAGAGCTTGAAAAAGCCAATAAATATGCTGTTTCCAACTTTGCCGGAGATTTGGTTTTGGTTGTAGAAAATTTTTATTTGGCGTCAGAAAATTTGCCGGCAGAAGATGTTGAAAAATCTCCATCGGTGAAACATTTTGCCGATGCAATGATCATGACCAAGAAGGAGATGGTGAAGGTTCTGGAAAAATACGGCATCAAAAGAATTTATCCTTTGGAAGAAAAATTCGACCATAACTATCATGAAGCAATTTCTCAATTGCCAGCAGCCGAAGGAGAAGAGGGTGGGGTGGTAAAACAGGTGATACAGGCGGGATATATTATTGGTGATAGATTAATCAGGCCGGCTTTAGTTGTGGTGACTAGTTAAAATAGGTAATAAATTTCTTGCAAAAAATAAAGTTAGTCGGTAAATTCCCGACTCCTTTTTGTTGCCGCAACTAAATCTTCACTCGATTTTTAGGGATTGTAGCTCAGTTGGTTAGAGCAGGATGCTCATAACGTCTTGGTCGTAGGTTCGAGTCCTACCGGTCCCACCAACTAGCAACAATAGCAACTGGTTCACAAATTCAAAAGATCTAACCAATGCCTAAGTTAAAAACAAATAGCAGCGCTAAAAAACGCTTATCAGTTACCGGAAGCGGCAAGATAAAGCACAAATCTGCCGGCAAAAGACATGGCATGACTAAAAAAAGCCAAAATCAGATCAGAAATCTAAGAAAATCAGCAATTTTGAGCGAGGCAAATACTGCAGGCGCTCTTAAGTTTTTAATGCCTTACAATCGCTAATTAAATCAATATTCGGAGTAGAAAATGAGTCGTGTAAAAAGAGGTGTCACTAAAAGAGCAAGACATAAAAAAATATTAAATCTAGCTAAAGGCTATCGTGGCAGAGCAAAAAATTGCTTCCGTGTTGCTATTCAAAAAGTTGAAAAGGCTTTGCGTTATGCTTATAGAGACAGAAAAGTTAGAAAAAGAGATTTCAGAGGTCTTTGGATCCAAAGAATCAATGCCGCTGTTCGTGAACATGGTTTAGTTTATTCCCAATTCATCAATGGTTTGAAGCTTGCTAATATCGGTTTGGATAGAAAAATTCTGGCTGATCTTGCGGTTAAAGAGCCAAATGTCTTCAAACAAATTGTTGAGAAAGCTAAGGCAGCTGTAAAATAGTTTAGGTTAATTCAGATAGGGAATTGGCTAATTTTCAAATTACTAATTTCTAAATCTTCTCTTCCCATGAAGCTTTTTAGCATCTACATCAAAAAATCGAAGAACGAAGCGGTCCAAGATTTGGTGATGGTTAAAAATAGCTTTTCCTTTTCAGCATTTTTTTTCAATATTTTCTGGTTTTTACAACACAAAATGTGGAAGGAATCCCTTGCTCTAGTGTTGGTAGGCACCTTATTTATTGAAGTTGTTTATAAAGATATTTTTGAATTTTTTGACGCCGCAATCTTGATATTTGGCCTATTGTTGATTATTGCCATTAATGCTGGCTATTGGTATGGCGAGAATTTAAAAGCGCGGGGCTATCAGTTTTTTGGTTGTGTTTTTGGCAAAAATAGGGACGAAGCAAAGATACGTTTTATTGAAAATTATTTCCAGAAAGATACTGATATTTTCTGTGAATCAATTGTTGATCTTAAAAAGTTTAAAGAATCCACCGAGCGGCATTTCACCGCGTAAGCCCTTAAATAAGTGAACAACTCCAAAATAATCATCATTGATTACGGTTCCGGCAATTTGCAGTCCGTTTTTAATGCTCTAAATTTGGTTAAACACTCTTCTCAGGAAGTTAAAATCTCCAGCAACTCTGACGACCTAAAATCTGCAACTAATATAATCCTACCCGGAGTTGGCGCTTTTGGCGATTGTATTACGGGTTTAAAATCAATTTCCGGAATGGTTGAAGAGCTACAAAACCAAGTTCTAAAACTCAAAAAACCATTTTTGGGAATTTGTGTTGGCATGCAGCTTTTGGCTGACTTTGGCTTTGAGCATGGAGAATATTCCGGTCTCGGGTTTATCTCCGGAAATGTGGTGAAAATTGATGACCAAAATAACAGTTTAAAAATTCCTCATGTTGGCTGGAATAATATTTCCATTAAAAAGCCCCATCCAATTTTGGATAATATTAAAAATGACGAACATTTTTATTTTGTTCACAGCTTCCATTTTGTTCCTAAAAATCCGGAAGAGGTTATAGCAAGCGTCAATTATGGTGAAGACTTGACTGCCATAATTGCCAAAGAAAATATCATTGCCACTCAATTTCACCCGGAAAAAAGTTCTGACGCCGGCCTGCAGCTGTTAAAAAATTTTATTAATAATTAACAAATGAGAGAAATTTGTCTGGATACTGAAACCACTGGTCTTGACCCAAAAGACGGTCATCGCATTATCGAAATTGGCTGTATTGAAATTATTGGCAAAGTTAGAACCGGAAAGTCCTTTCATGTTTATATTAACCCGGAAAGGGAAGTACCTGAAGAAGCGGTTAAAATCCACGGAATTACAGGAGAATTTTTAAAAGATAAGCCAAAATTTCTTGAGGTGGTTAAGGATTTCCTAGCTTTTATTGCTGATAGCAAGCTAGTGATCCACAATGCCGGTTTCGATATGAAATTCATCAACCACCATTTGCGTGGTTGCAACCTGGAAATTATTGAACGCGGTAATGTTGTTGATACTTTAGAAATCGCCCGCAACAAATTCCCCGGCGCTGGCAACTCTTTGGATGCGTTGTGTAAAAGATTTAGCATTGATGCCTCAAGAAGAGTAAAACACGGAGCGTTGCTCGACGCGGAATTACTGGCCGATATTTATATAGAGCTGATGGGTGGTAACCAAATTTCGATGTTTGATATTGGTTTTGAAGCGAAAAAAACCATTCAAAAAGATGACAAAATTTCTACAGATTCCTCATCCTATCCAGAGCGCAAATTTCCTTTAAATGAAGAAGAAATTAAAGCGCACAAAGATTTTATTCTAAAGAATTTCAAAGAAAATCTCTGGGAATATTAGTGGTCATATTAAGATTATTAATATGACCAAGTCCCCATAAGCCGGATTCTGTCCCCTAATTGCTTAGGGTGATAGTCATTCGTCTAGGATTGTCATCGCTGACAACCTCAAGCAACCTACCCGAATGGCGATACAAAAGCATATCTGTTTCAGTGAAGAAACTTGCCATTCCTATTTGGTCTTGCTCCAGATGGGGTTTTCCTTTACTGATGTTGCCACCAGTAATGTGAGCTCTTACCTCGCATTTTCACCCTTACCGGCCTTACTTGCGTAAAACAGGCGGTATATTCTCTGTGGCACTTTCCGTTGCGGTTTCATTACAAAACCACACCCAGCCGTTAGCTGGCATCTTGCTTTTGTGGAGTCCGGACTTTCCTCCTGCTTTCATTGTCATTGCTGGCAAAAAACAGGCGACTATCCTGGGGTGAGGGCATTTTCTTTGTTTAGATTATTTTGGCAAGTTTTTAAAGACAAAACTAAAGCTTTAATTAGTCATGCCAAAATACTTGCTTATTTTTGTTGCCTACTTATTATGACCAGCCCGCATTTAGCCTTTGTCTAGCGGCCTTGGTATTTGAAAAAGGCACAAATAACCAAATAGATGAATCAACAAACAGTTGCATCCTATCCTACGATTTTCTCCGGCATTCAACCGACCGGCAATCTGCATTTAGGCAATTATCTTGGCTCAATTGCTAACTGGATCGGCATGCAAAATGACAACAAATGTCTTTTTGGCATTATGGATTTGCATTCCATAACTTTGCCGCAAAATCCATCCGAACTCAGGAATAATATTTTAGAAACTGCCATTGTTTATTTGGCTAGCGGTATTGATCCAAAAAAATCAATTATCTTTGCTCAAAGCGCCATTAAAGAACATGCAGAACTGGCTTGGATTCTTGGCTGTTTAACGCCAATGGGTTGGTTGAACCGCATGACTCAATTTAAGGAAAAATCTGCCGATAATGAAAATCTTGGTCTTTACGCTTATCCGGTTTTGATGGCTTCGGACATCTTGCTTTATAAGGCAAATATTGTTCCCGTTGGGGAAGATCAAAAGCAGCATTTAGAATTAGCCCGTGATATTGCTGGCGCTTTTAACCGCCAATTTAAAACTGAATTTTTTAAATTGCCGGAGCCGATGATTTTAGGCAATTGCACCAGAGTTATGTCGCTGCAAGATGGCACTAAAAAAATGAGCAAGTCAGATGAGAGCGACTTGTCGCGGATTAATCTTTCTGATGATGTGGATTTGATCGTAAAAAAAATCAAAAAGGCTAAAACTGATTCCGAAGTCCAAATTTCCTATGACAAAGCGAGGCCAGAAATTTATAATTTACTCAATATTTTTTCTGTTGCCGTAAATAAAAAACCGGAAGAGCTGGCTTTACAATATCAGAGCTCCGGCAATGGCAAATTTAAAGAAGATCTGGCTGGGGCTTTAGTGACAATGCTTGAACCGATTCAGAAAAACATTAAGTTATTAAAAAACGATCTTGGCTTTGTAAAAAAGATATTGGCTGATGGCGAGGAAAATGCCAGGGCAATCGCTTGTGAAAATTCCAGGAAAATTAAAGAAATTGTCGGTTTATATTAAATATGACGAGCGTTTTGCCAACCGATCTAGCCGGTGAAATACAAAAATTAAAAAAGCAGTTAGGAGCTGTTATTTTAGCTCACTATTATCAGGATGAAGAAATTCAAGATATTGCTGATTTTATTGGTGACTCTTTAGATCTATCCAGAAAAGCTGCGGCAACTGATGCTAAGATGATTGTTTTTTGCGGTGTAAAATTTATGGCCGAAGTTGCCAAAATTTTAAGTCCGGACAAAAAAGTTATTATTCCAGATATGAAGGCTGGCTGCAGCTTGGAAGAATCCTGTCCACCAGCTGCCTTCAAAAAATTCCGCGAAGAACATCCAGATCACATTGCTCTCACCTACATCAATTGTTCCGCTGAAATAAAGGCTCTTTCTGACATCGTCGTCACTTCCGCCAATGCCAAAAAAATCATTGAGCAAATTCCTCAAAACCAAAAAATTATCTTTGCTCCGGATCAACATCTAGGAAGATATTTGATAAAAGCAACCGGACGCGAAATGTTGCTATGGCATGGCAGTTGCATTGTTCATGAGCAATTTAGCGAAAAAGAATTGGTAAAATTAAAAACCAATCATCCGCAAGCAAAAATCATTGCTCATCCGGAATGTCCAGAAAATCTGCTTGTTCATGCTCATCATATCGGCTCAACTTCCTCCTTGTTAAAATTTGTTCAGGAAAATCAAGGGGCAGAATTTATTGTTTTGACTGAGCCAAATATCATTCATCAGATGAAAATAAAAAATCCCTCCGGGAAATTTTATGATTGTCCTTTTGTTGATAAAGCTGGCTGCGCTCTTTGCAACACTTGCCCTTACATGCAACTCAACACCATGGAAAAATTATATTTGGTGATGAAAAACCAAAATAATGAAATTTTGCTAGATAAAGATTTGATGGAAAAAGCCAGAAAATCTTTGAGTAAAATGTTGGAAATGTCTTAGCTATTCTTAGCTTTTTAGCGCTTGTACTTTTTAAATTTAGCTAACTATTTTGCGGTTTATACATCAACCACAATTCTAAATATGAAACTAAGAAAAAACTTGAATCATAATCATCTTAGCCAAGCCAAGCCACGTTTTGGTTTCTCACTTATTGAGCTTTCAGTTGTTATTCTTGTCATCGGCATTTTGGTAATTGGTGTCACTAAAGGAGCCTCAATAATTAATGCTGCAAAATTAGAATCTGCTAGATCACTAACCAGAAATTCTCCAATAGTGTCAATGGAAGGTTTGATGTTGTGGTTAGATCCTGTTTCAGAAAAAAGCTTTGATGCTAGTGAAAGCTATGATGGTGGAAAAATCACCAATTGGTATGATATTAACCAGCAATATAATAGTGGCTTGGTTGCAACTCAGGCAACTGCAAACAGAAAACCAACTTATACTGCCAAAGCAATTAACGGCTTGCCGGCTGTAAGATTTGTAGCTGCCAACAATCCATATTTGCAGGGCACTTTGCCAACCTATACTGGTACTCAGCTGGAAATATTTATAGTTCGTGAGAGAGTTGGTCATGCAACCAATAGTTCTTATATGGGTCTTTATAAAAATGGCAGTCAGGACAATAACAACACTGAATCTATGCTTGTGTGGGAGCTTGATTCGACAACGATTAGGACAATAAGAGGCAATGTCACCCTAGCTACTTTTACTCATCCGGGAGATAATGTGCCTTATATATTTTCTGTTAGATTTGATGGCAGCAATACTATTTCTTATCTAAATGGAGTTGCTTCAACCCCAGCAGCAAGCTCTGCCACTTGGGGATTTGATAGAATTGTGATTGGAAATAGATTTAATTTTACTCTACCGGTTAATGGCTACATAGCTGAGACTATCGTTTTTAGGCGGGTTTTAACTAGTAACGAAAGAACTGAAGTGACAAAATATTTAGGGAACAAATGGGGGATTAAAATCCAGTAATTTTTGCTGTATGCTTTATAGCCAAAGCCAGAAAAATTTTAGAAGAATTCTGTCCTTAAGCAAAACGTTGGAAATGTCATAATTAAATTCTCGCTTTTTTCTTTTTAAGCTGCTTTTATTTTTCTGTTTTTTAATAGTTGCCTTTTGTATTTCAAACATAGTCTAAACTTTCAAACTTTTGTCAGTTGTTTTGCTGATTAGTTAATGGATCCTCTTTGATAATTAACTTCAATTTTAAATATGAAATCCAATCAAAATTTGAATAATAATCTTGGTCAAACCAAGTCACGTCTTGCTTTTTCGCTTATTGAACTTTCAGTTGTTCTTTTCATCATTGGCATCTTAGTGCTTGGCATCGTTAAAGGATCAAGAATGATATATGCGGCAAAACTTCAATCTGCCAGATCTCTCACTGAAGGTTCTCCAGTAACTTCGATAGAGGGTGTTTTATTATGGTTGGAGCCTACTATAGAGAAAAATATCAGCACTTCCGAAAGATCAAACGGAACTAAAGTTACCAATTGGTATGACTATAATCCGCAAAGCAAAGATGGTTTGGTTGCAACCCAAGCAACGGCTTCCAATAAGCCGGTATATGAGGAAAGCGCTATAAATGGCTTGCCAGCTATAAGATTTAGTAATGGACAGGCTGGAGGTACCGGCTCCAATGGTAATTTACAAATCAATTTGCCGAAATATTCCGGTACCACATTGCATGCTTTTCTGGTTTGCAAAAGAATTGCGTATGTTGCAAACAGCAATTATGTTGCTTTTTACAATAGTACAGGGCAGGACTGGGATAACACTCAGTCTATGATGATGAATTGGCAAGGTTCTGCAACAACATTTCGAGCGATAAGGAGTTCACATTTAGCAACATTCACCCACCCTAACAATGGTTCACCTTACATTATCTCTACCAAATTTAACGGAACCACAAACACTTCTTATTTAAATGGAATTGCTGGCACCACAACAGCTAATGTTACTGGCAATTTTGGGTTTGATAAAGTTATTATTGGCGCTAGATCTGATACCAACAATTCGATTAATGGCAATATTGCTGAGATAATCGTTTTTGACCATGCTTTAACTAGCAGTGAGGATACAGAAGTTTTGCGTTATCTTGGTAAAAAATGGGATATTAAAGTTCCATAAAATATTTCCTTTGTTGCTTCTGCATAGATTTTGCCTTGGCAAATTATCTTTTTACCTCTATCCTGCTTGCCTTCTTTAAAAATAGGTCTACACAAAAGTCATTTTTGTAAGTCCTGCCTTAAGATTCTTATAAATGAAATCGATCAGAATATTCATTAAATATTTGCGCAAATTCCTAGCCGGATTTGCTTCAATTGTTCCTTTCGTTAGAGTTAATTCCAACTCATATCCTTTTAATCAGCCAGATCGTGCGATTAGTGGTGACTGGGAGGCGGTAGGCGAAGATCTTTACTTAGCAATCAATAAAAATAGTAGAATTAAAAATGAAAGAAAATAACAGGTCAGACAATAAAAATAATAGAGGTAATGATGGCCAGAGAGGTAGAAATTCTAACTCCTCTTTACCTTCTCCAAGAGTTTTAGAAAATTATGAGAATATTGCTCCTGGCTCTACCAATAAGTTGATAGAAATTGCCAAAAAGGAGCAAGAGCACCGTCATTCCTGGCAGGATAAATATCTCAAATTCCACAATTTTAGCTATAGAGGTGGGATGATTTTTAGCTTTATCTACAACCTTGCTTTACTAGCTTTAATTTTTGATTTGGTAAAACAGGGTAAAACTTCTTTAGCTTTGAAATTTTTTATAATCAATGCTGCCTTAATTGCATTTGCCATTGTGGTTACAGCTGTTGAGAGAAAAGTCACCACCAGAAAGCCACCAAGAAGAATGAATCAGGCTCGTAAAAATTCTAACCGCCAGCCTTCTTCGGGCAGATCTTCCAGACAAAATTTCAAACATCCTCAGCTTCCTCTAAATAGTTGACTAATCTAATAAGGTATTATAAATTCCGCTGCAAATAGAAGGGTCAACCATAGCAAGCTTTTTATGATACTGACTAATAAAGCAAAATATGCAACGATTGCCGTAATCGATATATTAGAAAATGGCAGTCTGGAAAGTCCAGTATCACTTTGCGCAATCTCAGAGAGGCATAAAATCTCCCTTCCTTTTTTGGAGCAAATCTTTTCCTCTTTAAGAAAAGCAGAAATTGTTAAGTCGGTCAAAGGCCCTGGTGGAGGTTACATATTGGCAAAGGGACTAAAAGACATCAATATTGCCGATATCATTGTAGCCACTAAAGAACCTATGAAAATGACTAGATGCAATGGTAAGGCGGGATGTGTAAAGAAAAGCGCTAAATGTAAAACACACCATATTTGGCATGGTTTGGAGAAAAATATTTTTGATTATTTGCAATCAATATCGCTCCTAAACATCAAGGAATCAACACCACATGAAAGAGAGAATATTTTTTGATAACAACGCTACCACCAAAATTTCTGACGAAGTTTTGAAAGTGATGATGACTGTTTATGCTGAGCCGCTTAACCCATCTTCGATTCACTATTTTGGTAGGATGGCAACTAGATCGGCCAACCAAGCCAGAGAGAATGTTAGAAAACTTTTGAGTGCCCAAAATTATGAGGTGATTTTTACTTCCGGTGGTACTGAATCCAACAATTTGGCGCTTTTTGGTTTCAGGAATTATCAAATTGTGACTTCCGCCATTGAGCATCCATCTGTTTATAACGCTGCTTTGCAAAAAAACGGCCAAATAGTTGCGGTTGATGAAAATTGTGTGATCGATTTGATTGATTTGGAGGCTAAAATCAAGAGCTTAAATACCAGGGATTTTATCGTTTCTGTTATGCTCGCCAATAATGAAACTGGTGCTATCCAGCCTGTTAAAGAAATTGCCAAGCTTGTCCATCAATATGGTGGTTTAATGCATAGCGATATTGTGCAAGCAACCAGCAAAATTAACATCAATTTGGAAGATTTGAATATTGATATGGCTTCCATTTCGTCCCACAAGTTACACGGCCCACAAGGCGCCGGAGCTTTATTGGTTAGAAAAGGCCTTGATATTGAGCCGATTATTTTTGGCAGTAGCCAAGAGGGTGGGAAGCGTCCTGGAACCCTGAA
Organism: Rickettsiaceae bacterium; assembly: GCA_021323225.1. Taxonomy (GTDB): domain Bacteria; phylum Pseudomonadota; class Alphaproteobacteria; order Rickettsiales; family UBA1997; genus JAJTCH01. The sequence continues at coordinate 682,559 of JAJTCH010000001.1, read as the reverse complement.
TGTTGCTGGCTCAACTGGTCTTGGAGAAGCTTGCCGTCTGGCAGTAACGAAGATAGAAAAATATGAGGAATTAGCAAATTTGCGAAATTATTTGGAAGAAAATCTGCAAAAGCTTGCCGGTGATGACATTACCATTTTTAGCAAAAATGTGGCTAGACTTCCAAATACTTGCTATTTTGCGACCAAAAATATTGATAACCAAACCCAGATGATCAACTTAGATCTAAATGGGATTGCCGTCAGCATTGGCGCAGCTTGCTCTTCGGGAAGTTCAAAACCATCCAGGGTTTTATCGGCAATGGGTTTTGGTGATAATATTGCTAAAAGCGCCATCAGAGTAAGTTTGGGCCTTGAAAACACCAAACAACAAGTTGATAGATTTTTAGAAGTGTGGAAAGAATTATATGAAAAAACAAGAAACTAAAATGACCAATATAAAATTACCAATTTATCTCGATTACCAGTCAACCACACCAATGGATCCGCGTGTTGTTGAGGCGATGATTCAAGTCATGAAGGAAGATTTTGGCAATCCACATAGCAGGACCCATGCTTTTGGTTGGAAGGCGGAAGAATTGGTTGAAATTGCCCGCAAACAAGTTGCTGATGTAATTTCTGCCAGCGATAAAGAAATTGTTTTTACCTCTGGCGCCACAGAATCCAACAATATGGCGATCAAAGGCGTTTACGGCTTTTACAAAAATAGTGGTAAAAATCATGTCATCACTCTTGCAACAGAACATAAATGCGTGATCAATTCCTGCCGTGATATTGAGCAAGAAGGTGCGCAAGTCACATTCCTGCCGGTTGGAAAAAACGGCTTGGTTGATTTGAAAGAATTGGAAAATGCCATCACTGACAAAACCTGTTTGGTTTCAATAATGGCAGTCAATAATGAGATTGGAGTTATCCAGCCACTTAAAGAAATCGGTGCAATATGCCGCAAAAAAAATGTGTTTTTTCACACTGATTGTGCGCAAGCTTTTGGCAAAATTCCTTTAAATGTTGATGAGCTGAATATTGATTTGATGAGTATCTCCGGCCACAAAATTTACGGCCCGAAAGGAATTGGCGCTCTCTATGTTAGACGCAAACCACGTGTCCGCCTAAAACCAATCATGAGTGGTGGGGGTCAAGAGCGTGGCTTTAGATCTGGAACTTTGGCAACACCTCTAGTTGTTGGTTTTGGTAAGGCTGCAGAAATTGCCAAAAATGAAATGGCAAAAGATGCTGAACATATCAAAAAATTGAGCGACAAATTCTATCAAGCAATCGGCACAATTCCGGAAGTATATTTAAATGGCGATAAAACCCACCGCTATCCGGGTAATTTAAATTTCAGTTTTGCTGGAATTGAAGGCGAATCCATGATCATGGCAATAAAAGATTTGGCCGTGTCAAGCGGTTCTGCTTGTACTTCTTCATCTTTAGAGCCTTCATATGTTTTACATTCAATCGGCGTTGAAGATGATTTGGCGCACACTTCAATTCGTTTCGGAATCGGCAGATTTACCACCGAAGCCGAAATTGATTATGCGATCAATTTAATTAAAGAAAAAATTGATAAACTGCGTTCCTTAAGTCCAATATGGGATATGATGCAGGAAGGAATTGACTTAAAATCAATTAATTGGACAGGACATTAAATTTAAATAAGGAGTAATTATGGCATATTCAAAAGAAGTTATTGATCATTATGAAAACCCAAGAAATGTTGGGTCTTTCGGTAAAGAAGAACAAAATATTGGCACCGGTTTAGTTGGTGCTCCTGCTTGCGGTGACGTGATGAAATTGCAAATTAAAGTTGCAAATGATGGCACTATTACTGAAGCAAAATTTAAAACTTTTGGCTGTGGCTCTGCTATTGCCTCCAGCTCACTAGTGACTGAATGGGTGAAGGGGAAAAATATTGAAGATGCAGGTAAAATCAGCAATAAGGAAATTGCTCAAGAGCTTTCACTTCCTCCGGTTAAAATCCATTGTTCAGTATTGGCAGAAGAAGCAATAAAGGCTGCTATTGAAGATTATAAAAAGAAAAAAAATTCGTAAGTTGAGCGCATTAGCAAATTTCTCCAATCAAAAATCCGGCCCGCTTGGCAATGCTATCGTCGATTATCTAGCTATTGATGATGATGCGTTAAAGCAAATCAAGTTGCTGTTAGAACAAAGAAAAGAACCATGCGAAGGCATTAAAGTTAATGTTCGCACCCGTGGCTGCTCTGGTCTTTCTTATGCAATTGAATATGCTGTGCAAGAAAAAAACCTCAGCAAATATGATGATTTGGTCATTAAAGATGGCATCAATATTTTTATTGATCCAAAAATTTCGATGTTTTTAATCGGCAGTAAAATGATTTATATTGATGAAAATTTGCGCTCCGGTTTTGACTTCGTTAATCCGAATGAGAAGGGTAGATGTGGCTGTGGTGAATCATTTAACGTGTAGTTATAGAAATAAATGAATGCTGTTAGACAAGCTAAATCACTTCGAAAAATTCAATCTTCCAACATCATTTCAAATTGATGAAGAGAAGCTGGAAAATCAATATCTAAAACTCCAGCAACAGTTTCACCCAGATGTTACAAAGGACCAGACCGAGTCCGAGATTAATTCAATTCTTATCAACCAAGCCTACCAAATCCTAAAAAATCCGCTTAAACGCGTGATCTATTTTTTGCAGCTGCAAAATATGGATATTGAGGATGAAAAATGCAGTGTTAAGCCAGCTCAGGAAACTCTAATTTTTGTGATGAATTTACGCGAAGAAATTTTGGAAAATCAAAATGATCAAGCTGCAATTAATGAGATAAAACAAAAAATCAAAAATTTAATCAGCGAAGAAATGCCAAAAATTACTGAATTATTGGCAAAAAATAATTTCCAAGAAGCAGCACAAATGCTGATTAAAATGAAATATTTAGATAAAATTATTTTGGACTTAAAAAAACCAGGCTAAACACAGATGTCTTTGTTAAAAATCTACGAACCAGGCCAAACTCCACCACCGCATTATCAAGAAGAAGTGGCTGTTGGCATTGATCTTGGCACCACAAATTCTTTGATTGCAATTGCGGTTAATGAAAATGGTGAAGTGCGTCCGCAAATTTTGCTCGATAAAGATGGCAATTTTATGCAGCCTTCAGTTGTAGCGCTTGGAGAAGATGGAAATTTTGTTGTCGGAGCAAAAGCAAAAGATGCTGCAGAAAAAATTTACTCCGTAAAAAGGCTGATGGGTAAAGGCCATAAAGATGTTGAGAAAATTTCTAACTTGTCATTTGTTGCCAAAAAAAGCGATGAACAATTGCGCGTAATGTTGGGTGGAGCGGCTTTTAGCGCGGTTGAAATTTCAGCGCAAATTTTAAAACATCTAAAAACTATTGCTGAAAATGATTTGCAAAAACCAGTTTCAAAAGTGGTAATTACTGTTCCCGCTTATTTTGATGAAGCGGCGAGAAATGCCACCAAACAAGCAGCGAATTTAGCTGGGCTAGAAGTTTTGCGATTAATTAGTGAGCCTACAGCGGCAGCAATTGCTTATGGTTTAGATAAAAAGGCGGAAGGAAAATTTTTGATTTTTGATTTAGGTGGCGGAACTTTTGATGTCTCAGTTTTGCAACTTTCAAAAGGCATTTTTAAAGTTATCGGTGTTGGCGGAGATGCAAATTTGGGTGGTGATGATTTTGATGATCTAATCGCAAAAAAAATAATCGAAAAAAATAATTTAAAAAATCTTCCAATAATTGACCTGCAAAATATCAAGCTTGCAGCAAGGCAAATCAAGGAACGACTAACTCATCATGATTATGCTTTTGTAGAATTTAGTTTGCAGAATCAGTTGCTGGATTTCCAATTATCAAAAACAGAATTTATTAATTTGGTTAGTGATCTTGCTTCTAAAACTGTGCAAATAACCAGAAATTTATTGGATGAGTTGGAGCTGGAAGATGAACAAATCAAAGCAGTAATTTTAGTTGGTGGCTCAACCAGAATGCCGATTATCAAAGAAAAATTATCAGCCGAATTTAGCAAAACCAAAATTCTGGATGATATTGATCCAGATAGAATTGTTGCCCTTGGCGCCGCTATTCAAGCTAATGCATTAGTTTCGCGCAATTCCGATAATTTACTTCTTGATGTCATTCCGCTTTCGTTAGGAATTGAAATGATGGGAGGTTTGGTTGAAAAGATTATTGAACGCAACAGTCCAATTCCAACTTCTGCTGCCAAAGAATTTACCACTTTTGCCGACGGACAAAATGGAATGAAGCTGCATATTGTGCAAGGCGAACGCGAGTTAGCATCAGATTGCCGATCACTTGCAAATTTTGAAATTAAAAATATTCCAGCTCTCAAGGCTGGTGTGGCAAGGGTTAAAGTAGTTTTCAAAATTGATGCTGATGGGCTTTTAACGGTTAACGCCACTGAACAAATTACCGGTGAAAGCCAAATAATTGAGATCAAACCAAGCTTTGGTTTGAGTGAAGTCCAAGTCAAAGAAATGCTTTTAGAATCGCTGCAAAAATCAAAAAGCGACATGAAACAGCGTTTATTGGTCGAAGCAAAAACTGAAGCAAAGAGAAATATTTTGGCGCTAAATTCTGCTATAAAAGAAGATGAAAACTTGCTGACAAAAGATGAAATTTTGGCAGCAAAAAAACAAATTGGAATCTTGGAAGAGGCAATAAAATCTGATAATCAGGAGCTTATAAATTCAGAGATGGAAGAGCTAGAAAAACACGCTGAAATTGTTGCAGAGAAAAAAATGAATGAAGTGATTGGTAAAACTTTGATCGGAAAAAAGATTGATCAAATCTAACTTTCTGAAAAATTCGGCTTTAAATTAAAATCTCCTAAAAATTCCTGCACTAAAGTGATGGCGGATATTATTGCAGTGTCAGCTCTTAAAATTCTTGGGCCGAGAGTAATTTTATGCAGATTTTTTATCCTATCAAATTGCTCAAATTCCTGAGCAGAAAAGCCGCCTTCCGGGCCGGTAAATATGATGATTTCTGAATTGCTGGGATTTATATTAGGCAAAATTTCTCCGGCTTTTTTACCGCTGCCTTGCTCGTCGCATAAAATTAAAATTTCATTTTCTAAAACAGTTCTCAAAAATTTGTCCAGTTTGATTGGCTCTAAAATTTCTGGTAAATCAAGCCTTTCGCATTGTTCCGCCGCTTCTTTGATATTGGCTTCAAATCTTTCCAAATTGATTTTATCGACAATTGTGTGCTGAGTGATAATCGGTTGAAACTTCCTGATTCCAAGTTCGGTTGCTTTTGCTGCGATAAAATCAATTCGGGCGTTTTTTACCGGTGCAAAAGCTAGTGTTATATTTGGTGGAAAATATTGTTCTTTGTTTTGGCCAATGGTCTGAATTTGACAAAATTTTTTCTCAATTTCAACAATTTTTGCCAACCATTCCCCATTGCGGCCGTTGAAAATCAACAGCTCATCGCCAGTTTTCTTGCGCATCACTTTTGTTAAATAGTCAAAATCATTATCAGTAATTTTTATGATTTTTCCTGCTCCGAGCTCTGTTTCTCTAACCAAAAGGCGAATTTTCTTCATGAAGAATTGCAAAAGTAATTAAATTATTAATAATGGGCCCGCTTTGATTCCGCAACAAACCACATCAGCAATGTCATTCCTGCTAATTGCCGTTCTCATTATTGCCGCAAATTTTTTGTTTTTAAAGCAAAGGATTTCTCTAGTTAAAACTCCGGTTTTGCAGGAAGGGCGATTTTATTCCCATTCACTAAAAAGCCATTATTTATATTGTTTTGTGCTTTGGGCTGTAATTTTTCTTGCCGGTATTTTGTTTATTAATCTGGAATTTTTACAAAAAATTTCTTTATTACTGGTTAGCTTGGTAGCTTGCTCCGCTGTGGTGATTTTTCTTTTCAAAAAAACTTTCAATGCCAAAAAACATCTGGAAAATGTCACTAAATTTTTCCTGATTTTTTCCACCTCTTTTGGCGTGATCATCACATTTTTGATCACCATTTCCATTCTTTTTGAGGCAATAAAATTTTTCAAAATTGTTAGTCCAATCCAATTTTTATTTGGATTATCTTGGAATCCGCAAATTGCAGTTCATGCCGGGCAGGCCTTGTCTGACAGCTCTTTTGGCATTGTGCCGGTTTTTCTTGGCACGCTTTTAATCACTTTTGTTGCGTTGTCGGTTTCCATTCCACTTGGTTTGATGTCGGCAATTTATTTGTCGGAATATGCCAAATCTTCGACTAGAAATTTTCTCAAACCAATCCTAGAAATTCTTGCTGGCGTGCCAACCGTTGTCTATGGCTATTTTGCGGTGATCATGGTGGCACCTTTCTTAAAAAGTTTTTTCGCTAAATTTGGTGTTGATATTGCTTCAGAAAGCGCTTTATCTGCTGGTTTAGTTATGGGTGTAATGATTATTCCTTTTATTCTTTCTTTGTCCGATGATGCAATAAATTCTGTTCCGATTTCTTTGAAGGATGCGGCTCTGGCGATGGGAAGTACTAAATCAGAGATGATTAAGAAAGTAGTTTTGGTTTCTGCTTTTCCAGGTATTGCCAGTTCAGTTTTGCTAGCCTTTTCAAGAGCGATTGGCGAGACAATGATTGTGGTTATGGCTGCTGGTCTGGTGGCTAAATTAACTTTCAATCCGCTAGATTCAGTTACAACCGCAACTGCGCAAATTGTAACTTTATTAGTTGGAGATCAAGATGCAGAAAGTCCAAAAACTCTAGCCGCTTTTGCACTAGGTTTGGTGCTGTTTGTGATGACCTTAATATTCAACATCATCGCTTTAGTAGTGGTTAGAAAATTCAACAAAAAATATAGCTAAAGCTGTAAATTTAAGTGAAGTCTCATCTAAAAAATCTCATCAAAATCAACGGCCCAATCTCAATTAGCCAATTCATGAATGAAGCTCTGTTTCATCCGGAACTTGGCTATTACAAATGCAAAGACCCTTTTGGAAAAGCAGGAGATTTCACGACCGCGCCGGAAATTAGTCAGGTTTTTGGCGAGTTGATCGGAGCTTATCTGATCAATCTTTGGCAAAATAATTACGCTGGCAAAAAAATTAATCTGGTTGAGATGGGGGCAGGGCGCGGCACCTTGATGAAAGATCTGCTTAATTTTGCCAAAAAAATTCCCGGTTTTTTAGAGCAATCCAACCTAGCAATTATTGAAACCAGCCCAAAATTGCAAAAAATCCAGCAGCAAAATTTGCAAGAATTTAACATCAGTTGGTACGAAAATTTTTCCGATTTTTATCAGCAAAATAATCAAGCGCCGATTTTTTTTATCAGCAATGAATTGTTCGATTGTTTTGCAATCAACCAATTTATAAAAACCGAAAATGGCTGGGTAGAAAGAATGGTTGCGGTTGGAAATGATGGCGAATTGCAATTTGTTTTACGACCTTCAGCTAAACCTTCCGAATTACAAATTGCTGAAGTTAAAATCGATGCGGTTTTTGAACAAAGCCCGCAGGCCTTGGCATTCATGACTGAATTATCAGAAGCAATAAAAAAAACCGGAGGTATTGGTTTGATTATTGATTATGGATATGTGGAAAATGAAATGCGAAATACATTGCAAGCGGTAAGTAATCATCAATATTGTGATATTTTGAAAGAGGTTGGAGAGTCTGACTTGACTGCATTGGTAGATTTTTCTTCTTTGCAAAAAACTGCTTTGCAGAATAATTTAAAAACTTCAATTGTTAGTCAAAGAGAATTTTTAATTGCGCTTGGAATTGAAGCTAGAAGAGAAAATTTATTGATAGGAAAAAATGATGAGAAGCGGAGTCTAATTAATTCCGCAATTGATCGTTTGATTGATAAAGAACAAATGGGAGAGTTATTTAAGGTTTTGATTATTTGGTAATCAAATCATCTCTTTCTTAGAAGGAAATTTCTTGCTTTTAACTTCATCGCAAAATTTCTTCACCGCCTTTCCAACTTTGTCTGCCAAATCAGCGTAATTCTTAACAAATCTTGGTTTGAATTCCTGATTCAATCCAAGTAAATCATCAATTACTAAAACTTGTCCACCGCAATCAGCTGAAGCGCCGATGCCGATGGTTGGGATTTTTACTGATTTAGAAATTTCAGTTGCAAGCTTCGCTGGAACGCCTTCAATTACAAAAGCAAAAGCGCCAGCCTTTTCTAAATCAATTGCAGTTTGGATAATTTCTTTAGCGGAATTTTCATCCTTGCCTTGATATTTGTAACCGCCCATTTCCTTGATTCTTTGCGGCAAAAGACCGACATGGCCCATTACTGGTATTTTATTTTCCACTAGATATTTCACGGTTTTAATTGTCTCTTGGGAAGTTTCAATTTTTACTGCATCACATTTAGTTGCCGCGATAATTTTCTTGGCGGTTTCAAGCGCTTGTTTTGGCGATTTTTCAAAAGATCCGAATGGAATATCAACTACCACTAATGCTTTTTTAGCAGCTCTGGTCACAGCCTGGCCGTGATTTATCATCATCTCAATGCTTACGCCCAAAGTATCTCTCATACCATAAATTGCCATGCCAAGAGAGTCTCCCACCAAAATCATATCGCAATATTGATCTAAAATTTTAGCAATCGGATAGCTATAGGCAGTGAGGCAAGTTATTGGAGTTTTTTGATTTTGAATCTTCTTTATTTTTGGATTCATCAGTTAGAACTGTTTAAATATTGTTTAACCTGATCAAGATTGGTGCTTTCTTCAATAGCTCCAGGACGACCTTTAAAATTAACTGCTATGTTAATTGGAACCTGACTCTGTCTTGTTCCAGAGATAAAAACAAAATTTGCCTTGCCATCCGTTCTATCATTTTCCATATCAACATCTCCTGAAATAATTCCATTGATGCCAACGCTGCTAACTTTGATATTAAATTGGTTTTTGCTGCTGTTTTTCCTAACTATAAAAGCGCCAGCGCCTTTTTCAAACTGACTTACAGAGTTTGGATTGTAAAGTACTGCAAGCATATTTTCGGCTTGTGCTCTTTGTGTCATTTTTTCTGCCAAATCATAAATACCAAAACCTTTAACCAGGACATTGCCGGTGATGAATTTGCCGCTGGCATCGAGGTTTTTTATAAATTCTGTTTTGTTGCTAGCGGTAGAATTGACAACGGCAGAAAGATTAGTCAGACCATAAATATTTTGAATGCCAAAGAGATGATATAAAAACTGGTTATTGTTGGCACCAACCAACTCAATACTGCCGGTTATAGTTTTTGCCTCTTTAAAAACCATGGAACCGTTATATTTTGCCTGTCCGCCATAACTGTCCAGACTAAAATTTTTAAAGGTAACGATGCCGTCTTTCAAATCTCCGGCAATTTTAATATTGCGGCCTTGCCACTGATTAACCAAAAGATTGCCGATGTTGATATTGATTTGCCCGCTAAACTCGGCAAGAGAAGGCAGGTTAAAAAATTGCTCAATTACTTCTCCCTCTTTTTGATTTTTGTAATAGAAATTATTGGAGCTGATATCAATATTTAGTTTTGGATTATTAGTGCTGATGTCTAGCTCAATATTTCCTTTAAGATCAAGGCCTGGTGAAAAAAAACTAATATCTAAAAATTTTAAATATCCTTGGCCATATTTAACTTTGAAGCTCTGGTTTTGCAGATAATTTTCTTTGTAAATCAATTGGTCAATTAGAAGTGATATTTCATATTTGTAATTGGCGGTATTAAGCCAAAGTAACTTTTTCAACAAAGAGCCGGAAGATAAATATTGGCTTTTTTCTGATGAAAAATAATCATCATAATTGAGATAATTGATTTTAAGATCGGTAGTTTTAACGGGAATATCTGAAGAGTTATCAATCTGGAAATTACCGCCGACAATATTTTTGCCGCCATTGATGGCGAGATTAAAATTTTTAAAAACCGTAAAATTAGGCAGCGATAATAAAGCGGAAGTGAAATTATAATCGGCAAGAGTTCCCGCTTTTAAATTTTGCGGTTGAATTTTTAGCCAGGCCAAAAACTCTTCCAATTTTTTCCCTTCAATTGCTAATGATCCGCTAAATTTGGGAATATTATTTTCCTTTTGAAAAGTGCCGGAGATCTGCAAATTTCCTTGCCCGGGAATATCTGACTTAAATGAATTAAGGGAAAAATTGCCGTCAGTTAAAGTTGCAAAATTAACATCAATATTATTCAGGTTTTTGCCATAATAGATGGCGGTTTTGATTTTTATCTTTGCCGCTAAATTCAGGTTATCAAACAGAGGTTTGGTGTCGGAAGGATTTTGATTTTCTAAAATATAAGTTTTTTCCTGGTCTGAAGGAGTTGGATTTTTATCGCTAAATTGTTGGACAATTTTATCTTCAGCTCCTTTAGTTTCAGCACTGGAATTCGCGGTTCTAAGCCAAATATCGTCAATATTGATTTGCTCAAATTCAAGCTCAATATTTGCATCCGGTTTTAATGCAGAAATATCGGCGTGGATTTTACCTTTACCGTTAATAGATGGTGAGGAAAGGACAATATTTTTTACCTCGAGCTTGCCTTGTTGGTTATTGATATCGGCGCTTATTTTTAGCGGCTGGGTAGGGTTAATATTGCGGTAAAAGAAATTATTCTGGGAAATATATTTGTTAAAAAATGCCCGAAGATCGACAATATTGATGTCAATATTGCCGACAAAATTTGACTTGAGTAAATCACTGATATTGGAGTTGGAAAATTTTCCTTTAGCGGCAAGGTTAAATATTGGTGATTGGATTTTAAGCGAAGAATCGCTGTCATTGTTGGCATCAGCAACCAGGCTGAAATTGGTTGGAACTTCCCCAGATAAAAAATCCCCTTTAATTGTAAAAACCTGTTTTTTTAAATTATTTTTAAGCAAGAAATTAATTTTGCTAAACTCAACTGCAGTATCATTGTTGCTGCGTTCAATAAAATATCCTTTTTTAACTTTGATGGTTTCAATGTTTTTGAAATCTGCCACTTTTGCACCATTTTTCCCAAAACCAAAAATCTGATCTGATAAATTATTGCTACCAGATGGAACCTCACCAGGCGTGGCCTGGTTTGCAATTTCAACCCCGTTATATTTGTTCTCAATTGTTGGACTTTCAAAAATCAGACTGCCAATTTTAGTTTGCTTGCCAAAGAGTGAAAAAAAATTGGGTTTAATGATTATGCGCTTGATTTCGGCATCAATCAGATATTCATCATTTACCAGATTTTTAATTTTAACATTGCTCAAAGCTATTTGCGGCAGCGGAAGAAAGGAAATATTGGTTTTGCCCACTATTTGAAAATTAGCTTTAAGTTCAGCGCTAATTTTTTTTTCCAGCTCCAATTTAAGCGGTGCAGTGTTGATAAAAAGAGGGATCGCAATCAACAAAGCAGCCGCTGAAAAAATAATGAGAATAGAAAGCCGGACTAATTTGTTCATCACTCTATCTTGCCTAGATGATTGATAATGAGATTAGTGATTTTCAGATTTTGGGTTTTAAATTGGCTAAGGGAAATCAAGAGCAGATAGATCATGGTAAATATCAAAAGGGCATTTACCAAATCATCCTTATCCGGATTTTTATTTTGTTCGCGATCAAGATTTACCAATTGATGTTTGGTATTTTTGGTGTTGCATTTTCTAGCCATGCCGGAGATATATTCATCAATAATATCGTTATTGATTTTAAGTATCTTTCCATAGCTCTTGATAAAACCGCTTAAATAAAGATGGCGAGTGATTAGATCGAGATTATTTTCCTCTAAATTGATGATGTCTTGCTTTTTAACTTTGAGCTTGTGGCTGACTTCTTCAATGCTAATTTCCAGGCTGATTCTTTTGGTTTTTAAAATGTCTCCGATGGATGCTGAGTGGTTATTCATTGTTAGTGTTGATGATTAGTTTGGTGAGCTTGTCTCCAGCTTCAATATTGGAGCATTTAAAAGAAGCGGCGGACATTTTTTGCAAAAGAGCTGGATTGTCAATAAGCTTTTCAATTATACCAGTAAGATTGTTGATGGTGAAATCTTTTTCCCTAACTACAATTGCCGCCCCTGATTTTTCTATTTCTCTGGCATTTTTTTCTTGATGATTATCTGCAGCTAAAGCAAAAGGAACTAAAATCATCGGTCTTTTAGAGCAAGTGAACTCTGCAATGGAAGAAGATCCGGCGCGGCTGATTATAAGATGGGCTTTGGAAATTTTTGCAGGCATATCATCAAAAAATTCACTCATCAAAATATTAAAACTAAAAGATTTATATTGTTCAAAAGTTGAGTGCAGATTTTCCGAGCGGCATTGTTGGGTAATGCTAATTTTCTTTTTTACTTCATCACGCAAATTGAAAAAAGCCCGTGGTAAAATTTCGCTAAATATTTTTGCGCCACCTGAACCACCAATTACTAAAATATTGAATAAATCAGGACTGCTGGATTTATTATAATTGTAAAATTGCGAAGCTAGCATCAAGTCATAACCTAGATTATCGATGATGTTTAGTTGCTTAGTTGAGTCTGGTAATTGATATTCCAGCTTTTGCAATTCAGCAATTTCTTCCCGGATCGGGTTGCCGGTAAAGACTGTTTTATCTCCCGGTTCCAACCCATCAGTTTGCAGATAAGATAAAGCAATTTTATCAGCAAACTTGGCAAAGATTCTGTTCACTTTTCCCAAATGAGCATTTTGCTCATGCAAAATAATTTTCTTCCCCAAAGTAACTGCAGCGCATAAAACAGGGAAAGTGGAATAGCCACCAAAACCAATAACTACCTTTGGTTGATATTTGAGAAGCAAAATCATCGATTGAAAAATTCCGTAAGAAATTCTGGCTGCTGATTTAGCAAGCGCTAGCGGAGATTTGTTAATTTTTGCAGAGCCAATGATTTGAAATTTATATTGGTAATGCGGCTTGTGATATTTGGCATAATTTTTATCACCAAGGATAACTACATTCAGCCCTTTCTTTGAAAGCTTATCGGCAATGGTTTGGGCTGGAAAAATATGCCCCCCGGTACCTCCGGTTGTGATTATGATGGTATTTTTCATTGCCTGATGTTTTGATTCCCAAAAAACTGCGTCCAAAGCGCTAATATAAAGAGCCGATCTTATCATTCAACCGCTTCTTGACAATTTGGGATTTGAAATTTAAAACGGCTTCTTTTTTTTATCCCAAACCACTTTTAAGTGATGAAACACTTTATTGATCTTAGCCAAATTGCCGCCAGTGAATTAAAAAACATTATCACTGCTGCAAAGAAGTTAAAAAAACTTAGTTATCAAGAAACTAAAAATCTTTTGCCGGGTAAAAATCTGGCGATGATTTTTGAAAAACCATCAACCAGAACTCGCGTTTCGTTTGAAGCAGGAATTAACCAGCTTGGCGGTAGTGCAATTGTCATGAATAAAAATGACATGCAGCTTGGAAAAGGTGAAACTATTGCTGATACCGCTAAAGTTTTATCGCGCCTTGTAGATGTAGTGATGGTGCGTTGCAAAGAGCATAACCTGCTTTTAGAAATGGCGCAAAATTCCACAATTCCAATCATTAATGCTCTTAGCGACTACAGCCATCCATGCCAAATTCTGGCTTCAATTTTAACTATCGAAGAACATTTGGGAAATATTGAAAACAAAACTCTGGCCTGGTTTGGGGATGCCAATAATGTGCTAAATTCCTATATCCATGGCGCTTTAGCTTTTGGTTATGTTTTGAATATTGCCATTCCAAAAGAACTGGATTTTTGTAATCAAGAAATTGCCGAAGCTAAGAAGAAAGGCGCAAAAATTAATATTTATCACGATGCTAAAAGTGCAGCCAAAAATGCTGATGTTTTGATCACTGACACCTGGATTTCCATGGGGCAGGGCGAAGCAAGTGATGAAAAAGCAAAACAGGAAAAACTAAAATTGCTAATGCCTTTTCAAGTAAATGAGGAGCTGATGAATTTAGCAAATCCGCAAGCAATTTTCACCCATTGTTTACCGGCATATCGCGGTTTTGAAGTGACTGAAACTGTAATTGATGGGAAAAAATCGGTAGTTTTTGACGAAGCTGAAAATCGCCTTCATGCCCAAAAGGCAATATTGCTTTGGTTGTTTGATGTTAAGATTTAAGGCGTAACCGGCAAACCGGCTAGGCCTTCTTTCTCATCAAATCCAAAAATAATATTCATATTCTGTACAGCCTGTCCGGAAGCTCCCTTCACCAAATTATCAATCACCGAAACAATAATAACCTGGCCTGGAAGGCGAGAGGCGAAGATGCCGATATTGCAAAAATTGCTGGCAAAAACATCGTGTGTGCCCGGATAGTTATTAACAATATTGACGAAATATTCATCTTGATACTGCGTTTCTAAACAGTTTTTTAAATCATCAATTTTGAAACTGTTTTTGATGCTGACATAAATTGTTGAGATAATACCGCGGCTCATTGGCACCAGATGTGGCGTGAAGCTAATTTGCAATTTTCCACCTGCTATTTTACCTAATTCTTGCTCAATTTCTGCTGTATGGCGGTGATTGGCAATTCCATAGGCTTTCATTCCGTCATTTACTTCACAATATAAATTACCCAGTTTCAAACTTCTGCCAGCGCCGGAAGCGCCGGATTTAGAATCGATAACAATATTGGAAGTTTCAATCAGATTATTTTTGATTAGCGGCAAAAGAGGCAGCAAAACCGAGGTTGGATAACATCCAGGATTGGCAATCAAATTAGATTTTTTGATTTTAGCGCGGTTAATTTCGCTAAGTCCGTAAACTGCTTGTGGTTGTAGAGTGGAAGCAACATGTTCATGACCATACCATTGTTTATAATCATCAATATTTTCCAGACGAAAATCGGCTGATAAATCGATGATTTTTAAATGGCTGTGATTTTTATTTTCCATCAAATTTTTGATGGTTTCTTGTGAGGTGGTGTGCGGCAAGCAACAAAAAGCCACATCAATTTTTGTAAAATCCACTTCTTCAATTTTTTGTAGCGGTGGCAAACCAAAAGGAGAAAGATGCGGATAAATATCGGCAATTTCTTGGCCAGCATTGCTATTGGCAATCAGCGCTTTGATGTTAGTTTTGGAATGAGTAAGCAAAAGACGAATTAGCTCAACACCAGTATAACCGGAAGCGCCGATGATGGCGATATTTAATTTTTCTTTCATTTTATTGGTTGGTTATAAAAAATTAATCTTGTGCTTTACTATAAATTTGACTGCCCATTTTTTTGAATTTTTCACTCATTTCTTTCATTCCTTCCTGAGCTTCTGATTCCTGTTTAGCGGCATATTCACGGACCTCGCCAGTGATTTTCATTGAGCAGAATTTTGGTCCGCACATTGAGCAAAAATGAGCGGTTTTTGCGCCTTCGGCAGGTAAAGTTTCGTCGTGATAAGATTTAGCGGTGTAAGGATCAAGAGAGAGATTGAATTGATCTTCCCATCTAAATTCAAAACGGGCTTTTGATAATTCGTCATCCCAGGCCTTAGCAGACTTGTTGCCTTTTGCTAAATCTGCTGCATGAGCGGCAATTTTGTAAGTTATAACACCGGTTTTAACATCGTCTTTGTTAGGCAAGCCAAGATGTTCTTTAGGCGTTACATAACAAAGCATGGCAGTTCCAAACCAGCCGATCATTGCTGCACCAATTGCAGAAGTGATATGGTCATAGCCTGGTGCAATATCAGTAGTTAAGGGGCCTAATGTATAAAATGGTGCTTCGTGACACCAATCCAATTGTTTATCCATGTTTTCTTTAATCAGATGCATCGGTACATGTCCCGGACCTTCAATCATCACTTGGCAATCATGTTTCCAGGCAATTTTGGTGAGTTCACCTAAAGTTTTTAATTCCGACAATTGCGCTTCGTCATTGGCGTCAGCAATCGAGCCAGGGCGCAAACCGTCGCCTAAAGAAAAGGAAATGTCATATTGATTCATGATCTCGCAAATTTCCTCAAAATGGGTGTAGAGGAAATTTTCCTTATGATGGGATAAGCACCATTTAGCCATGATTGATCCCCCTCTGCTGACAATGCCAGTCACTCTTTTGGCAGTCATTGGCACATAAGCCAAACGCACTCCGGCATGAATGGTGAAATAATCAACACCTTGTTCAGCCTGTTCAATCAATGTATCGCGATAAATTTCCCAAGTCAGATCTTCGGCAATGCCACCAACTTTTTCCAAAGCTTGATAAATTGGTACGGTTCCAACCGGCACTGGGCAATTGCGGATGATCCATTCGCGGATATTGTGAATATTTTTTCCGGTAGAAAGATCCATTAAAGTGTCACCGCCGAAACGCACCGACCAAATCATTTTTTCAACTTCTTCTTCAACGCCGGAAAATATGGCGGAATTGCCAATATTGGTGTTAATTTTTACCAGAAAATTGCGCCCGATAATCATTGGCTCTGATTCCGGGTGGTTGATGTTGTTTGGAATAATCGCTCGTCCTTTGGCAATTTCATCACGCACAAATTCAGGAGTGATGAAATCAGGAATTTTGGCACCAAAAGTTTCGCCCTTATAATCGTTATTTTGAATGGCAGCTTTTCTGCCCATATTTTCACGAATGGCGACATATTCCATTTCTTTGGTGATAATGCCAGCACGGGCGTAAGCGAGTTGTGTTGGTTTTTTCCCCGCCTTAGCTTTTAGTGGCTGAAAATCTGAAAGATCAAATTGTGGCACTGAAGATTTGGCGTTAGAAATAAAAATGCCGTTATCTTCCGGTTTTACTGCGCGACCGGAATATTCCTCAACATCGCCGCGTTCTAAAATCCAGTTTTTACGAAGTTTTGGCAGGCCTTTATTGAGGTCAATTTTTTGGCATAATTCATCATCAGTATAAATTCCTGAAGTATCGTAAACCGTGAAATTTTTATTCTCAGAATTTGGCGAAAGGCTGATCTGGCGCATGGCCACAGCAATGTCAGAAAATTTGTCGCTTTTGACATAAATCTTTTTTGAAGCAGGAAGTGAGCCGATGGTGAGTTGTTTATTATCGAACATTTTGTGGATTTAAACTTTAAATTTTGCCTTCATGAAGCCAGTGCAGCTACTATAGAAACGACTCTTAAACTTGCAACTTTGAAGTGGATTGGCCTGAGTTAAATTTTCTTTTCCAGTTCAACCAAAAGATCTTCATCAATTTTTTTTGTGCGAGTAATTTTAAATTTTAGACTTTGTTCTATTTTTGAAAGGTCTAAATCTGCAACTGCGTCAACTCCATCTCCGCCAACAATTTTCGGGCTTTGAATCCAAATTAATCTATCAACTAAATCAGCTTTTAGGAACTGAGTTGCCAATTTTGCTCCGCCTTCTATCAAGAGATTATTAACTCCAATTTCACAAATTTTTGTCAGTAAAATTTTTGGATCAATTTTGTCATTTGAATTTTCAAAATTGATGATATTGACGCCGGCATCAATGAATCTTTGTGTATCGCTGCTATTGGTTAGAATATAGGTAGGAATTTGTTTTGCGGTTTGGACAATTCTACTTTCTAAAGCAATATCTAATTTGGAGCTCAAGATAAATCTTTTTGGAGAATATTTTTCTAGGCTGTTAATGCGACAATCAAGCATTGGATCATCTGCTTTCACTGTGCTTGCTCCAACTAAAATCGCATCATTTTTAGCGCGCAAATAATGCCCGAATTGTCTTGATTGCTCTGACGTTATCCATTTGCTGTCACCATTTTTTGTAGCGATTTTTCCATCTAAACTGGTTGCTAATTTTAAAGTAACAAAAGGCATTTTTTTTGTTCGCGAGCCAAAGAAGCCCTGATTTAACTTGCGTGCCTCATCTTCTAAAATTCCAACCACAACTTCAATTTTTGCTTCCTGCAGTTTTTTTATACCCTCTCCATTTACTCTTGAATCAGGATCAACGCAGGCAATGATAACTTTTGAAATTTTTGATTTTATAATCAGATCAACACAAGGTGGAGTTTTTCCAAAATGTGAGCAAGGTTCTAAGGTTACATATAAAGTGGCGCCAATGCTGTTTTTTCCGGCTTTCTCGATAGCAACAGTTTCGGCATGAGGAGTGCCATTTTGTCCGGTAACTCCGGTAGAAATAATTGCCCCATTTTTTACCAAAACACAGCCAACTGAAGGATTGGGTGCTGTGATACCAATATTTTTTTTTGCAATACCAAGAGCAAACTTGATGTAAGATTGATTTTGCTGGTCTGGGAGTTTATCCGCGAGATATTTATCCATGCTCTGTCACAAAATGATACAGTTAGTAAATTATTGGAATAATTGCTTTACTTTTGTGTGATTTTAACTTTAATTTCTAACTTAACTGCAACAAAATCTGTTTGTTTTACATAGCAAATAACTCCAAATATTTGCAGCATTAAAAAACTACTTCCTAACCTTGATTTTACCGGCACAACTCCGCTTTTCCTTTTGATCGCATTTATTAACCAAATTATTCCGGTTTAATTTGCTAGTAGTTTTTATAGATGAAGCATCTATTATAACGCGCCAAAATTTGCAAACAAACAAGTTAGCATTGATTAATAATTTATAAAGCCCTGATTGATTTTCCTTACTCTAATGAACACTGACCTATCCAAATTTAAGATTAATTTTACATATCTGTTGATGGTGTTGTTGTGTCTTTCTAGCTGTTATCCTAGTGTGCCGCAAGATGCCCCAAGATCTTCCAATCAAAATTATCAGCCATACCAACAGCCGCCATATGCCTCTTCCAGGCAAGATGGTTATTATTATTCTCCACCAAGCTATGGCTATCAGCAGCCAGGTTCCAGATATTATAGCAATCCATACGCCTTTCCTCCACAAAACCAATATCCTTACTATGATGGTGACCAATATTATGTGCCACCTTCTTACTATGGTACCAACAGATCTGATAACAGCGCTCCAAATGCCGCAAATCAGAAATTTTAGTTTAGTTAGCGATGTCAAAAATTATAATTTATACCACAGATTACTGTCCCTATTGCGTTAGAGCAAAGTCCCTTCTGCAAAGAAAAAATGCTGCATTCGAAGAGATAAAAATTATTGATGATCAAATGCGAGAAGAAATGATAAAAAAATCCGGCGGCAGAAGAACAGTTCCTCAAATTTTTATAAATAATATCCATATTGGTGGATGCGACGATCTACACAATCTTGATCGTGAAGGAAAACTTGATGATTTGTTGAAATAATTTTTGTTTTTTTGACGCATGATCTTGTCAAAAAATCAATGATTCTTATATGAGCGGTGAAAGCTCTCTTTCAATATTAACCAATCCTAAAAATTAAAATGAAAATACAACCTTTACATGACCGTATTTTGGTGGAAAGAATTGAAGCCGAAAATAAAACCAAAGGCGGCATAATCATTCCTGATACTGCTCAAGAAAAACCGGCTGAGGGTCTTGTTCTTGCTGTTGGAAAAGGCAATGTTGATGAAAATGGCAAGAGAATTGCCCTTGATGTTAAAGTTGGAGATAGAGTTCTCTTCACCAAATGGGGTGGAACTGAAGTAAAAATCGACGGCAAGGAAGTTGTGATCATGAAAGAATCCGATGTCCTAGCCATCATCAACAAATAATAACAAAATAATAATTTAAGGAGAATTATGTCTGCTAAAGAAATTCTATTCGGCTTTGATGCGAGAGCAAAAATTTCCGAAGGTGTCGATATCATCGCTAATGCGGTAAAAGTTACCTTAGGTCCAAAAGGCCGCAATGTAGTGATCGAAAAATCATTCGGTGCGCCAAGAATCACCAAAGATGGCGTGACAGTTGCCAAAGCAATTGATGAGCTTAAAGATAAATATCAAAATTTGGGTGCGCAAATGATCAAAGAAGTTGCCTCTAAAACTAATGATGTTGCAGGCGATGGCACCACAACTTCAACAGTTCTTGCTCAAGCAATTGTTAAAGAAGGCACCAAAGCTGTTGCTGCCGGTTTAAATCCGATGGATTTGAAAAGAGGTATCGATTTGGCTGTTGAAGCTGTTCTTAAAACCCTTAAAGCCAGCGCTAAAAAAGTTAACAACAAAGAAGAAGTTGCTCAAGTCGGCACCATTTCTGCTAATGGTGATAAAGAAATCGGCACTAAAATTGCTGAGGCAGTTTTTGCTGTTGGTCCTGAAAGCCCAATTACTGTTGAAGAAGCAAAAGGTGTTGATTTCGAAGTTAGCGTTGTTGAAGGCATGAATTTCGACCGCGGCTATCTTTCTCCATATTTTGCAACCAATGTCGAAAAAATGACTGTTGAATTGGAAAATCCTTATATCCTCATTTTTGAAAAGAAAATTTCCAACCTACAACAAATCCTTCCTTTGCTTGAAGCCGTTGTTCAATCCGGCCGTCCACTTTTGATTGTTGCTGAAGATGTTGAAGGCGAAGCCCTTGCTGCTTTGGTTGTAAACAAACTTCGCGGTGGTTTGAAAGTTGCTGCCGTTAAAGCCCCTGGTTTTGGCGATAGAAGAAAAGCAATGTTGGAAGATATTGCAGTTTTAACTGCCGGCCAATTAATCTCTGAAGATATCGGCATGAAGCTTGAAACAGTAACTTTGCAACAACTAGGCCAATCCAAAAAAATCATCATCACTAAAGAAGATACTACAATTGTTGATGGTGCCGGCAAAGCTGCGGATGTTAAATCCAGATGTGCCAATATCAAAAAACAAATTGAAGACACAACTTCTGATTATGACCGTGAAAAATTGCAAGAAAGACTTGCAAAACTTTCCGGCGGTGTGGCAATTCTAAAAGTTGGCGGCACAACTGAAGTTGCGGTTAAAGAAAAGAAAGACCGTGTTGAAGACGCTCTTGCTGCAACCAGAGCTGCAATGCAAGAAGGCATTGTTGCTGGTGGCGGTTCTGCACTTCTTTTTGCTGCTTCATCTCTTGATAAGTTAAAAGGTGACAATGACGACCAAAATGCCGGCATTGCCATCATCAAAAAAGTTTTGCGCGCCCCAATCCGTCAGATCGCTGAAAATGCTGGTTTCGACGGTGCTGTTGTTGCTAATGAAGTTGCTAGCAAAAAAGACCAAAATTATGGTTATGACGCACAAAACAACAAATATGTCGACATGTTCAAAACTGGTATCGTTGACCCGGTTAAAGTGGTTAGAAGCGCATTGGAAGATGCTGCTTCTGTTGCTGGTTTGTTGATCACTACTGAGGCTGTGGTTGTTGAAGTTAAAGAAGAAAACGCTGCTCCTGCTCACCCTGGTATGGGTGGCGGCATGGGAGGCATGGGCGGAATGGGTGGCTTCTAAGAAACTACCCTCTATCTCTAACTAGGCTGGCCGCAAATGATGGGTTTGCTCCGCTTCCGGTGCTCACGTACTGATGTACGCTGCGCGCCGGTTCTCGCAAACCCACCATTTTCGCCTCATCCTAGCGAGATATAGGGCAGTTTCTGGTTTCCTAATCTAAACACAAAACTAAAGGCGGACTCTAAAATTAGAGTCCGCCTTTTTTATTGCCCATTATTAACATTTTCTTAATCAACTTTATATTGGAAAATTATTAATAATAAGCTAGCACTATATCCTTTTGTAAATCTATTAATTTTAATAATCCAGTTATATGAAAACAAAAGAGCAGATTATCCAAGAAATTATGACTGGCAAAAAAAATAGATTGTCGGTTCTAGAAGAGAGCAAAGATGAAGCGACGCTTCTTACGGAATATCCAAGGCTTCACCAGTGCTTGCATGATAAGTTGGTTTTGCTTAGCGAGGAGGTTCTAACAAAACGTCAAGATGATATAAGTTACTTACTAAAATTAGCTATTCAGATAATAAATCGCAGGCCAAATGTGCCAGAAAATGAAAAGGATAATATACAGCTAATCCGGGAGGTAATTCATATTGCCAGCAATAGATTATATCCAATAGACATATTGGCAGATCGCAAAAAAACTTACCTAAATTTAAAAGCTGATTTTAGTAACGAAGCTATTGAATTAATTGCAGAATCGCTGAAAGAAAATGATACAATTGAAGAGTTAATAATAGGAGAAAAGAATCTTACTAATACAAAGTTAAGAATAATAACTGAGGGGCTTAAGATAAATAACGGTATTCGTAAGCTAGAGTTAGGAGAGAAAGTTAATGATTCAGTAGTGATAATGCTTGCTGAAATGTTAAAAGCAAATGAGGGTATTCAATATCTAGAGGTGCACCCCATTACCTCTGTAGGTGCAGCAGCTCTTGCTGAAGCTCTTAAAACAAGCAATAGTAGTCTGCACATCTTAAATGGACTAATAGACAATGTCACTTTTTCACCTGGAACAGAAGTATTAAAGGAAGAACTTAAAATAAATGATACTATTTATCAGGCTATTGAAGATTATGCCAAGACCATTCTGGTTCCGCAATTGCTTAAGATGATGACAGAAGAAGAAAGACAAAAATTTGAGTTAAAGGAAAGGGGTGGTAATACGGGTTATATATTAAGATATATGACTTCCGTAACTAAAACCGAGTTATTTAAAGGACTGTCTAAAAAGGAAACTCTGGCATTTGCTAATGAGTGGAGAGTTAAACAAGGCAAGATAAGAAGATATAAAGATTACAATAATATAGGTTGGCTAACATTATTTAGAGAAAAAGAAATTAATGTTCCTTTTATGGTAACATGGCGCAAAGGATGGAAGGTGGTGGCGCGCACTACTTCGGCAGAACTAAGGTTGGAAGGAGAGGTAATGGAGCATTGCATTGGCGGTGCTACTGAGGAATGTTTAATAGGGAATGATCATGTTTTATCAATTGTGGGTCCAAATGGCCCAACATCTACCGTTAAAATATATGCAGATTATGATAATAAAAGCTTGAGTCCTTATCAAGGTATGTTTGAGCACACTGCCAAGGAAAATAATGCCCCTACAGATCGTGATCGGAATATACTAAAATGGTTAATGAGAGAAGTTGGGAAGGGAAAGCTAAAAGTAGATTATGAAAAATTAGCTGAAGCGCGCAACGAACGTTTGAAAGTAAAAAACTCACCAGAATATGATCTGGTTATGGTGTTAGGATTTAATCCATTTGATAAGAAAAAATTCGATAGGTTGGTTGAAATCTATAAGGAGATATTACCTCCGCAGTTACGTAGAAAATTCTCCAAATTTACACATCTGGACTCAATAGAGTTGGATGGAAAAAAATATGAGGATCCTTCTAGACAAAAGAAAGATAACGGCAGTGATGGTGAAAGTTTAGACCACATATTATTTGGAAAACCTCCTGCGCTGGCAGAAGCTCCAAAAAAATCTATCAACAATGATGATTTGTTAGTTTCCATTCAGGAAAGTTTGAACATGTTGTTTGGTGAAGATTTTGTGACAGCAACAATTGAAAAACCCGCTGCGGCTGAAGGATTTGGTGAAGTAGTGCTGCTTAAACAACCGAAATGTGTTATAGGAATGGAGGAAGTTTTGCAGGAAATCACGGAAGCAACCAGGGGAAAAGGGAATGTTTTTGTAGAAGGAGATAACATTCATATTAAAGATTTGCGTCCACTTGTTGTGGATAATTTATTCAAAGGGGCAGTTAAAATTAGGAAGCAGCAAAAGCATCAAGAATTGAGGCTTGAAGTAAAAGATGGAGAGCCATCCTCAGAACATTCTGTGACTATAAAAGATTTTCCTGGCAATAGTCCGGCAGAGGCAAAAGCAAATAGTATTCAGCAATCAGAAGAAGAGCAATGTAAAATCTTGTAATCTGCAATAGTTCATGATCAAGCTGTATCCATGTATAATTAATTTTCTTCTTTCGCTAGTTTTTCAACATTTTTGATAAACCCTTCCGCTTCCTCTATCATCGCATATTTCATAAAAAATGTGCCGATGAGGGGTGGAACGAAAAATTTTGGCTCAAGTTCGGCTGAATAAATTACGTGGGTTTCATTCCCTTCTTTCTTTATTTCCCATTTCATTTTTCCTGATTTCAGATCGCTTTCTTCTGCTATAGTTGTGGAAGAAATTGTCCAGTTGGAAATTATAACTTTTTGTGTGTTTGTAACTTTTTTGCAGAAAAATAAAACGCAGCCTTCGGTTATGGTTTTTACAGTTACTATATTGCCGTCTTTTTTAAGGATTTTGCTTTCGATGATTTTTGGGGTGAGTTTGGTTAAGTTGTTATAATCGGTCAACAATTTCAAAATTCTTTCCGGCTTTGCTTGGACATTGCCGGAGATGGTGATGAAAAATTTGTCATCTTGATTGCTGACCTGGCTGGAATTTATGACTGCTGCTTTGGCTGAAACGCTAATCAAAATTGCGCTGGCTAAAATTATTTTGTTGATTTTCATGATCTATCGAGGGCTGACTTTGTTATAAACTTCAAGCAATCTGGTTTTGTCAATTTTGGTATAGCGCTGAGTGGTTGAAAGGCTGCTATGGCCAAGAAGTTCTTGAATTGTGCGCAAATCGCCGCCGGCTTCCAACAGATGAGTTGCAAAAGAATGGCGGAAACTATGTGGCGTTATGCTGTCAGGAAGATCTAAATATTCCCTGATTTTTTGGATTAGTTTTTCAAACATTGCCGGTTGATATTTCTTGCCACGCAATCCCAAAAATATCGGTTGGTCACTATTAACTTGATGGGGAAGGGTGGCTAAATATTCCCTAATTTGTTTTTCCACAACTGGCAAAATCGGCACCATTCTTTGTTTGTTGCCCTTGCCAGTGATGATAATGGTTCCGCTATTTTGAAGATGATTTTTAGTGATGGAAAGAGCTTCAGAAATACGAAGCCCACAGCCGTAAATTAAAGTGATCAAAGCCAAGTCCCTTTTCTGCAGCCATTCAACTTTGTTGAATTCTGCAATCAAACCAATGATTGCATCAATATCAATTTTATCTACCGCTTTTGGAATTGGCTTTGCCAATTTTGGGCTTTTGATTTTTTCAATTTCTTTATTGGCGATAATTTGATTGTGGTTCAGAAATTTGAAAAAAGTTCTAAGACATGAAGCGGCTCTAGCGGTTGCAGCATTAGAGAGATTTTTTTCTTTTCTAAATGCCAGCCAAGAACGAAAATTGTGGATGGTTAAATTTTCTAGCTGAGTTTTGCTAACTAAAGAATTGGACTGGCTTTTCAGGAAAGAGAAAAAATAAAAAATATCATTTTGATAGGAGATGATTGTGTGGTTGGAGCATCTTTTTTCCGAAGCCAGATAGGAAAAAAAATCCTCCACCAGTTTTTTTATTTCTTCATTTGCGACAGCTCTTATCTCTGCCATTTAATTGGATGAAACTTTATCAAAATATTTAAAGAATTCGCTATCCGGTGAAATGATGATGGTGGTTTTTTCAGGGCGTAGGCTTTCATCATAAGCTTGCATGCTGCGGTAAAAATCATAAAAAGCTGGGTCTTTAGAAAAAGCAGCGGAAGAAATTTTAGCAGCTTCGCCATCGCCGGAACCTCTGGTGATGTTAGCTTCTTTTTTTGCTTCAGCCAAAATAACCGTTCTTTGTTTATCAGCTTCAGCCTTGATTCTTTCTGCTTCTTCAGCGCCTTTTGCCCTGATTTCTTTTGCTTCTTTTTCTCTGGCGGTTTGCATTCTGGTAAAGATGGCGTCAGAATTTTCTTTTGGCAGATCGCCGCGCATGATTCTGACATCAACAATTTCAATGCCGAAAATCTCTACCTCTTTGCTAAAACTTTCCTGGATTCTGGCCATGATTTTGGCGCGATTTTCGCTTAGCAAATCAATTAACGGAACTTCGCCAATTGCTTCCCTTAAGTTAGAATCCAAAATTGCAGAGAGTTTGTTTTTAGCGACAGCACTGGTTCTAACCGTGGTGTAGAATTTTAGCGGATCAATAATTTTATATTTGGTGAAAGCATTGATGATAAGTCTTTTTTGGTCAGCGGCGATAACTTCTTGATCAGAAATTCCTAGATCCAAAATTCTCTTATCAAAACGAATTACATCTTGCACCAATGGTATTTTGAGCTTTAGCCCTGGCTTATTGATGATTCTCACAACTTCGCCAAATTGCACCACCAAAGCCTGGCTTCTTTGGTCAACTATAAAAATCGTGCCGTTTAGAATAATCAAAACAGCAATTGCGGCGATGATATATTTGTAAATATTGTTTTTCATTATTCGGCTTTTTTAGTGGTTGTTTGGGCTTTGGTAGTGCTGATTGGCAGATATGGAATTGCACCGGTTTTGGAAATATTTTTGTCGATAATCACCTTGTCAATGTCGCGATAAGTTTTTTCCATCTGTTCAAAATACATTCTCTTTTTAGTTACCGCTTTTGATTTGGCATATTGATTATAAATTGCGTTAAAGCGGCTGGCTTGGCCTTGCGCATTGGCAACCACTTCTTGCTTATAGGCTTTGGCGCTTTCAATAATTTTTGAAGCTTCACCTCTTGCTCTTGGGATGATGTCGTTGCTGTAAGATTGTGCTTGGTTGATTTCTTTTTCTTTGTCAGCCCTGGCGGTTTGAACATCTCTAAAAGCGTCAATTACTTGGGCCGGGGGGTCAACACGGCGCATTTGCACCAGCACCACTCGAACGCCGGCGCCATATGAATCGAGGATTTCTTGCAATAAAACTTTAGTTTCTTGCTCAATTTTGTTTTTACCGTCGGAAAGCGCATCGGCAATTGGCGTTCTGGCAATAATTTCTCTCATCGCGCTTTCGGAAGCTTTTCTAATACCCAGTTCCGGATCTTCCAGATTAAAAATAAAATCTTTTATATCGCTGATTTGCCATTGAACCTGAAAGTCGATATCAACAATATTTTCATCACCGGTCAGCATCAGATTTTCAGTGTTGACAACTTCCTTGGATTTACCACCAAACATTTTGCTCCCGCCGGAGCTAAAGCCAAATTCTTCGGTATTAACTCTTGTGACCTTCTTTTTGATGACTTTGCAAAAAGGTGCTGGCAAGCAATAATTCAAGCCTGGCGTGGAGACAGAATAAAATTTGCCGAAATATAAAACCAAACCATTTTCGTCGGAATCAATTTTGTAAATTCCTGAAGCAAGCCATAAGACAAGTAGGACGCTTAAAAATAATCCGAAAATTGACCGGGAATTTTTGCTCATGCCTTTATTGTTATAGCTGCCGCCTTGTTCGTTAAACAGGTTCTTAAATCTTTTAACCGCTTCATCAACTTTATCGTCAAAATTCGGATTAAGCTTTTTGCCTTGGCCATTGCCTGGATTGTTATTTGGCTTTTCTCCATCTTTGTTTTTGTCTTCCGGCTTTCCCCATGGACCCTGTTTTGGGCCTTGATTGCCGCCTTGTCCACCCCACGGGCCACCCCATGGATTTTGGTAAAGTGCTTTGATCATTGCAAAAAGATTGGCAAATTTAGCGGTCATTTTTGATTGCTTGATTGATTTGTAATTTTATGATTCAACCCCCGCAGGATTTGTGGTTTGAATTAGGGCCACTATATAACTTTTATTATACATAATTACAAGATGATGCAGGAAAAAATTCTGAACCTGATTAAAGAAGTTGATATTATCGATATTTGCCAATTCCATAATTTAGCTGATGCAAAAGCTCTTTCGGAAATTGTTGTTAAAGATAACAAAATCAGCTTTGCGGTTGATATTGGTGTTTTGAAAATTGACAGCAAAACAGGTGAGATTTTGGCAAAAAAAATTAAAGAAAAATTAAAAACCCTTGGTGATTTTCAAGTTAATATTATCTTAACCAGCAGCCAGCCGGAGCAACAATCTAAACCTCAAATAAAAACCACTTCTGTTAAAGGCGTTAAAAATATTATCGCCGTTGCTTCCGGCAAAGGCGGAGTTGGCAAATCCACAGTCGCAGCCAATCTTGCAATTTCTCTTAAAAGAATTGGTTTTAAAACCGCATTAGTTGATGCCGATATTTACGGACCATCAATTGCCTATTTGATGAATCTTAAAGGCAAGCCGGAATCGGAAGGCGGTTTGATGATTCCAATCAACAGTTATGGCATTGACTGCATTTCGGTTGGCTCTTTGGTGGAGTCAGAAAAGGCAACGGTTTGGCGCGGGCCAATGGTGACTAAGGTTCTAACCCAACTAATTTCTGGCACCAAATGGAATGACATCGATTATATGATTATTGATTTGCCGCCAGGAACGGGCGATGTTCATCTAAGCTTGATCCAGCAATTCAGGCCTAATGGTGTGGTGCTGGTTTCCACCCCGCAAAATCTGGCAATAATTGATGTGATAAAAGCGGTTGATATGTTTAAAACTTTAGAAATTCCGATTTGCGGTGTGATACAAAATATGGCCTATTTGTCTGGCTCCAATGGAGAAAAGAATTATATTTTTGGCAAAGACTTGGCTAAAAAAATGGCTGATGATTTAGGTTTAAATTTTTTAGGAGATGTCCCAATTTCTCCTGAAATCAACCAGGCCAATGATTCCCAAAACCCAATCTGCAATCAAAACCCAAGCCATTCAATTGCTTTTGAATTTGGGAAAATTGTTGAGAATATCTTGGATTCTTTGGTTTAGAAATATCTTTCATGATGACATGAAATTTTTCAACGCGTCATTGCGAGGAGGGTGCGCAGCCAGCGACGCGGCAATCCAGAGATCTTACTTTTTGGATTCATTCTTGAATCCGAGTTCGTTTTAACTTCCAAATCTCTCGTCAAGTTTTCTGGATTGCCGCGTCGCTGGCTGCGCACGCTCCTCGCAATGACGGAGAATAAAAGCGCAATTGCGCTGTATCTTTAGCCACTACAATCACGATGTTTCCTTGAATTCTTAACCAAAAAGCTTAAAACTGCGCCGACAAAATTCCTTTTACAATCAATAAAATGACTAATCCGACAACTATAAATCCTTCCTTTAAAGTTATTGCCGATCATTTGCGTTCATCTTCATTTTTGATTGCTGATGGCGTTATGCCTTCTAACGAGGGCAGGGGCTATGTGCTTCGCCGCATCATGCGCCGTGCTATGCGTCATGCTCATAAATTGGGTGCTGGTGAGCCATTGATGTATAAATTGGTGCCTGCTTTGATTAAAGAAATGGGTGAGACTTATCCGGAATTAGTGGCTGCTAAAGAAACAATAATTGATATTTTAAAAACCGAGGAAGAGAGATTTAGAACCACTCTAAGCCGTGGCATGGAAATTCTGGAAGAAGAATTATCTAAAGTTAAAAAAGGTGAAAAATTTTCCGGAGCAATTGCCTTCAAACTCTACGATACATATGGCTTCCCTCTTGATTTAACTCAAGATATTTTGCGTGAAAAAACTATCGAAGTTGATGTTGAAAATTTCAATTCCGAAATGGAGCAGCAAAAAAAACGCGGACGGGAAAATTGGGTTGGTTCGGGAGAAAAAAAGGAAGATGATTCATTTTTTGAGCTTAAAGAAAAATTCGGTGAGACAAAATTTGTTGGCTATGAAAACACTCGCGCCAAAGCAAAAATTTTAAAAATCATCCATTCTTCTTCAGGAAAAATTGAATCAATTGTTCTTGATCAAACTCCATTTTATGCCACTTCCGGCGGACAAAAAGGTGATGATGGCGTGTTAATTTTAGCTAGTGAAATTGCAGATGACGGATTGATTGATTATTCAAAAATTTCCAACCGTATTGAAATTTCTAGCACAGAAAAAATCGGCGGTATTTTTTCGCACCGTGTTTCGTCAGATGATGCTGTTAAAGGAAATTTGAAAGAAGGAGATGAAGTAATCGCTTTTGTCAATAACCGTTCTCGCCAATTCCGCGCTATCAATCACTCTGCAACCCATCTTTTGCATTTGGCGCTAAAACAAATTTTGGGCAATCAAATTACCCAAAAAGGCTCGAATGTTGATAGCCATTATTTTACTTTCGATTTCAATTATAACAAAGCTGTTACCGTTGAAGAGCTTGATCAAATTGAAGATTTGGTCAATTTCTATATCCGTCAAAATAGCCAAATTACAACTGAAATTCTGCCGCTTGATGAAGCTAGAAATAAAGGCGCAATGGCATTATTTGGTGAAAAATATGATCAGGTAGTGCGAGTTTTAGAAATGGGCCAATCAATTGAATTATGCGGTGGAACCCACGCAAAAGCTACTGGAAATATTGGCGCTTTTAAAATCATTTCTGAAAAAGGTATTGCTGCCGGCATTAGAAGAATTGAGGCTAAAACCGGTTTCTTTGCTTTGGAACATTTCAGATTGCAAGAACGCAGATTACAAAATTTGCTTGATGCTTTAAAAATCAAACCGCAATTCGGTGATGTTGCAACTCCGCAAAGCCAGTTTGATAGCGCCAAGAAAGGCTTTGATGACTTATGTTATTTTAAGGAAGAGCAAAACAGAAATTTAGTTGCAAGCAAAGATGAGGTTGAAAGCTTAAAAAATCTGGCTGAAGAATTTTACAAATTAGGTGAGGCTAAAATGGCAGAAGTTAAAGCTCTGCAAAAGGAAATTGAGAAATTGAAGAAAGAAAAATTATCAGCCAATACAAATTTCAAAGCAGAAAAATTTGGTGAGATAAATTTAGTTTCTCATTTTTTTGACGGGGTTAATGCCAAGGAACTGCGAGACTTGACAACCCAAACTAAAAACCAAAAAGAATATCAGCAAAATAGCGTGATTTTATTTTTTGGTTTTGCCGAAGAAAAATTATCATCAGTTTTGGCAGTCAGCCAAAATCTCGCAGAAAAATTTCCTGCCAATCAAATCATCAATAAAATTGCTGAAAAAATTGGCGGCAAAAATGGTGGAGGCAAACCTGATTTAGCAATGTGTGGTGGTGTTGATAAAAATGGAGTTGAGGAAGCGGTTGAAGTTCTAAAAACAATTATAAAAAACGCTTAAATAAAGCGCTAAAAACATATATAAAATGCAGTTAAATTTAAAAAAACACAGAGAAGATTTATTATTTATTCCACTAGGCGGCGCCAGTGAAATTGGCATGAATGTCAATTTATACCATCTTGATGGTAAATGGATTATGGTTGATTGCGGGCTTGGTTTTGCTCACGATATTCCCGGTATTGACATGATCACAGCGGATATTTCCTTCATCAAAGCCCATAAAAAAGATTTGCTTGGAATTATCATCACTCATATTCACGAAGACCATTTGGGTGCGGTGCAGCATTTGTGGCAAGAATTGGAAGCGCCGGTTTATACATCAGATTTTGCCGCCAAATTTTTGCGCGCCAAATTAGAAGAATATCCTTTTGCTAATCGCGTGAAGATCAATGTTATCGATGAAGAAAAAGAATTGAAGATCGGCAGTTTTAATATTGAATTTATCGGCCTAACTCACTCCGTGCCGGAGATGAATGCATTATTGATCAAAACTAAACATGGCAATATTTTGCATTCCGGTGACTGGAAATTTGATCCAAATCCTGTTGTTGGCAAATTATCTGAGAAAGAAAAAATTAAAGCTTATGGTGATAGGGGAGAAATTTTGGCTTTGGTTTGTGATTCAACCAATGCCTTGTCTCCTGGCCATTCGCGCTCCGAAGGAGAATTATTTGAAAGTCTTAAAAGCATAATTCAAGATTGCAAACAGCTAGTTGGTGTGACAACTTTTGCATCCAACATTGCCCGTGTTTTTACTATCGTGAAAGTTGCAGAAGCTTGTGGCAGAAAGGTTTGCTTGGCTGGCTTTTCTTTGCAAAGATTGAAGGAAATTGCCATCAAAACCGGTTATTTTAAAGATCTTCCCGCTTTTATTTCCGACAAAGAAATCAAGTTTTTTAGCCCGTCAGAAGTTTTGGTTTTATCTACCGGATGCCAAGGAGAGGGCAATGCCGGCACTATGAAAATTGCTAAAGATATTCACCCAACCATCAAATTTAAGGCGGGTGATACAATGATTTTTTCTTCTAAAATCATTCCGGGAAATGAAAAATCAATCTTCGCCCTCTTCAATTTATTCGCCAGAAAGAAGGTTGAAGTTATCACTGAAAAAGACCATTTTGTCCATGTTTCCGGCCATCCAAATCAAGACGAGTTAAGAGAAATGTATGAGCTGGCGCGTCCACAAATTGCCATTCCAGTTCATGGTGAATTTGTTCATTTAAAACAACATGCCATTTTAGTTAAAGAATGGGGAGTGAAAAATTCTATTACCGTTGAAAATGGCACGGCAGTTAAATTATCCAGAGAAAATAGTGAAATAGTTGGTCATGTACAATCCGGTTATTTTGGTGTTGATGGCAGACAGTTGTTACCTTTGCAAGGCGAAGTCATTAAAGCCAGATATGCTCTGCAATCTGCCGGTGTGGTGATTGTGGTAGTGGTAGTGGATGGCAATAGCGGAAATGTTATTGGTGATGTTGAAATCAAGGCTCCTGGCGCTGTTGATTTTAGCAAAGATCAAGAAAGTTTGTGCTGGATAAAGCAAGATGTGATAGTTGCTGTTAAAAGCTCATCTAAAGAATTATTCAGAAATAAAAAAAGTTTTGCCGGAAAATTATTCGGCAAAAAAGGAAACTCAAATAACCAGCAAAATAATAAAGCGGTTGAAGTTATCACCAAAGCAATCAGAACAAAAGTCGGTAAAAATTTTGGTGATTTGATGGGCAAAAAGCCTTTTATGGAAGTGTTTGTTCGTATTATTTAGCTCTTATAAAACTATTATTTTATAGACCTCCCGGTGCTAAGGCTTGTTTTTCTTTTCATTCCCTTTCCACTCTAGCTAAAGCTTCTGCCTGATTTAGCTCAGGACTTGTATGTGGATCTTGTCTGGCATCTGCTTCGTGTTTTTGTTCATCCTTTTGTTCTTCTTCGGCTTTTTGTTGGTTTTAATAAAGAGTGATATTGTCTATAAGCCTTACTCCGTCAATATAGGCAGCAATAAATAATCTTGATTTTATCTCTGAGTCCAGGTTTTTTATCGGCTGCAAATTTTCTTCATCACAAGCTTGCAGATAATCGATTTTTTCTATTCCTGCTTGCAGTAGATTTTTCCCAATTGAAGAAAGAATTGAATCAATATTGGTTGGATTTTCAGTAATTTGTTTTTTAGCTAGCAGCAAATTTTCATAAATTTTAGGAGCCAGTTTTCTGCCATTTTCGCTGAGTCGTAGATTCCTTGAAGACATGGCTAAACCATCATTTTCTCTGACTGTTTTTCCTGGAATAATTTCGACATCAATATTCAAATCTCTGACCAGCTTTCTTATCACCTGCAATTGCTGAAAATCTTTCTCGCCGAAAAATGCTTTATCTGGTTTTACGATGCCAAATAATTTAGCAACAATTAGCGCCACGCCGTCAAAATGGCCAGGGCGGGTGCTGCCGCAAAGATTATTGGTTAGTCCTGAAACTGTGACTGAGGTGGAAAAATTTTGCGGATAAATTTCTGCTATTTTGGGGTGAAATAAAATATCAACTTTTTTGCTTTCCAAATATTTCACATCCTTTTCTAAAGTGTTTGGATAATGCAAATAATCTTGGTTGTTATTGAATTGTTTTTGATTAATAAAAATACTTGTAACAACAATATCGCAACTATTTTTGGCTAACTCGATAAGCGACAAATGTCCTTCATGTAAAGCGCCCATTGTTGGTACAAAGCCAGTTTTTTTGCCGGGGAATTTCTTTAACTCACTTCTTATCGATTTTATATCTTCAAATATTTTCATTTTTTAAGCGCGTTTAAATGTCAGACAACGAATTATTCCTGACAGATCTTTTTTATCTTTAACAAATTCTAACCCGTTATTTGTAAAAATTTCTATCACATCTGATTCTTGGTTTTGTCCGATTTCTAATATCACAAACCCTGATTCTTTCAAAAACTCTTTTGCCTTCAAGGCAATTTTTTGGTAGCAAAAAAGCCCGTCATCGCCGCCGTCCAAAGCCAGGTTTGGCTCAAAATTTTTTACTTCTTCTTGCAAATGAGAAATTTCAGAAGTTTTGATATAGGGAGGATTTGAAATGATCAGATCAAAATCTCTGATTTTTAAATCTTCAAACCAATCGGACTGGATAAATTCTATTCTGCTTAATAAGTTAAGTGCGGTAGCATTGTTTTTTGCAATCTCTAGAGCTGCTTTGCTAACATCAACTCCGATTCCGGAAGAAAAGGGGAGGTTTTTTAGAATAGTTAAAATCAAACAGCCGGAGCCAACACCCAATTCCAGAATTTTTAGGTCAGCATTTCGATTAGGAAAAATTTCCAAAGCCATTTCAACCAAAGTTTCTGAATCCGGTCTTGGATCAAGAACATTACTATTCACGATAAAATCATTTCCAAAAAATTCTCTTCTTCCAAGAATGTGAGAAATTGGTTCGCGATTTTCTCGCCTTGTTAGAAGGGAGATGAAATTGGATTCCTGATCTGAGGTAAGGAGCCTGCCGGGATTAAAAATAATTTCTTCTTTGGAAAGAGATAAACAGTGGCATAAAAGCAATAAGGCGTCAATTCGGTGAGAATTGACGCCTTTTTGTTTTAAATTATTTTGACCTAAAATCAGTGCTTCACTAATTAGCATTTTTATTTTTGACGGGAGCTTTTTTACTTTTTTCTGCTTTATTTGAAGCTGATTTGTTCGGAGCAGCTTTTTTTGAGGCTGCTTTATTTGGAGCCGGTTTTTCAGCGGCTGGTTTGTCAGTAGACGGTTTTTCAGCAGCTGGCTTGGTTGAAGCAGTAGGAGCTACTTTTTCTTCACTTGCAGGAGCGGTTGTATTATTGCCATTTTCAGCTCCAGAATTTTTTAAATTTGTAGAAACTTGATTTTCTATTTCCAAAAAAGAAGTTTCGTTGATTAGTAAATCTTTGCCTTGTTCTTGTCTGAAATCAAAGACAGCAATTTCTTCGTTAGTAGCTGGGTTTTTCTTGGATAAATCCTTAACTACAGCAGCGATATCAAGAGCTTTTTGATTAGACGCCGGAAGAGTTGCAGAATCAGAGTTAGGAGAAGTGGCAACTTCAGCAGATTTTACCGGATCAGGAAGATTGCCAGTTGTGATATTGCTTGGTTTGTTAGAAATGCTAGAGAGAGATTTTTTGATGTAAGTTAGAACATTATCTAATTTTTCAATGCGCACAGAAACATTTCCAATAGGTAGAGAGCCTTTTTGGAAAGAGGTTATAGTGCCATTAATGTTGAGTTTATATAGGGCGCTAGAGATTTCGATATTTTTAATGTTCAAGGATTCAATAGTTTTTTCATCTGTTGATTTGGTATCGCTAGTTGCGGTTTCTTGAATTTCAGGATTTGGAACTGCAGCTGGTGCTTCTGATGGGTTAGAAACTATATATTCTAAATCTACAGAAATATTTTTCTTGATGGAGTTGTCCACTTGATTAGAAGGGGATGGAGCTGGAGTTTCAGATACCGGTTTAGCTTCGGCATTTTCTGTTGTGGCTGCAGAATCTGTTGCGCTGGGAGTAGCAGCTACCGGACTTGCTTTGCTTGCATCAATA
This sequence comes from Rickettsiaceae bacterium, assembly GCA_021323225.1. Taxonomy (GTDB): domain Bacteria; phylum Pseudomonadota; class Alphaproteobacteria; order Rickettsiales; family UBA1997; genus JAJTCH01. Next base: position 647,211 of record JAJTCH010000001.1, on the reverse strand, counting down.
GATGGGGCAGAGCTTGGTTCAGCAAGGCCAAACGAGCTGATATCTTTAAATTCAGCCATGATTTTATTGTGATATTTCTTGTCTTCTAATTTTGATTCAAAATTGACTGAAGAACTGCCATTTTCAAATAACACATTATTTGCAGCGTCAACAATTTTATAACCAGAATCTTGGTAAGAAAGTTTTTCAAGACCATCGCCACTAATTACAAATTCAAGCTTTGGTGCTTGGTTGAATTGAAGGGAGTTGGTGCTGCCATCTTGGTTTTGCAACGCAACATTTTCAATATTGGTGGTTTTAAAATTGCTAGAAAAGATGCTTGATGCGGCTTCAAATTTTTTAATGTCGATTTGATATTTACCATTTATTGAAGTTGATAAACCAGATGGCAATAAAATTTGGATTTTTAAATCTTCTATTTTTAATATTTGCTTGAATGGAAAGCCAGAAACCGAGACTGAAGCAGCGGCAGCTTTTCCATCAGAACTGGAAATCATCAACAAAGTTTGCTTCTTAACGCTGCTGGTTTTGAAGAACCAGAAAACACTGAGAGCAGTGAAAAGTACAACCGAAATAATGAGAAGTTTTGATATAAGATTTTTCATAATTTATTGGTTTGATTAGTTAAGAGAGATGTTTCTGGTTTCATCCGGAACCGTTAAGGTCAAGCCGTCAAGCTCTTTAGTCATGACAATTTGGCAACCAAGTCTTGAAGTTGTGGTGAGGCCAAAAGCTAGATCAAGCATGTCTTCTTCATCTTCAGAAGCTGGAGATAGCTTGTCGTAATATTTGCTATCAACAATGACATGGCATGTGGAGCAAGCAAGCGAGCCCTCACAAGCGCCTTCCAAATCAATATTATTATTATGCGCAGCTTCTAAGACAGTGGTACCGATTGGCACTTGAAATTCGCGCTTTTCACCTTTACAAATGAAAATAATTTTTACCGTTTCTGACATTGATTGATGAGCGGATAAAGAAATAAAGGATGAGCCAAAATAGGCTTTTAGTGGAGGTGAAAACTACATATATTGTCATAATATTGCAACCTAAATTTTCCCAAAATCTATGATTAAAATTGCACTTTTCCAACCTGATATTGCGGGCAATGTTGGAACCATAATGCGCACTTGTGCTTGTTTGGATATAGAGCTGCATATTATTGAGCCTTGCGGCTTTGTTTTTGATTTACAAAAAATCAAGAAATCAGCGCTTGATTATATCGATCATGTGACAATTTTTCGTCACAATTCTTTTGATGATTTTTACCAAGCTCAAATAATTCAAAATCCGCAAAATCGGCTGGTTCTTCTGACGACCAAAACCACAACTTCTTATTTGGATTTTAATTTTAGAAATAATGATATTTTGCTTCTTGGAAGAGAAAGCGCCGGAGTACCGGAAGAAGTTGCGAATAAAGTTGATGCCAAAGTTAAAATTTTGATGGAAGGAAAAATGCGCTCACTAAATGTTGCAATATCAGCAGCGATGGTATTGGGAGAGACAATTAGGCAGATAAAAAAGTAATTAAGATTTAAGAAATCTGCTGCCCGGTTTAACTGGTGGAATAGTTTTTAACTCTTCCGGTATAGAATTTTGATCAAAAACTTTTACATCTAATTTGATTAAAGAAACAACCGGCACACCAAGTTTTTCGGTAATATCTTCATAATTTGAGCGGTCAACCAAACAGGCTTCAGCAACAATTTCTCCACCCATTTTTTGTACGCACTCAAAAGTTTCCAGTGAAGATTTTCCGGTAGTGATAACATCTTCCACAACTAAAACTCTGGCATTTTTATGAATCTCAAAACCTCTTCTAAATTGGAATTCTCCGTCAACTCTTTCACAAAATATTGAGGGAATAGCAAGTTGTTTGGCAATTTCATAACCAACCACAACACCGCCCATTGCAGGGGAGACAACAATATCAGCAAAATTTTTTCTCATCCGGTCGGTGATTTTTTGTGCCAGTGCCTGGCATAATCTCTGTGATCTGGCGCCATCCATCAAGACCCTAGCGCATTGTAGATAAGTGTTGCTATGCAAGCCGGAAGATAAAACAAAATGTCCCTGCAAGATTGCTTTAGCATCTAAAAATTCCTTAAGGAAAATATCTTGATTTTGCGACATGGTTTGCTCTAAATTACATTCTCCAAAAAACGCGCAATCTACTTATTCAATGGCTAATAATCAAGACAAAAAATCCTATTTGAACTCAGCTAAAAAAACTATTGAGGCCGAGATTTCAGGTCTTAACAGTCTGTTAGAATTTTTTGGTGATGAATTTGTCAAGGCGGTAGAAATAATCTTGCAAAGCAATGGTAGAGTAATTGTTAGTGGCATGGGCAAAAGCGGACATATTGCCGCCAAAATTGCCGCCACTATGGCATCAACTGGAACTGCAGCTTTTTGCGTTCATCCAGGAGAAGCTAGCCATGGGGATTTGGGAATGATTACCAAAGATGATGTGGTAATTTTACTTTCCAATTCCGGTGAAACCAAGGAACTAAAAGACATAATTTATTATTGTAAAAGATTTTCCATCCCCCTCATTGGCATTGTCAGACGCCGAGAATCTGAGTTGACAAGCGCTGCAGATGTTCCACTTGTTTTGCCTGATATTCCCGAAGCAAGCGTAATCAAAGCTCCAACTACATCAACCACAATGATGCTGGCCCTGGGTGATGCTTTGGCGATTGCTCTTATGGAAGCAAAAAATTTCACTAATTCTGATTACGGCATTCTTCATCCGGGTGGAAAATTGGGTTCTGAATTTATCAAAGTTCAAGATTTAATGCGCAAAGGCGCTGAGCTTCCGATGGTTACCAGTGATTGTGATGTAGAAAAAGTTTTACTGGAGATGACATCCAAACATCTTGGTTGTACAGGCGTAAAAGATGAAGAAGAAAATCTGGTTGGCATTATTACAGATGGTGACTTGCGCCGTCACATCAGCAAAGATTTTATGAATTTGTCTGCAAAAGAATTGATGACTAAAAACCCAATCACAATTAAGGAATCAACTCTCGCCGTTGCGGCAGTGGCACTGATGAATGAGAAAAAAATTACCAGTCTTTTTGTGTTAAATAACAAAAAAGCGGTTGGAGTTTTGCATATTCATGATTGCTTGAGGGCAGGTGTAGTCTAGAGCTTGTTTTTAGAATTGGTATTTGCCGGAAATATTTATCATCCTTTCTTCTCCTTGGCCAATTTCTATCTTGATTTCAGTATAATTTTTTTTATCCAAAAATTTTTTAGCTAAGTCAGGCCATTCAATCAAACAAATCCCATCTTTTTGGCAATCAAATAATCCAATATTTTCTAACTCTTCTTCATTTTTTAAACGGTAAAGATCAAGATGATGCGCTGGTCCCTTCTTGGTTTGATAGGAATATAGCAAATTAAAAGTCGGGCTTAAAATTTCAGTTTTTTTGTCCATTAAGAAATTGATAAAACAGGAAGCAAAAAAACTTTTTCCCGCTCCTAAAGTTCCAACCAATCCAAAGACATCACCAATTTCTGATTGTGAGGCAAGAGCAATGGCCAGATTTTCCATGGCAATTTTGTTTTTTAAATGATGCATCTTTAGGAATATTTGGTGCGAATTATCGGGAGCTCATTAACTCCATGAAACGCTCAAACAGATAATAGCTGTCGCTTGGACCAGGTGAACTTTCTGGGTGATATTGCACTGAAAAGGCTGGTTTGTTTTTAACTTTTATGCCTTCAATAGTCCCATCAAAAAGTGAGCGATGCGTCACTTCTAGAGAGTCCGGCAAGGTTTTTTCATCAACACAAAAACCGTGGTTTTGGCTGGTGATTTCAACTTTTTTAGTTCTTAAATCTTGTACTGGATGATTTGCGCCTCTATGTCCTTGGTGCATTTTGCTGGTTTTGGCGCCCATTGATAAAGCAAGAAGTTGGTGACCAAGACAAATGCCAAATAAAGGAATATTTTTTTCGATAATTTTTTGAATCATCGGAGCAGCATATTTGGCGGTTTCTGCCGGGTCTCCCGGGCCATTTGATAAAAACACGCCATTTGGATTATGTTTTAAAATCTCTTCTGCTGAAGTTTGGGCCGGAACTATTTCCACATTACAACCAGCTTCAGTTAAACAACGCAGAATATTTAGCTTAGCGCCATAATCAACAGCGACAATTTTTAATTTTTTATCGGCAATTTTGTTGTAGGAATTGTTTTTTTGCTGCCATTTTCCCTCATCCTGCCATTGATACTTTTTATTCAAGCTAGCAGTAGAAGCAAGTTCAACCCCGCCTAAATCAACTGAACCACGAAGTTCCTTTAATATTTCATCAAGTTTAATGTTTTGTATATTATCATCAAAAACTATTGCCACATTTTTTGCGCCTTGTGTTTTGATATTTTTGGTGATTTGCCTGGTATCAATTCCGCAAATGCCGGTGATTTCATTATTGATTAACCAGTGATTTAGATGGTTGTCAGAACGATAGCTGGCGGGATGAGTGATTTGTTGATTGATGATTAAACCTTTCGCTTTCGGTCTTGCGCTTTCAATATCAGAGATATTGACGCCCACATTGCCGATATGAGGAAAGGTAAAAGTGATGATTTGACCGCTATAAGACGGATCAGTAAGAATTTCTTGATAACCGGTGATGGCGGTGTTGAAGCAAATTTCGCCAATGGTTTTGCCTTTTTTACCGATACCAAAACCGTAAATTATATTGCCGTCAGAAAAAATTAAAGCGGCGTCTGGATTTTTAAAAATAGTTTTTGTCATTGTATTGAATAGGTGATGGCAACTTTTGATTTAACAATATTTTCTCCTGATAAGGAGTCGTTTTTGGCAGCAGAAGTTCCTGGCTTTGTATCTTCACCAGTTGCATTTTCCGCAAAATTTTCTTCTTCAAATTTAACAATTTTTCTTATTTTTACCCCCATTGCTTTAGTAATTTCCTGGGCCTTGTCGGTTGAGTTTTTGATTGCCAGAATTCTTGCCTCTGATTTTAATTTTTCAATATTACTGACAGAAAAGACCGGTTCCGACACTTCATCAATATCTAATTTATTAATCTCGGAAACAAGCTGGCTGGCAGATTCGATTTTGTACATTCTAACCTGAATGCTTTGAGCAGCTTCATAAGCGATTATTTTATACCTTCCTTCGCAAGCTTCTCCTTGGCATTCGCCGGAATATTTCGGTTTAGTTGAATAATTTAGTAATATAATATCTTTACTGTCAATTTCTGAACTTTCTAACATGGCGCTTAACTCTTTAGTTTTGGCATCAACCAAATTTTGGGCATCAGCAGCAGTTATGCCGGATTGTTTTATGGTGACATTAATCGTCGCCATGTCCGGTGTGGCATTGGCACTTCCTTCCCCAATTATGGTGATGTTACTTTGAACCGGGGGACGAAGAACGGCGATGCCGAAACAAATAGCGGCGAATCCAACAGCAATTAAAGCTACTGATGAAGAACTAATCATAAAATTAATTGAGCTAGCTTTTTTGGTGGTCAAATCAGTTTCTTTTTCCATAGTTTTCTAAGAAAGGGTTATATTATATTTTTGCGATAGATATTTGTTGATAATACCCATCTCTAGAGGAGTTAAATTACGGTTAAAAATAATTACTTCTGATATCCAGGCATTGGCAAATAGAGATGGAGTGCCACTATTTGATGTTGCCCCAACCAGGAATATATCATTTCCTAGTTTGTACTCTTCATAGAGAGTGCTCGTAGAGTCATCTGACCCAATTCCATTTAAATATAACTTAGCATTAAATCCTAATGAAGCGTCAAAAACAGCTGCACTAATATAGCTATTATTTATTGTTATAGGTATCCCTATAGTATTTCCACCAACGGAATATCTGGTGGAAAAGCCAAATATACCACTGCCGGTATTATTTATATATAAGCTAGCTGTTGTATCGATAGCGCTTCCGGTAGGTTTTTGGTCAACTAAAACCGCTTGCGTGCTAGAAAACGGCTTCCAAACTATAATCATAGTATGTTTCTTAGCGCCAAGATCAATAGGTGCTCTTGTAGAAGAAAGAAAACTGCTGGTGCCATTGAAGCTAAGCGATGGCAAAAAATTTATGCCGTTTTTTATATAGGTCGGCCGGTTATTAGTAGTTGCTTGCGTTAGATTGATTTTGTTGTTGGAGATGTCATTCCAAGAAGAGACAGGGTCGTTGTTGGATAAATTGCCGCCGTTGGTTGTGGCATTGGCACTGGTAATTGATCCATCTAATGTGGTTTCCAGCCAAAGAGCAAGATCTGGTATTGATTGGATAGGAGATTTTGCAGTTAAAGTCTGGGCTATTCTCAATCTGGCGCTATTTATTATCAATTTACCGTAACTGGCAGCACCGATTAAAGCGGAAATTATTACAGAGACGACTACTAGCTCAAGCAGTGAAAAACCTGTTTTTCCGGACTGTTTTTTGATCATTTCTATTTAACTACGATATTCACTAATTTGTCGGGCACGATAATAATTTTATCAATTACTTTGCCAATGATATTTTTTTTGACTATCTCATTTTCTAGGGCGCTATTTTGCAATTGTTCCTTGCTGGATGATTTTGGCATTACCAAAACAGTGCGCAGCTTTCCATTGATTTGCACGGCGATATTTACTTCATCATCAATAATTAATTTCTCGTCATAAATTGGAAATTGTACAGCTTGTGCTATAGAATTTTGATTTCCGAGTTTTTGCCAAAGTTCTTCAGCCAGATGTGGCATGATTGGAGAAATTAACAGCGCTAAATTATTTAGAGAAAATCTCATAACTTCCCAATCTTCTTTACTTCCAATTTGGAATTTTTCTAACGCATTAGAAAATTCACGAATCTTTGCAATTGCGGAGTTAAAGCCCATTTTTTCCAAGCCATTTTTAACTGCAAAAATTGTTTTATGATTAAGCTTAACGAGTTCCTGGCGGTTTTTATCTTCATTTGTTGAATTGAAACTGTCTTGCGTTGTTTCGCAAAATCCTGCCACCAATTTCCACAAGCGATTAATATATTTCCAAGCCCCATCAATGCCGGCATCGGACCATTCTAAATTTCTTTCCGGCGGAGTGTCGGAAAGCATAAATAAACGGGCAGTATCAGCGCCATAGGCATCAACAATATTAGCTGGCTCAACAACATTTTTCTTGGACTTGCTCATTTTTTCACTACGCCCTGCAACCAAATTTTCCCTGGTCTGGTAATGAATCAAATTGCCATTTTCATCTTTAGTCACATCACTTGGATAAATCCATTCCCCTTTTTGGTTTTTGAAAGTCTGATGACAAACCATGCCTTGAGTAAGCAGGTTTTTAAAAGGTTCATCAAAATCAAGGTAACCGCATTTTTTCAAAGCTTTTGTAAAAAATCTGGCATAAAGCAAATGTAAAACAGCGTGTTCTACGCCGCCGATATATTGATCAACCGGCAATAATTTATTGACAGTGTTTTTATCAAAAGCCTTGTCACTTGGCTGCGAAGCAAAGCGCAAGAAATACCAGGAACTTTCAAAGAAAGTGTCAAAAGTGTCAGTTTCTCTAACGGCTTTTTGGCCTTTGTAAGTTGTGTATTTCCAGGTTGGATGATTAGCGAGAGGGTTACCGCTGCCGTCAAATTCAACATCTTCCGGCAACTGAACCGGCAATTCTTCTTCAGGAACCGGAACAACCGAACCATCTTCCAAATATAAAATAGGAATTGGGCAGCCCCAATATCTCTGGCGGGAAACGCCCCAATCACGAAGACGATAATTGATTTGCCTTTTCCCCAATTTATTCTTCTCCAGGAAATTGATCATTTCCTCTTTGGCTGTTTTTGAATTTAAACCATCCAAAAAAGAAGAATTAATCATGATCCCTTCTTCGCCATATGGAGCTTTGATGAATTGCGAATAATCTGCGCAATCAAACAGGTTTTTGATAATGTCAGTATTGCTAGCGCTTGCTAAATGACAATCTTTCGCTTCAGCGGAAATGTTCGGATAAATCCCTAAATTATCAATTTCGTCGAATTCCTTTCTTGCCGGATAAGCCAGTTTTTCTTCTTCCAAATTAAATTCAGCATTAACATCTTCCGGCCTGTTTCCTCTGGCATCAAGCCTGATCCATTTTTTTAGATCTTTGATATAAACGGCATTAACAGTGTGGATAATTTTGCGGTCAGACTTAGTTTCATCAAGCATCAATAATTGGTCTGAAAAACCACATGGAATATTCATTGCTCTTAATATAGCCGCTAAAAGTGCTGACTTACCAAAGCAAAAGCCCATTTTGCTTTCCAAAACTTCACTGGCTTTTAAATGAGGCTTTAAATTTAGATAGGATTCGTCATCCATGCTATGCGCTATCTCGTCCCTGACAAAATGATAAGCGGCTTTGACAAGATCTATTTCTTCATTTGTTTTTGCCTGTGATTTTATTTTTTTAACCAACTCTTGAATTGCGGCGTGGGAATAATCAATTTCAGGAGTTTCTTCTAAAAATTCTTTTAAATTTGCCACTACTTGCTTGATCGGCAAATCATATTTTTTGGCAAATTCAAAATCTCTTTCATCATGGGCAGGGCAGGCAAATATTGCGCCGGTGCCATATTCCATCAAAACAAAATTGCTGATATAAATTGGCAATAATTCATTTTCAGCTAAAGGATGTTTTACCATCAAACCAGTATTGATGCCTTTTTTCTCGTTGGTCTCAATTGTTTCTTCATTCACTGCGCTTTTGTTGCATTCATGAATGAAGTCAGCAATTTTTTGATTAGATTTAGCTAGTTCAGAGGCAAGAGGATGATGAGCAGAAATGATAACCGCAGCGGCACCAAATAAAGTTTCCGGCCTGGTGGTGTAAATTTGGATTTTCTCTTCCTTATCTGCAATTGCAAATTCCACCATCGCACCTTCGCTTTTGCCGATCCATTTTTCCTGCATCGATAAAACGCGCTCATCCCAGCCCGGCAGGTTTTTTAATTCCTTAAGAAGTTCTTCGCTAAAATCACTAACTTTTAAAAACCATTGTTTAAGTTTTCTTTTTTCTACCAACGCACCGCTGCGCCAACCGCGCCCATCAATTACTTGTTCATTGGCCAAAACGGTTTGATCAATTGGATCCCAATTAACAAAAGATTCTTTTTGATAAGCGAGGCCGTTTTTATAAAAATCGAGGAAAATTTTTTGTTCATGTTTGTAATAATCAACATCGCAAGTAGCTAACTGTCTGCTCCAATCATAAGAAAGACCGATTGATTTTAGCTCGGTTTTCATATTGTCGATATTGGAATAAGTCCAATTTTTCGGGTGGATTTTATTTTGAATTGCAGCATTTTCAGCTGGTAAACCAAAAGCATCAAAGCCAATCGGATGCAAAACATTAAAGCCCTGCATTTTTTTAAAACGGGCAATCACATCGCCAATCGCATAATTCCTCAAATGGCCCATATGAATTTTGCCGGAAGGAAAGGGGAACATTTCCAGCGTGTAGTATTTTGGCTTTGAAGAGGAATCGTCAAATTTAAAAAGCTGCTTTTCTTCCCAGAATTTTTGCCACTTTTTTTCAGTCTGCTTGTGATTGTAATTTGGTAATGTGGCTTTGGTCATTTTTGATAGGATTGCGCTTTTTCAATTATCTTGCCTGAAATTAGCTTGGCGGTAATGCCGCTGGAAGTTTCATCATGCCAATTGCCGATACCGTCTCTTTTTTGTTTGAAGATGGTAAGCGCCAAATTTTCCTGCTTTATTTCTTTGCCTTTAACTAAAAGATTGATCTTGATGCGTTCATTTTTATTTTGCTCATCCGCATACCATTCAGTAACAATCAGGCCGGATTTTTCATCAACAACAGAGATAGGAAGCAAGGCGCTGATTACTTCAATCGATGCCAACCAAAGCGCATTTGATTTTGTTTGATTAACTGGTTTTTTCTGACTATCTTCCTGAATTTTGGTCAGGCTATTATCAAAAAATTTTCCTGCTCTTTGCTTGCGGATATTTTCCGGATTTTGCGGATAGTTATACTCTATCTTGGGATTTTGGCAGGAAATTAACAGGGCTGCAAAACCTAGTAGGAATAATTTTTTCATTTGAAGCGTGATTTTTACCAAGAAGTGATAGAGGGATTTTAAATTTCTTTTAAGAAAAATCTAGTTTTAAATAGCCGGCTCTTAATTTAATGAATATAATTATTGAATAACTAAACATGTGGCAAGAAAAAGTCTATATTTCGATAATGAGATTGCTATTCAGGGCTTCTGGCCTTTTGCTTTGTGTTTTGGCAATTGCCATTTTGCTATCGCTTTTTAGCTTCAATTCTTTTGATGTTTCGTTTAACACCGCTTCCACCAGTGGAGAAGTCAAAAACTGGATGGGTGATTTTGGCTCTTACATTTCCGATTTATTATTCCAATTAATTGGTCTCTCAGCATTTTTCTTATGTCTGATTTTATTTAGTTGGGGCAGCAAAATTGCTAGCCGCAATGGCATTCAATATTTTGCTTTAAAGATCTTTTTGGCGCCATTTTGCTTGCTCACTTTTTCGCTGTTTTTTTCTTTGCTGCCGGAGCCTGATTGGTGGATTTTTAATAGTCTGGGCGGAGTTAACGGAAAATTCATTCTGGCCAAAACCAATTTCATGCCTCATATAGTTACCGCTTTCCTGTCGCTTGTTCTATCGGTCCTTCTGCTTTGCGTGGTAATTGATGTTACTATCAAAGATTGGCAATATTTTTTCCGCTATAGTTTTTTTACCGCCAAGTATTTATACGAAATTTCAAAAAAATTATTCTCCAAAGCTGAACAACATCTCGGCAACCGCAAAAGCAAATTTATCAATAAAATTACTGAGGGAACGCCGGAATTTAAAGCCAGAAAATTGCTGCTGGAAGATAGTCCGGAATCCGAAGAGGAAGATGATTCAGGCTTAGAAATCATAGAAAAACCAAAACCGGAAAAGCCAAAAAAACAACTAAACAAAACCAAGCAGATTCTTAAATCATCCAAAGGCAATAAAAATTATGAGTTGCCGCCGATCGATCTATTGGTTGACAGGTCGGGTGACAATAAAGATAAAAAAACCAGCCCGGTACAGCTTGAGCAGCAATCAAAAATGCTTGCCAAAGTGTTGGAAGATTTTAGCGTTTTTGGCTCAATGGTTAGCGTCAAACTCGGCCCGGTTGTAACTTTGCATGAATTTGAGCCGGCAGCCGGAACAAAGGCGGCAAGGGTTGTTGGGCTTGCAGATGACATTGCCAGATCAATGAGCGCAGTTGCCACAAGAATTGCCGTTGTACCTGGTAAAACCACCATCGGTATTGAACTGCCAAATGCCAAGCGTGAAATGATTTCCTTCCATGAAATGGCAACTTCTAATGAATATAAATATAGCCAGGCCAATCTGCCGATTATTTTAGGAAAAGACATTAGCGGTGAGCCAATCATTGTCGATTTGGCAAAAATGCCGCATTTGTTAATTGCCGGAACGACAGGTTCTGGAAAGTCAGTGGGAGTCAATGCCATGATTTTATCATTGCTTTACAGACTACCGCCTGATGAATGTAAATTTATCATGATTGACCCAAAAATGTTGGAGCTCTCTGTTTATGACGGCATTCCACACTTGTTGGCGCCCGTAGTAACAGAGCCGGGCAGGGCAGTGATTGCGTTAAAATGGGTGACAAATGAAATGGAGGAAAGATACCGCGCCATGGCTAATCTCAATGTCCGAAATATTGCCGGATATAATGAGAAAATTGAAAAATTCTTAAAAAATGGCGAGAAAATTTCTAAAAAAGTCCAAACCGGTTTTGACCCGGAAAGTGGCGCGCCAATAATTGAAGAGGTTGAACTTGATGCCAAAAAACTTCCATTCATTGTTGTTATTGTGGATGAAATGGCTGATTTAATGTTGGTGGCAGGCAAGGATATTGAAAGCTCAATTCAAAGACTGGCGCAAATGGCCAGGGCGGCGGGAATCCACATTATCATGGCAACGCAAAGACCGTCAGTTGACGTTATTACCGGTGTAATCAAAGCAAATTTCCCAACGAGAATTAGCTTCCAAGTAACTTCCAGGATTGACAGTAGAACAATTTTGGGAACTCAGGGAGCGGAGCAGTTGCTGGGCCAAGGCGATATGATTTATATGTCCGGCGGCAGCAAAATGATCAGAGTTCACGGCCCATTTTGCTCTGACAAGGAAGTTGAAGATGTGGTTGCCTTCATCAAATCACAAAAATTTGATAATGACGATTACAGCCAAAATGTGGTTTTCGAACAATTTGAAAATGCTAAGAATAATTCCACCTCAGGCTCTTTCGAAGCAGGCGACGGATCAGACGATGATCTATACAGACAAGCGGTAATGATCGTAAAAAGAGACCGCAAACCCTCAATCAGCTATGTACAAAGACAGTTAAGAATTGGCTATAACCGCGCCGCCATTTTAATTGAGAGAATGGAGCAAGAAGGAATAATCACTGAACCCAATGTCGCTGGTAAAAGAGAGATTGTTGAGTGATGAATAGCTTAACCACTAATAGATTTGTAGCATGGGATGGGCTGTAAATTACAATTTTCCATTTCGATTCCGTTGCTTCTCCTTCTACATATATAGCTCTTCTTGAAGATCATCATTAGTTTTATTTGACAATATAGATCACAAATAATGAGTTATTATATGATTTTATAGTGCCAACCAAATTCATAGAGTTAAATTTAGTAAGTCAGATTCTTTTATCTCAGAAGAATCTGTTTTTATTAATTTTTTTTAGGAGTCTCATATGAAAATGTTTGAAAATAATAACCAAAACCACGAATCCACAATCATTCAAAATGAACTGATTTCTAAATCATTCTTAATAGTCCACAAGTCTTTAAAAAATAATTTTCCTGATGTTGTTACTATAGATAGGGCAGAAGAAATCCCTTACTACTCTCTAATACTCGGAGAGAAATATGACTTTTATTCACCATTAGAACAACAAAATGCCGGCATAAAAAAAAATTGATTGGCTAAGTGAAAAAGAAAAATTATCTGAGGTTTTTAACAAGATTCCCTGCCTACATAAATATATCTCCAAGCTTGATCTGGCTTTGGATAAAAATGATAAATATCCCGAAAAGATCGATCAGAAGCTAGTCCATAAACAAGATATTGAAAATGTCATCATTTCTAAGGCGCAGAAATTTGGTAATATCTGGCATTTCAACATGTTCCCAAAAATTAAGGAATTTGATTTTGACCATGAGTCGGATCATGTGCAGGGAATGCTTTTAACTGAGGCTGCCAGACAAACTGCGATTGCCACTGCGCATCTGAATGGACTGTCAATTGAAGGAAAACTAAATATGAGCAACATGTGCACAAAATTTAATAATTATGTGGAATATGGTAGCCCGGTTATTATTAGATCAATCTCTAACGAGATCAGTTTTGATGAGGAGCAGCTTAGTAAGGTTTATGTTATCGTAAATTTGATGCAGTTTGGAAAGATATGTACCACCACTCATTTTGAAGGTATTGCATTCAAGAGCAAAAATGACATGGAAGAATATAGAAAGCGTAGTATGAAAATTAATGAAAAGGTAGAAGCTAAATATCAAAATTTATTAAATGAAATTCGTAAATAATATGGCAAAAGTTGCAATTATTGGTTCAGGCATATCGGGAATTTCTGCTGCCTATTACTTATTAAAACAAGGATATGAAGTTGATATCATTGAATCATCAAGCGACATAGGAGGGCGTATCGGCAGTTTTAAATTAGGCAATAGATGGATAGATTTCGGCGGTAAAAATATAGGTTATGGCTACAAACTTTTTAGGGAGTTTGTAGCTGACCAAGGAAGTTTTAATTACGAATATTTTGGGGTTAACACTTCTAAAGTTGTTAATGGAAAAATAGTTCCGATTAATAGGGAGAAGAATCTTCGCTCTTTATTTAACATCCTTAAATTAGCCAATCCAATCGATCTGATAAAAATCTTTTATTTGGTAAAAAGGATAAAGAAAAATCCAAGTGAAGGTTTTTTGAACCATCCTTTTTATAATAAAATTTCCGATAAATTAGACCACAAACCTTTATCTTCCTATTTCAGTAAAAAATGCTGTGAAAACCTTATAAGGGCAATGACAGTGCGTATGAACGGAGCGGAACCAAATGAGTGTTTTGTAGGAAATTTTGGCTCTAATCTAAAAATAGCATTTGATAAATATGATCAAATTCAAGAAGGAATGCACTCTGTGATTGAAGCCTTTGTCTCTAAAATTAATGTAAAATTTAATAGTAGAGCAACGGATGTGATAATCGAAAATAATGAGGTAAAGGGAATAAAAATAATTAACAAAGACAATCAAGAGGAATCGCTGTTTTATGACAAAGTTGTGATTTCAACCCCTTCCTACGCAGCTAGCAATATTTTAAAATCCAGCTTTCCTGAAATTTGTCAATATTTGGATAATATCAGATATAATCCGGTGACAATTATGGTTACTGAATATAAAAAACCTGTCTTCAATTCTGAAGTTAGGGCAATGGTTTTTGATAAGAGTTCTCCACTTAGTAATGCCGGAGCCTACGGAATCAATGATTTGAATTTGGTTCGATACACCTTCAGCGGAGAGGCTGCCAGAAAAATAATTGATCAAAATATTTCTGGTTCAGATTTGCTTAAAATTGCAGAAAAATTAATGCCTGATGAATTCAACATTCAAAATAACGAAGTGGTTGATTCTGTTCATCGTTATTTTAAAAATGGGCTTTGTTCATATAGCGCATATCACCATCGTAATTTGGAACAAATAAAAAATAGCTTATCTACCATCAAAGGATTGATTTTGACCGGAGATTATTTTTGTGGTGCGTCAATTGAATCCTGTTTTCAATCTTCTAAGCAAGCAACTAAATATTCGGTATAACAAATTCAATAACCTACATGAATATAAAATCATTTCTAAAGAAATCTTGGAACGATGGAACTGAGATTGGCATCCATAATATTTGGTCTACAGCTTTAATAGGAAGCGGTGCTCATTTCGGCTTTTATTTTATATTTAAGTATGTTTTTCACATTTATGAAAATTTTTTATTGAGAATGATAGCAGTTTTGCTGTGTATCTTGGTTGTCCCTTTTTATAAAAAAAGAGTGCCATGGTTCTATTGCTATTGGCATTTTATGCTTATTTATGTCCTACCCTTTATCTTTACAGTCAATTTATTGAAAAGTAATTTCAATGAGTTGTGGATATATTGGGAGATATTCATGATTTTTATATTGATAATGCATGTGCCGAATTGGTTTATGTGCGTAACAGACCTGCTAATAGGGGTAAGTTTTGCAATCTTATATTATGTATTGTCATCAGCTGCTTCCTCTAGCCTGGAAATCAGTTTTAATGTTGCATTATATTCAATAGTCATAGTGTTCTCGGTGATTGCTGGAATTTTGTTTAACTATGCAAATAGAATGACGTCATTAAACAAATTAAAAGAACAACATCTTCAATTGACCTCCATGGCAGGCTCAATTGTTCATGAAATTCGCAATCCACTAAATGCTATTAATTTGGTTGATCACCAAATCAAAGATCTAACAGAGGAAATGGATGGTGATCTTAAAAAAAGATTACTTGATTTAAGCGCTGCCACTCAAAATTCAGTTAAGCAGGCCAATGAAATCATCAATGTAATTCTTGCTGATTTAGGTGAAAAACCAATTTCTTCTTCCGATTTTTGCTACTTAAATGTTAAAGAATCAATAACGGATATAGTAGAAAAATACGGTTACAATGAAGAAGAAAAAGAGCGAGTTAAATTACATATTGATGAAGAGAGTAATTTTATCTTCAAAGCCGTCCCCGAACGTTTCACTTTTATCATTTACAATCTCCTCAAAAACGCTCTTTACTATTTGAAGGAATATCCAGACTCAATCATAACAATCGGTACTGAAACAAGAGAAATTGATGGGGTTCAATATAACGCAATTTATGTTCATGATACTGGTCCCGGAATTGCGCCGCATGTTCTTCCGAAACTATTTGGCGATTTCTACACTTCTGGCAAAAAAGGAGGAACCGGCCTTGGTTTGGCTTTTTGCAAAAGAAATATGAAATTATTTGGTGGCGACATTACCTGTGAATCGGAATTTGGAAAATGGACTAGATTTAGTTTGTTGTTTCCGGTTCTTTCCGAAGCTGAACTTGAAACTGCAAAAATCGAATCCAGAAGAAGAAAAATCCTTCTAGTGGATGACCAAGAAGTTAATTTGATCACTTTAAAATCTAAGATTGAGAGAATCCTGCCAGATATCTCTTGTGACCTTGCTAGGGCTGGAAAAGAAGCAATCAATATGGCAAAAGAAAACAAATATCATTTAATTCTAATGGATGTTCAGATGCCGGAAATGGATGGAATTGAAGCGGTAAAAAGGATTAGATCCTATGACAAAGAAGTACCGATAATTGCGCTAACCTCGCTAAGCAAGGAATATCTGTTGGAAGAAGTTAATTTTGTAATCTCAAAAGAGAATTTTAATTACTATCTCAATAAATTATCCACTGACAATATTTTATATCGCGCCGTTACCAAATGGATAATTGATCTCGAAGATGATATGCATTATATGGGAACCAAGGAAGAATATCTGGAAGTTTTAAAAGGTAAAAAAGCCATTTTAGCTGATGACGAAAAAATTAACCGGATGATGACAAAAAGGATGTTGGAGGGCGCGGGCATGATTATTGCAGAAGCGAATAATGGGAAAGAATTGCTTGAACTTTATCAAAACAGCTTGGACAAAAACGGCAAATCTAGCTTCGATATTATCATAACCGATATTAACATGCCGCCATATAATGGTGATAAGGCCACAAAAGAAATTAGAAGAATCGAGGCCATAAATAAAATTAGCCATCATGATGAAATGCCTATAATAGCGCTAAGTGGAGATGGTAGAAGGGAAGACATCCACCATTTCTTTGAGTGTCAGATGACGGATTATTTTATCAAGGGAAGTAAGCCGGAATTATTGCCGAAGATTGTCGCTAATTATTTGGTTAAAAGACATGCTGAGCTGGATACAAAAGAAGCAAATAAGCCGGAAGAGCAAATAGAAGATCAAATAAGGAATAAAATAAAAAATGAAATAGAAAGCCAAGGAAGCAAAATTGCTAATGACAATTCAAGAATTAGCCAAATCCAAAGCAAAAATCTAAATCAAAATAGAATTGAACATTTCAACAAAGAAGATCAGAGAATGCTTCTGAAAGTTTTTATCAAAAGCAGCGGCGAAAATATGGTCAAGATTATTCAAAGTAAAAATTCCGGTGATGTTAAAAGCCTGTTATTTTACATCCATTCCATCAAAGGCACGGCTTCCAGTATTGGAGCTGAGAAGCTTTCCAAATATATAAAAGATATTGAGTCTAAAATCAGAGATGGCAATGAGCCGCATGGTTGGATGGAGGAGTTGCATGAGATTTATGGTGAGTTAGAAAATGAAATTGGGGAAGTTCTGAAAAGATTGAGAAGTTAATCCGTGATTACAAATTAGCGCTATGGTAATGCATAATATTCCTGAATTCACAGTTTCAGAATTTTCCAGATCGGTTAAAAGATTGGTCGAGGATAATTTTGGTTATGTGCGAATTAAGGGCGAAATTTCCGGTTTTAAAAAAGCCACCTCCGGTCATTTATATTTTAATTTGAAAGATGATGTAGCACTTGTAAATGCGGTTTGTTTTCGCCAAATGGCGGAGTTGGTTAAATTTGATTTATCCGATGGTTTGGAAGTCGTGGCTTCTGGGCGAGTGACTACTTATGAAGGAAGATCGAGCTATCAAATCATTATCGAAAAACTTGAAATTGCCGGTATTGGCGCAATTCTGGCGGCGATTGAAAAAAGAAGATTGAAGCTTTTAGAGGCCGGATATTTTGATGCTAAACACAAAAAACCTTTACCTTTCTTACCAAAAATTATTGGCGTAATAACTTCTCCAACAGGCGCAGTAATTGAAGATATAACCAACCGCATTAGTGCTCGTTTTCCAAATCATCTCTTGATTTATCCTGCAACCATGCAGGGAAAAACTTCTGCTGTAGAAGTGGTTGAGGGCATAAAATATTTTAATCGTGCCAAGACAGATAAAAAACCGGATATAATTATTATTGCCAGAGGCGGCGGTTCTTTTGAAGATTTGCTGCCTTTTAATGATGAAGATTTGGTCATGGCAGTTTTTAATTCTGCGATTCCAATTATTTCCGCCATTGGCCATGAAACTGATACAACCTTGATTGATTATGTCGCAGATCTAAGAGCGCCAACCCCAACAGCAGCAGCAGAAATGGCAGTGCCGGTTTTAAAAGATTTACAAATTTTGTGCGATAATTTTGGCAAAAGATTGGCGAATTATTTTGCTAATTTACTTGATGCCAAAAGCAATAGCTTGGTAAATTTGTCTTCCAAACTTATTCATCCGGCGGTTAGTTTAGGCAATTTAGAGCAGAAATTTTCTCAAACAGCTTCAATTTTAAAAAATAGTTTTAACCAATTTTTAAATTTCAAAGAGCAAAGATTTAAAATGCTTGCAGCCAGAATTTCTATGCCAGTGGGCAGATATGAAAATTGGCAAAACCAAATCGGATTTTTGGATAAAAATTTGCAAAATAATCTAAAAAACTTTTTTGCTAATAATCAAAACAAAACCAATCAGCTTTCTAAATTATTAACCAGCTATGATTATAAAAATGTTTTAGCCAGAGGCTATGCCGTTGTCAGATGCAAAGAAAAAATCATCAGCAGCAGACAAGAAATAAACAGCGGTCAAGTTATAGAAATAGAAGTAAAAGATGGCAATTTTAATGCCGCAGTTTTTAATGAAGAAAAATCTTTGCTAAAGAAAAAAGAAGATGATAAAAAGCAACCATCCCTATTTTAGAAATAGAAATTGCAAAAATAATTAAACAAATCAATAGTGAAAGCCCCACATTTTTGGCACCACAAAACATTTGTTTCCTTTCTGTGCCTTCCCCTTTCTCTATTATATCTGCTTGGATATTTCCTGAATTCTTTTTTAAAAATTCCCAAAAAAATTAACAAACCGGTAATTTGCATTGGCAATTTAGTTGCTGGTGGCGCCGGAAAAACGCCGGTTGCGATTGCGATTGGAAAAATCCTTAATGATTTAGATATCAATTTTGCTTATTTGAGCGCTGGCTACGGTGGTAGAATAAAAAAATTTACTTTTGTAGATAGCTCAAGACATTCTTCCAAAGACGTGGGAGATGAGCCGCTTTTGCTTTCAGAAACTGCTCAAACTTTTATTTGTAAGAATAAACTGGTTGGAGCAAAAAAAATTGCCGTAATTCCTAACAAAAAACTAATCTTGCTGGATGACGGTTTTCAAAACCGGTCTTTAAAAAAAGATTTTTCCATTCTGGTAATTGATGGAAATTATGGTTTTGGAAATGGTTTGATAATTCCGGCTGGACCTTTAAGAGAGCCAATTGATGGCGCTATGAAAAAAGCTGATATGGTGATAATTGTTGGTGAGGATAAATTTCAAATTGCTAAAAATTTTTGCAGCAAAAAACAGGTTATAAAAGCAAGAATTGTTCCTATAAATCACGAAGAATTTCATAAAAAATCAATGATTGCCTTTTGTGGAATAGGCCGTCCGGAGAAATTTTTCGATACGCTTGAGAAAGGTGGTGTCAATGTTGTCACCAAATTTTCCTACCCTGATCATCATCGCTATAAAGAAAGTGAAGTTGCTCGAATGATTGAGTTGGCCAAGAAAATTAATGTAGGTCTTATTACTACCAAGAAAGACTGGGTAAGGTTGAGCAAAATTCATCAAACGCAAATTGATTATCTTGATATTAAAATCGAATTTGAAGATGCTGATTATCTCAAAACAAAACTTATTGAATTGATAAATTAATTAATGGGTAAAATAAAATTTTTTATTAAGAGATTCCGCTATTTTGTAGAATCTCTGATTGTGAGATTTGGACTATTTTTTTTTCAAGCTCTTGGACTAAAAAAATCTTCAAATTTAGCTAGTTCTTTAGCCCGATTTATCGGCAAAAAAATATCTGTAAATTCCCTAGCGAGAAAAAATATTGCGCAGTCGCTTCCTAACTTAAGCAATGCTGAGATTGATGGCGTTATAGATGACATGTGGGATAATCTTGGTAGAATTGTCGGTGAATTTCCCCATATATCAAATCTAAGCGGAAAGGAGCTTGGCAATTTTGTTTCTCTTGATGAAGAAAGTGCCAAAAATATTGAATATATAAAGAAAAATTTTAACGGCGGTATCATCTTTTCAGCCCATATTGGCAATTGGGAAATTGGACCAAAAATTTTCCTGGAAAATGGCATGAATGTTAAAACTGTTTATCGACCGCTCAATAATCCGTTGGTTGAAGATATGACGGCGAAGATGCGTAAAGTAGAACTTATTTCCAAAAGCTCCAAAGGCAGCAAGCAAATTATCAACGAAATTAAGGATGGTAATTATGTGATTATTTTGGCTGATCAAAGAACATCAGATGGCATCTTGGTTCCGTTCTTCAACCGTCCGGCTTTGACTACTGCGTCAATCGCAAAACTAGCATTGAAATATAATGTTCCGCTAATTCCGGCCAGATCAATTAGAATCGGTAGGGAATTTAAATTTTTAGTTAAAGTAGAAAAACCGATTGAATTTCAAAAAACTGACAATATAAATGGCGACTTTGTTGCCCACCTTACAACAATAGTGAATCAAAAGCTGGAGGAATGGATAAAACAATATCCGTCCCAATGGTTTTGGGTTCATGATCGTTGGAAAAAGTAGTTAGTCTTACCTAAATCAATCTTAACAAATTTCAAAATCTATGAAAAATCTTGTAAAATTATTCTCAGTAATTGCTCTACTTGCTGTCACTTCTTGTCATGTTATGGAAAAGAATAAAGGCGCAGATAAAGAAAAAGATAAAACT
This sequence comes from Rickettsiaceae bacterium, assembly GCA_021323225.1. GTDB lineage: Bacteria > Pseudomonadota > Alphaproteobacteria > Rickettsiales > UBA1997 > JAJTCH01. The sequence goes on along the minus strand of JAJTCH010000001.1, from coordinate 626,221 downwards.
GTTCATTGCGGAAAAAAAGGTAAATGCAAAGGCAAAAAAGCTAAAGCTCAAACCAATTAATATTTAAATTATTTCTCTGGCGGTCCGTTGGGCGGCCAGAGAGATTAATCTCAAATTCCAGACTTATGAAAAATCTTACAAAATTATTGCCGATAATTGCCTTATTTGTGGTCAATTCTTGCTCTTTTGCCAATAAATCAACCGTGGTAGTTCCGGTTAATAGCAACCCTCCTGGGGCTAATGTTGTAATTGATGGTAGAAATTTTGGACAAACTCCTGCTTTTATTGAGCTAAAGCCAAATAAAAATTATAAGGCAAGCATTTCCAAACCAGGCTATAGCACTGTCAATATTGATATGGAAACCTGGTATTCAGTAAGAAATGGTGAAGGTGGTGATGGTGGAAGATGTATGGCTGACGCAGTTGGCGTTTTGCCAATGTTGATTGTCTTGATTTTTGCCCCTGAAAAATGCGGTGCTTTCAAACAAAGCGACTATTTTGTTAATTTGAGCGGTGTTGCTCCGGTTGCTCCAATTGAATCTGCTCCTCAATATATGTTTAACGATCCAAATCAAATGGGCAATTATGGTGCTGCGCAACAGATTCAGCAAAATCAGCAAAATCAACAGAACCAGCAATACCAACAAGCTCCACAAAATAACCAGCAACAACAAGGTGGTTATTATAACAATACCCAATATAACTTTCAGGGTAATAACGGACAAAGATAATTTAAGTTTTTCTTAAATTAGCTTACAAAAATTTTTAACAAATCATCAGGCCTAATTGTAAAATCAATTAGGCCTGTTTTTTTATACCTTTCATAAATCCATTCTTAAAAACAGAGATCATTTCTACCTATGTTTGGACGCCAGATTTTAAGAATCTTTGTCTCTTCATTAATGTTGATTTCTGTTTCTACTTCTTGCGCTTTTAGCAATCTCAAAACTGTTTCATTGACTATTGGCACTGATCCAGTTGGTGCCAGCATATATGTTGATGGTGTTTACTATGGAAAAACAGCGACTGAAATCAATGTTGTTCCTGATAAAAATTATTCGGTTAGATTGGAAAAGGAGGGTTATCAGACTATTAATTTTGAGCTGGAAAGCCGCTTTTCAATGAGGAAGGGCAGGGATGGAGAAAATACCACTTGCAAAATGGATCTTCTTGGATCAGTTTTAATTTTTCCAATCATGGGTTGGAAATCTGTATATTGCAGGGATTTCACCCAAAGATTATATAATTTTGATCTGGCGGTGGTTGAAAGAAGAGAGCCGGTGGGTATGGATCCGATTCCTCCCCATCTTATTGAACGTAATTATTACCCTGCTAGCCAGGCGCAACCTTTAGTTAAAGACGATCAATCTGCACAAGATCCTGTTTTTACACCAGATCCAGTTGATGCTACTGAGAAGAAAAATATTGATGCTGAAGTTGAGCAAATACCATTTTCGCCGCCTGATAACAGCAATCAGCAAGAGCAGTTAAAAGGTGATAATGAAAATTTAGGTGGTCAGAGCTTCAACCGTAAAATCAAAGATGATTATAATGGTTGGCAATAATTGATGAGCTTCTCAAAAGCTTTGGTGCGGTGGCTTATCGCATCTTTTTCTTGCGGCAAAATTTCTCCAAAAGTTTTTTCAAATCCATCAGCAATAAAAATTGGGTCATAGCCAAAGCCCTTATCGCCTCTTGCCGGAAAAGCCAATTTTCCATCGACTCTGCCTTCAAAAGATTTTATCTCTTTGGTTTTGGGATTGTATAAAGTGAGGTTGCAAATAAAATGGGCGCTGATTTTTTGCTTCGCCAGATCGATAGTTTTTGAAACCAGTTTTTGTTTTATTTTTTCAAAAGCTAATGCAAAATTTTTCTCACCAGTTTTGTTATCAATTGCCCATCTGGCGGAATAAATTCCAGGCTCACCATAAAGTAAATCAACACAAAGACCGGAATCATCAGCTAAAGCCGTAAACCCGGTTTTATTCCCATAATATTTTGCTTTGATTATTGAGTTTTCTTCAAAGCTATCGCCGGTTTCTTCCGGTTCTTCCAAATTAAAATCTGCTGCAGAAATTGTTTTGATGCCGATTTTGCCAAGTAACTCCGCAATTTCAACCAGCTTTCCTTTATTGCCGCTTGCGATCAGAATTGGAGTTTCATGACTAAGATTCATCAGACAATCTTCTTGCTTCGTCTTCTGCGGTTAGGGCGTCGATAAATTCATCCAACCTACCATCATTAACAACGCTATCAATTTGATAGCTGGTCATGTTGATTCTATGGTCAGAAACTCGGCCTTGCGGGAAATTATAGGTTCTAATTCTTTCTGATCTATCGCCGGAACCAATTTGGTTTTTACGATTGCTAGATCTTTCTTTTTCGATTCTTTCTCTTTCAGCTTCATAAATTCTTGAACGCAAAATCTTCATCGCCTTTTCACGGTTTTTATGCTGCGATTTTTCATCTTGCTGACAAACTGTGGTGCCGGTTGGAATATGAACAATTCTAACTGCACTATCTGTTGTATTTACTGATTGTCCGCCAGGGCCACTGGATCTATAAACGTCAATTCTTAAATCTTTTTCTTCAATTTTTATGTCAATTTCTTCAGCTTCAGGAAGCACGGCAACTGTAGCAGCGGAGGTGTGAACTCTTCCTTGATTTTCGGTTTCTGGCACTCTTTGAACTCTGTGAACGCCTGATTCAAATTTTAAGCGGGCAAAAACATTTCGTCCCGAAATCAGCGCTGATGCTTCTTTATAACCACCAATTCCGGTGTCAGAAATTGATAAAATTTCAAATTTCCATTTTTTGATCTCAGCATATCTTTGATACATGTTAAATAGCACTGCAGCAAATAGGGCTGCTTCTTCACCACCAGTTCCGGCCCGTACTTCCAATATGGCGTTTTTCTCGTCAGCACTATCTTTTGGTAAAAGTGAAACTTTGATTGCCTTTTCTAGCTCCGGCATTTGTTTTTCTAAATTATATTTTTCTTCTTCCATCATATCGCGCATTTCCTTATCTAGCGCTTGGTCTTTTAATGATGTTTCAATTTCAGATAATTCTTTTTCAGCTTTTTGGAATTGGTTAATTTTTTCAACAATCGGACCAAGATCGGAATATTCTTTAGAGAGTTTGGCATAGTCATTTCCAAGCTTGGAAGGGTCAAGCATCTTTTCACTCAAATCTTGGTGTTTTTTGATTATGGCGTCTAATTTTGCAGTAAAGGACATGGAGCTAATTTTGTTTAGATGAGTTGTTTTTTGAAGCCGCGTAGTATTGGTAGAAAATTTTTTTAAGTCAACAAGGCAATGCTTGCACAAGGGAAAGTCTTAGAAGATAATTTGAATTGTAATATTAAGATTATTAAATATATTCCGCAGTCCTTTAATTTAAATGAGAAAACCCGTGCTCAAAACTATAAAAAGTTTGACAATTTCTAACAAAAACTGTCTGCCGATTATTGAAGGTGGAAAAGGTATTGGTATTACTACAGGAATCACTGCTGGCAGCTTTGCCAAAGCTGGCGCTGTTGGTACATTTTCTGGGGTTAATGCTGATTATTACGATGAGAAAGGAAATTTAGTGCCCGTTATTTATCGCGGCAAAACCAGAAAAGATAAACATGAAGAGTTGGTGAATTACGGCATTAATGGCGGTATTGCTCAAGCCAGAATTGCCCATGATTTATCCGGTGGTAATGGCGCAATACATATGAATGTGTTGTGGGAAATGGGTGGAGCAGAGAGAATTTTGCATGGTGTTTTGGAAGGAGCTAAAGGCTTAATTCACGGCATTACTTGTGGCGCTGGCATGCCTTACCGTTTGTCAGAAATTGCCCAAAAATATGGTGTTCATTATTATCCAATCGTTTCTTCCATGCGTGCCTTTCGCGCTTTGTGGAAAAGAAGTTACGAAAAAGCTGCAGATCTTCTTGGTGGTGTAGTTTATGAATGTCCTTGGAAAGCTGGTGGTCATAATGGCTTATCTAATGCGGAAGATCCAAAAGTATTTCAAGATCCATATCCCAGAGTTGTTGAAATTAGAACTTTCATGAATTCAGTTGGATTGCATAACACACCAATCATAATGGCTGGCGGTGTTTGGAATATTGAAGAATATGAAAGCTGGTTAGATAATCCTGAAATTGGTCCAATCGTTTTCCAATTCGGCACCAGACCAATGCTGACCAAAGAATATCCAATTTCTAATGCCTGGAAACAAAGACTTTTAACTTTGAAAAAAGGCGATGTTTATCTCAATCGCTTCAGCCCAACTGGTTTTTATTCCTCTGCAGTAGAAAATGATTTTATCAAAGAACTTCAAGGCAGAGAAATTCGCCAAGTAGAATATAGATCAAAACCGGAAGGAGAATTTAATGTTGAGATTCCTTTTGGACAAAGGGGTAGGGTGGTTTATGTTAAAGCAGAAGATAAACCAAAAGTTGATAGCTGGATAAAAAATGGTTTTGATGAAGGAATGAAAACCCCGGATGAAACTTTAATGTTTGTTGATAAATCAAAAGCTCAACAAATTTTAACTGACCAAATAAATTGCATGGGTTGTTTAACTCAGTGCCGTTTCAGCAACTGGTCACAACATGAAGAAACTAATTATAATAACGGCAAAAAAGCAGATCCTCGCAGTTTTTGTATCCAAAAAACTTTACAGGAAATTAAAGATGGAATGGATATTGAAAACCAATTAATGTTTGCCGGCCATAACGCATATCGTTTTGCTTCTGATCCATTCTATAATAACGGTTTTGTTCCGACGATTAAAGAGTTGGTAGACAGAATAATGACGGGTAAATAATTAAGACTTTTTCCTCTTCTAAAAACATCTCACAAATCATCAGTGCGGATGGCATATAATTAGTTGCAAATAAAAAATTAGTCTCTATATTCACCCTTCCTTTTTTGCTGATGGACGGCCTCAATTGGCATCGATTCAATCATAATTTTTTTCCGTACAATTCAATAATTTATGGCTCTTTACGAAATAGTTTTTATTGCCAGACAAGATTTATCCGCAGAAGATGTGGACAATTTAAGCGAGAAATTTTCCAAAATAATTTCTGACAACAAAGGAAAAGTTGTTTCCAAAGAATATTGGGGTTTAAGAAATCTTGCTTACAAAATTAACAAAAACCCACGTGGTCACTATGTGCTTCTCAATGTAGATTCTGAATATCCTGCCATTGCTGAAGTTAAAAGGGTTATGGGCTTTAATGAAGATCTAGTCAGAAGCAGCATCTATAATGTTGCAGAACATCAAAAACAATCAGTTTTAATGGTTTCCATCGATGCAAAAAGCCATAAAGAAGGAAAAACTGTAATTCACGCCCCTTCAGAAATTGATAGTGAAGTTGATCAAATTGTCATTAATAATTTACTGTAATTTATATTTATATGGTTGCTAAAACTGGTACTCAAAATTCTTATAATAAAAAAAGCAGCGAACCTCAAAGTGGTGAAGATGGTTTTTTGAAAATCTCATTGGTAAATCAGGCAGTATTTGTTAGAAAAAGAAAATCCTGTCCTCTTAAAAATATCCCAATCTCCCAGATCAATTATAAAAATTTAAAGCTGTTAAATAAGTTCCTTACCGAAAGAGGCAAAATTATTCCTGCTAGAGCTACCAATGTTTCCATGAAGAAGCAAAAAGCTTTGGCAAATGCAATTAAAATTGCCCGTCATTTGGCTCTACTTTCGCCAATTGATAAAAAAGATTCATAAGCTTTTAAAAGTGTTTTAGCGTCTCCCCAATTCGAATCATTTAATTAGATTTTGTTATGAAGATTATTTTAATTTCTAGAATTGCTAAACTTGGCAATGTTGGAGATGTTGTTAGCGTGAAAGACGGTTACGCAAAAAATTTCTTAATCCCGCAAAAAAAAGCCATTTTTTATAACGCTGCCAATTACAAAATTTTTGAATCCAAAAAGCAGCAATTTGAAGTTGAAAATCAAAAAAATTCTTCAAGCGCTGAAAGCAATAAAGATAAATTAGCTGGAAAAGACATCGTAATTTTTGGCAATGCTTCTGACGATGGCAGATTATATGGTTCAGTAACAACTGCTACTATCGCTTCCAAAGTTAATGAAATTCTTGGTTCAAAAAAAGTTTCCAGAATCGACATTATCTTAAAAAAGCCAATAAAAGATATCGGTGTTTATGATGTTAAGGTTGACCTATATTCCGGTATCACTGCCAATATCAGAGTGATTGTAAGCAGAAGCGAATCAGAAATCGAAACTCTTCTTGCTGCCCATACTGCTAGTGAAAAGAAAACTCAAAATAAATCTAAAGCAGAAAATCCTGCAGAAGAAGTTGCTGTAGAGCAAGCTGCTTAATTTTCTGTTATATAATTTATCCTTTCGATTTCCCCATCATTCGGCGGAGTAGCTCAGTTGGTAGAGCAACGGGATCATAATCCGTGTGTCGGGGGTTCGATTCCCTCCTCCGCTACCATTTCCATTTAATTTTCTCTTTTGTTTCCCTTCTCTTTTTACAATAGCTTGCTTTTGGCTTGATAACAATTCCACCATTCTTTTTTACTCCTATTTCTACGGTTTGTTCCAAACTAGATTATTTTCCTCGGCATTATTATGGCGAAAGCTAGAATCCAAGAAACTATAAACAGAGTTCAAAATTAAAATGCTTTTGGTTCTCATCGACATGCGTTGTTAGACTTTGCAAAGAGTGAGGGAATTATAAAAATTCTATAAAACTGAATTAATAAATATAAAAAAAGCAAAGTAACTGTAAAATTTTATCAAACTTAGTTAGCGCGAATTTTACAGAGATAATAAAGCGAGTTAATTCTTGAAATATTATAGCTGTTAGATACTGTTTTTAGTAATCCCCCAATGGTATGACCAACTTCTCCTTTTTAGCAGAATCAAGTTCCATTATGGTTAGTGATTAGCGTCTCTAGCCTGGCTAACTTTGGGGTTTTGAACAAAACTATCATCATATGAAACTCCTAGCCGGTAACAGTAATTTAGCCCTTGCGCAAGAAATCTCCAAATATCTCGGTTCACCTTTAGTTAACGCTGAAATCAAGCGTTTTGCCGATAATGAAGTTTTTGTTGAGATTAAAGAAAATGTCAGAGGTGAAGATATTTTTGTTATCCAGTCCACTTCCTTTCCGGCCAATGACAATATCCTGGAATTGTTGATCATGATTGATGCGTTGCGTCGTGCTTCTGCAAGAAGAATCACCGCAGTTATCCCATATTTTGGCTATGCCAGACAAGATCGCAAAGTTGGTCCCAGAACTCCAATTTCTGCTAAACTAGTTTCCAACATTATCGTCACTGCCGGTGCAGACAGAGTGTTAACTTTGGATTTACATGCTAGTCAAATTCAAGGCTTTTTCGACATTCCGCTTGATAATCTTTTTGGTGCTCCGGTTTTTGCCAGAGACATCAAAAAACATTTTTCTGATAAAGATTTAATCATTGTTTCTCCTGATGTGGGGGGATTAGTGCGTGCCAGGGTTGTAGCCAACAAGCTTAATGTTGATTTGGCAATTGTGGATAAAAGAAGGCCAAAAGCCGGAGTGAGTGAAGTAATGAATATTATTGGTGATGTTTCAGGTAAAGATTGTGTAATGGTTGACGATATCGTCGATTCAGGTGGCACCTTGGTCAATGCTGCCGATGCTTTGATTAAAAACGGTGCCAAATCAGTTTCTGCCTATATTAGCCATGGAGTTTTATCTAATCATGCTGCAATAAAAATTGCCAATTCTAGTCTATCCAACCTGGTAATTACTGATAGTATCGCTCAAGGAGAAGAAGTTTTAAAAGCTAGAAATATTCGTGTAATTCCAATTTCTCCTTTGCTTGGAGAAGCCATCCGCAGCGTTTCAGAAGAGCGCTCTGTTTCTACATTATTCAACTAAGTTTTTGCAATGATCAAAAGTTTTATTCTGAAAAATAAATTATTTTTTAAAAATGCTGCTTTAGGTTTTGGATTTGCCATTTTTGTTTTGGGTTTTTCCGTTCTTTTTTCCAGCCTGCTTTATCATCCTAAAAGAATGGTTAAAAGAGGTTTTGAGATTGATCTAAAAGCTCCTGAGGGCGCTAAAGTTTCTAAAGCCCCGATAAATATTGCTGATCTAATCAAAGACGCCAATATTGATGCTGGCGCCAAAGTTTTTAAAAAATGCGCCAGTTGTCACACTGTAGAAAAAGGTGGTGCCAATAAAGTTGGTCCTAATCTTTATGCCATCGTTGGAAAGAAAAAGGCATCAACTGCTGGCTTTTCTTATTCTCCTGCACTGCAGGCCAAAGGCGGAGCATGGACGATTGAAGATCTAAACCAATGGTTAACCAAGCCGAAGGATTTTGTTCCCGGAACCAAAATGGGTTTTGCCGGTCTGAAAAAAGACAAGGATCGTGCTGATGTTATTGCCTATTTAAAAGCTAATTCTAAATAACTCTTCTCTGGTTTACCGCTTATAAATTGCGGCGCAATTTAACTTAAACAGTAATCTCTATGGAATTAATCGGATTAATCCTGGCCGGAATTTTTGGGGCAATTTTTGGTTCTTACTCCACTCTATTTGCCTATCGTTTGCCAATAGGGGAATCCTGTTTTGGCAGATATTTCGGCCCTAAATCGCGCTGCCCTAGCTGTGGCACTGTGATTAGAACCAGGGAATTAATCCCAATTCTTAACTGGCTTTTCACTCTTGGAAGATGCACAACTTGCCGGGTAAAAATTCCAAAAACTTATTTATTTATTGAGCTTGCCACAACAGCACTTTTCATATTGTGCTATCTTAAATTTTCTTTCAGCGACCAATTCATAATTTTTGCGTCTTTATGTGCCGCTTGTGTTGTGATTGTTGCCACTGATTATACTAGCAAAGTTTTTCCAAATGCCGCTTTGAATGTCATTTTGGTTGCTGGTTTGGTCGATAGGGTTTTGGTTGAGGACACTATTATCAATGCTGTTTTTTCAGCGGCAATTGGTGTGTTTTTTGCCTTCATTTTCTATCAAATTTTACACAAAAAATTTAGTCATTTCTTGCGCGGAGAAAAGCAATCTCTTAGTTATGCCAAATTCATCATCATTGCTGCAGTTTGCTTAAATCTGGAATTATTTTTGTTATATTTTCTGGCAATTTGTTTGATCATGTTTTTGCTAATATTACTTAACAGATTTAGCCAAACTAATGAAGGTTTAGGATTTTCTCTGGTGGTTCCTTTCTTGTGGCTACTTCTTTTTTAACAATAAAATTTTCCAAAATGTTTAGTGATTATAAAGTTAAAGATATAGGTTTAGCTGAACTTGGTAGAAAGCAGATCATTCTAGCTGAAAATGAAATGCCCGGCCTAATGTCTCTTAGAAAAGAATTTAGCAGTTCAAAACCACTAAAAGGCGCCAAAATAGTTGGTTGCTTGCACATGACTATTGAAACTGCGGTTTTGATTGAAACCTTGATTCATTTAGGTGCGGAAGTGCGCTGGAGTTCTTGCAATATTTTTTCTACCAATGATGCGGCAGCCGCTGCAATTGCTAAAGCCGGAATTCCTGTTTTTGCCTGGAAGGGTGAGACTGAAGAAGAATATGATTGGTGCATTCGCCAAACTATTACCGGCAATAAAAACTGGCAGCCAAACATGATTTTAGATGATGGCGGCGATCTGACTTTGATGATGCATAATGAATATTCGGAATTGTTAAAAAATGTTAAAGGCGTTTCAGAAGAAACTACCACCGGCGTACTTCGCTTGCGTCAAATGGCAGAAAGCGGCAAGCTTAAAGTTCCCGCAATTAATGTTAATGATTCAGTTACAAAATCTAAATTCGACAATTTATATGGTTGCCGCGAAAGCGTGATTGACGGCGTTAAGCGCGCTACCGATGTTATGATTGCTGGTAAAACCGTTGTCATTGCCGGTTATGGTAATGTTGGAAAAGGCTGCGCTGACGCTTTTAAATCACAAGGCGCAAAAGTTATTGTTACCGAAATTGATCCAATCTGCGCCCTGCAAGCCGCAATGTCTGGTTTTGTTGTTGCGCCAATGGAAGATGCTGCAAAAATCGGCGATATTTTTATCACCACCACGGGCAATAAAGATGTCATCAATATCGACCATATGAGAGCGATGAAAAATTATGCAATTGTTGGTAATATCGGCCATTTTGATAATGAAATTCAGGTCGAGGCATTGCGCAATATGAAATGGAATAACATCAAGCCGCAAGTTGATGAAATTGAATTTTCCGACGGCAAAAAAATTATTTTACTGGCGGAAGGGCGTTTGCTAAATTTAGGTTGTGCAACCGGGCATAGCGCTTTTGTAATGTCCGCCAGCTTTACCAATCAAGTCATGGCGCAAATTGAGCTTTGGCAAAATTCCGGCAAATATTCCAACCAGGTTTATATTTTGCCAAAATTATTGGATGAAAAAGTTGCAAAATTACATCTGGAAAAATTAGGAATAAAACTAACCAAACTTACTCCCGGCCAGGCAGAATATATTGGGGTTGAAGTTGAAGGACCTTTTAAATCCGATGATTATCGCTATTAAATTTAACAACAAATAACATGGAAAAATTTCTTATTACCAAAGAAGGAATCGAAAAATTAAGGGCTGAAGTAAAACATCTAAAAGAAGTTGAACGTCCAAATATTATCAAAGCAGTTGCCACAGCCAGAGAGCTTGGTGATTTAAAAGAAAATGCCGAATATCATTCTGCAAGAGAAAAACAGGGAATGATTGAAGCCACAATTTCCAATTTGGAAGATAAATTAGCCAGATCAGAAGTGGTTGATGTTGCTTCTTTATCGGGAGATCTAGTTCGTTTTGGCGCTACGGTAAAATTGGAAAATGCTGATAATGGCAAAAAAGTTGTTTATAAAATTGTCAGCGAATATGAGGCAGATATTGATAGTGGCTTGATCTCGAATGTTTCTCCGGTAGCTATGGCCTTGATGGGGAAGCAGGTTGGTGATGAGATTGAAATCAAAACACCGGGTGGAGTAGTTGATTATGAAATTCTGGAAATTTATTTCAAATAGCCGTTCTTTAAATTTTATTCAGTCTCTTTCCAAGCACTTCACTATTTGTTAACCAGCTGTCTTCTAAATAATGTTCAAAGAAACCGGTTTTAAAAACAGCCGCCTAAATTTTCTCTTCTTCTGCTTTGTTGTGGCTTTTTTGGGCGTTTCTACCAGATTGGTGGTGGTAACTTTATCTGGTGATAAAGTTTCAGTCAGCAACTTCTACGATTCCAACAAAAACCGCAAAAGAGCTAATATTATTGATCGCAACGGCGTTATTATTGCTACTGATCTAAAAGCAAAATCTCTTTATATCAGCAATGTTCTGATCAAAAATCCTGAGCTGGTTGCTAAACAATTAGCGGAAATATTCCCTGAATTAAAAGCTCAAGATATTCTCAAAAAAATTTCTACCAGACAAAATCGCAATTGGGTTTTGATCAAGCGTGGTGTGGCTCCAAAAGAGCAGGAGTTGGTACAATCTTTAAAAACCGCTGGCCTGATTTTTGATGAAGATTTAGTGAGAGTTTATCCGCAAAAATCAATTCTTGCCCATATTGTTGGCTATGTTGATTTGGACCGCAAAGGTCTTTCCGGCGTTGAGATGCAATATGACAAATCACTAAAATCCGGTAAAGATTTGCAATTGGCAATGGATGTGCGGCTGCAAGATGTTTTAAGTGATGAACTGGCCTTGGGCATTGAAAAATATAGGGCCCTTGCGGCTTCAGGCATTATCATGGATGTTAATAATGGTGAGGTTTTGGCAATTGCCAGCCAGCCGAATTTTGACGCCAACCGTCAAATGGATGCCAGCCAAAATGAGCGCTTCAACCGCGCTACTTATGGCGTTTATGAGCTTGGTTCTATTTTTAAAATCTTTACTAACGCAATAGCTTTTGAAGATAATTTGGTAAAAATGACCGATAGCTATGATGTTAGCGAGCCGGTAAAATATGGCCGCTTTACCATAAAAGACGACCATCCGATTAAAGGCTCTGCGACGGTTGCAGAAATTTTTTCTCATTCTTCCAATATCGGTACTATCGCTGTTGCTAAAAAAATCGGTGTTGAAAGACAAAAAAAGATGCTCGAAAGATTTGGGCTATTGAGTCGAATCGAGAGTGATTTTCCGGCACTTAGCAAACCGATCTATCCAAAAACCTGGCGCGAAATTAACCTCTACACCATCTCTTACGGCCATGGAATTGCCGTAACTCCGCTGCATATGGCAACTACAGTTTCAGCCATAGTTAATGGTGGAGTTTTGCATGATCCTTCTTTTGCAAAACTTGAAAAAAGTCCTCGTGGTAAAAGAATCATTAAAGAGTCAACTTCCGAGACTATGAGAAAAATGTTGAGAGAGGTAGTAGTAAATGGTACCGGTAAAAATGCCGATATTGAAGGTTTTGAAGTTGGCGGCAAAACAGGAACTGCAGAGCGTGCGGAATTTGGAAAATATAGCGAGAAAAAAACCATGGCTTCTTTCATTGCCGTTTTCCCGGTTTCTAAACCGCAATATCTGATTTTTGTTTCTTTCGACCGGCCGAATTATAGCTTTAATACCGGCGGTATGGTGGCTGCTCCGGTGGCGGGTCGCGTTATAAAAGCAATTGCGCCAATATTAGGAATTAAGCCCGCAAATTTAGGATCCGCCAAAAATGCTATTGAAGAGGCTGTTAAAGTTGAAGACTAAATCTAGCTTTGGGGAGTGTTATCAATTTTGCCTAAAAGATAATCAATTTTTTCCCGGTAAATATGGTTTTTATCGATCTGGTAATCGGGATTTTTTGTTAAAAGTTCATCAATAACTTTTTGCGCTTCGGCAAATTCTTCGTTGAGGATCAAGCAAATTGCCAGCTGGTAATAGGCATCATAATTATTGGGCCAGAATTTTTTGGTAATCTTGAATCTAAAAATAGCTTCCTTCAAATTTCCTTCTTCTAAAAATCTCATTCCTAGCTTGTAATTGGTGGAATATAGGTCTTTGCTTTTCTCTTTGATTGATTGATATTCCGAACTGACGCTGGAGGCGATTTTGTCAAAAATACCGGATAATTTTCCAATCTTATTTTCCAGCCAATTTTGCTTTTGCTTATCTGCTTTCTTTTCTTCAACTGGATCTGGTTCTTTATAAAAACCGGTAGCTTTTTTGATTGCTGTAATGAAGTTGAACATTAGTGATTTATGAGGATTTGTTTATAGCGGTCCAAGCTATTTGCCATGAGGCGAAGACTTTATTGTTCGAGCTAAAATTTTTCAAATAGAAATTATTCATTAATTCAAAATCGGGTTTGCTAAAATGGTTTTTGCTTTTGCTGCTTGTGGCGCCAATTGATTTTATTGATTTTAGAAGTGAGTAAAGATCTTGATATTCCAAAGTAATGGTTTTGCATTTTATTTCATGCGTTAGTTCAAGCTTTTGAAGAATTTCCCTTAACTGATCGGAAGATAAAAATTTATTAACGGATGCGCGGCCGGCGCATTCTTCTTGTGTTTGTTTTAGCTCTTTTAAAGTGCCGTCAATAATGGTGCTAAAATAAAATTTTCCTCCATCTTTAATGGTTTTTAGAATTTGTGAGATTGCTTTTTGCGGATCATTCAACCATTGAAAACTAAGGGAGGAAAAGGCCAAATCAAAAATCTGGTTTTTGAAGGGTAGGGCTTCAATATCAGCATTTATTTTGTGAGTTTGGTGAGGGTTTTTGATCAGAAGATTTTTTGCAATATCAAGCTGGAAAATATTGCTGTTGCTGATTTCGTGGTTAGCAAAAATTTCATCGCTTACGAAGCCGGTGCCACATCCTAAATCCAGAATTTTTCTAGCTTTAGCAAAATCATTTTTCGCTAAATTTACTAAATCTTTTGCGACCATTTTTTGCAAAATTGCCGCTTGATCATAGCTTTGCTCCGCCTTGTTGAAACGGAGCTTAATTTGCGATTTATCAAATAATTCAGCCATTATTTTCCACTGAGCCTTTCCGCTTCTTTTTCAATCAGCTCAACGATGTGGTCAACTAAATTTGCAGAATCCATTTTGTGGTCTGGCTTGCCATTGAGGTAAACATTATGGCGATTATTGCCGCCGCCGGTAATGCCGATTGTGGTGTGCGCAGCTTCGCCAAGGCCATTGACTACGCAGCCTAAAATTGAAACATCAAAAGAAGTTTTGATATGTTCAACTCTTTTTTCCACTGCCTCAACGGTTTTGACTACGTCAAAGCCTTGCCTGGCGCATGATGGGCAAGAGATGATATTTACACCTCTGCTTCTAAGGCCAAGTGATTTTAATATATTGTAAGCAACTTTCACTTCCTCAACTGGCGGGGCAGAAAGTGAAACGCGCATTGTGTCGCCAATGCCGTTAAATAACAAATTTCCAAGACCAATTGATGAGCGGACAGAGCCAGACATTAGGCCGCCGGATTCAGTAATTCCGATATGCAGAGGATAATCACAAACTTCTGCCAATTGTTTATAGCTAGCAATTGCCAACATTGCATCGGAAGCTTTAACACTGATTTTGGTTTCAAAAAAATCATTATCTTCAAGAATGCGGATATGGCGGAGAGCGGATTCAACAAGCGCTTCCGGAGTTGGGGTTTTGTATTTATCAAGTAGATCTTGTTCTAAGGAGCCAGCGTTAACACCGATTCTGATTGAGCAGCCATAATCTTTGGCAGCCCTAATAACTTCTTTTACTTTTTCATCGCTACCAATATTTCCTGGGTTGATTCTCAAACATTTTGCTCCAGCTTCTGCCGCTTCAATGGCGCGGCGATAATGAAAATGAATATCGGCAATAATCGGAACCGGGCAGTGCGGAATAATTTGTTTTAGGGCTTCGGAGGATTCTTTATCGGGAATAGAAATTCGCATCAAATCAGCGCCAGCTTCAACACATTCCATAACTTGCCTGATAGTGCCTTGAATATCGGTTGTTAATGTATTGGTCATGGATTGCACTGTAATTGGTGCGTCACCACCAACTGCAACATTGCCAACCATAATTTGTTTTGATTTGCGGCGGTTTATATGACGATAAGGCCTAATTTCGGTAATATTTTTATTCAAACTCATAGCTAATAATTTTTAATTTTAGTTGTTCAAGAAATTCTATCAGATTTTTCATATCAGTTTCTGTTATCGAAATATTATCGTAATTTTTTACCGAATAAAAATCCTTAAAACCACTTCCTGCATATTGTTCAAATTTTTTCACATCAGGCAAATTTAATAGGCATAAAACCAACATCATTCGCTTAATAATAAAAACATCAGGATTGGTTATTTTTCCTATAAACCAGTTTTGTTGTAATTTTTCTATCTCTTTTTCAAGATTTCTTATATATAGTTTTAAATAATATTTAATGTTCTTTTGATTCAAAGAGAAAATCTCTTGCCAAATTTGGTGGTTGGAATTTTGCAGGCGAAAATGTTTATCAAGATCATTTTTGTTATTCTTTTCTTTAGCAATAAAAGCCAGAAATTGCGGCAAGTGAGACATGAGGGCAAAAATTTTATCATGATCTTGTGCTGTTATAAGATGAGTGTCGGAGCCAATTTTTTGCCAGAATAATTCTATCTTTTCGATTTGGTTTTGATGATTGATTTTGTCCGGACAAATGATGGCTTTTTTATTCAAAAATAAATTTCCGTCAGAATTGGCTATGCCAGATTTTTCAGAGCCTGCAATTGGAT
The DNA here is from genome assembly GCA_021323225.1 of Rickettsiaceae bacterium. Lineage (GTDB taxonomy): Bacteria > Pseudomonadota > Alphaproteobacteria > Rickettsiales > UBA1997 > JAJTCH01. The sequence continues at coordinate 610,489 of JAJTCH010000001.1, read as the reverse complement.
GGCAAGCTATAAAATTTGCGGCTTCGTTCCCTAAAAATTCTTCTGCCCATTTGCTAACACAGAATTTTAGCGAACCAATATCGATAACAATTCCCTTGCCAATTTTGCCGGAAATTTCTTTAAAGATTGTTTTGTATCCTGACAGAGGCGCAGCGATTATGGTCAAATCCCCATCTGAAATTTGAGATTTTAGATCATATATTTCATCAATAATTTCGTCTTGAAGGGCAAAATCTATTGCTGATTTATTGCTGTCATATCCGCGAACAATTCTTGATAATTGCTTGTTTTTGCAGGATTTTGCCAAACTTCCGCCAATCAGCCCAAGGCCGATTATATTGATGTTGTCAAATAAAAAATCTGATTGATTGTTTACCATTTAGAGATAATAAATATTTACTTCGTCAAGAACAGTATTTATAGTTTTGATCAATAAATCAATTTATTGATAGTTATGAAAAAAGTCCTGCTAATTTCCCTTTTAAGTTTGTTATTTTCCTCTTGTACCGGAGGTAGAGTTGTGGATGTAAAAAGTCCTTGCGTTTCTACTAACGACGGCCCTTGCGGCCCGAGAAAGCCAGTAAATGACTGGTGGTTAAATAAAAATAATAATACTCAATCTTAATTCACAATTCATATAAACATGTCTGACGGATCATTTGCAGAGAAATATGCAAAAAAAGGTGGTAACACAATATCAAAATTGCTTGAAGAAAAAAAATCAGCTCCAGAGAGAAAAACAACTGGTGAGGCCTTAGGCCATTCTAGCTCTGCTGAAACCAGAAATTCTCCAATTGATGCCACAAAATCCAGCAAGGCTGATTTGGTTTATTTAGTAAAAGGTGTCGATGATGGCCGGAATGCTTGGTATTATGTTTTGGTAGAGAGATTAAAATTATCTTTGTTTTTAAAAGCATTAAATGACGACATCATCCATTTGGAAAATTATGGAGAAATCCTTTATTCTGCCTATGGCGATGAGCCGCCTCAGAACATAACTGACGAGCTTAAAAGAGAATATGATATAAAATAACGCTATTAACCAAAAACTTACTTAAACAATGACAAATACAAAAGTAACCAGTGTAGGAGCCTCTTTCGGGTATCATCATCAACATTCAGACACTGATGACATCAGCACCGCAGATTTAATATATCTGGTTAAGGGTATTGATGACGGCCGGAATGCTTGGTACTATGTTTTGGTAGAAAAAATGAAACTTCCTGCTTTTCTTAGCGCATTAAATGACGATATCATCCATTTGGAAAATTATGGAGAAATCCTTTATTCTGCCTATGGTGAGGAACCACCTCAAAATGTTACTGATACGCTAAAAAAGGAATATGATATAATATAGTTTCCAGTTAGCTCTTGGACCTTTCACATGGTCCGATGATTTGAACAAATCACTCTTGCGACATAAATATCACTCAATGAACCCCTCAAAAAAGTCGAAAACAACTCCTTTAAATAAGATTAAAAACTTGATCATGAGAAATTTTATAAAATCGACATTACTGCTTTTGGCCATTATTTCTACCGCCTTATATTCTGCGATTTCTTATTCCCAAGGTCAGAATTCCAAGCCAGCAGTTGTCGGTTTTTCAAAAGATGATCAAAGCCAGTTTCTTCAGGATATAGTTGCTAGGGTTAAAACTGATTATGTTGAAGAAAAGACTGATAAGCAACTTGCTGAAGCTGCTGCTTCCGGCATTTTATCATCTCTTGACCCTCATTCCGCATATTTAAATGAGGATGATTTTAAAGAAATGCAAGTCCAAACCAAAGGTGAATTTGGCGGTGTAGGTATTGAAATTACTGTTGAATATTCTTTGATAAAAGTTATCTCCGCCATTGAAGGAACGCCGGCTGAAAAGGCTGGTATCAAATCCGGGGATTATATCAGCAAGGTTGACGGAAAATCAGTTGTGGGACTGAAAATTGAAGATGTAGTTAAGAGATTAAGAGGAAAACCGAATACTAAAGTTTCTGTTACAATTTTAAGAAAAGGTGAAAAAACACCTCTGGAAATTATTTTGCAAAGACAAAATATTCAAATCAAAGCAGTTAGATCAAATAAAGAGCAGGATGTTGCTTATATTAAAATCAATAGCTTTTCAGAACAGGCTTCTGGTGGTGTTGAGTCATCTTTAAAGAAAATCATTAATCAAATTGGTAGTGATAAAATCAAAGGCATAGTTTTGGATTTAAGAGGTAATCCGGGTGGGCTTTTAGATGAGGCGGTTAAGGTTAGTGATGTATTTTTGGATAAAGATAAAACCATCGTCTCAATTTCTGGTCGCAATAAATCTGACACAAAAATTTATAAAGATAGCGCCAATCAGAGTTTAACCAAGGATATTCCGGTTGCGGTTTTAATTAATGAAGGCTCTGCCTCAGCTTCAGAAATTGTTGCAGGCGCTCTACAAGATAATAAGCGTGCAGTTATCTTGGGAACAAAATCTTTTGGCAAAGGTTCCGTACAATCAGTCATTCCATTGTCTGGCAATCAGGGTGCGTTAAAAATGACCACCGCTCTTTATTATACTCCATCTGGCAAATCAATCCAAGCTCACGGCATTGATCCTGACATTCTCATTGAAGAAGCCAAGATTGAAAAATCTACTAAAGATGCTGCAAATGTAAGCTCTGAAGCGTCTCTAGATGGTCACTTAAAAAGCCAAATTGAAGATGAAATTAAAGATGCTAAAAATCAATCTAATGACGAAAATTTTGCGCTTTATGGAAAAGATTACCAGCTGGCTAGAGCAATTGACTTGTTGAGAGGTATCAGTGTTTACAAAGATTCAAAAAAATAAAATATCAAATCCATACAGGCTTCCTTCCTTCCTAGCCTCTTTTATTGCTATTTTTATTATTTTTAGCAGCTCACTTTCTGCTCAAGAGCAAATTTTCTCCGTTGCAAAAGTTGATAACCGAATTATCACCAATATCGATCTGATGAATCGTTATAATCTGGTGATCAAAACTTCCAGAATTCAGCTAAATAAAAAGCAGGAAAAGCTTTCCATCATTAATCAAATTTTGCAAAAAATGATTGATGAAGAGCTTCAGGCAAAAGAAGCCAAAGTGCTTGAGGTTGAGCTTGACCAGGAAAAATTTGATAACGCCCTAAAAGAAATTGCTGGTAATTGGCGCAAGAGTCCAAAAGATCTACCTACCATATTTAAAAAACAATCCATTTCCTACGAAAGCTTTGTAGAGCAAATCAAATCACAAATATTATGGTCAGATATTGTAAGAAAAAATATTGTGCCAAAAGTGACAATATCACAATCTGAAATTGATGAACTTTTAGAGCTTAGAAAAGTAAAATCCAAGGTTAATAAATATTTTTTGTCTGAGATATTTATTCCTTCCAGCTATAAAAGAGATGGCAATTCTATTGATGGTAAAGATCTGGCTTTTAAATTGTTTGATGAGTTAAAAAGAGGTAAGGATTTCAATGATATTGTTAGGCAATTTTCGAGAAGTCCAACTGCGGAATTCAACGGAGAAATTGGCTGGGTTGGAGCAGGAGATGTAGATAACAAAGTTTATCAGGCAGTTAGCCAGATAAAGATAAATGACATAACCAAGCCAATACAATTGGATGATGGATATTACATTTTTAAGGTTACAAATAAAAAAACTTTTAGCACTTTGGCTGATGAGGATTTAGAGCAGGTTAGAAATATCATTTTTAACAAAAAATTAACTTTGTTAGCCAAAGGTTATTTGATGGATCTGCGAAGAAATGCTTATATTGAAATTAACAGAGATGCTTTGTCAAAGCTTGTAGATTAAGCTTGAGAAGATGTTTTTTAGGTGGGGCTTGTTGGAGCGGGTGAAGGGACTTGAACCCTCGACCCCAACCTTGGCAAGGTTGTGCTCTACCACTGAGCTACACCCGCTTACAACGAGCGGGAAAATCTATATTTAAAAAAACTAAATTGCAATCATTTAAACATAGAAAATATGAAAGGATATATTCTGATTTTATTATCGCTGTTATTTATTACTTCTTGTGTGGAAACGGTAATTGTCGGTACAGCCACCACCGGTTTTTTGGTAAAACAGGAACGCAAAGTTTCAAGTACTAAGGATGATGCCTGGATCAGTGCCCAAATTGATAAAAAATTTATTACTGCCGGGTTAAAAAGCCCAGCTAACAAAATTGGGGTTAGCGTTAATGAGCAAAGGGTTTTGCTGACCGGTATAGTTAACAGAGACGCTATGGTGAAAATGGCCAATAAACTTGCCTGGGAAGTTGAGGGCGTGAGGGAAGTGATTGATGAAATTCAAGTCGTAAGAAATAAAAGTATGATCAAAACTTTCTTTAACTATTTCAGCGATACTTCAATTACCACTCAAATTGATGCCAAAATTTTATTTTCTAACAATGCATCCTTATCAAATATCAAAGTTATCACTATCAATAGAATAGTTTATTTGATTGGAATTGCGAAGAGTCAAGCTGAAATTGTGGCGGTTAATGAAATAGCATCTAAAACCTGGGGAGTTAATAAAGTCATCAATCATGTAATTTTAGCTAGTGATAGCAGAATAATAGAAAAATAATCTTTTAAAGCAGCCTTATCCCTAAAGATATGTCTAGTGACGTAATACAAAAAAGTCTGCAAAAGCGGTATCGCAGCGAAAAGATTTTTAAATATGCCGGCGTATTTTCAATAGCTGTTGCAGTGCTGTTTTTATCAGTGCTCTTTATCGCTATTATTTATCGCGGAGCGCCAGCTTTTATAACCCATAAAATTGGGTTGGAAATTGATCTTGGAGAAGAAAAGACTATTGATCAGATCAATTACCGTTTGCTCATCAAAGAATCTCTGAAAAAAAAATTCCCTGATGCAAAAACCACTTTAGAGAAAGCCAATTTATATCATTTAGTTAGCAAAATTGCTCATCTGGAATTAAAAAACCAGTTAAAGAAAAATCCAGAATTGCTTGGTAAGAGGCATAGTTTTTGGCTTTCAGTTTCTTCCGATGTTGACATGTTTTTGAAAGGAAAAATTTCAAAAACAACTCCAAATGAAGAGAGAAAATTAAAAAATAACCAAATTGCCTGGATAGAAAATTTGCAATCTGAAGGCAAAATTTCTGGCGGATTTAATTGGAATTTTTTCAAATATGCCGATTCTGCTGAGCCGGAAGTAGCTGGAATGTCTGCCTCAATCGCCGGTTCTTTCTTTGTTGTTATTGTTTTTCTCCTCGCTGCTTTTCCTATTGGTGTAATGAGCGCTTTTTATTTGGAGGAATTTGCCAAAAAGAATGTTTGGGTTGATATTCTGGAGGTTAGCATTAACAACCTGGCAGCCATTCCTTCAATAATATTTGGTCTGTTGGGTTTGGTCGTTTATCTAAATTTCATGCATCTTCCAAGATCATCCGCTATTGTTGGCGGTTTGACCCTGTCAATGCTGGTTTTGCCAGTCATTATCATTTCAACTAGAAATTCCATTAAAACCATACCTCAGTCAATTAAAGATGCGGCAATTGCCATGGGTGCTTCTAAAGTTCAGGTAATGTTTCATCACACTTTACCTTTGTCGCTTCCTGGTATCATGACCGGTACAATTTTGGCTGTATCGCGCGCACTTGGTGAAACCGCGCCACTATTGATGATTGGCATGGTTGCCTTTATTGCCGATGTGCCTCACGGTCTTATGGATCCTGCAACTGCAATGCCGGTGCAAATTTATCTGTGGTCGGATAGTCCAGAGCTTGGTTTTGCAGAAAAATCTGCCGCAGCCATCATGGTTCTATTGATGTTTTTGATCAGCTTTAATGCTGTTGCTGTTTATATCAGAAAAAAGTTTGAGAAGAAGTGGTAGGCCATTCTGAAGTAAGTTCCAAAATTAAAACAACCAAAGTTATTGGTATTTTAAACATAACGCCTGACTCCTTCTTTGATGGTGGTAAACATAATTCCGCTTACAATTCTTTAGAACATCTAGAAAAATTAATTTTAGATGGCGCTGATGTAATTGATATCGGGGCAGAATCTACGCGCCCTGGTGCAGTTGAAGTTTTTCCTGATGAAGAATGGCAAAGATTGAAAAATATTTTACCGGAGATTGTTAAATATATTTCAAATCACAATTCTAAAAATCAGCGTAAAATTGAAATCAGTCTTGATAGTAGGCATCATCAAACTGTATCTGAAGCGTTGAAACTAGGCATTGATATTATCAATGATGTTTCTGGTTTTGAAGATGAAAACATGATAAAATTGGCGGCAAAAAGCGGCAAAAAAATTATCGTAATGCATAATTTAGGAGTGCCGGCAGACAAAGCCAAAGTGGTTGATGAAAATCTTGATATTATGGAAGTTTTGTCTAGTTGGATGAAAAATAAGCTAGAAAAATTACAAAATAACGGAGTAAAAAAAGAACAAATTATTTTTGATATCGGAATTGGTTTTGGCAAAAATGCTAAACAATCAATTGAGTTGTTGCAAAAAATTGATTCCTTCAAAAACCTTGATTTACCTTTATGTGTCGGCCATTCCAACAAAAGTTTTTTAGACCAGTTAAGCTGGGATAAAAGCTGGGGTGAAGCTACAAGAATAAATAAAACCTCTATGATTTCATCTTATCTAATCAGCAAAAAAATTGATTATTTAAGAATTCATGATCCAAAGATAAAATCTCTTTTGCCTTCTTCATTTAGGTTAGAAAGAAGTTTTTAACATCAATAATTTTTAGAATGACTAAGAAAATTTTAGTAACAGGAGCCATTGGGCAAATTGGCTCAGAGCTGCTGACGGAGTTACGCAAAAAATATGGTGCGCAAAATGTCATAGCTTCTGACATAAGAAGTCCAAAGCCGGAAGAGAGCGAGTTTGAGCCTTTTGAACTCCTTGATGTCTTGGATAAAAGAGGAATAGAAAATATTGTTAAGAAACATCAGATTAATGTGATTTATCACCTTTCTGCAATTCTCTCCGCTGCCGGAGAAAAAAACCCTCATTTATGTTGGGATGTGAATATGAATGGGCTTCATAACATTTTAGAAATTGCCAGAGAGTTCGGTATAAAACAAGTTATGTGTCCAAGTTCCATTGCTGTTTTTGGCCCGGAAACACCAAGACAAAATACTCCACAAGAAACGGTTTTATTGCCTAAAACCATGTATGGTGTAACAAAAGTAGCTGGAGAATTGCTTTGCGAATATTATGTCACAAAATTTGGTTTGGATGTTAGGGGAATAAGATATCCAGGTCTTATCAGCTCTAAAACTTTACCTGGCGGTGGCACGACTGATTACGCGGTTGAAATTTTTTATGAGGCAATCAAGCACAAAAAATATAGCTGTTTTTTGCAGGCCGATACCGTTTTGCCGATGATGTATCTTCCTGATGCCATTCGCGGTACAATTGAGCTTTCAGAAGCGGATTTTTCATCGCTAAAACATCATTGCAATTTTAACTTTGCAGGCATGAGTTTTTCTTGCGCAGAAATTGCTGCTGAAATCAAAAAACATATTCCTGAATTTGAGATAGAATATAAACCGGATTTTCGCCAGAAAATTGCCGATTCTTGGCCGCAATCAATTGATGATTCTTCATCGCGCAATGAATGGGGTTGGAAGCCGCAATATAATCTGGAAAGAATGGTTGAAGATATGATTGAAAAACTAACTTTAAAATTAGCAGCAAAATGATTCAAAAACAGTTTTTAGAAAATATCGCTAACGAGTTGCAAGATCTAAAATCACAAGGTCTTTACAAATCAGAATATTCCATAACTTCTTCGCAATCGGCGGAGGTTGATATTATTGATCAAAATGGAAATAAGAAATCAGTCATCAATCTTTGCGCCAATAATTATTTAGGCCTAGCCGATCATCCGGCTTTGAGGGAAGTTGCTAAAAAAGCCATTGATAAATATGGCTTCGGCACGGCTTCGGTGCGTTTTATATGCGGCACTATGGATGTTAATAGGGAATTTGAAATTAGCATGGCGCAGTTTTTGGGCTATGAAGATGTTATTAGTTATAGCTCCTGTTTTGCTGCTAATAACGGTGTATTTGCAGCGTTATTTGATGCTGATGATGCCATTATTTCCGCTGATTTAAATCATGCTAGTTTGATTGATGGAATAAGGCTGTGCAAGGCGCAAAGATTTTTTTACAAATTCGATGATATGGCGGATTTGGAAGAAAAAATTAAGGCTGCAGTTCCAGCTTCTAAAAGCAGAATCATTGTTACTGACGGCGTTTTTTCAATGGATGGCGATATTGCCAAGCTAAAAGAAATTTGCGATTTGGCAGAAAAATATAATTGCATGGTGATGGTTGATGATTCTCATGCTACTGGATTTGTTGGTGAAAATGGCAAAGGCACTATTGAGTTTTGCGGTGTCATGGGGAGGGTTGATATTCTATCAAGCACTTTAGGAAAAGCTCTTGGCGGGGCAGGGGGTGGCTTTATTGCTTCCAAAAAAGAAATCATTGATAAATTGCGCAACAAAAGCCGGCCATATTTATTCTCTAACAACACAATTCCGGCAGTTGCAGCGGTTGCTTTGGAGATTTTAAAAATGCTTAAAAACTCTAAAAACTTAATCAGCAAATTAAGCGACAATACCAAATATTTTAGGTCAAAAATGCTGGAAGCTGGTTTTGATATCAGGCCTGGCATTCATCCTGTTGCTCCGGTAATGCTTTATGACGCCAAGCTTGCAGCGGCGGTTGCAAAAGATTTGATCGAAGAAGAAGGGATTTATGTAGTAGCATTTTCCTTTCCGGTTGTGCCAAAAAATGAGGCGAGAATCCGTGTGCAAATTTCTGCTGCACATAGTAAAGAGCATCTTGATAAAGCAATTAATGCTTTCATTCGGATTGGCAAAAAACACAAAGTGATCTAGTACCTTTTCCAATTTTACAAAATAGAAACGCAATAATTTTATTGCCTTTCTTTTTCCTACCTATTTTTAATCAGGTGCGTTTATACCGCTATTTTCCTAGCTCATTAAGATAAAATTCTTAATGTTAAAAATCGTCATTGCTGGATTCAGACCTATCAATATTCTGCCTATTTTTGCTAACAGATTTTTTGCAAACTGTTCTAAATTAGAACATTCATATAAAATTTTTTCAAAAAAATATTGATAATTAAAATAAAAACGAGCTAAGTAGTAATAAAGAAGCTAGGTCGAGATGAGGTGTTTTGTTTTTTAAATCATTAAGAATCTATCTAAAATTTCCACTGACTGGCGTTAAGCTTGGCGTTTTGTGTTTCGTTGTGTTGTTCTGTTTTAGAAACTCAAGCTTTTCAACTATTCTAGCAAATTCAGGGCAGATTCTAAAACTCAGCTTTAATTAATTTATGTTTTTTATATCAAACCTAACCAGGATTATTAACCAACATGCAATTACCAAAACAATTCTATTATAAAAACAATCGCCTTCAGCAATTAAGAGGGTTCTACTACAGTGTGCAAACAGGAAGCATTTCTAAAGCAGCAGAAAAAATCGGTTTAACCCAATCTGCAGTCACCCTTCAAATTCAATCTTTAGAAAGAGATTTAAAAACCCAGCTATTTGATAGAAATAAAAAGAAAATTGAAATCACCGAAGCCGGCAAAATCCTCTATTCATGCTCAATCCCTTATATTCAAGGTATAGATGATTTATTTAAAAGCTTTATCACTAGCGCTGAGAAAAAGAAATTAAGCACAGTTAATATGGCTGCCAATCACGTCAGCATTTCTTATATTTTGCCTAAATATGTAGAGAAATTTTCGGCTGATTACCCAAGTGCAAAATTTAATATCCGCAATTTGTCAAAAGAAGATGCGATACAAAGATTAATAAATGATGAGATTGATTTTTTTGTTTATCCGATTTATAGAGATGAAGTGCCTGAGGAATTGGAATTTATTCCAATTGTTACTTATCAGCCAATTTTGTTGGTTAGACAAGATCATCCTTTAGCAAAAAAATCTAATATTAACTTATCGGATGTGGCCAAATATAATCTTGTTAGAATTGATCCAAAATTTATTACTTTACCTGCCTTTGAAGATATTATTAAATCTCATGGCATAAAGACTAACATAGAATTTGAAACTGCTGATTGGGAAATTTTGAAAAAATTTGTTAGCGATAATGTTGGAGTCGCTATTATTTCAAATATTGTTTTGGAAGGTGAGAGCCAAAGCAATTTAGTTGGAAAATCACTCACCAATTACTTCCCTGAAATGACTTACGGAATTCTATTTAAAAAAGGGAAAATTTTTAGTGGCCTGCCAAAAGATTTTGTGAAGATGTTGCAGACAGAGAAATTACTCGATGCCCATAAAAGGGCGCAACATAAAACTAAACCAAAAAATGCGACCAGCTAGAAATGCATTAAAAACTTTTGTTAATCCTGCATTAAGTCGGGCCTTAAATAGTTTTAGGCCCGGTTCTGCCAATATTTATACCAGATCCCTTTCGGAAGAATTATCAGAAGAGACTTTCTTTCACTATCACTCACTAGAAGGAACTTTTTCGGAAAGTGATATAAAAAGATTTAACTTTTTAAAAGGTCAAGATTCACATCCTTTGAAACTTTCAGAGTCAGAAGTTTTTCAAGTAAGCAAGCCAGATATAAAACTTTCATCCGGTCGCCGCTTTGGTTCCATAATGATTGCTTCTAGTGGAGCTCCTGTTGTTGCTAAATTTGCTCCATGTGGAGTCAAGCCTTCAAATAATGTTTCCCCTCAGGATTTATTAAAGGATTCTGTGACATTAATAGGAGATAAAGGTGCTGGTACTCTTATTGTTGAGGAGCACAGGCCTTTTTCACTATATACGCCAGCAAAAGAAGATGTTAAGAAAGTTTTTGCTTTTAGCTTTAGTCCCTTAGAAAGAGTTTATGAACATAAAGAAAATATCAACAGATATTCCATTAATACTATTTGTTCTCTAACGCCATCTCAGGCAAAAAAACTTTCTCGATCTCTACAAATAAGAATCTCCACTGATCCAAATAGCGAACATTTCTTTGAAGAGCGTACTGCGGTAGTTTATAAGCCAACTATACATAATAAGAGTAGTGGCACTTTAATGAATTTTAGCTCTGGCACTACACAAGAAGAAACAACAAATATGCATTATCACCCCGGAGAAAGAAGTTTAATTATTGTTACTACAGATAAGCCAGCCGGAGTAACTTTAAATTTTTGTGGAATTGCTGAAGATCCGGATAGAAGAAAAGATTGTGAGGCAAATATAGAATTTATAAAAAATTCAATAGTGGTTTTAAATTTTCCTCCTTACACTCATCATAAATTTCATGGTAGATTTAATTGCTTAAGTGTTCACCCGCGTGAAGGAGAAAACTTTATACAAGCCATTAAATCTGGAATTCTTTCCCAAGGATTTTTGGAAAGTGCAACTGTATTTTCGAAGAGAAGTGAAGCATTTACAAATGAAGGAACGGGAGAATGGAAATTATCAACGCCTGTAGATTTTGATAATCAGGCGCAAAAGTCTTTATAATCGGCTTGCAAATTGTCTGGATATTTTTCAGATCCTGATCATCAGGTGCAAGATTTTTACTTTTAGTTTTTAAATGTCTTTAGTTGAAGTAATAGGCTATATTGCCGCAATATTAAGTGTAATTTGTTTTGTTCCTCAAGCAGTTAGAGTGATACAAACTAAAGATACCAATGCCCTTTCTTTTTGGATGTATTTCCTCTCGCTTCTCAGCGTAATTTTCTGGCTAATCTATGGATTACTGTCAGATAGTATGCCAATAATTTTAAAAAATATCTTAGTCATTATCCTATCTGGAATAATACTAATTTTAAAAACCAGGGATTTGATAAAAAATAAAAAACAATCAAAGGACAAAAATCCCTCTTAATTTTTATATCCTTGCTTAGCTTCCTCAAAAAATCTTAAGTTGAAACTTATAATCTTTATATAGTCTTTTCTCTCATTTTTATAATCTTTCCATAAAAACTTTTAATTCTCTAGAACCTTTTGGCTGTAGGTACAAGATTTGATTGACACCTCCAAAATCGGCAGTCAAAATCAAGGCAACTTGTCAAATTTCTATTTTTCTAAATCGCTAGATTTCCATTCTACTGACAAGCCAAATCTAATTAATAGTTTAGCTCTAAAACCCCAACTAATTGGACAATGAAAATAGAATTTGCAACCCTGGAAGATGCTTTGCCAATTTTGGCAATCCTCAAAGAAAATCTAATAGATTTTAACAATCAAGATGCGGCAGAAGCTTCGTCACGAAAGGGATTTTTGGTTAGAAATATTGAGAAGGAAGAAATTGATAAAGTGATTTCAGATCACAAAAACAGCATTGCTTTAGTAGCAAAAGAACAAGATGAAATATTGGGTTATTTGCTTGCTACCCGATTAGAACAGCTATCAGAAATTTTAAAAAAGGGAATCTTGCCTTGTTTGTCAGAAAAGCAAATAAAATCTTTAGACAAAATAATTTATTACCGCCAGATTGCAGTTAAACCCGGAGTAAAAAATATTGGCAGGGCGTTGATCGGTCGGTTTTTGCAAGAAGCTTTCTTGCGGGGATATGAAAGTGTAATTTGCCGAATCATTCACGAGCCGGTAAATAATCAAAGATCAATTTCTTTTCACCAAAAATTTGGCTTTAGCCTGATTGATACTATAGCGGAAAATAGTTTAGTGGCCGGAGTTTATATAAGAGAAACTCACGGCGTCATTTAGACATTAGCTCATTTAGTCTTCGGGAAAAATCTTTGATATCTTCAATCGGTTCTCCTTCTATAATACAAGCCTGATCAAATAAAGTTTTTATAGCATCGGCAATTTTTTCTTCATCAGGTGCGCTTGCTAATTTTTCATTTAGAGATTTAATGATTTTGTTGTTCGGATTGATCTCCAAAATTTTAGCGGAAGTGCTAAGAATTTGTTTTTGCTCAAGCAAATAACGTTCCATTCTAATATCCATTGAAGTTGCATCTACCGCTAAACAAACCGGGCTTAAATCCAGTTTTTTGGAGATCTTCACATCCTTAACTTTTTCTCCTAAAACTGTTTTTATTTTTGCAATCAGTTTATCAAATTCGGAATTGGTAACATCTTTTGTGTTATCTTCTTTTTTCTTTTCTTCCTCATCTTCTTCTGTCTTTTCCTTATCAATATTTTCCAGATCAATGTCGGATCGGGTGATCGATTGAAAATCTTTTTCTTTATATTGATTGGTAACAGTTACCCAAAAATCATCAACCGTGTCAGTTAAAAATAACACCTCAATATCCTTGGAAACAAAGGCTTCTAGTTGTGGGCTATTTTTGATTTTTTCAATTGATTCACCGGTTAGATAATAAATTTTATCTTGCCCGATTTTGCATCGATCTAAATATTCGGCGATTGAGATTAACTTATCTGGAGATTTAGAGCTGTAGAAGCGGCAAATTTCCAGGATTTTATCTTTAAATTCGTGAGATTCGCAAAGTCCTTCTTTAAGCACTGCACCAAAATTATTCCAGAATTTTACATATTCTTCTTCATTGTCAGAGGCTTTCTTTTTTAGCTCAGAAAGAACTTTTTTAACTATCGCTTTCTTAATTTTTTCCAACACCAAATTATATTGTAAAGTTTCACGGCTGATATTGAGCGGCAAATCTTGAGAATCAATCAAGCCACGCAAAAAGCGTAGCCAGGCTGGAACTAAATCCAAATCCTCACTTATAAATATTTTCTTAACATATAATTTTACGCGTCCTTTTCTATCAGGATGGAATAAATCAAAAGGTTTAGTAGATGGAATGAAAAGTAGGTTGGTATATTCCAAAACACCTTCAGCTTTGTTATGCAAAACCATGAATGGATCTCCCGGCAAGTGGGAAATGTGTTTAAAGAAATTTTGATATTGCTCGGCTGTAATTTCTTCTTTCGGCTTTGTCCAAAGAGCCGAGGCTGAGTTTAAGGTTTCTGGATTTCCAGTTTCCGGGATAAATTCAATTTTGATATTGATATGATCAGAATAAGTTTGAACTACATGTTTAATATGGAAGCGATCCAGAAAATCATTCTCACCTTCCTTTAAATGCAGAATAATTTTTGTTCCACGACCGATATTTTCATTGCTTTCAGTAATGCTAAAACCATTGCCACCTTTTGATTGCCAGCTATAAGTTTTCTCATCATCATATTTTTTTGAAATCACTTCAATTTTATCTGCGATCATAAAAGCAGAATAAAAACCAACCCCAAATTGTCCGATTAATTGTAGGTCTTTTTTGTTATCTCCGGTCAGAGATTTAATGAAATTTTCAGTTCCCGATTTTGCAATTGTTCCCAAATTCTGGCGTAGATCTTCCTCATTCATCCCGATGCCATTGTCTTGAATAATTAGTTGGCGGTTTTTCTTGTCTACTGAAATGGAAATTTTTAGCTCTTCATCTTCTTTAGAGAGTTGTGAATTTTGCACTGCCAGATAGCGAAATTTATCGCAAGCGTCAGAAGCATTAGAAATAAGTTCGCGCAGTGCAACATCTTTATTGGTGTAAAGCGAGTTGATCATCAGGTTTAAAACTTTCCCGACTTCGACGTCAAAATTATATTCTTTGGCTTGCATGGTTTTGATTGTTTTTGGTTAACAAAAGCTTTGCAGATTTAGTGATTAATCAACCAATTTCAAGGTGCAAAAAATCCTTCAATTTGCTTCGACAAAATTATTGACATCTCCGGTTATTATCCATAATCTCCCATTCTTTCTCATAAAAACCCATAAAATTCCATAATAAACCAGAAAAACCAGCTCAAGATTTGAGCCTTGATTTTACTGGATCGAGAAAGACAGGTTCCCGTCTATAGGGCGGGAATCTAGGATTTATCCCAATTACTAACGAAAAATGGCGTTATTTTTATCAACCTTTGAAAACAAAATTGATAAGAAAGGCAGAATCTCCGTGCCGGCCCAATTTCGTGCCTCTTTGGCAAACCAGGATTTTGCAGGGATCATTGTTTACGAATCCTTGGTTAATGAATGTATTGAAGGCTGCGACATCAGCAGAATTAAGCAACTTAGTGAATCAATTGACAATTTGGATCCTTTTTCAGCAAAGCGGGATTCTATGGCAACAACAGTTTTGGGTTGCGTTGTTCAACTGCCTTTTGATGGAGATGGAAGAATTATTTTGCCAGAAAACTTAATTAAAAAAGCCGAGTTAAATGATAAAGCAATTTTTATCGGTAAAGGCCCAACTTTTGAAATTTGGAACCCGCAAAAATTTGCCAAATATCTAGAAAAGGCCAAGGCAACAGCTAAGGAAAATTTAACCAATTTGAAATTGGTATCTAAAAACTAAAGAGATAAAGGAGGATGGTTTGGTTGGATAGATGGAACTTTAAATTCCATATCCGAATCTAAAAAAATTGGGAGATTTTTTCGGTTCAAGAAATTGGGCCAGACCATTTTTAAAAAATAAGAAGTGAATATTAAACAGCCACATCAATCAGTTTTACTTAAAGAGGTTTTAGAAGCTTTAAGTCCAAAAGATAATGAAGTTTTTATCGACGCAACTTTTGGGGCTGGCGGTTATACGAAGGCAATATTGCAGTTAGCTAAATGCAGTGTCATAGGGCTTGACCGCGATGAAACTGTTGAGAAATTCGTCGGAAAAATAAAAGAAGAATTCGGGGATAGATTTAGATTTATCAGATCTCCTTTTGCTTTTATGGAAGAAAAGATTGAACAAAAAGTTGATGGAATTGTTTTAGATCTGGGAGTTTCTTCAATGCAGCTTGATGAAGAGGATAGGGGGTTTTCTTTTAGCTCTTCTGAAAAGCTGGATATGAGGATGGATCGCTCGCTTGGTATTAGTGCTTTTGAAGTAATCAATGATTTTGCGGAAGCCGAATTATCAAAAATAATTCGTGATTATGGTGAAGAACAAAAACATCGCCAAATCGCAAAAAGAATTGTTGAAGTACGTGGGAAAGGACAAATAAAAACCTGTCTGGAATTGGCAGAGATAGTAAAGAAAATTTACGGATTTCAGTCGGGAAAAATTCACCCGGCAACTAAAACTTTTCAAGCGATCAGGATTTTTGTTAATGATGAGCTAGGGCAGTTGGAAAAGGCTCTAGAGGCATCAAAAAAATTGTTAAAGAAGGATGGAAGACTGGTTGTGGTCTCCTTTCATTCTCTTGAGGACAGTTTAGTAAAAAATTTTTTGAGAAAAGAAAGCGGTTATAGCGAGAGGAATATTTCTCGCTACGGGCCGCAGGTTTTCTCGATAGATTACCAAAAAGTTTATGAGTTCTTTTTACCGAGATCATCTTCCATCAAACCAAGCGAAGAGGAGATGGAAAGAAATATTAGATCAAGATCAGCCAGGTTAAGATTGGCAATTAAAACTTAAAAAACATGATTGTGAATAAAATAAAAAATCTCAGTACGACCGGAAAAATTTATCTCATCAATAGCTCTTTAGCTTTTATTGTTCTTTTTAGCATTTCTTTGATGTTTTTTGTCCAATTTAAAGTTGAGAGTTTGCAAGACAAAATGGCTAAAATTGATAGCAAAATCGTCAGTTTAGATGATGAGATAAGGGTATTGGAGGTGGAGTGGGTTTATCTGACAAGGCCGCAGCGTCTTAGAGTGCTTAGCAAGAGATATTTACAAAATAACGATTATATTTCTTCCAACCAGGTTAAAGATACTGAAGGATTGAAAGAATATTACCTCGTTAATCTCAGGAAACAGCAGAATCTTGCCATGAATGAAGTTGATAAAAAACTTGACTAAAACTTCCTTGACAAACAATTTGCTTCAATTCAAAATCATCAGTAAGTTTTTGCTTCTTCCACTCACCAACTTAGTAAAAAATCAACCACTACAAATATTATGAAAAAAATTTTACTTATGGCTTTATTGGCCATCTCAATTTCTTCTTGCGCAGGAAAGAAATTTGACTTTGATGATTCTTTAGATGATGAAGCTGCAATGACTGAACAAAAACCAGTTGAAGTACCTCAAAATACTCAAAATTTTGAAGCTGTTGAAAGCAAGGCTGCCGCTGAAGCTGTAAATACCCAAGCTCAAGCTGCAATTGAACAAGTTGAAGTTGCTGATAGAGTTTTCTTTGATCTAGATTCTTCAGCTTTAACTGATAGCGCTAAGAAAGTTCTTGATAATCAAGTTGCTTGGTTGAAGAGCGATTCGAGCATCAAAATCACTCTTGAAGGCCACTGTGACGAAAGAGGCACTAGAGAATACAACATTGCTCTTGGTGAAAAAAGAGCTAATGCTGTTAAAAATTACCTAACCTCTAACGGTGTTGAATCTTCTAGAATCAAAACCATCAGCTATGGTAAAGAAAGACCAGCATTTGTTGGTGAAGGTGAAGAAATCTGGAGCAAAAACCGTCGTGCTGTGACTGTAATGGAAGAGTCAAAAAAATAGTTTATTCTTTAATAATTTTATTCGGGTCGGTTCTCCGGCCCGGATAAAACCCTTAGAACTTTTTTAGACAAGTTCTGAGTTCTAAATCCTCCTTCTTAATTATAAATCCTTCATCCGTCCTCATTAAATTTTGTGCCTAAAAGAACTGATATAAAATCAATCTTAATTATTGGAGCCGGTCCAATAGTAATCGGGCAAGCTTGTGAGTTTGACTATTCTGGAACTCAAGCCTGTAAAGCGCTTAGAGAAGAGGGTTATCGAGTTATTCTCATCAATTCCAATCCGGCAACTATCATGACTGATCCGGATGTTGCTGACAAAACTTATATCGAGCCAATCACTCCTGATTTTGTTGAAAAAATCATTCAAAAAGAAAAACCTGATGCAATTTTGCCAACTGTTGGCGGTCAGACTGCACTTAATTGTGCAATTGAATTGGCGAAGAGAAATATTCTGCAAAAATATAATGTACAATTGATTGGCGCTAATATTGACGCTATCAAAAAAGCTGAAGACCGTTATTTATTCCAAAAGGCAATGGACAAAATCGGCTTGGAAACTCCAAGAAATGCCATAGTTAAAACTTTTGATGATGCAATGAAAGCGCTGGAAACCATTGGTTTGCCGGCCATTATTCGTCCTAGCTTTACCATGGGTGGGGCAGGGGGTGGTGTTGCTTATACTCGTGAGCAATATGAACAAATTGTTGAGAGTGGCTTGGCCGCATCTCCAACTCATGAAATTTTGATTGATGAGTCAATTATTGGCTGGAAGGAATATGAAATGGAAGTGGTGCGCGATAA
This sequence comes from Rickettsiaceae bacterium, assembly GCA_021323225.1. Classification (GTDB taxonomy): domain Bacteria; phylum Pseudomonadota; class Alphaproteobacteria; order Rickettsiales; family UBA1997; genus JAJTCH01. Next base: position 592,260 of record JAJTCH010000001.1, on the reverse strand, counting down.
AAATGACAATGCTATCATTATCTGTTCGATTGAAAATGTTGATCCAATGGGTGTTCATACCGGAGATTCAATCACTGTTGCTCCAGCCTTAACTCTTACTGATAAAGAATATCAAAGAATGCGTGATGCATCAATTGCGGTGCTGCGTGAAATTGGCGTTGAAACCGGTGGTTCAAATGTTCAGTTTGCGGTTAATCCTGCTGATGGTAGGTTGTTGGTTATTGAGATGAATCCTAGAGTTTCCAGATCTTCTGCTCTTGCTTCTAAAGCTACAGGTTTTCCAATCGCCAAAGTTGCAGCTAAATTGGCGGTTGGTTTCACATTGGATGAAATCAAAAATGACATTACCGGCGGTAAAACTCCAGCCTCTTTTGAGCCTTCAATTGATTACATCGTCACTAAAATTCCTAAATTCACTTTTGAGAAATTTAAGGGCGCAGAAAATATTCTAAGCAGCTCAATGAAATCGGTTGGAGAAGTCATGGCAATTGGCAGATCTTTTGCTGAAAGCTTGCAAAAAGCCCTTAGATCAATGGAATCGAATTTGACTGGTCTGGATGAAGTTGTGATCAATTGCGAAAATCCTGATGAAAGAAAAAAACTGCTCAAAGCCCGTCTAAAAATTGCTGAGCCAAATAGAATTTTACTGATTGCTCAAGCTTTTAGAGAAGGCATTTCTTTTGATGAGATAAAAACTGCTACCGGTTTTGAACCTTGGTTTTTGGAGCAAATCTGTGAGTTGATACACATCGAAAAACAAATTCAGGAAAATGGTTTATCAGAAACTAAGGAAGAAATTCTTGGCTTGAAGAAGCTTGGATTTTCTGATAAAAGATTGGCAAAACTGACCGGAAAAACTGAAAAAGATCTTCGAGATTTAAGAAATAAACTGGATGTAAAACCTGTCTATAAAAGGGTTGATTCTTGCGCTGGTGAGTTTGATTCCACCACTTCTTACATGTATTCTTGTTACTAAAGAATTCGCCATTTTACTTCGCCATCTTTTCCATCTTCAATAGCGACATTCTTTTCTAAAAGTTCCTTTCTAATTGCATCTGCTTCTGCCCAATTTTTTGCAGCTTTGGCGGCTTTTCTGGCTTCGATTCTTTCTAAAATATAATTCTCATCAATTTCGTTTTTTTGCGAACCGGAAGAATAATTGGCATCGTAAAGACCAAGAAAATCAAGACATTCAATCAGGTTAGAAATTAAAGCCATTTTGTTTTGATCGTCAGCCGACTTGATTGACTTAACAATTTCATGCAGCACTGAAAAAGCCAGTGGAGTGTTAAGATCATCGCTTAAATCTTCAATAATTTGATTTAAATATTGGTTATCTGACTTGTAAGAATTATCAAATTGATGATCACCAATTATGTTATAAAATTTTTCAATTGATTTTTTGGCGTCAAATAAAGCTTTGTCGTTAAAGTCCAAAGGTTTGTGATAATGGGTTGAAAGCAGCAAATATCTGATTGCCATGGGATGGATATTTTTATCCAGCAGATCTTTGATGGTGAAAAAATTATTTAGTGATTTGCTCATTTTTTCACCATTAACGGTTAGAAAGCCGTTATGCACCCAATATTTTGCATAGAAGGAATTTTCATTAGCACATCTACTTTGGGCAATTTCATTTTCATGATGAGGAAATTGCAGGTCGGCTCCGCCGCCGTGAATGTCAAAATTATCTCCCAAATATTTGCTGCTCATTGCTGAGCATTCGATATGCCATCCTGGTCTTCCTTTGCCCCATGGGCTGTCAAAAACTGAGGATTCATCGTCATTTTCACCCGTTGGTTTCCATAGCACAAAATCAAGCGGATCTTTTTTATAGCTTGCCGGTTCAACTCTGGCGCCTGCTATCATCTCATCAAGATGACGATTGGAAAGATGGCCGTAATTTTTATAGCTTTTGACATCAAACAAAACATGTCCATTGCTGATATAGGCGTGATTATTTTTTAACAATTTTTCAATGATAGAGATCATCTCGCCAATATGCTCGGTGGCTTTAGGTTCATGGCTTGGCGGCAAAACATTTAAAAGCCCGATATCGTGATAGAAAAGTTTTAAAATCTCGTTGGTTAAATCTTGAATGGAGATTTTTTTCGCAAGTGCAGCAGCATTAATTTTATCGTCAACATCGGTAATGTTGCGAACATAAGTTACTTTAGGAAAGATTTTGGAAAATAGGCGAAACCATAAATCATAAACCACAATGCTTCTGGCATTGCCAATATGCGGCCGGTCATAAACAGTGGGGCCGCAGACATAGATTTTGATGTTATTTTTATCAAGAGGAACAAAAACTTCCTTGGCTTTGCTGAGGCTGTTGAAAAGTTTTATAGTCATTTAGCGTGGGTTTTTGCCAAAGTTTTTATGATTTTGGAGTTGAGATAATGCTCACTCTTATTTCCGGTGAATCTGGTTTCAATTTCTCCTTCTCTGTCGATCAAAACAGTGAGGGGAATGATTTTGTTATATTTAATATTTTTTTGTTTTAGCAAATCGCCAAGCCCGTCAGTATATAGAAGATATTGGGGTGGAAAATAAATATTTTGATAATATTGCAGATAGTCAATCAGTCCTGCGGCATCAATATTTTTATCAATTGCAACGGAAATAATTTTCAAATCAGTTTTTTGAAATTTTCTTGCCATCTCATTTATTATTGGCAGCTGCTGTTTGCAAACCCCGCACCAAGTTGTGTAAACAAAAAGCAAAACCGGTTTTCCTAAATTATTTTCAATTTGGGAAATGACATCGCTTGGTGTTGCTGATTCAGGTTGATGATAAGTTTTATTATCGGATTCCGGAATATAAAAATTGGCGTTGGGGTTCTGGATGAAGCGATTCCATATAATTGTTGATAAGATGGTAACCACAATTAAAATGGCTGCGATCATTTTTGTCCTCTTCAAATTTCTAATTTTGCTTAAATTAACCGGATTATTTTTCACGAGTAATGAAGTGTAAATATGGCGTGGATTCGAGATAAATCGAATGGCTCATGCTAAGACATTGCTTGTTGTTTATCAACAAAAACATCCCCAAAAAAATGCACAAATCCTATAACAAATCTGGCAGAACAGGTTTTAGTTTAATCGAACTTGCTATTGTTATTTTGATTGTTTCAATTCTCATCACTGGTTCGCTTACGGTCTCTAAAACCAGCATCAATGTTGCTAAAAATAAAGTCACTAAAGAGAAAATGGCCACCATTTATGATGCTCTTACTAACTTTCTTAACGCTAATAGAAGGCTTCCTTGCCCGTCTTTGTTGAATGTTGCAAAAGGTGGTAATTCCGGCACAACAACAACGCCCAACAATATCAACTATGGACAGGAAGTTGGTACAACGGGTGGAGTTGTTGGGACTGGTGTCTGTAGTAATGCGATTGTTGCAACTACTAATGCTCCGAATTTGGCTTATGGTGGCGTCCCATTTCTTGCTCTTGGCCTTGATCCAGATATGGCAGAAGATGGTTTTGGTACTAAATTTACCTATGTAGTTGATTCTAGATTTACTAAAGCTAGTACTAGCACAGCATCTACTGACGGTTTTGAAATAACCAAAGGTTCTCCTGCTCCAGCTGATACTAGTACTACTGATTTATCTTCAGCTGACATTCAAGGCCCTTCCGGAACAGCTTTGCTTGGAAATAAAAATGCAATTATGGTTTTGATTAGTCATGGTAGCAATAAATTTAGGGGTTTTAATGCTACATCTACAAAAATAAACGCTGATAGCACCGTTACCGATGAAAATGAAAATGGTTGTACTGCTGGCTCTAATAGTGACTGCACTACCCCAACAACTACTGCTTTTGATAGGGATTTTATGGCTTATTCAACTGATGCTAATTTTGATGATTTCGTTTTATACAAAACCAAATCTCAGTTGGTTAAGGATGCTGGTTTGGAATATATCATGTGTAGTGCTAGTGAAGCTAATATGACAAGCCCTGGTACTTACACTTGGACCGTAAATTCTACATATGGTTGCATTGTCTGTTCTAGTAATGTCGCCAATCACAGAAAAACATGCGGTAAATATGGGATATGGGGTGCTGATTTAGCTACAACATGCACACAAAATACTGTCTCAAATTGTCCATAGATTATCTTCCGACCATCCTATCCACCGCGGCAGTTGGCAATAAAATATAATAGCTGCCGCGGTCATTCATTTTGGCCGCTAGGCTTTCAGCATTTTTTCCTCTTCCAAAAAATATATCTCCACGAACAGCGCCTTTAATTGCACTTCCGGTATCTTGAGCGACCAGTAATTTTTGGTAAATGTTGTTTGAGTTTTTTATATCTAACCACATTGGAAAACCAAGTGGTAAAATTTCGCTATCCACCGCTAATGATCTTCCTGGCATCAAGACCGAACCTTGTGAGCCAATTACGTCATCATTTTTGGAAACTTTAAAGAAGATATAGGATTGATTGATATTCATAACTTTTCTGGCCTCTTCCGGGTTATTTTTTAGCCAGTTCTTGATTGAAAAATAGGAGGTGTTTTTGGAATCAATAATCTTGTTATCAATAATATATTTTCCAATTGAAGAATATTCGCGGTTGTTTTTGCCGGCAAAACCAAGACGAACAACAGAGCCATCTTCCAAAATCACTCTACCGCTTCCTTGCACTTGCATGAAAAATAAATCCACCGGATCGCTAACATAGAATAGCTCTAATCCTTTCTGGTTTAAGGCGCCGTTCTCAATTTCTTCCCTGGTAAAATATGGCTCAAGAGTTAGATCTGTTGGTTTGGAGTAAATAGGATATTTATATATATCCGTTTTTACCTTGCTGCCTCTTAGCTCCGGCACATAATATCCGGTGAATAATCCTTGGTCATTTTCAGAATTGTCATAAACTTTAAAGGGCACAAACCAATTTTCGAAAAAATTTCTCGCTTGCTTGGAGCTCATGCCCTTGATGGCCTCAGAGATGTCGCATACATCGCGAAAATCTTCAACCATAATAGTTCCAACCTTACCGCCAATTTCTTTTTTGTCCGGCATTTTTGCAAGTTGGTTGCAGGAATTAATCAGGGCTATCACCGCTTTATTTTGCTCATCATTTCTCCAGCCACGCAAATCTGAAAAACTAACCTGTTTTAATTTTAATCCATCTCTACCTTTGATGGTTACAGTGGTGAAGGAGCAAGAGGAGAGGGCGCAAATAAAGAGAGTAGTGATTAGTTTTTTGATCATATTTTAGCTAATTTAAATTTTTGTTCGAACAATTTTCTATGAGAATTTCAATAGCGTTTTTAACCGTCATAATCCGGTTTTCATGCCTATTGCCGGAAAAAATAAATTTTTTTGTAATTAAATTATTACTCAATTTGTTAAAGCTGGAGATATAAGTTAAACCAACCGGTTTTTGGCTTTCGTCAGTTTTTGGACCGGCAATTCCTGTTGTGGCAATGCTCAAAACAGAGCTGGAATTTTTTATAGCGCCAATTGCCATTTGTTTTGCTACTTCTTCACTTACTGCGCCAAAATCATTTAAGGCTTTTGTTTCAACTCCCAACTCCTGCTGTTTAGATAAATTAGAATAGGTGATAAAACCGCGATCAAAAATTTGTGAAGAACCGGCAATTTCAGTGATCAGGGCACAAAGTAAGCCACCGGTGCAAGATTCGGCAACGGCAATTTTGATATTTGATTTTAGAGCCAAATCTAAAAGTTTTTGTGATTGCTTTTTTAGCTCTAAGTCAAAATTCATTTTTGGAAAATAATAACTGATTTGGGCAGGAGCCCAATAGGAGCTTGATTTAGTACGAATTATAAAATAAATTCTGCCTGCAATTTTCGCTTTTGCGTGAAAAATCTACACCAAATAATCAATAAATAAATATATAAATTATGGATATTATACCTTTCGACAAAAGAGATGGATATATTTGGTACAATGGCGAATTTGTTGAATGGAAAGATGCCAAGGTTCATGTGTTAAATCACGGTTTGCATTATGCTTCCTGCGTTTTTGAAGGGGAGAGAATATACAATAAAAAAATCTTTAAATCGAAGGAACATAGCGAAAGATTGCACCGTTCTGCTGAGATGCTCGGTTTTAAAGTTCCTTACTCAGTTGAAGAATTAAACAAAGCCAAAGAAGAAATTTCTAAAAAGCAAAATATCATTGACGGATATATGCGTTGCTTTGCTTGGCGTGGTTCTGAAAAAATGGCGATTTCTGCTCAAGGCAATAAAATCCATGTTGCAATTGCTTGCTGGGCTTGGCCGCCTTATTATTCTGAAGAAGCGAGAAAGGCTGGCTTAAAATTAAAATTTGCCAAATACAGACGTCCATCTCCTGAAACTGCTCCTACAGCATCAAAGGCTGCCGGGCTTTATATGATTTGCACCATTAGCAAACATGAAGCAGAAAATGAAGGCTATAACGATGCGCTAATGCTTGATTATCGTGGCTATTTGGCGGAAGCAACCGGAGCCAATTTATTTTTGGTTATGAAAAATGGTGAATTGCACACACCAAAACCGGATTGTTTTTTAAACGGCATTACCAGATTGACAGTGATCGATTTGGCAAAATCTATGGGAATCAAAGTTGTTGAAAGACATATCAAGCCGGAAGAATTGGCCGATGCAGAAGATGGTTTTTTAACCGGGAGTGCTGCAGAGCTAACCAGAATTGGTTCGGTTGATGATAAATATTTCTATCCAAATGCTAGCAAAATGACGCTTAATTTGATGCAGGCATATCATGACTTGGTCAGAAAATAGTGAGAAAACTCAACCATAAAAAAGCATTCCCTCTTTTTCTCCTAATCACTTTTCTATCTGCTTTTATCTATTGGATTCTGACCGCTTTGGAAAATGGCGGTCAAATCCCACAAACAATTACCGAAACTGAAAATAAACCCATAACAACCATTAGCGGAATTGCTCAAGTGGTTGATGGAGACACAATTAAAATCAATAAAGAACGAATTAGATTTGTTGGTATCGATGCACCGGAAAGCAAGCAAAAATGTCTGGATAAAAATTATTACGAATATTTATGCGGAGAAATTTCAACTGAATTTCTCAAAAAATTAGTCAACGGCAAGAAGGTGGAATGCCAATATCAAGAGCGAGATATTTACAATCGCTACCTTGGAGTTTGCAAAATCGGCACAGTAAATATCAATTATGAAATGGTGAAAAACGGCATGTCCATCATCTATAATTTGAAAGAGGCGGATGGAGAGCTAAAAAGGTTAGAAGCGGAAGCAAAGAGAAAAAAACTGGGAGTTTGGCAAGGATCGTTCCAAGAACCTAAAGACTATCGCAAGAAAAACCGACATAAGCGCAGTTAAAGCTCCATCTCAAAAATGCGGATTTTTTTCTCAACAAAATCATAAACTTCCAGCCTAACGCCGTTAAAAAGATATTCCACCGCTCTTACCTCGGCCTTTCTATCCTCTGCCTTATCCCAATCGTAAAATCTTATATCTTCTCCCTCTCTCACCAAAGTGCCTTTACTAATTTCAATTTCTGAACCGCCCCCGCGCTCATAACCGTTCCAAGCCAGGCAATTGCTGATATTTAAGAAAAATACGGCCGCTAATAAGGCTGCACTTTTTACAAAATTGGTCATTGACATTTTACCATTTGATTAATTACACTGCCCGCTCTTTAAAGCCGGGTTTAATCTATAAAATCCGCTTAATTCACATCTTCGCATCTATAATTTCAGATGCAAAAATAATTCGGGGCATAGCGCAGTCTGGCTAGCGCATCTGGTTTGGGACCAGAGGGTCGGGAGTTCAAATCTCTCTGCCCCGACCACTTAATTTTCTTGATCAGAAATTTTTCCTGATCCAATCTCTATCTCCACAGTCTCAATTTCTACCTCATTTGGTATAACTCCAAGTGGGATTTGTTTGCTGGATTTAAGTCCTAAATTTTTTAATTTTAGTGCTTGGTCAACTAAATTTCCTCGGCCGGTCTTTAATTTGTCTAGCGCATCGCTATAAGCTGCTTGTGTTCCTTCTATATGTTTGCCGATTTTTAGCATTGAGTCTGAAAACCCTACAAATTTTTCATAAAGTTTTTCACCTCTATTAACAATTTCCATCGCATTTTTGCTTTGCATATCACGCTTCCAGAGGTCGGCTATCAGTTTTAAACAAACAATTAAATTGGTTGGGCTGATGAGCAAAATTCTTTTTGAGTAGGCATAAGACCATAATTCTGCATCATGTTGAATAGCGTTTAAATAAGCGGGCTCGATGGGGATGAACATGATGGTAAAATCGACAGCGGTTTCAAAATCATCATATTTTTTCTCAGCCAAATTATCGATATGGCGGTAGATGGATTTGAGATGTTCTTTCAAGCAACTGGCTTGCAGCTCTGGCGTTTCGCTAGAGCAGAATTGATCATAGGCGATAAGAGATACTTTTGAGTCGGTCATTATCACTCGTTTATTACCTTTATCATCATGCGGAAGATAAATCTGAAAATCTGGCCGCAAATTGTTGCCGTCGTCATTTTTAATATTTTGTTCTTTAAAATAATGCGTCCCCTTTATCAGACCTGATTGCTGCAAAATACTTTCCAAAATCATCTCACCCCAATTGCCTTGCCTTTTAGTTTGCCCTTTCAAGGCGCTAGCTAAATTATTGGCTTCGCTGCTAACTTTGTTGGTTTGCTGAATTAGTTCTTTAATTTTTTCATCAAGAGAAAATCTTTGTTTAGATTCTCTATCATAAGTATCTTCAACTTTCTTTTTAAAGGCTTCAATGCTTTCTCCCAGAGGCTTCAGAATTCCATCTATATTGGCTTTATTTGTTTGGGTGAATTTCTCGGATTTTTCATCAAGAATTTTATTGGCAATATTGGAAAATTCCAAACGTGAAGCTTGCTGAATTGCCAATATTTCTTCCTTTAGTGAAGAGTTGATGGCACTGGCTTTAGCAACTTCTTTATTCAAAAAATTAATTTCATTTTGTTGCTGCAAATTGGTTTTTTTTAATTCTTCATAAAATTTATTTAGTAAAGAATTTTTTTCTTCCGATGCAGCTATCTGTTTTGCGGCTTCATTAAATTCTTCTTTCAGCTCGTCATATTCAGTTTTAGAAATAGTTTTAGCCTTAAAAATAAAATAGGTGAGGACTGATCCAATCAATCCTCCCGCTAGAATTCCAAGTAAATTTATCATGATTAACTCCTTTTGTTATTTTCCGTCTTTGCTCATTATCTCTGGATTGCCGCGTCGCTGGCTTCGCACGCTCCTCGCAATGACGGTTGAGAGTTTATCTCATAATTTCCAACATCGTTATTGCGAGGAGGGGCGTTAGCCCTGACGGGGCAATCCAGAAGAGTTGTGTAACAAATCTTTATTTTCCTTCAAAAATTGCCCAGCTAGATATAAAGAGCCGCAAACAATAATTTTTGCCGACTGGTTTTGATAATTTTTAGCGTGATATTTTTTTATTATTTCAATTGCTGGCAAAATACCGGTTGCGGTTCGTGATTCTATGTCCAAGCTCTTGGCTATTGTAGCAATTTCATCTGCTGTTTTACTTTTTTCCTCATCTTTAATTTCTATACCAACCAACATTTCAGTTTGTTTGGACAGATGCTTTAAAAAAGATCTGCTGTCTTTGTCTTTGAGCATTGCGCAAATCAGATAAGTTTTTATTTCCCGATTTTTTTTGAGCCAATTGCTAATTGATTTTGCCCCATCTTCATTGTGGCCACCATCGAGAATTAATTGAAAATTTTTCGGCAAGATTTCATAAAAATTTCCTTCAGTAATATTTTGCAGCCTTGCTTTCCAGACAGCTTTTTGCAAACCATTCTCTATATTTTCTTGAGAAATTTTAAATTTATTTTGAGCAAAAATTGCCGCTATTGCATTTCCGGCATTTATGATTTGATGGTCTCCCACTAAGGCTGGAAAAGGCAAAGTGATTTCATATTTTTGAAAAGAAAAAACCATTTTATCTTTTTGTTTTTTGGCATTCCAAATATCGCCAAACCCAAAAAATTCGCTGTTATTTTTTTTAGCCACTTCTTGCAAAACTTTAAGCGCTGAAGATTTTTGTTTCGAGCAAATTACCGGAGAATTTGCTTTGATAATTCCTGCTTTTTCATAAGCAATTTTAGCTAAAGTTTTTCCCAAGAATTCGGTGTGATCTTTTGAAATTGAGGTAATGATTGTTGCTAGTGGATGTTCTACAACATTAGTTGCATCAAGCCTTCCACCCATTCCGGTTTCGAGCAGCAAAATATCTGCTTTGATTCTTGAAAAAGCCAAAAATGCCGCAACAGTTATTCCTTCAAAAAATGTTATTTTAATTTCCGGTTCTTGCTCTGCAGCTTTTTTGCACTCGCGCAAAACATCATTTAGAAAATCATCGTTAATTTCATTTCCGGCTAAAATAATTCGCTCATTAAAATTCACCAAATGCGGTGAAGTGTAGCAGTGGGCCTTTAGACCGGCATCTTCAAAAATTGCTTTTAGATAGGACAAAGTTGAGCCTTTGCCATTAGTGCCGGCAATGTGAATTGTTGGAGGAAGTTTTTTATGTGGATTACCAAGTCTTTCAAGCAGATGATAAACTCTTTCTAGACCTAGATCAATATTGCGATAGCCGATAGGGTTTGGCCAGAATGGAAATTTCATTTTACGGTTCTAAAAGATTTTCTCAGCAGGGCTATTTTTTGCTATAGTTGAGTTTGAAGTGGTAGTTAAATTCTGCCCCGATGATGAAAACCAGATTAACCAAATAAAAAAACATCAGTGTACCGATAATTCCTCCTAAGCTGCCATAGACCAAATTGAACTGGTTAAACTTTTCCAAATATAGCGAGAAAATCTGCAAAATAATCGTCCATAAACCTATTGCCACCAAGGTTCCGGCTATTGTATCGCTATATTTCTGTTTGGCGTCGGCGATGTAGTAGTAAAGCAGAGAAGTGGTGATAAAGAGCACAAAAAAGATGATGAGATGACGGAAATAAAACCAGTCATAATCAATTTTAAAACTCACAAAAAATATCATTTCCAGCTTTTTTAATATAGCAGGAACCAATACCAAAATGATGAGAGTGAAAGAAACTATTAAAGTGATGATGATAAATTGTGCGATGCTAAGCATTCTACCCTGTAAATAATGGGGCGCATCTTGCACGCGGTAGGCGCGGTTTAGGATTGTTCTTAGACCTTCAACGGCGGAGGAAGCGGTCCAGATAATGCCGATAATCGCAATTGTAAGCAGACCTTGCGGCGGGCCGTTAACGATCTCGTTAATTCTTGGCAGAAGCGATTTGGAAATATTGGTGGGGAAGCTGTTTAGGATAACATAAATAATGCGTTTACAGATCTCAGAGTCGCCAAAATAAGTGATGATGGAAAACAGGAAAATCAAAAAAGGAAAAAGCGATAAAATTGACAAGAAGGATAAATAGCCTGCATGTTCAATACCGTCTTGTTTGATAGTGTCTCTTATAGCGTTGTATAAAGTTTGCCAAAACAGAAATAGATTTCTCTTTATTGATGAAAATAGCTTAGATTTCATTGATTTTTACTGTTGCGATTGTATGTTCCTGAGCCTTCTTGAAAGGTCAAGAATCTAGTTAGAAATCAAAAAATTACAATCCATTTATCCTCTTAAATCATGACCCAAAGCAAAAAAATTAAGAAAGTTGTACTGGCTTATTCCGGCGGCCTTGATACATCGGTAATTCTAAAATGGTTGCAGGAAAATTATGGTTGTGAGGTGATAACTTTCACCGCTGATTTAGGGCAGGGCGAAGAGCTGGAACCAGCCAGAAAGAAGGCTCAAAATCTAGGTGTTAAGCAAATTTTTATTGAAGATCTGCGGGAAGAATTTGTCCGCGATTATGTATTCCCAATATTTCGCGCCAACACTTTATATGAAGGCACTTATTTGTTAGGCACTTCAATTGCCAGGCCGCTAATTGCTAAAAGACAAATTGAGATTGCTAAAGAGGTTGGTGCAGATGCCGTTGCTCACGGCGCTACCGGCAAAGGCAATGACCAGGTGCGTTTTGAGCTTTCTTATTACGCCAATAAACCGGATATCAAAATTATTGCGCCTTGGAGAGAATGGGATCTAAATTCCAGAACCAAGCTGATTGACTACGCTGAAAAAAACCAAATCCCGGTTGCTAAAGACAAACGTGGCGAAGCTCCATATTCGGTTGACGCCAATTTGCTTCACACTTCAAGCGAAGGAAAAGTTCTGGAAGATCCATGGATTGAAGCTCCGGAATATGTTTATCAAAGAACAATTTCTCCTGAAAAAGCGCCGGATAAAGCAACAATAATTGAAATTGAATTTAAAAAAGGCGATGCGGTGGCAATTGATGGTAAGAAGCTTTCCCCTGCGTCTTTGCTTACCAAACTCAATGAACTTGGCGGTGCAAATGGTATCGGCAGAGCTGATATTGTTGAAAACCGTTTTGTCGGCATGAAATCCCGCGGTGTTTATGAAACTCCAGGCGGCACAATTTTGCTAGCCGCTCATCGTGCCATGGAAAGCATCACTTTGGATCGCGAAGCTATGCATTTAAAAGATGAGATGATGCCAAAATATGCCAAATTAATTTATAACGGATTCTGGTTTTCTCCGGAACGTGAAATGCTCCAAGCCGCAATCGACAAATCGCAAGAAAATGTCAATGGCGTGGTTAGGTTGAAGCTTTATAAAGGTTCAGTTTCTGTAATCGGCCGCAAATCGCCTAACAGCCTATATTCTGAAGCTCATGTTACTTTTGAGGAAGATTCGGTTTATGATCAAAAAGACGCTGCTGGATTTATCAAGCTAAATGCACTTCGTTTAAGAATTGGAGCTAGAGCTAAGAAGTGATCAGAGAAGCTGCTGCTCAGGACATAAAATCAATTACTCAGCTTTACAAAGCGGCCTCAAAAATTACGGATGGAATTGCCAGAACGGAAGATGAAATTGATGAGAATTTGATCAGGGAATATTTTGAAAAGTCGTCAGAAAAAGGCCTGATGTTTGTAGCCCAAAACCCACAAAATCCTCACGAGATAATTGCTTCAATTCACTGTTATAAATTTGACCCAAAATGTTTTGAACACACTTTGGGTAATTTGATTTTTGTGGTTCATCCGAATTTTCACGGGCAGGGCATTGGCACTAAAATTTTCACCCATCTTTTGGAAGAAATTAAAACTAATCACAGCGAAATTGCCAGGGTCGAATTATTTGTGAGAGAAAGCAACAAAAGGGCACAGGCGCTTTATCAAAGATTGGGTTTTGTAATTGAAGGATATTTGAGGAATCGCATCATTAACTCTCAAGGCCAGCTGGAATCCGATACAATAATGGGATGGATGAATCCTGAATATAAATCTGTTTAGTGAACTGAACCTTTTGAATCTTCATTTCGCAATCTTTCCCAATATTGCAATCTCTTGATTATTTCCCTTTCAAAGCCGCGTTTATTTGGTGAATAATATTTCGGGCGGCCGCTCTTTTTTACCATTTCATCAGGAAAATATTCTTGGCCGGAGAAGGCGTTTTCTAGGTTATGGTCATAGATATAATCTTTGCCATAATCCATTTCCTTCATCATCTTTGTTGGAGCATTGAGAATATGCTTTGGTGGCATTTGTGAATTGAATTGCCGGGCATCTTTAACTGCGGCTTTATAGGCAATATAGCAAGAGTTAGATTTTGGTGCGGTGGCACAATAAATCACGGCATTGGCAATGGCATAATCACCTTCGGGGCTTCCCAAAAAATCGTAAGAATCTTTAGCGGCCAAAACTTGTTGCAAAGCATCCGGGTCAGCCATGCCAATATCTTCCGAAGCAAAACGGGCAATGCGGCGCAGCAGATAATGCGGTTCTTCCCCGGCCTCTAACATTCTGGCCAGATAATATAAAGCGGCGTCAACATCAGAGCCGCGCATTGACTTATGCAAAGCGCTAATCAAATTATAATGGCCGTCGCGGTCTTTATCATAAATTGCACTTCTTTTGGTAACCAGCTTCAAAAGCTGTTCCTTGCTGATTGGTTCCTTGCCGTCAAAGTTAAATAACTCTTCGCACATATTCAAAAAATATCTTCCATCTCCAGCAGCCATTGCAATTAGCTGTTGTTCAGCCTCTTCTTCCAAATTTAATTTTTTGCCTAAATAATTTTCAGATCTTTTTAGCAATGACAGCATAGCTTCTTCATCAAGTGTTTTGAATTCAATAATTCTGCATCTGGAAAGTAGGGCGGAGTTGAGTTCAAAAGAAGGATTTTCAGTTGTGGCGGCAATGAGAATGATGGTTCCGTTTTCTAGTAAAGGTAAAAACAAATCTTGTTGCGAGCGGTTAAAGCGGTGGATTTCATCAACGATTAGAACGGTTGCCAATCCATCTTCCATTTTCTTTTCTGCCGCTTCAAAAATTTTGCGCAAATCTGCGGCGCCGCTGTTGGTGGCAGAAATTATCTGGCTCGGCAATTGGCTTTTGTCGGCAAGAATTTTGGCAATAGTAGTTTTGCCAGACCCCGCATTACCCCAGAGAATCAATGATGGAATTTTGTCGGATTTTTCAATTCTGGTTAAGATGCCTTCCGGGCCAAAGAGGTGGCCTTGTCCAACGATTTCGGTGAATGATTTTGGGCGCAATGCATCGGCCAGCGGTTGGTATTTGTTAGAAGATTTTGGCATGGTTTAGATCTAATTAATTATGCTGACCTATTTAGACTTGCCAGAAGATAAAGCTCTTTCCAGATATTTGCCAGTCACTGATTTTGCATTTTTAGCAACTTGCTCTGGTGTGCCTTCCGCCACAATATAGCCACCTTTGTCACCACCTTTCGGGCCAATATCAATTATCCAATCACAAGTTTTTAAAACATCTAGGTTATGCTCAATGACAACAATGCTGTTACCGTTATCAACCAGCTGCTGCAAAACTTTTAGCAATTTATTTATATCTTCAAAATGCAAACCAGTCGTTGGTTCATCAAGAATATATAAAGTATTGCCGGTAGCTTTTTTGCTCAGTTCTTTAGCAAGTTTAATTCTCTGCGCTTCCCCGCCCGATAGAGTGGTAGCGCTTTGGCCAATTTTCATATAGCTCAGACCAACATCACATAAAGCCTTAAGCTTTTCATGGATATGAGGCATAGTTTTGAAAAATTCTGCTGCATCTTCAGCATTCATTTCCAAAACATCGGAAATTGATTTGCCTTTATATTTTATTTCCAAAGTCTCGCGATTATAGCGTTTCCCTGCGCAAGAATCGCATTTAACATAAACATCAGGCAAGAAATGCATTTCAATTTTGATTAAGCCGTCGCCCTGGCAAGTTTCGCATCTGCCACCTTTGACATTAAAGGAAAACCTTCCAGCCTTATAGCCTCTAGCCCTTGATTCTGGTAATTCTGTATAAAAATCGCGAATCGGAGAAAAGGCACCGGTATAAGTGCAAGGGTTTGATCTTGGTGTTCTACCAATCGGTGACTGATCAATATCAATCAATTTATCAATGTGATGAGTTCCTTCAATACCGCCATGAGGTCCAGGAATATCTTTGGATTTATTGATGATGCGGTTTAGCGTTTTATAAAGAGTGTGGATAATCAAGCTGGACTTACCACCGCCAGAAATTCCGCAAATGCCACACATGATGTTTAATGGCAAATCAAGATTGACATTTTTTAAATTGTTAGTGGTCACGCTCTTGAGCTTGATCATTCTTTTGGTATCAATCTTTCTTCTGCTTTTTGGCATAGGAATAGATTTTTTACCGCTCAAATATTGGCCAGTGACGCTGTTTTTATCAGCAATAACTTTTTCTGGTATACCTTGAGACAAAACTTGACCACCATAAATTCCGGCTCCTGGCCCAATATCGATCAAATAATCAGCTTCGCGCATCATTTCTTCGTCATGTTCAACAACTAACACGGAATTGCCAATGTCGCGCAAATTTTTTAAAGTAGTGATTAATTTTTGGTTATCAGATTGATGCAGGCCAATTGAAGGCTCGTCCAAAACATAAATTACCCCTGACAAGCCAGAGCCAATTTGCGATGCCAGCCTGATTCTTTGGGCTTCCCCGCCGGATAATGTTCCAGCCTCACGATTGATGGTGAGATATTCAAGCCCGACATTTTGCAAAAATCCCAATCTCTTACAGATTTCTTTTAAAACCCGCTCGGCAATTTGATTTTGAGTCGAGTTTAATTTTTTAGGCAAATGTGAGAACCAGTCGAATGATTCGGAGATCGACATTTTTGTAACTTCTCCAATATTCAAACCGGCAATCTTAACGGCTAAAGACTGTTCATTAAGTCTTGCGCCATTGCAATATTCGCATTTCACCAGGCTTTGATATTTTGCCATTTCATCGCGAACATGGTCTGAGCTTGCTTCGCGATATTTTCTTTTTAAATTGTTAACAACGCCTTCAAAAATCTGTTTGGTTTTAAATCTTCTAAAACCATCTTCATAGCTAATCTCAATTTCCTCATCCGAGCCGTGCAAAATTATATGCTGGATTTTTTTGCTCAAATCTCTGAAAGGAACATTTAAATCGAATTTAAAATGAGTCGAGAGACTTTGTAAAACCTGGTTATAATATCTGGCATTGGTGCCAGCCCACGCAGCAATTGCTCCTTGCTTTAAAGAGAGATTATCGTCGGGAATGATTAGTTCTTCGTTAAAAAACAGCTCGGTGCCCAAACCATCGCAAGATTTGCAAGCGCCAAATGGGCTGTTGAAAGAAAATAGGCGCGGCTCAATTTCAGCAATTGAAAAACCAGAAACCGGACAAGAGAATTTTTCTGAGAAAGTGAGGATTTGTTCGTTTTTTAATTTGGTTTTTGCGCCTGACGGCAATCCAACAATTTCAACCCAAAGTAAGCCACCGGAAAGTTTAAGAGCGGTCTCAACAGAGTCAGCCAGGCGGTTGCCAAGGTTTTTGCCAACTACGATGCGGTCAACTACAACTTCAATATCATGTTTTTTGTTTTTATCTAAGGTAGGTAAAGTTTCGGATAATTCATAAACTTTTCCGTCAATTTTCATTCTGCCAAAACCTTGTTTTTTGATATTGGCAATTTCTTTTCTATATTCGCCTTTATCTCCTCTAACGATTGGCGCTAGCAAATAAATTTTAGTTTTTTCGGGAAGTTCCAAGATTTTTTCTACCATTTGCGAAGCAGACTGGCTTTCAATTGGCAGACCGGTTGCTGGTGAATAAGGCACGCCAATTCTGGCAAATAGTAATCTCAGATAATCATAAATTTCAGTTACTGTTCCAACTGTTGAGCGTGGATTTCTGGAAGTGGTTTTTTGGTCAATAGCAATTGAGGGAGAAAGACCGGTAATAGTTTCTACATTAGGCTTATCCTGCATATTCAGGAACTGGCGGGCATAAACCGAAAGGCTTTCAATGAAGCGTCTTTGTCCTTCGGCATAAATCGTGTCAAACACCAAAGAAGATTTTCCTGAGCCGCTGAGACCGGTAATTACGACCAGCTGGTTTTTGGGAATTTTGATGTCGATATTTTTTAGATTATGCTCCTTGGCGCCGATTACAGTGATGCAATTTTCTTCTGATATTTTTTGGATTTTTGCCTTTTCGTCGTGCAGCGTTTTTTTTGCTACTTGTTTCATTTAAAAATTTTATTGAATTCAAATAAATAAGCTTCGACTTCGAATTTGCTTCGAGTACGGGCTGTTAAAAGCTAGAATGGAAAACTAGGTAAGATGAAAAACCTTACGAAACTGCGAAATCTTTAAGCGGAGACTTGTTAACCCTAAGGGAAAGAAACTAATTTTTAGGAATTAAGTTTTTAATTTCTTCCCTAACAATTCTTTCAACTATTGTTGGTAAATTTTCGTTAAGCCATTGCTCCAATTTTGGAGTCAAAATTTCTGCAACTAAATCTTCAATTGTTTGTCCCGATTTAAAGGCCGGAGACTGTAAAGGCTGGTGATTCTTTAGATTTTGTGGAATCACTTGAATCAAGTTTTTTATGGATTCAATAGATTTTCTTGCAGATTCTTCGGAAATTATCGATTTATTTTCTGTGTTTTTCATAAAATCATCTGGGGCAATATTTGTGTTAGTTTCAGCTAAAGGTTGAGAAAATTGCAGATCATCAAAATCTTCACCTTTAGTGATTGGTTTGGATTGCTCTACATAATTATCAGAGCCCAAATTATCAAGGTCTAAGTCATCATTTTTTGCTATTGGCTGTTCTTCTTTTGCGGCTAATTGTTCCTCATAATCTTCTTCATGTTCTGCTTCGTCCTCTTCTTCATATTCCTCTTCATCTTCTTCCTCATCATCAACTTTTAAATTATCCAAATCATCAAAGTCTATTTCATCTTCTTCTAGATCTGTTTCTTCTTCGATTTCCAGTTTTGGACTGTCCAAATCCAGATCATTCGCTGTTTTTATTTCTACAGGACCTTCTGCATGATTATCTTCTAAATTCTCTAAATTTAAATCTTCATCTTTTGCAACTTGCAAATTTTCTTCTGTTTTCAAACTAGCAAAGCTTGGTTCATTTTTTATTTCAGGCTCTTCGTTATGTTCTTCAAGCTCTTGTTCCAAATCCAAGTCATCATCTTTAGAAATTTTCATATCTTCACCCATAAAGTCCAGGTCATCAGTTTTTGGTTTTTGAGCTAGATCAACAGTTTCTGATTTTTGAGGGGTTTCGATTTTAGATTCTGTGGCTGGGGCTAATATTTGCGGCGTTGCTTCCTCGTGTTCTTCATGGTCATCATCGCTATTTAAAAAATTAAAATCATCATCACCTTCTTGTTGTGTATCATGTCTTTGAAATCCTAAGTCATTATTGGCTACAGAGTTTATTTTAGATTCCACGGCGCTTTTGGAGTCGTCAATATATTCAAAATCTTCAGATTCTACCATTTCATCTTCTGGATCAGGCTGGGAGTGGGTTTTCTCGATTTTCTTAAGTTTATTTCTGATGCTTTCCAATATTGAAGTGGTCCCCTGATGTTTCTTCATTGACTTTGATGATTGTTTATTATTCCAGAAAAGAGTGCGCGCGAGAAATATTCGCATTCAAAAATTAATAATCAATCTTTATGCCAATGTTTTTTGGTATAGCTTATTAATTGATAAATTGCTTTGATGCTTTTATATTTGGCGCTGTTTTTTACGACGAATAATTTGAAAATAAAATGTTTATCCAAACTGAAAATACTCCAAATCCTGCAACCCTAAAATTCATTCCGGAAAATGTCGAAATTGCCGGGAAAAATCCAACCGAATTTAAAACTATTGAACAAGCAAAAAACAAATCAATTTTGGCGGAACAATTATTCTCAATTGAAGGTGTTGAAGCGGTTTTTTTAGGTTCTGATTTTGTTACCATTACCAAGTCCGAAAAAAAAGAATGGCAAAATATCAAGACTGAAATTTTGGCAACGATAATGGATTTTTGCTTATCAGGAAAGCCTGCAATCATTGAACAAAAAACCTCCCAAACCGATGAGGAAGATAGTGAAGTTGTAAAGCAGATAAAGGAATTAATCGAAGTTAAAGTCCGCCCAGCCGTTGCTATGGATGGTGGCGATATAATCTATCGCGGATTTGAAAATGGTGTCGTCAAATTGCAGTTGAAGGGCTCTTGCTCCGGCTGCCCAAGTTCTACCGTCACTTTGAAAAACGGAATTGAAAATATGCTTAAGCATTATATTCCCGAAGTTGAAGCTGTAGAAGAAGTTGATGACGAGTATTAATAACTCTTCTCTATCTCTACAGGCTGGCTGTAAATAAGAAGTTTGCTGTGCTTCCGGTGCTCACGTACGAATTACGCTGCGCTCCGGTTCTCGCAAACTTCTCATTTCCATCTCATCCTAGCGAGATATAAAATGGGTTATCTAAATTGGTATAGCCACTGCATCCGTAGCTCAACTGGATAGAGTATTGCCCTCCGAAGGCGAAGGTTGGAGGTTCAAATCCTCTCGGATGCACCAGAATCATATTTAAAATTATGCTAGTAAATGCTGCCTTTCTAATTATCGGTGATGAAATTTTATCCGGAAGAACCGTTGATAAAAATCTCAATTTTCTAGCCAAAGAGCTAACTGCAAGAGGCATTAATCTAAAAGAAGTTCGTGTTGTGCCGGATGATGAGCAAAAAATCATCGCGGCGGTAAATGAGCTACGCAAAAATTTTCATTATGTTTTTACCTGCGGTGGAATTGGCCCAACTCATGATGATATAACTTCCGATGCCATTGCTAAAGCTTTTGGTGATAGACTGGTTAAAAACGAAGAAGCGGAAAAAATTCTGATTCTGCATTACGGAAAAGAAGGTGTAAATGAGGCAAGATTGAAAATGGCTTTTGTGCCAAGCAAAGCTAGCTTGCTGGATAATCCGGTTAGTTCTGCACCTGGCTTTATGATGGAAAATGTCATTGTCATGGCTGGTGTGCCCAAAATTATGCAGGCGATGTTTTTTGCGGCTGAAAAAAAACTTATTGGTGGCGATAAGGTGATTTCTAAAGAGATAAAAACCAACTTTACTGAAAGCGTGATCGCGGCTGATTTAACTAATTTGCAAAAAGAATTTCCTAATGTTTCTATGGGCAGCTATCCTTTTGAAGGTGGCACTGCTTTAGTGTTTAGAAGCACCAATCTTGACGATTTAGATTTGTCAGTAAAAAAAATGGAAAAAATTTTATCCCAAATTAAATGACAGATTTAACTCCAGAAGAGCAAAAAGAATATAATGATTTCATTAAGGCTTCAGTGGAGGATGGAAGCTATTTTAAAGATGCTCTCGACTGGTATTTGCTGCGCTGCGTTCAGCCGGTTTGTGAAAGAACAATGCTGTTTTTCATCGCTATAGTTACCGGCTTCATTTCCTATGTTTTAATAATAGCCATCATCAACGCTTTGCCAATAAGGCAGCAAGTGCCTATTGTGGTGCGGGCTAAAGACCAATCACGCTATTTCCCGGTCATTAAAAAACTTAAAGATTCAGACCAGCTAAAAAATATTGATGAAGCAGTCGCTAAATATCTCCTTACCGGCTATATCCAAAAAAGAGAAAGCTATGATTTTAGAAAAAGCGACATCCAAGCTTTAAATAACCGTTTGAACTATATTAAAAATAACTCCTCAGCTCAGGAATATGCGCAATTTCAGAGTTTCTTGAATAAAGACACCAATCCTGAAAGTCCGCTAACATATTTCGGGAAAGATTTTCAAAGGCTGGTAGATATTGATTCTGTAAAATTTTCAACCAAGTCGGATGATGCTTCGTCAGAGCAGAACAATTACCTTGTTTTTGAAGAGGTGCCGGTTAATGCACAAATTTCTTATACTCTTACAACCAAGATCAATTCAGTCACAACTTCTACCCAAAAATATTTGGCAAAAATTAGTTTTAAATTTTCAGGAGTTGCTACTGAAAGAAAGCCTAATTCAAAGCTGGATTTCATCGTCACCTCATACAAAATCTACAAAGTAAAATGAAAAAATTAGCCCTGATTCTTCTGTTCTTTATAATAGCGGTTAGTAACAGAGAAGCATATTCCTCACAATTGCCAAGATATTTGGGAAAGGAAAAAAAATACCGGATGTATCTATACAATCCTTATGAAGTTTACCGTTATGTCGGTAATTACAATTATCATGGCTTCATAGAATTCCAGGGCATTGTCAATCCTGATGCCAATAATAAAAAAACTTCATCAACTCCGGCTGAGGAAATTACTGAAGTTGCATTAGGCAATTCTGACGCTTGGCTATGGAAAATTTCTGACAGTAAAAACCGGCTTTATTTAAAACCGGTTGGTGATAATCCCGAAACTAACATGACTGTTAAAACCAGTCTGGGCAGGGTTTATAATTTTGAGATGGTGGCTAGAACTCCAACCAGCATTGATGACGAGAATCTGATTTTTGCCGTTAAATTTGTTTATCCTGATGATAACGACAAAAATATTTTGGAATTTCCTAAAGCTCCGCCTTCTGATGCGCCGGATATGAGAAATCTCAGCATCTATAATTTCAATTATGACTATACCGGAGAGCCAAGAATTGCGCCGCTAAAAGTCTTTGATAATGGTGAATTCACTTACTTCCAATTTGCTACCAAGAATGCAGAATTGCCGGCGATTTTTGCCGTTGACTCTGCTGGTTTTGAATCCCTGGTCAATTTCAGGGTTGCTGGTGATTATGTGATTATTGAAAGGGTAGGGTCGCAATTCACCTTGAGAAATGGCAGCGATATTGTCTGTGTTTATAACAATAACTTGTTCAAAAGTGGCAAGCCAATCGGCAACAAACCTGCAGAAGCTGCGGTTAGCCCTATGGCACCAAATTATAATCAAAATGTCTCTCCGCAACAAAGTAGACCAAGGCAATAAGTTGGCCATTTAGGCCAACTAGCCAATCAATTTTAATCAGTTAAAAAAGTGATTATCAGAATAAAAAATTTGCGGGTTGAAACAATAATCGGCGTTTATGAATGGGAGAATGATTATCAGCGAACCTTGTTATTCAATGCTGAAGTTGAAATTGATAATGAAAACTCAATGAAGAGTGACGATTTGAAAGACACGGTTGATTATGATGTTATCGTTAATCAAATTGTTGATTTTACCAAACAAAATAGATGCCTTCTGATTGAAAAAATGGTTGGCGAAATTTTGGATATAATCATGCAAGACAAGAGAATCAAAAGATGCACTCTGGAAGTTGATAAGCTCAAAGTCTATGATTTTGTTGATTCTCTCTCAGTAACAAAAACCGCTATTAGACAATGATTCTACTAATCGATAATTACGATAGTTTTACTTACAATCTTTACCATTACATCATCCAGGCTGGAAGCAAAGATGTTCTTGTTAAAAGAAATGATCAAATCTCTATTTCTGAAATTAAAACTCTAAATCCTCAAGCAATCGTTCTATCGCCTGGTCCTTGCACCCCGTCTGATGCCGGCATTTGTCTTGAAGTTATAGAAAAACTAAAAGATCAATATCCGATTTTGGGAGTTTGTTTAGGCCATCAAGCAATTGGCCAAGCCTTTGGTGGTAATGTTGTTAAAACTTATCCGATGCATGGAAAAGTGAGCGAAATTTATCATCAAAATGCCGGGGTTTTTAAAGGCTTGCCATCGCCATTTAAAGCAACTCGTTATCATTCTTTGATTATTGAAAAAGAAACCTGTCCGAAAGATTTGGAAATTACTGCCACCACAAAAGACGGTATCATAATGGGTGTTAGACACAAAAAATATAATATCGAAGGCGTGCAATTTCATCCGGAATCTATTGCCTCAGAACATGGCCATCAGATGATTGTTAATTTTATTGGGTCAATAAATATCGGTAAAAAATCCAGCTAATCCATGAGTGAAAATATTAGCGAATATAAGTTTTTATTTGAGCAAATTGCTGCCGGAAAATTGGCGGATGAAGAAGCAAAAAATTTTCTCCTCAATCTAAACAAAACAGGCTTTTCCTCTGACGCATTTCTCGGCGCCATTCAAGCTTTCAAGCCACTTTGCAAAAAGATCTCCTCGCCAAAAAATGCCATTGATGTTTGCGGAACTGGTGGCGATAAACTAAACACACTTAACATTTCCACTGCAGTTGCTTTTGTAGTTGCGGCTTGCGGAGTGCCGGTTGCTAAACATGGGAATAAAGCAATTTCTTCCAAATCCGGTTCGGCAGACGTTTTGTCTGAACTGGGAATAAATATCAGTGCCGATTTAGACGAAATCGAGCAAGATTTGTTGAAGAATAATCTCTGCTTCATGTTTGCGCCGCTTTATCATTCCTCTTTTAAATCAATTGCTAAAGTGCGGCTGGAAATTGGCATGCCAACTATTTTCAATTTTCTTGGACCCCTTTTAAATCCTGCCAACACGCAGTTCCAGCTTATTGGTACTTCCAAAAAAGAGACAATGCTGCCAATGCTTGAAGCTCTGTCAAAATCCGGTGCCAAAAAAGTTTTTATAGTTCACGGTTTTGATGGAATGGATGAAATCACCATTTCTGATAATTCACTAATAGCAAAATTAGAAGATGGAAAAATCGGCGAACTGGAAATTATTGATCCGCAAAATTATGGCATAAAAAAAGTGTCGTTAGATGCAATTAAAGGTGGTGATGCAAAATATAATGCCAGGAAAATTATTGAGTTATTGGAAGGAGAAAAATCTGCCTATCGTGATATCGTCCTTTTAAACTCTGCCTTTGCATTGCAAGTTTCATCTGCCGTAAAAACTATTGAAGACGGAATAAAGCTTGCAAGTGAAGCAATTGACAGCGGCAAGGCCAGACAAGTTCTAAAAAATTATCAGAAAAAACATGATCAAAGATAAAAAAGAACCTTTTGAAATTTTTGCCAAATGGTTAAAAGAAGCGGAAAGTGATGCACGAATTATTGAGCCAACTGCAATGAATCTTGCAACGGTGAATGCAGAAAACAAACCATCATCTCGAATGGTCCTGCTTAAAAAATTTGATGAAAGCGGTTTTTGTTTTTTCACTAATTTCACCAGCAGAAAAGCGAAAGAATTGGAGGCAAATAAAAATGTTGCCCTGTGCTTTTATTGGGGGGCGCTTGGAAGACAAGTGAGAATTGAAGGTGAGGTTGAAGAGGTGAGTGCAGCTGAAGCTGACGACTATTTCTCATCACGCCGCCGTGGCAGCCAAATTGGCGCCTGGGCCTCAAAACAATCGCAAGAAATGGCAAATGACGAAGAATTTCTAAAACGCATCAAACAAACCGAAGAAGATTTTGCTGGAACTGAAGTTAAGCGCCCTCCTTTCTGGTCTGGCTTTAGAGTGAAGCCACAAATTATAGAATTCTGGGAAGAAGCAGAATTTCGTCTGCATAAAAGAACAATTTATAAAAAATCAGCCAATGGCTGGCAAACTGCCACGCTTTATCCTTAATTTTAATACTGCTCCATTTTCCATTTCCTGCTAGAGTTACTACGCAGTCACATCCTATTTTTACCCATTTACATTACTTATATCTACAGATATAAGTATTAGTTTTGTATATTTTCCTTTAATTTATCTGAACCAAAAAACAAAATTCATGCCAAAAGCAACTTTTGATAATCCGGGTTCACCAACATTAAAAGGTGCAATAGGAATAGATACAGCAGCTTCAGCAATCGAGGGATTTCTTGGTACCGGAGGTGTAGGGCTTCTTAAAAATACATTCAAAGCAATGAATGACAAAGAAGTATATTGTGGAGTTGAGGAGTTTGATTTATCAGAGTTTAGTTATGATTCTCAAGACAAAATCACGGGTGATAAATTACAAAGAATTTTATTTTTATCTGATGATAAAGGAATAAAAGCAATATTTCCTAATCTCAGAAGGATTGACCTTTCTAGATGCCAGGGGATAACTGATGAAGTATTGTTGTATTTATCTGGATTATCTAAGTTGCAAAAACTTATTCTTCCTAAGAATTCTAATATAACTGATACCGGGCTGGAGTACCTATTAAGATTAAAGAATTTACAAATACTAAGCATTTCTTTTTGTAAATACTTAACTGATGAAGGATTGCAGCGCTTATCTACATTGCCCCATTTACAACAACTTAACCTTTGTGGATGTGACTGGGTAACTGATAAAGGATTGCAATATATATCCACATCACTTGGTTTAAAAAAACTTAATCTTTCTGGATGCAGTAAAATAACTGATGAGGGGTTGAAGAGTCTGTCCCTATTAACTTCTTTGGAAACACTTAATCTCTTTTACTGCTGCAAGATAACTGACGAAGGATTGCAGTATTTATCTGGATTGGTTGACTTGCGGGATCTTGATCTATCTAATTGTTTAAATTTAACTGATGAAGGATTGCAGCATTTATCCGAATTAATTAAGTTACAGAATCTTGATCTTCATGGTTGTCCAAATTTAACCGACAAAGGACTGCAGCATTTATCACCATTAACTAGTTTGGAAGAACTTAATCTTTCTTGTTGTCCAAATTTAACTGGCGAAGGATTACAGTCTTTATCTACATTAACTAATTTACAAGAACTTGATCTTTCTTATTGCCATAAAGTAAATGATGGAGGATTGCGGCATTTATCTGGATTGATTAGGATGCGCAACCTTATTCTTTCTCATTGCATAAATCTAACCGACGAAGGATTACTGCATTTATCTGGATTGATTGGGCTGCGGAATCTTGATCTTTCTAACTGTTTTAATCTAACCGACGAAGGATTGCTGCATTTATCTGGATTAACTAATTTGCAAAAACTTAGTCTTCTTAATTGCTCAAATCTGACTGATGGAGGATTGCGTAATATATCCATATTATATGGATTGCAGGATCTTGATCTTTCCGATTACCCAAATCTGACTGACGAAGGATTGAAGCATTTATCCGAATTAATTGAGTTACAAACGCTTGATCTTTCTTATTCAAATCTAACTGATGAAGGATTGAAGCATTTATCCGAATTAATCGAGTTGCAGAATCTTGATCTTTCTGGCTGTGAAAATCTAACTGGTAAAGGATTACAGCATTTATTCCTATTGCCTAACTTGCAAACACTTAGCCTTTCTGGCTGCTCTAATTTAAAGGACGAAGGATTACTGCATTTATCTGGATTGATTGGGCTGCGGAATCTTGATCTTTCTAACTGTTTTAATCTAACCGACGAAGGATTACTGCATTTATCCTCATTACCTAATTTGCAAATACTTAACCTTGCCTGGTGTTATGCTGTAACTAATAGTGTATTACAGAATTTATCTGGATTATTTAATTTGCGGGAAATAGACCTTAACTCCACTTTAATTACACCTGAAGAGCAAAAGTCATTTCTAGAATATCTAAAAAATAAACGCGCCGAATTGGATGGTGAAGAGAAGAAGGAGCCTTCGCCTACTGTTCAAATTCCTTGTGCAAAAGCTTTAAATGAAAGAGGCAGAAATGTGACAGATTGTGATTTTAATAATCTCTAAATGATCGTAACTAAAAAATAGGATGCTCTTTCTAATAAAATTTCTTTCAGAAATTATTGATAACCCGAAGAGTTATCAATAATTTCACAGCCTTAGAAAACATGAGTGAAGCAAATTAGCTTAAAAGCTATACACTTTTAAGCTATAAAATTTTCTATATTATTACCTACCATTTCCTTTTTCCTCTACTTCCTGTGGGTTTTGCAGATCTCTGGTTACTTCATTAAACAATTTAGATAGCTCGCGTGGACAAGGAGAAGGTTTTGTTATTTTTATTCCAGTATTTTTATTTAGCAAAGGTTCTGGTGCTTGCATTGTAAAAAGTTGCATAAGTTTTGGTAGTAAGGGTCTAGATACGGCTTCTTCTGCAGCCTCTTCTATTGTGCATCCATAACTTCTAAATTTTTCTATCAGTTCTCGATTACGCTCATTTCCATAAAATTCTGCAAAAGCCACTGCTGTTTCAAATTCTAAATAAAAATCTTCTTCACCTATTTTGAATCGTGGTCGTTCATCGGATAAGATGAATTTTGCTCTATTTTTGGCTGCTTCAACAGCGGCAGCATCTGAGACAGTGGACGATGGAGCTTTGAGTTCATGAAATACGTCAAAAGCAGCTTTAGATTGTTTGGTAGAAGCGCCTATAAATTCTAAAATGAACGCTCCCAGATGTTCTGGTAATGGTGCATCAGCGTAGTCCTTGAATGCAATACCAAGATCTCTTGCTGCTAATGGCAGATCACTAAATTCAAAATTATCAAGAGTTGAATATTTTCCGTTTAGTTTCCCAGAAATATTTTCCGCGTCTATAGCATTTATAATACGTAGAATATCTAGCTGTAACTTTTGATTTAATTTTTCAAATTTTCCCTTCAGTTCTTGCGCTTCTGAATCTTTTAACTCTTCTTTTGCACTACCACTCCTTATCTCATCAAGATCAGACTCATGCTCTTTAAGAAATTGCTTTAAAACATCATTTATAATTTTCTCATATTTGTCATACAAATATTTGTCATATGAATTGCTATCCAGAATTTGTTTAGTAAATTGATCAACATTGATATGTCCATTGATTAGTTTATCAGCAAAATGTGCAACCTCTTCTTTGGAGAGAGATGGGTTCTTCGTAATAATATCTTGTAATGCTTCGATAAATTTATCCATCTCTTCTGATAGTCTTGAATCTAGGTCTTGGTAATATTTTTTTGGAAAATGCTTTATTACCTCATCTATTACTTCTTTATGATCTATATAAAAGTCTTCCCCTTCTATTTTTTTGATAACGGTATTTTTAAATATGAGATGCCATTCTTCTAATTTCTCTGTTATACGGTCGATTTGTTGTTGGTTATGAGCAATTTCATCCTCACCTTCACAGGGCATTTTACTATATAATTCTAAAGCCTTGCTTAGATTTCTATCTGTACCAATGCCCTTTTCATAGCGCATTATCCATCCCAGTTGCGCTACTCTATTGCCCTGCACGGCGGATTGCCACAATAATTCTGTAGCTTTATATAAGTCCACTTCCACCCCTCGTCCATTTATATGGCGTGTTGCCAAATCAAATTGTGCTGGTGCATAACCTTGTTCCGCAGATTTTTTGAGCCAGTCTATTCCTTCTTTATCTATATCGTTCTTATTAAGATATAGATTTCCTAACTCATATTGTGCAGCTGCATTGCTTAAATTAGCGGCTTTCTTAAAAAATATTGTAGCTATCTTTTCTTGATTTTGATTCTTGAGTTGCCTTCCTAGCGCAAGCTGGGCCAGAGCATAGCCGGCGTTGGCTGAAATTTTATAATAATTAGATGCAGCTTTAGGGTCGTAGATTTTAGAAATAAGATCATTTCCCTTTCCCAAATAGATTCTGTTTTCATTTAGCCACCCTGCGACATATAACGCCTCTATATTAAGTTTACCACCATCAACTTCTTTGTTGACTATAGATTTAAGGTCAACAAAGACCCCTGAGAATTCTACATAATGTTCTTCAATTATTTTCGCCAGATAATTTACATATGTTGTCCTTCCTATAGATTGTTCAAAAGGACCTATATCTGCGATTATTTTGCATAACATTTTAAGCTTGTCTTTTTGATTGCCTTTTCGCAATTCTTTTACATTTTCAATATCTTGTTTGTAAGTTATATAATTAGTAGGCATAGGAGTGTAAAATAATTAGAAAAATTGTAGTAATATAAACATTATAAATACTTATATTATAATGATTAATCATAGCTTTATTACCATAATTTATAATAGCAAGAAAAAGTCATAATATTTTTTATGAAATCTAGTTTGCTTTTATGGAAATATTCTAGTCAGCGCAGACAATATTCTGATTAAGATATGGATAACTAATAGAGGTGGTTTTGATTATCGAAAAGCATTTTCCATGCTTCTTATATCCAGAAAATTAATAAGATAAGAATTCAATAAGGGTTTGATTTTACTATGTTTCCTTTGGTCTATCGGATCAGTTCAAGGCAACTCCTTTATAGGCATCGCTTCCCATCTCTTCTAAAAAGGAAAAATCATCACCAATATCTTGTTGTAAAATTATATTGGAAATGATGCGGCAAGTTGCAAAAGACAAGGTCCAGCCAAGAGAGCCATGGCCGATATTGAAAAATAAATTGCCGTATTTTTTCTCGCGATAAACCAGTGGTAAACATTCCGGGCGGTAAGGACGGAAGCCAAACCATTCTGTTGCATTTTTTAGATCGCCGTAATCAGAATAGGTACTGCGGATAGTATCTTTTAGAAAGCTGATATTTTTTTGGTTAAAATTATTTTTTAGGTTAGATGCCTCAATAGTTCCCGCCGCTCTAAATACCGATCCCAACCTGCTATAGACAATTTTATTTTCCACATCAGTTAGTGCTGTGGTTGGTGCTAAAAATAAATTATCAGTTGGAATTGATAGACTATAACCTTTAAGCGGGTAAATTTTGGTATCAATATTTATGCCCTTTAAGAGTGAATTGCTATAAGCGCCAAGACAATTGAGATAGGCATTGCCAACGAATACACCGTTATTGGTATTGATTCCGGTAATTTTTTTATAGTTAGTAAGGAAATTTTTAACTTCAGTTCTATAGTGGAATTTTACGCCTAATTTATTTTTGCAGATCCACTCAATGCCTTTAATGAAAGCCAGACAATCGCCGCTGGCATCATCCTTATAAAAAATCCCACCGCGTAAAATTTGTTCATCAAAAATTTTGGTTAAAGTCGGCTCTTTTTTAACGCACTCTCTAGGGCTTAAAATCTCCAAATTACAACCCAAAGCTTTTTGTGCCTTGGCTTGAATAATGGCTTGGTTAAATAATTTTTCATCGCGGTAAAAATGCAAAATCCCGTCGCTTTTATAGCAAAAATCAATCTTTTCTTTGCTAAGAATTTCTGCCAAAACTTGTTTGCTTAAAACGCCCAATTTTAAAGTTTTTTGGGCAATGGCTTGAGTTTTTTCCGGGTTAGAATTTTTAAAAAACTCTAACGACCATTTAAAAAAATCTTTGTTGGTTAGGTCAGAAATTGACAGGAAAGAATTTGGCTTAAACGCAGCTTTAAAAATGGATGAAATGGAAGTTTTAGAAGCCCATGGCTCGCAGTGAAAAAAACTGAGCTGACCGCCATTTCCCTTGCTGCAGCCGGCAGCACTTTCTTCTTCTTTTTCGATCACCACCACTTCGCACCCGGCTCTGGCCAAGAAATAAGCCGATAAAACGCCATTGATACCGGATCCTAAAATGACAACTTTCATTAGATTTGTTTTAATTGATTAAATTTTTTAAAGCTTTTCCAACATCATCTTGTCTCATCAGAGATTCTCCAACCAAAAAACTATTAACACCGATTTTTTGCATTTCAGAAATATCCGCTTTGGTATGGATGCCGCTTTCACAAATTATGATCCTATCTGCCGGAATTTGTGGGGCAAGATTTTTAGTGGTATCAAGGCTTATCTCAAAGGTTTTTAAATTGCGGTTATTGATGCCAATCAATTTGCTTTTTAGGTTGAGTGCTTTCTTTAGCTCCTCTTCATCATGAATTTCAATTAACACCGACAGTCCAATTTCCATCGCTGCTTGCTCTAGCTCAATCGCGCGGTTTTGATCAAGCATTGCCATAATCAACAAAATGCAACTTGCTCCAATCGATTTTGCTTCCCAAATTTGATATTCATCAACCATAAAATCCTTGCGCAGTATCGGCAAATCAATCCCAGCAGCTATTGCGGATAAATATTCATTTTTGCCCATAAAATATTTTTCATCAGTCAAAACCGAAATACAGGCCGCGCCATTTTGTTGGTAAGATTGGGCAATTGCAAGCGGGTCAAAATCGGCGCGAATAATGCCTTTGCTTGGAGATGCTTTTTTAACTTCAGCGATAATTGCCGTTTGTTTTTGAGCTAATTTTTGCTCAATTGCAGCTGTAAAATTTTTTATCTGTTGAGTGCCGCATTTGATCTGGCGGCATAATTCCTGGCCGGAAACCTGCTTTTTTTTGTTCCTAACTTCGACTAATTTGTCTTGATAAATTTTCTCTAAAATGTTCATACTAGAAAATACTGGTTCCCCATGGGCATGGCAAAAGTGCCTAAGATAATAACTGTCCGTTTATGATAAATCAAAATCTAAATTCTTTTCCTTATAGCCGCCCGAGAAGAAACCGCAAATCGCCCTGGATTAGGGAATTGTTGGCTGAAACCAAGATTTGCGCGAGTGATCTCATAATGCCTTTCTTTGTCATTGAAGGGCAAAATCAAAAAGAGCCGATTAGTTCTTTGCCGGATCAATTCCGCTTTTCCATCGACCTGCTAATTGAAGAAGTAAAAAAAGCCAGAGATCTGGGCATTAAGGCCATTATGCTTTTTCCGGCAATTGACGCAAAACTAAAAACCAAGGATGGCAGTGAAGCGCTGAACCCAAACAACCTGATTTGCCAAGCAGTTAGAGCCATTAAGAGGGGAATTCCGGAAATCGGAGTTATTTGCGATGTGGCGCTCGACCCATATACTTCGCATGGCCATGATGGCTTAATTTCTGCCGATAATTATGTTTTAAATGACGAAACGATAGAAGTTTTGTGTAAACAAGCTTTAACCGGGGCCCAAGCTGGATGCGATATTGTGGCGCCTTCCGACATGATGGATGGCAGGGTTGGCGAAATCAGGAAATATCTGGATGAAAATGGCTTTCACCAAGTTGGAATTATGTCTTATGCAGTGAAATACGCTTCCAATTTTTATGGTCCTTTTAGAAATGCGGTTGGATCTGACAAAAATTTAATGAAAAGTGACAAAAAAAATTACCAAATGGATTTTAGAAATTCCCTTGAAGCACTAAGAGAAATAAATCTCGATATAGGTGAGGGCGCAGATATGCTAATCATCAAACCCGGCCTGCCTTATTTGGATATTGTTGCCAAAGCCAAAACTATTTCTAACCTACCAATAATTTCCTACCAAGTGAGTGGCGAATATGCGATGCTAAAATTAGCCGCATCTCAAGGCCTAATCAATTTTGAAGAGGCTTTATACGAAACATTAATTGCTTTTAAAAGAGCCGGAGCTTCAGCAATCATAAGCTATGGTGCAATGGAGGCGATAGAAAAGCTGGAATTATCTAAAAATTAAAAAGTGAGATTTTTGAAATATAATATACTGGATCTAGATTCTCAGATTCACTATAGACTATAGCGCTTTTGCGCTACCTTCCACCTCTTTCCCTGCGGCTACTGCAGAAGGTCTTTGAATATTGGCAGAAGGCTCTTTTTCCTCCATCTCGTTATGCTTGTTTGTTAGTGTATCTAGAAATGCTTTTACCTGTTCATTTCCAATAGAAGTATCAGAAAGATCAAGATTCTGCAATCCAACTAATCCAGATAAATGCTGTAACCCTTCGTTAGTTAGATTTTTGCTCCAAGAAAGATCAAGACTCTGCAACCCAACTAATCCTGATAAATGTTGCAATCCTTCGTTAGTTAAGTTGACTAAAGTAGAAAGATTAAGTTTTTGCAATCCAACCAATCCTGGTAAATGTTGTAATCCTTCGTTAGTTAATCTATAGCAACCAGAAAGATTAAGATCCTGCAATATAACTAGTCCTGATAAATGTTGCAGTCCTTCGCCAGTTATCTTGTGGCAACTAGAAAGATTAAGATTCTGTAATCCAAACAATCCTGATAAGTGTTGCAATCCTTCGTCAGTTATGCCGCAACCAGAAAGATTAAGATTCTCCAATCTGGATAAATGTTGCAGTCCTTCGCCAGTTATCTTGTAGCAATGAGAAAGATCAAGACTCTTCAATTTAGCCAATCCGGATAAATGCCGTAATGCTTTATCGGTTAGATTTCGGTAGTTAGAAAGATTAAGTCTTTTTAGATTAGGAAATCTTGCTTCACCATTTGGTAAAAATAAGATTTTTTGCAATTCTATATCGGTGAGCTTACTTCCAAAACCTATACTAAACTTTGACAAATCAAGATCTTCAACCCCATAATATATCTCTTTATCATTCATTGCTTTGAATGTTAGCTTAAGAGATTTTGTTACATCCGCACCACCAACAAATCCCTCAATTACTGGAGCTATTTCTCTTATTTCCATTACACCTTTAAATGTTGGTGAACCTAGATTATTGGAAGTTGTTTTTGTCATAAGACTTGTTTGGTTGGGATGAATTGGAAGAAAAGCATAAACTAGTTACTGACATATTATCGACATCTATAAGCTATCCAAATCTTATGCAGAAAGATGTAGATATG
Source organism: Rickettsiaceae bacterium (assembly GCA_021323225.1). GTDB lineage: Bacteria > Pseudomonadota > Alphaproteobacteria > Rickettsiales > UBA1997 > JAJTCH01. Next base: position 558,498 of record JAJTCH010000001.1, on the reverse strand, counting down.
ACATTATAACTATATAAATCAAGGAAAATCTGTCAGAGCAATAATAAAGCTATTCCATCCAAATAATCCGGGAGTTAATTTTTTTCTGAGGGTAAATTTTTTGTAGGATTTTTTCGTAGAGATTCATTTGTGCGTGATATTTTTCTTCCAACTTAGGATTCTTTCCTCCGGTTTTGTAATCAATAATCAGCACTTCATTTTCTTCAATCAGCAATAGGTCGATTTTGCCGGAAATTATTTTTCCATCAATTTTGCCGATGATTGGCGCTTCAGTTTTGGAACTTGGGTGATAAATGATTTTGGCAAGTTTTTGATCTTCCATGAGTTTATTAATTTTGCTCAAAATCAAATTTCTCTCTTCTTCATTTAAGTTTTTATTGCTCAAATAATTTTTGATAAACAGCTCTCTTGCTGTTTCTTTTAAGGATTTTAAATTTGGCAGAAATTCTAAAATTTTGTGGGTGATTTTGCCGAGATAAAATTTCCTCTGGTTTTGTTCATCCATTTCCCATTGTTTTGAAGGGTAAAGCACTTCTTCAAAATCTTCTTCTGTTGGCGCTGAATTTATAAAACTAAAATCCTCAACTTTTTCTTTCTTCTCATTTGCAACCACATTTTGAGCCATTTCAGCAATAGAGTCTTTACCCATCACCATATATTCTTCCTGGATTTCTTTTAGTAAATTTTCTTCAACTTTTCCTGCTAATAGCTGATTAAAATCACATTCTTTTTTAACAGCAAATGGCGTTATTACTTCTTTGATAATGTTATACCAACAATCATTTGCCGCTTCTCTCTCGCTATTTTGAAAGCCGCAAACATAAAGCTCTTCCTCCGCTCTGGTCATGGCTACATAGAGCTGACGCATATATTCTTTTTTTATTACTTCCCGATTTTGTTTTTTGATTTCACCTATAATTTTGCATTCAAAATTTTTGCCTAGTGACCAAAATGGCAAATCAGTTTTTTGATCCCAAATTATTCTGCTTTTGTCATTGCCGAATTGTTTTTGGACCAAATGCAAAGTGTCTGCCAGAAAAACTATTGGCGCTTCCAAACCTTTTGCTCCATGGATGGTGCTAATTTGAACTTGGTTTTGGTGATGAGTATCTTCAATTTTTATTTCCAGGTCGGAGCTGGATAAAAATTCCACAAATTTTTGAATAGAGCAGGCGAAATGGTTATGTTGATAATCTTGGCAAAGCTTCAAAAACTGATCGATTATTTCTCCTGCCACATTGCCAAATCTTTCCAGAATTTTCTTCCTGATATTTTTAGCAATCAGCAAATCGCAAAAAAATTGATGCGCTAAAAATTGTTGTTTTTGATTTTCTTCAACCAGGGCACTAAGAATTTTGTGGGCTTCTGGCTTGGTTGTTTGCAACGCTTCAAATAGGTTGAGTTTGTTATGGTTTTTTAGTTCACAAGCTTCCAACAATTCTTCTTCAGAAATTCCTATAATCGGCGATTTTAAAAGACAGGCCAAATTCAAATCATCTTGCGGCAGTAAAATAAATCTTGCTGCGGATAGTAAATCTTGCACGATAATTTCCTGATTCAGCTTAATTCTCTTGCGTCCAGAAACCGGTATTTGCTCTAGCTGCAGATATTTTATCAGTGAATTTTCCAGCGGGCTTTTTCGCTCTTTAAGCAAAATCAAAATATCGCGATATTCAAGCTGGCGGTTTTTTCCCGCCAAGAATTTTTGTCCGGCAAAAAAGTTTTTGATTTTTTTGGCAATAATTTGCGCCAGAATTTCTTGCGCTTTATGCTCCGTTTTGACGGCAAAATCAAGGTTCCAGCAATATTCATCAGCTAGTTTTTCTTCGCTTTTTAAAATCACCGCCGGGAGCAATTCCACTTTGCCGGGAAGGTGAGTTTTAATGGCGTTATGTTTGATAGTTTGAGATAGAGAGCTGATTTGTTTTGCAAATTCCGGCTTAGAAAAAACCGCATCCACAGCTTGCAAAATAACAGGGAAAGAACGAAAAGAACTATTCAACTCAACATTCAAAATCGGCTGATTGATCAGTTTTAACTTGTCTTGGTAATAGTAAAAAATATTGGCAAAAATATCCGGGTTAGCGCCTTGGAAGCTGTAAATTGACTGTTTCTCATCACCAACGGCGAATATTGTGCGTTCTCCATTTTGGCTGCCAATTCCGGCAAAAAATTCTTCAGTTATGGTTTTGACGATATTCCATTGATAGTGGTTGGTGTCTTGCGATTCATCAACCAAAATATGTTCATAAATTCCGTCCAATTTATATCTCACCCATTCGCGGTTGGCGGAATTTTCCAACAACTGGCTGGTCTTGATGATCAAGTCATTATAATCGAGATAGCCATTCTGGCTTTTAATGGCGTCATAAATTGTGATGACTTGGTCGACAGTTTGAAGCAAAGTAGAGGTTGCGATAGCCGTTTTGGTGGAGTTAAGTTTTTCAAAAAAATCCAAAACTCTTTTTTGCTCCAGCCTCATCAACTCTTCCACTTCCGGCATTTGTTTTTGGATTGGCTTAGTGGTTAATTGTTTTTTTGGTTCATTTTCTGCAGTTAAAAAAACTTCCCGATATTCTTCCAGATTTTCCAAAACCGGATTGCTGATAAATTGCATTAAAGCAGTTTTACTTTTGATTTCAGTATTTTGGCAAAGCTCTTTTAACGCATTTTTATTCCAGTTCTTGTCATTTATAAAATCAGCAAAAATAGTATTTTCATCTGCTATTTTAGGCAGCCCAAGCTGTTTATAAATTTCTTCCGTTAAACCATGAATGCCAAAATATTTTTCTTTTAAATGGGAAAGGATTTGTCTTTTTTGTATCAGCTCGGAAGTAATGTCTAAAAAATTATCCTGATTTAATTTGGAGCTAATCAGGTTAATTTGGTCGCTGATAATTTGATTGTCGATGGCAAGTTTGAGCAGCTCTTTCCTGGCTTGCAGCAAAAGTTCAGATTCTTTTTGTTCATCAATTATCTCAAAGTTTGGCGATATTTTTGCCTCAACCGGAAATTTTTTGATGATGCTTTGACAAAAAGCGTGGATGGTAAAAATTTGCAGGCCGGAATTGTCATCAAGCAATTTAACAAATAATTTTCTAGCTTCTTTGATTTTAGAGTTTGATGGCACTTGGCCGGTAAGTTCGGTCAAACGTTTTTGTAAATTTTCATCAGATAAAATTAGCCAATCTTGCAACTCAGCAAAAATTCTTTTTTGCATCAAGGCAGCGGCAACTTTAGTGAAAGTGAGGCAAAGAATTTTTGATGGCGGAGTGCCGTTGAGTAAAAGGCGTAAAACCCGATTGGTTAAAACTCTGGTTTTGCCGGAACCAGCGGAAGCGGAAACAAAAACTGAACGTGAAGGGTCGGAAGCGGAATTTTGAAGATTAGTAGTGATTTGAAGACTATTATGCAAAGCCTACTCCAGTGATATAAGAAACTCCTCCGCTGTTTCTTTGGTGATTATGTCCTTGCTGAAGAGATCTAGGATTGAATCTTTAGCAGCGATCATACCTTGGTTTTTGCCGATTTCTATCATTGAATTGATCTGAGGAATTTTATCTTCCTTGATCAAATTGCGAATTGAACTATTGGCAATTAACACTTCATAAACAGGGACTCTGCCGGTTCCATCTTTTCTTTTGATTAATCTTTGAGATATTACGGCGCGAAGAGAGGAGGCAAGCATTGAGCGAATTAAGCCCTTATCAGCGCTAGGAAAAACGTCAATAATACGGTTAATACTTTTTGCGGCAGAATTGGTGTGTAATGTGGCCAATACCAAATGCCCGGTTTCTGCGGCCGTTAGGGCTAGGCGAACTGTTTCCAAATCACGCATTTCTCCCACCATGATTACGTTTGGGTCTTCCCGAAGTGCGGCTCTGAGAGCGTTAGGAAAAGAATTGGTGCTGGATCCAACTTCTCTTTGGTTGATAAGGGAAAGATTGCTTTTATAGGTAAATTCGATTGGGTCTTCAATAGTGATAATGTGATTTCTGAAATTGTCATTAATGTGGTTGATCATTGATGCCAGGGTGGTGGATTTGCCACTACCGGTTGGGCCGACAACCAATATTAAGCCTTGGCGCAATTTGCAAAATTCAGTCAAAATGTTTGGAGCGCCAATGCCAGAAATCGTAACTACTTTAGAAGGAATTTCTCTAAAGCTGGACGACACGCCATTGCTATTCATAAAAACATTGACACGAAAACGGCTGCCAAATTTACTCTTTATTGAGAAATCAAGCTCTAACTCTTCTTTATAAATATTTCTTTGTTTGTCACTGATTATTGGATCCAGCATTTCCATGATCTTGACATTATCAAGAATGTTAGTGCCTGGAACAGCAAGAAGATCGCCGTCTACTCTTATTGTCGGATAATTTCCAGAAGATAGATGAAGGTCAGAACCTTTGCGCTTGATTAGATATTCTATTAGTTTGTCGAGAGTTACCTGGTTTTGAGGAGCTTGGCTTTGCATTTTAATTGGCGTTTCTGATGGATTCTATTCTCTGTCTTACTTGGGCAACTGGTATTGAATTGTCTAAATCATCACTAGAGACATAGCTGTTGATGACGCTCTGGTAATAATGAAGGGCGTTTTTATGATCAGAGATTTTGTCGTAAATGACAGCCAAATTGAATTTATATTTGATCTCGTTTGGATTGATATTTATGGCTCTTTTTAAAAGCAAAATTGCCTGATCCGGTTTTTGAATTTTGTCATAAGCCATGGCAGCTCCCGCCAATATGTAAGCAGATTCTGGGTTTTCGACCGAGAGCTTGTCTAGCAAATAAACCGCTTCCATCGGAGATTCTTCAACAATTACGGAGATGAAATTGCCAATTAATTCTTCCTTGGTTTTTTGGTCTTGCCAGTCATGTTTTAGTAATTCGTAATAAATGGTTTTTGCCTGTTTATATTGCCCAAGTTTCTGATAACAGGCAGCCAAAGAGAATTTGGCGTATATATTGTTAGGGTCAGATTTTAAAACTTGTTTATAAAGCTCGATTGCTACCTCATATTGCCCGGCGATTGAAGCGTTATAAGCAGTGTTGAGTTTTTGATCATTTTGCTGATTACCCTTTGGATTGCTGATCAAAATTTCCAATTTCGGTTTTGATGATTTGCTGCCGGAACGGTCAATATTTAATGCAGATCTTCTTTCAATGCTTTTTTTATTGGCTTCTTCCGGGTTAGAAAATAAAAGAGTTTTTTCAATCTGATCAACTGCTTGGGCGGTAGAGACATTATCTTTATCTGCCGGTTTGCTTGGTTGACCGGTTACTGCTTTTGCGGCCTCTATCATTGGTAGTGCTGCTGATGTAGCTGTTGCTGTAGAAGCTCCAGCCTGTTCTTGCATATTTAACTCTGTTAGAGATTGCGCATATAATAAGCCTTGAATTGCAAGTAACGCGATTAAAGAGAATAAGATTTTTTTCATCAGGCTATTTTGGTTGATTGTGATCATTCTTGTGTTTTATATAAATGATGATTGCCATGATTGAAGCGGGAGTGATACCTTGAATTCTGGATGCTCCGCCGATGGTTTTTGGCCTTATTTTGCTAAGCTTTTCCCTAACTTCGTTGGAAAGGCTGCTAATATGGCTGTAATTAATATTGTCAGGGATTTTTAATTCCTCATCTTTCTTGAAGATTTCAATATCCCTTTCTTGTCTCTTTAAATAGGAGTTGTAAATCGCGGCGATAATAATTTGTTTTTTATTTTTTGCACTAATTTCTTTCGATTTTTCTTGCAGCTCCGGCCAGACTGGCTCTAGCTTCTCAAAGGTGAGGTCCGGAAAGCCAAGAAGCTCAAATGCACTGCGTTTTACGCCATCTTGTTTGATCGTAATTCCAAGATCTAAAAGTTTTTTTGGAGTGATAAATAATTCTTGTAAAGCTTTAGTATTTTTTTCCAATTCAGATTTTTTAGCTAAAAATTCTTTAGTTCTTTTTTGTCCAACGCAGCCAATTTCAATTCCTAAATCTGTCAGCCTTAAATCAGCGTTATCAGTCCTTAGATGCAGGCGATATTCCGCTCTTGAAGTGAACATGCGATAAGGTTCGTTAGTTCCAAGCGTTACCAAATCATCAATCATTACACCGATATAGCTGGTGGAGCGGTCCAAAATAAATTCTTTTTCCTCGCCCTTTGCCTTTAATGCAGCATTGATTCCGGCTACAATTCCTTGCCCGCCCGCCTCTTCATAACCGGTAGTTCCATTTATTTGTCCGGCAAAGAACAGGTTTTTAATTTTCTTGGTTTCAAGGGTTGGATAAAGCTCCCTGGCATCAACAAAATCATATTCAATTGCATAGCCGGGCTGAAGCATTTCAACATTTTCCAGGCCTTTAATAGTTTTTAGAAATTGCAGTTGAATATCGGCAGGAAGAGAAGTTGAAATACCATTTGGATAAATAACATCAGTATCTAAGCCCTCCGGTTCCAGGAAAATTTGGTGCCTTTCTTTATCAGCAAAACGGTGAATTTTGTCTTCAATTGATGGGCAATATCGCGGGCCAATTCCGGCAATATAGCCGCCATACATGGCAGATTTATCCAGATTTTCTTTGATGATTTTGTGAGTTTCGGAGCTGGTATAAGTAATATAGCAGCTAATTTGCGGAACTTTTATCTCTTCATTCAAATAAGAAAAAGGGCAGGGTGGATTATCCCCTGGTTGTGGTTCAAGTTCAGAATAATCAATAGATTTGCTGCTAAGTCTTGGAGGAGTGCCGGTTTTAAGTCGGCCTAAATTAAAGTTATATTTTTTTAAAGTTGCAGAAAGTCCAATTGAAGGTTCTTCCCCAACTCTTCCGGCCGGGATTTTTTTGTCGCCGATATGAATCATGCCCGATAAAAATGTGCCGGTTGTAAGCACGACAGAGCCACAATTGATAACGGTTCCATCTTTGATAACGACTCCACAAATTTTGTTATCTTCAATTACCAAATCTTCAACTGAACTATATAAAACATCCAAATTTTCTTGCGAGGAAATAATTGATTTCATTGCCGCTCGATATAATTTGCGGTCAGCTTGGGCGCGTGGAGAATGCACAGCGGGTCCTTTGCTGGCATTGAGAATGCGAAAATGAATTCCAGCCATGTCAATTGCGCGGCCCATCACGCCATCAAGCGCATCAATTTCACGCACGATTGTTCCTTTAGCAACACCGCCAATTGCAGGGTTGCAAGACATTTCACCGAGATTTTCTTCCTTTAAAGTGATCAGCAAAGTTTTGCTGCCCATGCGCGCTGAAGATGTTGCAGCTTCGCAGCCGGCATGTCCGCCGCCAATCACAATTGTTGAATAATTTTTGTTCATCGATAGTTATCAAATTTGATGTGGCGCCATAAATTATTTATTTCTAGGGATTTTGCTACAAATAAATTGCCTTTTGCGGTTGTGGACAATAGCCTGATTTTTTTGATTTTTCTTATAACTGGATTGCCACGTCGCTTCGCTCCTCGCAATGACAGCGCTAAGGTTTTTGCATTAAACTTTCCACATCGTCATTGCGAGGAGCGAAGCGACGTGGCAATCCAGAAATTTAAATTACAAATGATTGCAAATATTGGCTTTGCCGCTCTTTTATTGTCTTTAGTAATTTCAGCTCTTCAGCCAGTCTTTAGCTTTATATTTCCGAAAAACAAAATTGCAGATCACTTACTATTTTTAAAAATCTCAGCCTCAGCAGTTTTTTTGCTTTCCGCTTTTTCTTTTTTCTCCCTTATTTTTTGCCATGTAATTTCCGATTTTTCAGTTGCCAATGTTTATCAAAATTCCCACAGTTTAAAACCGCTAATCTATAAAATTTCCGGCACTTGGGGAAATCATGAGGGATCAATGCTGATGCTGCTTTGCTTCTTGAATTTTTATAGTCTGGCTTTTGCTTTTCTGAGCAAAATTAATGACCGGCAAAAAATTATTACCCTATCTTCGCAATCAATTGTCAGCTTTGGAGTTTCTGCTTTTATTGCCTTTACTTCCAACCCGTTTTTGCAACTTTTTCCAATTCCTTTAGAAGGTTTGGGTCTTAATCCGCTTTTGCAAGATATTGGACTAGCCATGCACCCACCAATGCTCTACACCGGCTATATAGGTTTTTCGCTGATTTTTTCCATCGCTATTGCCGGGCTTTTGACTGAAAAATTTGATAAAGAATTAGCAATAAAAATGAGGCCTTGGCTGATGTTTTCCTGGAGCTTTTTAACTCTTGGAATTGGTCTTGGTTCTTGGTGGGCCTACCGTGAGCTTGGCTGGGGCGGATTTTGGTTTTGGGATCCGGTAGAAAATGTTTCGCTGATGCCATGGCTCTCTGCTACTGCTTTACTGCATTCAGTTGCTATGCTTGGCAAAAATAACAATTTTAAAATTTGGAGTAGTTTTTTATCAATTCTGGTGTTCACCTTTTGTTTGCTTGGCATTTTCTTGGTTAGATCCGGCATTGTCACTTCAGTTCACTCTTTCGCCAATGATCCGCAAAGGGGAATTTTTATTATCATTTTGCTTTTAATAATTAGCGGAACCGGTTTCCTGATCTTTTTCTTTAAGTCGGTGAAATTGAACTCTTTTCATGATCAAAAATTTAGCGTTCTTTCCAGAAATGGAATGATTTTGATCAATAATTTTCTGCTTTGCTTGGCTTTATTTATTGTCGCTTTAGGAACTTTATATCCGCTAATCCTACAGCTATTTTTTGATTCCTCCGTTTCAATTGGTCCGGCCTATTACAATAAATTATTTGCTCCAATTGCGCTTATAATTTTGTGTTTAATGATTTTTGTTCCTTCTGTGAGATTGAGCAAATTTTCCAGCTCCTCAATGGCTTTAGCCCACATCGGCATTTTTATTGTGATTATCTCAATTGCCCTTGTTGCGCTATTTTCTAAAACCAAAGAACTGAATATGAAATTCGGTGATAAAACTAAAATTGCTGGTTACGAGATTGAGTTTAAAGATACGGAATATCTAGCCGGAAAAAATTATCTGGCCAGACAGGGAAATTTTTTAATAAGCAAAAACAATCAGCCTCTAACAATTCTAAAACCGCAATCAAGATATTACCCGGAAAATGACCAGACAACGACCGAGGCTGACATAAAATATTTTATTTTTGCCGATTTATATTTGGTTATGGGAGGCAAGGATGAGGCTGAGAATTATGCGGTCAGAATCTATCACAAGCCTTTCATGTCCTTTATTTGGCTGGGATGTTTGATAATTTTTTTAGGAGGGATTTTCTCGATTGTTCCAAAAAGCAGAACAAAAAACTTGATTTAAAAACTTCTCAAATCTAAAAGATGCGACCAGTTTTTTATAAGTAATCTAAATACTCCCATCAACTAATACAATTAAACATGATAAATAAAAAATTATTGGCAGTTGCATCGCTTGTGGCTGTAATTTTTTCTTCCTCTGCTTTTGCTTATACCAGAAATCACTATGTTGGAATTGACATGCTTACAACCAACCATAGAGATTATGCCGGCGATGTTGCTAGACATGACAATTTAGGATATGGTGTTGGCTTTAACTATAAATATGCTTTCAATTTTAATGGTTTATTCATTGCTCCCGGCACATTTTATAATTTAAACCATGCATCAGTTGAGCGTCAAAATGTAAAAGCCACGCTTAGAAATAGTTATGGTTTTAAGGTTGATGTTGGCTATGACACAACTAGCAGATTTGCTCCTTTTGTTTCATTTGGTTATCTAGAAACCCGTAATGAATATAAGAATTATAACAATCCATCTCGAAATGAGCATTACACCTCTGAAGAATTTTTGTATGGTATCGGCATGAAATATTCTGTGCTCAAAGGTATTGATACAGTGTTGGCATATGAATATTACGACGCTAATGAAAAGTCTAAAGGTTCAAATGCTCTAAATTCTGAAGTTTTAAGATTGGGTGTTGCTTATAGATTTACCCTCTAAGAATTAGTTAAATTTTAAATTTAAAAAGGCCGCTATCTTTTTAGGTAGCGGCCTTTTTATTTTGTGCAGAATAAAATCTTGTGTCTTACTTTCCAAAAAACTAAGTTTAATTTTATCTTACATATCAAATGTGGGATGGGTTTTTTTATTAACATTTTTTGAAAATATCATGTCTAAAAAATCTACATTCTTGAAATCTGCAACTTTAGCAATTGCCGGTGTTGCTGTTATGTCTTCAATGCAAGCTATGGCAAAAGACGCTAAAGATTCCAAAATGGAAAAATGCTATGGCGTTGTAAAAGCTGGCAAAAATGACTGTGCTTCTGCTAAAAAAGGTGGCCATTCATGTGCTGGTATGGCAAAAACAGATGGTGATAAAAGCGAATGGATTTTGTTGCCTGAAGGAGTTTGCAGCAAAATTGTTAATGGCTCTCTAAAAGGCGCTAACTAATTAATTTTCTGGTATCAGAGAAACTTTAAGATTGCACATTCAGGATTTATCTTCGGATGTGCAATCACTCCTCTATCAAACCCATCCAAATTAATTGATGATCTCTATGGCTGGTAGAATTTTTGGGTTAGGTTTAAGACATCCGCATCATCAATATATTATTCAAAACAAACCCGAAGTTGGGTTTTTTGAAATCCATACTGAAAATTTTATTGCTGATGGCGGTCCATCAATCAATTTCTTATCAAAAATTTCTGAAATTTACCCGCTTAGTTTCCACTGTGTTGGTTTATCACTTGGAGCTGCAAATGGCCTGGATAAACAACATTTAAAAAATATAAAAAATCTTTTAGATCGCTTTAAGCCATTTTTATTTTCCGACCATCTTTCCTGGAGCAATTCCAATTCCGGCACTTCAAATGATCTTTTACCGGTTCCCTATACTAAAGAAGCTCTAAAGATTTTTTGTGACAATGTCAATCAAGCCCAAGATTTTTTTGGCAGGGAAATTATGGTTGAAAACCCTTCTGCTTACTTGGAGTTTCAGGATTCAGAAATTTCTGAAATAGATTTTCTAAATGAAATTTCTTACAAAACAAACTGCGGAATTTTGCTCGACATCAACAATATTTATGTTGGTGCCAAGAATTTTGGTTTTGATCCGGTTAAATATTTAAGCGACATTAATATCGACAAAGTTAGAGAAATCCATCTTGCCGGTCACAGTGTTTATAAGTTTAGAAATGAAGAAATCAGAATTGACACCCACAGTACCCACATTTGCAATGAGGTTTTGGAATTATATAAAAATTTTGTCAAAACTTCCAAAATTAATGTTCCGACTTTGATCGAATGGGATGAGGAAATTCCTGAATTTGAAGTGTTGTTTAATGAGATGGAAAAAGTCAGGAAGGCATTATGAAATTATCAAAAATCCAGGACCAATTCGTCAGCGGTCTTTATGACGATAATCAAAAAGATATTCTAGAGCTGATAAAAGATGGAAAGGCCCCAAAGCAAGAGTTGCTAAATATCTATCGCAATAATCTCTATAGTAATTTAAGCAATGCTTTAAAAATTACCTATCCAAAAATTCATCAATTAATTGGTGAAAAAAAGTTTAAAAAATCCTGCGCAGAATTTATTAAATATAACCCTTCTAAAACTGGTAATCTCGATGATTATGGTCAAGGCTTTAACAAATTCCTGGAACAAAATAAAGAACCGTTCTTATCAGACCTGGCCTGTTTAGAATGGATGATGCACAAATCCTATTTAGCAAAAGATGTTGCTGTTTTGAATTTTGAAGCCCTGCAAAATCTGGAGCAGGAAAAATTATTCGAAGTGAAGTTTGGGCTACACCCATCTTGTTTTTTATATAGCTCACTTTATAACTTGCTCGCCGAAAATAGGCGAAATTACCAGAGGAAAAGGCCGGTTTATTTTGTTATCTACCGCCAAAATTTTGAAGTTATGGTAGAAAAAATTCCTAAAGAGGAATTTGATTTTCTAAGTGGAGTTGAAAAGGGTCTAAACCTTTATCAAATCTATGAAAAATATCATATTAACCTTGGGTTTTGTTTACAAAAATATCTTGCAAATACTGTACTTAGTGAGTTTTTTATTAACCCATAATTTTTTCCCATGTATCTAAAAATCAAATCTAAACTCTGCCAAATCTGCAATTCATTACCAATACCTTTTCGCAAAAAACAAACCAAGTGTGAACACATATGCAGCCTAGCTAAAGATGCATATGGCAAATATATAAATTTTGTTACAACCTATCTTTCTTCAGCCTTACTTTTAGCAATGAGAATTTGGATGGGGCTAATATTTTTTAAAAGCGGCATGACCAAAATTTCCAATTTTGATCAAGCGACAGTGCTTTTCGAATATGAATATCAACTTCCGCTTTTATCCCCATATTTTGCTGCCGTTTCCTCAACAATATTTGAAGTTGGCTGTGGCGCGCTAATAATTGTCGGGCTTGCAACTCGCCTTTCCGTTTTGCCTTTGATCATTATGACAATTGTAATTCAATCTTTGGTTTTCCAAAATCCTGAACATTTCTATTGGTTATTTTTGCTTTCCACCCTGGCAATTTATGGCGGAGGAAAATTGTCTGCCGATCAAATTTGTGCCAAATTTTGTAATAAAAAATAATAAACAAGATCATGACCAGCACCCTCGACATCAAAAAATCACTGACTGTTAACGGCAAAACTTATCGCTATTTTTCATTAGAAGACGCCGCCAAAAAACTGAATAAGGACATTTCCAAACTACCTTTTAGTTTGAAAATCCTGTTAGAAAATTTACTGCGTTTTGAAGATGGTGAAGTGGTGAAGTTGGATGATATTAAAGCCTTGATAGATTCAGTGAATGATGAAAACAAGAGGGTGGAAATTGCCTTCTCCCCATCACGCGTTTTGATGCAGGATTTTACCGGTGTTCCCGCTGTTGTTGATTTGGCTGCTATGCGTGATGCCATCAAAAAAGCCGGTGGCGATCCTAAAAAAATCAATCCTCTAGTGCCGGTCGATCTGGTAATTGATCACTCAGTGCAGGTTGATTTCTTCGGTAATAAAGACGCAGTTGGAAAAAATGTTGCGCTGGAAATGGAAAGAAATAACGAGCGCTACCAGTTTTTAAAATGGGGCCAACAATCCTTCAATAATTTTCGCGTTGTGCCGCCAGGAACCGGTATTTGTCATCAGGTGAATTTAGAAAATCTAGCCAAAGTTGTTTGGACAAAAGAAGAAAATGGCGAAGTGACCGCCTATCCGGATACAGTTGTTGGAACTGATAGCCACACCACAATGATCAATGGTTTAGCGGTTTTAGGTTGGGGCGTTGGCGGCATTGAAGCCGAAGCAGCAATGCTTGGACAGCCAATTTCGATGCTGATTCCTGAAGTTATCGGTTTTAAATTAAGCGGTGTTTTAAATGAGGGTGTAACTGCAACTGACCTGGTTTTGACCATCACCAATATTCTTCGTAAAAAAGGCGTAGTAGGAAAATTCGTTGAATTTTTCGGTCCGGGCATTGCCAATTTACCACTAGCCAATCGTGCTACAATTGCCAATATGGCACCGGAATATGGTGCAACTTGCGGAATTTTTCCAATTGATCATGAGACTTTAAGCTATTTGAGATTAACCGGTAGAAGCGAACAAGAAATTGCTTTAGTTGAAGCTTATGCTAAAGCCCAAACTATGTTTGCTGACTCAAATTCAGTTGAGCCATCTTTTAGCGAAATTTTGGAGTTGAATTTGTCTGATGTAAAACCATCTATTGCCGGTCCGAAACGCCCGCAAGATAAAGTTTTACTGGAAGATGCGCCAAAATCTTTTTCTGATTTAGCGATAGAAAACAAGATTGAGAATATAGGCAAAAGATTTCCTCTATCTGAGCTGAATTCTGACATCGGTAATGGCGATGTTGTGATAGCGGCAATAACTTCTTGCACCAACACTTCTAACCCAGCGGTTTTGATAGCGGCTGGTTTGGTTGCCAAAAAAGCCGTTGAAAAGGGCATGAAAGTTAAAAAATTTGTTAAGACCTCTTTTGCTCCCGGTTCACAAGTTGCCAGTCAATATCTAATCAATTCCGGTTTGCAAAAATATCTGGATGATATTGGGTTCAACGTTGTTGGTTATGGCTGTACAACTTGCATCGGCAATTCCGGTCCGCTTCATGACCAAATTGAAGAGACAATCAAAGCCAATAATTTACTGGTTGGGGCAGTTTTATCCGGCAATAGAAATTTTGAGGGAAGGGTGCATCCGCTTACAAAAGCCAATTATCTTGCCTCTCCGCCTTTAGTTGTGGCCTATGCTCTTGCTGGTAACTTTAATCTTAATTTAACCAAAGATGCAATTGGAACTGCGTCAGACGGTAAGCCAGTTTATTTAAAAGATATTTGGCCTAGTGATGAGGAAGTTAATGGAGTGATAAATTCCTTTGTTAGCAGAGAAATTTTTGCCAAAAAATATGCCGATTTATTTTTGGGTGATGAATCTTGGCAAAAAATTAAAATCACTAAATCTGATATTTATAACTGGGATCAAAATAGCACTTATATCAGGCTGCCGAGCTTTTTTGAACAAAGCAGTTCTGGTGAATTATCAGATATAAAAAATGCCAGAATTTTGGCGGTTTTTGGTGATTCAATTACTACTGATCACATTTCTCCGGCAGGAAATATTGCCTCTAATTCTCCAGCTGCCGCATATTTAAAATCCCATAATGTTGAAAAGCAGGATTTTAATTCCTACGGCGCAAGACGCGGTAATCATGAAGTGATGATGCGCGGCACTTTTGCTAATATCAGAATTAAAAATGAAATTCTGGAAGGAGTTGAGGGTGGTTATGCCAAAACCTCTCCTGCCGGTGAGCAGCTTTCTATCTATGACGCAGCGATGGAATATAAAAATAAAAATGTTCCTCTAGTGATTTTTGCCGGCAAAGAATATGGCACTGGCTCATCTCGCGACTGGGCTGCAAAAGGCACATTATTGCTTGGCGTTAAAGCAGTTATTGCAGAAAGTTTTGAAAGAATTCACCGCTCAAATTTGGTGGGAATGGGAATTTTACCACTTATTTTCAAAAATGGTGAGACCAGAAAAAGCCTTGGCCTAACAGGCTTTGAAACTGTTGAAATTATTGGCATCGAAAATGGCATCAAACCAAAACAGGATTTGAAATGCATCATTACCAGAACAGATGGCTCTAAGAGCGAAACAACTCTTTTATGCCGTATTGATACCAAAAACGAGGTTGAGTATTACAAGGCTGGTGGGATTTTGCAATTTATGACAAAGCAAATTTAGGATTCATCGGCAAATTTTTTGTCGATGAATTTTTCTGCAAAATTTCCTTCTTCAATTGCCTGTCTGATTTCCTTCATCAGATTTTGGTAGTAAAAAATATTATGCTCAGTTAGCAGCATTGCTCCCAAAATCTCGTTGCATTTTGTTAGATGGTGCAGATAAGCGCGACTGTGATTTTGACAGGCTGTGCAGCTGCAATTTTCTTCCAACGGCTTGGTATCATTTTTATATTTGGCGTTTCTGATATTGATAGTGCCGTTTTTGACAAAAGCTTGGCCGTTTCTTCCCGACCTGGTTGGAATCACGCAATCAAACATATCAACTCCTCTGGCAACGGCACCGATAATGTCATCCGGTTTGCCAACACCCATCAAATATCTTGGCTTATCTTTTGGTAAAAATGGTGTTGTGTAATCAAGAGTTTGAAACATCAGTTCTTGGCCTTCGCCCACTGCCAATCCGCCAATTGCATATCCGTCAAAACCAATATTGATCAAACCTTCCGCCGATTCTTTTCTCAGATCTTCATAAGTAACGCCTTGCACAATTCCAAACAGCCCATAACCGTCTCTTTTAACAAAAGCATCTTTGGATCTTTTAGCCCAGGCAAGAGATCTTTGCATTGCCTTTCTAGCTTCTTCTTTTGTGGCCGGATAGGCGATGCATTCATCAAAAATCATGGTGATGTCGCTGCCTAATTTATGCTGGATTTCCATAGAATATTCTGGCGTCAAAAGATGTTTGCTGCCATCAATATGAGATGAAAATTCTGCTCCATGATCAGTGATTTTTCTAATTGCGGAAAGTGACATCACTTGAAAACCGCCGGAATCGGTAAGAATTGGCTTGTCCCAATTCATAAATTTATGCAAACCGCCAAGCTCACCAATTAAATCTGCTCCTGGACGAAGCATCAAATGATAGGTATTACCCAAAATAATTTCTGCGCCGGATCTTTTAACATCCTCATTTTTCATCGCTTTTACAGTTGCGCAAGTGCCAACCGGCATAAAGGCCGGGGTTTGGATGGAGCCATGAGCAGTTTGCACTTCTCCTCTTCTGGCATTACCGTTGGTGGTTTTAAGAGTAAAAGAAAATTTTGGTTCCGACATTGCTAAATTGATTCTTTATATAATAATTGATGATAGTTTAAAATTCTTAAACGAGCTTAAAGCCTATCATAAGTCTCTACTATGACGGACGCTAAGCTTGAATTTCCTACGCTTCGTTGCTCACGTACCAAATGTACGCTGCGCTACGATGCTTGGCAATTCAAGCTTATCGCCTCATCCTAGCGAGACTTATGATAGGCTTTATAAAATTATGAAGCGCCGGTTTCTATATAAAACCAATTTTTAATACAAATGATTAACGATAATTTTTTTAGAAAAAGAAAAGAGTTTTTTACTCTTAAAGAAGTTTTAGAGATCACTAATTCTAAACTTTTGGAAGGTTCTAACCATGATTTAAGTAAAAAAATTTATGGTATTGCAACCCTAGAAAAAGCTGGAGAAAATGACATCTCTTTTTTCCATTCAGCAGCTTATATGGAGCAGTTTTTAAACAGCAAGGCCGGGCTTTGTTTTATGGATGAAAAATCTGCTGCTAAAGCTCCAAGCTCAATGATTGCGGTCATCAACCCTAATCCTTATTTTGCTTATGGAAAGTTTTTGTCTGAGTTTTATTCGGATTCAAAAAACAGTTCCGAACCAAATATTTCTCCCAAATCAACAATTGCAAAGTCGGCAGAAATAGGGCAGGGAGCTATGATAGAAGCTGGTGTGGTAGTTGGAGAGAATGTTAAGATTGGCAAAAATTGTTTTATCGGCGCTAATTCTGTTATAGGTAATGGTTGTCAAATTGGTGATGATGTTTCTATAAAATCTTTGGTGACTCTTTCTTATTGTCAAATTGGTAGCAGAGTTATCATCCATAATGGAGCCAAAATTGGTCAAGATGGCTTTGGTTTTGCCTATCAAAGCGGCAAATTGCAAAAAATCCTTCAGCTGGGAATTGTTGAAATTGGTGATGATGTAGAAATTGGTGCTAACACTTGCATTGATAGAGGGGCAATCAATAACACCATTATTGGCAAACAGGTTAAAATCGATAATTTAGTGCAAATCGGCCATAATGTGATTATTGGCGAAGGCACGGTAATTGCTGGTTGTACTGCGGTTGCGGGCAGTACTAAAATCGGCAGATTTGTTCAAGTGGGTGGTGGTGCAGCGATTGCTGGCCATCTTGAAATTGGAGACGGAGCAAAAATTGCCGGAAAAAGTGGTGTGGCAAAATCAGTTTCTCCTATGCAATCCGTTGGGGGATTGCCTGCGGTTGCAATTAAAGATTGGCACCGCATTAATGTTAAGCTAATGCAGTTGATTAGAGGTAAAAATGATGAAAAGGAGCAGGATTGAGAAACTAACTCAAGCTGCTAATTAACTGTCACCTCGATACCGGGCACATCTAGAGAGAAAGAGGGAATCTCAACATTTATCACTTCTCCATTTGGCCTTTTCATTCCGTAATGTCCACTCATGATGCCGGATGGATATTGAAGATGAACGCCGCTGCTATATTTAAAATTTTCATTAGGAGCTAAGATCGGTTGCTCACCAACAGCGCCAAGTCCGTTGATTTCCTGCATCCCCCCAGCTTCGTCAATTATCTTCCAATAGCGGTTAACCAGCTGTACCACTTCATTGCTTTTGTTTTCAATTTCCACGTGATAGGCCCAAACGAATAAATTTCCGTTTTTGCCAAGTTGGCTGTTTATATATTCCGGACTGACTATAACTTCAATTCCGTTGGTATTTGAAATATATTGTATCTTGGTATTGTTATTGTTACTCATTTTACTCACTTTATTATTTTGTTAATCGAGGCGGTCAGTCATATCAACTACTCGCATCAGTTCTTTTAGGTCGGTCAGGCCTTGTACCACTTTTTCTATTCCGTCTTCAATCATAGGAATAAATCCTTTTTTGATTATATGACTATACATTTCTTTTCGACTTGCTTCTTCTACAACTAGCTCGTCTAGATCGCGGTCAAAAGGAAGAATTTCAGCAATAACGACTCTTCCCTTATAGCCGGATTCATCACATTTCTCGCAGCCTTTTCCTCTAAATAATGTTTTTACATTGTGATATTTCTCACCGAGCATTCTTAGTTCATTGGTTTTGATTGGTTCTTCAATTTTGCAATTGCTGCAAATTTTTCGTGCCAGCCTTTGTGCGATAACGCAAATGATACTTCCACCCATCAAATAGCTAGGAACGCCCATAGTCATCAATCTTGGTATTACCCCCAAGGAATCGTTAGTATGTAGGGAGCTATAAACTTGGTGTCCGGTCATTGCTGCTTGGAAGGCGGTAACGGCGGTATCTTTGTCTCTAATTTCACCCACCAATATAACATCCGGATCTTGTCTTAAGAGCGCTCTGATACCAGATGCAAAATCCATTCCCGGAATATCACTTTTAATATTGGATTGTCTAACCAGGGGAATGTTATATTCAACCGGATCTTCCAAAGTCATTATATTTTTATCAATCGAGTTGATTTGATTGAGAAGAGTATAAAGAGTAGTGGTTTTACCTGAACCGGTCGGACCAGTCATGATAACAACTCCTTCCGGGCGCTTAACTAATTTTGTTAACAAATTTACTCCATAGGCGTTAAATCCTAGCGATTCCAGAGAGAGAATTGATTTTTTCTCATCCAAAATACGCATGACGATATTTTCGCCATTAATAGTTGGCTGAGTAGAAACACGAAAGTCAATTTTTCTGCCCAGAATTTCTGTATTAATTTTACCGTCTTGAGGTCTTCTATTTTCAGCAATATTCATGCTGGACATGATTTTAATCCTGACCGCAATCGATGCCCAGTAATCTTTGTGGATACTTCTGATCTGCATCATCTTGCCGTCAATACGGTAACGAATTCTTAAAAATAGAGATTCAGGTTCAAAATGTATATCCGAAGCGCCGCGATGTACTGCGTCAGTTAATATTGAGTCAACCAAACGCACCATCGGGCTTTTATAGTCACCCCTCAGTTGTGTTTCATCCACGGTAGCGCTGCCACTTTCAATCTCCCTTAAGATACCGCCAATTGACATTTCATAGTCATAATATTGGTCGATAGCTTGGATAATATCAGTTTCAGAAGCGTAAGTAGGAACAATGGTAAAATGCGGAGGGAAAAATCTTTTTGCCTGGTCAATAGCGACAATGTCAAAGACATCCGGAGTGGCAATGACTATTTCATTTTTAGAATAAGAGATTGGGATCATCTTATTTCTAACTGCAAATTCTTTAGGAATTTTTTTAACCAGCCTAGGATCAATAATTGAAGATTTGATATCAAATGTTTTGATACCACTATGTTCGTTTAAAATTTCTCCCAAAGCGCCTTCACTAATAACGCCCATTTCAACCAAAATGGCGCCAATAGTTTTTTGGTTTTTAATTCTTATCTGCTCTTTTATTGCAACTTGTAATTGATCTTCAGAAATAACCTTTTTTTCCAACAATCTGGCACCTATATCACCGCCATTGGCAGGAGATTGATTATTAATTTCGCTTGGATTTTTAGTCATCGTTTCGGAATTTTTATTTAATCTTAAAGAGGGATGATCTAGAGTGCGGAAAAGTCATTAGAAACTAGTTTGGTGTAATTTTTAATTTCAAATTTTGGCATAATTTTTACTTATTTTTCAGTAAAAAAAGCGCTGGAAATATACCAAAATTTGAAATTAAAAATTACACCAAACTAGTTTCTTAAATCTTTTCTTTAATTACTTCTAAGTCAAGAAATAATCCATGAATGTCGTAACTCGTTTCGCCCCTTCTCCGACAGGGTTTCTGCATATCGGAGGCGCTAGAACCGCTTTATTTAATTATCTTTTTTCCAAAAACAATAACGGAAAATTTCTTCTAAGAATTGAAGACACCGATCAAAAAAGATCAACCGATGAAGCCAAACAAGCAATTATTGACGGGCTGTCCTGGCTTGGCTTAAAGCATGATGGTGAAATTGTTTTGCAGTCAAAAAATTTGGAGCGCCATAAACAAGTTGCGATGGAATTATTAGAAAGAGGCCAGGCTTATTATTGCTATACTTCAGCTGAAGAATTAGAAGAGATGCGTAGCAAGGCAGAAAAAAACGGCCAGGTTTTTTGCTTCAAAAGTGAGTGGAGAGATAAAAAATTATCGCAAGCAAGTTCTGTAAAGCCGGTTATCAGAATCAAGGCCCCAACTGATGGACAGACAATTATAAAGGATTTGGTGCAAGGTGAAATTAAAGTTGCCAATTCCGAGCTCGATGATTTGGTGATGCTAAGAGGCGACGGAACGCCGACTTATATGTTAGCCGTTGTAGTTGATGATCACGACATGGAAATAAGCCATGTGATCAGAGGCGATGACCATCTCACCAATGCCTTCCGCCAAAAAATTATTTACCAGGCAATGGGTTGGAAGGTTCCGGAATTTGCCCATATCCCCCTTATTCACGGATCAGACGGAGCCAAAATGTCTAAGCGCCACGGTGCAACTTCGGTAATTGATTACCAAAAAATGGGTTATTTGCCAGAAGCGGTTTGTAACTACTTGCTTCGTTTAGGCTGGTCTCATGGCAATGACGAAATCATCTCTGGTGAAAATGCCATCAAATGGTTCAATTTGGAAAATGTTGGCAAAAGCCCGGCAAGATTTGATTTTGCCAAGCTGGATAATTTGAACAAACATTACATTAAAGAAAAATCGGAAGAGGAATTATTTGATTTGGTAACTTCCTCGCAACCGAATTCGGAAATCACAAAACAGCTTCAGGAAAATAAAACAAAAATTTTGCGCTCACTAAAATTCATCAAAGAAAGAGCGATTAAAATTTTTGATTTGTTAGAACCGATTCAGGTCTATGTTGATGGTTTTAGAAAAGATCTGGATCAAAAAGATTTAGAAATTTTAAAGCAAAACCCAGAAATAATTTTTGAATTGGCAGAAGCAATCAGCAAAATCGAAAACTGGAATCACGATGAAATCAAAAACGCCATCAACAATTTTGCAACTTCCAAAAACCTCAAAATAAAAGATTTCGGCCCAGCTCTCAGAATTGCTCTAACTTTTTCTTCGGCCTCTGCTGGCGGCTTGTTTGATGTGATTGAGATTTTGGGAAAGAATGAGATTGAAAGAAGAATTAAACAAATAAAGATTTAATCGAGTAATTATCTTTTTAATCAGTTCTTTCACGACTGCGCTATTACGATTACAACTGGTATTGTCAATTCCGGAATCAAATAACCAAGCCACAGCGCAGTTGGTTTTGGTAGCCCCACCTTTTTTATGGAAATGAGTCTGCCGATTCCGGCAAGAAATATTCCTAAAGCAATCAGATAAATTAAAGTCCCTTGTTCACGAATGTTAATTGCTGCCCACAAATTGATAAATCCGGTTGAAAGATAAACTCCTGCCATGAACCGGTGAACATTATCCAGCCGTGGAGAAGTTTGCGGTTGGCCAAGATAGAGTTGTAATGCCCCTCCAAAAATTGCAATTGCTGCAACAAGAAATAAGCAATATTGAACGATGATTTGATTTATAAGCAAAGGTGCTTCATTTGTCATAGATAAGATAATTTTTTATTGAGGACGCGATTATTTCTACAAAATCCATATTAAGTGTTTGATTAATATAATTACGAAAAATCTTATTTGGCGTTTCTAAAGCAAAGATTAAAAGCAGGATTATTGTTTGAATAAATAACTAAATAAATATAAGTATATATTTGCTTATTTATAATAAGCATAAATTTAGTTAATATTATAAATTGTTACATTTAGGAGAAAATTATGAAAAGCGAAGATCTTAAAATCAAAGTGCTAGAACAATCGGATAATACAAGTGCTAGAACAGAAGAGCCAGTGATAATTGCTATTAACGATAGCGAATTTAGTGCATTAGCTAACACTCCATCTTCAAGCAAACAGGCTTCGGAAATGTTTAGTTACGAAGCAGCAAGCAGGGGTTTCACATCACTTCTAAATGAAGAAGTTGAATTGATTCCTGATCCCAAGCGGAAGGGATATATTTTAATTCAGCAGGCTGCTGGAGGTTCATTTTCGCCAAATGCAATTGCGGCTATGGAAAAATGGATTAAATCAAATAACTTAACACCAGAAATTCATGTCGATAAAGACAATAAAAATGTTGCGGGTTTTTCTTTTGACACTTTAGATATATTGGGCCTGTATGAAAAATTTAGCGCAGGAAGAGAAAAGGAGAAAGAGCATGACGAAAGTGTTTCTCAGCAAGAACAAGAAAGGGAAATCTCGGTCGATTCTATCCTATCAGACTTTTGGGAAGGAGATGAGACAAAACAAGAAAATATAAGCAATGAAACTCCATTGCCATTTCCAGAACTGGTTTTCACAACCCCACCATCACCACGCAGGCCAGGACCGCTTGTCAATCGTGAAGGATCAGAACATTCCGGTTCTGATGTGGAAGAGAGAAAAAATGAACTTAACAGACAATATGAGTCACGAGAAAAAGGAGTGATAGAAGATGGTTCATTGCCCCTCTCTACAAAAAAATCTTCTGCAGAACCACAATTGCCAAATAAATTATTATCACTCGAAACGATAGAGGAGATTTTATCAGGTATTCTAGAGGGGATTGAGGGGGATATCAAATGCGTACCTGATCCTAAAGATCCTAATAATCGTATTATTATTGAGCATGCTAACAAAGAAAAACCATTCTCAAGAGATACACTTCGAGCTATAGGAAGATTGGATACAGGTAAACTGCTAGGAGTAATGGAAAATCTTGCTATGCAAGGTTCTTTTGATACAGTAGGAATCTCTGTCAAAAATTCAGATATAGCTATAGGACATCTACTTTCTGAGCTTGATGGGACATTAGAGAAACAAAGAGGGGGAGCAGAGCGTAAAGTTGAACAAGAAGTTCAAATGCAAAAAAAGCGCAGCCTTACCGACCCATTATCGGAAGAAAAGTATGAGCAGCAAATTCATGTAGTACAGCACTCAAGAGTTAGTAGTGTACCAGTTGTAAGCACTCCTACTATAAGCCCCAGCAAGCCATACATATCACCAACGCCATTTGAATATTACAAATGTTGTGACGCGTTGAAAGCAATCAAAGAGATTGGTGGTGGAGAACTTAAGGTTAACCCTATATTTAAGGAGAGAGGACGAGGAATATTGCGCACTTTAAATGAATGCCTAAAAGAGAGTGGACAATCTCCTATAAATGACGAAAAGAGTAAAACACCAATCCCTTTTAAGGCAATAAAAGATACTTTGGATAAATTGAACTATGGTTACAAAAAAGAAGATGAGGTATCACCGAGAGAAAAGGCATTAAAACAAAAAAAATTAGTGCATTTACTAAATACAACACGACAATCAGTTCAAAAGTAATAAGAAGTTTTTATAGATCTTATTAAACTGATGGGCTTGTCTAGAGCCCATCAGTTTATATGCAATCTAAATACTTCCCTTCCTCCTTACATCGTTTTCTTCAATAACAATGATTTTGTTTTTTTAAGAAGTGACGCTAGTCTATTGCCATAATTGATCTTTTCTCAAAAATTATTTCCTGATATTTTTGATTTTATAAAGACAGATCATATTCTAATTAGTTCCTTTTATTACTTAATCAATCAACTATCCATGGCCAGTAACTCACAAAATTTTCGTATTGAAACCGACTCATTTGGAGAAATTAAAGTTCCTGCTGACGCTTATTACGGCGCGCAGACGCAGCGTTCGGTGCAAAATTTCCCGATTTGCAATGATAATCCAGGCCATAAAATGCCAAAGGAAGTTATTCGTGCCATGCTTTATATTAAAAAGGCGGCGGCGCTTACTAATAAAGAATTGATGGCCGGTGATCCAAAATCGGTTGAGTTCAAAAAATTTTCTGCCGATATTGCTGATAAAATTGTTGCAGCGGTTGATTTTATTTTGGCGGATTTTGACAAATTTTATGAAAATCACTTTCCGCTGGTTGTTTGGCAGACTGGCTCTGGCACGCAAACCAACATGAATGTTAACGAAGTTATTGCTTCAGTTGCCAATGAAAAAGCTACCGGAAAAAAGGGCGGCAAAGAACCGGTTCATCCGAATGATCATGTCAATTTAGGGCAAAGCTCAAATGATACTTTCCCAACTGCGATGAATGTGGCAGCGGTCTTGACAACCTATGAAAAGCTTTTGCCAACTTTGGTTCGTTTTTCTAATGAGCTTGCCAAAAAAGAAAATGAATTTAAGGACATTGTAAAAATTGGCAGAACTCACACACAAGATGCTACGCCAGTTACTTTAGGCCAAGAATTTTCCGCCTATAAAGTGCAAGCACAAACAGCGGCAGTTTTTGTTTCGCAAGCAATTGCTTACTGCGTTCATTTAGCGCAAGGTGGCACTGCTGTTGGAACGGGATTAAATTGTCATCCAAAATTTGCGGAAGAATTTGCCAAGAAAGTTACCGAAGTTTCTGGTTTTGAAAATGTTTACCAGTCTTTATTAAAATTGGATTTAGCAAGAACCAATGCCGCTGATGGAATTTGGAAAGTTAAAGATTCAAATCTTTTTAAGTTAGGGCTTGAGCACGCGGATAGTTTTTACACAAATAAAAACAAATTTTTTGCTCTTGGTTGTAATGATGAGTTAGTCAACTTACATGGAAGCTTAAACAATATCGCAACTGCGCTAATGAAAATTGCCAATGATATTCGTTTCTTGGCTTCTGGCCCACGCTCCGGCCTTGGTGAAATTAGTCTGCCGGAAAATGAGCCGGGCTCTTCAATTATGCCAGGCAAAGTTAATCCAACTCAATGCGAAGCTTTAACAATGATTGCCTGCCAAGTAATCGGCAATAATGTAGCGGTTACAACCGGTGGCATGCAAGGCCATTTTGAGCTTAATGTTTTCCGCCCGATGATTATTCGCAATATTATTGAATCGATCAATCTACTATCTGACGGCATCAATAGCTTTATCGATAATTGTTTGGTTGGTATTGAGGCTAATGAAGCTAGAATCAAGCAATTGTTGGAGCAATCTTTAATGCTGGTTACCGCTTTAAATCCTTATATCGGCTATGACAATGCAGCAAAAATCGCTAAACATGCCCACAAAACCGGCGGCACTTTAAAATCTGCCGCTTCAGAGCTTGGCTTTTTAACAGAGCAGGGTGGCGAAGGAAAAATTAAAATTTCTGATTGGGAAGAAATTTTAGATGCAAGAAAAATGGTTTAACTAAATTTAAATATAAAATGGCAAACACACATAAAACGAAAGTTATCATTCTTGGTTCTGGCCCTGCTGGTCTTAGCGCGGCAATTTACGCTGCAAGAGCAAACTTGCAGCCAATTATTATCAACGGTATTCAACCGGGTGGGCAATTAACTATCACCACTGATGTTGAAAATTACCCTGGTTTTGCCGAAGTTATTCAAGGTCCATGGTTGATGGAGCAAATGACAGCGCAGGCTGAACATGTTGGCGCTAAAATTATTTATGATCACATCAAAGAAGTGGATTTTTCTAAAGCTCCGTTCAAATTAATTGGCGAGTCCGACGATATTTATGAAGCAGATTCGGTCATTATTTGCACTGGTGCGCAGGCAAAATGGTTGGGCCTGGAATCTGAGAAAAAATTCCAAGGTTTTGGTGTTTCCGGCTGTGCAACTTGTGACGGTTTTTTCTTCAAAAATAAGGAAGTGATTGTTGTTGGGGGCGGCAATACCGCGGTTGAAGAGGCAATTTATCTAACTAATCATTGCAAAAAAGTTTATGTGGTTCATAGAAAAGATAAATTTAAAGCTGAAAAAATTCTTCAAGATCGATTATTTAAAAATCCTAAAATTGAAGTGATTTGGAACCATGAATTGCAAGAAGTGAAAGGTGATGAGAATCCTAAAAATGTAACTGGAGCAATTTTAAAAAACTCAGTTGATGGCGCTTTAAAAGAGATGAAAATTGACGGAGTTTTCATTGCAATTGGTCACAAACCAACTACTGAATTATTTAAAAATACCGGCTTAGAAATGGATAATGAAGGTTATATCACTACCAAGCCAGGCACCACCCAAACTAATCTAAAAGGCATTTACGCCGCTGGTGATGTGCAAGATAAAATTTATCGCCAGGCCGTAACTGCTGCTGGAACTGGTTGCATGGCTGCTTTAGAAGTTGAGAAATTTTTAGCTCACTAAAATGAACGATCTTTCTCCGCAAGAAAAACTGCATCAGATAATTCGCGTTAATCACGCCGGAGAATATGGTGCAAAGCAAATTTATAAAGGCCAATTAGCAGTTTTTAAGCGGAAGAAAGATCAAGAAACCGTTGATCTTATCCATCATATGGAAGAACAGGAGCAAGTTCATTTCGATTATTTCAACCAAAAAATTATCGACCAGAAAGTCCGTCCAACCTTAATGCAACCACTTTGGCAAGTTGCCGGTTTTGCTCTTGGTTTTGCAACTGCGATGATGGGCAAAAAGGCAGCAATGGCCTGTACAGTTGCGGTGGAAGAGGTGATTGACGAACATTATCAAAACCAACTTGATGATTTGGAAGATGGTGAGTTAAAGAAAAAAATTGAGCAATTTAGACAAGAAGAATTAGAACATCGTGATATTGGTTTAGAGAATCACGCCGAAGATTTAACAATTTACAAACCGTTAAGTTTCTTGATCAAAAAAGCCAGCAAACTGGCAATTGCAATTTCAACTAAAATATAAAATGTCTGAAAAAGAACTGTTAATTGAAATTTATAGTGAAGAGATCCCGGCCCGTATGCAGCAAAAAGCCAGTGAGGATTTTAAAAAAATCTTTGCTGAATTTTTTGCCAAGCAAAATATTCAAATTGCTGAGCAAGATTTAAAAACTTTTATCACCCCTCGAAGATTGGTGTTGTTGGCAAAAAATTTGAGTGAAGAGCAAACCAGTCCTGCGGTCAATAAAATCGGGCCTAAAACTGATGGGTCGGATGCGGCGATTCAAGGGTTTTTAAAATCAGTTGGAGTTAGCGAAATTTCTAAATTGGAGAAAATCACCCGTGATAATGGAGAATATTATCTTTACAAACAGCCGGAAATAAAAGTTAACACTGCTGAAATTTTAGAAAAAAATCTGCCAACACTTTTACAAAAAATGTCTGGCACTTGGTTGAAATCAATGGATTTGATTGATCTTGAAAAACAGTCCAATTGGGTGCGTCCGATCCGTAGCATTCTGGCAATTTTTGGTAGCAAAGTTTTGAATTTTGAATTTGCTAATTTGAAATCAGGAAATAAAACTTTTGGCCATTTATTAGCTGGAAAAAAATCTTTGCAAGTAACTGATTTTGCTGACTATGTAACCAAGTTGGAAGAAAATTTTGTTATTCTGGATCAAGAAAAAAGAAAAGAAATTATTGTTAAACAGATAGAAAAAATAGCTCAAGAATTGGGTCTAGAAGAAGGTGATAAATTGGTTGCTAAAAATGCCAATTTAATTTCTGAAATTGTTGGTTTGGTAGAATTTCCGAAAGTTCTTTTGGGAAAAATTGATGATGAATTTATTGATTTGCCGCCGGAAGTTTTGGCGCTTGTGATCAAGAATCATCAAAAGGCGCTACTTTGCTGCAAGAAAAGCGATGGTGGAAAATTGCTTCCACATTTTATTTTTGTCAGCAATGTAAATTCTGATCCTGAAGCTACTAAAAAAATTATTTCTGATAATGAAAAAGTAGTAAGAGCGCGGCTTTCTGACGCTAAATTTTATATTGAAGAAGATTTAAAAATTCCTTTCGAATCCAGAACTGAAGCGCTGAAAAATATCATCTTTCATAAAAAACTTGGCTCACTTTATGCCAAAGTTCAAAGGCTGGAAGCGTTAAGCAAATTCATCACTTTATGGGTTCCAAAATCTGATCCGCTACAGGCAAAAAGATTGGCGCTTCTATCAAAAAACGATCTGACCACCAAGACAGTTGCAGAGCTAACAGAGCTGCAAGGAATTGTCGGAAAATATTATGCCAAAAAACAAAAAGAGAGTGATGAAATAGCAAATGCAATAGCTGAGCAATATTTGCCAAATGGCCAAAATAGTGATTTGCCAAAGACGCCACTGGGAATTGTTCTAGCGCTGGCCGATAAAATTGATGCCATTTGCAGTTTGTTTTTGGCGGATGAAAAACCAACCGCTTCTAAAGATCCTTTTGCGCTTAGAAGAGCGGTACTTGGAATCATCAAAATCATCTTTGAAAATAAAATTTCAGTGCCGCTAAAAATCTTTGTTGATATGGCGCTGAAGAATTTTTCGGTAAAAGAAATCAAGTTAATTTATCCGGATAAAAGCAACGCTCAAATCAAAGAAATTAAAAGTAAATTATCGGCGGAGATTATCCAATTTTTTGTTGAGAGAAATAAGGTTTATCTAAAAGAGCAGGGCGGGCTTGACCCTGAAGTCATCAATCAAATTTTTGATGATTTCATGAAAAGCAAAAATAACAAAAAATTTGATTTGCTGCTTGTTTCGGGGAAGGCAATTTTTGTAAACCAGTTTATGAATAATGAAGCCAATGCAAAAACCATTGAGCTTTACAAACGCGTTTCCAACATCGTTGCAATTGAGCAGAAAAAAGACAATCGCCAATATGACGGTGCCGTGTCAATAATGGCGCTTCAAAATAAACATGAAAAATCTTTATACAAAAAAGCTAAATCTTCATCGCGTCTGCTAAAAAAAGCTCTGAAGCAAAATGATTTTGAAAAAGCCTTTGCAATTTTATCGGATCTGAAAAAACCAATTGAAGATTTCTTCGATAATGTTGAGGTGAATTGCGAAGATAAAAATCTGCGCGAAAACAGATTGATGATTTTAGCTAAAGTAAAGCAGCTATTTGGTCAGGTTCTTCCGGTTTCTTAGTGGGGTTGAATACCATTAACTGCGTCCAGCTGCACCAGCTCGGGAATCTTCTTTTGACTCTTCCACAATCTCTCTCCATAGAGGCAATTTTATTTTACTCCTGAATGTTAATAGCTCTTCCATAATAGGTCTACTTTCGGTCTTGGATAATAGATAATCTACAAACCGGTAGCTTTGAAATAATCCTGGGATTTTCTCTTGCACTTCAGCCAATTTTTCAAAATCTTCAGCTTTTAAGGAAGCTATAAAATCTGTCATATTGAATGTATGTGTTTTTTCGTCGGGATTATGGAAAATATTAATCTCTTTAATTAATTCCGGGTTCATAAGGAAGGAGCTATAGAAGTTAAGCTCCATTGTGTCACATGCGTGTCGGGTAATTTCAAGCAACTTCTCTTCCAAGTCCGCATCGCTTAATTTTTCTAATTCATCATAAATATTTTTAGTAAAAGATTCCCCAGATTGCCCCATAAAACCTTTAGCATTATCTAAAAATCTAAAAAAATTCATCGCCAATATTTGGTTCATGTCTTTAAAATTGGAGCTAATCATTTGAAAGTAAGGAATACGCGAATAACAAATCATTTGGTTTTTCTCGTTGAAAAATGTTGTAGTTTGGCATTGCGATGAATTTGCGCTTTCTTTGGTATGTGTGAAAAAAATTGTTTTTTCGCCTATTGTCACTTTTCTTATTCTATTTAATTCAAATCCCAAATCTCTCTGTTTGAAAAATATGCATGGATTTTCTCTCTCTGATTCAAGTGCGTATAATTTATCTAAATCAAGTACGAATTCAGCGGTATGTTCCTGAATGCACATGTCATCAATTTCAAATGCGCCAAAGCAAATTGCATCGGCATCCCCGTTCCTGCGATCATTCCCAGCCAATGCTGCAGGTCTAAATAGTTGGTAGCGGCGCAATAATGATTTTCTTCCTCGAAAACCTCCATCTAAAATATTTGGAATAGCATCTATAGAAGCTAAATGTCGAATGGTTGAGAATGGTTTAATTTTTTTAGCTACCGCAAGTAATCTGCCAGCTAAAACCTGATTACATTTTGGTAGATATGGTTTATTGGCATCAGCAATTGCTTCATCTACTTGTTCTGGCGTCATCATTTCTTTTGATGGCAAAACAGGTGCTGCAGAAATAAGATATTTTTCCTCTCTTTTGCGTTTTCTTCCTTTAAAGGCGCGTTGTGTCCTTGTGGTTATTTTCTCTGCCTGGCGAATATTTCCACGATAACGCTTTATAAAGTCTGCAACTTCCTCTGCTGATTTTATCTCATTTTCTTTTATAGGTAGAGGAACATGGGTTTCAGGAAATAAAGATGAGGGAGGTTTTGGTGTTAATTTTTCAAATAATGCTACTAATTCCTTATCATTATTTAGATATACATTTCTTACAATTGTGCCGTCGGCAATAGCATTTGAAATCAGGCCAGCACCCGAGGGGTGCTTATCTTCCTGCATATATTTCTCTAGGCTTGCTTCTATTTGCTTGAGATATGGTTTCTTATCGCCGTCACAGTGGAGATATTCACAAATATCTTGCCATAAATCGATATGCTGCGCTTTATCAAATGATATATTTTGTGAATCAATGTTCTTAAACCACTGTACAAATTCTTGTGATGTTTGACTAAAATTCTGCTCAAAAATTTGATGCCAGAGATTATCCAATTCTTTCATCCTATAAGGAAATTGCTGTTCCTGTAGCTCTGGCAATGATTTTTTAAAAGCTGCATACCATTCTCTTTTCGAATATTCATACTCATATATTCGATTTAGGATAATTCCTCCCGCTAATTTCTCTTCGAGGGGAGTAAGTTTTGATTTATCCAGTTTTTTATATTCATCAATATCGGTCCATAACTTGAATTCCTCCCGATACATGGAGGAATAGGTTTGTGCTTCTATAGATATATTCTTTCCAACCCAGTTACGAAATTCTTTTATTTTTCCTGGATCTGTTTTGGAGGGATTGTGGTGGGTATGAGGTTTATTGGGATTTTGTATCTGAGATGCTTTCTCTTCTTCGTCTTTGGCCTCATTATGCAGTGGTCTCATCTTTCATTTTCTGGCAAATTATAGATACTAAAATAGACGTTTAGTGAGAGAATATATCCAATTCAAACCCAGATAAATCAAGATCCCTCCTAGTTTGCAAAAACTGGAAACATTGATTGGCGATTTCAAATCTTCCTTCTCTTTTTAGCATTTCATCTAATTTTTTCTTGAGCTGATGAAGATATAAAACATCAGAAGCGGCATATTTGATTTGGTCTTCGGAAATCGTTTCATTGGCCCAATCGGAAGATTGTTGTTCTTTGGAAATTTCTGCACCGATTAATTCTTTACAAAGTGTTTTTAGGCCATGAGCGTCGGAATAGGTACGAACAAGCTTTGAAGCAATTTTGGTGCAGTAAATATTTTTGATTTCCAGGCCCAGATTTTGTTTTATTACCGCAACATCAAAACGGGCATAGTGGAAAATTTTTAACACTTCCGGGTTATTCAATAATCTCTTTAAATTTGGCGCTTCATAATTATCTTTTTTAAATTGAACCAAATGAGCATTGCCGTCGCCGCTAGAAATTTGTAAGACGCAAAGGCGGTCACGTTTCAAGCTAAGACCGGTAGTTTCTGTATCAATGGCAACTTCAAGGCCAAGATTTAAATCCGGTGGTAAGTCATTTTGGTAGAGAAAATTTGCCATTTTATTTTTAATTTTTGTCTTGTTATTTGCGCTCAAAGCTTACCAAAAGCGCTTGCCCATTTTGGTTGCCAAAATGAATCTGTCAAGCTTGCGTGAGGCCTTGAGTTTTAAAAAAACTGAAATAGTCTCTTACGTCTCTTTGCTCGATATTGCTGTGTTTATAAGCCTATAAATCAATCATAAAAATTAGATCATGACTATTTTACCAGTCATAACTTTTCCCGATTCCTTACTTAAGCAAAAATCTCTGGCCGTAGAAAAGGTTGACGATAATTTGCGCAAATTCATGGATGACATGTTGCAAACAATGTACTCTGAGAGAGGTGTTGGTTTGGCTGCGGTTCAGGTTGGAGTCTTAAAGAGAATTTTGGTTATAGATGTTGAATATGAATTAGAAGAATGTAGCGGTCACCATCATCATGACCATAATCACATTAGCAACCAAAGCCCGCTATTTTTGGTTAATCCCGAAATTATTTCCTCTTCTAAAAAAACCTCAACTTATCGTGAAGGCTGTCTCTCTTTTCCCGATTTAAGGGCTGATGTTGAGAGGCCTTGTGCAGTCACCGTCAAATATCTGGATTATAACGGAAAAGAGCAAGTTTTAGAGGCCGATGGTTTGCTTGCTACTTGTGTTCAGCATGAAATTGATCATCTAAACGGTGTTACCTTTGTCGATCATTTGTCTCAGTTAAAAAGAGAAATGGTTTTAAAAAAATTCAAAAAAAATAATCGTTAATGAATAGATATAGATATAAAGCGATGGACGGGGATAAGAGAACCATCAGAGGTAAAATCTCTGCTGAAAATCCCGCCGATCTGGAATCATCGCTAAAAGGCTCCGGTCTTTTTCTAATATCTTATCAAGTCGAGAGAGGATATTCCCTAAAATTTGGTGGTCTTAGCGATAAAAATTTAATCACTATATTTTCACATTTGGAGCAGCTTGATAAGGCGGGAATTTCCGTTATTGATGCTGTTGCCGATGTTAAAGACTCCTCGGATTCAATCAAAATCCGCAATCTGATGCAAACGATCTACGAGTCGATAAAAAGTGGATCGCTTTTGTCTGAAGCATTTGGAAAGCATTCTTCAGTCTTCCCTAAAATTTTTATTGGTCTGATAGCAAATGGTGAAAAGACCGGTAATTTGCATGAGGCTTTTAAAAATATCGTTGACCATTTGAAGTGGAACATAGACATGAAACGCAAAACTGTTAAGGCAGTGCGTTATCCGCTATTTAGTATGCTTATCATGTTTATAGTTTTGGGCGTCATGACTACTTTCGTAGTTCCGAAAGTAACTGAATTTCTTAAAATGCAAAATATAGCCCTGCCTGCCATGACTCGTGCTTTGATTTCCTTTTCTGACTTTGCAGAAAATCATGGTATTGCAACAATTATAGTGGTTATTCTTTTGGTTATAACTTACATGATTTTAAACCGTATACCGGGAAAAGTTTCTCTCAAGCTTGATGAGATAAAGCTCCATATTCCTCTTTTCGGAGGCATTCTAACCAAAATAGAAGCGTCAAGATTTTGCCACTTTTTTGCCGTATCATTTAGAAGTGGTCTTG
Source organism: Rickettsiaceae bacterium (assembly GCA_021323225.1). Classification (GTDB taxonomy): domain Bacteria; phylum Pseudomonadota; class Alphaproteobacteria; order Rickettsiales; family UBA1997; genus JAJTCH01. The sequence continues at coordinate 525,018 of JAJTCH010000001.1, read as the reverse complement.
GAGTTTTGGAATGTCTTGATTCCGCAAAAGAGGTAATCAAAAACAAAGCAATAAAAGAAAGTATTGAAAAGGCCAAAGAACAGGTTGCTGATGGTCAAAAGCTGGCTAAATCAATTGCCTATACCGGCCATTTTCCAAGCCTGGTAATTAGAATGTTCGAAATTGGCGAAATGAGTGGTAATATTGAAGATTCATTAAGTAATATCCGTTTTTTCTATGATCGCGAAATTAATGACTCAATTGATAAAATGGTAGGGATGATACAACCAACGCTAACCTTAATTATGGGTGGAATGATGACCTGGATCAGTGTTGCAGTATTTGGGCCGATTTATAGCAGCTTTGGCAAATTCTAATGCAATTCTTTATTACAGCGACAGGAACCGATATCGGCAAAACTTTTGTTCTGGAAAATATTTGTAAAAGATTGCTGATGGATGGCAAAAAAGTTGAGGCAATAAAGCCAATTATCAGTGGATTTGATGATAAAGATCCGGATAGCGATTCTGCAAAAATACTTAAAATCTTTGGGTTAAAACCAAACAAAGAAAATCTCGACTATATCTCTCCATACCGTTTTACAGCGGCACTTTCTCCCAATATTGCTGCTGCTTTAGAAAATAAGGTGATTGATTTTGAGGAGCTGGTAAATTTCTGCAAAAATAGAATTGATCAATCTAAAAAAAATAACCGTTATCTTTTTATTGAAGGAGCGGGCGGGGCGATGACGCCGGTTACTGATAATAAAACTTTTGCTGATCTAATTTCTTATCTAAAGATCCCAGCAATTTTAGTTACCGGCAACTATTTGGGAACAATTAGCCATACGCTAACAGCTATCAGTGCTATGCAATCTTATGATATTCAAATTTCCAAGATAGTTTTTAACTGCCGTGAAGATGATAAAATTGATGCTAAGGATAATTTGAGAGCCCTAAGAAACCTTACTGATATACCAATTTCTTATCAAATAGATGTCTAAACCAGAAGCGATCAATGGAAATTTCTGGCTCAATATAGACAAGCCGGAAGGATATTCCTCGGCCAAAGTTGTTGCCATTGTCAAAAGAATTACAAAGTCAAAAAAGGTTGGACATGCCGGAACGCTAGATCCATTTGCTACCGGTGTTTTGCCAATTGCCATTGGTAAAGCAACCAAAACTTGTTCTTATGTTGTTGATGGAGTTAAGAAATATTATTTTGAAATTACTTGGGGTGAGTTTCGAGACAGCGACGATAAAACCGGTAATGTTACTAAAAGCAATGATTTGAGGCCTGAAACACAATCCATCATTAATGCCTTGCCATATTTTATCGGTAAAATTAGTCAGATTCCTTCCCGTTTTTCAGCTATAAAAATTGAAGGCAAAAAATCATATCAACTAGCCAGAGAAGGTATAGAAGTTGAAATGAAGCCTAGAATGGTGACTATAAACAAGATTAGGCTTGTTTTTAACAATCAAGACAAAGCTGGATTTGAAGTTACCTGTTCTAAAGGCACATATATACGTTCTTTGGCAAGAGATTTATCCGCTAAAATCGGGGTTTGCGGTTATGTTTCGGTTCTAAGAAGATTGCAGGTTGGTAATTTTTTAATTAAGGATGTAATTTTGCTTGATAACTTAAAAAATATTCTTAATTATAACGCCCCTAGTAATCTTTTACTGCCACTGCGTGATGTTCTTAACTTCATCCCTGAAATTGAATTAAACAATTTTGATGCCTCAAAAATCAAGGCTGGGCAATCTATAAAACTTGAAGATTTTTCACAAAAAACACTGACAGTAAAAATTATCAATAATGACCAGTTAGTCGCTCTAGCAAATCTTGAAGAAGGTTTTTTAAAGGTGATTAATAATTTTTAAATTTAACTAAAGTTGCAAAATGACAATCAAAACCCAAGATAAGAAAAGTTTGATTAAAAAATATGGTAAAGCTGCCGGAGATACCGGATCAGTTGAAGTTCAATGTGCGGTTTTGACCAAGAGAATTGAATATCTAACTGAACACTTAAAAATTCATAAAAAAGATTTCTCTTCAAGACGTGGTCTTTTGATCATCGTCAATAGAAGAAAAAGATTGCTGGAATATCTAAAAAATAACGAAGCAAGCCGCTACGAAGCTTTGATTTCAAGCCTAAATTTAAGAAAGTAGTTTTTAAAAGATCTTGCATTGTTGTTTGATGCAATTGGTTAGTAAAATTTAATGCGATAAAAAAATGTTTAATGAAATAAAAAGAGAAATTAATTGGGGTGGTAAAATAATCACTTTAGAAACCGGCAAGATCGCTAGACAGGCTAGCTCAGTGATGGCAAGAATGGGTAATACCGTTGTTCTTTGTGCAGTTACAGTTTCCTCAAAAGCTATGGAAGGGGCGGATTTTTTCCCTCTTACCGTTAATTATATAGAAAAATATTACGCTGCCGGCAAAATCCCGGGCGGCTTTTTTAAAAGAGAAGCTAAACCTTCTGATAACGCAACTCTAGTTTCTAGACTGATTGATCGTCCAATCCGTCCCATGTTTCCTTCTAATTTCCACAATGAAGTTAACGTAGTTTGTACCGTTCTTTCTTATGATCCAAATAATAACCCTGATATCGTCGCTTTAGTTGGTGCTTCTGCTGCTTTGGCAATTTCTGAAGCTCCATTCTTGGAAGCTATTGCCGGTGCTAGAGTTGGTTATGTTGATGGTGGTTATGTTTTAAACCCAAGCATTACTGAACTTAAAAACAGCAAGTTGGATTTGATTGTAGCTGGTACAAAATCTTCAGTTTTAATGGTTGAATCTGAAGCTAAAGAATTGTCTGAAGAAATCATGCTTGGTGCAGTCCAATTTGGTCACGACCAAATGCAGGTTATCATCGATGCTATTAATGATTTTAAAAATTTCGCCGGTAAACAAAAAATTGTGGTTGCCGAGAAGAATGATGCAGATTTGAAAAAAGCTATTGCTGATTCTTTCGGTTCAAGAATTGTTGGCGCTTTCAAAAAACAAATTAAACAAGAAAGATCAAAAGATCTTGAAGCTATTAAATCAGAAATTATGGAGTTTGTTAAAACTTCACCATTTGCGGTTGATGGTGTTATTGATGAAAATAAAGTTTCTGCAGCTTTTAAAGATCTAGAAAAAGATGTTGTTAGAGGCGACATCATTAAAAGCGGCGCCAGAATTGATGGCAGAGCCCCAGATCAAATCCGCCAAATTAGTGCTGAAGTTGGCATTTTGCCACAAGTTCATGGTTCTGCTTTATTCACTAGAGGCGAAACCCAAGCTTTGGTTATTACCACTGTTGGTTCTTCAAGGGATGAACAAACAATTGATGGTTTAGAAGCTACTCAAACTAAAGAAACTTTCATGCTTCACTATAACTTCCCTCCTTATTCAGTTGGTGAAGTTGGTCGTCTTGGTACGCCAGGCAGAAGAGAAATCGGTCACGGTAAATTAGCATGGAGAGCAATCAACCCAATCTTGCCAAGCCAAGAGCAATTTGGTTATGTAACCCGCGTTGTTTCTGAAATTACTGAATCAAATGGTTCTTCTTCAATGGCTACAGTTTGTGGCACATCCCTATCTTTAATGGATGCGGGCGTTCCTTTGCCAAAACCAGTTTCTGGCATCGCCATGGGTTTGATCAAAGAGGGTGAAAATTATGTTATCCTTTCTGATATTATGGGAGATGAAGATCATCTTGGTGATATGGACTTCAAAGTAGCTGGCACCAAAGACGGTATCACTGCTTTACAAATGGATATTAAAATCAATGGCATCAATTTTGACATTATGAAAAGTGCCTTGCACCAAGCTCATAATGGCAGATTGCACATTTTAGAAAAAATGGCAGATGCGCTTTCTGAAGCTAGAACTTCTTTGAACGGCAATGTTCCTAAAGTTGAAATCATGAATATCCCGGTTAAAAAAATCAAAGATGTTATTGGTTCTAGAGGCAAAGTAATCAAAGGTATTTGCGAAGAAACCGGCGTTTTAATTGACATCAATGATGATGGCGTAGTTAAGGTCAGCGGTAATAATCCGGAAGGCATTAAAAAAGCCATGACCATGATTAATGAAATCACTTTTGAGCCAGAAGTTGGTAATATTTATGAAGGTCCGGTTGTAAAAGTTATTGATGCTGGTGCCTTTATCAATATTGCTAATGGCAAAGATGGTTTTGTTCATATTTCTGAACTTGCTGAATATCGTGTAGATTTTGTTGAAGATGTTATCAATGAAGGTGACATCGTTAAAGTTAAGATCATCGGTTTCGACAAAAAGGGCCGTCCGAAATTAAGTTATAGATCGGTTGATCAAGTAACTGGTGAAGATATATCTCACAAATTCCCTCAACCAGTCAGAGATGATTTTGATCGTGATGACAGAAGAGAGGAAAGAAGAGGAAGAGACAGAGATAGAGGAGATAGAGATAATCACAATCGCGACCGCGACCGTGATCATCGCGATTCAAGAAGAGATAGGAGGGATGATTATAACAAGCCAGAAGAACCAAAAAAAAGAAGAGGTTTTTTTAGTTAGTTCATAATTCCAAGATTCTTGGCCCGGCTATCAGATTGATAGTCGGGCCTTTTTTGTAAGCGCTACAAATATATGCCAAAAGTAAATTTCCTCAAAATGTCCGCTGCCGGCAATGACTTTGTTATTGTTGATGCCAGAAAGGACAATTACCAATTTACAGCATCGCTAATAACAAAAATTTCTAAGCGCAACAATATCGGCTGCGACCAGTTTATTTTGCTAAAAAATTCCTCAAAAGCTGATATATTAATGGAAATCTATAATTCAGATGGCAGCACTTCCGCGGCTTGCGGCAATGCAACCAGATGTGTTGCAAAAATTCTAATGGAAGAAAAGTCGGTAGATAAAGTAACTATAGAAACTGCTGCCGGAATTTTACCTTCTTGGAAAGATGGTAATTTGATCGCGGTAGATATGGGTAAGCCAAAATTTGATTGGCAGGAAATTCCGCTTTTAACTCAGCAAAATACTGAAGATTTTGTAGTTGATCAAAATATCAAATATCACTTTTCTGCGGTCAATATGGGCAATCCCCATATTGTTAGCTTTATAGATCAGGATTTGAGTGATAAGGAGTTTTTTGAAATTGCTCCAAAGCTTGAAACTCACAATATTTTTCCTCAAAAAACCAATATTGAATTTGCCCAAATCTTATCACCCACTCATATTAAAGTTCGAGTTTGGGAGCGTGGTGCAGGAGAAACATTGGCCTGTGGAAGCGGTGCTTGCGCAGTTGCAGTTGCTGCAATCAGAAAAAGCCTGGTTGAAAAGGCAAAATTGAAAATTACCTTTAAAGGCGGGGATTTATTTATCCAGTGGTTTGAAAATAATCAGGTAATTATGTCGGGAGATTGTCAAAAAATATTTAACGGAGTCTTTGATGAAAGCTTTATATAAGCTCATTTTCTTCATTTTTATGATGTTACCTGGATATTGTTTTGCCATTGCGCCTGAGCAACATCTTCCTGAGGCGCAAGAGGAAAGAGCAAGAGCATTATTTTATCAAATAAAATGCCCGGTTTGTGCTGGTCAGGTTATTGAATCTTCTGACACTGAAGCTGCCTATCAGCTAAGAAAATTGATAAGAGAAAAAATTGCTGCTGGAGAAACTGATGAAGAAATCAAAGCTGACCTTGTTAAGGAATATGGCGAGGATATTTTAACTTCTCCTGGAATTGATGGCTCAAATATTAGTCTATGGATTATGCCTTTGATGTTTGTGCTTGCCGGGATGTGGTTTATAAGAAAAATGACTAGCTCATCTTAGAACCTGTTTTCAAACTCATTTAGCACTAGGTTTCGCCCTATTTCTGCTTATTTTTTAATAGAATTATTCCAAATATATCCAGATATTCGGAATAATTTTATCAAAAAAGCGCTAAAACTATGCCAAAACCTAGTGCTAAATGAGTTTGAAAACAGGTTCTAACATCTCTTCTAATTCTTTTATATCATCGGGTAGGTCACTTTCGAAAGTCATCTCTTTTCCAGAAAGTGGATGAAAGAAGCTTATTTTGTAAGAATGCAAAGCCTGCCTTGGAAAGTTATTAATTGCACTTTTTATTTTCTCATCAATTTTTCCCAGCGATCTTTTTCTGGCTCCATAAGTTTGATCACCAATAACGGAATGACCAATTGAAGAAGCATGAACCCTGATCTGGTGCGTTCTACCGGTTTCTAGCCTAAATTCCACAAGAGAAATTGCTCCATCAAAATAAATCTTCTTCACTTCATAATTGGTTACGGCTGTTCTGCCACCGGTTTTCATGATCGCCATTTTAAGGCGGTTTACCTTGCTTCTGCCAATATTTTTATTTATTACTCCGCTTAGTGGTTTTGGTGTGCCATAGCACATTGCCAGATAATTTCTTTTCAGAGTTCTTTGTTCAATTTGTTTGGACAATTCTTGATGAGCGAGGTCGTTTTTCGCCACCACCATTAATCCGCTTGTATCTTTATCTAAACGATGAACAATGCCAGGGCGGGCTACTCCACCAATACCTGATAAAGTATCTTTGCAATAAAAGAGTAGGGCGTTGACTAGGGTGTTATCTTGATTGCCATTGCCGGGATGTGTGGTTAAGCCAGCTGGTTTATTGATTACCAGCATATTTTCATCCTCAAACAAAATCTCAAAAGCAATATCTTTTGCCGAAATTTCTGCTTCTAAAGCAGCAGGAATTTTAACAACAATTTGCTCATCTCCTTTGATTTTATAATCACAACCGATAGTTGTATTTTTGCTGCAAGAAACAGCACCAGATAAGATTAAATCTTGGATTCTGCTTCTAGAAAATTCTGGTTTAATGGCAATAATTTTAGCTGTTAAAAATTTATCTAATCTTTGTTTTTTGTCTTCCTTGGAGGCTTGAAAATGCAACTCTTCCATTTTATTGGTCTTTAATTTTCTGAAACACCACTACCAACTCTAAGTGATGGCTATAAACAAATTGATCAATAGCCTTGATTTTGCTGATTTTATAGCCGTTTTGCAAAAGAATTTTAGCGTCAACTGCAAAGGCTGCCGGGTTACAAGAAACGTAAATTATGGTTTTGATTTTAGATTTTGCCAGTTGTTGCGTCTGAGATTCTGCGCCATTTCGTGGCGGGTTTATGACGGCAATATCCTGATTGGCCAATTCTTTCGGTGCTAAAGGAGATTTAACCAGATCTCTCACCAAGCCCTGTAATTTCTGGTTAATATGATTCTTAACGGCATTTTTATTAAGAAGGTTAATCATTTGTTTTTCGCCTTCAAAGGCCTTGATTTGAACTTCAGGATTTTGGGCAAGAATGCCAAAACTATAGGTGCCAATACCGCAATATAGATCAATGATGTTAATTTTTTTGTTTTTGACTTGTTGCATAGATGAAATTGCGCAATTGATTTCATCAATGATTATTCCTTGACCTTTTTTGGTGGCTTGCAAAAAAATATCAGCACCTAAATCAATTTTTATTTCGCCAAAAAATAATTGGGGAATTTGAGATTGGTAAATTAAGTTGCAATCATTTTCAATTTTATAGCTCAAATGAATGATATTATTTTCTTTGGCAAAATTGATTAAATGATTGCTTGATTCAAGGCTTGGGGCGCTAGAAGTTTGGAAAATAATGGCAATTCCATTGTCAAATTTAGTAATAGAAATCTGAGTGATTTTGGCAAGATTTTTAACCAAAGATTGAAGCTTTGGAATTAGGGCAGAAATTTCATTTTCTAAAATCAGGCAGCTGTCAATTTTTACCACATCATTGCTATTTTCTCTAAAAAATCCTAAATGATTATTATGGTCAATCTGAAAATTGACTCTGCGTCTGAAGCCGCTTTCAATAAAGCTCCAATTGATATTGCCGTTAAAGTCAATTTTATCTCTGGCAAATAAATCCAGCAAAATTTTCTGTTTAAAATTTTGATAATAATTCTTTTGTAAATGCTGCAATTCGCATCCACCGCAATCAGAGAAATGAGGGCAGGGTGCAGCTACTCTTTCTAGGCTTGGAGAAGTTATTTTAAGTAGTTTTGCAGCAATGAATTTGCTGTTTTCTTTGATGATTTGAACTTGGACTTGATCGCCCGGAAGGGTTTTGGATACAAAGATTTTTTTATTCTTTCTACTGTCTGGAGCAAGTGCAAAACCTTGCCCCAAATTTGAAATGCCTGATATTTCGAGATCTACTTGTTTATTCAATTATAGTTCAGCAATAACAGTTTCACCGCCAATCATGGTTTGACCAACCATAACTTTAAGCTTGGTTGTTTTTGGCAAGTAAATGTCGGCACGGCTGCCAAAGCGGATAATGCCATATCTGTCGCCAACTTGAACTTCTTGTCCTTCTTTTAAGTCAGAAACAATTCTTCTAGCTACCAATCCAGCAACTTGTACGAAAACAATTTGTTTACCGTCTTTTGTATTCACAATTGCTGAGTTTCTTTCGTTTTCTAAGCTAGCTTCTTCCAAATTAGCACTTAAAAATTTGCCGATTTTATAATTAACCTTGGTGATTCTACCGCTAATTGGAACGCGATTAACATGGACATTAAAAACATTCAAAAACACGCTAATTTTAGTCCAGTCATTTCTAGGAAGATTTAGCTCTTCTGGTGGAGTTGCGTTTTGCTCAATAAGATTAACCACACCGTCTGCTGGGCTAATAACCAAATTTTCACCAATTGGAGTGAATCTTTCCGGGTCACGAAAAAAGAACACGCACCAAACGGTCAAAACCAAGCCGATAGTGCCAAGTGTGTTGCTCATCAAAGATAAAATGATGGTTACAAAAGCAAAAATCATGATGAATTTGAACCCTTCTTTATGAATAGGGACAAAAACTATTTTTAGCATGTCAGGGAGATTGTTCATAAATTTTTATTTATAAGTTAAGAGATGGATGAAAATTTAAACCGCGTTAGCCCCAGAGACAATGTCGATCAATTCCTTAGTGATATTGGCCTGTCTGGTGCGATTATACACAAGAGTCAGGTTTTTGATCATTTTGCCGGCATTGTTGGTTGCGGATTCCATTGCAGCCATTCTGGCACCCTGTTCACTGGCGCTGTTTTCTAGCAATTCGTTATAGATTTGCATGATGATATTTCTAGGTAACAGTGCCTCAAGAATAGCTTCTTTACTAGGTTCAAAAGAAATCGGAGAATTGTAAATTGAAAGATTTTGCTCTAAATCTTTTTGATCAATTTTGATTGGAATAATCTGTTTTATTGATGCTTCTTGAGAAATAGCAGATTTAAATTTGCTATAAATAACTTCGCAAACATCAAAGGCTTTTTCATTGAATAAGGTGATGATTTTATCAGCGATTTCTTCAGCAATAGTATGATTGATATTGTTTTTGAAAATACCGGATATGTGATCAATAATTTTATCACCAAAAGCTGATTTTAACTGGTCATAACCCTTTTTGCCGATACAGATGATTTTAACTTCTTTACCTTCTTCTCTTAAATTATTAATGCGGTTTTTAGCAAATTTGACTGCTGAAGTGTTAAGTCCGCCGCATAATCCGCGGTCGGAAGAAATTACTACCAAAAGATGGGTTTTTGGTTCAGAGCGGCCAGTGAGCAAGGAGAAATTTTCATCAATATTATCTCTAAAATTGACATTAGCCGCCAAGCTGCCAATTAACTCATCAATTTTTTGTGCATAAGGACGAGATGCTTCAACTAATTGCTTGGCGCGACGCAATTTGGAAGCCGCAACCATTTTCATGGCCTTGGTCATCTTTTGCGTTGATTTAACCGATTTTATTCTGGTTTTTAAGGTTTTTAAATTTGCCATTTATCCAGCCACTATTTGAAAATTTCTAGAAATTCTACAATTGCTCTTTTTAGCTCTGTTTCAGTTGTGTCAGAGATTTTTTGCTCGCTTTTAATTGATTCAAGAATTTGAGGATAAGAAGTTTTGATTTTGCGCAAAAATTCTGTTTCAAATCTGGTAACATCTTTAGCGTTGATTTTATCCAAATAGCCTTTAACACCGGTATAAATTGAAACTACCTGTTCTTCAAAACCCATTGGGGAATATTGGTTTTGCTTCAATAATTCAGTCAATTTTTTACCTTTGTCCAACAATTTTTGAGTGGCAACGTCAAGATCAGAGCCGAATTGCGAGAAAGCTTCCAATTCTCTAAATTGCGCCAAATCCAATTTGATTGTTCCAGCTACTTGTTTCATAGCTTTGGTTTGTGCGGCAGAACCAACACGAGAAACTGACAAGCCCACATTCACTGCTGGTTTAATGCCTTTATAAAATAGTTCAGTTTCCAAGAAAATTTGTCCGTCAGTGATGGAAATTACGTTGGTTGGAATATAAGCAGAAACGTCTCCGGCTTGGGTTTCGATGATTGGAAGAGCGGTTAAAGATCCACCACCTTCAGCATCAGACATTTTTGCAGCTCTTTCTAGCAAACGAGAATGGATGTAAAATACATCTCCTGGATAAGCTTCACGAGCAGGAGGGCGGCGCAAAAGTAGCGACATTTCACGATAAGCCACCGCATGCTTACTTAAATCGTCATAAGCAATCAAAGCATGCATTCCGTTATCTCTAAAATATTCACCAATAGTACAACCGGTATATGGAGCAAAAAACTGCATTGAAGCGGCTTCAGAAGCGGTAGCAGCAACTACCACGGAATATTTCATAGCACCTGCTTCTTCAAGGGTTTTAACGATTGAAGCTACAGTTGATCTTTTTTGGCCGATGGCAACATAAATACAATATAATTTTTTCTTCTCATCAGAGCCCATGTGAGTTGAGGCTTGGTTGATGAAAGTATCAATTACGATGGCGGTTTTACCAGTCTGTCTATCACCAATGATTAATTCTCTTTGGCCACGTCCGATTGGAATCAAGCTATCAATGGCTTTAATGCCGGTTTGCATTGGCTCACCCACTGATTGTCTGGCAATAATTCCTGGAGCTTTAACTTCAACCTGGCGATAAGAGACATCATGTAATGGGCCTTTGCCGTCAATTGGGTTTCCAAGAGCATCAACAACTCTGCCAAGTAGGCCTTTGCCAACCGGAACTTCAACAATTTTACCAGTTCTTTTAACTGAATCGCCTTCCTTAATTTTTTGGCTTTCACCAAAAATAACGATACCGACATTGTCAGTTTCAAGGTTAAGCGCCATTCCGGCAACGCCGCAATCAAACTCGACCAGTTCTCCGGCTTGAACATTTTCAAGTCCATAAACTTTGGCAATACCATCACCAACTGATACTACTTCGCCAACTTCTTTCAATTCGGCTGAGGTTTTATAACCCTCGATTTTCTTTTGTAAAATATTGGAAAATTCTTCGACTTTTAACTGCATGGTTAATTTAAATTATAAAGTTGATTGAAGTTGGTTTTTAAGGCTTTGTAATTGGGTTTTTAGACTAGCATCAAATAAGGTGGAACCGATTTTGATTTGCACCCCACCTAAAATATCTTTTTTGATTAGTTGTTTGATTTCTATTTTCTTACCAGCATATTTTTTTTCTAGTGCCGCTCTAAGATTTTGTAGGTTCTGGCTATCTAAATTAGCGGCAGAAAAAACTTCCACTTCTAAAATTTTCTTCTCTGCTTTTGCCAATTGCGCAAAATTTTGCTCTATAGCATTAATTTCATTGATTCTTCTAGAACTGGCAATGGTCTCTAAAAAAGAAATAACTTTTTCATGAAGCGATAACTTAGCGCCGAGATCAGCGATTATTTTTTTAAGATCAGATTTTGAAATTGCCGGGTTGGAAAGTTCCTGAGTGATTGATTTGGAAAAAGCGTTAGAAACTTTTTCCAAATCAGCCAAAAACTGGTCAACTAAATTGAGCTTTTTTGCCGTGTTAAAGGCAGCGCAAGCATATTTCTTTGCAACTATTTTATTTATTGCCATTACGAACACCTGACATTTGAGGGATTTGAAAGCCGGGCATTCTAGTGTTTGGTTCTTAAAAATGCAACTATTGAAGCTTAATAATTAAAAAGCCAGAACCAATGCCATATCAAGATTTTGGAAGCGGTTGCTAACACCGGTTTTTCTTTCCAGCTCAAAAAAGGTTCTGTTAAGCCTAATTCCAAAGCCGGTCATTGGAAAATCATAGCCAAGGCCAAATCCATATATTGGGCTGGTATCGCTTTTGAAATTATTAGATTCTGCACCAGCAAGTTGTGAGCGTTGAATACCGCCAATGCCATAAAATGAAATGTTGTATGCTTTCAGCCCCAATCTTCCTTTGGCTCCGTAGTTGGAATTGATGATTTTGTCCCCGTAATAGTTATAAAAAGCATCACCTCCGGCAAAAATATTATCGGTTAGCATAAAATCAGCTCCGGCAGCGGTTCCAACGCCATTGCCAAGCGCAAGTGATTCTTGAGTGTTGTAAAATAACGCCAATAAAAGCGCTAGTGCAGGCAGTAATTTTGTTTGTAATTTCATAGATTTTTGAATTTATGTTAAAAAAATTTAGGTAATTAGTTATTACCGAAGCTTTTATATTGATGAACTCCTTTCATCACGATGTTGAAACTGGCAATTTTGGTGGATTTTGCATCAAAGATATTAGTAAGACGTACTTTTGCAGTCAGCAATTTTCTTTCATCTTCGCTGTAAGATAAATATTGGTAGTCCAGCTGATTTCTCGGATGATTTTCAAAATACATTTCAGTTTCCAGCTTGCCAAATTTTGGATGGTAGATGTTAAAATTGATATGCGGCGCGCGGTTCAAATAAAAGCCGGGAACAATGGTAATAAAATAATAATTGCCCAAATTGTCAGTAATTGAGCGGCCCGACATATTAAAGTTTTTGTCCTTCAAATCGCTGCTGTCATCTAGCAAGGTCTGATATTTTCCGGCAGAATTGGTTTGCCAAATATCAACAATCGCTCCTTCAATCGGCAATCCGAAAGAGTCTGTTATAGTGCCTTGAACAAATAACAATTCACCAAAAGCGCCGTAAAATGAGCCGGTTTTTTGAACTAAATTGTTAGTGCTGTTGAATTTTTCCGGCATTGATAAATCTGCCGAGAACAGTCTGGTTGGAGTTACTGGTCTTGGATTAAAAAGTTCATTATCAGTTTTATCGGCTCCAAAAGCGGAAGTAAAAAAAAGAGTAAAAATAAGAATAGCAAAAAGCTTTAAGCGTGATTCTGTTATAAGTTGATGGCGAGCTGATTTTCTAAGCAAGGAATGCAACAATTATCTTGATAATGGAGTTGTTTTTGAAGACAATAATTCACTTCATTTCCAGTCAAAATGCAATCAATTTATGTCTCCAAATCATAAAAATAAAATAGCCCTCATTGATGGCTATGGCTTTGTTTTTCGCGCTTATCACGCATTACCGCCACTTACCAGGCCAGATGGAACGCCTGTCAGCGCTGTTTACGGTTTTACCAATATGTTGATAAAATTATTGGCAAATCTTGACGTCAGTCACATTGCCGCTGTTTTTGATTCCGGCAGCAAAACTTTTAGAAATGAAATTTTCTCGGATTATAAAGCAAATCGTCCTCCATGCCCGGAAGATCTTAAGCCACAATTTTCAATTATCCGCGAAGCTGCAGAAGCTCTCAATTTGCCGATTTTGGAAAGAGTTGGTTTTGAAGCTGATGATCTAATCGCGACAGTTGCAAAACTGGCCAGCAGGAAAGATTTTGAAGTTATCATAGTTTCTTCTGATAAAGACCTGATGCAACTGGTTAATGAGAATGTGAAAATGTATGATGCGCTGAAAAATAAAATGATTGGGGAAAAAGAAGTTGAGGAGAAATTTTTTGTGAAACCATCACAAGTTTTGGATGTTTTATCTTTGATGGGTGATTCTTCCGACAATGTTCCTGGCGTTCGTGGAATTGGCCCGAAGACGGCAGCAGAACTAATTAATGAATATCACAATTTAGAAAATCTGCTGGAAAATTTAGGACAAATTAAACAAGAGAAGCGCCGACAAATGTTAATGGAAGGAGTTGAGAAAGCCAAACTTTCCAAACAATTAATCGGGCTTTGCGAAACAGTGCCTGTATCAGAAAATATGGAGGATTATCAGCTCAGGAATATTGATGCCAGAAAATTAATATCTTTCCTGGAAAAGCAAGGCTTCAGAGCTTTGCTACAAAAAGTTAAGAAAGATTTTAACATTACGGATGAGCCGCAAAAAGGTGATTTATTGATTGTTAATGAAGAAGCTAATCAAAAGCCTGAAGAGCAAAATTCTTTAAAGGAAAAGGAAGAAGAAATTGGTTTTGAAAATATCAAAAAAACCATTGTTAGCGACATTTCTCAAATAAGAAATTTGGCTAAAAATTTAAAACAAAATGACAATTTAATATTTGATTTTGAGTTTGAAAATAAAGAACCAAAAACCATTGTCATTGGTTTGGCATCTGGTTTTTGTCTGCCGCAGGAAATTTTTTACATAAAAACTTTTACCAAAAAATATAACAATTCCGGCGCTGATTTATTCTCTTCTAAAACAGAAGAAAATGCCGAACAGGGCTTGAAATTAGAAGATGTAATTGCGGAATTATTGCCAATTTTTTTAAGTGAGGAAGTTAATAAAATCGGCTACCAAATAAAGGAAGTGCTTAGATATTTAGCTAGTCATGACCAAAGATTTTTTTCATCATCAAAAATATCTTTTGATGATGTGGCATTGATGGGCTATGTGCTTGATTCCAGCGAAAACAAATCCGAGCTTGATGTTTTGGTGGTGGATAATTTATCTGACGATAATTTAAAAACTGATTTTTCTGATTTTGTTTCCGATATCAGGGAAGTGGCTAAAGGAAAGCAGCCAGAGTCATTTGCTGACGAGAATAAAAAAATCCAATTTTATAGTTTTAAAAATTACGCTCTTTGGAATCTCCATAAAATTCTTGGAAGAAGAATTGGGGCTGAAAAATTGGAGAATGTTTATTACTCCTTCGAAAGGCCACTAATCAAGGTTCTAGCTAAAATAGAAGCCACAGGAATTGCGGTTGATGAGATAAGGCTAAAACAGTTATCGGGATATTTTGATGGTGAGATAAAAAATCTGGCAAAGGAAATTTATATTTTAGCGGGAGAGGAATTCAATATTGGTTCTCCAAAACAATTGGTGCATATTTTATTTGAAAAACTCAGTTTAAAAACTGGTAAAAAATCTAGTAAAACCGGAGCTTTTTCTACCGGTTCAGAAGTGTTGGAAGAGCTTGATTTGGAAGGCCATGTTATAGCAGGAAAGATTTTGCAATGGCGCCATTTTTCCAAACTCAAAAGCACTTATGCCGATGCTTTGCAAAACGCAATTGATCCTAAAACTAAAAGAGTTCACACCACTTTATCCAACACCAGCACTACAACCGGTCGTCTTAGTTCTAATAATCCCAACTTGCAAAATATTCCAATCAGAAGTGAGGAGGGTAGGAAAATTCGCAATGCTTTTGTGGCTTCAAAAGGCTGCAAATTGGTTTCGGCTGATTACTCACAAATTGAGCTGCGAGTGCTTGCTTCAATTGCCAAAATCGGCGCGCTAAAACAGGCCTTTTTGGATGATAAAGATATTCATGCCATCACCGCTGCGCAGGTTTTTGATGTTAAGGAATCTGAAGTGGATAAAGAAATGCGTAGAAAAGCTAAAGCAATAAATTTTGGTATTGTCTATGGCATTAGCGCTTTTGGTTTGGCAAGACAGCTTAGAATTTCAAGACAAGATGCCGGAAGATATATTGACAGTTATTTTGCCACTTATCCAGGCATTCAAAAATATATGAATGAATATAAAGAAATGGCCAGACAAAATGGTTTTGTTGAAACCATAACGGGCAGAAGATGCTTCATTCCAAATGCCAACAGCAAAAACCCAACTCTTAAAGGTTTGGCAGAAAGACTAGCAATTAACGCACCAATTCAAGGAAGTGCGGCAGACATTATCAAAAAAGCCATGATCGATTTTGATGCGGCTTTGACTGGCAGCAATTTGAAAAGCAAAATTGTTTTGCAGGTTCACGACGAACTATTAATTGAAGCGCCGGAAAATGAAGTGGAAGAAGTTTCTGCTCTGTTAAAAGAAGTTATGGAAAAAGCGGTTGATCTTGATGTGTTGCTTAAAGTGGATGTAGAAGTTGCGGATTTGTGGAGCTAGAATTTAGCGTTGATCAGGGCAATTTTTTTCATAAATTCCCCAATCAATTTTGGTGATTTTATTCCATGAACTTCTTCAATGCCGGAAGAAAGATCAATCATTTTGGCTCCAGTTATTTCTAATGCTTCTTCAATATTATTGATATTTAGTCCGCCGGATAAAAACCAGTTTTTATTGGTTTTAAAATTCTCCAGAATCTTCCAATCAAAACTTTTACCGCTGCCACCAACTGATTTGGTTTTGGTATCAAACAAAAAGTAATCAGCAATTTCGTTATAATCTTCAACAGCTTTTAAATCTTCTTTGTCGCTAATTGAAAAGGCTTTGATAATTGGAATTTGAAATTGTTTTTTAATTTCTAACCCGCGTTTTTTATCAATTTTATAAAGCTGCAAAAAATCAGGTTTTAGATGTTGGATAATCTGTTCGATCTGTTCATTACTTGGCTCAACAGTGATAGCAACTTTTTTGATATTTGCTGGAACATCAACAGAAATTTCTCCGGCTTTTTGCGGAGAAATATATCTTTTAGAAGGGGGATAAAAAATAAAACCGATAAAGTCGGCGCCACTAGCAACTGCCAGATCAACATTTTCCTTATCGGTAAAACCGCATAATTTGGTTTTAACTGTCATAATTAAAGCTTAAACCCTGGTGGTAAAGCTAGGCCGTTGGTGATTGATTTCATTGAGCTGGAAGAATCTTCCTCAGATTTTTTCTTGGCATCGTTAAATGCGGCAATTATTAAATCTTCCAAAATTTCTTTCTCTTCAGATTTCATTAATGAATCATCAATCTCTACCTTTTTTGCAAGCCCGGTTCCTGCTATTGTAAATTTTACCATTCCACCGCCGGAAACCCCTTCATATAATTTGCTAGCCATCTCTTCTTGGGCTTTTTGCATTTTTTGCTGCATCGCTTGAGCTTGACGCATTAAACCTTGTATATCCATGTCTAGTTCCTTTTTATTATGGTGAAAAATTGGTTGAGCTTGTATTTGGTTATCTCGCAAATTCTGGTGAAGTAGTCGGCTTTGTCAATATTTTCATTGGCAAATAACGGCACTTCCCGAATCTTTTTACCAGCGATTTTAACTATTAAAGTAGCAATTTCTTGGTCTTTGTTAATTGGCGTATAAACCGGTCCTGGATATTTTAGCTTAACTTCAACTGCGCTTAATTCTTGTGAGCCCAAAATATTAATGGCGACATCTTCTTTGCTAACTAATTCCACCATCGATTTCTCCCCTAACCAAGTTCTGGCTTTGGCAATTGTTTTTTCTTTGCCAAAAAGAGTGATTTTTTTGTGATCATTAAAACCATAATCCATCAGTTGGGTGATTATTATTTCTCTTTGTCTTGCTGTTTTTGCTTCATTGGTGATGGCAATTAATCTTCTGGAACCGCGGGTGGCAGTGCCAACCATTCCATAGCCACCTTGGTTAGTGTGGCCGGTCTTCATTCCGGTAACGCCTTCATATTCCATTTTTATCAATGGATTGGTATTTCGTCTGATGATTTTTTTATAGGTAAAATTTGTTTCAGAAAAATAATGGAGATACTCAGGAAAATCAGAGGCAATTCTGGAAGCAACAATAGATAAATCCCGAAGGCTCATATAATGCCCAGGCTGGTTTAGCCCATGAGGGTTTTTAAAATGGCTGTTTTTCAGGCCAATTTTTTTTCCGGCTTCATTCATCATTTGGGCAAAATTTTCTACACTGCCGGCGCTGGCTTCAGCCAGGGCAACAGCGGCATCATTGCCTGATACGACTAAAAGGCCGGTTATAAGACTGTCAACTGAAACCACATCACCATAACTCAAAAACATTTTTGAGCCGGATTTTCTCCAGGCAGCTTTGCCAATAACGCATTGATCAGTGAGTTTAATTTTGCCTTGCTTTAACTTGTCAAAAACAACATAGGCGGTCATCAATTTAGTCATTGAGGAAGGAGAAACTTGGGCATCGGCATTTTTTTCCAGCAATACTTCACCGGTGTCTTGATCCATCAAGAAAAAATAATTTGCTTTTGCCAGTTCTGGATATTTATTGATTGGAATCGCAAATGATTCTTGGCAGAAAATAGCAGCAAGAAATGTCGCTAAAAATCGGGTTCTAATTTTTTGGTTCATATTCAAACTAGAGAGTAAACCATATAATTATTATTCTAATTTTGGAGTTTTGGCTTCTTCTTTAGCCTCTTCTTTTTCATCTTCTTTCTCTTTTTTCTTCTCTTTCAAAGCAAGTTTTTTCCTGGATTGTTTTTGTTTTTTGATAACTTCAAGACTGACCTCTCTATCTCCTGGTTCATTTAAAGTCTTAGCAAAATCAATATTTCTTTGTAATGCTCTGTTACCTACTAACTGGTAATTTTTTTCTCCAAGTTCAGTTTCAATTCCAAAAGCATCAATCTTTGGAATAGTGATATCGTCAAATGACAATCTTGGTTTGTCATATGAGAGAGGAAAATTTTGCGGGCTATATCCGATATGAAACATACTTTCCGGTAGTTCTTTTTGCTGTCCTTCCAACAGGGTTTTTTGATCCGGCAAGAAATCTTCCGGTGGTTTTGGCATTACAATTTGTGAGGTGTCGATATGGGCAGATCTGGAAGTTTCGGTATTATCAATCTTGAAGAGATCTTTAGGTTCCTTCCAGTTCTTTTTTGGCTGAGATTCAAGCTTTTGATAAGCTTCCCTACGGTCATTAATTTCTTCGACTTGATCTCCATATTGATCAAGAAAATTCTTGTTAGCCTTTGTAAGACTATTTTGGCAAGAACAAAGAAAGCCAAGTGGCAATAGGACAAGTAATTTCCAAAATAATTTTGTTTTATTTAACGATAAAAGCATCTTTATAACCGGCATTTTTTGCTTTCTTCAATATCTTGCTTGCCTTCTTTTTGTTTTGTACAGGGCCAAGTAAAACTCGATAGCTTTTTTTGTCGCCGGAAGTTACTTCTTCAATTTTTCCGCTGCAAAAAGCTTTGTTTTTTTCTAAAGCTTTATTCGCATTTTCGGCTAATGAGAAAAAACCAACTTGGACAAAAATTCCCGTAGTCCTACCGGTGCTTGTTGCCGCGCTGTTTTCGGTTTTTGTTGAAGCAACAACCAGTTTATATTTTTTATCAGATGCTGGAGTTTCGCTTGCAACTGGTTTTGTGGCTATAGCTGCTGCTTTAGTTGCTGACAAATTTTCAGCGCCCATATCATAC
Organism: Rickettsiaceae bacterium; assembly: GCA_021323225.1. Taxonomy (GTDB): domain Bacteria; phylum Pseudomonadota; class Alphaproteobacteria; order Rickettsiales; family UBA1997; genus JAJTCH01. The sequence continues at coordinate 505,649 of JAJTCH010000001.1, read as the reverse complement.
GAAACTTGTGCTGGCTGTTTGGTGTCGGCAATTATAGTTGAAGTGCCAGGTGAGGGAGCTGCTGTCGGTTCTTGAATAGCTTGACTTGAGGTTGGTTCTTGTGGAACTGGTAAGTCTTGAGATATTTGTTGCTGCGCAACTGCTGCTGGAGCATTCTCAGCAGGTTTATTGTTATCAGCCTGAATTGAAGCAAGTGCTTGAGCATTGCCTTCAGGAACAAATCTTTGAACTGGTTTTGGATTGCCGTTTAAATCAACAATTCTGATTTCAGATCCTTCCTCTTCTGGTGCGTTTTTGTTACTGCCAACACAAGAAGCAGTAAAAAATAGAGAGATTAACAAAAGAGGTTTTAAGCTAAAAAAGATGTTATTTTGTCTAAACATTTGCTGGTGTGAATGGATTGATAAGAGCTGCAGATGCGGCAGTGGAAGCCAATCAGGACAAATTAGCAAAAGAAAAATCAATTGGCAACTATATATACCAAATCTAAATTAATCTCCATATGCTGATTTGGTGTATGGGTCCTCGTAAAGCAGCGCAGCTGTAGTAAGTCGTAATAATAAAATTATACCAAACTAAAGAATTTAGATTTGGTATCTAATGTTTTTTATTTAATCCAGTCTCGCGTTTTTTAGAAAATGTTTTTTCTTTTTTATCTTTAAACGGATTTTCACTTTTCCTAACCATCAATCTGATCGGAGTTAATTTTAAATTAAAATATTCACGAAGTGAGTTCATCAAATAGCGGCTATAAGCGCCTGAAATTGCTTTTGGATAATTAGTGAAAATGGCAAAAGTCGGCGGCCGTTTTTTAGCTTGAGTGATATATTTTAATTTAGTTGGTTTGCCTTTTACCAAAATTGGCGCATGTTTGCTTTCAGCAATTCTTAACCAATCATTCAGCTTATTAGTTGGAATATATTCTTGCCATTCTTCATAAACCTTAATGGCAAATTGCAAAGTTTTTTTGACATTGTGATTGTTAAGGGCAGCAACCGGAATTATTGGTGCGCCGGAAATTTCCGGCATTGCCTTTTCAAGTTGCAGGCGAATTTCTTTAATCATTTGGTCTTTATCTTCCACCAGATCAAATTTGTTGATGGCAAAAACCAAGCCGCGACCTTCTTTTACAACCATTTGCGCAATCGCTAAATCCTGGTGATCAAGGATAAAATCCATGGTTTCAGCCTTATATTTTATGGAACCAACATCAATAAGCATGATAACAATTTGCGCAAAGCGAATGGCACGCATGCTGTCAGCAACTGATAAAGTTTCTAGCTTTTGCTGAATGCTTGCCTTTCTTCTAATGCCGGCGGTATCAATTAGGCGGATCTGATGATTTTCAAATTTCCAATCAATGGCAATTGCGTCTCTGGTAATACCCGCTTCCGGGCCGGTGATAAGCCTTTCTTCCCCTAAAAGACTATTTAGAAATGTTGATTTTCCAGCATTTGGTTTGCCAATAATGGCAATTTGCACTTTGTTGTCGCTTTCTTCTTCATCCAAAACTTCACTAAAATTTTTTACATATTCATCATAATAAGGCTCAATTGCGTCATATAATGCGTTGAATCCTTCCTTATGTTCGGCAGAAATTCCAACCATTTCTTTGAATCCAAGTTTGTAATATTCGCGGCCAAAAAATTCACCTTCACTACCTTCTTTTTTATTTACCACTAGAACTGCTTTTTTGCCGGAATTTCTAAGCCAGTTGGCGAAGTGAAGATCTTGAGTATTAATTCCTGCCTTACCGTCAACTACGAACAAACACAAATCGGCATCGACAACCGCAATTTCAGTTTGAGCAACCATGCGCTTTTCCAAGGCGGCATCAGCAATTTCATTTTCCAAACCCGCAGTATCGATCACTAAAAATTCCATCGGGCCAAGTTGACCCATAGCTTCTCTGCGGTCTCTGGTAACGCCTGGCATGTCATCAACAATTGCCAAGCTTTTGCCAACTAATTTGTTGAAGAGAGTGGATTTGCCAACATTGGGCCTGCCGATAATTGCAATTTTGAAGGTCATATATGGGGGAATCAGGGAGATGTAGAGGGAGTTATTTGACTATAGCTTATAGTTTCTGGATTGCCGCGTTGTTTTATTTCGTGGCAATCCAGAGGAAATAAGAAGAAGTGTGTTTTTTACAACTTATTCAAAAAACAGATCCTATAAACTTCTTTTTTGTTCAACTATTTCGTAGCACTCAATGATATCGCCTTCTTTAATATCTTCGTAATCGTCTAAGGCGCAGCCACATTCAAAGCCGGTTTTAACTTCTTTCACATCATCCTTAAATCTCTTCAAGGTTTTTAGAGTTCCGTCATAGATAACAACATTGTCGCGCAGCAATCTGACTTTGGCACCTTTTTTGATCATGCCGTCAATTACAGTGCAACCACCGATTTTGCCGGAACCGGAAACCTTAAACACTTGTCTGATTTCGGCTTGTCCCAAATATTCTTCATTTTTAATTGGTTCAAGCATTCCGCCAAGCATTAGCTTTAGCTCGTCGATAACATTGTAAATTATTGAGTGATATCTGATATCGATATTTTTAACTCTTGCTACTTCTTTAGCTGTGGCATTGGCTCTAACATTAAAGCCGATAATGACAGCGCCAGAAACTGCAGCCAAACTAACATCGCCGTCAGTAATGCCGCCAGTAGCTGAGTGGATAATTTTTATTGCAACTTCTTCAGTGTTTAATTTAACCAAACTGCCGGAAATTGCTTCAACCGAACCGTGAACATCGCCTTTGATAATGATCGGCAGATATTTAACCCCACTTTTTCCTGCTTGTTTGAAGATGTCATCAGTTGATTTAGCAACATTTTTAAGGTTTTTCTCATCACGTTTTTTTCTCTCACGATAGGAAATAATGTCTCTAGCTTGCTTTTCTTCAGTTACTTCAACAAATTGGTCTCCGGCATCAGGCGCGGTATCAAGACCAAGAATTTCAACCGGCATGGAAGGAGTTGCTCGAGTAATATTTTTGCCTTTATCATCATGCATTTTTTTGATTTTACCGAAGGCAGTACCGGCAACAATGATGTCACCAATATCCAGTGTGCCTCTCTGGACCAGAACAGTAGCAACCACACCTTTAGAATGGTCAATTTTAGTTTCAATCACCACACCAGTGGCTTTGCCTTGATAAGGAGCTTTTAGTTCCAGAATTTCAGCTTGCACTAATATTGCTTCTTCAAGCTTATCAAGATTGGTTTTTTGTTTAGCTGAAACTTCAATGAACATGATATCACCACCTAAATCTTCGGCGATAACTTCATGCTGCAATAATTCATGTTTTACTCTTGATGGATCAGCTCCTGGCTTATCAATTTTATTTACAGCGACAATGATTGGAACGCCAGCTGCTTTAGCATGGCTGATTGCTTCAACTGTTTGTTGTTTTACTCCGTCATCAGCAGCAACTACCAGTACAACGATATCTGTCGCATTAGCACCGCGTGATCTCATTTCGGTGAAGGCCTCGTGACCTGGTGTGTCTAGGAAGGTTATGTATTTCCCGGCAGCGGTTTTAATTCTAGAAGCGCCGATATGTTGGGTAATGCCGCCTGATTCGCCACTGACAATGTCGGTAGATCTTATCGCGTCAAGAAGAGAGGTTTTGCCATGGTCAACATGGCCCATAATGGTAACGACTGGCGCTCTTTCCAGTTTCTCAAAATCTTCCTCTTCAATGCTGATAGCATCTTCAACATCAGATTCTTTAACTCTTTTAACTGTATGGCCGAATTCATGAATAACCAGTTCTGCGGTATCTGCATCAATTACTTGGTTGGAAGTGGCAACCAAACCCATTAGAAATAATTTTTTAACGACATCGCCGGTTTTTTCCGCCATTCTATCCGCTAAGTCAGAGACAGTTATTAACTCTGGCAGGACAACTTCGTTAATGATTTTTTTATATTCTTTGTTCGAGTCTTGTTCGACTAGTTTTGGTCTTCTATTTTTTTTGCGATATCCGCCATCTTCATCATCAACGATGAAAGTTTGTAGCAATCTTCTTGAGTTGAATTTTTCTTTTTTTATATCTTCTTTAACTTTTTTTCCTTCGCTTTCTTCATCTTCAAACTTGCCGAATTTGTTACCTTGTTTTTTAACGACATTTTTCTTGCTTTTTTCTAGGGCTAGCTTTTCTTGCTCCAGTCTTTGTCTTTCTTGTAAAACTTTTTCTCTTTCTTCTTTTATGCGGTTTTGTTCAACAATGCTTTGCTTGATTTTGCTGCGCACATCAAAGCTATCAACTTGATAATCGCTTTCTTGCTGGACGAATTGAGCTGGTTCTTGCGGCTCAATTTGGGTAGGTTCTGCTTGTATTTCGGGTTCAGGTTGTTCTTGAACTTCCTTTACAGAAGCCTTTTCTGCCTTTTTGATTTTAGATAAAACGTCAAACTCATCAGCCTGCAGCTCATCTTGTTTAGAGATTTTACCCACAGCATTTTTTCTAGCCTCAAACTCATTTTTGCTTAGAGTTCTTCCGCCGGATTTTATTTCTTGTTCGGCCGGAGCTGGCTCCTTTTTTCTACCCTTTATGGTAACCTGAACTAAAGAATTGCTGATTCTTTTATTTTCAGCATTTTTAGCGGATAGCTTATTTGCTTCAGGTGCGGTAGCGGGGACTTTGAGTTTTAAAGTCAGCTTACTTCTGGTGCTGGTTTCTTTGTTTTCTTTATCCACTGTGGTTGTCGGATGATGATTGTTTTTCTAAATATTCAATGGCGCGGTTTTTGATTTCGGTGGCAATATCCTCGTCAAAACCCTCGATTGCTTGTAGTTCTGAAATTTCAGCTTCGGCGATTTGTTCGATGGAAGAGAAACCTTCGGAAGCAAGTAAGTTGGCGATTATATCTTCAACATCCAAGCCTTCCATGAATAATTTGGAAGATTGGTTAAATTCTGCAGTTCTTCTGGCTGATTCTTGCTCGTCAGTCATGATGTCGATTTTGTAATCAACAATTTTTGAAGCCAAGCGAACATTTTGTCCGCCTCGGCCAATTGCAAGGCTGAGCTGGTCTTCGGCAACTACAACTTCAACAATTCTGTTTTCTTCATCAACTACAACTTTGCTGATTTTGGCTGGAGTTAAAGATGCAATGACGAGTTCAGCAACATTTGAAGACCATTTGATAATGTCAATTTTTTCACCTCTAAGCTCGCTGCTGACAGATTGGACTCTGCTGCCTCTGATACCAATGAAGGAACCGATAATGTCTAAATCTTCTCTTCTAGAGTAGATGGCGATCTTGGCGCGAGAGCCTGGGTCTCTGGCAACAGCTTTAACTTCAATGTTGCCTTCATATAATTCAGGAACTTCGCTGGCAAAAAGCTTAACCAAAAATTGTGGATTAGTTCTAGATAAAAAGATTTGAGCACCGAATGGTTCTTTTCTGACATCTTCAACATAAACTCTCATTCTATCGCCAACGCGGAATGTCTCTCTAGGAATTAAGCCGCTTTGGTGAATAACAGCTTCATAGCCGTCAACTTCCATAACGATATTTTTCAAGCCAACTTTTTTAACCGAAGCGTTAACTATCTCGCCAACACGGTCTTTAAATTCTTCATATTCCTTGTTCTTTTCTGCTTCTTTAACTTTTTTGATGATTTCGTTTTTAGCAACTTGGGCAACAACGCGGTTTAAGTCGATTGGCGGTAGCTCTTGCGTGATGAAATCACCAACTTTTGCTTTAGGGTTTTTGTGTTTAGCGTCATCTATTGAGATGTGGATCCTGTGGTCAAAACCTTCATTATCTTCGCTTTTTTCAGATGTGGTAAATTCGTTGCTTACAATTTCTAACTGATTGTAGAGCTTGATCAGGCCGGTTTTGGTGTCAATCTTACATTCAATATTCAAGTTATGGCCGTATTTTTTCTTAGCAGCGGATTTAATGCCTTCTTCCATTGCATGGACAATCTCGGATAGTGAAATGCCTTTTTCATGGGCGATAGTTTCTGCAACAAGCAGAATTTCTTTGTTACCCATCACTGTTAAGTTACTAGCCATCTTGGGGTTTAATGATTTTTGGTTGTTATTGGTAAGGAATAGTTTGAGGCTTCGCTTTCTTTATAGCGAAGATCTGGGAGAACTGTTTACTATGAAGAAAAGCATCAGAATCAAAAGTTTGCAGATAGTAGTTGCCCGGTTTTACAAATGCAAGCAATGTTTAGTAGAGCGTATTTTTAAATTCCTTTAGCCCCATATTTCGCCCTATTTCTGCTTATTTTTTAATAAAATTATTCCAAATATATCCAGATATTCGTCATAATTTTACTAAAAAAGCGCTAAAAATATGACAAAATCTGGGTCTAAAGGAATTTGAAAATACGCTCTAAATCTATTTATCCTTGGTTGCAGAATATTTTTAACAAGTTAATTTGTGTTTTAATAATGTGAACAAAGGTAAAAATACAATTAAATGATTCTATCTCTTCTTAGAAAGTTCTGCCCCCAAAGCTCACAGAAAAAAATAGATCCCAGAACTGAATCTTCTCTAAAAATCCTTATGGTCGATGACCAACGAACCAATCTGCTGGCCAATAAAGCAATATTGCAAGATGCTTTAAGTGACATAATTTGCGACTTGGCGCAAGATGGCAGGGAAGCATTAGAGATGTTTAATGCAAAGAATTACGACATTATTATCACTGATCTTGAAATGCCGGTTATGGATGGCTTGAGCTTTGCTAGAGAAGTGAGAAAAACCAATATTGATATTCCAATAATTTCCTACACTTCAGTCTTAAAAGAAAAAGTAAGAGAAGAATCTAAAAAAGCAGGAATTAATGAGTTTTTAGAAAAACCCATTTCTCATAGCCATCTTTTAAATACAATCTGCAAGCTAACTTCAAGACCATATAACAAAGAAATAGAAACTCACAAAAAACCCGAATCAAGCAATACCATCAACTCTCTTCCAATTTTAAGCAATCGACTTGATAAAGATATTTTGAATGAAGTTAAAGATATCTTCATTTCCGATGCAATCAGGCTGCAAGAGCTCATAATCAAGGCAGCACAGGAACAAAATATAAAAGAATTTTATTTTCACACTCACGCCCTGAAGGGAGTGGCAGGAAATATGGGCGCAGAAAAACTTTTTGCCTATGTTACCAACATCAATGATTGTTCAAAACAAGGTAAATTTCCTGAGCAAAAAGATTGGGTTTTAAGCTTTAACCAATTGGTGGAAGAAGTGATTGAAGTTTGCAGAAAGATATAGGAGGCTTGATGGATAAAGATAAAAAAAATCATCTCACAAAACGTTTCTTGAGTAGGCTGATCGCAGTTCAAACTCTTTACCAATATGATTTTCACCAAAGACAAATCGAAGTTAGTTCTTTGCTAAAACAGCTGATTGAAAATTATTTCCTTGATGAAAATGACCAGGCTTTATCCTATAAAGGCAAGATTGATGAAGATTTTGCCGACTCTCTTCTTTCCGGGGCGGTTTTAGCTATTGATAAAATTGATCAAGAAATTGCAGGATTTTTAAAAGAAAAAAACAATCTGGAAGAAATGCCGGACGTAATGCTGCAAATCCTCAGGCTTGCCAGTTTCGAGCTAAAATTCATGAAAGATATTCCTGCCAAAGTCATCATCAGTGAATATGTTGATCTCTCCGCCTGTTTTTATGACGCAAAGCAGGTGACTTTTACCAATGGCATTTTGCAAAATATCGCCAACAAAAACCGCCAAGATTAATGAAAAATATCGTTATTGCTAAAATCACTTCTGCGCAAGGCATTAAAGGTTTGGTTAGAGTAATTAGCTTCACTGCCAATCCGGCAGATTTTGTTAAATATTCCGGCAAGATTTTTGATGCAAAAAACAGACAATATAAACTCAAAATCATCAATCAAATTCCCGGCGGTAATGGTGATTTATTTGCGGTGCAAGTTGAGGGAATAACTAATCGTAACGAAGCGGAATTGTTTAGAAATACCGAGCTTTTTATCAAAAGAAGTGATTTAAAAAAATCCAAGAAAGATGAGTTTTATCATACCGATTTGATTGGTCTTGATGTTTTAAACAAAGATGAAGAGAAAATCGGCAAAGTGATTGCAATCAATGATTTTGGGGCAGGGGGGCTGGTTGAAATTGATTTTGATGATAAAAATAATCCCCAAAATCAAATTACCAATTTTATTTTTAGCGACAAAATATTCCCCGAAATAAATATTGAAGAAGGCTATTTGAGGATTGAAATTCCTGATATTGTTGAGGTAAAAGAAAATAGCAAAACCAAGAAATAAAGATGACCGACAAGCCGCAATTGAGAGTCAAAATCTTCACTATTTTTCCGGAAATTTTTCCGGGAGTTCTTGGTATGTCGATTATCGGTGATGCTCTAAAAGAGGGTATTTGGGAGCTAGAAGTCATTGACATTCGTAATTTTGGAATTGGAGCTAGAAAAACCGTTGATGACACAATTTTTGGTGGAGGCTCCGGAATGTTGATGAGAGCCGATGTTTTGGGTGCTGCGATTGAAGCAAATATTAAAGATTTTTCTGCAACAAAAATCATTTACCCGTCTCCACGAGGACAAGTTTTTAATCAAAAAACTGCAATTGAATTAGGACAAATAAAGGAGCTAGCCATTATTTGCGGCAGATATGAAGGTGTTGATGAAAGAGTGATTGAAGAATATAAAATTGAAGAAATCTCCATCGGTGATTATGTTTTGTCGGGCGGTGAACTGCCAACAATGGTAATGCTTGATGCTGTTATCAGAAATTTGCCAGGAGTTTTGGGTGATGATTTGTCTTTAAAAGAAGAAAGCTTTGGGAGTGGTGCAGGTAGTGCTTTTGAGAAACTTCTAGAATATCCGCATTACACTAAACCTCAAATCTGGAAAGATCGGAAAGTCCCAGAAATATTGCTTTCAGGACATCACAAAAATATCGATGAATGGCGCATAAAAGAAGCAATTGCCATTACTAAAAAAAGAAGACCAGAACTTTTAAACCCGCCTACAAATAGTAAGTAAGGTTAGCTCAAGCCTTATTACAAAACATTACGATTTACTTCCAAGATCCAGTTTTTATCCTCTTTCGCATTATCAATTTTAATCAGCAAATTTATGTGCGGAATTGTTGGCATTGTTGGCGCGGATAATGTTGTGCCCAAAATTTTGGAAGGTTTAAAAAAACTGGAATATCGTGGATATGACTCTGCCGGTGTGGCTTTGATCAATGGAGATCAAATCAATATCATCAAAAAACAGGGCAAAATCGTCAATCTAGAATCGGCAATTAGCAAGAATAAAAATTTTGCCGGAAAAATAGGAATTGGCCATACCAGATGGGCAACCCATGGTAAGCCTAGCGAAGAAAATTCTCATCCGCATTCAAGTAAGGAAGTTGCTCTAGTGCATAATGGCATTATTGAAAATTATCAGGAACTAAAAGAAAGACTTAAAAAATCCGGCGCCGAATTTATTAGCCAAACCGATACGGAAGTTATTCCACATTTAATTTCATTTTATCTCAAACAATCTGGTGATAAGAAAAAAGCTGTTTTAGAAGCCATAAAAGACTTACACGGAGCTTTTGCTTTGGCGATTATTTTTAAAGGTGATGAAAATTTCATGGCCATTGCCAAAAAAGGTTCACCGCTTTTGATTGGATTTGGAGAAGGGGTAAAAGCAAATTATGTCGCTTCCGATTACTTCGCGCTTGATAGCCTGACTACAAAAGTTAGCTATTTGGAAGAGGGAGATGTGGCATTTTTAACTGATAGTTCAGTAGAAATTTTTGATGCTTGCGGTAATGCTGCAACCCGGCCAGTTAAGGAGATGGAAAAAGATATTGGCAAAATTTCCAAGGGAAATTACCAACATTTTATGCAGAAGGAAATTTTTGAACAACCGCGCGTTGTTCAAGATATTATCGATAATTATGTTGATTCTAAAAGTGGCAAAATCCATTTTCCAAATTTCCCGTTCGATTTAAAAGCGATTGATAAAATTACCATCATTGCCTGCGGCACTTCCTATTATGCTGCTTGTGTTGGCAAATATCTGATTGAAAGCCTGGCGAAAGTTAATGTTGAAGTTGATATTGCATCCGAGTTTCGTTATCGCGGCGCTGCTTTTTATGGCAATAATTTAAATATTTTTATCTCTCAATCAGGAGAAACGGCGGACACGATTGCCGCTCTAAAATATACCGCCGATGCCGGCCAAAAAACTTTAGGAATTGTTAATGTTGCAAAAAGCAGTTTGGCGCATTTATCCGATGCAATTATCAGAACTATCGCCGGGCCAGAAATTGGCGTGGCTTCAACTAAGGCCTATGTTGCGCAATTAACTGTTTTGATTTTATTTGCGATCGAACTGGCAAGTGTCAAAAAAATCATTGATGAAAAAACTAAGCTGGAACTAATTGAAAATCTGGTCGCAATTCCTAAAAAAATGCAGCAAATTTTGGAACCGGAAAGCTTGGCAAAAATCAAAGATGTCGCCAAATTCATTAGTAAATATGAAAGCCTGATTTATATGGGCCGCGGCATTTCCTATCCAACCGCCTTGGAAGGTGCCTTAAAGCTAAAAGAACTATCTTACATTAACGCTTTTGGCATTGCTTCTGGTGAATTAAAGCACGGCACAATTGCTTTGATTGACAAAAATATGCCAATCATTGCCCTTGCTCCAAATGGACCATTATTTGAAAAATCAGCATCCAATATTGAGGAAGTTGCTGCCAGAGGTGGAAAGATAGTTTTGTTCAGTAATGAAGAAGGAGCTAAATCGCTAAAAGATATTGTTGCTAAATCGGTTATTTTGCCGGAAGTAGAAAATATAATTGATGAAGCTTTGCTTTTGGTGGTTCCAACTCAACTAATTGCTTATTACGCTGCTGTCTATAGAGGAAATGATGTTGATCAGCCAAGAAATTTGGCTAAATCGGTAACTGTAGAATAATTCTGGGTCTAATCACTCTCTCTTCTTGAGAGGGTGAAGAGATTGAATAAATTACTAATTAATTCCTTCTAATAATTCTGCCTTTGCTCAAATCATAAGTGGTCATCTCAATTTCGACCACATCTCCCTTCAAAACGCGGATTTTATTTTTACGAATTTTACCTGAGGCATGTGCAGTGATGACATGTTTATTTTCCAGCTCAACGCGAAAGATTGTGTTTGGTAAGACTTCAACAACAACACCATTCATGGTTAGTAAATCTTCTTTAGGCATATAATCTAAAATAGGTTAATAGGTTTGAATACAGGCTCTTAAGCTTTATCCAATTCTCTGGAGAGAATATTGCTTACGAGGGTAGAGAAATTATCCATTTCGTCAGCAAATTTATTAATTTTGTTGCTATAGATATTGTAAAAAAACACTGCCGGAATGGCAGCAAATAATCCAAATGCGGTTGCAAGCAAAGCTTCGGCAATGCCGGGAGCGACAATTGATAAATTGGTGTTTTTGCTGATAGCGATATTTTGGAAGCTATTCATAATGCCCCAAACAGTTCCAAATAAGCCAATGAATGGAGTTGTGGAGCTGATGATTGCCAAAATTTGCATACCATTTTCCAGTTTTTCAATTGATTTATTGGCGGCAACTTGCATTGATTTTTGTACGCGATCTTTTAAGGAGTCTTTTTTTTCAGCCATCTGCGATTGCATGACGGATTTGATATTGCTTATTCTCCATTCCTTAACAGCGGCAATAAACATTTTTGCCAGCGGATGGTCATCATCTTTTTTGGCAATGAGGAAAATATCATCCAATAATTTTTCCGAGTGAAAGAGGGCTTCGAATTTATTGGTCTTTCTTCTAAGGATGCTGAATTTATAGACCTTGTCAAAAACGATTGTCCAAGACCAGACTGATGCGATGATCAATATCGCCATGATTGACTGAACAACAATATCGGCCTGTTGCAGTAATTCTAATATGGAAGTACCGCCTTGAGCGTGAGTAGTGGGCATAGATGATTAGTTAACCGGTTTGGTAGAAAGGTTGTATTGTTTATATTTTTCAATCTCAATGCAAGAATTTTGTGCTTCATCCCAGCATTTATTCTGTGAGCATTTACAGCCCCAAGTAACTGCCATGGTACATATTGCAGATTTTGAAATTTTACTTGAGCAACTATCAACGCAGCCATTTTTAAATTCTTGCCATGTTCCGCTTTGTTTTTGGCAAAGATCTTTTTGGATTTTAGTTTTTTCGTCTGCGATTTTATCTGTTGAGTTTAAAGGCGGAGTTTGCGGTGGAGTTGGTGATGCAACACCAGGATTGGATGTAGGAGCTGAAGTGGAAACGGGAGCAGGAGGAGTTGGGGCCGCCGTAACAACCGGTGGAATTGTTGCATTAGGATTTCCGGGTACGGCTTGAGTATTAGCAATAGCAATATTTCTAGCTTCCATATCTGCCTTATATTTTGCCATTTTTTCTTCCAGCTCTTTTAGCTCGGCCAGTCTTTTTTTCTTTAGCTCTTTAGTTCTTTCTTCCCAATCCAATTTAGCAATTTCGTTAGAAATGCATTGGTTGCCGTCCCAGCATTTGCTTGTTCCGCATTCACAATGATAAGTTGAAACTGATATGCAATAAGATATATCAAATTTGCTATCGCAATTATCAGCACAGCTATTACCAAATAATTTCCAAATGCCCTTGGTTTTTTCGCAACTTGCTTTGTTGTCAACCCAAGCGGTTCTAGCAAGGGCATTGGTGCTATAAAAAATTAATATGAAGAATAGAAATTTTTTCATTTACAGAAAATTGGCAATTTCTTTAGCAATTGCATCACCCATTGCGGAGGTAGAAATTTTTTCTTCTCCCGGCCTTGCAATATCGCCAGTTCTCAGGCCTTTGTTTAAAACATTTTTAATTGCATCATCAATCATATTTGCCTCTTTTTCATAGCCGAAAGAATATCTAAACATCATTGAAAGGCTGGAAATAGTTGCAATTGGGTTAGCGATATTTTTGCCGGCTATATCTGGTGCTGAACCGTGGATTGGCTCATATAAAGCATGTTGTCTTTCTTTACCATTGGCGTCTTTGTGTTTTGCGCCAAGTGAAGCTGAAGGCAGCATGCCAAGCGAGCCGGTGAGCATTGAAGCCAGATCGGATAAAATATCGCCAAAGATATTTCCGGTCACAATCACATCAAATTGTTTTGGATTTCTAACCAGTTGCATTGCGGCGTTATCAACATACATATTTGAAAGCTCAACTTCAGGATAATTTTTGCCAATTTTTGCTACTTCTTCGCGCCACATTTCAGTTGATTCCAACACATTTGCTTTATCAATTGAGCAAAGTTTTTTATTTCTCTTTTTTGCTAATTCAAAAGCAACCACGGCAATTCTTTCAACTTCCGGCGAAGTGTAAACCATGGTGTTAAAGCCGCGTCTGGTGCCATCTTTTAGAGTTTCAACGCCGCGCGGTTCTCCGAAATAAACGTCACCGGTTAGCTCTCTGACAATCATAATATCAAGGCCCGAAACCACTTCTGGTTTTAAAGTTGAGCTACCAGCAAGCGCTTCAAAAACTGTGGCTGGACGTAAATTAGCAAATAGGCCAAGCTCTTTTCTAATACCAAGAAGACCACGTTCCGGGCGATGTTTATATTCCAGACTTTCCCATTTTGGGCCGCCAACTGCACCAAGCAAAATTGCATCACTTTCTTTAGCTTTTTGTAAAGTTTCCGCAGGGAAGGGTGTGCCTGTTTTGTCATAAGCAATACCACCAAGCAAAGCTTCATCCAGATTAAATTTTTTGTCAGAATTGGCAGAAAAAAAATCGATGATTTTTTTAGCTTGCGAAACAACTTCAGGGCCGATTCCATCGCCCGGGATTAGTAAAATATTTTTGGTGGTCATTTTGGTAATAGTTAGGGGTTAGTAATTTAGAAATTATTGTAATTTGAAATTAGTTTTTAACTCATCTAGCAGGATAGTTTTTAGCTCCAACCCTTTGTCATTTAGCCATTTTCCTTGGCTGTAAGAAAAATAATCAGCGCCGGAAATTGGAGAAGAAAACCAGATTTTGCGGCTGGCAGAATGTTTATTGATGACATATTGCTGTCCGCTTGCGAAAGCAATAATGTTTAAAATTCCGTCGGAATATTCAACATCAAAAATCGAGTTTTTGTCGCTATTTTCAATTATATCGGCAAGACCAATCAGTTCATTTTCTGAAGCGGTTAAAAAATCTTTTTCTGATGCTATGATATTTGACATTTTGTTTAAGCAAATTTTTGGGCAATTTTTTGATAATCGTTCAAGTTTTTAATTTTGCCGATTGCTGAAAAATTGGGCTTAGAAGCGCTAATAATTTTGCCGGCAAAGTCGGTTAGATTTTTCTTCGATATCGTTAATATTTTATCCAGGATCTCTTTTTCGGAAATCACCCGATTGAAGGAAATCACATCTCCACCCAATTTTTGTGATCTGGAAATTACGCTTTCTCTTGCCATCAAAAGCCCGGCTTTGGTTTGTGCCAAAACCCTCTTTAATTCTTCGTCATTAATTTTGTTGGTAATTTTAAGTAGCTCATCGCCGATAACTTCAATTGCCTCATTAGCTTTATCTTGAGTTGTGCCTAAATAAATACCAAACAGGCCGGAGTCAAAGTTGGCATGGTTAAAAGCATAAACCGAATAGGCTAAACCTCTTTTTTCACGCACTTCTTGGAACAATCTGGAAGACATGCCGCCGCCCAAAATTGAAGCTAAAATTTGGCATCTGTAATAATCTTCTTCCGTATAAGAAGCGCCTCTGAAGCCAAGCAGAAGGTTGATTTGTTCCAGGCTTTTATATTTTCTAAAATCACCGCCATGATATTTTGCGGCTTCCGGTTTTTTTATTTCGTTGCTACCTAATTTGTTAAAATATTTTTTAACATAGGAAGTGAATTTCTTAGGCTCAACATTGCCGGAGATAACAACGACAATATTGGAATAGTTATATTGTTTGTTTATGTAATTGACAAAATCCTGGCGGTTGAATTTTTTAATATTTTTTTCCGGGCCTAAAATTGATCTTCCAACTGCCTGTTTTGGAAAAGCGGTGCTTTGGAAATGGTCAAAAACGATGTCATCGGGAGTGTCGTTGGTCATGGCAATTTCTTGTAAAATGACGCCGCGTTCCTTCTCCAATTCTTCTGAATCAAAGATTGAATTTTGCAAAATATCGCTCAAAAACTCGGTGGCAAATTCAATATCCTGTTTTAAAACTTTGGCGTAATAAACCGTTTTTTCCCGTGAAGTATAGGCGTTAATCTTGCCGCCGATATTGTCGAATTGTTCGGCAATTTGTTTGGAGTTTCTGGTTTTAGTGCCTTTAAAAGCCATATGCTCCAAAAAGTGGGAAATACCATTAATTTCCGGAGTTTCATTTCTGCTACCGGTATTTACAAACACAGCAATGGCGGCAGTTTCAACGCTTTTAACTTGATCGATGACAATGCGAAGTTGATTGGGAAGAGTTATGATTTCTGGTTGCATATTCTGATTGGAATCAATGATTACAAAGGCTTAGATCGCGTTTTAGTATAATAGATTTTATTCCTGAACAATCAATTATTGAGTCAAAGAAATTATCATGGGAGAGGTTGGTAGCATTGGTTTTGGATTTGGCGGTCTCAAATTTTTTTCTATAATCTTTATTTTTTAACACCGAATCCGTCATATATAAAAACATCGGCACTATATGGGCGACATTATCGATTTGGTCGCTATTGCCGTTGGCATAAACATTGTTCTCGCCAAAAAATACGCCGTGATCAGAGACGTAAAACAGGATGCTATTGGTATTTTCTAAGGATTTGATAACGGATGAAATGAAATGATCGGTATATAAAACGCTATTGTCATAGGCATTCATCGCCAAAACTCTTTTGCAGACATAAGGTGCGCTAGTGCATTCCGGCTGGAATTTTTTAAATTCTGCGGGTGATCTTTCACTATAACGGATATGGCTGCCAAAACTGTGAAGAATGATGAATTTATTTCCACCGCTTGCAAGTGCGTTTTGAAGAAATGGCAGCAAACTGCCGTCATAAACTTTGTCATTAGCCTTTAGCGATGTTTGTAGCTTGTCGATGAAAAAATAATCATCAGCTTCAGAAGCCATGATATTGAGCATGCCATTGCCAAATTCTTTAGAGCTTTGGGCGGAATACCAGTAAGTTTTGAAGCCTAAATTTTTAAAGACCGAGATAATGCTTTTTTCA
This sequence comes from Rickettsiaceae bacterium, assembly GCA_021323225.1. GTDB lineage: Bacteria > Pseudomonadota > Alphaproteobacteria > Rickettsiales > UBA1997 > JAJTCH01. Next base: position 489,425 of record JAJTCH010000001.1, on the reverse strand, counting down.
GGAGGAATATCAACAAATTCAGCCTTGGTGCGGTGTGATAGAAGTGAAGTTACCGAAGGTGTGGTTGTATTAAAAGAAGCCTTTGCTTTGTAATGCAGCAGATTTTTGATATTTTCCAGATTGGGTGTTGTATTGCGTAGGTAGCCGTTGAAATGCAAATGATCAGCACGCAGCGATTCGCCAATAATTACTACCACATTCAAGTCTTTGAATTTCGGTTGATAGTCAAAGTTATAAAATTTATCCAAATCAACCCGTGATTTCTTTTTTTCGCTAGAGCCGCAGAAACGCTCACCATATTTATAAAAAGAGCCGACATAATTTATTGGTGAATAAATGGTAAAAATTTTATTGATGGCATTTGGTGCCAAGCTTAGATAACAGCAGAGATAGAGGTTACAAATGATGAAAGAAAAAACGAATTTAGTGCTGGTTTTAACAGGAGAAATTTTGGTTTGGAAAATTAGAAATGCAGGAAGAAATGCGCCAAATAGAAAGTAAAATATTAGAGAATAATCAATCACCTCATCAAAATGGCCAATACTGGTAAGTGCATTTGCTAGCATTACCTCGTCAAATATGATGCCAAATTTACTTAATATGTAAAAACTAAGACTGCTTAGGAAAAAAATTATTATCAGGCCTGTTTTAAGGAGTTTTTTGTTAAAGCTAAGGATTATAAAAAACAGGAAAATCGTTGAAAAAGCGATGAAGAGTTCGGATAAGAAAACTGTGTTTTCTAAAATGGTTGAGGAAGAGTTTTTGTCTAGGAAATAAAGGTTGAACCTGTTTTTTACAGTCTGAAAATTATAAATTAAAAGCAATAAAAATGAGCTGATGCCAATTAGCACCAGCTCATTTATTTGATATTTGCCAAAAATTTTTTTGTTCATAATTGTTATTTGTTCTCTTAGAATCCCGGCCCACCTAAAACAAAGCAGCACATAATGGCAAACCATCCTTTATTATCAATTAGAAATGCGACTATTTCTTTTGCCAAAAAAACCCTTTTTGAGAATCTGAATCTCAATTTATTTCCCAAAGAAAAAGTTTGTTTGATCGGCAAAAACGGTGTGGGCAAAACCACTTTGATTAATGCCATTTTTGGCTTGGTAGATTTGGACTGCGGTGAAAGATGGGCAATGCCTGGCTGCGTTATTGGTTATTTATCGCAGTCGGAATATATGCCAAGAGATATAACGGTGCTCGAATATATCATGCAGGCATTGGAAAACAATGAGCACAAATCCTATCTGGTAGATATTGTTTGCCAGAATTTGCAAATTGATAAAAATGCGCTTTTGCAAAATATTTCCGGCGGACAGGCAAGAAGGGCGCGACTAGCAAGAGTTCTAGTCTTGGAGCCGGATATTTTATTGCTGGATGAGCCAACTAACCATTTGGATTTAGGAATCATTGAATGGCTGGAGCGTTATTTGCAAAGCTATCAAGGCTCACTTCTTGTTATCAGCCATGACCGTAAATTTTTGGAAAATGTTTCTAACAAAGTTTACTGGCTGAGAAATGGCGTGATTAAAGTAAATAACCAGGGCTATCGCAAATTTGAAGAATGGTCGAACCAGATTTTAGAACAGGAAGAAAGAGAGCTGCAAAATTTGGAAAGAAAAGTTGAACTCGAAAGCCAGTGGCTGCAAACCGGAGTTACTGCCAGACGCAAGAGAAATATCGGCAGATTACATTATTTGCAGGAGTTGAAATCAAGGCTAAAAGTTAAAAGACAATTGGTTGCTGGTGCCAAGAGCAATATCAAAATCGAGGAACATGATCTCAAAGATGATTCTCCGCATTTGATTGTAACCTTTAGCAATGTCAGCAAAAATTTTGGTGAGAAGAAAATTTTAGATAAGTTCTCTATTAAAATTCTTCGTGGGGAAAAAATTGGCATCATCGGCAGAAATGGCTCTGGCAAAAGCACTTTAATCAAAATGATTTTAGGGGAAATTGAGCCGGATGGAGGAAAAATCAAGCCGGCAAAAGACATTGCAATTTCTTATTTCGACCAGCAAAGAATTGCCATCAAACCTAATTTAAGCATCCAAAATATTTTATGCCCGCAAGGCTCAGATTATGTGCAGCTAGCCAATGGTAAGAGCCGTCATATTTGCGGCTATTTGCGCGATTTTCTTTTTGATCCGAAAGACACAAAAACTATGGCCGCAACTCTTTCCGGCGGTCAGCAAAACCGCTTGCTTCTGGCCAAAACCCTCGCCAATCCCGGCAATTTCTTAATTCTCGATGAACCAACCAATGATTTGGATATGGATAGTCTTGATATGTTGCAAAATTTTTTGAGTGAATATGAGGGCAATCTTTTGGTTGTCAGCCATGATCGCGACTTTTTAGATAATGTAGTTTCAAGCATTTTGGCTTTTGAGGAAGATGGAACGGTAACTTACCATCTGGGCGGATATAGCGATTATCTGGAATTTAAAAACCAGAATAAAATTGAGAAACAAAATCAGAAGAAAATTCAAAATCCGATTGTTCAGGAATTTGAAACTAAAGTTGAAAATAATCCCAAATCTTCCAAACTATCTTACAAATATGTGGTGGAGCTAAAAAACCTGCCGCAAAAAATTGAAAGATTAGAAAACAAGATTGCCGAGTTGAGTAACGAATTAAGCAATACTGAAGATAGAAATTCTGCCAATCTGGCCTTTATCACTATGGAAATTGCCAAGCTTCAACAGGAGCTGGAAATTGCAGAAAATAGATGGTTAGAATTGGAGATGATGAAATCGGAAGTGAGCTAGTTTATCCGAGTAAAAGCCCTTTTATTTTTTAAGTTAAAGGTTCGAGGATAGTTTTTTTCAACCTTAATTTAAAAATATGAAAGACAAGTCACAAATCCCCCCTGAAGAATCTGTAAAAGAAACCGTGCTTCGGGTTCATCCTGAACAAAATGCTGCGACCTTCATTAACAAAATGGTTGGCGATAAATATAAAGAAAGAAGATTTCTTGATGATCTTGAGCGCGATGACCGTCCTACACTAATTAAGTGGGGAACCCTTTCTGTTGCATCGCTTACTGGTGCAATTGCGCTTTCTGTTTTTGCAAGTACCGGAGTTTTGGGTTATGCTATTGGTGCTGCAGGATTGGGATTGGCTTCTGCGGGATTTGCAGTTCCGGTTGCTCGTGCCGCAGTAAGAAAAAATATACCTTTCTTGGATGACGATCGTTTGGAGATGTTAGGCGATTCCCAAGTAATAGATCGTCTATTCATTAATGAAAAATATCTGCTACAAGATAACGAAAAATGGAAAAAAGCTTTTATAAAGCATTTTGAAAATATTTCTATCATCGCCAAATCTAAGTCACTGGAAGAGGTGAGAATCTTGCCATATTTTATTTTAAAAGATTGCACAAAAGAAACTGATGGAGGGAAACTTGTTTTGGATTCTGAGAAATTGACTATTAAGAATTTCAATAAATTTCTTGGCAAAATAACTCAAGAAGATAAGGCGGAAATAATTCATTTGTTAGACCTGGCCTCTGATCAATATTCAATAAAACAAATAAAATATGAGCTTTTTAAACATACTCATTCCACTATTTTTGATAAGGTGAGTAATTTATTTGGTTTGGAAAATGCGCCTATTGCTCATGCTCGTAAAGAACAAAAATATTCAGCTTTGGAAAATGAGGTGAAAGAAGAGAAGGATTCAAATCGCGAGCCAAGTCCTGAACCTGATTCGCAAAAATCAAAACCAATTCCTAATATATCGAAAGTTTACGCTGAGACAGTCGGTGTTAATGGAAATGATCGTCAAATAACTTAAATTCTAATTAGCTAGTCACTTAGTTTTTTCATCAAACCGCTACCAATATTCGGCAACATGGAATCGATTTTTTTCATCTCTTCCATCTTGCCGTTGCAGTGAAGAATCAAATCGCATCCGGCTTTTAGGGCTGCATCACTTCTGCTATCAACTCCACCTCTTAATGCTTCCATTGAAATATCATCGCTCATCAAAATATTTTTAAAGCCGATTTTGTGGCGGATTAGGTCAATCATTTTTGGGGAAATTGTTGCCGGCAGTTTATCATCAATGGCGCTGTAGAGGATGTGGGCGGTCATTGCCATTTGTTGGTCTTTAAGTTCCATAAAAGAAAGGAAATCGGTTTCTTCCAGCTCTTTTAAACTGGTGGAAACAACTGGTAATTCTAAATGGCTGTCTAATGTGCCCCTACCATGTCCCGGAATATGTTTGATCACCGGATAAATTTTGTTATCTAAAAACGCATCGCAAACTTGACGGGCTAAATCTGTTACCTGTTTTGCTGTATCGCCAAAGGCTCTGTCACCAATCACTTTGTGAGTTTCTGGAGTTATAATATCAAGAAGTGGTGCGCAATTGGTGTTGATGCCAAGCTCTACCAAATCTTTGGCGATTTCAGAAAAATTATCATAACATAATTTTTTAGCATGATCTTTATTTTGCAGATATGAATCGGCAAAAAATTTGCCGGATGGATAATCTTTCCATTCCTTACCTTTGAGGCGCTGAACTCTTCCGCCTTCCTGATCGATTAAGATCAAGACTTCACCATCCATTACTTCTTTTAAGGAATTGACCAGAGCTTTTACTTGGGCTTTATCCTGAATATTTCTGGAAAACAAAATGAAGCCGATAGCACCGGATTTTTCAAAAAAATATTTTTCTGCATCAGAAAGTTGATGACTGGAAAGCCCGTATATCACCGGCTTATTGACATTTTTATTTTGGGAGATTTTGTTTAGAAGATGCATCGGATTATCGGGATTAAATTATGAGTTACATATTACGAACTAAACAACTCATAAAACCCCTTTGGTTGAAATGACCTGTCCGGCCTTTCTCTCATCCAATGAGACTGCAATTCGAAGGGCTTTAGCAAAACCTTTGAAGCAGGATTCAACAATGTGATGGCTGTTGATGCCATATAAATTTTCAACATGCAAATTGCAGCCAAGAGCATTTGCAAAAGCAAAGAACCATTCGCGGAATAGCTCAGTGTCCATATTGCCGACTTTTTCAATTTTTAAATCAACATTCCAAACCGGATAGGCGCGGCCGCAAATATCGATAACCACGCGAGTCAAAGTTTCATCCATCGGCACATAAAAAAAGCCGAAACGGGCAATGCCTTTTTTATCATCTAAAGCTTTTTTAATGGCGCTTCCAAGAGCAATGGCGCAGTCTTCAGTTGTGTGATGAAAATCAACATGTAAATCGCCTTCAATTTTCATATCGATATCAATCAGACTATGACAGGAGATTTGTTCCATCATATGGTCCAGAAATCCAATGCCGGTGCTGATATTATGTTGACCATTACCGTCAAGATTAACCTTAACGGCAATTTTGGTTTCTTTGGTATTTCTAGTTACCTCCGCCGCTCTGCCCATTTTATGAATTTAAATTTTTAGTGGCGAAATCCCAATTGATCAGATGATTCAAGAAGGCGTCAATATAAGTTGGGCGGGCATTTTGGAAATCAAGATAATAGGCATGTTCCCAAACATCCATGGTGATTAGAGGTTTTGCTGAAGTAGTTAGTGGAGTTTCAGCGTTGCCGGTTTTAGTAACTTTTAACTTGCCATTTTCTAAAACAAGCCAAGCCCAGCCAGAGCCGAATTGTGTAGTGCCGGCGGTTTTAAATTCAGAAACGAAATTTTCATAAGAACCAAAATCAGCTTCAATTTTTTTCAAAATTTCTCCGGTTGGCTTGCCACCGCCATTTGGCTTCATCGAATGCCAGTAAAAAGTGTGGTTCCAAACCTGAGCGGCATTGTTAAAAATTCCTGCTTTACTTTTATCGGCGGCAGAAATTTTGATGATTTCTTCCAAAGATTTACCAGCCAGATCAGTATCTTTAATCAAGTTATTAAGATTGGTGACATAGGCTTGATGGTGCTTTCCATAATGGAAATTCATGGTACTTTCAGAAATATGTGGCGCTAATGCATTTTTAGCATAAGGCAATTGCGGAAGTTCAAAGCTCATAACATCTCCTTTATTTGTGTGGTTAAAAATTTTGTAATTAGAAAAGCGATTTTTGCAGGATAGCAAAAGACCGGTTGAAGCCAGAATCGTGGTTTTAATGAATGCTCTTTTAGAAATCATCATCGGGCGAAAATATAAAATTTACTTTCTGTAAGTCAAACCTTTATTGACAAACTCTATTAACTGCTTTGCCATAATTTTACGGCTGAATCTGTTTTTTAAATCTTCATTGGCATTGCTAACGATTTGCGAATGATTGTGCTTATTATCATAGGCGCGCTTCATGGTTAAAAATAAAGATTCTTCTGAATCGGGATCAAATAAATATCCGCTATAACTATCTTTAATAATTTCCTTCGGACCATCAGCATTGCAGGCTACAACCGGAGTTTTGTAATTGAATGATTCAAGAATAGTAATGCCGAAAGACTCTCTTTTTGCTGGCTGCAAAAACACATCAATTTGGTTAAAAAATTCTTCTTTGTTAGAAATCCAACCGAGTAATTTAACCTTGTCTTGCAATTGTAAATTCTTGATTAAGGATTTTATATTTTCCAACTCATCACCCCCGCCGGCAATGATTAATATAGAATTTTTATTAACGGAATCATTGAAACTTTTAAAGGCTTTGATTGCATCGACAACTCCTTTTTCCTTAGAAAGTCGTGATAAAATGCCAAAGGTGAAAATGTTACTTATTTTGTTTTTAGAGAATTCTGAAAACTCATAACCATTATATATATTAGTAAGCGACCCACCAAAATTCTTTTTTGCGATTTTATCATAAATATGTTTGGCAACAGAGATGATAAAATCAAATTTTAAGATTCTTTTTATATTGCCGCCATGGCTTACTGCCATTGTTTTAGATCTACCCAATCCAAACAGTTTTTTGCAAATATTAATAGTTGCAAAAGTCCGGCCATTATGCGCTAAAATCAATTCTGGTGAATATTTTTTTATCAGATAATGAAGCTTGATTGCGGCTAGCAAATCAAAATGACCGGTGATGTTAAGAAATTTTATTTTGATGTTATTTTTTTCCAGCTCTTTAATATGGCAGAAATTTTTTGATACCAGACAAATAAGATCAAAATTATTTTCTCGCAATATTTTTGAATATTCTAAAAATATATTTTCTATACCACCGCCCATTACATCGCTCTGAACCGCATGAAATATGGTTGTTTTGTTCATACTAATGTGTGTTGATTATTATGGCTGGTGATGCAAATATAAGCCTTTCTATGGCTGTATTTATGATATGAATTGAACTTGCGCCGAATCTTTCGATACTATGAAAAGCAAATTGTTTAAACAACACAAAAAAGAGCAGGATAAGGGCTTGGGTCAAGGCGAGATAGATAATGACGATGATAAGCTGGAAGTTGACGCTAGTGATCCCGGGGTTTCTAATCCTAGAAATAACAAAATGTTGGTTGTCGTTGCGTCGGCAATTCTAATTACGGTAGTGATTTATTTTTTATTCTTTAAGGGTGAGAAGGATAACCAGATCGATAATTTAGAAGAGGTAAAAACTGAAGTTCCTGCCACTTCTCCAACTTCTCCATCTGCTCCAACCGGAGCTCCAGCTGCACCAGAAAATATAGAAGATTTAACCGACACAATAAAAAGTGATACACCGGATGTTCTGGCAAAACCGGAATTGCCTGAAATTCCACAACTTCCTGAAGTTCCAAGAGATCCAAATGCCGGCGGTATTTTAAAAAATCTCAATAGTGGCACAAATGCCCCTGCCAATCAATCTACTTCTGTTCAGCCAGGTCAGCCTGTTTCTAACATTCCTAATCAGCCCATCAATCAGCCGCCACCTCCGCAAGACCCAAGAAGGGCTCCGATTGTTGTAGAAAGTACCGGTAGCACCGTTCTTGAAAATGATCAATTTTCCGGCGGTATAGTTTCTTTGAAAAAGGAGCCGATTGAGGAATTGCAAAAATCTCCGGAATCAATTGTTGCTACAGTAATCAAGGATCCTTCAACCACCATCGTTCAAGGAAAGCTGTTGACTGCAGTCTTAGAAACGGCCATTAATACAGAAGTACCTGGATCAATAAGGGGGGTAGTAAGTCGTGATGTTTATGCGGAAGCTGGCAATAATATTTTGATACCTAAAGGCTCAAGATTATATGGAACTTATTCAACCCAGATAGTACGCGGTCAGGGCAGGGTTGAAATTAGCTGGACAAGATTGATCAGGCCAGATGGGGTCGATTTAAGAATTGGCTTTATTGCCTCTGACCAATTTGGCAGATCTGGCATTGAGGGTGATGTGGATAATAGATATGGATCGGTTCTAACTAACTCTCTTTTGACTAGTGTCTTAGCTATTGGTGGCGCAATTGCCGCTGAAAAACTAAGCTCTAATGGTGGGCAGACCACTACAACAAACAGCCCTTCTACCGGTACCACAACTTATACCAGCAATCCTTCTTCTAAAGTGATAATGGATGTCAGCAAAACATTGATCGACACTGTTGGTCAAGTTATTGGCAATACAATTGATACGCGTCCGGTAATCAAGGTTCCGCAAGGAACCAGAATAACCGTGATAGTAAATGCCGACATGTCTATACCGCCACTTAAGTTAAGCAGATAATAGTGAGATGAGTAGAGCCCCTAAAAAGACTATCAATCTTCACCTTATTTCCGACTCAACCGGTGAGACCCTAAGCTCAGTTTCGCGCGCGGTGTTATCGCAATTTGAAGGTGTGGAGTCCAACGACTTTATCTGGCCTTTGGTAAGAACTAAGGGCCAAATTGAAAAAGTGAAGGAATCAATCAGTAAAAATCCAGGGATAGTTTTATATACGATTTTGGAAGATGATTTAATTAACAGTTTGAAAAATCATTGTTCCCAACTTGGTGTTCCTTGCATTTCGGTTTTATCGAGAATTATCAATGAATTCTCCAATTATCTGGAAATGAGCATCAGCAACACTATCGGCAGACAACATTTGCTGGACAGGGAATATTTTTCCAGGGTTGAAGCAATCAATTACACTATCAATCACGATGATGGCCAATCAACTTGGGATTTATATGATGCCGATATTGTGATTATTGGTGCTTCCAGAACTTCCAAATCTCCCACAAGTGTTTATCTTTCTTGCCGTGGTTATAAAACTGCCAATGTGCCCTTTGTTAGTATTGAAAGCATTCCAGAAAGTATTTATGACCTAAAAAAACCGCTCATTGTTGGCTTAACTATTAACCCGGAAAAATTGGTTCAAATTCGTCAAAGTCGTCTGGCTTTGTTTGGAAAAGATATTGACAGCAGTTATATTGATATTGAGGCAGTAAAAAATGAAGTTGCCGCATCAAGAAAATTATTTGCCAAATTAAATTGTTCAATTATTGACGTAACTAAAAGATCGGTTGAAGAAACTGCCGCAAAGATTATTCAACTATATCAAGCAAAACGTGATTTAACAAAAGCACCATGAAAGAAAATGTTTTAATAGTGGATGATGATCCGCTTCAAAGAGACTTACTTTCAAGATTTATTCACAGTCTTGGATATAACAGCTTAATCATGACTGATGGTCAGGAAGTGTTGGATTTTTTCACCAACAAAAAACCTGTTAACGATATTTATCCGCAGCAGGTGTTGGTGATGATGCTTGATTTGTCGATGAAGAAGGTTGACGGGATGTCAGTTCTAAAGCAAATGGCCGATATCAGGGGCGATTTGCAGGTGGTGGTTTTGACTGCGGGCAGCGATGTTTCTTCCGCTGTTTCTGCCATCAATTTGGGGGCGATCGATTATATAGTTAAAGGTGAGAAAGATTTCTTTTCCCGGGTTGCGGCCACAATTAGAAACTCACTGGCAAAAAGATATTTAAAACAGCAAGTCTATAACCTGGAACGCAAAAACAACCACCAGGTTTCCTTCTCCGATTTAATTGGTGTCAGCAGAGAATTTTTAAACACCATAAATTTAGCAAAAAAGGCCAGCAATTCCAATATCCCGGTTTTAATTGAAGGAGAGCCAGGATCAGGAAAAGAGCTGTTGGCAAGAGCAATTCACGGTTCTGGTTCAAAATCCGGCAAGCCATTTGTCATGGTTGATTGCGAATTTTTGCAGCATGGCGGCGAGATAATTTTATTTGGTTCGGAAAAATCCCTTAAAGAAGGCATATATGAAACTACCCTTGGCAAAATAAGAGAAGCGGACGGAGGAACTGTATTTTTAAATAATGTCGGAATGCTCAATCCAGAAATCCAAGTAAAATTACTTAGATTTATCAGGGAAGGCGTGGTTGATCCGGTTGGAAGTAAGTCTTCTTCAATGGTTATGGTGCGCGTTATTTCTTCAACTAATCAAGATTTAGAAAGCCTAATCCAACATGGAAGATTTAGGGAGGATTTATACCGCTCTCTCAACATGTTCCCTATTTTAATACCGTCTTTGGCGGATAGAGGCTTTATTGACATTCAAATGTTGGCAGAAAATTTCTGCCGTGATTTCAGTATTGCCGAAAATAAAAAAATCACTTCAATTAGCGATGAGGCTTTGCAGATGCTTTCAATGTTTGAATGGAAAGACAATGTTCGCGAGCTAAAAAATTATATATTCAAGGCAGTGGTAATTTGTGACGGCAAATCGCTTGAAAAAAAGCATTTCCCGCAGTTGATTGAATATATGAATTTTGGCGAATATAAAAAAGAAAAATTCCGCCATTTAGAAAAGAAGGAATGCGTGATAGAGCTTTTTAATGCCGAGAATAAATGCAAAAATCTGGAAGAAATTGAAGTTGAAATTTTTACCAAATTGCTTGGTGTTTTTGACGGGAATTTATCAGAAGTTTCTAAGCAGCTAAAAGTTGGTAGATCAACTATCTACAGAAAGTTAAAACCTTAGTTTTTGCGGGCGACTGCAGCCGCCCCACCCATATACCAAATCAGTATGTGGGTAATGTAAATTTAGATTTGGCATATAATGAAGAAAATAAGAAAAGCTGTATTTCCAGTTGGTGGCCTTGGCACCAGATTTTTACCGGCAACAAAATCATTGCCGAAAGAAATGATGCCAATTGCCAATAAGCCATTAATTCAATATGCCTTTGAAGAGGCAAAAAATGCTGGAATTGAAGAATTTATTTTTATCACTGGCCGCAACAAAAATGCCATCAATAACCATTTTGACCACGCCTATGAGTTGCAATCAAAACTAGATGATAACGGAAAAGAAAAAGAGTTGAATCAAGTATTATCATGGTTGCCTCAGCCGGGACAGGTGGCGTTTGTCAGGCAGCAACAACCTCTTGGTTTGGGTCATGCTGTTTGGTGCGCCAGGAATTTTATTGGCAATGAGCCTTTTGTGGTGATTTTGGCTGATGAGATGATTTTGGATAAAAATAATTTCCTAAAATCAATGATCGATTTGCAAGCTAGCAAAGAAAGCAATTCCAGCATCATTGCGGCAGTGCCGGTTGATAAAAAAGATGTTAGCAAATATGGCATTATTGAAATGGATAAGAGCAGCAAAAAGATCAGCAATATGGTTGAAAAACCAAAGCCAGAGAATGCTCCATCAAATTTAGCAATTAATGGCAGATATATTTTGCAGCCGGAAATTTTTGAATATTTGTCAAAAATGCAAGTTGGCAGCGGTGGAGAAATTCAGCTTACAGATGCCATGAAAGAAATGGCTAAAGATTATCCTTTCTACTGCCAGATTTATAATGGGCCTCGTTTTGATTGCGGCAATGTTTTAGGCTTTTTGGAAGCCAATATTGCCTTTTCACTTGAGAATCCTGAAATTAAAAATGACTTCTTAACTATTCTTAAAAAATATGTCTAATAATAAAAACGCAACTGCAATCGTTTTCCCGGGCCAAGGTTCACAAGTGGTAGGAATGGGCAAAGATCTTTATGAAAATTTTGTCTGCGCTAAACAGGTTTTTACAACAGTTGATGAAATTTTAGGCGTTAAATTGTCACAAATAATGTTTGATGGACCGGCTGAAGAATTGACTAAAACTGAAAATACCCAACCGGCTTTGATGGCTGTTTCTATTGCTTTAGTGGAAGTTTTGGAAAAAGAATTTGGCAAAAAAATTACTGATTTATGCAGTTTTGTTGCCGGCCATTCTTTAGGAGAATATTCCGCCCTTTGTGCTGCGGGCGCAATTTCATTGGAAGAAACAGCTAAGCTTTTGCAGATTAGAGGTAATGCAATGGCCAATTGTGGCAAGCAAACTCAAGGTAGTATGGCAGCAATTTTGGGTGTTGAAATTGATGTTGCCAAAGCAATTGCGGATGAGGCAAAACAAGATGAAATTTGCCAAATTGCCAATGACAATTCGGTCGGTCAGGTCGTGATCAGCGGCTCTAAAACTGCAATTTTACGCGCCATAGAAATCGCCAAATCTAAAGGCGCTAAAAGAGCGATTGAACTTCCGGTTAGCGGCGCTTTCCACTCGGCTTTAATGCAAAATGCTGAATCTGAAATGCGTTCTGCCCTAGCAAAAGCCAATATCAAATCCCCACAAGTTACGCTAGTTGCTAATGTCACCGCTTCAGAAGTTTCAAACCCAGAAGAAATCAGAGAGCTTTTAGCCAAACAAATCACCGGTTCTGTCAGATGGAGAGAAACCATGCTTTATCTAGAAAGCAAAGGCGTGAAAGAAGTTATTGAAATTGGCAGCGGAAAAGTTCTTGCTGGATTAGTTGGCAGAACCTGCAAAGACATGACCTCAAAATCAATCGGTAATTCTCAGGATATTAAAAATATGATTGAATCCCATTAGTGTTTTGATTGTAAATTTCTATTATCATTCCCTCCTTCGATATTGGTAGCAATAATATTGCTGCCAATTCCATCATAACTAAAGCCAGAATTATAATTTCTTCCTAATTCTCTGTTCTAAAAATTTAAAGAAATCCATAAGTTAATTTAATAAATAATCCTTAGATCATTGATAAATATTTTACTTATTAATAACTTCATGAGTCTCAAGAAGAAACTTTATTAAATTAGCATTACAATTTTATATGCCTAAAAAACTCAAATTAACTGATGCTGACCTTGTCGATGGGAAGGTAGTAACCAATCTAGAGGGTGTAGAAATTCTTGATTTGAGCGAATGTCTTACTCTAACAACTGTGCCATCGCCACCAAAAAGTCTGCAGATCATGCATTTGCAGGGATGTATATCATTGGTTCCAACGGTTGAAACAATTAGAAAATTGAAAGCTTTTGGCAAAACTTGCCACATGGGATGGCCAGAGCATTTCGAAAGAAAGACAGCCCTTATAGATTGCATAAGAAACCAGCTATTTCATTTGTATGAAAAAAATATTTCGTCTGAAGGATCATCGTTGGCTAGTCTTTTTGAAGGCTTTTTAAGCCGGGGACCAAAAGAGTTGGATGATCATTTATCAATCGTTAAAGCCACAGAACCGTTCTTTGATTTTATTAAAAAAGAATCAGCAGATCCAGAATGGATGGAAGGAATTGCCAGATATTACATAGATGTTGACCAGCCGGTTGCGGGTTTTGAAGAAATTTCTGTATGGATCTCGGTATCAAACCAGTCAAATATTATGGAGAAGCTTGATCTGGTGCAGCAATTTATGTTGTTAGATAAAACCAGGAAATCTTTAGATGCGGATTCTGTAATTGACTATCTCACTAAAAATAAGTGCAACATCTGGGCTAGAATTGCATTTCCTGAGGAATATGCCGAAATAAACCGCAATTACACCAATAAGAGAAAGAGTCAAAAACTGGCAGCTCACTTTGCTAGCACTGGAGTGTTTGAATGTGAACCTCAAGATATATCGCCTGAATATGAGGCTGAATTAGAGTTTTTTCAGGGAGCATTTGAGGGGCAAACAGTTGAGGAATGTTACAGGATAATATCCGAAAGAAGAGAAGCCCTGGATAGACAGGAGAGTGCAGAAATACAAAGAGCTATTGAAGAATTAACGAAAGCAGAAATTGCCAAAGCTATTGCGTTGGACAAGGTTGAAGAAAAAAAAGAATTGCCTTTGGGAATAATTAGGGAAGCAGCTGCATTTCCTTTTAATCGGTTGGCTGAAGAAAAGGCAAGATAAAATTTCCGGTTCAAATCTAATAAATTCAAATCCCCCTCACTTGCTGCAAGTGCTCTTATATTGCTTCTATTCAGTTGTAAAGACGAGAAAATTGTAATTAATAACTTAAAAATTGTCTTTGTGATAAATACGGCAAGGCGAAAACACAGAAACTAACCAACAAATAAGAAATAGTTGCATATAACAATCTTATAAAATAACCATATAAGCCTTTGTCGTCTTTTAGTTAATTTTTTAATTTTGTATGCCCGTCAGAATCACCAATAAAGATTTTACACCTGGCCAAGATAAGACCATCCGCCCTGAAATATGGAAGGAACTGAAACTTGATAAAGCTGAACATCTTAATTGTAGTCATACTATCATAGAATATCTAGATGACCTGCCTCCAGGTCTTGTATCTCTTTCTTTGGAGAATTGTGGTAAATTTCATTATCTAAAAGGAAAAATACCGACATCTCTAAAAACACTTAATCTTCATGGATGCTCCTCTCTTGAATCTCTACCTCCTTTATTGAATTTGGAAAGTCTCGATTTGAGAGGGTGTGTTTCTTTAAAGCCGACAGTTTCACAGATCATGATGCTGGCAAATTTAGCGGTTCAGGGTTGTAAAATTACATTTCCTGAGAATTGGCAAGACAATATAATTGTCAAAATCAATGAGGAGCAAATTAGTAGTCAGCTAAATAGTGAGACTCGTGTAATAAATATGAAATTGCCTCACGATGCCATGTGGCTTGATTGCAGTGGAACCTCCTTAACTGCCTTACCTGAACTATCCCCACCTCTTACATATCTCAATTTGAGAGATTGTATTTTTATTGGAAAACTGAAGAACCCGCCAAAAACTCTAGAAACCCTTATTCTTAGTGGCTCTATTATCAGCTCTCTGCCGTGGTTAGCAACGAGCAATATAAAATATCTTGACCTGGAGCTTTGCAGAACCATACCGCCAGAGGAGATAATGAATTTAGAAAATGCAGAATCACGCGGTTGTAAAGTCATTTGGCCCAGAAATCTTAGCCAAGCTCGTATTGATATTATTCAAAGCAGATTCGATGCGGTTATTAAAAATTATAAAAAAGATAATCCTTCCATCACTTTGTCATCGGCGGCGGAACTTTTTAAGCGTTTCTTAACTGAAGACCTGCACAAAAGGGGTCAGGAAGTAACCAGCATTGCTAGTCAATTTGTTGCTTTTATTGAAAAAAATCCACAGAGCCTGGAATGGATAGAAGAGATTGCCGAGCGCTATTTGCAAGGTTGCGTGAATCAGCCGGTTGCCGGTTTGCTGGAAATTTTTGTATGGAGTTCCATATTAGAAAAGCCGTCATTAGTTGAAAAATTACAGGTGGCACGACAATTAATTGTATCAGATAAGATTAAAAATTTTGTGGCCTCTTTTGGTTTTAAAAATAATGCAGCAGCCGTAGGTGAAGGAGTGGAGATTGAGGCTGGCAACGTCTTGATGAGGGAAGTTTATAATAAGATGAAAGAAAATGATGGAATCAAACAATGGACCTATATTCCAACTTCCATAGCTAACGAAGGGACGATCGCAAAATGGTTAACGCAAGATAAAATTGATGCTGCCTGCAAAATAGCGGAAGATGTCTATAAAAATTATTCCTTACAAGAAATAGCTGATTATATGCTGGCAACAAAAGGCAATATTTGGGCTAGCGTGGTATTTCCTGATAAAAAAGCTCAGCTTGTACAAGAGGTTGAGCAAAAATATCAGCCTCAGAAAGAAGCCTTATCTGTATTATATGATAGGTTAGCTTCTCTTGACGAAGATCAGCCTGGTTCTTTGGGAAAAGAAGATCAAATTGAAGAGAAGGAGTCTTTACCAAGTCCGTTTGAACCTGGTTTAAGTGAAGAGAAAGACCAGCAGGATTCTTTAAAAGAAGAAATTGATTATTTGAAAGAATTTGAAAAATTGCTTGGGGATAAAGCGGGGGAGGAACGAAAAAAGGAGTTGGATAAGATAGGTAAACTTATAAATGATAAAATACTAATGGAGACACATGATCCTATTGTGGAGATGACAAAAAAGTGGTTGAAAGAAGAATTAAGCATGAACAAAAGCCACATTGAAGAAAAAGAAGATGTAGCCAAGACCAAAGGACTTTTTGTTATTCCTGAATCAGCGGCATCCTCCCCAGCTCCTTCGCCAACTACTACCGGAAGCGGAGAGTTCTGGATTGACGGAACGCCAGGTTCTGGTGGAAGTTTCTTTCCTGAAGGAATGCAATATAAAAACCTTGTATTGAGAAATGATGGAATTGATACTGAAGTAAAGATGGACATTAATATTGAAGGATTAAAACCCTTGGTTTTATCAGAGTCTGCTTCTCAAGCCAGTCATGCCAGCAATGAAACAACAATCTATAATAAAAAAGACGCAGGTTTCCTCTTGCTTTCGCCAACACAATCAGAACTTGATTTACTAAGATCATCACCATTACCCTCCCCAGCATCTCAGACAAGTTCTGGTTCAACAAAAACTACGCCAAAAGCTAGCATCAGGGCAAATGCAAAAAGTACTAGGTCGGGAACTTCACTTGGAACTATTTCGGAATCTGGCGCTGAAAATCCCCTTCATTTAATGAGCTATATAAAAGGCTTTGAGTCCGAAGAAGATGGAAGTATCAAAATTAAATTTGCTAACGAAGATTTGTCCAGACTTTTTCAATTTGAAAACCAGCAACAATTAATGGGTTTTGAATCAAAACTTGATAAAGATTATTTAGAAATTATCTTACCAACAGGAGCGGGTGAGGATGTTGAAAAAAAATTTAATTCTATAAAAGACAGTCTTCAGAGGGGAAAACAAAGTCGCTTTAAATTTCCAGTTCAAGCATCGTCACGATCTTAGGTGACGTTGTCTTATATCTTCATTTCCATCTCTTCTAAAAATTCTGTCTTTCCAGGATAGAATTTCTTGCTCATATCTGAGCTATTTCTTTGTTGATTTATAAAATCCACTTTTCCAAAAAGCTAAACAAACATCTATATGGATGTTGGATTTTAATTTTCTGAATTGTTAGTAATAAATGGTTGTTTTTTTAAAGATTGTTTAAAAATTTGTTACCATGAGATCAAAAAATAGTCTTGCTACATACCAAGATACCCACGAACGCGCTTGGAAAGCTGTTGTGTCGAATGGCACCCTTAACTTGGAAGGTAATATTTCGGTTCGATCTATTGTTGATATTCCAGATCATACACAATTTATCAAATTAAAAGGCTGCTCTTCTCTTGAATCTTTGCCAGAGCGTCTTCCGGATAATCTTGAGCGTCTGGAGTTAGGTGGATGTCAAAATTTAATTATAAGAAATGAGTTAAAATCTGAAATTAAACGTTTAAAAAGCCAAGGTTGTAAAGTAGATCTGCCAGATCATTGGTCAAATTTTGATAAACATGTAAGGTCGCATTCCTCTTCTGGCACTCACTATGGCGGACGTAGGAGTTTTTCAGGGGGTTCAAAATTGGGGGTTGTGCAGGAAGAAAATTTCCAAAATGGATTTAATCTTAATCAAGCTGGAGAAAATTTTTCGGGAATCCATCCTTCAAAAATGGAGGAAGGTCGTTCTAGAGAAAAGTCTCACTCTTCTAGTAAATCTGCTTCTGGTGGCAAAAGACTTTCTTTGTCGGTTCACAAGCCTATTGATCAAAATTTGCGAATTGATCCACAACAAAAAGAAGAAAATAACGAAAAAAAAGAACATTTTGGATCTCCTGCTATCAATCTTGAAGAGGTAAAAAATTATAATTTCTCAAGAGATGGGGCGACAATAAAATTTATATTTGCTGCAGTTGATGGTCGTGAAACTTTCCGAAATAATAACCAGGATATTTTGTCAGAATTAAAACCAAAACTTAGTAAAACAGGATTTTGGTGTTGTAAGGTTGAGGGGGGGTGTACTTTAGAGATTTCTGTGGGTTCAAATAGAGAAAAATTCTACGAAATAAAAGAATATTTGCAGAATATAAAGGATCCGCGCTGGCAAAATTCACCTTCACCAAAGCTTCCTACCTCTCATACTATATAGAGGATATAATGAAAAAACTTCCTCGCCCCTTCTTTCTGCAAAACACTGACGAGGTTGCCAAACAATTGCTTGGCAAAATGATGGTCATTAACCACGAAAATTCCCAAAAAACTTTTAAGGCAATCATTACCGAAACAGAAAGTTATCATGGTAACGATCCTGCTTCTCATGCCGGTAGAAAGCGTACGGCGCGTAATGAGCCGATGTTTTGGCAAGGTGGGCATCTTTATATTTATCTGATTTACGGAATGTATTTTTGTCTTAATATCACAACGCAAGAACAGGATTATCCCGCTGCGGTTTTGATTCGTTCTATCAAATTGCTGGAACCGGAAGAGAAGGAGATTATAGGGCCAGGGCGGCTTTGTCGGGATTTGGAAATTGATAAATCTTTTGACCGGCTGGATATTTTTAGCAGCGATAAATTTGGTGTTTATGATGTCGGCTTAAAGCCTGAATTTAAAAGCACTCCGAGAATCGGAATTTCTCAAAATAAAGATGCGCTACTGCGGTTTGTAACGCAGTTATAAAGCTCTTTTCATTTCAAAATCCATCTCCAGTTTTACCGGATTATTTTTAAAATATTCAATTATTGCCTCGCCTTTGCCACCCTCATTGAAATAAATATGGGAGGAGGAAACAATGCCCGACATCAAATTCCAGGTTGGGTCAACTTCAATCCATTCCCCATCTTTGTAAATCATGTTCCAACTATGGCCACGGCATTCTCCCTTATATCCGCCACACGCGGTGCCTTCAATTATGAATGATGGAATGCCGGCAAGGCGCGCTAAGGAATTGTAAAGTTTGGCATATTCAACACAAACGCCGCGACGCTTTTGCAATATCTCTTTTACGGATAATAATTTGTTGCTATAGCCCAGGTCATATTCAATAAATCCATATACAAACTTTCCGATCCTGGCGTGAAGCGGCAAATTATAATCAGGGTTTTGGATAATTTGCGCTAGAAGTGGTGAAAGCAAATTCCGCTCTTCCTGGCTTACATAAAGATATTGTTTTGGGTCATTATCAAACTTTCCCCTCACATTTTTTCCGGTTGTTATTCGTGCCTTGCTTTCAATCAGCACTTCATTTTGATTGCTGTTAAACCCAATATTTTTGACATTATTAACAGTTTTTTCGCTAAGAGGTGTGGAGCTGGCAAAGGTTGAGTAATCCTCAACTTTCTGTCTTGGGCTTTGAAAATAATAGGGTAGGCCGATATTAAATTTGCCAAGCGGTCTGTTAGAAGAAGCACGAACTTTAACGCTTACATTCCAAACACTTTCTGCATCGGTAAGTTTGATAATTTCTTCCACGCCGGATTTGGGAACGATATTGCTATAAACAAAGCTGTTACCATTTTTGTAAATATTTGGATTGAGAGTTGCCGATTCCATATAGCCCGGAAATTTTATGGCAACACGGGCATTGGCCCCAGCTGCAAAGGCCGGGATATTTATTACTTCCTGTCTTAAGGATTCATTAACTGACGAGTAATTTTCAAGATAAGAAAAGGAAACTAAAACAGTTTCACCATCCGCTTTAGGTTTTGGAAATTTAATCCGAAGATCATTGCCAGAAAATGAGTACTGTGCCTTAACGCCATCGCAAGTAACATGGTTGATTTCAATTTTCCTTTCCCTGGCAAAAGAAAGTCCGAAGGAAGTCATCACCTGATTTTTTGGCGTATTGACAATTTTGCCGTTGATGCGAACTTCTGAAGCTTTACCTCTCACCAGCAAAGTGGTGTCTTCGTTCCAATTCAGAATTTTGAAATGATCTTGCGCAAAAGCAAGCGAGGGAGAGAGAAGAAAAAATAGGAGAAGAGCGGCGCGAAAGAACTTCATCTAGTCAGCCCTAATCAAATAAAATCCAACTTTGGGCTTTTTCAATTTTGTTATAGCCAAACATTTTTACTTCAGGATGAACTCTTCCTTTAGCAAGTCTGAGAATAATTCTGATAAAAAACCCGCCCATATTTAAAGCGGCTTTGGCAAATTTATGATGGTTATTTTGGGCAAAATTCAAATATTCCTGCTTATTTTGCGGCCCGGTCCAATAAGGGAATTTTTTGGAATTGATGATAACGCCGCGAAGCTCTCCACGCTGCTGATAATAAGGATCAACAATATTTTCTATAGTAGCAAAATCTTCCTTCGATAAAGGATTTTTTATATCAAGAAACAACACGCCGCTTTCCTCTTCAAACTGGCAAAATAATCCGTTAGTGGTTGTGATTTCTTTAAATTGGTGATCAGAGACAATTTCTTTGGACATTATGGTTTGAGATTTGGTTGCTGTTTCATGAATCAAATTTTAGCAGAAGTTAATATTTTGGGTCCAAAAATTACAAGGGGAATTTGGATTGTGGATTTGTTTTGGAATTAAGATCTTGAATTAGTGTTGATATTTTGTTATGCAAATCTACTTGCAAGATAAATGCAAAACGAATTTAGAAATAACAAATTTAAAATGGAGCACTAATGAGATCGCGTAGATATATTAAAAAAACCAAAGGGTTAGATAGGGCGCCAATAAGAGAATTTACCGAAAAGGAACTAAGTGAATTAACTGTAGAGCAAGTAAAGGAATTAAATGAAGCGGAAATAAAGAAATTAAATGAAGCCATGAAGAAACGCATGGAGAAATTGCGGGTTGAGGGAGGTTTGCCAACCAAGATGGATGAGTATTTTAGTCGGGGAGAATTTGTTGCAGGAGAAGTGATGCTTGGAACTGGGATATTAAGTGATAAGGGAGAAAATAGGATATTTCTATCTAAGAAGCTTTGTCAGAAACCTGAAACATTTAAGAAATTAGCAAAGTTAAATCTTTTTCCTTGCTGTAAAACTCCGGTATCTTTTGAAGGTTATAAATTCAATTACAGAGACTTGCCGCCCAAGAGTAAAAAAGTTGTTAATACATTTTTTAATATTTCGGGTCAACCAATGTTAGATGGATTAGACCCTTATGAGAAATTATTATGGGCGCATTGTAGTAATCAGTTGATTGGATCTAGCAACTTCTTCATATATTGTTACGAAGAGAAGAATTATGACAAAGTTATACATCATTTCGTGTATGAAAAATTGTTTCAGTGCGTTGCTTATTATCTAATGCTTTCAGGAAAAGCAAAATCCCTGATAAAAGATGATAAAGAATATGAGTATTCAGAAAAAGAAATAACTGATTTCGAAAATCTTTTTATTGAAGAAGCAAAAGAGCCTCATTGGCAATTTATAAATGAGCAATTATATGCCATCCTTAAAAAATCCTACTCTCTAGAAGTCGTTAAAGATCAAAGACTTATAATGATTGAGCAAGGTTTTTACGGATCATTAAAAGCAATGAGTCTTGGTAGGCAAAAAGTACTGGGTGATATGTTTGATGTTGCCGAATTTAGGAATAATTGCTCCATAATAGATAATTTTTCTAACTATTCACCCACTCGACAGGAGAAACTCAGCCGAGAAAAAAAATTATCACATTTAACATCTCTTCTAAAAACAGAGACTCAATTATTAACTGATAAAGAAACTCCTCGTGATTATCCAAGAAGATTTCTTCTCGGTGCTTTAGGAGCGTTTATTTTAGGATTATCCATTGCCACTCCTACTGCAATTTCATCGGGACTTAGCGCGGAAGGGGCCTTGTTTGGTCTTTTCGCTGAAGCTATATTGACTTTTTCTTTGGTGGCTTATTCATTTGGTTGTTACTATTCGCATCGTCCCTCTCCACAATATTCTGAAAAAAAATTACTTAAAATTGTTCGGAATCTTCGTGATCTTGATTTGAAATATTATCAAATGGTCATTAATGAGGATAATTTAGGATGCGGTGAAGATAAAGAAAGTGATTCCATAGCTGAGGAGAAGAAAGCAGAAGAGTATGTATTGCCTAGGCCATTTGTTCCATATAGAAACACTATAACGCACGAACAGTTCATGAGTGATTTTAGTTGTATTGTGCCTGAACGAGGTGAGGGAGAGAAAGTAAAAACCCGTCCCAAAGGAACGGTATCTAATGCCCTAGATCAATTGTCTGATAGACCTTCTTCCTCTATCTCTAAATTTTCTGTAACAAGATTAGACGAAGGAAAGGAATCTAAAGAACGATCTGTTGAATATGAAGATAAAAATGGAAAGCGCATAGTGAAATTATATGATATTGAAGGTACAAACAAAATGTGGATCGGAGCTATTAATGAAGACAAATTGCAATTATATGATGAGGAGTATTACAGGGAAGTAATGGATATTATAAAGAATGGCAAAAGAGTTAAATCTGCCTTTAGGTCTTCAGGGTTAAAAATGCTGTCAGGCGGACAATGGGAGCTTAAAACAATGGGCGAGTTTGGTGATAGACGCCTTCTTCTTGAATCATTTTCTATTCCTGGAGAGGATGGTGGCACTGTTCTAATAGTTAATCTTGACCCTAGCCAGATAAAAGATCATGAAGAAGTGGCGAGGGCAATGTGACATAAAGCTTTTCTGCGCCATTCATGCTAATTCCCCTCAATCTCTTCTAAAATATCCTCCATTATTTCTTTTGATTTTTTGAGTTTTGGAAATATAAAGTCTGCTCATATTGACTTTAGTATTGCTTATAGATCTGATAATTTACTACAAGCTATATTAATACATCCTGATTTCATTAAAACCCTCCTGATTTAATAATTCTTAAAATTTCCAATATCGTTATGCGTTCTAACACTAAAAGCCAAGATCCTAATAAGAAGGCTGTAGATAAAGCCTATTCTTGGGAACAGCAATGTTCTTTTGAGATTTATAAAGTTAACCCCGAGGCTTTGAGAAAATCTGAACATGCTGGAAAAGTTATAACGGTAAATGGTCAGAATTATAAAGTGTCGGACGATGCACAAGAATTAGTTTCGGAGGAAGCAATTGGGAAGCGCATGGAAAATATAGCCAGGAACCAACCGATAGATATTGAGGCTATACAAAAACTGGTCAATATGTGTTGTGTGTTTGTGTCATTGAATAAAGCAATTGGCACAAGTGATGATGGAAAGCCTTCTGCTTACTCTTCTGCGCTCTCTTTGATGGCCAAAGGATGTCTTGAACAAGCTAAAATTCTTAAAAACAAGAGATCGCAGAGATATGAGGATCTGATGTTTAATGCCTTATTTTGCGCTTCAGAAGCTGTTAAGCTTAATGACAATGCTACTTATAGAGAAATTTTTAGTGATGTTAGAGATGAGGCAGAGCTCTATCTTCATATTTATGAAGTGGAGGTGAATTTTAATACAGAGTTATATCCCATATTGCATGCTTGGGAAAAAAGTCAGTTATTACCTAAACAGGCTGCAGCTCAGAATGACGCGGCCCAGAATGATGAAGGAAGACTTAAAACAGGCCATGCTGCCGGTTCTAGTAGATCTCAACGCAGATCTAAAAGAGCAAAGAAAAAGGAATCAGAGAAAGAAATTGAACTATTGGGCGAACCTTCTCCTCTGGATATAGAGATTCATAAGGGTGTCAAAGGCAATATTCTTAGACTTTTTCTTGCGGCAAAGAAAAATGGTAATTTGTCTGAAATGGATGAGTTAACCAAACCATGTGAAGATTATATCTCATCATATAGCGATGTTAACCTAGATGATCTTTTTCCTCTTGAAAAGGAAGCTCTTGGATATGCTTCTTGGCTTCGGGGAGTGTTTTTATTATGCAGATGTTGTCATTCTTTAAAAAACCCTAAATCTACCAACAGGGTAGATTTTGCAAGTGCGGCAATGAATCTTGAAAGGTCTAATTCTTGCATTCCATCACCGGATGTTTTTAAAACATTTCAAAGATTTCAACGGATTACCGAAATTGCGAAGAATATAAGAAAAGGAAAACTCCTGATAGCTGACGCGCAAGAGGAAGTGAAAGAGGAAGAAAAAGATGCTTCTGATCAGCAATCGCCAAAATCAACAAATCAAAATAACATATCTGTTTCTTCAGAAGATTTACTTATGCAAAAAGTGAAGGAATTAGAGGAGGCATTGAAGAAAAAGCAGCGGGAATTAGAAGAAGAAAAAAAGAAACAAAAAGCAAAGAAGGATAAAAGACGGGAGGAATTAGCCGAGCAAGAACAGGAGGTATTTATACAAGAAGTGGAATTGGGTAATAGGCATAAAGAGATAAGTAAAGAACGGCAAGCAGCAGAAGAGATGATGAAAAAAGCGGAAGCGATGATAAGAGAGGCAGAAGGGAGGGAAGTGGAGATGAATGAAAAGCGTAATGAATCAGAGGTGAGAGAAAAAGCATCTCAAGAACAAATTACAGAATTAAGGGAAAAGCTGGATGTAAAAAATAAAGTGCAAGAAGAAGAGAAAGCAAAAGGAAGTGAACAGCAGGAAAAATCAGAAATAAAATTTGCAGAACAGGAAGAGGAATTAAGTAGAATAAAACAACAATTAAAAAGTCAGGAGCAAATATTTGTTAATCAACAAGCTAAAATAGCAGAACGGAATGAAGAATTGGCAAGAAAAGAAGAAGAGTTAAAACAAAAGGGAGAGGCTATAGAGAGGCAATATTCAGATAAATTAAGATATTTTGAAGAATTAGAAGCGACATTGGTTGTAGAAAGAGAGGCGTTAAAAGCACAGAGAGATGAGCAGAAGAAATTGGCGTTTGAGGAACAAAAATTTGCATCACAAGGAAATGAATGGGAAACAAGAGAGTCAGCGCTAAAGGAAAGAGAAGAAAGATTGAAGGCAAGAGAAAAGGAAGTAATAAATGATAGAGAAAGAGCTTTCAAATGGAAACAATATATAATTCAAATGATAGGTGAAGCGCAAGATGAGATAAATCAAGAGAAGGATGAATTAAAAGCCAGAGAGAAAGAGATAGAGAGGCAAATGGCAGAATCGAATAAAAATCTGGAAGAAAAAGAGCGCGCGCTAAAGCAAAAAGAGGAAGCTATAATGAGCGAGTATAATGAAAAATTGCAATTGCTTAGGGCGCGAGAAGATGAGCTTAAAAAGTTGGAAGAAAAATTGGTTTTAGAAGGTAAAGAGTTAGAAGCCAAAAAAACAAAGGCAAGTGAAGAACGAAAGGAGGTAGAAGAAAATCAAGAACATGATGATCTGAAAATACAGGAAGAAGAATTGGCAGAAAAGAAGGAGGCATTGAAAGAACTGGAAGCAAGAATTATGGAAGATCATCAAAGAGTAACAAAAAAACTTGAGGCGCAGAAAGTGCAACTTAGTACGCAGATGACGGAACTTAGTGCAAAACAACAAAAATCAGAAGAGATGATAAAAGACTTGGCAGCGCGTCAGGCAACAGTGGAGAAAAGAGAAAAGATATCCGCAAGAAAGGTTGCAAATAGAATACGGCAAAGAGATTTGGAGAATGAAAATCAATCAGAAGCTCAGCGGCCAGAACCACCAGAAGTAAGTGTTTTTGCTGCGGATGAAAAGACAGCTACTGGAAAAACTAGTGATGGAAAAAGATCTGAGCGTAGGAATGTTAAGGCAACTCAAAATGCAAATAATAATGGGAAAGTTAGTGCTGGTGCCGTTGTAACATCTATTGAAACCCCTAAAGAATTTAATCTTAAAAATGAAGAATGGCCAGGACTTGGACCAACAGCTGGACAATCAACTGCGTCACCTAAACCAGCAAATGTCAATAAACCAAGACAACCAGGTACATCACCTAATCCAGCGGGGGCCAATCAAATGAATCAACCAGAACAAAAAGAAAGAGAAGGGTAAGCGCTAGTCTCATAATCCAAAATCAGAAACTGAATTAATTATTTAAAATTAACTAGATAATTAATAAGTTAAATTTATTAAATAATAATATTTAATAGTCATATATTATTAGTTAATTAATTAACCAATTCTTATTCTGATCAAGATTATTGAAATCTAATTAGTCTTAAGTCTTTCTAATACCATGCGCCATGCCTGCAAAATCAATTTCTAATACTCTTCCTCTTGAGATAACATTTTCTCGCCAAATTTATAAATTTTCTAAGGAGCATAAGCCTGATACCGAAATTACAATAGAGAAATTAAAGCAATCGATTGGAGCCTATGTAAAAGACAAGGGTCAGAATTTTGACCGCGAGGAGATACAAAAAATATCCGATCTATGTTCTGATTTTTTGCTGAATAACAAAGATCTAACAAAAAATGAAGATGAAAAATTTACCGTCTATTCTTATGCGCTTTATTGCAAGGCGCTCTCTCTTTATGAACTAGCAAGAAATTTTGATGAGAATGATAAAATATCCGGTAAAAAATCTCAGGATTATGCAGATCTTATTAACGAGGCTTGGTCCTATCTTTTGCAGGCTTTTGAACTTTCTCATAAGGAGCCTCTTCTCATGGAGGCTTTTAATAATATTAAAAATGAGAAGGAGCTTCATCTTGCTGCTTTTGAATTAGAGGTAAGCCACGAGATAAGAGAAACCAAATTTTTGCCCGGCCCGCCATCTGAGTTGGATAAGGTTATCTATGAAGATAAGAAAGAGCGTGACCAAGTAAATATTATTGGAAAAATTCTTAAACTAAGCAGGGAAAGATCCATGCAAATTTTTCTTCCGGGAAAGTATAAAGTTCGTGATTTATGTTCCCATTATATTAATTCCAGGATGGAGGGAGAAAAGGTCAAAAATGGCCTGACTCTTGCCGAGATAAAAGCCCTGGCCCATGCTCTGCATATCGATGGATCACTTGATTATTATGACGCTTATCAAGGTTTAAAATGTTCCGAAGATCCAGAAGTTGTTCTTTCAATGATTCCAGAGGTAAAAGAGAGCTTTAAAAGTGCTGAAAAGAAAATTGCTTTATCTTGTTCTTTATTTCCCTCTCCAATTGTTTCTAGAAATGCCAAAACAGCCAAAAGAACCAGAGCAATTTTTGAAGGCGAACCTAGGGAAGTAGTTAATGTTCAAGAAGAAAAAGATGGGGGACGGGATGATTTGCGATTGCCAGAATCGGAGTCGAAGGATGGAGATGAAGAAGCTTTAGTTCAAGTTCCGGCTGTTGATCAAGCGCAATCAGGCTTAGCTAATTCTCTAGATTCAAATATGCAACGCATAAAAAGGTTGGAAGAGGAGTTAATTGCAAAGCAGAAAGAATTGGCGGAACAAAATAGCAAAGAGCGTGGTATATTGCAGGCTCATGGGGAGATATTAGACGGAAGAGAGATTAAGATGCAGCAAATAGAACGGGAGTCGATGCGAGCGCTTAAGGAAATTTCAAAAAAGGCAGGAGAAATAAACGAACAACAAGAAAAGTCAAATGAGAAAGAGGAAAAAGCAGAAGCAATTCTAAAAGAAGCGCAAAAGAAGTCAGATGAACAGAAGAAAAAAGCCGAAGCAATTCTAAAAGAAGCTCAAAAACAAAGAGCAGAAGCAACTCAAAAACAAATGAAATCAGCAGGGGAGCAGGAAAAATTAGAAACGCAAAAAGCTGAAATGGATGAGCAAAGGAAAAAATCAGAACAAGAAATTGCAACACGAAAAGCGCAAGCAGAAGAAGAGGAACAAAGGGCAAAAGCCATGACAAAAGAAGTCGCAATGCAAAAAACAGAAGTCGCTCAAAAACAAATGGAATCAGTGGTAAAATCTGAAGAGATGAAGAAACAAAGAGCTAAAATGGATAAAGAGCGGGAAGAAGCAGAGAAAGAAATTGCAGAACAAAGAGCGGAAGCTAGTGAAAAGCGAAAAGCAGCGGAAGCCATGATGAAAGAAGCGGAAGAGCTAAAAGCAGAAGTAACTATAAAAAAAGCGGCAAGTAATGCGGGAAATACAGTATGGCAAAATCATTTAGGTGAATTGCAAGAAGGATTGGTGGCTGATCAGCAAGATTTAGATGAAGATAGAAGTAGAGTAGAAGAGGGAGCGATGAGAGTGAGAGTAGCCACGCAACAAGTGGTTGCAGTTATAGCTGAGCAATTAGCAAAACAACGCCAGTTTGTACGGAGGGCAATGTCAGAACAGATGATAAGGCAAGGCGTGATACCTGAAATTTATCATGTAACACCACCCGATATGTCAGATAAAACAACAGAGGTTGCTAAATCAAAGGAATCTTCAGAGCAAAAAACAGAAGCAGAGCAAGAGCAATCACCAGAAAAAGATGCTATGCCTTCTTCCTCTACTCAACCAACGGAAGCGGTTAGAATGGAATCTAATGAAGAAGTGCAATCAAGGGAATAAAAGCATAGCGCTACACATGCCTAATTTAGCATAGTTTCTCATAATCTAATTAAATATTTTCCAGACCTTATGCCAGTACAAGATTCCGTTTTCCTGCGTCAATATCAACTTAGTCGTGAGATTCTATCCAGAGCCAAAGCTTTAGAATGGTTGCCAGATGAAGTGCGTGAAAATCCTGAGGCTCCGATACCGGAGGAAAAAGAAGTCAGGATTGGAGGTTTTATTGGTAATATAGTCAGTTATTGCAAGTTACAAAAAAGAGGCCTTTCAGAACATGAAGAGATACAGATAGATGAGCTGATTGATATGTGCCGTAAAATTATCTCTGAAGATAATCTGGTTGAGAAAATTAAGAATAATCCAAATAAGGCTTCCAGTAAGTTTTTCACTATTGGCTCCTATGCGTTTTATTGTGCGGGGGAAGGCTGTTATCAAAAAGCTGAATGTTTTGATGAGGAAGATAAAAAGCCAGATTCTGAAAGATGGCAGGAATATCAGGATCTTCTAAATGAAGCTTTATTTTATATATCCCATTCCATTTGGCTTACCAATGATCCCCTCCCTAGAACTACTCTGGCAAATATTAAAAAGGAAATAGAGGCCCATCCGGATTTTTTAAAGTTAGATATTGAGCTTACTTATTTAGCTGAGGAGGAAGAGAGGCAGAAAAGCAGTGCCGCTAAAGCAGCATCGAAAGGCGCGAAGAAAAATAAAAAGAAAGATGCAGAAGAATCGGCATTAGATGATTTAGTGAATTCAGATAAAAAGATCTGCGCAAATCGCACTAACAAGGGCAATGATAATAAAGATAAGGAGCTCAGAGTTGTGCTTAAAGGTGATATTCTTCTTAATATTTGTTCATTGGGCAATAAGGGCGGAAAAAAGCTGGTTGCCAAGATGGAATATGCGATTGAATCATGTTCATTTTATACCAATCTCACCGAAGAGGAGATAGAAAATCTTTCTCTTGGTGATAGCGAAATTAGAAAAACTGTTGCCCGAGCTTTTGAAATTAGCGGCGCTGCCCATTATTACATCGCATATGAATTTTTAAAAAATCCTGATCTTGGTAAATTTAATCTGGTTGGGGATTATTTTTTGCGTGCCCAAACATGTTTTGAAAAATCTCATCCACTAAATCCACCCGACTCTGTTCTTAGAAATTCCAAGAAAGTTAAAAAAGTTAAAGGAATTTTTGAAGGCAGCATAAAGAAAACACCGTTGCAATTGGCTGCTGCTCAAGAAGAAGTGAAGCAAGAAGAAAAACAGGAAGATGAACAAAAGTCATCTTCTACCTCTTCAAATTTAGCTAAGCATTCTGATGAAAAATTAGTACTTGATCTTGCGCGTGAGAGAGAGTTTTGCTTCAAGATTTATGAATATCTTGAGACTCACAAACCTGACATCAAAATTCCGCCAGAACTAAGAGATAAAGCAATCAGAGAATATGTGGCTATTATAATCAGTCGCCATGAAAACTGTGAGGATAAAAGTCAGGTTTTCAATTATGAAGCCATAGAAGAAGTAATTAATATATTGTTGGAATTTGCGCGGATTAATAAAGATCCGTTACAGAATAGCGATAATAGCTTTACCGTCCCTTCTTATGTGGACTGCCTCAAAGGTTGGCTTTATTATATAGAAGCCAAATATTTTAATGAGGATGATAAAATATCCGGCAATAGCTCTAAGGATTATCGTTATCTTCTTAATAAAGCCTGGTTTTGCGTCTTCAAATCTTTTCAATTTGCTCCTGGTGAGGGTTTTTGCTTTGAGGTTTTGGATGATATTTGGAAAGAAATTGAGCTTCATTGGCCATCTTTTCAATTAGGTTTGGTCCTTAATGTGGGAAATTCTATAAGAGAGTCTTCGCCTCAAGATAAAGAAATTTATGCTGCTGCAGGCTATTTGGATAAAGGCGATATGCTTGATCGTCTCTGTATAATAATTAGGGAAGAATTTGGAAAAGAGGATTTTGTAGAAACGCTAAAGAAAGAAATACTTTTGCCATGTAAATTTTGCAGTGAATCTAAGTTAAAAGGCAAACTTAAAGAAAATCTTTCTGAATCCGAAAAAGAACTCGCTATTCGCATTTCTTATCTTGCTGGCTTAGCTCTCTATTGTCAGGCCTACCACAATTTAAAAGGATCTAGACATGACTTAAATCTAAGATCTGCGGTTATAGGTAATTTTAACGCCGCTAAAACGAATTTTAGCTATTACAAGTCTCTATCTTCATCTCCCGCCATTTATGAAAGTTTTAAAGAAATTGAAGAAATTACATTAATTTTTAAGGGTATTACTAGGGCTATTGAATTTCCAAGAATACCAGATCATGCGTTAGATGTTATGCCCGTTTATGCTTCATCTAATTCTTTAAAACTAATACAGCTCGTAAAGAAATTGGGAGGAGAGATAATAGGGCAACAAAAGGAGATGGAAAAAGAAATGAATGCTGCATTAATAAGGCAGCAAGAGATGGTATCAAGAGAGCAGGGAGAAAAATCAGCAAAAGAAGCAGAGATGAATGAAAAACAAAAAGCGGAAGACAATGCAAAGCAATTAACTAATGAAAAATTGCAGCAACAAATAGCAGAATTAATGGCGCAACAAAATGCTTTTAAGGAACAGCAAGAGAAGTCAAAACAGGAAATTGCAAAAGCTCAAGAAGCAGCGGCAGTAAAATTGGCAGAAGCAGAAAAACAAAAAGCTGAAACATCTGAACAACAAGAAAAGTCAGAGAAAAAGGCTCGGGGATTGGTAGAAGAGGAGAGAGTTTTAAATGAAAAGATTGCAAAACAACGGATGGAAGAGAGTAAAAAACGAAGTGAATTAGAATTGGAATCAGAAAAAATAGAAAAACAAAAGGCTGAAGCGATTCAGAAAATTGCAGAATCGAGAGAGCGAGCAGAGGAAATGCAAAAGACCGAAGCATCGCAAAAACAAAAGGAGTTGGAGGAGAGAAGGAATGATCTGGATGAAAGAGAAAGACAATTAAAGATACAACAAGATTTTATGAGGCAAGAAGCAGCAAGATTGGTGGGAGAAAATCCACATTTTATGACAGCCTCATCATGTGTAGGATTTTCTGTGGTTGTATCTACGCTAACCCGTGCTCCATTGCCTCCTGAAAGGGAAGTTAGAGAAGTTAATGATGCGTTTCTTTCGGAATCAAATGTGGTGGAAGAATCTTATGAGGCACCTGTCGGAACATCCTTTCCGGGTCCTATGGATCTACAACCAATTATAAATCAAGAATCAGAACATGAGGCAGATTCTGAAGAATCTTCTGCATCGAAAGTTGGCTCGGAAGAAGAAAATGTGGTTAGAGAAAAAGAGGAAGAGGTATCAAGCGATAAAGTTAGGCATCTCAATGATAATGAATGGCCGCCGCTAGTGCCTTCTTCAAGCGTCAACCCAACAGGAGCTGGTGCGATGATGCAGAATTCAGAAAAAAGAAAATAAGCGTTAGATCTCATAATCCAAAACCGGAAGGCTTAATTAATCATTTAAAATTAACTAGATAAGTAATAAGTTATTATTATTAAAAAATAAAATTTAATGATTTTATATTATTAGATGGTTAATTGATTCATTCTGATTTTTATCAAGATTTCCACATTATAATTAATAACTTTTTGAGAATTGCTATGAAAGGAACCAAATATGTAAAACATACAAATATTCTTTTCGGAAAAATTTCTAGCGATAAGGATTTTGAAGTATCATACAAGTCAAGAAAACTTGAAAATATAATAAATAATATCCCTCTTTTTTATGAAACAAAAGAAGGAAGAGAAATAAGAAAAAAGGAAAAAGAAATTCCAGCAACGCTTCTAGTAGATGCATTTAAGTTTGTTAATAGATGTATTAAAGCTATATCTGAAAAGGAATCGGTTAAAAAAGATGCAAATAACAGGAGTAAAAATTTTACCGACTATTCTTATTTGATTTTTTGCGCAGGAACCAGTCTTTATCAAGCAATCAAGAATTTTCCTAACGAA
The DNA here is from genome assembly GCA_021323225.1 of Rickettsiaceae bacterium. GTDB lineage: Bacteria > Pseudomonadota > Alphaproteobacteria > Rickettsiales > UBA1997 > JAJTCH01. The sequence continues at coordinate 457,090 of JAJTCH010000001.1, read as the reverse complement.
TGGAAACAGCCTAGTCATCCTGCATTTGAATTATATAAGAATTTTCTTGAGCAAGCTTATTTTTGTGCTGCACTGTCTGGATATCTTTCTGAGGAGGAGGATGGCCCCAAAAAGCTTTTTAAGCTTCTTGCGCAAGAAGAAAAGTCTAATGGAATCTCATTTAAATTAAAAACGCCTACTATCCCGCAACAATATGTCATAGCAGAAGAGCAGCAGCAAAAATCTCGAAGACCAAAAGGTGGTAGAAGAAGGGGTGTACGCAAAAAAGAACCGGAAGAACAAGAGAATAAAAAATCTTCGTTAAATAAATTTGATTTAGAGATTTATGGCAATAAAGAAGATAGAGGTAATATTGCTGAAAATATTAACAGGATAAACAAGACAGCACGCGGGGAGGATTTTTTCCGTCTGATGAATGAAGAAGAGGAATTATGTACATCTTATATCAATAGCATTATTAACCCTGGTAATCCTCGAAACATAGAAGATCTTTCTGACTTTCAAAAAGCAGTTCTTGCTTATGCTTATGTTCTTCGTGGGAATATTAGATGCGGTAAAGCTTATTACCTCTTAAAGAATCCCATGCCAGGTGAATTTGTGCCGATAGCAAAAATAGATGGAGGAAATATTGGTGGTGCGGAAAGCGATTATTTGGAATCTATGGCTTTATCCTCATTTGTAGATGAAGTTAGTTCCGAAAATATTAAAGAAGCTAGAAGACTTAGAAAAATTATTACAGTCGATATAAGTGAGATGGGTGAAAAAATGTTGCAAGAACTTTTAGCTAAGGTAGAGGCATCTAAGATAAAAAATGATGAGGGGCAAAGAGATGGAGAGGAAGAGATAAAAGATGGAGGACAAGATGCTCCGCCGTCGGAAGATGTTTTGTTACACCAGCCTCAATTAACAAATCAAGATTCTGTTGCAACATCACGACTGGAGCATGATGCAAATGCGCAATCTGCAGGATCATTACAGGGGATGGAATCAAAGGGTGATAATGAAGATGAGCCAGATATGGATCCATCTGCACCCGCTGCAGCTTCGTCATTGCCTACTCAGAATTCTGCAAATAACAGCCAAGGACCGTCCAATATACCAAATTCTTCAGATAGGATGCAAAATGTTGTGGCGTTAAAGGAGGCCTTAGAGGCGGTGAGAAAAAGAGAAGAAGCGATAAGAAACAAAGAAAAAGAGTTAAAGATAAAAGAGCAAAAATTGGCGGAGAAAGAAAGGGATGCAGAAGTAGCACGAGAGAATGCATCAAGAGATAATATGTTATCAATGGATCTGATAACGTCTGTTATAAAGCAGCAAAAAGAAGTAAGTGAGCAAAATGATAAGGCAGGTAAAAAACAGCAGGAAGCAAATGAACAAAATGAGAAGGCGGTAAAAATTCTACAGGAAGCGGAAAGGAAACAAAGCAAATTAGAGGAGCAAGAACAAAATTTAACAAAAGGAAGAGCGGGACTAGACCAACAGCTCAGGGAATTAGAAGCGCAAAAGAAGGGTGCAGAAGAATGGGAAAAGGGAATTATTAAAAAGCGTGAAGAATCAGAGCAAGAAATTGTAAGGCGAGAGAAAGAATTAGTTGAACAATCGCAGAAGTCGGAAGCAATGCATCAAGCGGCAGAAAAAGATAGAGCGGCAGCAAGTGAAGAAAGACAAAGAGCGGAAGAGATTTTGAGAAAGGCGGAAACACAAGGGGCGGAGATGGGTGAAAAGAGCGAGGAATTAGAAAAACAAAGAGCAGAGATGGTTGAAGAACAAAAGAAATCAGAAGCTAGAGAGAAAGAGTCAGAAAAGCAAAAGGCAGAATTAAATGAAAAATTGGCTGCAAAAGATGGGCAAAGAGAAAAGCAAGTATCAGAATTAAATGCAGAACTTGCAAAAAGAAATAGAGCATCAGAAGAACAAGAAAAAGCTAACAGTAAACAACAGCAGGAACTAGTGCAAAAAATTGCAGAGCAAGAAGCGGCATTGGCGGAGTTAGAAAGAAGGAAAACAGAAGAAAATCAAGAACGAAATGAGTTAGAAATAGAGAGAGCTGCGCTAAAAGAGCAACAAGAAAAATTGCGACAAGATTTTGAGCAGAAGATGGCGAAAGCAAATGGAGAAGAGCAAGCAATAAAAGCAATGATAAAGGAAAATGAACAACTAGCTCAAGAACTTAAAGATTGGGAACAGAGGCTGGTTATAAGAGATGAAGCTTTGATAGCTAATGAAGAAAGAAATAGACAATTGTACCAACAATTATATTTGCAACAACAGCAATTAGCTCGACTACAGCAAGAACTAATTCAGCGACAGCAGCAATTGCCTCAACAGCATCAATGGCAAGGAGAGGTGGTTGATCCGGTAGCAAGACGTCAAATAGCTGTGTTGTCGGAGCAGATTACTAAATTAACCAAGGAAATCCGTCAACCGGTGGTAGTGATGCAGAATAATTCCGGAAGAGTTTTTTCGGCAATTCCTGTTCCGGGCACATATTTTCCATATAATCAAGCAAGTGGTAACGTAGGTCCAGTTTTTGCGAATTTTCCTTCACAAGGAATGGAAATGCATAGTCAAGTAAGACGGTCGGAATTTAGTGATCAATTTTCTGCCGGACCTGAAATAACAGGTGTCAATACAAGATCTTCGGTAGTTATTGATGTTACGGATTTGTCTCCAGAAGGAGAGCAAAAAACAAACCAAAATATAACTCCTGAAACAGAGTCAATTGATAGAGGGCGCAATATATTACCTTCTAGCGCTGCGGCTAAGAGAGCGGCTGGCGGGAGAATGAATGAGCAAGGTTTAAAATCAAATGCATCTAAACCACTAGGGAATGAAACTCCAGATAAGGCCAAACCCAAGGAAAAACCATCTCCATCCGTCCAAGAAAGTAGAGCAATATCTGCTCAAGAGGCTGAACAAATGAGGAAGGGACTTACTAGTCTGACAAATCCGCAGCAGAAGGGGAAACATAGGCGTTAAACTTCACATATAAAGCCGGAATATTTCGATAGCAATTTTCTTCGCCCTATAAGATTGATTATATGGGTTTGGCTCTCCTTGCAATTTCCACAATTTAGTAATTCTTAAATATTTTAGTTTGTTCATGAGTAGAAAATCTTTCGTCGCAGGAGAAAGTTCTCCAGTTCCTAGTTTTGCAGAATTTGTTTATAGATCTGGCCAACTTAAGCAGGATCAATTTCTTAAACCTTCTAAACCCAAGAAATCCACTAAGCCTGAGAAGAATGCTGAGTCTGATGATTCTAAAAATTTAGGACCGCTTAAGAAACTTAATGCAAAAGTGGATAAAGTAGTTAGCGATTATGGCGCGGGAGCGGAGATAGATTTTGATGATGAGATGAAAAAAATAATTAATGAAGCTCTTGAAATTGTTCTACTCAACAGGCCAGAAGTGCCAACAGTGCTAAATCGGCCACTTAAGAAAAATCCAGATAGGGAAAAGAATTTCACTATCTATTCTCATGCGCTTTATATTATGGCGCGTTGTTATTATGAAATAGTTGTTGGTTTTGAAGAAAAGGATAAAGAAGTTGGTAGTCTCTTCTTTCAGCAATATCAGGATTATGTCAATAAAGCTATGGTTTGCATTTTGTTATCCATGCAAATTACTGACCATCCTCTTCTTAGAGAAATTTTTAGTAATATTAAAAAGGAAATAAACCCGCCTTTATATCCATCTGAGGCAAAAGAAAATTCCCAAGAAAATCTCCCTAAGGCAGAAGAAGAAAATGTTTTGAGTGCTTTTGAATTGGAATTAGTTCCTGCAATTGAGCAACAAAATATGTTGCAGGAATTTGAAAAAGCGCAGCAATTGCTTCCTGGTAAAAATAAAAACAAAACAGACGACAGCAAACAATGGAAGAAGGAGGAATATGAATCTTCGATTTTAGATAAAATAATATATAAACGCGCTAGACAAAAGGATAAGGGCAATTTGCTTCAACGCCTTTCTCAGGCAAATTATGTGGAATCTGTAAATAGATCTGTTCTTCATGGATCAAGAAAATCAAAGGATTTGAAAAAGAATGAGATGGATTCGGGAAGGGATTTTACACAGATCATGGAAGAAATAATTGGTATATGTTCGTGCTATGATGATCTCACGCTAGAAGAAATAAGAAATCTTCCTCCCGTTGAAAAAGAAGCTGCTGCTCATGCTTTTCGTCTCAAAGGAGCGGCCTGTTACGGTTTAGGATATTATTTTTTAAAAGATCCTGAGTTGCAGGGAAATTTTTCTCTAAGCAAAGAGCTTTTCTTGATGGCTGACGAGTGTCTTGATAAATCTTATTCTCTAAGTAAGTCCAGAGTTGTTTTTAGAAATCTTGATAAAGCTGAAAATGCCGCAATAATTTTTGGGAGCGATATTAAAGAAGTGGTATCATTTCTAGAAAATGATGAAGAAAAAGAGCAAGAAGGACAAGATGCACCAGAGCCAGAAGATCAACCTCAATCAACAAGTCAAAATTCTGCAGGGGAATCACAACCGCAATTAACAGAATCAGTTGCAAATATGCAGCAATCTGTAGAGCTATTATTAAAACTGGAATCAAAAGATGGCGAGCACGAAGAAGACAATGATGAACAGCCGGGTCAACCACTATATTCTGATCAGATACATCAATCATCCGAATCTCCTACTTCCAATAATTCAGACCCATTCCAGCGCATAAGAGAATTGGAGGCGAAATTGGTTGAACAACAAATGGAGATGGCGGAACAAAACAGAAAGAAAGACGAAGGGTTGGCGAAAGAAAAGGAAGTTTTCTTAAAAGCGCAGGAAGAGATCGCATTAAATGAGCAGCAAGAGAAAGAGGTGGAAAAAGCAAAGATGAATGAAAAAGCGCAAAAATTAAGAAATGAAGAAGAGAGATTGAGAAAGCTGAAATCGGCAATGGATAGAGAGCATTCAGTATTAGATGAATTATCGAATGCTATGGAAGAAAAAGAACAAGAACTAACCACGCAAGAGCAAAAGGCGCAAGAAATATTGCGGGAGGCAAATGAAGAGCAGAAAAATGCAAAAAGAATGATGCAGAATGTAACTAGAGAGCAGGAGATAGCAAATGAAAAACAGGCGGAATTAGAGAAACAAGAAAGAAATTTAGAAAGAGGAAGAGATGGATTAAATAAAGCTAAAAATGAATTTGCGATACAGCAAAAGAAGGAAAAAGAATGGGAAGAAGGGATTGTTAAAGAGCGTGAAAAATCAGAGCAAAAACTTAAAAAATTATCTGAACAAGAAAGTGCTGCAGCAAATCAAAAGCAACAAGAAGCAGAAGCGATGATGAAGAAGGCAACAGAGATGATGGAGAAAATGGAAGCAAAACAAGAATCAGAGGTGAATGAAAAAGTTGCGGCAAAAAATAAATTGTTAGAGCAACAAGAGGAATTAGATGCTCAGCGGATTGCGCAGGAAGCTGCATTTAAGCAACAAAATGAACAACTAGTAAAAAAAGAAGAAGCTTCAAATAAAGAATTGGCGGATAAAAAAAGAACTTTGGATGAAATGATTGAAAAACAAAAAATCGAAGGAATGGCTAAAATGCAACAATTAGAGTTGGAAAGAGAAAGGGAGAAACGAATAGCAGAACAAGAGAAACAGGCAGAAATAGAGCATCAGGTAGAATTGGCAAAGAATGCCATGGTGAGATTGATAGAAGAAAAAGAGGAAGAGTTAAATAACTTAAAGAAAAAGGGGCAAGAAGAATTAAAGGAGGAACTTATAAGACAGAAGAAAGAGGCAAGAGATCAAATTAAAATAATGGCAAAAGGATATTTTGAATGGCAAAAAGATTTAAATGAGAGAGAGCAATCTGTGTCACAAAGAGAAGATCTTGAAGCTGAGTTGGAAGATTTAAAACAACAATTGAGCTTGCTACAGGCAATGAAAACATGTGATCTGGAAGCAAGAAAGATGGCTAATGTGATAATGCAACAGACGCGTCAAAATGAGCAGTATTTGAGATTTCAAGAGACAAGGATAGGACAGCTATATCAGGTGCTTCAAAAAGATAATCAAATTTCTCAAGGAAGAGTTGGAAGGCCTCATAATCCTTGCAACTCTAATGAATATCAAAGACCTTCGAGATCTACTAAACCAGCGGGAGGAAAAAGACTGAAACAACAAACGAACCAGTCAGAGAAATGAATGTTGGTTTTTTGTGAATTAAAATGCTGCTGATGGTCCTAAATCCCGTTTTTGCCTAAATTCCACAATTAATAATCTTTAAATATTTAAGTCTTACCATGCCTTCTTCCGATAATTCTATTTTTTCTGCTCTGGAAAATAAGCTTAATTGGTTTCTTGTTCAGAATTTTAATGAAGATGTTCGTCAATTTATTTGTTCTGCCAAAATTTATATTGCCATCGAAAATACCAATATTCTTACCCCTGAAATTATTAGAGATATTATTGCAAATAATAACATCAATAACATCATGGGAAATCTCGGAGAAGAGATCAGGATTGGAGGTTTAATAAATAATATTGTCTATGCATATGACCAGGGGAAAGAGCCTTTAAATATTAAAGCCATAAAAGAAATGGCCGATATGTGTCTTCGATTTATGTCAACTTATGAGTTGGTCATTAAAGATCCAAACAAGAGTGTTGATGATCCTCTCATGCCTTATTCTTATGCACCTTCCTGCTTAGCGCAGGCTTGTTTGGAAGAGGCTATCCATCTTGATGATAAAAGATCTCAGCTTTATCGCAATCTTGTAGATAAGTCTTTATATTATAGTCGCTATGCTGCAAGCCTTACCAATTCTCCTTTTCCCAGAAAAATTCTTCGCCGTATCAATGATGAGATAAAAAATAATCCTGATGTTTTTGAGCTAAATACAATTCTTGTTCCAGAACAATATGCCATATTGCAGGAGTTTGATAGAGTTCAGAAAATTCATGCAGTTGCGGCAGAGAGTGAGGGGAAAAAATCCAACGCTAATGCGGCTGGTTTTCCAAAATCTCAAGGAGTGACAAAAGCTGCGCAGAAGAATGCAAAAAAAAATAGAAAACCACAAGAACCGCAAAAACTCTCTTTAGATAAATCTCCCATCGCCGATATTCTCCAACTGATTCAGAAAATAAATAACGTGAAAGGAGAAAATTCCCTTTCACTGATGCGCGCCATAAATGCTAGATGTTCGGCCCATAGTGGTCTAACGCTAGAGCAGATAGAAAATTTTGATGCTGCCAATAAGGTGATTACTGCCCATTTTTTGCATGCCGATGCAGCAGCTTGGTATTATATTGGTTATTATCTTTTGAAAAATCCTATTTCCGGCAACTATTCCCAGACTGGCATTAATGATGCCAAATACGCTTTCCAAAGAGCGGAAGACAGTATTGAAAAATCTTGCGCAGTTTTTCCATCCCCCTCTGTTTTTGCAAATCGTGAAAAAATTAAAAGAGCTAAGCAGCAACTACCTGCTCAAGCAGAAGAAAAACAGGAAGAACAAAAAGATGGATTTGATTTACAACTGCAAGGAGTTTCCCCAGCTTTATCTCAATTGGAAAATCAAAATGAGCCGACAATGGCTGAACGACAAGCGGCAGAATCATTACCGGAAGAGCAATTACCATTAAAAGAAAGCGGAGATAAAGAGGGAGGTCCGGACATGGAGTTGGTAGAAACTGATAATGTTTCATCGCAAGATCAGGCTACCACCACTTCTTCAGATTTGGCTATGGAAAAAATAAGAGCTCTGCAAGAAGCATTGACCGAACAGCAGGAAAAAGCAGAGGAAAGAAAAAGGAAATTAGATGAACGAGAAGCAGAAATAAAAAAACAGCAGACAATATTCAAGGAGCAACAAAGAGAATCGGATCAGGAAATTGCAAAGCAAAAAACGGAAGCAAATGAAAAACAGCAGAAAGCAGAAGAAATTCTGCAAGCGGCAAAAGCGCGGGAATTAAAAACAAATGAACAGCAAGAAAAATCAGACGCGGCAGCAGAAAAACGAAAAGCAGGATTAGATAAATTGCTTGATGAATTAAGAAAAAAAGAAAAAAAAATAGAAAGACAAGAAGAACAGCAAAATGAGTCAGCGCAAAAACTTGCGCAAAAGCAAGAAAAGGCAAAGCAAAAAGCAGTAGAGGAGATAAATAAAAAGCGTGAAGAATCAGAGAAAGAAATTGCAAGACGGGAAGCAGAAAATCAGAAAAAACTAGCAGCAAGAAAAGAAGCAGTGGAGAGGAGAGAAGTGGCGACAGAAGAAAATGAAAAACATCATGAATCAGAAAGAGAAAAAGAACAGGCATCGAAAAAACAATTGGCAGAAAGAGAGGAGGCATTCAGAGCAAAAGAAGAGGGATTAGAGAAACGAATGGCAAAATTTGAAAAAGAATCAGAAAAGAGAGAAGCAGAACTTGAAGCAAAGGAAAGAATGTCAGATGCATCTGACCATGAACATCAGCGCAAGTGGGAAGCGCAACTTCAGTGTGAAGAAAAATTTAGATGCGAAAGGCAGGTTAAGATGGAAATGGGATTACTGCACATTGGATTTGGTGATAGTGTGGAGGATGAAGCATATGGAGAAATTCCTGAGGGGCAATTACCAGCATATCATCTGGCGCATCATGCTGCAGTTCCGCCTATGTTCAATAAACCAGCAAATGGACATCATGTGCCAACAAATAAACAAGATTTTACCTCAGAAAAACATTGGCCATCATTATCTAAACCTAACGGATCTGTTAAGGATCCAAAGGCTAATGCAGTGAGGAAAGATCGAAAAGGAAATGAGCGATAGGTCTTATAGTGAGCTATAAGGCTGATTATAGATAATGATCTATTCTGATTTTTAAGGTTCTCAGGATCTAATAACTTTTATTTTTTCTAATTATGGATTTGAAAGATTCTGATGTTGAACATCTTTATAAATGCAGTTTTAACATTTTAGCGGATGCAAGCGTTGATGCTTTGCATTTTCTGCCACCGGAATTGCGCGGAGATTATTTCACTAGCAGTGTGGTGTGGAATAATGCGGATTCCACCATTTCCGGTCCTATGGAAAAACTAGCCAATGAGTATAAAAAGCGAGAAGATAGAGATCAGCCTTTTGACCATGATGGGCAAGTGCAGGGTAGAATTGATGCCTGTCTTAAATTCTTATCATCTAATAAATTTAATTCTATAGGTTTATACAATAATGGGTTTTTTACTAATTATTCTTACGCGCTTTATTGCATAGGGCTGGGCTATAGTCTAAAGGCTAAATATTTTAACAAACAAGATAAGAAGCCTGGTTCTGCCAGGTTTCAGGAATATCAAGAGCTTGTTGATAAAGCTTTGTTTTATTATCTGCAGTCTATCAAATTTAGTAATGAGCTTCTTCCCAGGAAAAATTTTGTTCATATTTTAGACCATTTTGACCTAGAGACGACTCTGGTTACGGCAAAGGAAGGGAAGAATGGAAATAAAAACAATGCTCTTGAGCTTATCCATAAAGCCCATGAAGCAAATAAGACAAAACCTGAACTAGAGAAGGATAAAGAACCACAAAAATTAGAAGCGGCAATAAAAGAGGCAACAAAAAAAGCGCCAAAAGAAGCAACAAAAGAGGTAATAAAAGAAGCGGCAAGAGAGATAGCAAAAGAAGCGGTAAAAGAAGCAAGAAAAGAGGCAATCAGAGGGGCAGAAGAGAATTTTATCTCTTCCATGGAAAAGATAATCGAGAAATATTCGAAATATACTGGTCTTGCGCCGCGACAGATAGAAAGCCTTTCCAAGGCTGATAAAAAAGCTGCCGCTAATGAGTTTCATGTGGTGGGATCAGCTTATTACCATATGGCGCTTAACTTCTTAAAAAACTCTGATTCAGGAAAATTATCTTTAGATAGGTTCACTTTAAGTAAAGAATTTTTTCTGGTCGCTGAAGAGTTTTTAACAAAATCTTATTCCCTAAATCAATCCGAACTTGTTTCTGGAAATCTTGAAACAATTAAAAGATTTGGAGCAATTTTTGAGCGCAGCATGGCGGAAATGTCATTGCCGGCAGTAATTGCTCAAGAAGAAAAGCAGAGAAAAAAGCAGGAAAAGGAGCGAGAAGAGAGAGAAAAAGAAAAAAAACTTTCCATCAAAATTTATGAAGCTATCAAGGCTCGTAGGCCTGATGCTGAAATTCCGGCGGAAATGGAAAGCAAATCGCTTAGAGATTATATAGATGACATAGTCAGGAATTATCAAAACCGGGAGGATAGGAGCCAGGCTTTCGATCATGAAGCTATGCAAAAGGCAATTAATATATGTTTTATATTTGTGCCACTTAATGAAGAGCCATCTAGCAATAGCGATGAGAGTTTTACCGCTCTTTCCTATGCTCTTTTTATTATGGGTTTGGCTAGCTTTGGGCTGGTCAAATATATTGATGAGAGTGATAACAAATTTAATGAACAATTTCAGGATTATCAGGATCTTTTTAACGCGACTTGGTTTTTTGCCTTAGGGGCTATGCAGCTGTCCAATACACCCCTTCTTAAAAATTTTTTTGATGATATTAAAGAATATTTGAAGCGAAACTGGAGCTCTTTTGAACTGGAGACAACTCTTGATATGGAAGATGGTCAATGCTTACCGCGTCCCTCCTCTCATTTAGATGAAAAGATCTACGCTGCTAAAGGACAGGCTGATCAGGGAAATATTCTTGATCGCATTCATATAATAGTCAGGGAAAAAATTGATGATCAGGGTCAGGAGGAAGGCTTTCCCCCTGCGATGGAAGAAATGTTAGAGCTGTGCTGCACTTATACTGCTTCTTGGTTAGGAGAAGGAGGTAAATTGAAAGAGTATACTTCTTCTGAGGAGAAAGAAGGCCTTGCTTATGCATTTCGTGCTATAGGGATAATTGATTACTATACAGCCTATCATTTGTTAAAAAATTCTGTAATTGATGCATGTTCAATAAATAAGAAAATTGCTCTGTTGATAAAGGAGAATTTTAAATATGCGGAAAAATATATTGGGATTTCTAACTCTCTGATTCCATCTGAAATTACTTATAGAAATTTTGAAATAATTAAAGGCATTACGAACCTTTTTGATGGTTATGTTAGGCAAATAAAATGGTCGGCAGCTGATATCGAAGAAGAAAAGCAGGAAGGACGGGATGCTCCACAATTTCCAGATCAGGCTCAATTAGCAAATCAAAATTCTAACGAAGTGCCACCAGCTCAGCCATTTATGAATGAACCCAGCCGGGAAAAATTGAAAGTGGGTGATGAGGAAGATAAAGATCCAGATATAGATCCAGCAGAAAATGACCAGGCCATGGAAAAGGAAAAAGTGCTACACGCACTCTTAATGGAGCAATATGAGAAGATGGTAGAAAAAAATAAGGGATTAGACGAGCGAGAAGGGAGGATAAAAGAAAGAGAAGCAAAATTGAAAAAAGAAGAAGCTGTACGCAAGGAGCAAGAAGCAACCCTAAAAGAACAACAGCAGAAATTAACGGCAACTACAAATGATCTTGTAGAGCAGGAAATAGAAACAAATAAACGGCAGCAAGAGTCGTTAAAAAGAGAAGAGGATGGATTGGCAGCAAGAAAGAAAGTGGCTGTGGAAGAAGAAAGATTAGAAGCCCAAGCATCAAGATTAGACCAGCGATCTATTGAGCTAACATCAAGAAAAAGAGCGCTAGAGGAATCGCAAAAAGCTCAAAATAAGCAAAATGAAAAATTCGAACAAGATCTTGGGCAGCAAGAAAAAGAGATAAATGATAGGCAGGAAGAATTGGCGGCAAAACAAAAGATGTCAAAGGAATTGCAGACAAGATTAGACGAATCAGCGCAAGAATTGGCAAAACAAAAAGTAGAAGAAAATGAAAGACAAAAAAGATTATCACAAAAAAAAGAAGAGATAGAAAAACTAAGTGAACAAAAAGAAAAATTGGCTCAACAATTTGCAACACAATTACAAGCAGAGATGAACGAAAAACATCAGGAACAAGAAGGGCGAGAAAAAGAGAAAGAAGAAAAACGAAGACAAATAGAAGCCCGTAGGGAAGCAATAAAAGAAAGAGCAAAAAAATTAAAGGCGCGAGATGAACAATCAGAGTTCTTGAAGAATGTTTTGGTGACTCAGGAAGAATTTTTAAAAGAGGCGGGTTCAATAGGGCAAATAGCTTTAACAAATGAAAAAAATTCTGCTTTCCAACAGGCATATTTAGATGACCAAAAGTCTGAATTTCCGACAGCGCGGTTGAGTGAGCAATATATCAAATTTAGAGATCACCAACAAAGATTAGCAGATGAACAAGAATCTAGATCCCAAAGATGGATACAAGAAGCATATGACAGATCTGAGCAGAGCCGTAAAAAAGAAGCGGGATTAACTAAAATTAAGGCTGATGAAATAAAAAGCGATAAGGAACCAAGTACATCTTTTGAACCCCAAGAAGGTGACGCAATGCTATTGTTGCAAAAAGAAAATGAGCGCTAATTTTTCCTGCCATGAATATGGTTTTGCTGAAATCTTCAAAATTTAATAACCATCGAATTTTTAAATCTTATGCCTACCAACAAATCTTCTGATCAAAAAAAACTTTCTTCATCACAATCCGAGTGCCCAGCGGAACATATGCAGGTCATAGAAAATATGCTGTTATTGCAAATAGAATTAGATGAAAAAAATAAAGAATTGGCAGAAAGGAGTGAGAGATTAAATAAAAAAGAGGTGGAAATAATTGAAGAAGAAAAAGAATCGGAAATGCAAGAGATTGATTTAAAAAGACGGGAAGAAGAATTGAAAAGGGAACAAGAAAAGCTAGCAAAAAAAGCTCATGAAATTCTAGCGCAAAAAGAAGAAATAGATAGACGGGACCAGATATCATTAGCGATGGAAAAGGATGTTGTGGCAAGGAGAGCAATTACAGAAAAAAGAAGGGAAGAGATGGTACAACAGCATAATGAATTGGCAGTAGGTGAGGTAGCTATAAAAGAATCGCAAGATGCTCAAAATGAACAAAATAAGAAATTGATGGAGGGGTTCACAGAAAGAAAAACGGAGATTGATAAAAGATGTAAGGAAGTGGAGTCGCAAGAAAGGATAGTAAGGGGACTGAATACTGCATTAAGAGAACAAAATGATAAATTAGAGAAGAGTGCAGCAAAGCGGGAAGATGCAAGAAATAAAAGATTAGAAAAATTGTTAGAGCGGGAAGAAGAAGCGGAAAGGCAAAGAATAGAATTAAGCCAACAAAATGAAAAATTGCTTCAGCAAATAGCAAAGCAAGAAACCGAGATAAATAAAAGCCGCAGAGAATGGGAAGAGCAAAAAAGAAAGGAAGATGAAAAGCAAAAGGAAATGGAAAATAAAGAGGAGATGGATTTAGAAGAGGAAGCAAGAAAACTGGATGAACAAGAAAGACAATTAGTGATTATTGAAGAGAAGTTATCGAAAAGGCAAGAAACTATTAGGGAAAAGGCGGAAGAAGCGGTAAATAAACAACCAAATTTGATGCTTCCATCATTACATTTGGGTAGACCTGAAACAATATCTTATGATGAAACTAGAGGATCTTTTGGTTTTGAAGGTGATGATGAAAGATTTGAAGAGCCTCCTGTGGCATTTGAAAGTTTTGATGCAGAAAATATTCAAAATCAAGAACTAGAAATGTGGCAACCGCCATTAGCAAATGGGCAATATTTCGGCTTTCAACCAGGGTCAGTTGAGTTTCGACCGATGCAGAATCCGCCACAATATTTTCCTCCATATCATGTGCATCCATCATTTATATATCAGCAGCCTTTTGTTATTCCGAATCAGCAATATCAACAATTTGCGCCGCATCAACAGCCTGCTTTCCCGCCTATGCTGCATGAAAATTATAGATCGTCTCAACAACGCGCTAGAGCTGATGAAAAGCCTTCAAATTCTTGTGCACCAAGCGAGTATAATAAAATGTTGGTAAAAAGGAGAAGAGAAAGAACTGGCCACTAAATTTTTACAACTGAAGTTAGTGATGGTCATTTATCCAATTCAACATTGGCAGATGTAATCCAACTTCTATTTAATTAACTCTATTTTAAATTATGCCTCCTAACAATAAATCTATCCCTAATAAGCCTCTAAGCGAAAGAGAGCTTTCCCTCAAGATACATCAAAATGTGAAGGCTAATAAATCTGATCCTGGACTCACAGAAGAACAAATAACTCCATCGATCAGACATTTTTTATATAATCTAGATAAGGCCAAACCTTTCGATCACCGGGCTGCACAAAAAGTAATTAATCTATGTTCAAAAGTTTTATTGATTAACAAGCTTAAGAAAGATCCAGCTAAGAATGATGATGGGACTTTTACTACTGAATCTTATGCGCTTTGTATCATGGGTTGGGCTTTTTATCTGCAGGCCAAACATCTTACTGAAGATGAGAAAAAACTGGGTCTTGAATCTGAAAAATATCGAACTCTCCTTCTCCAGTCCTGCTCTTGTTTCTTAACTTGTATGCAGCTTACTGAGGAGAAACTTCCCAGGCAGTTCTTTAATATTGTTATGAAGGAGCTCAGGCTTAAACGGAGCTGCTTTGAAGTAGAGCCAACTGTTAAAATAAAAGATGGCAAATTTGTACAGCGCCCATCTTCCGATATGGATAAAAAGATTTATGCTGCTGCAGGTTATGATGGATCTCGAGGAAATATTCTTGATCTTATTTATATAAGAAAAGAAGGCTATAAAGGGACGAATTTCCTATCTATAGGAAACAATATACTTGATCCATGTATGGGCTATATCAATCCTAGGTTAGAGGGAGGAAAATTAAGAGAGGACCTTTCTTCTGATGAAAAAGAAGTGATTGCCTATGCTCGTCATGGTCTTGGATTATTTGATTATTATTGGGTTATGCATCTTTTGCAAAACTCTTTGCATGATACATGTCGGGCCAGTGAGTTGGTAACCACAACAATAAAAGAGAAGATTGATCGTGCCGGAGGACATTTTGCAGAATCTCATCGTTTATATTTGGAAGTTGAAAAACAAGATGCCGCAGAAGTTCTTTCCCGAAATCTTAAAATAGTTAAAAATACTATATCAGCTCTTAACGGACAAATTAAGAAAATAGAATGGCCAGCAGTTGTTGTTGAGGAAGAAAAACAAGGAGGACAAGATGCTCCAAAATTGCCAGATTCTTTACCGGAACAATCTCAACCTGCACCTCAAATTCCGGAATTATCCTTAGCTCAGCCGACTGCAGATGAACAAAAATTTGTGGAATCATCACATGGTCCGAATTCTTTAAGCCAAGAACAGCTAATAAGGGCAGGGTCTGATGCAGTAGAGGATCGGGAAGTGGTTATGCGAATTCAACAGCCACAACAACCAGTAGCGCCAGTTGTTCAAAGTTTCAATTTTGGGCAGACGACAGGTTTAGCGGATATGCCAATTCTTAGATTTGAAGCGGGATCTAGCCAAGAAGGCAAAAGAGTCATAACAAGCAGAAAAGAATATAATATTTCATTTTCTGCACAATCAGTGGCGGATAGTGGAGCTGATTTTGCTCCCAAACAGGAAAATAGACCTCGGGATGAAGAAGTAAAAGGCGAAGGGAGCAAGATTCAAGAATTGCAAGACTCATCGTCAAGCCAACTGCAATCCGCACCACAAGGTCATGAATTGGTATCGCCGATATCTCAGCTAGACACAAGACAAGAAGAATTGTGCCTGAATGAAATTAAAGATTCTTTAGATTTATCTCACATTATTGAGCCTAGCGAAAAGCTGAAAGAACAAGATCTTAAAAAGCAAAAGGAATTAGAAGAAAAAAAGAAGGAAATAGAGGCGCTAAAAATTAAACATGAGGTGGCATTAAAAGAGCAACAAGAAAAATTTGAAGCACAGAAACTTGCAGAAGAGGTACAAAAAACAGAGAGTGGTGAAAAACATCAAGCAGAATTGAATAAGCGAGATGCAGAATTAATAGAATTGAGAAGAGAGCTAGAAGAGCAGAGAGCGCAGAAAAAAGCAGCTTTAGAAGCAATGGAAATGCAAAAAGCAGAATCTAATGAGAAGCAGGAAAGATCCAAAGAAGAGATGAGGAAACAAGAAGCGAAATTTAAAGAGAAATTAGAGAAGCAAAAGGCGGAATTAAATGAAGAGCGCGAAAGATTAAAAGCGCAGAAAGTTGCAAATCAGAGAGAAGAGGCGGTGCAAAAATCGGAAGAAAATCAAAAACGGCAGGAGCTTGAAATGCTAAAAGCATCCACGACTGAGCAACATGAGAAATCAGAGCAAAAGCTTGCGGTTCAGAGAGCGGAATATGAAAACTCAGAATCAATGCTAAAGGAAGCGCAAAAACATAAAGCTGAAGCAGAAGAATATGAAAAATCAGCGCAAAAACTTTTGCGTCAGGGAAGAGAAGAAAATGAGCAATCGGTAAAACAATTGACAAAAGAAAGTGAAGAATCGCTAAGGGAACTGGAAAAGGATTATCAATATTCGTTAAAGGAGTTGCAGCAAAGACAAAAGGAGTTCGAAGAATATAAGAGAAGAGTACAAGAATTTTCACGACAAGTGACACAGGCAGAAGAAAGACATCAGAAATCGGTGTTGGCATTTAAAGCAAAAGAGAATGATTTGAAGCAATTACAGGCAGAAGTTGAGGTGGCGAAAGCTGCAATAAGTGAGCAAAATGAAAAACTTGCAGCAAAATCAGAAGCAATAGAAGAAGAGAAAAGCAAAGTAGAAAAACATAAGAAATCAGTACTGGAATTTTCAATAAGGGAAACAGAGAAATATCAGCGCTCTATGATGAAATTGGAGGAAATAGAAGCTAGATTGCAAGAAGAGCAAGGTAGATTAGAAAGTTGGAAGAGGGGATTGCTAAAGTCTGCACAAATTTTTGCAGAAGAGCGTCAGAAATTAGAAGAGGAAAAAAGAACTCTAGAAAAGAAAAAAAGAACTCTAGAAAAGTTAAGGGAACGGATGGCAAACAATATAAAAGAAGCTGAAAAAGAGCAGGGAGCGAAATTAAGCGAAAATTATTTGAATTCACGAGGGGTGGAGACTTTTTTACCCAAAGAACCTACTGAGAATTTAGAGGTGGATGTGCGGGTTCCTAATGATAATGAAGCTGTTCAAGAGCTTAAAGAGATGTCTCAGGGAGAGCCTAAAGAATTTGCTGCTGAGTCTGATATTAAGCCTTCTGAAGAAATCGAAAATATAATTTCTGACAAGCCTGAATCTCATAAAATATCTTCAGAGCCTGAGTCTGAAGAAGCTAAAGGGCAATCTGTTCTTGTGCCTAGAAAACAAAAGGGTGGGGCTCCTTATCGCAGAGTTACTTATTCAATACCGGCTGATGATCCTTCTGAGGAAGCTAGTAAGAGATCTGTTGCGACTTCTGGAAAAGAACCATCTCGGTCTAGACCAACAATTAATCGTCAAGTGGCGGTAAAAGGAATAAAAGAAATTATTGGGTCACAATCGGCACCGCAACCTGCAGAATCTTATGGATCTATAAAAATTGCTAAAAGAGGAGAAGCAATTGAAATATTTGATGATGCAAAAATAGCGGAAGGCGTAGCAAGGGAAGCAGAAAAGAGAGCAAAGAAAAAGGAGCAATTTGCATTACAAAATGAAGCGGCTGAAAAACGTAGAGAGAAAGAGAAGCAATATGATTTGGGGCAGCAACAAGATAGCCAACCTAGATCTCATGGAGTGTTTGAGGGAGATAAAGTGGAAGCTTATGCTGAGCCAACAAAAGTTGGTGAAGATTCTGAATCTCAAAATGAAATCCCAGAAAATTTTCCTTCATTAGGCAGTGTAGATTCATCTGAAATGTCTCAAATGACTAAAGGATTTGTGAATCCTGTATCTGATAGAACATATTCTAATGTTTTATCTAGCGGAGCAAACAAACCTAAATCCTCTTCAGATTCTTCGCAAATATCTCGAACATCTGGAGAATCTCAGGCTTCTAATGCGCATAAAGGAGCTAGCACAACAAAAGATTTTCCTCCATTGCCCGAGCCAGCCGCACCTGGAGCTCTTTCTAATCTAGCAGCAACTGGTAGTGGAGCTAAAGTAATAACGATCCCATCTTTACCTCAAATGGGAGTGAGAAATAAAGAGCGATATAGAACGCTTGGAAGAGGAGCTGACAATAAGCCACCATCCTCTGTTAAACCAACAATGGGACGCGGAATAGCTCCATCATCAATCAAACAAAATGAATTATGATTTATCTGTCTAAGGGTCTTCTATTGGAAAATGGAATAGCTCTGCAATCTTCTGACCGAATTTTGGTAAGACTCAATTTTCGTTCCAATTTTTACAATTAATAACTATTAAATTTTTTAAATATTATGCCTCCCAAAGAATCATCATCTGCTGCAGCTAGACCTTCTATCGAAAAACAACTTTCCCTCAAGTTTTATAAAGCTCTTAGGGCTAATAGGCCTGATGTAAAAATTACACCGGAGCAAATAACTCAACCGATTAGAATTTATATAAATAGTAAGTCTATTAATTATGAGGCTATAAAAGAGGTAAGGGATTTATGTTCTGAATTTTTATCGATCAGTAAGGATCTGACAGAGAATATTGATGGGAATTTTACTGTTAAATCTTATGCAAAACTCTGCAGGGCGCAATGTCGTTATTTTCTAGCCAATGGTTTTGATGGGAATGGTAGAAAATCTCAAGATTATTGGGACCTTGTTATTGAATCTGCATTTGATGTTTTGGAAGCTTTCCAGAGTGCTTTTGGGGAGAAGATTATTCTGGATACTTTTTGTGATATCGTAACGAAGATAAAGCTTAATCGGAGCACTTTTGAGCTAGGAATAAATAATATTAATGTAGAAAAAGTAGGCCCATCCACTGACGCAGATAGATTAATATATGATGACTCATGGGAACAAGACAAAGGCAATATTTTTGAGCGTATCCTCATGCTAAATAAAGAAAAACATGGACCGATCTTTTTAAGTGAGATGGAGAAAATAATTATTTTATGCTCCTCTTATATTGATTCTAGGTTAGAAGGAGAAATGGTTAAAAGGGATATAACATTTTACGAAAAAGAAATTCTTGATCGCGCTATTTTTCTTGCTGTATTAGCTAATCACTGTGCAGCTTTTTATAATTTAGAAAATTTTGCGCCAAATGTTATGAGGGGCATATTAAGTACGCTTAATCATACAAAATTTAATGATTTAGGAAGTTCCGATCGTAATAGAATGATTTTGGGAGCCAAGGAAACAGTAGAAAAGATAGAAAAATATTTTCTAGATACCGAAAAATATTTTGTAATTTTTGTAAATTCCAAAGAGCAATTTATCGGATTTAATTCTCTTTTAATGCCTTTAGTTACTTCCGGGGATTTTGAAAAAGTTAAAAGAGCTGCAGAGATTTTTGATAATGGTAAAAAAAAGACAGCATCAAAAATAGTGGTTATTAAGGAAGAAGAAAAAGATGAGAGACTGGATGTTCCACAATCTGCGGGCCTTTTGCTAGAACAACCTCAACCTGCACCACAAGCTCCGCTATTACCTGAATATCAGCCAATCATAGCTGGGCAAGAACTTGAAGAATTGCCGCATGTTCAAAATCTTACAAATCAAGGTCATTACAGAGAAGAAAAATTTGATGCTCCAATGAATCCGGAAGTGGCTTCGGCAATGCAACATTCACCAGCAACATTTGGAGATTTCAATTTTGGAGCACTAACATATCCGGTAAATATAAAAGCTCCTCTATTTCAAATAGGAGCTGACGGAAGAGATGGGAGATCTAGCAGATCAAAAGGCAATCGTACTGAATCTTCTAGAAAGACAGTAATGCAACCGGAGCAGCAACCAGTGGCGCCAAGAGATTTTCAAGGTTTCAATTTTGGAGCGCCATTTGGAGGGCTAATAGGCAATCCAGAAAATATACAAAAATCTGAGGAAGAATTTGGGGCAACCAAGGGGAAACATGTTATAGAGCCAGAGCAAGAGTTGAAATCAGACGAGGTTGCCGGGAATGATGAGGAAAGCGCAGGTGTGGCAGCAAGTGAGCAACGAAAAATAGATATAGAACAGACGCCAGGATTGTTAAATAAAGCGAAAGAAGATGAGTTGGTCTTGCAAACACCTGAAACATTGCAAGCTAGAGAAGAGAAAGATTGGGAAAACTGGAGTGATGAGAAATCAGGAGAGCGAGAACCAGAAAAGCAGGAAATAGAGGAAGTACGAATAGAACTGGATGATGTCCTTTCTTCTCTAGCCGTGGCTGCTACTCATAATTCAGAATTGGATGCAGAATTAACAGAACAGCGGAAGAAATTAGCAGAAAAAGATAGAGAAATAGAGGCGCTAAAAGCTACAAATGCTGCAGCATTAAACGAGCAACAAGCAAAATTAAGAGAGCAAGAAAAAGCCGAAAAAGTACGAATGGCAGAGTCTGGTGAAAAGCAAACTGCAAAATTGAAGAAAACTGAAGATCAGTTAAAAAGCGAGCAAATAAAAGTGGTTGCACTACAAAAACAATTTTTAGCACAGGAAACAGAATCCACTGAAAAGCAGAAGAAATCACAAAAAGAAGCAAGAAAACGAGAAGCGGAATTGGTGGAAGAGAGGGCGCGGAATGTGGAATTAAGTCAAAAGAATGAGGAGTTAAAAGCGCGGGAGCTTGCAATGCAAATAGCTGCGGAGAATCAAAAAGCAGAAGGAAATCAAAAACGAGATGAGCTTGAAACTCTAAAAGCGTCGATTGCCGAAGAGCGTAGACAGCGAGAAGAACAGGCAGTTAAAATGAATGAGCAGAATGAGAAATTGGCAGCGAAATCGGAGGGAATAGAAAAAGAAAAAGACAAATTGGAAAGGAGAGATAAAGAGTTAAAGCAAGGAGAAGATGAGTTAGCGATAGGTCAGGAATTAGCAAGAGATTTTGCAAAAAGAACACAAGAAAAAAATCAGGAACTAGAAAAAAAAGCGATTAGCCTGGATAAATTGAGGGAAGAATTAGAGACAAAAGAGAAGGCTTGGCAAGAATTCGAGGCGGAAGCACTTATGAAACTGACAAAGAGGGAATATGCTTTTTTGGAATGGGAAGATACATTAGAAAGAAGGGAAAAATCACTAAAAGCTTATGAAAGATTGGCGGTAGAAAGACAACAGACCGCAGAAATGAAACTGCTGGAATTAGAAGAGTTTGAAAAAGATTTAGAGCAGTGGGAGGAGGAATTGGGACAATGGGAGAAAGAATTACAATGGTGGAGTGAATCAGGAATATTTGAGCAAGATGCAAAAGAGGGTCAAAATGTGGAAGCAAGTGAAGAACAAGAAGAGATGTTGAGGGAAGATAATGTACTAAGGGAGCAGCAATTTAAAATAAGTGAACAAAATGAGAAATTAACCGCGAGATCAGCAGAACATGAGAAATCTGTGCAAGAATTTTCACAACAGATGGAGGGAGAGCGTCAGAAGTTGAAAGAAGAAAGAGAGAGACTAGAGGAGCTAAGAGCGCAATTGAAAACACAAGAAAAGACAATAGGAAGATTCGGAGAAGTGCTGGAGAGAAAGCGTGAGAGTTTAGAACAACAAAGGGAGGAGCTACAGAGGGAGAAAGCTGAGCTAAAAAATCAAAGAGTGGAAAATCAGATGGCGGAGGAAAATAAAGAGCTAGGAGTATCAAGAGAAAGAACAAGAAATTGGGAGTCAGAAGAAAGCATAGGGGACTCCAACCAGAGTGCTTTGCCATTGCCTGAACAATCTGAGTTGCCTTATGAGCCGGAAATGTCTAGAAAAACTACAGGCGAAGAAAGGGAAGAGCAATTTGCTGCCGCATCTGACATTAAATCTTCCCAAATAAGCCAAGATAGAGCTCCTTATAGGAAGAGATTTATTCTTTATACAATACCGGCAACCAAGGAACCTGAAGAGAAAAATACTAAAAAAGCGGCGGGGACAAGAGTGCGAAAACCATTTGCGCGTAGATTGGAGAAAGAATCAACAAATGATAAAGAAATGGGAGATCAACGCTAGATTATTTTTGTGATTTTCCTAATGCTATTTTTTATACAGCGCTTAGCAAATCATGAAAAACTTACTCCAAAGATCTTTAGTTTTCCTCCTATAATAGGTCTATTTGGTTCATCACCCAATCTAGATCCATCAGGGTTTGAGAAAAATGGAGATGGGCGGCTTGAGCCCTCTCCATTTTTCTCTTCCAAATTTAGTTTTGGGGCAGCAGGTTTAGCGGCAGTTAGTTTTGATGGCTGTTTGACTGGTGTGGAAAAAGTTTCATATTTTCGATTTGCCCATCTGCTACTTTGGAATTGAGGCCTGCTTGTTGCTGCCATATCACGGCCGGCATCTGCCTTAATCTTTTCTAATACAGGTTGGACCGCGTCATGAATATTTAAATTAACATCTTTGTATGGAATGCGGATATATTCCAATCCTGCTTGTTCCAAAATTGCATTTTGCAATAGACTGTTGCCATTTAAATGCTCATCCCCAGCAGGATTTTTCACATAGTGATGCGGCCCATCTACTTGCACCAATAATGTTTTTGGCTCGCCCGTCAAAGCGGAAAAATTTAATGTAATATCAATTGGTGATCTAAGAGCTTCACAAATTTCTTCCTCTTTTATTTTGATGCATTTACCCAATTTTCTTTTTAAAGCACGGCATACTGATTTTTGCAGCGATGATTCTTTATTTTCCGGTGAAATTGCTACTCTACCCATTTTTTCTAGCTGTGGATAGGTAGGGAATATTTTAGAGGCAAGAAATAATTGGTGCTGATTTATCGGATTTAATGACTTGCCATTAAGAGAGGCAATCAAGATATTTGTACAATCCTCTGATATTGCGCAATCCATTACTTTTAGAATGGCAAATGTATGAATAAGGCTGGTTAAATATCTTAAGTTAAATTTTTCATTTTTCTTAATTATCCTATTTTCCAATCCTTTAATAAATTCACTGCTTGGTTTAATACCTAATTTTGCAAATCCATGAGTGATAACGGCTAATTCTTGAAAACTAAATTCTTCAATCTTTTTGATAAACTCCGCTTCAAATGCTTCAATAAATTCACTGCTTGGCTCGATGGCTAATGTTGAAAATCCATGAATGATATCTACTAAATCTTGCGGGCTAAATTCACTAATCTTTTTAATTGTCGCAGATTCCCATATGCCAAGAAATATCCTGCTTGGTTCAACGCCTAATTTTGGAAGTGCTTGAAGTATAATGGCTAATTCTTGCGGACTGAATTCTTCAATCTTTTTAATTACTTCATTTCCACATGCTTCAAGAAATTTTTGGCCTGGTTGAATAGCTAATTGCTCAAATCGCTGGACGATAATGGCTAATTGTTGTGGAGTGAATTCTTCGATTTTCTTAATCACCACATCTTCCCACCAATCAAGGAATTCCTTGCTTAGTTCAATGCTCAATCTTTGAGGTTCTTGAAGGATAATAGTTAGTGCTTGAGGATTAAATTCTTTAACCTTTCTGATTATTGGAGTGACAATGGCTAATTCTTGCGGGCTATATTCTTTAATTTTTTCAATCGCCTTATTTCCTAATATGTCGATGAGTTCCTGATCTAGCAGAACAGCTGATTTTGCAAGCCAGTCAATGATAGCCGCTAATTCTTGTGGATCACATTCTTCAATCTTCTTGATAACCCCAATTTTCCACGCCGCAAGAAATATCTCATTTTGCATAATGTCCAAATTAGTAAATGCACGAATGCTAGTATCTAAATCCCACAGGCTAAATTCTTTAATCTTTTTGGCTGCATCAGATTGCCACGCCCCCAGAAAATTATTTTTTGTTTCTAAATGTTTTCTGGATTTTGCATAGTGGGTTTTAGAATAATTAAGAAGAATAATGCTTAAATCACCTGGTGTAACAGAATAATGCTCTAGCAATTCAGTAGCTTCTTCTAACCATTTTTGATTTAACGTATCTCGATTTTGTACTGCTCTGGATGACTGATTGAGCAATTTTTCTTTAATGCTTCTATATTCTGAAGGAGAGTTGATATGTTGATGTGCAAATATTTTGGTACCATGTTCAAACATAAGATCTCCTTATTAAAGTTAATAGGAAATTAGTGTTGTATTAATACGGCTTAATAAATCAAGCTGTTTGGGTGAGGATAGTGCGTGAAGAAACTGTGGAGGGATAAAATGAGCAATATGCAAAAAATGCATATTTCAACTGTTTCCATTTTGGAAACAGTTAACAGCAGATGAAGCGTGGAAGAGGTTAGGTTTGGAGTTAAAATAAAACCATCATTTAGGAAGTGAGCTTGAAGAAAAAGTGGTTGGTTCCATTTTGGAAACACCCACTTCACGTGGTGCTATTAAAGGAGGGAAGCAACTTGTGCAAATTTTGCACAAGTTAGTAATAAAGATTAATTGACTTAAGCTCACTTATAAACTAATATAATATTATTACTAATGGTTAGTATTTATATTAAGTAATATTATGTTATCACTTATTACTATCTCAAAAGCACAAAAGAAACTGGCTAAAAATACGCGCTTACAAAGATTGAAGCTTCAGCTAACTCAACAAGGTTTAGCAGAACGCGCTGGCGTGCTATTGCCAACCTTGCGTAGGTTTGAACAAAAAGGACTTATCTCCCTCGAAGGATTTTTGAAATTACAAATGGTTCTCGGCGGTCTAGAAAATCTTGTCAAAGCGATAGAGCCGCAGCAGGCTGTTTTCTCCTCCATTGATGAAGTGCTGGAAACCAATAAAACTATAAGAAAAAGAGGAAGTCGCAAATGAATGCTTACAAATCCGTAAATGAAGTAAAAGTCGGGCTGAATTTTGGTGATTCAACTATTCCAGTCGGCCGCCTGGCAATAAGAGATCGCAAAATCTATTTTGAATATCACAGCTCCTTCATTGAAAAAAACCTAGATATTTCGCCATTGCATTTACCACTAAAATCCGGAGTAAGCAGTTTCGATTACAATTTATTTGAAGGTCTTCCCGGAGTTTTTAACGACAGTCTTCCGGATGGTTGGGGACGATTACTCTTTGATCGTTTTGCCCGCTCACTTGGCATTTTGCCTTCCGACATTACACCATTAGATCGATTGGCACATGTTGGATTAAATGGTCTTGGTGCACTTGTTTATGAGCCAGATCACAGTATTCAAGAAAGCAGCGATAAAATTAACTTGGATAAGTTGGCCAAGCAAGCCAAAGAAGTTTTGAATGGAACATCTGATGAAGTCCTGCAAGATCTTCTAGCTTTAAATGGCTCATCGGCTGGTGCGCGTCCAAAAGCTCTGATCGGTCTAAATAAAGATTACAAAAATATTATTCACGGCACACATGATTTACCCAAAGGATACACGCCTTGGATAGTCAAATTTAGCAACGCACAAGACAGCGCAGATGCTGGCGCAATTGAATATGTTTACGCTTTAATGGCTAAAAAAGCCGGAATTTTCATGCCTGATATTCATCTATTTCCAGCCAAGAAAGGCGCCGGTTATTTTGCAGTTAAGCGTTTTGATAGAAATGGTAAGCAACGCTTCCACATGCACACAGCCTGCGGTTTATTACATTCCGATTTCAGAATTCCATCACTAGATTACGAAGATTTAATCCCCCTAACAAGCGCTTTAACCCGTGACGCACGCGAAGTTGAAAAACTATACCAACTGGCCGTGTTCAATGTTCTCGCCCATAACCGCGACGATCATTCCAAAAATTTCAGCTTCCTAATGGATGCAAAAGGCGAATGGAAATTATCACCCGCCTATGACCTAACTTTCTCATCCGGCCCACGCGGCGAACAAAGCACCATGGTCATGGGCGAAGGGCGAAATCCTAGTGTTGATCATCTGATTAAATTGGGATATGAGGCCAAATTATCCAAAGCGCGTATCACTGAGATTATAGACAAAACACAAACAGCGCTGGCAAATTGGGAAGTTTTAGCAAGTGAGTATGGCGTATCTGCAAATAATATTCGTTTAATTAGCAAGCATATAAATCGTGCCTAGAAGATCCTAAACTTTTAATCCTTACACCTGGATTTAAAAAATGGCGTGGTGTCTTGATTTCACTGGATTTATTTTTTAGTGATTGGTTTTGCACATTTTTTGTACATGAAAAATAAATTCTATACTACAACGTTGTTTTGAACTTTTGGAAGTTCATTTTGATCAAAGAATCCTTTCATTATCACCGACATTATACTTTTGTTTTTTAGAATTTCTTTGTCTGTAGTATTATTTTTAGCATCTAATTTTTGCCAGGATGATAAATCTGAGTTTTGTTGTTTTGATGTAGCAAATATTTCATTATTTATACAATCTTGTACTGCGAATGCATAATCATATCCAGATTCACGATTAATAGTAATTTTTGATTGAGTTACTTTGATTCCGACATCCATTTCTATTTTAGAGATAAACATGATTTTATCTTTTTGGTAAACAGCTAAATCTGGTTTAAATGGTAAGTTAATTGTGTAGGAAAAATATCTCACACACTTTTCTCCGCCATTTATCAATAAACGTCTTTTCTGAAATTCCTTACAACAGTGCTCAGCAGCAGAATTAAGCATTTCTTCTATAGTTTTGTGCTTCTCTTTATGTTCAGAAAGAATCGGATTTGCAGAAGAATTATCTTTGTCAAAAACAAGATCTAACCCTGGATTTGTTCTATCCGTAGAATGTTTTGCAAATGAAACTTTGGTATCCAAGGTAGTAATTTTGGTAATGGTTTTCTCAATGATGTGTAAGTAGAATTCTATGATTTTTCCTGGGTGGCCCCATTCTTCATCAGTAAGTTCTCTTATAACAAAAATCGTGATGTTTTTTGATTTTGCATAAGTTTCAGCGCCAGATTGGTAACCTATGGTTGTGAATATTACTCCTTTTGAAGCTCTTAAATCGTCTATGCTTGAATAAAGTGCATCAACTTTTTCTCTAGTGACCCTTGATTTCCAATGTTTACATTCAATTAATGTTAGGTATTCATAAGGACCATTCTTGTGTCTCAACGTAACATCTATTTCTCTTTCAGCTCCTGATATTCCGGTGATAACTTCTTTTCGTTTTACAATTGTTTCACCATCTTGATGAAGATTCTTAACTAAGTCTTCAAACCCTCCCCAGTCTTTTACTACATCTTTTAACTTCATGTTCCAATAAGTTTTATTTAATCCTTCTACCAACCCTTACCAAGGCATTTAAAAAAAGAGTATGATTATTCCATTTTGGAACTAACTACTCCTATGGCACGTTAACCTATCTTTACCAATCGATCTTTTCTTTAAGTTTATTGAGAGCGGAAGAAAAATTGATATATCTCTCATACTGAAGTCTTCCAACTATTATGCCTTCTGCAATATTAATAGTTTTGGCAAACTGTTCTATTAGTTTTTTTTGCTTTGCCAGATCTTCATAATCTAGAAATTCCATTCTAAACTGATCCCATAATTTTTTTGGAATTAAAATGTCGCTTGAATACTGATCTGCTTCTTTCTCTTCTTCGGTATGACAATCGTGTGAATTATCTATATAAATCTGCTTCTTTTTATGAAGAAGAATATGTGCACATTCATGAAATAAGGCGAACCAGAAATGGTCGTTTACTTTATGTCGTAAGCTTAACTGTATTAGTGCGTTATCTCCAGAAATCCATCTCGCAGATCCACTTATGGAGAGTTTAGGAAGTGGTTTAGTTAATAATAAAACTACTCCAGATTTTTTAAATTCTTCTTCTATAGATTTAATTGAATTTTTAATGTCAGGATTAGTTGTCATTTCTCGAGCTTTAGATATAGCTGCCTTAAATTTATCCTCATCATAAGAGTGCGAAATACGACGCTCTTGAAAATTGACCTCTCCAATTCTAAGCCAAGTTACTAATGCTTCAGGTGAACTTTTATAAGAAGGAGAGTGTTTAAACTGAATATTAAGCTCTTTCGACCAAAAATTTTCAAAAGACTCAACACTGCTAACTCCAAAAAATTCTAAGAGAGAATTAACTTTTTCTGCCCAAGTATTTTGTTTTTTGATTAAGTTTCTTTTTACCAACTCACCAATAGGAAATTTCTTTGCCCATTCTATTTTTTTTTCAAAAAGTTTCTTTTCTGATTCTTTAAGATGAAAGATTTTATACGTGTTTTCAAGGTTAAGCCATATAGTAGCACTTACACCAAGAACTTTTTCAAATTCTAAAGCTGTTTGTTCAACAATACTAACTTTGCCATGAATAATACCATTTATTGTTTTAATTGGCCTGCCACATCTTTGGGCAAGCTCAGTTTGAGAGATATTCCTAGATTCTAGAATTTCTTCCAAGATAAGGCCAGGGGGTATGGCATAATCTGGATTAAATGTGTTTTTGGTTATACTTGTGCTCATTTAGTTGTTTAGTGATAATCTATTATTCCTACGATTTCTACTGATGTTATTTCTTTCAGTTCAATTTCATTGTTGCAGCTCTCACTATTAAGTGGTTTTAGGATCATTCGTTTAGGATGTTTTACATCGACTGCAAACATGCCTTTATAAATGCCTTCTAATTTATGTCGCCTGCAAGGAGGCGTGTGAGGGACGTCTTCTAAATTTGGAGAGTTTTCAAGAGTGACTAAGCGCATCATTATGATTTTAGCTAGTTCTCCATAAACTTTCTTTAACTTTGTTTCTGAATTACAAATTTTTTCCAATTTAGTTGAACTAAAGGATAGGTTCAAAAGATTTTGATTTTTTATTATAACACTTAACGTTAAAGAAATTATTAGAAGATTAATTCCGATAAGACAAGAACTTTCTATAAACTAAATAGATAAAACCGCATTATTTTTTTAAAGAACAATTCTATGTAAAAATCTAGGTTTAGCTAATGTTATGATTCTGACAAGCTACCGGACTGTTCCACCCCGCGATAGGAATGAGATTGAAGATTATGAAAATTGCAGAGTTCCATTGAGATAACTGATACAATAATATCTAATATCTTTATTACCGATAGTCGTTCTTATCTGATAACTAAATCTTGTTTGCTCTTTCCAAATCCTCATGCTCAAAAGCAGAAGACATACGGTCTATTTCTTTTTTTCTTAAGTCAAAATTCTTGGCTACTTCACGCCATTTGAATACCGATTTTGCAACTTCTTTGATAATTTTATTTGCCTCATTTTTATTTAATCTGAAATTTTCAGAGACTGATAACGCTGTTTCTAATGAGGCGGAATTGTTATTAAAATCGATTGCGGTTGTTAGAATTCTGGGTTTTATTTCAATTGGGGTGGGGTTGAGATCATAGGCGGGAGAAAGTCGCCAACCTTTTTGACTTTCGTAAAGAAAACCGTGATTGCGTAAGTGGTCATCCGTATTTGAAATTAATATATTAAAAACTATGCGGCGCCATAGTTGCTTCATATCTTCATCCGGTGCCGCTCCATATTGCGCTAAAGCATCAGCAATTTCGAGATAGCTATGTTGTTCATTGTCTCTTGCTTGCAACATGCTCATTGCTGAAAGAAATGGAACGCGAATTTTTTTGATTCGGTCAAAGCGTTTAACAATTAAAACCGGTTTTTTGTTAATTTTTTCTAAGCTAAATGAAGGTGTTGTGATGCCGGAATTTTTTGCTAGAGTTAGTGCTACTGCTTCCCATTTTTCCACTTCAAATCCGTCATCTTTTTGTGGGAATTTAGCAATTGCCAGATGACCATTTTTATCTAGCACTGATGATTTAGGGCGTGCGCCACCTAAAGAAGATCCGGGTGCTAAAAGTAATTTTAGATCTTCAGAATTTTCCTTATCGTCAATAAATTTTTCAGAAGCTGCTAAAAGTTTTGGTAAGTCTATTAGTGGTGGAATAGATCTCTTTTCTTTTGGGCTTAAGAATTCGCCATCAATTTTTTCAGAGAAACGCAGAGCACCTTGACGCAACTCATCATTTACACCAAGTAGATAATCAGCCTCACTCAAACTGCGAGCTGTTTCTTTTTCATTTGTTGCGCGCTTGACTTCAGCTCTTCGCATTAAAACTCTTCCCCAACGGTCGGGCGCAGAATCACCAATTGCGCCGAAAATATTTTGATCTATTCCGGTGTGAAATACGCCTTCAGTAAGCTTCAGGGCAGGTTCAAGTGCAAATCTCTCCGGATGAGTCAGCCAGCTTCGATCATATTCAAAAGAAGCACTATTTTTACCTCTTTTGGAGTGAAACCAAAGTCTGCCAATAAAAATATTATTTTCGCCTAAAGCGATATGGACAAAAATCTCTTTACTCATTTCTTGTTGTTTTTCTTGGTCTAATTCTCTTAGGCAAATTCTCCTCATCAATTTGTCTGCCTACCAGATCATGATTGGCATCAACTAAATCGGAAATTCTACTTATCATGCCAAGCACAAATAAAACTGATGCATAGTTACCCATTGATGTTGTTGGATCGCCTTTTTCAATTTTTGCCAAAGTGCCACGCGAAATTCCGGCACGCTCTGCCATTAATTCAGTTGGAATACGTCGACGACGACGCGCTTCAGAAATATCCTGACCAGTTTTGCGTAAAGCTCTGCTTACCGGAAGTGGAAATTCGGATGTGTTTTTCATGGTAAATGTAAAGCGTTATTTAATGAGCAATATAAACTATAACGACTATTATATAGAGCATTATACTATAATTACAATGGTTAATTTCTGTCGGTAAATCGGCGAAGATAGCACTGATTGTGGTGGTAAGAGGATAGTTATTTATTTGAAATTATGGGGTTAGGGATGGGAAGGGGTTTCTTATGAATGCTTAAATTTGTTGAAGTTTAGACGGTGAGATGCCTTTTGTGGATTGTTCTCCGGGAATCTGAAAGCCTAGATGAATTTCTAGGGTAAGATCGTTTTCTACTTTTATTTTGAATTGGTTGCGGGGGCCAGATTTGAACTGAGATCCACGTTGAATCTTGCCAATCGCTAAACAAAATCACAGATTTTATTTAGCTCTTGGAGATTCAATCGACTGCGCTCAGCAAAAACAATTATTAATTGTTTTTGATGGCTTGTCCTTCAGGAACCTGAAGGCCTGCACCGAGTGCTTGGCTAGTTATTTCTATTACTTATTTTTTGGATTGGTTGCGGGGGCCAGATTTGAACTGACGGCCTTCAGGTTATGAGCCTGACGAGCTACCGGGCTGCTCCACCCCGCGATAGGTGAGAAGGAGGGAGATTATGAGAATTGAGTTGCTAAAAGCAAGATCAATTTTGTTATTGCTTAATTTTGTTGCGGAGGGTTTTGGTAGAAGCTGAAGATGGTGTCTTTGTATTTTCTTTGTTCTAGCGGTTGCAGAATTTTTTCTAACTCTTCGAGATTTTCATCTGGTGAATGTTCGATAATCACAACGGCGTTTGGGGCGATCCAGCCGGCATTTTTTAGGTTTAGAAATGCGATTGCTGCCAGATTTTTGTGATAGGGTGGGTCGATGAAAATTAGGTTATATTGTCTTTGGTTTTTGAAGGCTGATTTTGAAATATCGAGGCAGAAATATTCTAGATTTTCTTCTTTTAACAGATGGGCATTTTCTTTGGCAACTTCCAGATGTTCGCGATTATTGTCGATTAATGAAGCGGATTTTGCGCCTCTTGATAAAGCTTCGAAGCTGACTGCGCCGCTGCCGGAGAAAACATCAAGCAAATTGGAATTTTGAAGTTCAAAACCTGTGTCTCGTATTTTTTTGGAGGAGGAGATGATGTTGAATAGATTCTCGCGGTTTTTGTCTGATGTTGGGCGTAGGGTTTTTAGATGGGAGCAATCAACCAGTTTTCTGCCGCGATGTTTGCCGGAGATTATGCGCATGAGAAGTTTTTACTTGTTTGGTTGTTTTTGGATTTTTATTCTGCTTGGTGCAGAGTTTTGTTTATTTCTGGATTGCCGCGTCGCTGGCTGCGCACGCTCCTCGCAATGACGGCGTTGCAAATTATAATAACAAACTTTCGATATCGTCATTGCGAGGAAGGGGTTTAGCCCTGACGTGGCAATCCAGGAAAAACAACTTAATTATTCATATCTCGCTTTATCAGCGTAATAAACGCCAAGAAGTTTTACTGACTTAGAGAAAAACCCAACTTCTTCCAGCGCCAGGCTGACATGTTTTTCTGAAGGATGACCTTCGATGGAGATAAAAAATTTGGCTTGGGATGATTTGCCGCTTGGGATATAGCTTTCCCATTTCAATAAATTTACGCCATTTGTGGCAAAGCCGCCAAGTGCTTTATATAGGGCGCCGGGAATGTTGCGGACTGTAAAAAGCATGGTGGTGATCACTTTGCCTTTTTCCGGATTTGGGTCGCTTGCATGTTTGGAAATAACGATGAAAACAGTGAAATTTTCATCACCGCTATCTTGTAAATTGCTTTTGATAATTTCTAATCCGTTGAGCTCTGCAGCCAGCTTAGAACAAAGCGCGGCTTTGGTTTTGCTTTTTTCTGCTGCAATAAATTTTGCTGCTTCTGCGGTGTTGGAACATTCAATTTGTTTGACATGCATCTCGCTTAAATTTTTGCGGCATTGCATCAAAGCTTGTGGGTGGGAGTAAATTTCTTTCACATCTTCCAGCTTGGTGCCAGGCGTTGCGGCGAGGTGATGTTCAATTTTAGCAAAATGTTCGGCAACGATAAAAATATTGCTGTCTTGCAAAAGATTGTGAATTTCTGAAACGCGGCCGGCATAGGAATTTTCTAGCGGAATCATGCCATAGGCCACCTCATCATTTTCTACCGCTTTAAACACATCAAAAAATGAACCTTGAGGAATGGTTTGATAATCCGGATAAAATTGTCTGCAAGCCAAGTCAGAATTGGCGCCATAAACGCCCTGGAAAGCGATTTTTTTAGTCATAATATTTTATGATGGGTGTTTCTTAGAATTAAGCATTTGACATTGAGTCGGGGCTGCAGAATAATGACTGGCCTTTACAAATCAAGTTTAAGATTTATCTGGTTTGAAGCGTTTTTTACGAGTTTTTAAAAAATTAATTTATTTTCATGAGCAAAAACTGGTCTACAAATTCCTGGCGTAACCTTCCGATTAAGCAACAGCCTATTTATGAAGATAAGGCAGAGCTACAAAAAGTTGAGAATGAACTAAGCAAATTTCCGGTTTTGGTTTCCTTTAACGAAGTTGATGATTTAAGGGCCGATTTAGCAAAAGTTGCTAAAGGCGAGGCCTTTTTGCTGCAAGCGGGAGATTGTGCCGAGAGTTTTGCTGAATTTAACCACACCAACATCAAAAATTATTTCAGAACTATTCTGCAAATGACCATCGCCTTGATGTATGGGCTAAAAAAACCGGTGGTAAAAGTTGGAAGAGTTGCCGGGCAATATGCCAAGCCAAGATCTGATGATTTTGAAACTATTGATGGCGTTTCCCTGCCTAGCTATCGCGGTGACATTGTCAATGGCATTGAATTTAATAAAGATGCCAGAAAATGTGACCCGCAAAGATTGATCAAGGCATATTTTCATTCTGCTGCAACACTTAATTACATACGCTCCCTTGCAATTGGCGGCTATGCGTCACTTCGCAATGTTAATAGTTGGAATGAAAAATTTGTCTCCAGACTCAACAAAGAAGGCAATAATATTGAAGAGATCATAGGCAGTATCAACCAAACTATTTCTTTTATTGAATCTTGCGGTTTAAATTCTAGCGAGTTTTATCAGCTCAATAGCGCCAAATTTTATACTTCTCATGAGGCTTTGCTGCTTAATTATGAGCAACAATTCACCCGTGTGCGCCATATGAGCGATGAGTCGAAAAAATATTATGACTTGTCAGCGCATTTATTGTGGATTGGCGATAGAACAAGGGGTGTTGGGGAAGCCCATGTTGAATTTATGAGAGGCATTGAAAACCCAATTGCTTTTAAAGTTGGTCCTTCAATTTCTGAAGATGATTTGATCAAGCTGATTGATGTTTTAAACCCAACAAATGACGCCGGAAGAATCACTTTAATTTCCAGGATGGGCGCTAAAAAAGTTGAAGATTTGCTGCCAAAATTGGTTGAAAGAGTTAAGTCTGAGGGCAAAAATGTCATCTGGTCTTGCGACCCAATGCATGGCAATACCATGAAATCGGCCAATAATTACAAAACTAGAAAATTTGACGATATTTTATCAGAGATTAAATCATTTTTGACTATCCATAGATCAATCGGTACTTATGCGGGAGGCATCCATTTTGAAATGACTGGACAAGATGTGACGGAATGTTTGGGAGGTAATCAGGCAATTTCAGAGATGGATTTGCAAGACCGCTACCATACTCATTGTGATCCGCGTTTAAATTCTTCCCAAAGTTTAGAACTGGCATTTCTAATTGCCGAAGAATTGCAAGGGGAAATAAATGGAAAATAAAAAGAAATTCTCGCAAATTGCTCTTATCGGTGCACCTAATGCCGGAAAATCAACTTTAGCCAATAATCTAGTCGGACAAAAAATCTCTATTGTTTCGCCAAAAGTTCAAACTACCAGAAACACTCTCAAGGCAATAATGGTTGAGGGCGATACGCAAATTGCTTTTCTTGACACTCCCGGCGTTTTTATTCCCAAAACCAATCGTCCGTTGGAGCGCGCAATTGTTAGATCGGCTTGGCAAGCTATTAAAGAAGCGGATTTTGTCTGTCTGCTAATTGATGCCAATCAAGGTCTTGGTAGTAATAATGAGCAGATTTTGAAAGATTTGGAATTTCACAAAATCAAGCCAATCATTGCCATCAATAAAGTTGACTCGATCGCTAAAGAAAAAATTCTGGGCACAATTGCTGCTTTATCTGAGCGCGGTTTTGAAAAAATATTTTTAATTTCTGCCGCAACTGGTGATGGAGTTGAAGATTTAAAGCAACATCTAATTTCAATAGCGCAGGAAGGGCCATGGCAATTTAATGATGATGAAATTACAGACGCACCGATGAAATTTATCGCTGCTGAAATTACCCGTGAGCAATTGTTTTTAAAACTCAATCAAGATTTGCCTTATTCCCTTTATGTCCGTACCGATGCCTGGGAAGATCTAAAAAACGGCCAGGTGAAAATTAGCCAAACAATTTCTGTGTTAAAAGAAAGCCAAAAGATGATTGTACTTGGCAAAAAAGGCTCAATGATTAAGCAGATTGGCGAAGAGGCCAGAAAAGCAATTGGTGAAATTCTTGGAACAAAAGTTCATCTATTTTTATTTGTTAAAGTCGAGGAAGATTGGATTAACAAAAAAGAAAGCTATAGCTAATGAATCCGAAAAAACTTCTCATTGCTATTGATGGTCCATCCTCTTCCGGAAAAGGCACAATCGCCAAAAAAATTGCCACTCATTTTAATCTTCCTTGTTTAAATACTGGCGCTTTATATCGCGCTATTGCCTTTTTGGCGCTAGAGCAGGGGCTTGATTTGGAAGATGTGCAAAACATCATTCCGCTTTGTGGAGATATTCTTAAACTCGATTTAGAATCACCAAAACTTCATAATGAAGAAATTGGCAAAGCGGCATCAATTGTGGCTGCAAGGCCAGAAATCAGGAAAGCAATTTTTGATCTGCAAAGAGATTTTGCGCTTATCGGCATTAAGGAGAAAGCCGGCGCAGTGCTAGAAGGAAGAGATATCGGAACAGTTATTTGCCCTGATGCTAATCATAAATTTTTTATCACCGCTTCCGCGGAAGTGCGCGCCACTAGAAGAGTTTCCCAATTAAAAGGCAATAATGTTGATGCTGATTATAATGTGATTCTCGAACAGCTAAAAAACCGCGATTTCCAAGATAAAACTCGCGCTGTTTCTCCCCTAAAAAAGGCTGATGATGCGATTGAAATCGATACTTCAGAGATGAATATTGAACAAGTTTTCCAAAAAATCCTAAGCTTTATCAAGTAAGATGCCGGCTGCTTTGAAAGAAGTTTATAGCAGGCAATTTTCCTTGGTTCTTGCCAAATCCATTAAAAAATCCTACCCAGAATTTAAGGAGAAAATTTTCTTAGCCCTAATTTTTGATGATTATTGGGAAGCTAGAGAATTAAAGCAGCGAATGCGCCATATCTCTTTTTGTCTAAACCAAACTCTTACCGATTCTTATCCGGAAAATATCCAGATTTTAAAACAGATTGCTAACGATCCTGCTTTGCAAGGCAAAATGTCTAGCTTATCGCTGATGATTTTTTCTGATTATGTTGAAGCTTTTGGGCTCAATGATTTGGAAATATCTCTAGATGCTTTGGAGTTTTTTACCGAATATGGCAGCGGCGAATTTGCTATCCGGCATTTGTTAGTCAGATATGAAAATCAAGTGCTAGAAAGGATGCTAAAATGGGCCGTAAATGACAATCATCATGTTCGAAGATTAGCTAGCGAAGGCTGCAGACCAAGACTGCCCTGGGGCATTGCTTTGCCGAATTTTAAAAATGACCCATCGCCGATAATTCCGATATTGGAGATTTTAAAAAATGATGAATCGGAATATGTCAGAAGAAGCGTGGCAAATAATCTCAACGACATTTCCAAAGATAATCCGCAAATTGCTTTTGATCTGGCCAAGAAATGGTTAGCTAAAAATGCCAGCCCTGATCTTGAAAAACTAGTTAAACATGGGTTAAGGGGATTGTTAAAAAAGGGTGATAAAAGGGCTTTGGCATTGTTTGGTCTTGCAGAGGGCCATCAGATCGAGCTCAAATCTTTTGACTTGGAAAAAAGCGTAATTAAAATCGCCGCCGATTTGGGATTTTCTTTCCAATTAAATAATCCAAAAAAGAATAAAATTCGCCTGGAATATGCCATTTATTTTCTGATGAAAAATGGCAAATTCTCAAAAAAGATTTTCCAGATCGGCGAGAAAAATTTGGAGGCGGGTGTTTTTGTGCTTAAAAAACGCCATTGTTTCAGATTGATGTCGACTAGAAAATATTATACCGGTTTGCACAAGATTGTCTTGATTCTAAATGGTCAGCAGATTGCTGAGAGGGAATTCAATTTAATATAAATAATCATTCAAATAATGGTTTTTAGCTCCAATATATTTTTGTTCTTGTTCCTCCCGACAATATTGGTGCTATATCTCTTCAGCCCAAGAAATTTCCGTAACTATTTATTGCTGATTGCCAGCCTCTTTTTTTATGCTTGGGGCGAGATGCAATATATCTTTGTTCTTTTAGTTTCGATTATTGCCAATTATTTTTTCGGCATATTAATCGGCTCTTCCAATCAGGGAGAAAAAAAGCTTATCACCAAAAATGCAGCTTTATTTGGAGCGGTTACAATCAACCTGGTGCTTCTTGGTTATTTCAAATATGCCAATTTCTTTGTTGATAATTTAAACGGGTTTTTAGCGCTCTTTTCTTCAGATTTAAAAATCTCCATAGACAAAGTCCATTTGCCGATCGGGATTTCCTTTTTTACCTTCCACTCTATTTCCTATATTGTTGATATCTATCGCGGCAAGGTAGTGCCGCAGAAAAATATTTTTGATTTGGCGCTTTATATTTCGCTATTTCCGCAATTGGTGGCCGGGCCAATCGTGCGTTATAACACTATCAACAAACAGCTCGATGTTAAAAAACGCCGCCATCATCCTTTATTTGTTGCTTATGGTATCAGGCGTTTCATTATTGGTTTAGGGAAGAAAGTAATTATTGCCAATCCGCTTGGCGAAATTGCCGATAATATTTTTGCCCTGCCTGCAGACCAGCTTTCATCTAATCTGGCCTGGATTGGCATTATTTGTTACAGCTTGCAAATCTTCTTCGATTTCTCCGGTTATTCCGACATGGCAATTGGCCTGGCGCGGATTTTTGGCTTCAAATTTTTAGAGAATTTCAATTATCCATATATTGCCAAATCAATTCGAGAATTTTGGCAAAGATGGCACATCTCCCTTTCTTCCTGGTTTCGCGACTATCTATATATCCCCCTGGGTGGTAATCGCTGTTCTGTTCCTCGGCAATATTTTAATTTAGTTTTGGTATTTCTTCTTTGTGGATTTTGGCATGGCGCCAGCTGGAACTTCATTTTTTGGGGCTTGTTTCATGGATGTTTTTTGGTTTTGGAGAGAACAAAATTCGGCGCAATTATTGCCGGACAAAAAGTCATCTCTCATTTTTACGCGCTTTTAGTGGTAATGGTTGGATGGGTATTTTTTAGAAGTGCTGATTTACCCTATTCAATCGCCTATCTAAAAGCGATGTTTGTCAATTTCAATTTTCCTGCACTGCCAAGCAATATTGCAACTTTGGTTCATGGACATTTCAATCTTAGCGCATTTGCAATTGCGCTTTTGCTTTCCATGCCGATTTTTTCCCGTCATGGTAAATTATTTTTATTCCATAAATTTTGTTTCAAAAGCAATTCGGCCAAAATCTGGGTTTCTCTTCTGAAAGATTCTTGGCTAATTGCCATATTTATTCTGGCCATAATTCGTTTGGCTGCCGGCACTCATAATCCTTTCATTTATTTCCAATTTTAAGCATGAAAAAATCGAGCTATTTTCTCATCGCGATATTTTTTGTAATTCTGGCTATTCCGACTTTGGATAATATTTTCCAATTTTCTCCAGTTAAGGAGCTGTTTGAAAAAAGAGTTTTGAATTCTAATCCGCCATTCTCTTTGCAGGGAAAAATTTTCAAACACTATCCCAAAAAATTTGAGGATTTCTATAACGACAATTACGGCTTTAGAAAAACCTTAATTTCCATCAATAGCCAAATGTTGGATAAAATTTTTAACCAGCTTCCTTCAAACCGGGTTTCGTCCAAAGATGGTTGGTTTTATTTAGACACCAATAAGGAGATGATCGATGTGCAGGGCAAAGTTATTTTGGATAAAAAATTCCTGGAGGAGAGAATTGATGATTTAATCAGTAATTGGCAGGAGCTAAAGAAGAATAACATCAATTATCTATTGGTCATCCCGCCAAATAAATCAAGCATTTATCACGAATTTTTGCCGGATGAAATCATCCCTAAATTTGGCAATAAAAGGTTGGATCAGTTTTTAGTGGTTTTGAAAAGGAAAGCTCCGGATTTTCCGGTTCTCGACCTAAGAGACGCAATGTTTAGGGCAAAAGCTAAAGAGCCGCATGAGATTTATTACAAAACTGATACCCATTGGAACACTATAGGTGCTCATTATGGCTATTTGGCAATAATGAATTTTTTGAAGGAAAAATATTATCCGGCCCTAAAGCCAATGCCAAGAAATAGCTTTATGGTAACAAGCAAAATCAAACATGATGGCGATATTGCCAATTTAATGAATCTTTCTATCGAAAATGATAATGAATATTCATTTCAACCAAAAAAGCCTTTCAGCTATTCCAGGCTTGAGATTACAGATGATCAAAAGAAACAATTTCAAAAATCGACTTTCTTTACCAATAAAGATAAATCGCTTCCGGTTTTATTTTCATATAGCGATTCTTTCAGCGGTGCTTTGATGTATTTCTTGCCGCAACATTTCAGCAATGCCTATTTTGCCAATGAGCATCACTGTAAAATTAACTTAGATATTGTGAAAAAATATCATCCCAATATTATAATCCAGGAAGTTATAGAGCGTAAAGTGCAGGATTTTTTAGAAACCTGCAAAACTGACTCGACAAACTAGCCCTATTTTTGACCACCTATTTTTTAACCAATCAATGTCTGACAAAAATACGAAATTAGTCTATAGCTTTGGCGATGGAAAGGCCGAAGGTGATGCTTCAATGAAGAATCTTCTTGGTGGCAAGGGTGCAAATTTGGCCGAAATGTGCAAGCTTGGCTTGCCTGTTCCTCCAGGCTTCACTATCACTACCGAGGTTTGTGATATTTACTACAAAAATAACAG
The DNA here is from genome assembly GCA_021323225.1 of Rickettsiaceae bacterium. Classification (GTDB taxonomy): domain Bacteria; phylum Pseudomonadota; class Alphaproteobacteria; order Rickettsiales; family UBA1997; genus JAJTCH01. The sequence goes on along the minus strand of JAJTCH010000001.1, from coordinate 417,292 downwards.
ACAATTTCCTAAAGAATTAGAGTTGCAAGTTAAGGATTCTCTTAAAAAAATCGAAGAAAATTTGGGTGCTAAATTTGGTGATGAGAATAATCCATTGCTGTTTTCTGTGCGTTCCGGCGCTAGAGCTTCAATGCCTGGGATGATGGATACGGTTTTGAATCTTGGCTTAAATGACAAAACTGTTTTGGGGCTTGCCAAGAAAAGTAACAATAAAAGATTTGCTTTTGACTCCTACCGCCGCTTTATCCAGATGTATTCTGACGTGGTTTTAGAAGTTGACCATTATAACTTCGAAGTGTTGATGGAAGAAAAAAAGCAGGAGCTCGGCATTAATCTTGATACCGACCTAACTGCGCAAGATCTGGAAGAATTAACCATCCTATTCAAAGAAAAAGTTAAGGAAGAAACAGGAAAGGAATTTCCACAAAATGCTGAAGAGCAGCTTTGGGGCGCAATTCGTGCTGTCTTCTCTTCTTGGATGAATGACCGTGCTATTACTTATCGTAACTTAAACAGCATTCCGGAAAGCTGGGGAACTGCGGTGAATGTTCAATCCATGGTATTTGGCAATATGGGTGAAGACTGTGCTACTGGTGTTGCCTTTACGCGCAATCCTTCAACCGGAGACAAAAACTTTTACGGCGAATATCTAGTTAATGCCCAAGGTGAAGATGTAGTTGCCGGTATTAGAACTCCGCAAAATATAACCAAAAAAGACCGCGTTGATAGTGGTTCTGATCTGCCTTCAATGGAAGAGGTGATGCCAGAGGTTTACCAACAATTGGTAGAGATTTATAAAAAGCTCGAACTGCATTATAAAGACATGCAGGATATCGAATTCACCGTACAAAATAACAAATTATGGATGTTGCAAACCAGAAGCGGAAAACGCACTGCAGCCGCAGCAATTAAAATTGCGGTTGATATGGTTTCTGAAGGTTTGATTGATAAAAATGAGGCAATAAAACGCATTGATCCGGAATCTCTTGATCAGCTTTTGCACCCAACTCTTGATCCAAAAGCTAAAACTAAAGTTATCGCTAAAGGTCTTCCTGCTTCTCCGGGTGCTGCTTCCGGTGTTGTGGTGTTTTCTTCAGCTGATGCAGAAAAACGCGCCGAAAAAGAAAAAGTGATTTTGGTGCGAATTGAAACCAGTCCTGAAGATATTAAAGGCATGCATGTTTCACAAGGTATCTTGACTGCTAGAGGTGGCATGACTTCTCACGCAGCGGTTGTAGCCCGTGGTATGGGTACGCCTTGCGTGTCTGGCGCGCCGGGTTTACAAATTGATGTTAACGGCAAATCTTTCACCGCTAATGGTGTGAAAGTGAAAGAGGGAGAAGTCATCACAATCAATGGCAGCACTGGTGAAGTGATGCTAGGTCAGGTGGCAACTTTGAAACCAAATTTATCGGGAGATTTCCAAACCGTGATGGCTTGGGCTGATGAAATCCGTAAATTAAAAATCCGCACTAACGCAGAAACAACGCTTGATTGCTCAACTGCCAGAGAATTTGGTGCTGAAGGAATTGGCTTATGCCGTACTGAACATATGTTTTTTAGCGAAGACCGTATCGTTGCCGTGCGTGAAATGATTCTGTCGGAAGAAGTTGATGCTAGAAAAAAAGCTTTAGCAAAACTCCTTCCAATGCAACGCAAAGATTTTGAAGGAATTTTTAAAATCATGGTTGGCTTGCCAGTGACAATTCGTCTTCTTGACCCACCACTTCACGAATTCTTGCCTCATAAAGAAAGTGAAATTGCTGAAGTTGCTAAAACTGCCAAAGTTGAAATTGACTATGTAAAACGCAGAATTTCTCAATTGAAGGAAGAAAATCCAATGCTTGGCCACCGCGGTTGTAGACTTGGCATTTCCTATCCGGAAATTTATGAGATGCAAGCAAGAGCAATTTTTGAAGCTGCCAGCAAAGTTAAAAAAGAAAGCGGCAAAGAGGTTTTGCTTGAAATCATGGTGCCTTTAGTTGCCAGCAAAAAAGAATTGGAAATTCTCAAAAACTTGATCGTAAAAGTTGAAAATGAAGTTGAGAAAGAGAGTGGCATCAAGCTAAATTACATGGTTGGAACCATGATCGAATTGCCAAGAGCAGCGCTCATGGCCGGTGAAATTGCCAAAGAGGCAGAGTTTTTCAGCTTTGGCACTAACGATTTAACCCAAACTACATTTGGCCTATCACGTGACGATTCTTCCAGCTTTTTACCTCATTATCAAAAAGCAGGAATCTTTGAAAAAGATCCATTTGCTGAGCTAGACCAGGATGGAGTAGGGGAGTTAATCAAAATTGCTTATGAGCGTGGCAAAAAAACTCGTCCGGGTTTAAAATTGGGAATTTGTGGTGAACATGGTGGCAATCCTAACTCGATTTATTTCTGCCATAAAACTGGTTTGGATTATGTCTCTTGCTCGCCATATCGTGTGCCAATCGCTAGGTTGGCTGCCGCTAGAGCGGTTTTAATTAATAAATAATATCTAAAATTTGGGAGGTTAGAATTATGAAAAAATTTGCATTTTCTATTATTTTATTAGGGCTTCTTTCGTCTTGCGTTTATTACGATAAGGAGCAGGTCAATCTTGATTTGTCGATCAATAAAAGATATGCCGATTTTAGCGGCAGCAAGGTGATTGAGGTAGCGGTAGTGGATGAAAGAATGGATAAGAAAATTATCGGCACTAAAAGATTAGGAGAAGAGTTGGTTCCGATTACAGCCAATAAAAACCTGATTGATGTTATTAAAGACAAGGTCACGAAAGATCTGGAACAAGATGGTTTCTTTGTTCAAAATCCCGCAACTTCTTTAGGTGGTAAAATCACTGATTTAACCAACAAAAGTCTGGAAATAAAAATTGTCAATTTCCGCTACACCGCTAACCGTGGCTTTCTGGAAGGAAGTTCAAAAATTGAAATTTTGCTTCGCGTAACTGCTAAAGGGCCGCTCGGAAAGAAATATGTAACTGATAAAAACTTCTACGCGACTAAAAAACATTTCATTGTTCCACTGATCAGCACTGATGAGAAAATTATCAATGAATCTCTGCAAGAAGCTTTAGACAGTCTTCTTCAAAATCCAAAATTGACGGAATTTTTGAGAAGCTAAAATTGCAGTGATTAAAAATTCTGGCCTAAACCGCTGGATTTTTCTTCTTCTCCATGTAATGGTTGAGCAGCCGCATTTGCAGCTCGGCTAGACGGGGTGCGGCGTTGCGTTAGGTTGTTTAGGTGGCTTGTCACTTTTTCCCTTACTATGTCTTCTATTGTAAGCCGTATTGCTTCTATCTTCTCATCTTCTTCTATAGCAAAGTCTCCCAATTCTATATCCCCAAGTTCTTCCTCTCCCATTGCTCTTTGATAGGAGTTAATAATTGGTCTATATATACTTTGTGCTGCTAAAGAAGTGGTATTTCCTGCCATTGCTATTAAGTTAAATGCCCTTCTAAAAACGCCAGTTTTATATTCAGTTGCCATGGCAGCTAAATAATAAAGTAGTGTCATTTCTGCGTCAGAGGTTGGATCGGGCTGTCTTGATAAATTACTCTGACAATATGTCGTCAAAGCTGTTAAAAATGCTCCGGTTCCAGCAAAAAGCAATTTGGTTTTAGTCTCAATGTCATAGTATCTAAACATATTGCTCATAAAGGCGCCAAGTATTACTCCATTTATAGGTGCAGAAAATTTTTCTTCAAATTCGGTTATATTAATAATTGTGGTGGCAATCATGGTGCCAATAGTTACAACCGTTAGAGAATCGATATTTATTTCCTGTTGATCGTCATTTCTCATATTTATTTTTACTTATAATTATTGTGGTTAGGGAAGTAGTAAATTGTCTAGAATTCAAGTTTATAGCATGGACTTAAAAAATTGATAGATTGATAATTTTTTTTAAAGCATCTCTCCCATTTTTTTAGTCTTCAGCAATTCTCTGGCTTTTTGATATTTATCATCATACCAAAAAATCAAACAGCCATTGCAGCCTTTGCCGCAACAGCCTTCAGTGCCGATTCTTGGAGTTTTTGGGGAGATTTCTTGTAGTTTTTCTTCCAGAGAAGCTAAATATTTTTCCTTTCGATTTTGATACTTCTTTTCGCTTCCTTCGCCGCCTTCAATTTTGTGAGCCTGGTTGTGCAAATCCAGACGGTGTTTTTCGCTTTCGTCCATTGCTTTTTCTTTTCTGATCAGCGTTAGCGGTGGCAATAATTCTTTTAGTTTTTCTTTGTCTTCTAGGTGAAATAACTCGCTTTTGATTCTAACTTTTCCTTTCTGGCCAGAATGCACAGCTGCTGTTTTGTTGCCGGATTCTGCTGATTCAAATTCATAAATTCTAAGCAAAATTGGTTGCCTTGAAAAAGGAGACAAAAATTCTAAAACATCACCAGCAACAATGCGGTTTTTGATTTCTACAATCATGTCTTCGCCTTGCCATTCAATCACGCGAGCGGCATATTCATAAATGGCGGTTGATTTGGTGCTGTCATAATCATGGGCCAGATTGGTCAATCTTCCTTCGTGAAAGGCGAGGGTGTAACCGCGATTAGCAACGGCATCGAGCTCTTTCATATATTCATCCGGACTCCAATTTTGTGGGTCGGCATAATAATCGTCAATTGCCATTCTATAGGCTCTGGCAACGGTTCCGGCGTAATATTCAGTTTTATTTCTGCCTTCAACTTTTAGGGAATCAATGCCGATGGAAAGATATTCATCAAGCTTTGGCATCAAGCACAAATCTTTGGAATTAAGAATGTAAGAGCCGTGAACATCTTCCTCAAAAGGCATCAGCTCTCCTGGGCGAATTTCTTCTTCCAAAAAGAAATCGAACAAATCTTTATTTTGATCGGTAATTTCAATTTCATGTTCGGTATTGTCTTTAAGCTTGATTTTTAGCTTATACCCCCAGCGGCAACTATGGGCGCAAGAGCCTTGATTGGCGCCTCTTTCCGACATGAAGTTGGAAAGCAAACAACGGCCGGAATAGGTCATGCACATGGAGCCGTGAATGAAAGCTTCCAACTTAATATTTGGGCATTTCTCGCGTATTTCTTTTAGCTCTTCAAAACTAACTTCTCTTGCCAGCACAACCAGTTTAGCGCCTTGATCTTCCCAAAATTTTACTGATAACCATGAGCAAATATTGGCTTGCGTTGAGATGTGTAATTCCAGCTCTGGTGCGTTTTGGCGAACATAATGGGCAATTCCCGGATCAGCAATAATGAGGCCATCCGGTTTCACCTTTCTAACCGTTTCAATATATTCCGGCAGTTTTTCAATATCCTTATTGTGAGAAAATAAATTGAGAGTGAGATAAACTTTTTTACCTTTGGAATGAGCATAAACAATCCCTTCAACCAACTCTTCCAGACTAAAAGATGACTTGGTGCGAAGCGACATATCAGGTGTGCCACAATAGACTGCGTCTGCTCCGTAGAGTATGGCAGTTTTTAAACGGTCTAGGGAGCCTGCTGGTAGAAGTAATTCAGATTTTTTCATTGAAAAACCAATTGTTTTTTGAAGGGTGATAAATGAGAATGCAATAACGAGAGCGCAATTTATATTTAATCAGTAAAAACACAATTCCAAATGCTTACAGGCAAGTTGATGTTATTTTTAAAAGATGTTCTTCCGGTGCTTTTGGCAATTTTTGCTTTAGTACTTATCGGTATTTTGCTGACCAGGATTATTTTTAGCATTTTTCTGCATTTCGCGCGCAAGAAATATCAAATTATAGTTAATAAAATCCAAAGCAAAAGGGTTATCAAAGCGGAAAAGGTGCTGACGAAAGAAGATAGCGAGAAATTTATACAAAAAGAAAATCCGCGAGAATTGGTGGAAAAAATCAATCCGCAGAATCAGGAACAAGAAAATCAAAATTTAGGGGAAATTCAAATTGTTGATTTGGTAAAGCCGGTTGGGTTTTGGACTTCAGTAATTCTAGGCCAAAAGCTAACTTATTTGGTCAGCTCCGCCAAAATAATGAATAAAAACAGCCATAAAGGATTTTGGGTCAGTATGATAGAAGCTCAGGAAAGGGCGCAAGGAAGGCAAAAAGGTAGAAGTCTCTAAATCAATCCAACTCTTTTCATCTCTTTTTCAACCCGAGCTTTGTTGGCATCGGAAGGCAAAGTTAGAGGCAGTCTTATTTCTGAACTACAAAGACCCATTAGAGAAGCGGCATATTTAACCGGGCCAGGGTTGGTTTCGCAGAACATTGCGGAATGTAGGTCTGTCAGCTTATCTTGAACCTGAAGGGCGGATTTATAATCACCAGTTTTAGTGAATTTCTGCAAATCAGCGCAAAGGCGTGGGGCGATGTTGGAAGTGACGGAAATAACCCCGTAGCCACCCATGGCATTAAACCCAACTGCCGTAGCATCTTCTCCTGAAAGGATCGAAAAATTTTCATCAACTAATAATCTCAGAGATGCAACTCTAGCCAGATCTCCTGTGGCATCTTTCAATCCAACGATATTTTTAAGTTTAGCTAGTTTGGCTATGGTCTCGTCAGTCATGTTGATAACGGAGCGGCCTGGGATGTTATAAAGAATTAGTGGAATTTCACACTGGTCATTGATGGCTTTGAAGTGCTGATATAGGCCTTCCTGAGTTGGTTTGTTATAATATGGAGTGACAATTAAACAGCCATCAGCGCCGGATTTTTTGGCATGGTTGGTCATCATGATTGCTTCGGCTGTAGAGTTGGAGCCGGTACCGGCGATGACTTTAATTCTTTTGTTGGAAATTTTTATTGATAAATCAATTACTAAATTATGTTCATCATGAGTAAGCGTGGGAGACTCTCCCGTCGTGCCGCAAGGCACAATGCCATCAACCCCGTTTTTGATTTGAAATTCAATCATTTTTTCCAGCGCCTTTTCGTCAATTTTGTCGTTTTTAAAAGGGGTGACAAGTGCTGTGTATAAACCTGAAAATAGCATAATTTAAACTTGATTTATTGCTGGATGATTGGTAACTTAGCGGTCTCTTTTGATGAGGCTTTAAGCCGGAATATTTTCACAACTCGCCTATAATTACAAGCTCTAAAAATGGACAATCTTCTTCTTGGCTATTTGCCAATTTTGTTGTTTTTTGCTGTTGCTGCTGGCCTTTCATTTGTCATTTTGGTCATCCCATTTTTCTTAGCAAAAAGAAAACCTGACCCTGAAAAAAACTCCCCTTATGAATGCGGTTTTGAAGGCGTTGGTAAAGTTCGAAACGAATTTGACGTTCAATTTTATCTAGTGGCAATTTTGTTCGTAATCTTCGATTTAGAAATTGCCTTTTTATTTCCCTTCGCTGTTTCCCTAAAAACAATCGGTGTATTTGGCTTTTGGTCAATGATGGTATTTTTAACTTTGCTCACCATCGGCTTTATTTATGAATGGAAAAGAGGCGCTCTAGAATGGAAATAATCAATAATATAAAAAGCGTAAAAAATAATAGCGCTCTTATAAGTCCGCTAAACCAAGATTTAATGCTAAATGGTGCGATTGAAGAAATTAAAAATCGTGGCTTCATTTTAGCAAAATTAGATGATCTTGCCAATTGGGCTAGAACCGGCTCGCTTTGGCCAATGACATTTGGTCTTGCTTGCTGCGCGGTAGAGATGATGCAAACTGCGGCAAGTCGATATGATTTAGACAGATTCGGCATGGTTTTCCGCCCATCTCCTCGTCAATCTGACGTTATGATTGTGGCTGGCACTTTGACCAACAAAATGGCCCCGGCCATGAGAAAGGTCTATGACCAAATGGCCGAACCGCGTTATGTAATTTCCATGGGCAGTTGCGCTAATGGTGGAGGTTATTACCATTATTCCTATTCAGTTGTGAGAGGTTGCGACCGTATTGTGCCGGTTGATGTTTATGTTCCTGGCTGTCCTCCAACCGCAGAAGCCTTGCTTTACGGAGTTTTGCAATTGCAAAGAAAAATCAAAAGAACCGGCAAATTTAGAAGATAATTATGAATAAATTGCAGCAACAAGCTCAGTATATCCAAGAAAATTTCAGCGGCAAAATCACCATCCCGCCAATTCAAAATGACAATCTTATCATCTATGTTGATAGATCTGATATTGTTGGTTTCCTTGAATTTTTGAAAAGTAATGTTCACCTTTCTTTCAAACTTCTGCTTGATGTGTTTGGCGCAGATTTTCTTGGCAAAAGAACTCCAAGATTTGAAGTCATTTATAACCTCTTAAGTCTAAAACAAAATAACCGCATCACCGTTAAAGTTGCTGTGGAAGATCAAATCTCCGTTCCAAGCATATCAGGAATTTTCAACGCTGCCGGCTGGTTTGAAAGAGAAGTTTTTGACATGTATGGCATCATTTTTGAAAACCATCCTGATCTAAGACGCATCCTAACAGACTATGGCTTTGAAGGCCACCCGCTTCGCAAAGATTTTCCTCTTACCGGTTATAAAGAAGTTCGCTATGATGAAGCGCAAAGAAAAGTAATTTACGAACCGGTTAAGTTACCACAAGAATTTCGCAATTTCGATTTTGAATCTCCATGGGAAGGAATGGATAGAATGGTGCAAAATAACACTCTTCCTGGAGATGAAAAGGCCAATAACCAAAACAGCTAATTCATGAAGCAATTTTTCAAAAATTTTGCCGCAGAGTTTAAACATCATTTCATCCTTGCTCATCATGGGAGAGAAGATATAGCCATTGCCATATGGGTTTGGGGCGGTGTTGCTTATCTGATCTCATTTTTCATCAACAAGTTTTTGCTTTTGGTGAATGTGCCTGTCATCCAGTGGATTTTTTCAATTCTGGTCATCGCTTATTTCGTCTGGCACATTGTTGTCATCAAAAGATGCACTCCTAAAAAAATTCCTCTAACTGAAGAGCAAAAAGCAGAACTTAAAAAAACCCGCGGAAAAAGATTTGTGGCAAAATTATTATTGAAAGAGCCATTCACCAAATCCGATTCATCCCTCATTGCCATAGTAATTGACATCTATGTCATCACCTGCTTTTTGAGCTATTTGCTTTAGGTCATTAAATCACGCACTGAAGCACCAACAAAATAACATTAATTATGGAAGATCGATCGAATAGTAGCAGCCACAAAACCTCTTTAAATAATTTTCACCAATCAACACCTAAAAAAGCCAATCTTCTTTCTTCTGCCATTTTAAAATTATTAGGCAGGAATAAAAGATCGGTTCTTCTTCAATCTTTGAACAGCTCAATTGATAATTCCCAGAAAAACGGCCTGATCAGCGCCGAGGGAAAAAAGATGATAAAAAACATTATCAATATTGAAGATACTAAAGTTGGGGATGTCATGACGCCTAGAACGGATATCGTTGCCGTTCAATATGATGCTAGTTTGGAAGATATTAAAAAACTGATTGTTGATAACGAACATAGCCGAGTTCCGGTTTTCAAACGCAATTTGGATAATGTCATCGGCTTTATCCATGGCAAAGATTTGGCTAAATTCATCGGCCTGGATGGAGAATCCAAAGAGGCAGATTTTAGAATTCAAAATATCATCCGCAAAGTTTTATATGTGCCGCGCTCCATGCGCGTGATCGATTTGCTTTTGAAAATGCGCTCTTCACGGGTTCACATCTCAATTGTTCTGGATGAATATGGCGGCACAGATGGCCTGGTTTCAATTGAAGATATTATGGAAGAAATTGTCGGAGAAATTGAAGACGAGCACGATATGCCAGGCGACAATATCTATCTTCGCATTAAAGAAATTAACAAAAATACCCTACAAGTTGGGGGCAGGGTGGAGATAGAAAAAATCTCTGAATTTTTAGAAGATAAAATAGCAATTGAAGATATTGAAAGTGATTTCGACACAATAGGCGGTTTGGCATTTTTTCTGTTCAAAAAAGTTCCTGAAGTGGGAGAAATTTTTAACCATTCTTCCGGCATTTCATTTAAAATTCTTGATGCCGATGCCAGGTCAATCAAGCTTATCGAGATAATCAAACCGGCGGAATCTGAGTAACTGGTTTTTAAATAAATAACTTTTAAAATCAGATTCCCCGCTTAAAATCAGTCCTTTCCCAACTATCAATTAAAGCATCAATCTTATGTCAGTAAATAAAGTAATCTTGGTCGGAAATGTCGGCGGCGATCCTGAAATTAGAAACACATCCGACGGCAGAGAAATTGCCAATTTTTCTCTAGCCACCACAGAATCTTGGAAAGATAAAAACAGCGGCGAAAGAAAAGACAAAACCGAATGGCACCGCATCGTAGTTTTTTCTCCAGGTTTAGTTGGTGTCATCAAAAACTATGTAAAAAAAGGCTCAAAATTATATATCGAAGGCCAGCTTCAAACTAGAAAATGGACTGACAATGCCGGCGTTGAAAAATATAGCACCGAAGTGGTTCTGCAAAATTTCAACTCCACTTTGCAAATGCTAGATTCTAACAGAGGCTCTGGCGGCGGTTCTAACTATGACAATTCCGATAACTTCTCCAGCAAACCATCAGGTGGCTCTAAACCTAAAGACAACAAAAACGACATGTCCAACTTCAATGAAGATTTGGACGATGACATCCCATTCTAAAATATTGTTTTAGTTATTTTTCCTAGATTGCCACGTCAGGACTAAAGTCCTTCCTCGCAATGACGATGTAGAAAGTTCTAATTCAGAAATGACAAATCGTCATTGCGAGGAGCGTGCGCAGCCAGCGACGCGGCAATCCAGAAGATGGCGATGTTAGATTAAGAATTAAAGCTAGTTACCGGCTTTAAAAAAGTTCATAAATTTTCCCCAACAATTTTTACAAAAGGCACAGTATTATTTATTGAAAGTTTCAATTTAGAATTTTATACTCCCCGCCTTTGTTGCTTAGCCTGTAAAGGTAAAAGCAATTAATTTTAGCGTTTTTTCGGGTGATTAGCTCAGTTGGTAGAGCATCTCCCTTACAAGGAGAGGGTCGGCAGTTCGAGCCTGTCATCACCCACCATTTCATTTTCCCCTTCTATTAGGGGGTGTAGCTCAGTTGGTTAGAGCGCATGCCTGTCACGCATGAGGTCGCGGGTTCGAGTCCCGTCACTCCCGCCACTTTATTTTTCATCATTTGAGATTTTGCTAGAAACAGCATAACTTCCGCAGCAATTTTTTCTTGCAATAGCTACTTTATGCTTAGAATTCAAATGCCTAGAAAGCGTTAACTTCCAAAATTTTTAAGGAATTAATGTTGCTGTATATCAGCTAGAATAATTTTTGCTTTATTAAACATTTTTTCTATAAACGGTAAAAAATTACGGTTTTATAAATAATAACTGCAAACCAATCCATATATGATGTCATTCTTTTTTCTGTTGGGAATTTTTGTTGTCGTTTCTCTCATTATGCCGTGGGTAAATTCATCTCGCATCAAGCTTCTGGAAAATGAGATACAGGAGCTCAGAAATCAATTAACAAAATTTTTAAAATTATCGATAGAATCAAATGTTTTTATTGAAGAAAAGAAGATTGATAACACCGTTAATCGGCAATCAAGTAATGTAAAAAAAGAGATTGTTGCGCAGCCAGATATTCAGATTCCAGTAGAAGAAAAACCAGCTCCAACTATTCCCGTAGAAGAACCGGCTCCAACTATTCCAGTTCAACCCATCAAAGAACCAAGCCCAAAAATCAGTTTCGAGCAACGTTTCGGAGTGCGTCTTCCGGTTTGGATTGGTGGTATAGCATTAGCTCTTTCCGGATTTTTCTTGGTAAAATATTCAATAGAAATCGGGCTTCTGACAGAAGAAATGCGTGTTACTTTAGCTGCTTTTTTTGGTATTGGATTGTTATGTTTAAGCAATTTTATCAGCGCCAAAAAAACTATTGCCAATGGAAAAAGAATATCCCAAACACTTGCCGGCGCCGCTATAGCTGATCTATATATTTGCGTATATGCCGCCACCAATTTTTATCATCTTGTTCCGCCATTTTTAGGATTTGCAGGAATGGCGGCAGTAACTGCAACCGCAATTGTAATGTCACTTCGCCATGGCATGCCAATTGCCATTTTTGGCATGGTTGGCGGGTTTTTAACTCCGGCACTAATATCTTCCGGCGAGCCAAGGCCAGCAGTGCTTTTCAGCTATCTATATCTAACCTTATTTGGCCTATTCATCGTCATTATTAAACAAAATTGGTGGAAGCTTTCTATACCAGTGATATTGGCTGCATTTGCATGGGTGGCAATATGGCTAACGGGTGGATTCCAGCCATTTAACGCGGTTTATCTGGGTTTGTTTTTAATGGCAGTTTGTGCCACGGTTGCCATTGCTTTTAGCAAAGCGATAGAAAATGGAGCGGTTGATAAAGGCAATGGTTTTAAATTATCTCTCGCCATTACCTATCTTACTTTAGGCGGATCAACACTCTTCATGGGGCTAATTGCCAAACAAGCCAATTTCGGATTTATGGAATGGGGGCTTTTTGGATTAATGGCTCTTGGCAGTATTGTTTTAGCATATTTCAAACAAAAGCTCTACGGCTTTGCCCCGCTTATAACCGCGGCTGCATGTGCCATAATGTTTTTGGCATGGAATGCTCCAAAATCATATGAATCAGTCACGATCATTAGCTATTTTGCGCTTTTATATATCATCTCCGGCTATTACTTAATGTGGAAGTCTGAAAACCCTAGATTATGGGCCATATTGATTGCAGCGGTAAGTGTTGTCTATTATTTAATCGGCTATATCAAATTCCATTTACTTATAAACCAAATAACTTGGAGTGCGGTAGCTATCGCAGCTTCGCTACTGTCAATTTGCATAACCGCAAAAATATATCTTCAATTCAAGACAGAAGAAAAAATCAGGCAACATCTATTGGCAATCTTCGCCATTCTATCCACCACCTTTTTGTCAATCTCATTCGCTATTCAATTGGAAGCAAGATTTTTACCAATTGTTTTGGCATCCCAGATTTTAGCAATTAGCTGGATCAACAACAAAATTGATATAGCCGCATTAAGAAAAATAATGGGAATTTTGACCACTATATTTCTCCTGCTATTTAGTAGGGAAATCATGGCAATTGTAGAAATGTCTTTGATCAGTCTTAGCAAAAATCAATCCTATTATTTTTATGCATCAACTGTGAATATGGCCACAAAACCATTAATTCATTTCGGAATTCCGGCAATAGAATTCATCATTGCCAGCATAATTTTATCCAAACAAAAATATGACAATTTAGTCAAATTTATAGAAGCCATAGCAGTAATTTTGCTAACAGTTACCAGCTATTATTTGATAAGAAATATTTTTGCGCTAGACGGTGGCATCCTATCTGCTAAAGCCGGATTTATAGAACGCGGAGTCATAACAAACATCTTTTGCCTATATGGCGCTTCATGTTTATGGATCGGGAAAAAATTTAACCGCAGCATGATATCATCAAGCGGCGCAGCGCTTTTATCAATTGCAATGCTGCGCATCATTTATTTCGATTTGATGATTTACAATCCTTTATTTGAAAGCCAATCTATCGGCTTCTTGCCAATATTTAACGGCTTAATTCTGCCTTATGGTTTGCCAATTGCGGCACTGCTTTTTGCAAATAAAAATCTGGATAGTTTGAAAAACCAATTCCATATTCTCTGCAATAATGTTTTTGCATTTATTTTGTTATTCACCCTGGTTTCTCTAAATGTTAGACAACTCTATCATGGGGAATATCTGAATTCAGGAACAACCAGCAATGCTGAAACTTACAGCTATTCAGTCGCATGGTTATTATTGGGAGTTGCGCTGCTATTTGCGGGAACGATAAGAAAAGATAAAATGGTCAGAATATCTTCCCTATGTTTGATAACGCTAACTGTCGGCAAAGTATTTCTCTACGACGCTTCCGAGCTTACCGGCCTATATCGCATATTTTCCTTCCTGGGTCTTGGCATCAGTCTAATAACACTCAGCTGGTTTTATACCCGTTTTATTTCTGAAGAAAAAACCAAACCAAACAAGGAGTAAAATTTCTTCGAACAAAAAACAGGCCAGAGATAAAATTTATTCTCTAGTCAACAATTCAAGAAATCTCATCGCTATATCCTGACCGGAAAGCTTTTTGAGCTTGGCAAATTTGGTTGCCAGTTTAATTTCTTTTATGCTTTGCGGTGCTGACAAATATCCAATTCTGTTACCAAATTCACTTGCGGGGACGCTTGAAATAATGGCATTGCCGATGTATTTTTCTACAATTTCAAAACCTTCTTCTCTCTTGATCAGCGCTATTACCGCCGATATATCGATTGCAATTTTGTCCTAGAATTTACACCTTCATTTTAGGATGCTAAAAGACGCAATTTTGGCAACTCATATATTATTGATTATGGGATAGCACAAGCGTCTTCAAGTGGTCTTCAGCTTTTTTTGTTAACCAGTTCAACAAATCCAGACTCGTCTGGTTTGATTATCTTGATGTTCCGCAACAGCCTTATCTAGGTCTTTTGGTGGAATTTGTAGCTGGTACTTATTTTTGAACAGACAAAGATTTGTCTTGTTTAGAAACATTTATTTTGGCTATTGGTTTCATTGCGTTTGATGGTTTTTCCTGTTCTTCTTTTTCTTCAAGAACAGGTAAAGCATCTTCTGCCCTTTCTTTAAGTTGGTGGTCTCTTCTTATATTTTCCACCATTTCTTCATCAAGCTCATCTCGAAAATTATTTAAGAACCCTCCTAATTTGGAAAGTGGACGTGCTTTTGTGAACTCACTCCTTTGGTTTTGTACAATAAAACTAGGTCCGAATTTTTCACCATCGTTTCCAGTATAGGTTATGATAGTTCTAATCGACGAATTTCCGCGGGCATTTCCATAGTATTTGATTGGCATAAATATTATAATTTGGTTAATAAATGATTTTACGCTAATGGATTTCTCTCTGTAGCACTCAAGGAATATGGTGTTTTGAGTAAATAAAAACACCTAATTATTACTAGTCGCTATCTCAAAAAATCTTACTTATAAATTCTCCTACCTAAATAAACAACTCCCATCGCCACTACCGACCCGACAGCTGCAAGAGCCATATCCTTCTGCGCATCCCAAATATCACCTTGTGTTCCTAAATAAGCATCACCAAGTTCTGGGTTAACGCCTAGAACAAAGAGCCATTCTAATATTTCGAAGAAGGCGCTGCAGGTTAGGATGATGTCGATTGGGAGATAGTAGCTGAAGAAAGTATTTAGTTTGGTATATCTGATTAGGAGTTCTCTGATCGGGTAGGTGAGGAGTAAGCCAAAGGAGAAATGGACGATTCTGTCGAAATGGTTTCTTTGCAGGTCGAATAGTTCGGATAGGTAAAAGCCGAATGGGACTTTGGAATAGGTGTAGTGGGCGCCGGTGAGATGGAGGGTGAAGAAGATGGTGATTAGGAGATAGGATATGGTGGAAAATTGGAAGAATTTGTGGGTGGTGATTAATACGGTGAAAAAGACAAAAAACAGGATATTTTCCATCAGCCAATCATGACGGTCGATTGGGGATATGGCCATGATAACCCAAAATAGGATTATCCAAATTAGCATTATGATATTTGCTTTATTTGGCATGGTTTTAAAAATAGGTCAGAATAGGAAATTTCTGACGGTGTTTGGTTTTGAAATTTTTAAACCATAAAACCGCCGGATATAATAAAGCGATGATGAGCAGGCTCATTAGCCAGCTAATCCAGAGATGATGGCTGTGATACGGATATTCTTGGCCTAGAAGTTTACTGATGATGAAATTTAAAACCGGAATGGTGATTAAATGAAGAGCGTAGTAGAAAAGTGGGACGCTGCCATAGTTGGAAAATATTTTGATGATTTTGTTGTCTCTTCCTTCCGCCCAGGAAAATAAAGCGAAGCCGATTCCTAAAGTGATTAGTAGATAATGTAGAGACGGAGGATATTTAGTGACTTCCAGAAAAGATTTTAGGGCGATGATGAAGTCTGGGTTGTGATTAAATTGTGAGCTGTCTCCGTATAAATTGAAGAACCTCAAGACCACAAAGGTGGTTATCATGATAAAAGATAGTTTGGCTAACATTTTTTTCCTCTCACCTATTGTTGGGAAAAGAGTTTTGTTGCAATAAAGTAAATGGCAAAAACCATAGCCAACAGCCATTAGACCTAGCCATGGATATAGTGGATAGAAGGTTTCTAAAGTTGCTTTACTTCCAAGCGCTATGCTGGCGCGGTTGTGTAATATGTTCCAGATTATGGAATCGGTTGAGGTGTAAATATCAAAAATATTGTTGGTGCAAATGATTGTTAGGCCGATGGCAAGAATCAGCCAATCTGAGAAGAAAAGTAGGGCAGCCATAAATAACATCGACATGCCAATAGCCCAAATTACTTGCGCGCTAAAAATATAAGTTCCTTGCACGTTAAAAATCTTTATCCATAAAAAACTGATCAAACTGAATTCTAGGAAGATGAGAAATAATCCTCTTTTAATCAGAAAAGTTTGTAATTCTGGCCGGGGAAGATTTTTGTTTAATTTATGCAGATAAATTGCCATCCCGGCTAGGAAGACAAAAATCGGTGCGCAAAGATGAGTTATCCAACGGGTAAAGAAAATTTCCGTTGGCGTTTCTAGCCCAATCAATGGGCCGATATTGAAGTTGCTGAAGGAATCTCTGGTGTGGTCTAAAGTCATCAGCGTGATGACCAGCCCCCGTAAAAAATCAATAGAAGTTACTCTCACATTATTTGTGTTGTCGCTCATTTTATTTTTGTTGGGGGTTTGGGGATAGCTTAAAAGCTTAACTTCAATTCTAAATCAGAAAAGCTTTTTATCTATCATATCCGCGATATGTTCTTCAATCTCCCGAATTTCCATTTCGGCAAAATTCTTCGGGAAAGATTCTTGAACCTTAGAAGCTAGATCTTTATCTAAGTGATTATTGATAATACCAAGCATTTTTGGATCGGCAATCAGAATTAACTTTTCAAATTTATTATGTCTTGAGCCATTAGATAACACTTCCAATATCTTGGTGGCAAATTCTTGTTTTTCAATTTGGTGATAATCGGTATGAGGCTCTACTGCATGGCGGCCAGCTCCCATGCTATCAAAAGTTCTGCCTGGTTTTTCATGTTCTCTGTCTAGCTCGGCCTCGATCTCTTCAATTAAGGTGGGTTTGGTTGCTATAGTTCTTTTAAAGAAATAAGCCTTGTGAGCGCCTATTACCGCAATCCATGTCATGTTAAATCCTTTCATATTATACCTCCGAATAAAATTGTTTTTATGATGCTAAAAATTTAGCGCATCGGTGAAGCTAGTAACTCAGGAATAAAAACTCAATATCATGTTAGTTTTGTTGCTTTAGACGGATGTTTCTTAATCGGAGTCTACCATTTGTGAAAAATAAAAAATGCTCCCAACGCAATGAAGGCAAAGCCAATAAGGTGATTCCAGTTTAGCGGTTCGTTAAGGTAGAAAATTGAGAAGATTGCAAAAACTACTAGAGTTATAACTTCTTGGATGGTTTTTAATTCAGCAGCGGAGAAATAGCCGTGGCCTATTCTATTGGCGGGAACTTGGAAACAATATTCAAAAAAGGCGATGAGCCAGCTGATTAGAATGACTAAATAAAGAGGGGATGGTTTAAATTTTAGATGGCCATACCAGGCGAAGGTCATGAAGATATTGGAGATTAGTAATAGGCCGATGGTTATAAATGGAGTCATGGGAATGGTGGGTTTTGAGTTTTAAAATTTTGGTGATTTTAGGTTGTTGATTTTAGGCTGCCATTAGTTTGTTTTGATGGGGTATTTTCTGGATTGCCACGTCGCTGGCTGCGCACGCTCCTCGCAATGACGGCGTAGAAAATTATCTCATAACTTCCAACATCGTCATTGCGAGGAGTGAAGCAACGCGGCAATCCAGAATGGTTAAGTTATAATGCTGAATCCAGAAATTATTCCAAATTGCTAGATAAGGATAATAATTCTACTATGCTTTTCCCCGTTCCATCAATCGCATTAGCGCATATGTCCAACGAATTTGAAATAATCGAAAAATATTTTTTACCGCTAACCAACGGTGTTAAAGCTGCCGGTTTGTTGGCTGATGATGTAGCAACAATTGAGATTGGTAAGGGAAAAGAATTATTGGTTAGTAAAGACATGATGGTGGAGGATATTCATTTCAGCAAAAGTTACGGCGCTTATAACATTGCTTGTAGGCTGCTTAAAACCAATATTTCCGACATCGCTGCATCGGGTGGCAAGCCTTTATATTACTTGTTAGGATTTTCCCAAAATGAAAAATCGGATGAAAAATTTATTAAAGAATTTTGCCGCGGTCTAAGAGATGTTGGTAAGGAATTTGGTGTTAGTTTGATTGGTGGCGATAGCGTAAGTGTTAAAGACAAACTTTGTTTTAGCGTGACTGTTTTTGGTGAAGTGAAGAAAGGAAAAGCTTTAAAACGCGGTGCTGCGCAAGATGGAGATTTGCTTTTTGTTTCCGGCAATATTGGCGATGCTTTTTTGGGGCTGCAATTGGTGCAAGATAAAATTTCCTGCTCGAACAAAAACCATAAAGCAGCTTTGATTTCTAGGCATTTACAACCAAGCCCAAGAATTGATCTGGGAATGAAGCTAGTAAAATTAGGTTTAAGCAAATCTGCAATTGATATTTCGGACGGTTTATTTGCAGAGCTACTGCATATTTGTAAAGCTTCAAAACTGGAAGCTGTTGTTGAACAAAGAAAAATTCCAATATCGGACGCAGCAAAATTTTGCCTGTCAAAAAATGACAATATTGATCCCAGTCAGCTATTTTGCGGTGGAGATGATTATGAATTGCTCTTTACTGCTAGCTCTTCCAACCGAGCTAAAATTGAAACTTTATCAAAAAAATTGGGACTGAAGATAAGTTGTATCGGATATTTGCAAAAGGCGATACAATCGCAAATTAAGCTTTTAGATGAGGATGGTCAGTTAATAAAAATTAAGAATTATGGATGGCAGCATTATTAATTTTGGCTGCTAGATTTTGATTTGACGGCTTTGATTTTATTGAATTTGATATAAACCAAAACCAGCAAAAAGCAGATAGAAAGGCAGATGAGAATTGCCAGATCGAGATATTTTTTTATCAGCTCTTTATTTTGTCCAATCACAAATCCTAGATAAGTCAAAATCGTTACCCATATTGCTGAACCTGTTAATGTATAAAAGCAGAATTTGCCAAAATGCATTCTGGCAATACCAGCCGGTAAGGAAATATAATGGCGTACAACCGGAATCAACCTACCGGTGAAAGTTGAAATTGAGCCGTGATTTTTGAAAAATTGCTCAATCCAAATAATTGTCTCTTCCTTGATAAAGAAATATTTGCCGATTTTGAGCATGATTGCTCTACCGCAATAAATTGCCAAATAATAATTGAATATTGCGCCGAGCAGATTGCCAATTACGCCGATTACAATTGCTAAAGTCAGGTTAAACTTACCTTCCGCAGCGGCGATGCCAGCAGGGATCATGATGATTTCACTCGGAATGGGAACAAAGGTGCTTTCAAGAAACATGCCGACAAAAATGCCGAAATAGCCGATTTTATCGACTAAGAACACCAGGTAATCCAGAATGATTTGAAAATATGCGGCTAATGTTTCCATATTTTATTCTGACTTAAGAAGTTGTGCGACAAAAGCCCTGATTTCTGGCCCTAGAGTTGGGTGTTGATTATCGTGATTGCTAATTAAGCCGTGGATTGATTGATAAGTTTTTTCCAGATCGTGATTAACCAAAACATAATCATATTCGTCAAAATGCTCCATTTCATCTTTAGCTTTTTCCATTCTTTTTAAAACCACTTCTTCGCTATCTTCAGCCCTGGTTTGCAGTCTTTTGTGCAGTTCTTCCATTGATGGTGGCAGAATGAAGAAACTAATAACTTTTTGCTTTCCGCATTTATCGGTGATTTGTCTGGCGCCTTGCCAGTCTATGTCGAAGAGAACTGAATTGCCGATTTTGATTTCATCTTCAACCATTTTTCTTGGTGTGCCATAGCAATTGCCAAAAACTTCGGCATGTTCAAGAAACTGGTCTTGTTCGATCATTGCTTGAAATTCTGAATGGGAGATGAAGAAATAATGTTTGCCGTCAATTTCTGATTGGCGAGGCTTTCTGGTTGTTGCAGAAATTGATAATTTAATGTCAGGATTTCTTTCAACCAGCATTTTGCAAAGCGTTGATTTTCCAGCGCCGGATGGTGAAGAGATGATGATTAAAAGTGGAGATGGGTTGGACATTATTGAAAACTTCTTGGTGGCCAACGGTAATGGTTAAAATGAGAGATTTCTATAAATAAAAATCTCTCATTAATTAACCATTGCTGGATCTATTCTTCTTTAACTAGGGAAATATCTGGTGCGTCAAGTGCTTTCATGCCGACAACATGATAGCCGGAATCTACATGAAGAACTTCTCCGGTAACACCGTTACCAAGTTCACTTAGCAAGAAAACGCCAGCACCTCCAACGTCTGCCAAATCGATATTGCGTTTTAGAGGAGAGTTATATTCATTCCATTTGAAAATATAGCGGAAGTCGCCGATGCCGCTAGCAGCAAGGGTTTTAACCGGACCGGCAGAAATGGCATTAACGCGGATATTATCTTTTCCGCAATCTGCAGCTAAATAACGAACGCTTGCTTCCAAGGCTGCTTTAGCAACGCCCATAACATTATAATGAGGAACAACTTTTTCAGCGCCGTAATAGCTAAGAGTGATAACAGAACCACCACCAGCTTTTTTCATTAGCTCTTCACCAGCTTTGCAAACCGCAACTAGTGAGTAGCAAGAAATATTCATGGTGTTGGCAAAATTGCCAGGAGTGGTGTCAATAAATCTACCTCTCAATTCTTCTTTGTCAGAATAGGCGATAGCATGAACGATGAAATCAAGCTTGCCCCATTTTTTATCCAATTCTTTAAAAACTGCTTCTACGGAATTTTGATCAGTTACGTCACAAGGAAGGACAATATCAGAGCCAAGAGATTCTGCTAAAGGTTCAACTCTTTTTTGTAGAGCTTCACCTTGATAAGTAAAGGCAAGATCAGCGCCAAATTTTTTTGCCTCTTGCGCAATGCCCCAAGCAATTGAGCGATTGTTGGCAACGCCCATAATCAAACCTTTTTTTCCTTGTAATATTGTCATTGTTTTTTGGTTTTAAATTAAGAATAAAGCCAGGACAGCTTTTGTCGGTTTTGTGCCTCGAAGCTGCTAATTTTAGCTTCTTTCTTCAAGGTTAAACCAATATCGTCAAGGCCTTCTAGTAAACAGGTTTTTCTAAAATCGTCAACATTAAATTTGTAGATCTTATTGCCCGCGGTGATTTCCTGTTTTGGCAAATTGACGTTAAAATTAGCGGTTGGGTCTGAGGCCAGCGCCATCAATTCTTCAACCTGATCTTCCGGTAAAATGACTGGCAAAATACCGTTTTTAAAGCAGTTGTTATAGAAAATATCTGCAAAAGAAGGGGCGATAATGCATCTGATGCCAAAATCCAATAAAGCCCAAGGAGCATGTTCACGGCTGGAGCCGCAACCGAAATTTTTACCGGCAACTAGAATTTTGGAATTTTTGTAAGCTGGTTGATTAAGGATAAAATCAGAGATTTCTTTGCCTTGCAGGTCATAACGCATTTCGAAAAAAAGATTTGCGCCAAGACCGGTTCTCTTAATGGTTTTAAGGAATTGTTTTGGGATGATCATATCGGTGTCGATATTGACAAGCGATAATGGTGCGGCAACTGATTGCAGAGTAGTGAATTTTTCCATGATTTATAGATTTGGAAGGCTATTCGAAAGTGGGGAATTAAAGCAATTATTCCTTATTTTACAAGTGAATTGATCTTGTTAATTGCGTTAAGGGCATTTTGCAGTTTTTCTTGATCTGACTTAAAGCCAGCCAAAAATAAAATCTTGTGCCCTTGTAATTTGATCTGGTTTTTACTGGAAAAAACCATCTCCAAAAGTTTTTCTCCATTATCAAAATGATTATTTCTAAAAGTAATCAGAATGCCTTGTGAATTAGCTTCCACCTTTTCAATATTAATTTTTTTGCAGAGGCTTTTTAAGTAAGCAATCTGCAAAAGATTTTCAATTTCAACCGGCAATTTTCCAAAGCGGTCGATAATTTCAACGCTGATTTGTTCTTGCTGTTCTTGGTTTTCAATTGTTGCAATGCGTTTGTAGAACTGCATTCTGGTTGATAAATCACTCATATAATTTTCAGGAATTAAAAGAGAAATTCCTAGTTTGATTTGAACAGGAAATTCTTCTTCAACAACTTCTTTTGTATCAATTTGCGGAGCGCCGGATTTGAGAGCTTTTATAGCATCGACCAACATAGATTGGTAAAGCTCTGCACCGGTTTCTCTGATATGTCCTGATTGCTCATCGCCTAAAATATTACCGCTTCCCCTAATATCCATATCATGTGAAGCGATGGAAAAGCCCGCACCAAGCGCATCAAGAGTTTGCATTACTTGCAGCTTTTTCTTGGCGATTTCACTGAGCTTGTTAACTTTAGTGGTGAAATAGCAATAGCCTCTGATTTTGCCGCGACCAACGCGGCCACGAAGTTGATAGAGTTGCGCCAAGCCAAAATGTTCGGCCTTATAAATTATCATGGTGTTGGCAGAAGAAATATCGATGCCGGACTCAATAATGGTGGTAGAAACCAGCACATCAAATTTGCCGTCGTAAAAATCATTCATGATTTTATCCAGGGTGCCGGGCGGCATTTGGCCATGGGCAACTTCAATTTTTACTTCGGGAATTTGCTTACATAATTTATCATATAGCTGGTCGATATCTTGAATGCGCGGCACAACGAAGAAACTTTTTCCGCCACGCTGATATTCGCGCAAAACTGCTTCTCTGATAATTACCGAGTCATAAGGCATGACATAATTGCGAATTGCCAAACGATCAACCGGCGGCGTGCTGATGATGCTAAGTTCCTTAACGCCAGTTAGGGACATTTGCAGAGTTCTAGGAATCGGTGTAGCTGATAAAGTTAGAATATGAACTTCGCTTTTTAACTCTTTGATCCTTTCTTTTTGGGCAACGCCAAAATGTTGTTCCTCATCAACAATCAAAAGCCCAAGTTTTTTGAATTTGATATTTTTGTTTAAGAGTGCGTGAGTGCCAATTATCAAATCAATTTTCCCTTCTTCCAGGTCTTTTTTAATCTTATTTGCTTCCGCAGTTGAAACCATGCGCGATAGTTGCGCAATCTTTAAATCAGTGTCACGAAAGCGATTGATAAAATTATGGTAATGTTGCCTGCAAAGCAAAGTAGTTGGCGTAACAATTGCCACCTGATATGGCTCTTTTTCATTCTGTGCGGCGATGAAAGCGGCGCGCATTGCTACTTCAGTTTTGCCAAACCCAACATCGCCGCAAACCAGACGATCCATTGGTGAACCTTTTTGCAAATCTTCCTCAATTTCGGATATTGCCCTTAACTGGTCAGTAGTTTCACTAAAGCCAAAACGGGCTTTAAATTCTTCATATTCCATTTGTTTTGGAATAAGAATTGGCGCTTTCTTAATCTGTCTTTCAGCGGCAATTTTTATCAACTGCTCTGCTGCAATTTTAATTCTGGCGCGGACTTTTTCACGGCGATTTTTCCAGCTGTTATTGCCAAGCCGGTCTAGTGTTATCAGTGCATTATCACTGCCATATCTGGTGATTAAATTTATGTCTTCAACCGGAACGAATAAAACGTCACTGCCAAAATAAAGAATTTTTAGGAAGTCGTTAGTGATGCCGGAAGTTTCTATGTGATGCAGTCCATCAAATTTTCCAATACCGTGATAGCGGTGTACAACTAACTCGCCAACTTGCAAAGTTATGCCTTCAGATAAAATTCTCTCGGCAGATTTTTTAGAAGTTTGGCGATTGGTTTTTTCTCCCAGAAGTGCTGCCTCACCAATAATCATCAAGTCGCTTGTGAAAAAACCATTGCCAATTGGCAAAACGCAAAGCCCGATTTGGTTTTTTGCTAATTTGGAAATGTCATCGGAATTTTCAATTTCTTTGCTGGAAACATCGTGATCAAAGAGGATTTTTTTCAGCCTTTCTTGCGAGCCAAGAGAAAAACAGGCAAGGATAATTTTATGTTCGTTGAATTCTATTTTTAAGAAATCTTTGAATAACTCAAAAACATTGGTTTTATTGGCTCTAGATGCTAGAGCAAAATCAGGAATTGGTTTAATTTCCAGATCAATTTTTCTGATATTTGTTTCAGAATTTTGTCCTTGGTTTAAAAATTTAATTTCCAGAGTTTTAGAAGTTTCATTCTTAAATTCTTCGTCATTTAAATAGAGATATTGTGGCGGAAGTGGATTATAAATTGATCCCGATTTTTTGCTTTCTTGCAAGGTAGCAACTCTTGTTTGGTAATATTCTTCAATGATTTTCAGCTTTTCATTTTTTAGCTGCAAAACTTCTTCTGAAAGTGAAATTTGTGGCTCACTTAAATAGCTAAAAATATTGCTCAACGGCTGGTCATAAAACAGGGGTAGAAAATGTTCCATTCCTGCGTAACTTCTGCCTTCAGAAATTGCGTTATACATCATATCTTCCTGCGGAATTCCAAAAAATGAACGGTAATTATTCTTAAAAAGCCCGATTGATTTTTGGTTTAAATTAATTTCTGTAGCAGGGAAAAGATTAATCTTGTTTATTTTGTTGTTGGTGATTTGGGTGAGGGGATCAAAAACCCTGATTGTCTCTACCGCATCTCCAAAAAAATCCAAACGATAACCAATTAGGTCGTCAGCATTTTGCCATGAGTTATTGTAAGGAGCGATGATATCAACAATATTGCCGCGAATGGCAAATTCAGAAATACTGCTGGCAGTTGGAACTCTGCTAAATCCGTTGTCTATTAAGGTTTGAGCTAAAGAATCGATGGAAATTTCTTCCCCTGTTTCAATCTTAAAACCAGAATTTTTGATAAGAGAAGAAGGAATGGTTTTTTGTAAAACTGCTCCGATTGAGGCAATGACTAAAGTTTTTTTACCGGAGTCATTTTTGCATAGCTCACGCAAAGTGTTAATTCTGGCAGAGATGATGCTTGATTTTGGAGAAACACGGTCAAACGGCAAACAATCCCAAGCGGGAAATGACAAAATTTGCAGCTCATTATTTTGAATTTCATTTGGGGCAAAAAACTGGATTTGTTTTTGTATCAGATCCACATCTTTATCATCTGCGGTGATGTGTAAAAAATGTTTGCGGGGAGAATTTTTTATCAGCTTTTGCAAAACAAAACCGGCTGAATCATTGGTAAAATTCTCAAAGCTGGTGCTATGGGAAATTTTTTGCAGTTTTACTTTATAATCCATTTTGCTTTTCTTCTGGCAAGATTTGTTAAATTTAAAAGCCGCCAATTATCAGCAGCAAAATCTTTCTTGCAATATCGCTTAACCGCAAAAGCTTTGTACCACTATTAACCTTCGTCTTTTTAGTAAAAATTTGCTCGAAGAATGACACTGTATCGCCTGATACAGCTTATATTCCTTGCCGCAATTTTTCCTCAAAAGTACTTTGCTGAATTGGGGTGTAAATACTTAGTTTGGCATGGATGTTTTTGTTAAAAGAAAAATCTTGGAAAATTAATATTTGCTAACTATATTCGAGGCTCTCGTCTTTGTTTGGCGGGGCGTCTATTAATAAAGAGTATATTTCTGTGAAACAAGTTTCTGGTAAAGGTTTTAGAATTAATGATCAAATAAAGGTAAGGGAAGTCAGGTTGATAAATGAGAATGGTGATATGGTGGGTGTCACTGAGATCACGCAGGCAATAAAGATGGCAATTGAAGCCGGTCTAGATTTGGTTGAAGTCTCTCCCAACGCAGAGCCGCCAGTCTGCAAAATCGCCAATTTTGGCAAGATGAAATATGAAATTCAAAAGAAAGCTGCCGACGCAAAGAAGAAACAAAAAGTAGTTGAAACTAAAGAAGTGAAGCTTTCCATCAATATCGGTAAAGGTGATTACGACGTAAAAATTAAGCAAATTATAAAATTCATTGAAAAAGGCGATAAGGTCAAAATTTCTATCAAAATCAAGGGGCGTGAAATGACGCATCTTGACTTGGCTGAAAAGATGATGACTGACATCACTAATGACATTTCTGAATTTGCTAAATTTGAAGCTACTCCAAGAATGGAAGGCAAGCAAATGGTTGCTCTCGCAATCAAAAAATAAATCCCAATTAACACTACTATTCCTTACTCTATGCAAGAAATGCAGTCGCTTATTCAAGAGGTTATTGATCTTTCTAAAACTGGCAAAAACTCCTCTAAGCATCTCGCTGATTACATAAAAATATTTTACTCGCAATGTGTAGATAAGGATTTTAAGGGTTATAGCAGCCAAGAACTTCTTGATTTTGCCGCTTCCAGTTTTGAATTTTTTTCCCAAAAACCAGCCGATAATTTTAAGATCAGATTATATAATCCGAGAGTTGAAAAACACGGGTTTGAGTCCAAATATACTATTCTTGATGTGGTTAATGACGATATGTCATTTTTGGTCGATTCTGTTGTTATGCAATTCGACAATCGTGGCATTGAAGTTAAAAATGTCATCCATCCGATTTTAACTGCCAGCAGATCAAGTGACGGCGCCATTAAATCTTTTGTTAAAGAAAATAATCAATCTAACGAGTCAATCATTCAGCTTCATTTAGCTAAAATTCCAGATGATGAGCTAAAGCCGCTAGAGGAGCATTTGTCGGAAATATTCAACACCATAAAAATAATGATTGGTGATTGGCAGGAGATGATTTTTTTGGCAGAAAAATCAAAAGCTCATTTCAAGGGTCTGAAAGTTAAAAATGGTGTGATTGATGTGGCTGAAACCATTGACTTTATTGACTGGATCATTGACAACAAATTCATCTTTTTGGGTGCAATTGAATTCGACATCAAAAATAAAAACGGAAAATATTCCTATGAAGAAGTTGTTGGTAGCCGTCTTGGCACCTACAAATCAACCTATGAAAGCACTAAACCTTCCATAGTAAATGTTTCTTCGGATGAAATTGAAGATGTGGTTAAACATCCTTATTTGGTTGAGATCTTAAAATCGCGTTACAAATCACAAATTCATCATCATTCAAATGCTGAGAGAATTAGAATCCAAAAATTTGATTCTAACGGGAAAGTTGTGGGTGAATATCGTTTTATCGGTTTATTCACCTCTCCGGTTTATTGCCAAAGCCCTAAATTAATTCCGATTGTCCGCAAAAAAATTGAGCAGGTAATAAATGCTGCAGGATATAGCAAAAACAGCTCCAATTATAAAGATTTGCTTTCCACTTTAGAATCTTATCCGCGTGACGAACTCTTTCAAATTGAGCAAGATGATTTGCTGAGAATTGCAACCGGCATTGTAGCAATTTCCGGCCGTTCTCTTGCTAGAATGTTTATTAGAAATGATAAATTCTCCCGCTTTGTCAGCTGTTTGATTTTTATTCCAAGAGATATTTTTAACACTTCCCTTAAGGAAAAAATCCAAAATTTAATTGCCGCAACTTACAAAGGCGAAGTCTCTGATGTGTTTGTGCAAATCGCTGATTCTAATCTAACCAGGCTTTACCTGATTGTTAGAACTGAAAATGGTATCCCGAAAATTGATGTTGATGAGCTTGAAAATCAAATGGTCAAACTATGTCGCCTTTGGAATGATGATCTTGAAGATGAAATCATCAATAATTTTTCTACTCCTGAATTTCCGATTGCCAATTTTTCCATCGATATGGCCAAAAACCTTATCGAAACTTATCGTGACGCATTTTTGGTCAGCTATACCAACCGCTTCAATGCCAAAGCAGCAGTTCTGGACATAAAATATATCAATCAATGTTTGGAAACCGGAAATGTTGCTTGCGATCTTTATAAAAGTCCGGAAGTTGCTGAAGATATTGTTGAATTAAAACTTTATAGCCCGGAAAAGAAAATTCTGCTTTCTGATATCATGCCGATTCTAGACAGTTTTGGCTTCAATGTTGTTCATGAACATACTTATCTAGTCTCCCCCAAGGGAAAAAAAGATGTTTGGATTCATTACTTCAATCTCAATTTGAGCAAAAATGGCGGCAAACTAACTGACAAAATCAAGCATAATTTTGTCGAAACCATCACCAAAATCTGGAAAGGAGAAACCAAAATTGGCAATTTAAACCGTCTTCTAGTCGCTGCTGATTTAAGCTGGCGTCAAATTTATATGCTAAGAGGCTATAGCAAATATTTATACCAAATCGGTCTTCGTTATACCCAAAATCACCTGTCTGATGTATTTGTTAAATATCGTGATTTAACTGTTTTATTGGTTGAGTTGTTTGAAGCAAAATTTGATCCTTCATTTAGCGGTGACAGAAAAAAGAAAATTGAAGAAATCAGCTCTAAGTTAAAAGAAGGCTTGTCCAAGATTTCCGATATTTCAGAAGATGCGGTTATAAGGAAATTTTTTAATATTATCTCTTCTACGCTCAGAACTAATTTCTACCAAACCAAGCCTGACGGCTCTTGCAAAGATTACTTCTCTTTCAAACTAAATTCGGCACAAGTTCTTGACCTGCCTTTGCCAATCATGTATGCCGAAATTTTTGTTTATGCCATTAATGTTGAAGGCATTCATCTTCGTGGCGGTAAGGTTGCTAGAGGTGGACTTCGCTGGTCAGATCGTCATGACGATTTCAGAACTGAGGTTTTGGGTTTGGTAAAAGCGCAAATGACCAAAAATGCCGTTATTGTGCCGGTTGGTTCTAAGGGTGGGTTTGTGGTTAAAACTGATAGCACAGGTCTTAGCCGTGATCAAATTCTGCAAAATGGTATCGAAGCCTATAAAACTTTCTTAAGAGGTTTGCTGGATGTAACTGACAATGTTGTTAATGGTAAAGTAGTTCACCCGCAAAATGTGGTTCGTCATGATAATGATGATCCATATCTGGTTGTTGCGGCAGATAAAGGAACCGCAACATTCTCTGACATCGCCAACGGCATTTCTGCCGAATATAATTTTTGGTTAGGAGATGCTTTTGCTTCCGGCGGCTCTGTTGGTTATGACCACAAAAAAATGGGCATTACCGCTAAAGGCGCATGGATTTCCGTTAAAAGACATTTCGCCGAAATGGGAATTGATACCCAGTCGCAAGATTTTACCTGTGTTGGTATCGGTGATTTATCAGGAGACGTTTTTGGAAATGGCATGTTGCTTTCAAAGCATATCAGAATGATTGCTGCCTTCAATCACCTTCACATCTTTATTGATCCAAATCCGGATGCTGCATCTTCCTTCAAGGAAAGAGAAAGAATGTTTAACTTGCCAAGATCAAGTTGGACAGATTATGACATAACAAAAATTTCTAAAGGTGGTGGTATTTTTGAAAGAAATGCCAAGTCAATCACTTTGTCACCGGAAGCTCAAAAAGCTTTAGATATCGATAAGGGAGAATTAACGCCAAATGAATTAATCTCCTTAATTTTAAAAGCGCCGGTTGATTTGCTTTGGAATGGCGGTATCGGCACTTATGTAAAAGCGCTTGATGAGAGCCATTTAGATGTTGGCGATCGTGTTAATGATCCACTCAGAGTTAATGGCTGCGACTTAAGATGCAAAGTAGTGGGTGAGGGTGGAAATCTTGGCTTTACTCAAAAAGGAAGAATTGAAGCTGCCCTAAATGGCGTAAGAATCAATACCGATGCGATGGATAACTCTGCTGGGGTTGATTGCTCAGACCATGAAGTGAATATCAAAATTGCCATGACTGCTGCAATGAGAGCCGGCAAAGTCTCTCTTGAGGAAAGAAATAAAATTCTGGAATCCATGACTGATGAAGTGTCAGAGCTGGTTTTAAATGACAATAAAAATCAAACTGCTGCCATTTCAACTTGTTATGCTCAAGGATATTTAGGTCTTGGCAATCAGGCGCATTTTTTGAATAGCTTGGAAAAGTCCGGTATATTAAACCGCCAGGTTGAATTTTTGCCAACTAATAAAGAAATTGCTAAAAGACAGGCAGATAAAATCGGCATGACCCGCCCAGAATTATGCGTTATGCTTGCTTATAGCAAGATGGATTTATACCCGCAAATTCTTGCTTCTGATCTGGTTAAAGACGATTATTTAACTCCAGTTCTTTTTGATTATTTCCCTAAACTTCTTCAAGAAAAATTTAAGGATGAAATCATCAACCATCAGTTACGTTCTGAAATTATTGCTACTGAACTAACCAATTTTATAGTCAATAAAGCAGGGATAACTTTTGTTAACCAAATCTCTAGCGAAACCGGATTTTCAGCCATTGATGTAGTTCGCAACTTTATTGTTGTTTGTGAAGTTTTTGATCTTAACCATGTTTGGGATGAAATTGATAAGCTAAGCGGCAAAATTTCTTCTGATCTGCAATCGCAAATGTTTTTCACAATCAATAAATTGCTGGAGAGAGGTGTTGTTTGGTTGCTTCGCAATCAGCAAAGAAGCAGCATTTCTGACATGATTGTTAAATATAACACCATCGTGGCCCAGCTCTTTGACATTTTGGACGATATTCTAGCTGTTGCTTCCAAGAGTTCCTTCGTCAAGAAAATTACCCAATATCAATCTGAAAAAGTCCCGGCTGAATTATCGAAAAAAATTGCTGCGATGGATCCTCTGGCTTCAGCTTTTGACATCGCTGAAATTGCCTGCAAGTCCAGTTTAAATCTAAAAATCATTGCTAAACTTTATTTTGAAGTTGGAAACCGCTTCGATTTAAAATGGCTACGCAATAAAGCTTCAACAATTCTTATTGATGATTATTGGAAAAAACTATCCATTAAAACCATCTTGGAAGATTTGTATAATTATCAAATGAAACTGGCCAGGGAAGTTGCTGATTATAGCTGTAAAAATTCTACCTCTTGTCCGGCAGAAACATCGCTTGAAAATTGGATAAAACACAACCATTTTCTAGTGCAAAGATATGACAGTTTCATTGCTGAATTGAAAGAGCAACATAATCCGGACTTATCAATGTTTGTTGTGGCTCTCAACCGAGTCAGAGCGTTAGTGTAATTTGTCTTATAACCTGTCCTAATTCTCGCTAGGACGAGGCGATAAGTTTGAATTTCATAGCATCGTAGCGCAGCGTACATTTGGTGCGTGAGCAACGAAGCGCAGGAAATTCGAACTTAGCGTCCGTCATAGTAGAGAATTAGAATAGGTTTTTGCGGTCGTGGCGGAGTTGGTAGACGCGCAGCGTTGAGGTCGCTGTTCTGTAAAAGGAGTGGAAGTTCAAATCTTCTCGACCGCACCAAATTTTAATCAATCAATATTGATATAATGAAAATTCTAGCACTTAAAGAAACTGCAAATAATGAAAAGAGAGTGGCAATCACTCCTGATCTTGTCTCCAAATATTCTAAACTTGCATATCAGGTTTTTGTTGAATCCGGGGCTGGTTTGCAAGCGAGCATTTCTGATGATGATTACAAAAATGCTGGCGCTGAAGTTGTTTCAGATCTGTCTTCGGTAATTTCTGATATTGATGTCATTTTAAAAGTGCAGGCTCCAGCTGATGATGAGATGAAAAAACTTTCTGGTTGCAAGAAGGATGCTGTTTTAATTGGTGCGCTAAATCCATATCAAAACCAACAAAAAACTGAATCTTATAAAAATCTTGGCATTAAGGCCTTTGCGGTTGAGCTTTTCCCGCGTATTACCAGGGCTCAATCCATGGATGTTTTGTCTTCGCAAAGTAATCTTGTTGGCTATCGCGCCGTTATTGATGCGGTTGCAGAGTTGGATATTGCAGTACCAATGATGATGACTGCTGCTGGCACAATCACTCCTGCTAAAGTTATGGTTTTAGGCGCTGGCGTTGCCGGTTTGCAAGCAATTGCTACCGCTAAAAGGCTTGGCGCAGTTGTTGTTGCTTTTGATGTTAGGGCTGTTGCAAAAGAGCAAGTGCAATCTTTAGGGGCAAAATTTATTGAAGTTGCTGATTCTTCATCCGATGGAGAAACCAAGGCGGGCTATGCCAAAGAAATGTCTGATGAATATAAAAAGAAGCAAGAACAGGCAATTTTTGATAATATCATAAAACAAGATATCGTTATCACTACGGCGCTTATTCCAGGCAAGCCAGCACCAAAACTGATTACTGAAGCAATGATCAAGGCAATGAAAAATGGTTCAATAATTGTTGATATTGCGGCCGTGAATGGCGGAAATTCTGAGCTAACTGAACCAGGAAAAGTAGTGAATAAATTCGGCGTAAAAATTATTGGCCATGACAATTTCCCAAGCAGAGTAGCAAAAGACGCTTCCAAGCTTTATGCTAGAAATCTTTACAATTTCATGGAACTTATCACTAATAAAGATACCAAGAAAATCGACATTAATTTGGAAGATGAAATAATCAAATCTTCCCTAATAACCAATTAACACGCAAAAGATATGGTTAAAAAATTTACCTATACTTGCGATTTTGGTTCTAATCAATATCCAGTCACTCTTTACATTGGCAATCCTGCCAAAGGCAGCCATCCTCTTGGTTTTCAAAGCAGGTGGTTGGCAGAAAAAAAAGGTGGAATGATACCAAAAGCTTTGATGGATGCGTTAGCAAAGCTTGTAAAAATTTCTACAGAACAAAAAGTGTCCTTTGAGGAGCTTTGTGAATATGTGGTAAAAGAAGTTCAGGGCAATAAAAAAATCCAGGACCGTTCTAAAGAAAATTTAAAAGCCTCAAAAGTTCAGAGCCAATCTACAGAGCGCACGCAAAACAAATCCGTTTAATCAATGAAATCAAAACATGTTGCCGTTTTAATGGGCGGTTGGAATTCTGAGCGTGAAGTTTCTCTGCGCAGCGGTGAAGCGGCCTATAATGCTTTGCTTGAACTTGGCTATAAAACAACCAAGATTGATTTTGGTCGTGATATTGTTTCTAAGCTTAATGAAATAAAACCGGATGTAGTTTTTAACGCGCTGCATGGCAGATATGGCGAGGATGGTCGCATTCAGGGTTTGTTAGATATTCTAAATATTCCTTATACCCATTCCGGTATTACCGCCTCGGCAATTTCGATGGATAAAATTTTAACCAGCAAAATCTGCTCAACTGTTGGCATCAATTCACCTCAGTTTTCTATCATTAAGAAAGGCGAAGACAAAAAAAACAAAGAAATTATTTTTGAAAAAATTGGCAAGCCATTCGTGATCAAGCCAATTAATGAAGGATCCAGTGTTGGCGTACAGGTGATTCTAGAAAATATGCCTTTTGATATAATGGATTTTGACTGGAAATATGGCGATGAAATGATTGTTGAAAAATATATCGCCGGCCAGGAAATTCAAGTTGCCGTCATGGATAATAAGGCTTTAGGTGCTATTGAAGTTCGCCCTAAAAAATTATTTTATGATTATGAATGCAAATATACTGCCGGAATGACTGATTATATTATGCCGGCGGAGGTTTCTTCTGATAAATATGAAGAGATTTTGGATTTGGCTTTAAGATGCCATAAGATTATTGGCTGTAGCGGTGTTAGCCGGGTCGATTTTATTTTAAACAATAAAAATAACGGTGATAACCAGTTTTATTTTTTAGAGATCAACACCCATCCTGGTTTTACCGCTACTTCCCTTGTGCCAAAAATTGCCAAATATAAAGGAATAAGTTTTAACGAAATTGTTGAATATTTGGTTAACAGCGCCAGATGTGGAATATAAAAATCAGCAAAATCAAATCTTTTATCATTAGCCGCCCATCGGTTCGCATTATCCGGGCGTTTTTTTACAACAAGGTTTTCCCCTGGTTTAAATATTCACTTTGTTTTTTTGTTGCTCTCTTAATTTTAGTCACCTCCTATTTAGCGATTTTTAATAAGCCAAAATTTGGAGAAATAAAAGAGCGGCTAATTGCTTATGGCTATAGAGCCATTAATTTCAATGGTTCGCAAAGATATAATAAAATCAGAATTGATGGCTATAACTACACCAACTATGAGCAGATTATAAAAATTTCTAATGAGGAATTTGCTAAAGATAGGGGGATGAATAATCAGAAGATCATACAATCCCTAAAAGACAGGATTGAAGAATTGCCTTGGGTGGATGAAGTGGTGGTTAGTATCAGTTTGCAAGATACTTTAAAAATCCAAATCAAAGAACATCAGCCTTTTGCGGTTTGGGAGGATAATGAAAAAAAATATATCGTTAGCAAAACGGGTGAAATTATCGCTGTAAATAATATCAATGATTTTGATAGTTTAATAATTCTAACCGGCAAAGATGCCTATAAAAATGTTAAATCGCTGTTTAATATTTTAGCTATCGATCCGGAGATCGGTAAAAATGTTTATTCCGCAACCTGGGTTGGTGGCAGAAGATGGGATGTTAGATTTGAAAGTGGCTTGCTGGTAAAGTTGCCAAGCAGTAATGAAGAAAATGACATGAAAGAAGCCTGGGATGCTTTGATCAAAATTTACAATATGCCCGGCTCTCTAATTGGTCTTAAGGGAATTGATTTGAGAATTGCCAAAAAGATTTACCTTGAATATGATAACCAAACTACCAAGGAGATAAAATCCCAGTAGATTTGGAAACATTAATCCAACTTTAATTCTACCAACAATTTCATGAAAATTAGAATCAACATAGTTTTAAAAAAAGGCGTTTTAGACACTCAAGGAAAAGCAATTGAAGCTGCTTTAAATAAAAATCTGGGCTTTGAACAAATCTCCGGAGTTAGACAAGGTAAGGTGGTAGAATTTGATATTGCTGAAACTGATATGGAAAAAGTTAGCAAAATTGTTGATGAGATTTGTGACAAGCTTTTAGTTAATAAAATCATCGAAAACTATTCATTCGAAGTGGTTAGATAATGTTTATTGGATTTGTACCACATATTTTGGTCTATTTTAGCTCTTTTTTTCCTAAATTTTTTCAAAATATGTACCAATATTTATCAAAAATTTAGGAAAAAATCGCTTAAAATATCCATAAAATCTGTAATACAAATCCAATAAACACTATCTAACAAATAATATGAAATCTGCAGTTATTGTTTTTCCTGGTTCCAATTGTGATCGTGATGCAGTTGACGCGCTACAAAAAATCGGCAGCAAGGTAGAAAAAATTTGGCACAAAGAAACTTCTCTTGCCGCCGACCTTGACTTAATAGTTGTTCCCGGCGGTTTTTCTTATGGAGATTATTTGCGTAGTGGCGCAATGGCAGCAATTTCTCCTGTTATGGGTGAAATTAAAAAAGCTGCGGAAAAAGGAGTTAAAATTTTAGGAATTTGCAATGGTTTTCAAATTCTGACTGAAGCTGGCTTACTTGAAGGTGTATTGCTAAAAAACAAAGGCGGAAAATTCATCTGCAAGACAGTTGGGCTAAAAGTTGAAAATGCTAAAACCAACTTTACTTCCGATTATCAAAAAAATCAGGTCATTCAACTTCCAATTGCACATATGGATGGCAATTATTTTGCCGATGAAAATACCCTAAAATCATTGGAAGATAACGATCAAATTGCCTTTAGATATTGTGATTTGTCGGGTGCTTCTTCAAATCCAAACGGCTCCGCAAAAGACATCGCCGGTGTTTTTAATAAGCAAAAAAATATTTTGGGAATGATGCCGCATCCGGAAAGGGCAATTGATAAAGAAACCGGTTTAGTGGATGGTCTTTCAATATTCACGGCGCTTAGCAAGTTTTAACATGTCAGAAAATTCTGATGATTCTCCGTTAGAAAAAATCAGTAAAATCATTTCTGAGGAATATGGTTTTTCTAATTCCATCCAAGCCAAAATTCCGGTTGATAAAAATAATGAACCACTTCCTCTCTATACTTATCCCGCTATTGAATATCTAAGCTCAATTAATTTTTCTTCCAGGAAAATTTTTGAATTTGGCTCTGGCCAATCGACTTTATTTTGGTTAGGAAAGGGCGCAGAAGTTACTTCTGTTGAGCATGATAAAAAATGGATTGAGAACTTAAAGGAACCTTTAAAAAAATTTCCTAATCACCAATTAATATCTGCTTTTGCGCAAGATGATTACGCTGATTCAATCAAACAATATCCAGACAATAATTTTGATTTAATAGTAATTGATGGCGCTTTCAGTCGCTATTTATGTGCTAAAAATTCCATATCAAAAGTTAAAAAAGATGGGTTGGTGATTTTGGATAATTCCGACTGGTATCCAAATACCGCAAAATTTTTGAAGGAAAATTTAGATTTTATTCAGGTTGATTTTTATGGTTTGCGCCCTTCCAAACCAGAAGCGGCAGTGACATCGTTATTTTTTAGCCGCGATTTTAATTGGAAATGTGGCGGAGATAGGCAGCCAAATTATGCTGTCGGTGGAAAAATTAAACATTCCACTTTAGATAAAATTTTATAGCTGCTAGATATATTTTTTAATCAAGGCTAGTAGGGTTGCGTAACTTCTTTTATCAATTTCTTGTCCAATCAAATCTGGACAGAAATGTCTCCTAAATGCATCTAAAACAGCTTTTGTTTGCTCATCAAATTCCCCGGTTAAATCAATTTTATATCCATATTTTGCTAGATTCTCTTGTAGCTCTAAAGCAGTTGGAATTGAGATTTTTTCCTCAAAATCTTTAACATCTTCCTCATTTGGCATTGCGCCAATTCCATTTTCATAAAGCTTTTGCCATGGAAATAGAGAGCCGGGGTCAAGCTTTCTTAAAGGGGCAATATCAGAATGGCCTAAAACAAAATTTGGGGCGATTTGATAGTCTTTGATAATTTTTTTGCATAAAAATATTACTGCCTCAATTTGCTCTTCATTATAAGGATTAAAATTGCCATCTAAATTCACAATTTCGATGCCAATCGATGTGTCATTTAAGTTATCTCTATTTCCCCACGAGCTTTCTCCGGCATGCCAGGCTCTTTTATTATTATCGACTAATTGCAAAATCTCGACCGGACAATCAGAAACCAAATAATGAACGCTAACTTTATCTTGCAAAAGTTTAAGAGAGGTAGGGAAGTCCTGAGCGGTATAATGTAAAATTAAAAATCTTATCCTTTCATTAAAAGCCGGTGAAGGGACTTGCTTAATTTCAAAATTATGCGTCATTGTTTTTAGGGCATTGGTTTATAGAATTCCCGCCAATCAAAACATCAAAATTATCCATAATCAATGAAAAATTACTGTCTGCATTGCGGGCTGGAAAATAAAACGCAAAGCCATAGTGAACAGGATTATTTTTGCTGCAAAGGATGCGAAGCTGCTTACAAAATCATCAATAATCTAGGACTAGAAAATTATTACAAAACCCGTCTACTGGACCGCAAAGCTAGGCCTCTAAAGCCAGAAGAAAATAATCAAATTGATATTGTTGAATTTGCTAACCAAGAAAATGATGGATGGTCAATTGATTTAATGGTTGATGGTTTGCAATGCGCTTCTTGTGTTTGGTTGATTGAAAATATTTTAAGAAAACAGACGGAAGTTAAAAAGGCAAGGATCAATATGACCAGCAAAAGGCTGCGTCTGGAATGGTCTGGCGATAGAAATATTGGCAATGATTTAGTGGGAATGGTTTTTGATTTGGGTTATCGCCTGGTTCCATTTGATGCAGAATTTTTAAAGTCGGAAGAAAAAAAATATGATAGCAAAATTCTAAAAGCCCTTTCAGTTGCTGGTTTTGCTGCGGGAAATGTCATGTTGGTTTCAATTGCGCTTTGGGCAAATGATAGTGCGCAAATGGGTGTTGCTACCAGAAATTTATTGCATTGGATCTCCTCCCTGATTGCTTTGCCTGCCATTATTTATTCCGGTCGCATTTTTATAATTTCTGCCTTCAATTCAATAAAAGCGGGCAGGATGAATATGGATGTTCCAATTGCTGTAGCAATAATTTTAGCAAGTATCACCAGTGTTTTTGAGGCAATAACAAAAGGCGAACATGCCTATTTTGACTCGGTGATAATGCTGATTTTTTTCTTGCTGATTGGCCGTTATTTGGATTTTTCTGCCAGGAAAAAAGCATTCTCCATCACCGCTGATTTGATACTTTTAGCTGGTACTTCTGCAACCGTAATTATTGATGGAAAACATAAAATTATTGCCGGAAAAAATTTGGAGCCAGGAATGATTTTAAATGTGGCGATGGGAGAAAGAATTGCTGCCGATGGTGTGATTATTCAAGGTGAGGGCGAGATTGACACTTCAATTATAACTGGGGAATCACTTCCAAAAAAAATAAAAACTGGTGAAGAAGTTTTTGCCGGAATGATCAATTTAGGCAATGCTATACAGGTTAAAATCACCAAAACCAAAGAACAAACTTTGCTTTCAACAATAGTTAAAATGGTTGAGCAAATTGAAACCAGCAAAAATTATTACACAAAAATTGCCGATATAGTTGCCAAATATTATACGCCAATCATTCATTTGATTGCGTTTATAACATTTATGGTCGGATGTTTTTTGCTTGGAATTGGCTGGCACAAATCTTTGCTAAATGCTGCCGCAGTTTTAATCATCACCTGTCCTTGCGCTTTAGCTTTAGCAGTTCCGGTCACTCAAATTGTTGCCGCTTCCAGATTATTAAAACAGGGAATTTTGCTTAAAAATGGTGATGCGTTAGAAAAATTAATCAAAACTGAAGCAATGGTTTTTGATAAAACCGGCACTTTAACTATTGGCAAACCGCAATTGATTAAAGACCAGACAATTGATGATAAAACTACGCAGATTGCTGCTTCAATGGCCGCTAAAAGCAAACATGTTTTATCGCGGGCTTTAGCGGAAAATTTTCAAGGTAAGCTGTTGGATTTTGAAGTGAAAGAAATCCCGGGAATGGGTTTGGTTGGAAATTATCAAGGGGAAGAAGTAAGGCTAGGAAACAAACGCCATTTGGGCATCAATTTTGAAGAAAATATTGATAATCAGTTACCGCAAATTTACTTGAATTATCAAAATAAAATTACTGCTTTTACCTTCCAAGATCAGATTAGAATTGATGCTGCAGAGGTTATAAATAAGCTTCAATCTTATAACAAAAACATAATTTTGCTTTCCGGTGATAAAAAATCAGTTGTAGAAAAAACTGCTAAGGAGCTTGGTATAAAAGAGTTTTATTTTGAAAAAACCCCTGACCAGAAATTAGAAATTCTAAAAAAGCTAAAAGAGAAAAAGAAAAATATTTTGATGGTAGGAGATGGCATTAATGATGCTCCGGCGCTGATGATGGCCGATATTTCAATTTCTCCTTCATCCGCTTCAGATATCAGCAAAAATATTGCCGATGTGATTTTTCAGGGAGAAAAATTATGGCCGGTTCTAGAAGTGATGAATGTTGCTAAAAAATCAAACCGGATTATGAAGGAAAATTTGGGATTTGCCCTGGTTTATAATCTAATTGCCATTCCCTTTGCCATCGCTGGCCATGTTGTGCCTTTATTCGCGGCTTTGGCGATGTCTTCTTCTTCGATTATTGTGGTGATTAATGCTTTGAGGGTAAAAAGAAGCTAGACACTGTTAGCTCTAAAGAATTTTAGCCATGGAATAATTATCGATAAATTCACCTTCGCGGTCTAATGCGTTCTTGCGAGTTCCTTCAATTTCAAAGCCGAGTTTTTTATAGAAAGAAATCGCGCGGGTGTTATCGGTTTCAACATTTAATTCGATTTTTGTTATTCCTTCTTTAGCAAGTGAATTAATGACTTCACTAAAAAATATTGTGCCTAGGCCTTTGCGATTTAGGGATTGGTTAATTGCCAATTTTTCAATATAGGCAATATGTTTTACGCGATGGGTTCCTTTAGTGATGGCGACTATTCCAAAAATTTCTTCCTCTTCTTTCCATACATATAGACGGGAAAAAAATTCTGACCAAATTTTCTGGAAATCAGATTTTTCGATAATTGGATAATTCATGAAGGGGTTTACATCCTCATGCATCAGGATTTCATAAACCCCATCAAAATCTTGCTCTTCAGCTTTGGTAATTTTTATTTTCATGATTTATTTGCTAGATTCTAACATCCAAATTGCCTTTTCATGAATTTGAGTTCTCTCAATAAACATATCGGCACTGGCCTCGTCACCTTCTTCTTGTGCGGTTTTTACTGCTGACTTTAAGAATTTCACCAGTTCTTCATGGTTAGAAATTAAATCTTTGATCATGGTTTTTGCGTCAGAATTTTTATCGCCGCTTTTAAATTTGCTCAATTTTGAAAATCTTTCAAAAGTGCCGTCAACTTTACTGCCAAGAGCTCTAATTCTTTCCGCAATTTCGTCAATTGCTTCAAATAATTCTTCATATTGAGCCTGAAATAATTCGTGAAGGGATTTGAAATTTTCTCCGGTAACATTCCAGTGATAATTATGGGTTTTAAGCATTAGCGAATAAGAATTTGCTAAGGTTTCTTCCAATGCGGCTAGAGTTTGGTGGTTTTTCATGATTGCTCCTGATTTAAATTAAGAAAAATTTTTTATTAAAAGTTTAAGCAAGTAGGCAATTATTGCCACAGTAAAGAATCCAGCCAGCCAAAGCAAAATAAACCACAACCATTGTCTGGTTTTTGGATGGATCTTGAAATAAAGTTCCAGTTTTTTAGTAATAATGTTCATGGCTGGTTTTGCCTCTGAAAATATAGTAGCAATAGGCTGTGTATCCTAGAATTATTGGCAATAACGGAGCAACGCCAATCAGTATTAAAGAAAGAGTTTGAGGAGAGGCGGCGGCTTCCCAGATATTATATTGAAAAGGAACGATCCAAGGGTAGAGGCTGATAGCGATGCCGATATAATTCATCAAGAAAATGGTGATTGCTAAAATAAAAGGTCGGCTTTCTCGTTTTCTTTTTACGAGATCAAGCCACAAAATGCCGAAGAGAATAATTGTGGTTAATGGGATTGGTAGAAGATAATAAAAATTAGGAAATTTAAACCAAAATTCACGGATTCCCGCATTTAAAAAAGGCATGATGGCACTGACTAAAGCCATGAAAATACCGATAAAAATAAGAACATAAGGCGCAACTTTATGTGACCATTCTTGGGTTATGTCTTCAGTTTTCATGATCAGCCAAGTTGAGCCGAGTAGGGCATATCCAAAAACTAACGCCACTCCGGTCATTATGCTAAAACCATTAGCCCAGTCGAAAGCAGAGCCGCTGAAATTTCTACCTTCAACCGCAATTCCTTGCACAAAAGCGCCAAGAATTACTCCTTGAAAAAACGCTGCGCCAAGCGAACCAAAATGGAAAACATAATCCCAAAGACGCTGTGATTTTCCTTGTGATTTGAAGCGGAATTCAAAAGCTACGCCGCGCATGATAAGACCAAGAAGCATGATGATGATTGGAATGTAAAAAGCCGGAAGTAAAATTGAATAAGCTAAAGGAAAAGCGGCAAACAAAGCTCCACCGCCTAGGACCAGCCAGGTTTCATTTCCATCCCAAAATGGCGCGATAGAATTCATCATGCGGTCACGGCATTTGTCGGAAGGGGCAAAAGGGAAGAGAATGCCAATGCCAAGATCGAAGCCGTCTAATAAAACATAGAGAAAAATTGCGGCGGCGATGATGATGCCGAAGATTAAGGGTAGGTCGATTATTTCTGAGAAGTTAAGCATTGTGCTCCTTATTTTTTGATCCAGAAATAACAGCTTCTTTACTGTGTTTGTAAAATTGTTCCTTTTCTTTCGAAGCCGGAATTCCTTTGAAGATAAGTTTAAGAATGTAATAAGTAGCCGCACCAAAGATAAAACTATACATAACAACAAAAGCCAGAAGCGACCAGGCAACTTGGGCGCCGATTATTGATGGGGAGACTGATTCTGCGGTCTTGATGATATTATAAACCGTGTAAGGCTGGCGGCCAATTTCGGTTACAAACCAGCCAGCGATAATGGCGATAAAGCCACAAGGCATCATTATCATCCACCAAATTTGCATGAATCGGCTGTCAAAAAGTGACTTTCTAAAATATTTAATTGCGCTTATCAGACCAATTAAAAGCATTAAAAACCCGATTCCAACCATTATTCTAAAAGCATAAAAAACCGGTGAAACCGGTGGGCGATCTTCCTTGTTCCATTCTTTCAGGCCTTTGATTTCGCCTTCTGCGTCATGGGTTAAAATCAAGCTGGCTAATTTTGGAATTCTAACTTCGTAATGATTAGTTTCATTTTTTGCATCCGGCACCGCAAATAATAATAGGTCTGCGCCTTTGGTTGTTTCCCACAATCCTTCCATTGTTGCAATTTTTGCTGGTTGGTGTTTTAGGGTGTTAAGTCCATGTAAGTCGCCGATAAAAATTTGCAATGGCGCAACAATAGAAACCAGCAAAACCGCCATGCTTAAACAAATTTTGCCATGGTTGATATGGCGTTTTTGCCATAAATAAAATGCTCCGACACCGCCAACGACAAAAGCTGTGGTTAAATAAGCGGCACTTACCATGTGAAGAAGGCGATAAGGAAAGGAGGGATTGAAAATAATTTTAAGCCAATCTTCAGGATAAAGCCTGCCATCTTCGCCGATTGAAAAACCTTGCGGAGTTTGCATCCAGCTATTGGCGGATAAAATCCAGAATGCAGAAATTAAAGTTCCAACCGCAACAATACAAGTTGAAGCGAAATGCATTTTCGGGTCAACTCTTCCCCAGCCAAAAAGCATGATGCCAAGAAAGGAGGCTTCTAAAAAGAAGGCGGTTAAAACTTCAAAACTTAAAAGCGGGCCAATGACATTGGCAACTCGGTCTGAGAAAGCTGACCAGTTAGTGCCGAATTGGTAAGATAAAACAATGCCGGAAACCACGCCCATGCCAAAAGCAACGGCAAAAATCTTAATCCAGAATTTGTAAAGATCGCGAAAATGTTCATCACCGGTTTTCAACCAGCGCCATTCTAAAACCGCCAAGAAACTGGCCAGACCGATAGTAAAAGCGGGAAAGATGATGTGAAAGGAAATGGTAAAGGCGAATTGGATTCGGGCTAATAAAAGTGCGTCTAACTCAAACATGATTTAATTAATTTCGAGTTACAAAATTTTTTCATTAATATCATTTTAGCCTACAGCTTTGCTGAATGACAGAAGAATTTTGCAAGCAAATTATCTTTATACTTTATTTATAAAATCTAGCTAAAACCACATTCATATTTAATCACCGAATATTTCTAATATAACCAATTTTCAACAACAGGAGATTTATATGCTTAAATGGTCTTTGTATTTTTTGATTATTGCAATAATTGCCGGAGTGTTAGGCTTTGGCGGAATTCAAGGAGTAGCTGCATCAATTGCTAAAATTTTATTCTTTGTCTTTATTGCTGTGTGGGCAATTGTTATTATTGCAGCGCTTTTTGCCGGCAAAAAAATTAGAGGCGATTAGCAGTTTTGAACAGCCAAACCACTTCTTGATTTTACCGCAAAATAAAT
The DNA here is from genome assembly GCA_021323225.1 of Rickettsiaceae bacterium. Classification (GTDB taxonomy): domain Bacteria; phylum Pseudomonadota; class Alphaproteobacteria; order Rickettsiales; family UBA1997; genus JAJTCH01. The sequence continues at coordinate 373,865 of JAJTCH010000001.1, read as the reverse complement.
TAGCTTTCTTCCAGAGCCTATCCTTAAACAAGGATAGGCTCTAATTTTAGAGAGCTTATCAATCTCCTTCCTACGTTACCAATCCGCAAAATATTTAAATGAATATAGAAAAACAGGCTGACCAAATAATCCATCCTGCTGGTCAAAAAGAATTTGTCGCTTTGATGGCGGTGTTAATGTCGGTTGTGGCAATTTCAATTGATGCTATGCTGCCTGCTCTTAGTGTTATTGGTGAAGCAATGGGAATATCACATCCTAACCAGGCGCAATATATTATTAGCTCTATTTTTGTTGGTACGGCAATTGGGCAATTAATTTGCGGGCCGCTTTCTGATGCTTTGGGCCGCAAGAAAGTTCTTTATGGCGGCTTAGCGCTTTATCTTGTTGGAAGCTTGATTTGCATTAATTCTTCATCAATTGAAATGATGTTATTTGGAAGGTTTGTGCAAGGTTTGGGAGTTTCCGGCCCTTATATTTCCTGCATGTCGATTGTGCGTGATAAATATAGCGGAAGAGCCATGGCTAAAATCATGTCTTTGGTCATGACTATTTTCATCATGGTGCCCGTTGTTGCGCCGGCATTGGGTCAAACCATCATCATGGTGGCGTCGTGGAAATATATTTTTGTGCTTTATATTTTCTATGCGCTTGCTGTTGGAGCCTGGATTTTTATGAGATTGGAAGAGACATTGCCACCCGAAAAGCGCATTCCTTATAAAATCTCTAACCTGATTCGCAGCTCAAAAATTATTTTTACAAACAGGGTAACGCTTAGCTACACAATTGCTCTTGGCTGCATATTCGGGGCTTTGATGGGGGATTTAAGTTCCGTGCAACAGATTTTTCAGGTGCAATATAAAGTTGGTGATATGTTTGTGGTTTATTTTGGTTTACAAGCGCTGGCTTTTGGTGCGGCATCTTTTGTGAATTCAAAATTAGTTGAGCGTCTTGGAATGCGCCATTTATGCTTTTGCGCTACAATGATCATTGTTGTTGCATCGGCAATATTCCTGGCCATCGACATGATCATGCCATTATCTTTTTGGCTATATTTTTTATATGGCGTCTTTTTGCTATTTTGCTTTGGTATGCTTTTTGGCAATCTCAACGCATTGGCGATGGAGCCAATGGGAGAAATTGCTGGTATTGCCTCATCGATTATCGGTTGTAGTTCGTCAATAATCGGCATTGTGCTGGGAACTATAATTGGGCAATCCTATGACGGTGCTGTTACGACAATTATTCTTGGATTTTTAATTCTTGGAATTGCGGCAATTGCCATCATGTTTTATGAGCAACGAGCCTGCAAACAGGAATTGGCAACTGAAGTGGTAAAAGCTGAGTAATTCTTATCTTATTTTCTTGTGTTGCATTCTCTTAGTTTGTCATCCTCAAGTCTAAGAAGTTCTAGCTCGGGAATGACAAATGAAAGAAGTTGCTCCTCAAAGAGTGATTTAACTATTTCTTATCACACAATTAAACATCCATCTAACTCCGAATTTATCGATGCAAGATCCGAAATAAGCGCCCCAAAACATATCCTGAAGTTCCATTTCAATTTTTCCTCCAGCTGATAAAGCTTTGAATAATTTATCAGTTTCTTCACGTGTGTCCGGTTCCAAATTGATGTAAATATTATTTCCAAAATTTACCTCAAAACCCATTGATTCTGGCGCATCGGTTCCCATCAAAACATGACCGCCAACAATTGCTAATTCAATATGCATAATCAGATTTTCATCACCTTTTGCTACAGGACAGCCCTCATTTTTCGGCATATCAGAAAAGCGCGCTACTTGGCCGATAAATTCTCCGCCAAAAACGGATTTATAAAAATTAAATGCTTCTTCGGTATTTCTTGGAAAGTTTAAATAAGTGCTGGTTCTAGCCATAATTTCTCCTATTTTTGTTGTTTATATAAATCGATCAGTTGGTCAAAGGCCGCATTCCATCCTTCATGAAAACCCATTTCTTCATGCTTCTTACGATCATCTTCGTTTTTGTGAATTGCAATTGCAGTATATTTTATGCCTTTTTCGTGCGGCTCCAGCAATATGATTCCAGTCATTGGGAAATTGCTGCAAGAGACTAAATCTATAGGTCGATAATCAGGGCCAATTGCATTAGTCCAAACTAGTTTTTCATTTTCAACCACTTCAAGAAAACAGCCTAATTCATTAATTTTTTCTCCTTGCGGCCCTTGCATTACAGTACGAAAAATTCCACCTGGGCGCAAATCAATTTCGCATTCAACAGTTTTCCAGGGTAGGGGGCAAAACCATTTTTTAAGAATTTCCGGTACCGTCCAACCTTTCCAGATAAATTCTTTTGGAACGTCAACAATACGCTCCAGCATTAAATCCAGCTTATGGTCAAATTTATGGTTTGACTTAGTCATAATTTCTCCTTTTGATTTGATTGCTTAATTTTTTAGGAAATGAACATGAAAAAAATTATCTTATCAAAATCTACAATCGCTATTTATAAAAAACACCTTTTTGCTTTTTTCCTTTCTGTCTTATTTTTTATAAATTTTCTATCTCCATCTTTTGCTGAAATAGTTAAAACTTCCAAGCCGGAAATCCAGCTGGCAAATCTTTATCACAGTGGCATTGATGTAACAAAATATTTAGTTAGTGAAAAGCTTGATGGAGTGCGTGCTTATTGGGACGGTAAAAATTTAATTTCGCGCGAAGGAAGTATTTTTAACGCTCCAAAATGGTTTATCAAAGATTTTCCATCCGATCATCTTGAGGGAGAATTGTGGATTTCGCGTGGTAGTTTCGAGAAGCTTTCAGGAATTGTTCGTAAAGAAATTCCTGAAGACGATGAGTGGAAACAAGTTCACTTCATGTTGTTTGACATGCCGCAACATAAAGGAATTTTTAAAGAGCGGCTTGAAACAATGAAAATACTGGTTGTAAAGTCTAAGTCAAAATATCTCCAAATAATTCCTCAAGAAAAAATTTTCAGTCATAAAGAATTGACAAAACAGCTTAATGAGATTGTAAAAAATGGTGGAGAAGGTTTGATGTTGCATCGAGCGGATTCTTTTTATCAAGCAGTGCGCAATGATGATATTTTAAAGCTAAAAACTTTTGAAGATGCTGAGGCGGTTGTAATTGGACATATTGCCGGGACCGGCAAATTTACAGGAATGATGGGTGCATTATTGGTAGAAAATAAAGATAAAATGCGTTTCAAAATCGGCACCGGTTTTAGTGACGAACAAAGAAGATATCCACCAAAAATCGGCAGCACAATTACTTATAAATTTTTTGGCAAAACCAAAAATAATAAGCCAAGATTTCCAAGTTTTATGAGGATGCGAGAAGAGATATAGAAAAAATCTTTAAAACTGGATTGCCGCGTCGCTGGCTGCGCAGGCTCCTCGCAATGACGATTTTGAAATTAATGCGCCAAAACTTCCAATATCGTCATTGCGAGGAAGGGCTTTAGCCCTAACGCGGTAATCCAGAAATACACAACAATGATCTAAATTCTTCTTAAATCCGATAATCTTATCCCCAGAGTTTTAGCAATTCCCCGCGCTTTATTTAAACTTTCTTGCCATTCTTTTTCAGGATCAGAATCAAAAGTTATTGCACCGCCAACTTGAAATTCAAATTTGTCATCCTCAACAACTAAAGTTCTAATCACCACCGATAACTCACATTCTTTTTTGCCAACAAAACCAATTGCGCCGCTATAAATTCCTCTTGCCTGTTTTTCTAACTCGCTACAAATTTCCATAGCTTTAATTTTTGGAGCGCCGGTCATGGACCCAGCTGGGAAGCAGGATTTGATAACACTTAAATTGCTGACATCCGGTTTTTTAACGCCGCAAATATCGGAAGAAAGGTGATGCAAAGTTTTATAGCTGGAAATTTTAAACAGGTTTTTGACCTGCACCGATCCTGGCTTACAATATCTTGAAAAATCATTTCTAACCAAATCAACAATCATTAAATTTTCTGCCTGTTCTTTTTGACTGTTTTGCAGATCATATTTTGATTTTTGATCCAATTTCTTATTTTTTAACTTCGGAGCCGTACCCTTTATTGGTGAGGATAAAACATTATTTTTGCCGTCGATTTTTAAAAACAGTTCCGGGCTGGAAGAGATTATTTGATATTTTTCAAATTTTAAAAATGAGCTGTAATTGGCGGGGCTTGCTTCTGTAAGCTTTAAGAAAATTTCAAACTTATTTTTAACTTTTAATTTACCAAAGAATTTTCTAGTTAAATTGGCCTGATAAATATCGCCATCAGCAATATGATTTTGGGTGATTTTAACTTTTTCCAGATATTGTTTTTTGCTGAAATTAGAGCCGGCGATGCTTGCTGATTCGATTATTTTTGGTCCTGTTTTTGCTTTGATGCTGATTATTTTCTGGATTTTTTCTAAGTCAGAATCACAAGAATTTTTTATGATATTGATGCATTTTTTGTCATGATCAAATTCAAGCATCAGACCAAAATTTATCATCCATAAATCCGGAGGATTTAGGAGAGATTTTTTATCAGTTTTTAAATTTTCTAACTGGTTTTTTAAGTTATAAGAAAGATAGCCAAGCCATTGATCCTGGCTGTTTTGTATAACATCTTCCAACTCATTAAAATTATCCGAGATAATTTCTTTTTGCGGATAAAGACCAATATAAGATTTCGAATTTCTAATTTTTTTATTCAGGCCGGAATATAAAAAAACCCAGTTTTGTTTATAGTCGGAAATTGAGATTTTATAGGCCAAATCAAGCGGATTAAGCCAATTTAGCTTTAGTTTTTTTGGCATAATTTTTTATATCTTGATCCAGCAGATCGGAAAAAATCTTGCCGTATTTTTTGTTTTTGAATTTCACTTTACCGATTTGGTCAATATGCAAAACTCCAATTGCGGCATTTGTTATAAAGGCTTCGTCAGCATTTAACAATTTACTCAATTTTGCTTTTGCAAGCCTGGTCTTGATGGGGGACAGGAAAATTATTTTTTCTCTAATCGTGCCTAACACACAACCGCAATCTTGATGCGGAGTATATAAAACATCATCTTTGATCCAAAAAATATTTGCTGAAGAAGTTTCGCAGATTTGTTTTTTATTGTTTAAAATTACCGCGTCAAAACAGTTATTTTCTTCTGCTTTCATCTTGGCTAGAATTGAATTCATGCCCTGTGTTAATTTGTAATTTACCGGCAAAGATTGAAGCGGGATTTTTTCAATTTTGCTGACAGATAATTTGATTGGAGATTTTGGTTTTGGTTTCGTTTCTAAAACTTCAATCACAAGAGTTGGCTGGTTATTTTTAAGCGGAGAATAGCCGTTACTTCCAACTCCTCTGCTCACCGAGATTCTCAAATAGCCATTTTTGGTTTTATTTTTTTGGATTAATTTTTGGCAATTTTGTAAAAGATTTTTATCGTCAAATTTAATTTTAATTGCCTTTAGTGCCGCTCTCAGTCTTTTTTGGTGACTTTCCCAATTATAAATCACTCCATCAAAAATCAGGCAAGTTTCAAAAGCTCCGTCACCAAATCTAAAACCTCGGTCTTTAATTGAAATCAGGGCATTTTTTTCTGGTAAAATTTTGTCGTTGATGATTACATAATCTGTTCGTCTCATAGGCGGCAATTAACGGCAATTCATAATTTGGGAGTTATAGATGCTAAGATTTTTAGGTTTTCTTTGCAAGTGGGCAATAGTCCTGGCAGTTTTTGGCGGCGTGCTTCTTGCCACAATAGTTTTTTATTATTATCACGATTTGCCGACATTGGAAAATATGGAGGCTAGCAATGACAAGCAGGTCATTGAAATTTGCTATTCTAACGGCGATCCCATCACTACTCTTGGCGACCTTTACTCAAATCAAGTCACTTTTACTGAAATTCCCGGCCATCTGGTTGATGCGGTTGTGGCTACTGAAGACCGCAAATTTTTTAAGCATAAAGGAATTGATCTTCTTGGAATTCTTCGCGCCACTTATGTCAATTATCGTGCCGATAAAATAGTGCAGGGTGGTAGTACCATTACTCAGCAACTGGCAAAGCTGATGTTCCTGAAGCCGGAGCGCACCATGAAAAGAAAAATTCAGGAAGCAATCCTCGCTTGGCAGCTGGAAAAGATTTTTAGCAAAGAGCAAATTTTAACCCTTTATTTAAACCGTGCCTATTTTGGCGCCGGCAATTACGGCATTGCCAATGCTTCTAGATATTATTTCAACAAACCGGTTTCCAAATTAAATTTAAAAGAATCTGCTCTTCTTGCCGGTCTTCTTAAGGCTCCTTCCAAATTATCGCCGAGCAATAATCAACAGCTCGCAGAAAAACGCACCAATCAGGTTCTCATCAATATGGTCGATGCCGGATATTTGGATGAGGCAAATATTAAAGAAACTAAAAAACCGATTCTTTATAAGGAAGATAAGCTGCAGAGGCTTTATTTTGCTGATTATATAGGTAACCAGTTTTCTGATTATATTTCTAAAGATGGTCAATATGGAAATCACTTTAGTGTCATCACCACTTTAGATAAAAAATTCCAGAAAATTGCTGAAGACGAAACCAATGCTTTTGTTAAGAAGAACGAAAAAAAATTAGGACAAAGTGAATTGGCGTTAATTTTGATGAGCAAAGATGGAGCAATATTGGCAATGATTGGTGGTAAAAATTATCAAAAAAGCCCTTTTAATCGTGCAATTCATGCCAAAAGACAGGCCGGCTCTGCCTTCAAGCTTTTCGTTTATTTGACTGCGATACAAGAAGGGGCTGATCCTGAAGATATTATGGAAGATAAGAAAGTTAGCATCGGTGGTTGGTCGCCTGAAAATTATGAGAAAAAATATTATGGCCAAGTAACCCTCAAAGAGGCTTTTGCTAAATCAATAAATTCAATTTCTGTGCAACTGACTTTGCAGTTAGACCGGCAACAAATCATCAAAAATGCTCTTAAAATGGGCATCATTTCTACCATTGACAATAATGACGCAACCTTGGCTCTTGGCACAACGGAAGTCGGTTTGCTGGAATTGGTAAATAGCTATGCTGCTGTTGCAAATGATGGCTTTGCTGTTTTGCCTTATTCTGTTACCGCAATTGAAGATGACAAACAAAAAATTCTCTATCAAAAAGAATCAGACAAAGCTTATGAAATTATTGATGAAGATGATATTGATGACATGAAAGAATTGCTCAGAGAAGTGGTGGTTAGCGGAACGGGAAGGATAGCTAATGTTGATACAAAAGACGGCAAGATTTATGGCAAAACCGGAACCAGCCAAAATTATCGCGATGCCTGGTTTATTGGTTTTAATGACGAATATGTTTTAGGGGTTTGGATTGGAAATGATAATGATAAGCCAACCAATAAAATTACTGGTGGAACTTTGCCGGCAGAATTATTTGCAAGAATAATGAAAAAGATTAACTAATCGAAGATTCAGATTTGGCATAAATTTTTTACAACATTCTTGAATAATAAAATTACATTTGCCATTCTCACCGCTTCATCTCCTTGTGTTCTTGTCAGATTCACTTTAACTCAGAAAAAATATAACAATGTCGCTATCAATCAGTGTCCCGGAACCTCATTTGTTAAAGCCTAAAATTTCAATTTTTGGTGTTGGTGGAGCAGGGGGAAATGCCCTCAATAATATGATCAGATCCAACCTGGAAGGTGTGCAATTTATTGCCGCTAATACCGATTCTCAATCCCTCGCCAATTCTTTGGCGGCAAATCGAATTCAGCTTGGACTTACTACTACTAAAGGTCTGGGTGCTGGCTCTTTTCCGGACCGTGGCAAAGCTGCGGCTGAGGAAAATGTTGAAGAAATCATCAAATATCTAGAAGGAAACAATATGGTTTTTATCACTGCCGGAATGGGTGGTGGTACTGGAACCGGCGCTGCACCGGTTATTGCCAAACTTGCTAAAGAGCGTGATATTTTAACTGTTGGTGTTGTTACCAAACCATTTCAGTTTGAAGGAAAATATCGGATGGAAGTTGCTGAACTTGGCGTGGAAGAATTAAAAAGACATGTTGATACTTTAATTGTCATCCCAAATCAAAATCTTTTCAGAATTGCCAATGAGCAAACCACTTTTGAATCTGCCTTTAAAATGGCTGACAATGTTTTGCATGACGGAGTGCGTGGCGTGACTGATCTTATCACCATGCCTGGTTTGGTTAATCTCGATTTTGCTGACATAAGAACCATTATGACCAAAATGGGTAAAGCCTTGATGGGAACCGGAGAAGCAAGCGGTGAAGACCGTGCTGTTATTGCTTGTGAAGAAGCAATTTCAAATCCTCTTTTAGACGATATTTCAATCAGAGGCGCCAAAGGCGTTTTGGTTAACATGACCGGTGGCCCGGACATGACTTTATTTGAGGCCGATCTGGCAATTAACACCATCAAGAAAGAAGTTGATGCTAATGCTAATATAATTTTTGGTTCTGCTTTTAATGAAGACATGAAAGGCAAAATCAGAATCTCTATAGTGGCAACTGGTATAGAAGATGAAAATTTCCATAGCCGCACCCCAGCTGAAGATTCTTTTGTAAAGCCAAAATCGCAAATGGTTCATGAGATCAGAGAGGTTTCCAGAGAAAAGGAAGAAGAAGTTGTGAATGTGGCCATGCAAGGCAAGAGAACATTTTTTGATCCGGGATTGGCAAGAACCAGGCAAGATGTTGGTACGACTCTTCAATTAAATTTTGGAAAAGAAAAGGAAGATGAGAAAAGCGAAGATGAAGAGCTGGAAAAAAATTCTGTTTCTAGAAAAACAGAGCAAAGTCCAGCAAGTCATATTGGCAGCAAATTTGACAAAGATCAGTCTGAAGACAAGGATGTTTTTGACCGTTTCTCTGATTCCATTTCTGCTTTAGAAAAAAAGATTGAACAAAAAAGCCAAATCCAAAAGCCATATATAGAAGAAAAAAAACCGGCAAAAAAGGATGGTGGTTTTAGTTTGTTTGGGTTTTTAAATAGCTCTAAAAATGAGGCAAATAATAAAGAAAAATCTGCGGCAGCCCATCACTCAAAAGCTGGTAAAAAACAAAATATAGCTGTTGAAGATGAAGAAGAAGTGCCTCTGGCTAAAAAAAATAAATCTGAAAATCACCCGGCCAAGATAACAAAGAAACATAGTATTATCATAGAAGACGATGAGGATGAAGCGCAAGAAATGCCCGCACCAAAGAAACATCCCGTTTCTTCAAATAAACAAGAAAAAAGCCCTTCCAAACATAACCAGAGAGAAGATTTTTCTGTTGGTGATGAAGAGGAAGAAGTTTTAAATGTTCCGGCATTTTTTCGCCGCAAAAAATGACCCAAATTTATCTAATCAGTCCGCCAAAAATTAATTCAAATTTTGCCGCTGATTTAAATATTGCTCTTGCAACCAATCATATCGGTCTTTTCCAGTTGCGTTTAAAAGATTATCAAGATGATGACGCAATAAAAATCGGGAAAGAATTATTAGAAATTTGCCGCAAAAATCAAACCCCATTTATTTTGAATGATAGACTTGATCTAGCTTTAAAAATTGGTGCCGACGGTGTGCATATCGGAAGTGAAGATGGTGATCTGGAATTCATAAAAAATAATGCGCCGAAAAATTTTATTGTTGGTGTCAGTTGTTATGATTCTAGAGAACTGGCTTTAAATGCTGCTAAAAATGGTGTCGACTATGTTTCCTTTGGGACATTTTTCCCAAGCAAAACCAAAAATTCTATCGGCAAACCAAATCCGGAAATTCTTAGCTGGTGCAAAAAAACATTAAATATCAAGTCAGTTGCTATTGGTGGCATTACTCCTGAAAACTCTCCAAAACTGGTTGAAGCTGGCGCCGATTTTTTAGCGGTAATTTCTTATATTTGGGAAAACCAAGCTGGCATCAAACAGGCAATTGATAATTTGCATAATTCTCTTTCTTAAATAGTTTCCTTTGGTCTCTATTTACCTTTCTTGTTATTTACAAACTTTAAGCTCAAAGCCATATTACGTTATGCTAAACATCAATAAGAGGGTTGAACAGGTTGCCGAATATATGAGGCCTAATCTTATCATTGTTGGCTTGCTTGGTGTTATTGGTTTTCCCTCTTACTATTTTCTTTGGAAATATCTTTTTATACAGCCTTACGAAAATATCCCCATCAGAATAGTAGGAACCATTTTGTTCCTTCCACTTTTATTTCATAAATATATTCCAAGAAAGCTGCAGCCATATTTTGCCTGGTATCTTATGGTGGCATGCTGCTATGGCTTGCCGTTCTTCTTTAGCTTCATGCTATTTAAGAATCAGTTTACGTCAGCTTGGAATATGTGTTCAATTTCCGGATTATTTTTCTTGGTGATATTGATATGTGACTGGCTGGTACTTCTAATTATGACCATAATTGGCGTGATGGCTTCCTATTTTCTGATCCTGTTTCTTGATCATCAGGTTCCTCTATATAAATTTCAGGCCGAACAAATTCCTGTTTATTCATTCATCTTGCTTGGAAGTGTAGTTGTTCACTATAAAAACAAAGCATTTGCTGATCACAAATTATCTTTGGCAAAAAGCCTTAGCTCTTCAATTGCTCATGAGATGCGCAACCCTCTAAATTCAATAAAATTTTTAAGCGAGGAAATAAAAAATCTGTCAAAGAATATTTCGGAGGCAGAAATAGAAAAAATAAAGCTGCAATTATTTGAGCTTAATTCTTCAATTAACAACTCCATCAACCGCGCTAATGATGTAATCAATATCACACTAAATGACATCAAAGAGCAAAAAATTGATCCTTCAACATTTAATTATCTGACTGCACATTCAGTCATCAAAACCGCTTTGAGTGAATATGGCTATAGAAGCGAAAAAGAAAAAGGAAAGGTAAAATTTTTAGAAGATGAGAAAGATGATTTTATATTTAAGGGTGATGAAACCTTGCTGATTTATATCCTGTTTAATCTCATAAAAAACTCCCTTTATTATTCCAATCTATATCCGGATTTTGCTGTTACCATTAGGATTCATCGCGCTAAAACTTCTAACCAGATAATAGTCAAAGATAATGGTCCTGGCATTCCAAAAGAAAAACTAAAATCAATTTTTGAGGCTTTTAACACTGCCGGCAAAACAGGTGGGACAGGGCTTGGATTGCCTTTTTGCAAAAGGACAATGAAGATGTTGGGTGGTGATATTTTTTGCCGTTCCGAGCTAGAAAAACATACGGAATTTGTTTTGTCATTTCCCTTGCTTGGTGAAAAAGAGCTAGAGAAAGCCAAGCAGGAAATCAGTCTTTCTAAAGAAAAATCAATAAAAGTTCTCCTGGTTGATGATCAAGTAACCAATTTAAAAACCAGCAAATTAATTTTGGAAAAAGGGTTGGAAAATATCACTTGTGATATTGCCACAAATGGAAAAGAAGCCTTAGCGCTTTTTTGTACCAAGAACAATAAGAGTTACGATAAAAAATATTATGACTTCATCCTAACCGATATTGAAATGCCGGTAATGGACGGATTTGAACTGGCTAGGGAAATAAGAAAGATTGACAACAAAATTCCTATACTGGCCTACACATCGGTTTTTAACTATAAAATTAAAGAAACTTTGAAAGAGGCCGGGATTGATGATTATTTAATAAAACCAATTTCTCGTATCTACTTGATTAAAACTTTGTGCAAATGGAGTTTTATTAAGCACCGGCAGGATGACCATATTCAGGCACAAATGGATACAATGCTCAAAGAAGTTCTTCATGGCAAAAGGCTACTTATTGCTGATGACGAAGCTGTTAATTGCGCGATCTTAAAAAAATTTCTCAACGGCTATGGTATTGAAGTGGAATCGGTCGATGATGGAGACAAGCTTTGCCAGAAATATATCTATTCCCAGAATTATGATCTGATTATAACCGACATCAATATGAAGATCCTGAATGGAGATGAGGCGGCGCAAAAAATCAGGGAATTTGAGGTAAAAAATAATATTGAAAATCCGGTTCCAATTATTGCTTATAGCGGAGATGGTGGTGTAGAAAATATCCATAAGTTCTTACGCTCAGGAATGGATGATTATTTTATCAAGGGCGATGATGTTAAAAACCTGATAGATAATATAGTTTTCTGGATCGTTAATCGTGATGATGGGCTAGGGCAGTTGGAATCCTCTCAAAAACAAAACTTAAACAGCGCAAGCAAAGACTATAATTCCTATCAGGTTATTAATGGCAGGATTGATAATCACACTTTAATTGAAGTAAAAAGTCTCTTTGTCAAAGATGCAGAAAGGCTGTTAGAAAATATCAGAAAATCTTGGAAGGAAAAAAATATGAAAGATTTTTACTTCCATAGTCATGCTTTTAAAGGAATTGCCGGAAATATCGGCGCTGAGAGGCTTTACCGCTATTTAACCTATATCAACGACTTTTCCAAGAAAGAGCAATGGCCAGAAGAAGAAAACTGGATTGAGACGTTAGAGGGTTTTATAAAAGAGGTTTTTGATTATCTAAAAGCAGTTAGTTACTTCTAATGGGAAAAAATCTAAAAGATGGCTTCAGAAGCAATATTTTACGCTTGATCAAGACGGGCTTAGTTGCTTATCTTGGGCTGGCAGCCATTCTTTTTACTTTTCAAACAGGATATATTTACTATCCAAATAAAACTGATTTTCAAAATTGCCCTTCCTTTAAAGACGCAGAAAAAATCTCATTTGGTTCCAGCAGAGGTTATTTCACCAAAAGATCATCGGAAAAGGTAATTGTTTTTTATCATGGAAATGCAGGCCGCGCTTGCGACCGTAATTATTTGGACAAGTTTTTTGCCAAAGAAAATTATTCAACTTATTTCGTTGAATATTCGGGATATGCCCAGAAGGAAAATCATCCTTCCATGAAGAAATTGCTCAAAAATGTTGAAGATAGTATCAAGTTTCTTGAAACCAAAAATTTTAAGCATATTGCGGTTATTGCAGAAAGTATAGGAACAGGTCCGGCAGCTTATCATGCTGCAAATTCTTCCATACATAATCTGATTCTCATCACTCCTTACAACAATCTTGCCTCGGTCGCCTTTTCGCACTATCCGATTTATCCCATGAGCTTGCTGTTGCTGAATAATTTTACGCCAGACATTTGGCTTTCACATTACAAAGGCCCAGTATCAATTATTCTTGCCGGTAATGATGAGGTAATTCCAACCAAATTCGGCCGCAAATTATATGAGGATATAAATTCAGATTTTAAGAAAATTTATGTCATAGAAGATGCGGGACATAATTCTATATATGACAAAGAAGAGTTTTATTCTCTGCTAAGGCAGGAATTGAAATAGGGAGCGGGAGGCTTAGATAATTTGAAATGGTGGAGATACGGAGACTCGAACTCCGGACCCCCTGCTTGCAAAGCAGGTGCTCTACCAACTGAGCTATATCCCCATTAGGACAGGTTTAAAAGAGCAGGGAATCATAAAAATATAAATTAATTTATCAACAAATTATTCCTTCCCTCAATCATCTTGGTTATTCATAGATCATCTTTACTCTTGATTGGACTGCGCATAACAAATCATATGAAGCGCAGCTGCTAAATTTCTTAACTTCATCAATCGGAAGGCCATCTCCCCATAAAACCACTTCATCGCCGATTCTTGCATTCGGATCATTGCCAAGATCAATAGTGATCATGTCCATCGATACTCTGCCAGCCAATTGGCATTTTTTTCCGGCAACTAAAATTGGCGCTTGGTCTTGGATGGTTCTGGAATAGCCATCGCCATAGCCAATTGCTGCAACGCCAATTTTGCTGTTTTTGCCGCAAACAAATCTTGCGCCATAACCTACTGGACTTCCATTATTTAAATCGTGGATAGCAATGATTTGGGTTTTTAATGTCATCACCGGTTTTAAATTTAGCTCAGCTGCGGTTTTGTCATTTAGTGGTGAAGCGCCGTATAAAGCCAAACCAATGCGAACCACATCATAATTGCTTGGGAAGTTGAATATGCCAGCGGAGTTATTCAGGCTTTTTTCTCCGGGAAGACCAAGGATAAATTTCTGGAAATTAGAGATTTGTAATTCGTTTAAAGAATGGGTTTGGTCATCAGCGCAGGCAAAGTGAGACATTATACCAATTGGCTGTAAGATGTTTTTGCTTTCGGATAAAATTTGATAGGCGTTTTTAGCCTCAGCAATATCAAAACCTAATCGGTTCATGCCTGTATTAATTTTTATCCAGGCTTTAATTGGCTTCAATAATTTAGCATTTTTCAGCCACTGAATTTGTGTTTGATTATGAAATACCGGCCAAAAATTTTGTGTTGAGCAAATCTCTAAATCATCTTGAGCAAAAACTCCTTCCGCTAGCATAATTGGCGATTTGATGCCACTTTGTCTTAAGGCTAAAGCTTCATCAATTCTAGCAACTCCAAGTGCGTGAACTGTGTCTTGCAGATGTTTTGAAATTTCACAAATTCCATGCCCATAAGCATTGGCTTTAACCATCGCTATCACCTTGCTTTGCCCGGCAAGATTTTGAATGGTTTTTAAATTATGCAGCAGATTTTGAATTGAGATTTTTGCTAGCGGATAGTTCATTCTTATATTGGTGGTAGAATTGGCAATATTGACTGACTGGGCAGATTTCACATTTTGGTTTTTTGGCAGTGCAAATATATCTTCCATGAAGGATCAGCCAATGATGAGCATGTTGCTGCCATTGTTTGGGTATGGTTTTTAGCAGAGAATTTTCAGTTTTAAAAACATCTTTCTCATTAACCAGGCCAATTCTGTTGCTGACTCTAAAAACATGGGTATCAACCGCAATTGTCGGATGGCCAAAGGCGCAGTTTAGGACCACATTGGCAGTTTTTCTGCCAACTCCGGGAAGTGATTGCAGAATTTCTAAATTTTCTGGAACTTCCGAGTTATAGTTTTCAATCAGGATTTTTGAAAGAGCGATAACATTTTTGGCTTTGTTATTATAAAGCCCGATTGTATTGATGTATTTTTTTAGATTGTCCTCACCAAGTTCCAGCATTTTTTCCGGCGTATCAGCAATTGCGAAAAGTTTTTTAGTTGCTTTGTTAACGCCAACATCTGTGCTTTGGGCGGATAAAACTACAGCCACTAAAAGTGTGTAATTATTTTTATATTCCAGCTCAGTTTTTGGGTGGGGATTTTGCTTGGAAAGAATGGAAAAGATTTGGTCGATGGAGGATTTTTTTAGCGGAAAGATATTATTGTTTTGTGGCCTATTGGTTTGGTTGCTCATAGCCATAAAATTCTTCCCCGATGGCAATTTCTTCTCTGCCATTTTGCCTTCTCCAATTGTTGGAATCGCGTAGAGAAAAGATGCATCCGCAATATTCCTGTTTATAAAATTCTTCTCTTTTGGCGATTTGATACATTCTTTCAGCGCCACCTGCTTTGCGCCAATTATATGTCCAGTAATGGATTCCTTCATAATGGCTGGCAGCTTTTACGCCGCAATCATTGATTTGATCCATATTTTTCCAGCGGGAAATCCCAAGAGAGCTGGTGATAATTTTGAAACCATTTTCAAAAGCATAAAGGGCAGTGCGCTCAAAACGCATATCAAAACATTTGGTGCATCTTTCTCCTCTTTCCGGAGCTTGTTCTAAGCCCTTAGCCCTGGCAAACCAATTTTGCACGTCATAATCCGCATCAATAAAGGGGATTTTTAGTTTCTCGGCAAAGCGAATATTTTCTTCCTTGCGGATCTCATATTCCTTTTTCGGATGAATATTCGGATTGTAAAAAAAGATTGTTAGATCAATTCCGGATTCAATCATTCTTTCCATCAAATCTCCGGCGCAAGGCGCGCAGCAGCTATGCATCAAAACTTTATTATCCGACCCGGCAATTTCAGGTAATTGCAATTTGTAACTGTAATTTTGCGTATCACTCATAGGAAAAATACTAACGAAGACTCTTAATAGCTTGGGCGTAATCAGGCGAGCTAAATATAAATGAACCGGCAACTAAAACATTGGCGCCGCAATTAATAGTTTGTTTAGCGGTTTCAGGATTAATGCCGCCATCAACTTCCAACTCAATTTTTTTACCTAATTTAGAAATTTTATTGGCAATAGATTCAATTTTTTTAAGCTGAGAAGAAATGAATTTTTGTCCGCCAAAACCAGGATTGACAGTCATTACCAAAACTAAATCAATATCTTCCAAAATATAATCCAGCTCATTTTCGCTGGTTGATGGAACGATGGAAACACCAGTTTTTTTGCCAAGAGATTTTATTTTTTGAATGCTGCGATGAAGGTGGGTGCTGGCCTCAGCGTGAATAGTAATTATGTCAGCTCCTGAGGCGGCAAAATTTTCTACATGATTGTCAGGATTATTGATCATCAAGTGAACATCAAAAGGCGCAGTGGTGGCTGACCTAATTGATTTTATAACATCCGGGCCAATGGTGATATTGGGAACAAAACTGCCATCCATAACATCAATATGGATATAATCCGCACCAGCTTTGGTGATGGATTTTACCTCTTCACCAAGATTGGCAAAATTGGCTGACAGGATTGAAGGTGCGATTTTTATTTGGCTCATTATTTATATTGGCAACTTATGGCTGTGATGTCATAGATCGGGTGTTCAATACCTGAAATTGAAGGACTGGAGGAAAATAACCACCCGTAAAATATTTGTTTTTTAGGAGATTTTTCTTCAGAGCCTAGTTCTTCAACTTCTACCAGAATTTTATTTTCCGGTCTTTGTTCCGGTGATGATTTCCAACATTTTTTAACTTTTATTACCAGTTTTCCAAAGCTCGCTTGTGCACCAACATTGATTTTTAGTTCAGAGCTTTTGGCATTTATTTTATCAAGCACTTGCACAATGGCGATATTAGAAAAGCTGTTTTGGTCGATTTTATCTGTGGCTAAATCTTCACTATTTTCTGCTTTTATTTCAGGCTTGGGTTTGTCGCCAAAGAAAGGTATGGCTGAAGCATTTTGGCTTGAAAAAGCAAGAAGGGATAAAGCTAAAATAAGATTACTTTTTCTCATTTTCATTTTCTTTTTTTGTTGATCCGAAAATGAATTTTCCAAGAAGTTCTTCAAAATTTACCCCTGATTGAGTGAATTGAATTTGGTCACCATTTGCTAACATTTCTTCTTCAGCGCCAACTTCTATGGCAATATATTTTCCACCCAAAAGGCCAGAGCTTAAAACTTTAGCTGACGAATCTTTAGGAAGTTTAATATCGCGATCAATATCTAATTTTAAAATTGCTCTATAAGTTTCTGGTTCAATCATGGCAGCAGAAACTGAGCCAATTTTAACGCCAGAAATTTTGATGTCGCTGCCGGCGCTTATGCCGTCAATATTATCAAATTTTGCAGAAACTTGATAAGTTTTTGAAGTGGAAATGCCGGATTTGTTGAAAGAGAAGAAAAAGAAATATGTTGCGCAAACTAAAACAAAAGTTCCGACAATTACTTCAAAAAGATTGTTATGTTTCATGGTTAAATTTAGTTTGGTTGCCAAGGTTGATAGTCAGAGCTAACTTTGTTTCTATTGTCTTTTCCATATTTGCTTCCGGATGGAAAATAAGCAAATTTGGTTCCGGTTAAATTTGGTAGATGGGTTTTTTGCCAAGAATTCCTGTGGGTTATTTTTGGGATTTCATCGCTGGTATAGTGCAGCCAACCATGCCATTCAGGTGGTACTTTGCTTGGCTCTGCCATTCCTTTATATATGACGCATCTTTTTTTGCGGCCATTGGTGGGATTTTTTGCTTCAAAATATTTATTGCCAAATTCATCAATGCCAACTTGATTACAGGAAATTTTAATGGCAATTTTGCTGATTAAGTCCATTTATTTAAAATTGGAAAGAGTGGTTGAAAGGCAGAAAACACACGCATCCTAGTCAAGTTTTTTTAAAAATTAAAGAATTTTTATACCAAATCTAAAATTATTTCCCAATATCATTCTGATTTGATATATGGGTACCACGCAATGCTGGGCAGATGTATTCGACTGTACCAATAAATTTTATTTATCTAGATCTTTAGATTTTAAATGGACTCTTCTTACGAGTTGTAAAATATCTTTTTATCATAAGAATTACCGCTCCTTTTGTTTTTCCAGCAACTCCAAAAGCTTTTAATCTCGTGCTCTTCAAGAAATTAAAATTTACGATTCATGTTTTTTTGGTGATCTCTTGTTTTCCTTTTTTTATCAATAACTCCTTTTCTGCCGATGCTCCTAAAAAGCAGATGAGCCAAAGATTATGGGGGGGATTAAAAAAAGAAGATGTAGAAAATCTTAAGGAATTATCTTTGGCTATTGATGTTGATGATTATAAAAAAGCTGCCGAAATCGCTAAAAAGATGCAGGGCCAGTCCAATTTTTCCGACGCAGTTCTTGATATCGCTTTGTGGAATAAATATAGGCAGGTTGGCAGTAAAACAGTAAGTGTTAGGGATGTTGAGTTTGAGGATATTTCTAAATTCGTTAGTAATAACCGGTTTTTTCCCAATATCTCCGGGTTAGAAAAAAATGTCGAAAAAGTTGCGCTTGCTAACAATATTCCTTACGAAGCATCAAAAGAATATTTTGAAAAATTTCCTGCCCTTAGCCTTGATTCAAAGCTTTATTTGCTAAAATCAGAAATTGATGATCTGGCTTCCACCAAAGATTCAAGCCAAAAAAAAGAACTGCAAAAAAATATCCAGGATTTGGTTGTGGATATCTGGGTTAATGAAAATTTATCTGCTAATAGTGAGCAAAAATTCTTTGCTGAACATGCCAGCAAGTTGACCGAAGAAAATCATATAGCAAGAATAGAGCGCCTATTGTGGGATAACAAAAGTGAAGAAGCTAAAAGGATTTTTTACTTGGTGAATGACAGCGATTATAAAACTCTCTTTTATGCCATTATTGACCTTAGCAAAAAAAATCCTCAGCAGGTTGATAAAATTATTGCTTCGGTTCCAAAAAACCTTAGAGGCAATGAGCTTCTGGCTTATAAGTTGGTAATGTATAAAAAATCTCAAATCGGAAAAGATACCACTGTTGATGATTTGGTTAAAATATTGTTAACCATTCCCGCTAATGTGAATAATCCTGACAAATGGTGGCCGCTTAGGAAGCTTTATGGTAGGGAGATGATTAAAACCAAGGAATATAAAGATGCCTATAACATAATTTCTAATCACGGTTTAGAACCTAAAGATACTGACTTTTCTGATGCAGAATGGACCGCGGGGTGGATAGCTTTACGCTTTTTGGATAAGCCAAAAATTGCTTATAATCACTTCAATAACCTTTACTTGAATGTTAGTTATCCGGTTAGCATCTCTCGTGCTGCTTACTGGCTGGGCATGGCTGCTTTGGAAATGGGTGACAAGAAAAATGCCATTGATTGGTATAAAGTTGCTGCCAAATATCCAACTTATTTTTATGGCCAATTGGCGATACATAAGCGCCGCACTCTGGACACCAGTGGTTCCCAAGAAGATACTATTTTGCCAAAAGATCCTACTATTTCCGGTGCTGATGTAATTTCGGTTTCTAAAGAAAATTCAGTTAAAGTTGCCTATATTTTAGCCTTAATTGGTGATAGAAAAAGCGCCGCCAAAATTTTTGAATATGGAGTTGCCAATGCAGAAACTGACGGTGAAATTGCTGTTATAATGAAGGTTGTAAATGAAATAGGTAATAAAGAGTTGGATGTTAAAATTTCTAAAGCGGCGGCCAAAAGAAATGTCTTCTTCATTAAAGACAAATTCCAAATCATAAAAGAAATTGAGAATGATTCCCACGCTCCTTTAGTTCATGCGATTATCAAGCAAGAAAGTGGCTTTGCTCCAACCGCACTTAGTCCGGTTGGCGCTATCGGTTTTATGCAATTGATGCCAGAAACCGCCAGCCTGGTTTGTAAAAAAATCGGCATTAAATATAACCGAAATAAATTAGCTACAGATGTAAGCTACAACATTGTTTTGGGTTCATATTATATCAAATCCCTGATTGATGATTTTAATGGTTCTGAGCTTCTGGCAATTGCTTCTTACAATGCTGGCCCAGGTGCTACTAAAAGATGGATCAAGGAATTCTATGACCCAAGACAAGAAAAAAATATTGATAAGGTAGTAGATTGGGTTGAGCTAATAACTTATTCTGAGACTAGAAATTATGTACAAAGAATCATGGAGAATTTGATAGTTTATAAATATCTAATGTCGAGAATGAATTACGACGACATTAAGTAATCATTAACAATTTAATCATTAACTTATGATTCCTTTTGACGACAAGCTAAGAGAAGAATGTGGAGTATTTGGCATTTTTAATAGTAAAGATGCCGGAGTCAATACTGCACTTGGATTGCATGCCCTACAGCATCGCGGTCAAGAAGCGGGCGGAATTGTTGTTTGCGATAATGGTACTTTTGCCATGCATTTTGCCAATGGTTTAGTTGGAGATAATTTCAATTCAGCAGAAGTAACAAACAAGCTACAAGGCGATATTGCAATCGGCCATGTGCGCTATTCAACCGCGGGGAAAAAAACTGCCAGAAATTATCAGCCGATTTTTGCCGAATTTAGCTTTGGTTCTTTGGCGATTGCCCATAACGGAAATTTAACTAATGCTGCGGTACTTAGAAAGGCATTGATTGAAAGAGGTTCAATTTTTCAATCTTCAATGGATACGGAAGTTATAATCCATCTAATTGCTCTTAGCCAAAAAAACACTTTGATTGACAAAATTGTTGATGCAGTTACACAAATTGAAGGCGCTTATTCTTTAGTAATTTTGCATAAAGATGGCATCATTGCCATTCGCGACCCGTTCGGAGTTCGCCCACTCGTGCTTGGAAAATTAGGAGATGCGGATGTTGTTGCTAGTGAGACTTGCGCTTTTGACATTATCGGCGCTGAATTTGTTCGTGATATAAAACATGGAGAGCTGCTGATAATTGATAATCAAGGCATTAAAAGCATTGAGCCTTTCAAACCTGCCCCTTCCAAATTTTGCATTTTTGAATATATTTATTTTGCCCGTCCTGATAGTGCTTTGGAAGGAAAGAGCGTTTACCAAATGCGCAAAAATATCGGTATAGAACTTGCCAAAGAAGTTAAAATTGACGCTGATGTTGTGGTGCCAATTCCGGATTCCGGCGTGCCGGCGGCAATAGGCTATTCATTGCAATCTAAAATCCCTTTTGAACTTGGTATCATTCGTAACCACTATGTGGGCAGAACTTTTATCGAGCCAAGCGATAAAATCCGCCATTTCGGGGTGAAGCTAAAACACAATGCCAATGTTAATGTCATCAAAGGTAAAAGAGTGATCTTGATTGATGATTCAATCGTGCGTGGCACCACTTCTAAAAAAATTGTTCAGATGATTAAAGATGCGGGAGCCAAAGAAATATTTATGCTAATTGCCAGCCCGCCAACTACAGATTCTTGTTTTTATGGTGTTGATACGCCAGATAAAAAAGATTTGATGGCTGCAAATTATAATACTAATGAAATGGCGAAAATGATTGGTGTTGATCATCTAGCCTATATTTCTATCGATGGTTTATATCGAGCTGTTGGAGAAACAAAGCGGCAAGGAGATATGCCGCAATATTGTGATGCCTGCTTTACCGGACAATATCCAATCAGACTAACTGACAAAGAAGGTGGCGAAATGCCTCTATTTAATTTTACCAAGGATTAAATATGACAAAATCAAAAACCAATATTGAAAAAATTGAAAAGCTGGATTTTGAAACTGCTCTATCCAAATTGGAAGAAATAGTTGAAAAATTAGGAAGCGGAAAAATTGATTTGGAAGAGATGGTCGATCTATATGAACAAGGCACAGCTCTTAGAGATCATTGCTCCAAAAAATTGTCGGAAGCAAAAATGAAAGTTGAAGTTTTAATGAAAAAAGATTCCGGTAATTAAAACTTAAAACTCCTATTTCATATCAGGCGGTTTTATAAAATTTCCTTTGCTTTTTAATTTATATCAATTTATCCGTTATCACCTTGATGTAATTTTGAAGAGAAATTTTATGAGACTGACAGTGAAAAGCCTCCCGAATATTTTAACCATGTTTCGCATCGCCATAATTCCGGTTTTGGTGATGTCATTTTATGTTGACGGATTCCTTGCTAATATTGTTGCTGCCTCACTTTTTTTGCTGGCCAGCATCACTGATTTTTTTGACGGATATTTTGCAAGAAGTTTAAAAGCTCAAACCAATTTTGGTCGTTGTCTTGATCCAATTGCTGACAAATTATTGGTTATGGTTGCCATTACCATGCTTATCCATTTTGGGGATAAAAATATGGCTATTACAATTCCGGGTCTAATCATTATTTGTCGAGAAGTTTTGGTTTCTGGTTTAAGAGAATTTTTAGCAGGGCTTCATGTTGGCATGCCAGTCAACAAGCTTGGAAAATATAAAACTGCAGCGCAAATGACTGCAATTACTCTTTTATTGATTGGTGGTCCAGGTTCTGAATATGCGGTTGGAGAAATATTTGGACAAGGAGATAAAAACCTGAAACTTATAGTTGCCGATATAATAGTAACTGCCGGCCAAATGTTGCTTGCTATCGCTGCATTTCTAACTGTCGTTACCGGATATATTTATTTAAAAATCGGTCTCAAGAATATGTAGCTTAAAGCTACCTTTAAAGAATCTAAATATTTAAGAATGAAAAATTTGTTAATAGTGGAATCTCCAGCCAAAGCCAAAACAATTGGCAAATATCTGGGGAAAGATTATGAAGTTGTAGCTTCATTTGGGCATATTCGTGATTTGCCAAGCAAGAATGGTTCGGTTGAGCCAGATAAAGGCTTTCACATGCATTATGAAATTTCTCCTAAATCCACCAAATATGTCAAAGCTATTGTCGATAAAGCTAAGACTTGTGACAAAATTATTTTAGCTCCCGATCCTGATCGCGAAGGAGAGTCAATTGCCTGGCATGTTGCTGAAGTTTTAAAACAAAAAAAAGCCATCGGTCCTAAGACTAAGATTGAAAGGGTGGTTTTCAATTCAATTACCAAAAGTTCAATTTTAGAAGCGGTAAAAAATCCTCGTGATGTAGATATTGATTTGGTGAATGCCCAACAAGCAAGAAGAGCTTTGGATTATTTGGTTGGTTTCACTTTGTCACCAGTTTTATGGCGCAAGCTTCCGGGAAGTAGATCGGCAGGTCGTGTTCAATCTGTTGCCCTTAGAATTATTTGTGACCGAGAAGATGAAATTGAAGCATTTAAAAGCGAAGAATATTGGGATATAAAAGTTGATCTTAAAACTGATTCCAATCAAAAACTAACTGCCACTTTAACTCATATTAATGACAAGAGGTTGGAGAAATTTTCAATTACCAATAAAAAGCAAGCTGAAGAAATTTCTAAATTACTTCAGGACAAAAATTATCAGGTAATTGCAGTTAACAAAAAAGAAGTTAGACGTAAGCCATATCCGCCTTTTATTACTTCCTCACTTCAACAAGAAGCGGCAAGAAAATTGGGATTTTCTTCCAAAAAAACCATGCAAATCGCCCAAAAACTTTATGAAGGTTTAGATGTTGGTTCCGGTACTTTGGGTTTAATTACCTATATGAGAACAGATGGCGTAGATGTTTCACCTGAAGCAATCACCGCTTCCAGAGATTTTATCAATAAAAATTACGGTAAAAATTATTTGCCGGAAAAGCCGATATTTTATAAGAGCAAAGCCAAAAATGCTCAAGAGGCACATGAAGCAATTCGTCCAACTGATTTTTCTTTGCCACCAAAAGCAATTGCTCAGTATCTAGAAAAAGATTTTCTAGCGCTTTACGATTTGATTTGGAAAAGAATGATTGCCTCTCAAATGGCTGATATAGTGATGGATCAAACCACTGCTACCATAAAAACTATTCCAAATTATGGTGAGCTAAGAGTGACTGGTTCGGTTATTAAATTCGACGGTTTTGGAACTCTTTATAATGAAGATAAAGATGATGAAGAAGATGAAGAAAAAATGATTTTGCCTGATGTTAAAGTTTCTGACAATTTAAACTTATTAGAAGTAAAACCAGCTCAACATTTTACAGAACCACCCCCAAGATATTCTGAAGCTAGTTTGGTTAAAAAAATGGAAGAACTTGGCATTGGCCGTCCTTCAACTTATGCCAGTATAATTTCGGTTTTGCAGGATCGTGATTATGTGAGATTGGAGCGCAAGAGATTTTTTCCTGAAGAGCGGGGCAGAGTAGTGGTGGTGTTTTTAAAATCATTTTTCCCGAATTATGTCGAATATGATTATACCGCCAAATTGGAAGATGATCTGGATATTATTTCTAACGGAAAATTAGATTGGAAAAAATTCCTGGAAAGCTTCTGGGTAAAATTTAACGGCAATATTGGCGAGGTAAGCAAAAAAGCCATTCCGGAAATTTTGGAAAGTTTAAACCAACATATTTCTCCTTATATTTTTGGTGTTGATGAAAATGGTAAAGCAAAACATCAATGCCCATCTTGCGGTACTGGAACTTTGGGGATCAAAATTGGTGGTTTTGGTGTTTTTGTTGGTTGCTCTAATTATCCTGATTGCAAATACACTAAATCATTTGTTGCTGAGAAATCTGACCCTGATAATCCTGAAGATGCATCTTCAAAAAAAGCTGTTTTCGAGCCAATTTTGCTTGGTGATGGTGATAAAAAGGGAGATAAAATTTTTATCAAAAAAGGTCCTTACGGATTATATATTGAACTGGCAAATGAAGATTTAAAGCCAGCTAAAGAGGAAGAAGTTGTTGATAAAAAAATCAAAACAAAGGCGGGCGGTAAAAAAACCACTAAAGCAAAAAAAGAAGTAAAACCAAAGCCAAAACGGGTTTCGGTTCCAAAAAATATGAAGGTTGAAGAAGTTGATTTGAAGCTCGCTAAAAAGCTTTTATCTTTACCAAGAGAAGTTGGTATTCATCCAGAAACCGGTCTAAAAATTATTGCTTCTGTTGGACCTTTTGGCCCTTATTTATTGCATGACGGTAAATATTCATCAGTGAAAGAAGATGATATTCTAGAGGTTGGCTTAAACAGGGCGGTAGATATAATTACTGAGGTACAAAATAAAAAAGCTTCTAAATCCGGTTTTGTAAAGAAACGTAAGAAATGAAAAATGAGAATTTGG
This sequence comes from Rickettsiaceae bacterium, assembly GCA_021323225.1. Classification (GTDB taxonomy): domain Bacteria; phylum Pseudomonadota; class Alphaproteobacteria; order Rickettsiales; family UBA1997; genus JAJTCH01. Next base: position 348,708 of record JAJTCH010000001.1, on the reverse strand, counting down.
AAAAAGCCAAATCGTTTTTAACTGAAGACGACAAATGCTTCTTGCTAAAAAGATCGGTTAGCGAGAGTGCTGATCCTTGCTTTTTATGCCAATCAGATCCAGAAAATTCCAATCTTTTAACCATCATTGATTGCAATGAAAAGTTTCTTACTTGTTTTTCCGTATCTTCAGTTGAGGCTATTGGAAGCAATTTTGACTTTTTCCTGCAAAAAAGTGGCATTAGCTATGAGATGGGTGGTTATTTTGAATATATCAACCTTATCAGATTGGTGCAGAATCTTCTGCCATCCCAAGTAACAATTTCCATTCCTAATAATATACAAGGTAGTATTGACCAATATGTGGTTAATACCGTTCCGGTCAGGTATAATACTGAAAAAACTTACTGCATTTTTACCTTTGTAAAAGTTTTATCAGCCAAAAATTTCAAAGAAGAAACTAACCCAATTTCCAGTCATGTCATACAGCATTTGGAAAGGGCAGTAAGAAATGAAAAATTACTAAGAAACGTAACAGATTCTATATCCACAGGATCAGATTTAAAGGAAGTCTCTCAGTCAGTCGCAAAAATGATTTGTGAGTATTTGAAAGTGGATAGATGCATTATATATAGCGCTGCTCCGGAAAGTGGTTTTTTGGTTGAACATAATATGGAAGGAGTAGCAAAAATTTCTGATTCCGGCGATGTTTTGGATCTGGATTCTCCCATCAGGCGCTACATAGATTTTCATAACCAAATATTTTTGGATGCCACCAGCATCAATAAAAATGCTCCGGTAATGGTTTTTGAAGATATAAAAGATATCGAGAAATATGACGCGATAGAAGATATTTGCTTAAGATTTGGAATTAGTTCTCAGATAGTAATTGTGATGACTTTTGGTAATATGGTCATTGGTAGTTTTTATGTTCAGCAATCATCAAAAAGAAATTGGTTTTTAGAAGAAAGTGAATTGATAAATATTATTGCCAATCAAATGTCAGTGGCGATAGACAGATTCAACTATACCCACAAATTATTGATCTCCAACCAAGAGCTGTTCGAAAAAGGTAGGCAGCTGGCAAAATCTCTTAAGCAAGAAAAGAGAATTAGAGAGTTGCAAAGTGAGTTTGTTACTTTGGTATCGCATGAATTCAAAACTCCACTGCAAATAATTGACGGAGCCAGAGAGCTGATATCAAGAAAAATGAAAGCAATCAACATTTCTGATGAAGGCCTTAACAAGCTATTAGGCCGTATCCAAAATGCCGTATCAAGAATGAGCAATCTTATCCAGAGCAACTTGGATCTATCTAGAATTGAGATTGAAGAAGGTGAAATCAAAGTTAATAAACAGGATTTTGATATTAAACATTTAATCACCGACATAGTTGAGAAAATCCTTAACTTGGCTCAAGACAGGCATGTTAAAATCGAAGTTAATATAGATAATCTTCCGGAGCAATATAGTGGGGATCAAAAGCTGCTTGATCACTCTTTTTCTAACATCATTTCTAATGCCATAAAATATTCTAAGCCCAATTCTTCAGTAAAAATTTCCGGTGAAGAAGAGGGTGATAATATCGTAATTAAAGTAGCTGACAGTGGAATTGGTATACCAAAAAATGATTTAGAGAAAATCGGCAATAAATTCTTCCGCGCAAAAAATACTGTATCGGTTGCAGGAACTGGCATCGGGCTTTATTTAACCAAGCATTTTATTGAATTACATAATGGGACGCTATTAATGGAAAGTGAGTTAAATGTTGGAACAACGGTTACAGTTCATTTGCCTAAATAGAGTTTTTAGTTTTAAGAATATTAATTATTTTGATTTAATTAATTATGAATAAAAAATTATTCTTCGCCCTTATCCTGCCTTTATTTATCTCCTTCGAAGCCTTTGCTGAAGATGAAATATATCCTAATATTTCCGGCACTGCTTTATTTGAATTAAAGGCTGACCGGATCACTTCTTCCGATGATAAAAATATTGATACCAATCACGGTAATATAAATATCGATACCGAATTTGCGCTAAATTTGAGCAAAAAGTGGTCGGTGATTACCAATTGGAGATTCAAGCCGGTGTTGAATAGAGACCCAAATAATCCGGAAAGATACCGCAATATTTTGTCCTATGACCGTGATGTTTCTATCAGCGATGAAGGTCTGACTGTTGAGCAATTAAAAGGCCAATTTGAAAATGAAGATGCCAGATTCTTCTTCGGTAAATTTAATCCGGTTTTTGGTTCTGCTTTTAGAAAAGAAAAAAGAATTAGCGCTTTTATTACCGATTATACCAGAGATTATGAATTGATTGAAAAAATCGGTTTTGGTGGAACGGCAATTTTAGAACATACCGAAATAACTCTTGATGCCTTTTTTAATGACACAACCGGATTAAATAACAGCGCAATTAAAAAGAGAGGACGGGAAAAAAGATCGGACGGCATTGCTGGTAACACCTCAACGCCATCTTCCTACACAATTGCCGTGGAAGGCCAGGATCTTTTGGGGGTTAAAGATTTATTCTATAATGTCGGCTATCGCAATTTGAATGTTGATAATATGCCAGGCAGAGATAACGAAAAAGGATTTGTCGGAGGCTTAGAATATTTGTTTCCAATTACTCTAAAAGCTTCATTAATTCCTTTTGTTGAAGTTGTATCGTTAAAGAATTTCAGTGGTGAAGAAGGTCGTAATGCCACTTACGCAACTCTTGCTTTAATCTGGAAATATAGCAGCTGGACAGCGAGTGTATCAAATGTTTCAAGAGATATTAAAAGTCGTATTTATCCCAAACAAAATGACCGCCAAACTATGGTCACTATTGGCTATAAATTTGGCAATAATATCGCGCTTGATGTTAGTAGAGGCCAAGTCAAAGAAGGTGGAAACAAAGCTTCCCTAATTGGCGGAATCCTGTCATATGTCCATAACTTTTAACGCTTAAAATATGTCTCTATCATTCTTTGAAAATCTTCCTTACTTAAACCACATTATATTTTTGGCCGCTTTATTTTTGGCCTATAATTCATTTTCAACCATTTGCTGGGCTTTACTGGGGCTGGTTTTTGTTTTACAATTTGCCAGTTCTTCGCTGTTGATTCCTTCATTTTACTTAATTTTTGTTCTGCTGTTCTTTTTTCCGGTCATCAGAAGAAATCTCCTTACCAGACAAATCATTGCTTTGATTAAGCATTTAAAATTATTGCCAAAAATTTCTGACACTGAAAAAACCGTCCTTAAATCAGGTACTGTTTGGGTTGATGGTGAACTTTTTTCCGGTAAACCAAATTTTAAAACAATTTTTTCTCAAACTTATCCAAAATTAAGCAGCGAAGAAAAACTGTTTTTAGATAATGAAGTTGAGCAACTTTGCTCCATGTGCCTTGATCATGAGGTTTATAAAAATAAAGATCTCTCACCTGAAGTTTGGCAATATTTAAAAGAGAAGAAATTTTTTGGGATGATCATTCCAAAAAAATATGGTGGATTAGGTTTTTCTGCTTTTGCCCATAGCTGTGTAATTCAAAAATTGTCTTCCAGATCAGTGCCGCTTGCGATTACTGCGATGGTGCCAAATTCATTAGGACCTGCTGAATTGCTTCTTCATTACGGCACTAAAGAGCAACAAGATTATTATCTTCCAAGACTTGCTATAGGACAGGAAGTTCCTTGTTTTGCTTTAACCGAGCCAATGGCTGGAAGCGATGCAACTTCCATTACTTCTAGTGGTGTAGTTTTCAAAGATGAAAATGGCGAAATAAAAATCAGACTTAACTGGAACAAGCGCTATATAACTCTTGGCGCAGTGGCAACAGTTATTGGTCTGGCCTTTGTACTTCGTGACCCGGAAAATCTTTTAGGGCAGGGCATGGATATTGGAATTACTTGTGCTTTGATTCCAAACTCAACTAAAGGCGTTAGACAGGGTAGAAGACATGACCCGCTTGGTACGCCATTTGTTAATTCACCACTTAATGGTGAAGATGTTGTGGTTGGTCTTGATGCTGTAATCGGCGGTAGAAATGGAGTTGGTAAGGGCTGGAAAATGTTGATGGAATGTTTGGCGGCTGGTAGAGGAATTTCCCTTCCTTCAACTAGTACCGGTGGCGCAAAATTGGTAACAAGAGTTACAACTGCTTATTCCAATATTCGTCAGCAATTTGGCATTTCGATCGGAAAATTTGAAGGTGTAGAAAAAGTTTTGGCAAGAATCATTAGCAAAACTTACACATTGGAAGCAATGCGCTCTTTCACTGCGGGCGCTGTTGATTCCGGTGCTAAACCGGCAGTTGTTACTGCTATTGCCAAATATCACGCCACAGAAATGTTTAGAGAAATTGTATCTGACGGCATGGATATAATGGGTGGCAGCGGCATTATCAGGGGAAAAAGAAATTTGCTTGCCAACGCCTATTTTTCAGTGCCGATTTCCATTACCGTCGAAGGTGCCAATATTATGACCCGAAGTTTAATTCATTTTGGGCAAGGTGCAGTTATGTGTCATCCTTTTGTTTATAAGGAAATAGAGGCTTTGGAAAATAATAATTTGATAGAATTTGATAAAGCTTTTTTCGGCCACATCACCCACTTTTTGGGTAATATCGTTAGGGCTTTATTTTTAAGTGTAAGCAGAGGTTACATACATAAAAGTAGCACCAAAGGCTTGGTCGGTTCATATGAAAAGAAATTGGCTTGGGCCTCAATTAATTTTGCGGTTTTAGCTGATATTGCCATCATCAAATTCGGTGGTGATTTGAAGAGAAAAGAAAAAATTAATGGCCGCTTCGGCGATATTTTATCAATGATGTATATGGCGGTTTGTGCTTTAAAAAAGTTTGATTTTGATGGAAGGAAACAAGAAGAGGAGGTCTTGGTAGAATTTATAATGAAAGATTTATTCACTAAAATGCAAAATGCTTTTGAAGGTTTATGGCAAAATCTCTTTGACAGCTCTTGGTCAAAACTTCTTGTCGCTCCAATTGCCTTTTATTCCAAAATTAACAGTTTTGTTGCCCCGTCAAAAGATGGTTTGGAAAATGCTTTAGTTAAAAACGCTTTAAAATCCGGTGAGTTTCGCAACAACCTGACAAAAGGAATATATATTCCGAAAGCCGAAGACCAATCTCTGGCAAAGCTAGAAAATGCCCTTATTTTGTTTGAAAAATCTGAAATGGTTTTAACAAAAATCAAGAAAGCGCTAAAGGATAATATTTTACCTCAGATGGAAATTGGTGACCAACTTCTTGAAATTGCTGTTGTTAAAAACATTATCAGCCATAAAGATGTTTTGGCTGTTCAACAATCCAGGGCGGCAATATATGATGCTGTGCAAGTTGATGAATATAGTTTGGAAGATTATAAACATGCTTAAAATTAAAGATTACAACATTGCCGAAATCATTAAAAAGCAAAATAGATTTAGAAGATTATTAACTATCTTTTGCATCTTCATATTACTCTTTGGAATTTTGTCTTTTTTATTCTACGGTCTTGATAAGACTGACAATATAGTGAAATTTACTGGTAGGAAAAATCAGTTGAAAGATACCGAAAAAACTATGTTTAACCCGAAAATTAAATTTGAACATAACAATGGCAGCATCTTTGATATTGAGGCCAAAAAGGCAGTTCAGAAAGGGAAAAATGATGTCGAGCTATTTGATGTTCAAGCTTCCGGGAAGGAAGGAAAAATATCTGCCGGTAATCTTTTAATTACCAATAACGGCAATAATTTACATTTCAGCAACAATCCGGTTTTAACCATTATCGAAAAAAATGAGTAACAAATTTGGCGAATTATTCTCCTTTACTACTTGGGGAGAAAGTCATGGCGAAGCAATTGGATGTGTTATTGATGGCTGTCCTTCAATGATTGATTTATGCGAAGATGACATTCAAAAACATCTAGACAGAAGAAGGCCAGGCCAATCAAAATTTACCACTCAAAGACAAGAAACCGACCAGGTTAAAATTCTTTCTGGCGTGTTTGAGGGAAAAACAACCGGCACTCCTATCTCACTGATCATTTACAACCAAGACCAAAGAAGCCAAGATTATGGCGATATAAAAGATAAATTCCGCCCTTCTCACGCCGATTACACTTATTTCAAAAAATACGGTATTCGTGATTATCGTGGTGGTGGCAGATCTTCAGCGCGCGAGACTGCTATGAGAGTTGCTGCAGGTGCTGTTGCTATGAAAGTTTTGGAGAAAGAAAATATTAAGATTACCGGTTATTTAAAACAGCTCGGTGATAAAAAAATTAACCCTGGCAATATCAATTATAGCGAAATCAATAATAATGATTTTTTCTGCCCTGATGCTGCTTGCATTAAGGATTGGGAAAATTATCTACTTTCAATCAGAAAAGATGGAAGTTCGGTTGGAGCTGTAATTGAACTAGTTGCCAAGAATGTTCTAGCAGGTTTGGGCGAACCAATTTACAATAAATTAGATGCTAGAATCGCTTCAGCTTTAATGAGTATCAATGCTGTTAAAGCAGTTGAAATCGGCAATGGATTTGACGCGGCAAATTTGAGAGGAGAAGAAAATGCTGATGAAATGTGGATGGAAAATGGCCAGCTAAAATTTTCTTCCAATAATGCCGGTGGAATTTTGGGGGGGATTTCTTCTGGACAAGATATCATTGCCAGCTTCGCCGTTAAGCCAACCAGCTCAATTTTAAAACCAAGAAAAACAATCGACATTAACGGCAATAATACTGAGATTATCACCAAAGGCCGACATGATCCATGCGTAGGCATTCGTGCCGTACCAGTTGGTGAAGCAATGTTAGCCTGCGTGTTGCTTGATTTTTTATTAATCAACAGAGCTTATAAAAAATGATCAGGCGCTTTTTTGTATTTGCCGGCCTGGTAATTTTTTCTCATAACTGTTTTGCTATTTCCCTAGATGAATATTTATCTGAAGTTAGAGAACAAAATGCCGGATATATCTCGTCCAATCAATCCATCATTTCTTCTGAATTAATCAGCAAAAAAGCCTTTTTGCTAACCTCTCCAAATTTATTTGTTGACCTAAGAGAAGGTTTTCAAGAACAAAATCAAGCCGTTGCATTTGTAAGATATAAAGAGGTCAAAACTAAAAATTATTCTGCCGGTATCGAGCAAAGCTTTCCTTTTGGGGTGGATACTAGACTCTATTACAACTTCAACCGTACTGAATATCAGGGCCTGACTTCATCCGCTTTTTCTCCGGTCAATTATGAAACCAATCCAATGTTGGATCTCACCATTCCGCTTTGGCAGGGCGCTTTGGGTGGTAAAATCAAGGCAAATAAAGATTTAATCTATTACCAAAATCAAGCTGATAAATTTAATTCTCAAGCTGTCTCAATTGAGCTTTTGGTTGAAGCAGAAAAACTTTATTGGCAAGTTGTTGCCGCTAAGGAAATTGTTGATATCTCCAAAGAAACCTTGCAGCAATCAGAAAAAATTCTGCAAACTTCCAAGAAAAAATCGCAGATGAATTTGGGTGAAAAAGCTGATGTCTTGCAAGCAATGGCAGATGTGGAAAGTAAGAAATTGAAACTTAAACAGGCTGAAAATAATGCTAGAATTGCGGTGAGAAATTTTAACCAGAAGCGTGGTTTAGCATCAGATGAGTTGGATCAAAAACTGGATAAAATTGATTTTAATGCGCTAGAAAAATTACCTCTAGAAAGCTCTATGCAAAATAATAGGGCAGATGTGAAAGCTGCTGCTGCTTTGACACAGTCAGCAGTCGCTGCCGCAAAAATTGAGGAAGAAAGCAACAAACCAAAACTGGATGTTTCCGGTCATTATGCTTTTAACGGTTTGGAGCGCAACCGCTCTCAGGCTATATCAAACTCGCTTGAGCAAAATGGTGACGAAGCTTATGTTGGTGTCAGATTTTCCATGCCTTTGGCAATTGGTTTGCAATCTGATATTAGAAAAGGAGCAAGAGTTTCCGCTTCTGCGGCTAGAAAAAATTATGTGCAAAAAGTTTTAGACCAAAATAATGATTGGCAAAATCTGCTCCAAAATCTCCAGGATTATAAGGAAAATCTTGAGCTAAGTCGAAGAATAGAAAAACTGCAAAAATCAAAATTAGAAAATGAAAGGTCTCTTTTAAAGCAAGGCCGAACCTCAACTTATCAAATCCTGCTCTTTGAACAAGATTATAACCAGGCGAGGCTGAATACTATTAATGACGCCTACCAACTTCTTAGCTTAATTGCTGATAAAAAATTATACCAATAATCAACTCCCGGGTTTTAAAAATGAATCTTCCGAGTTTTTCCATAAAACACCCAGCCTTCATCACCAGCATCATGACATTGATCATTACTGTTGGCGTGATTTCATTCAACAAAATGAGTGTTGATTTATTTCCTGATATCGACATTCCGACAGTTTTTGTTTCCACTACCTATTCCGGTGCGGGCCCAAGGCAAATTGAAACTGCCGTTACTAAGCCTCTGGAAGATGAAATCAGTACAATTGCTGGCATCAAAAAACTAACTTCAAGAAGCCTGCAAGACACCAGCCAGGTGATCATCAATTTTTATCAGGGCACTGATATGAAATATGCTGAGCAGCAGGTGCGTGATAAAATAAACCAAGCCAAACCAAGATTGCCGGAAGATATAATCGAGCCAATCATCAGAAGAATTGACCCTTCCGACCAGCCGATAATGACTATTTCAATTGATGCTGATTTACCGGAAGGAAAATTATTTGACCTGGCTGATAACTATATAAAACCAAGGCTAGAACAAGTTAGTGGCGTTGGTCTGGTTGAAATCTTGGGCAGTAGAAAAAGAGAAATTCAGGTTCTGCTTGATCAAAATATTTTGAAGAACCGCGAAATAACCTATGGTCAAATAAGGCAGCAAATTCAAGCTTCCGGCCAGAATGTTCCGATTGGAAAAAATGACTTCACAGATAAAGAAATAATTTTTAGCAGCGATAGTGAATTTAGCGATGTTGATAAAATCAAAAATATTTTGGTCAATTTTTATTCCAACGAAATTCCTACCAAAATTATCAATTTGGGATCAGTAGAAGACACACTAGAAGATGAAACAACCAAAGCCTTTGTTAATGGTAAAAAGGCCCTGTTTTTGAATATTTACCGCCAGTCAGATTCAAATATTATTGCCGTTTCTAGGGATGTAAAAAAGCAAATTTCCAAAATGGAAGATGCTTTTACCAAAATGGATGGCAAGCCGCATATTGAATCATTTAAAGATGCCAGCCGTTATATAGAAATGAATATTGATGATATTTACCACACTATCACTTTGGCTGTGATTTTAACTGTCATTACTGTCTTTTTCTTTTTGGCTAATGGCCGCGCCACTTTAATTACCGCTATTTCTCTACCTATTGCCCTTATAAGCTCTTTTATCTTGATGTATATTGCCGATTTCTCCATCAATGTTATTTCTTTGCTAGCTATGAGCTTGGCAGTTGGCCTGTTGGTGGATGATGCAATTGTGGTTGTAGAAAATATTTACCGCAAAATTGAAAGCGGCCAAAGCCCAAAAGAAGCGGCGGTTAGCGGTACGATGGAAATTTTGATGGCGGTAGTTGCAATTACTTTGGTAGTGGTTGCGGTTTTCACTCCGGTAAGTTTTATGAAAGGAGTTGTTGGGCAATATCTAAAACAATTTGGCCTTACAATTGCCTTTTCCATGTTGGTTAGCTTGTTTATTGCCATCACCATCATCCCGGTCTTATGCGCTTATTTAGCGAGCAAAAGCAGAAAACATGTTTCAAGTGGGGAAGGGCAAAACACAACTTTCATCTCCAAGCTTTTAAAGAAATTTGACCAGCTACAAATCAAAATGGAAAACAAATATGAAAAGATCCTTATCTATTCAATTGCCTATCCTAGAAAAATTATTTTGATCACAATTGCAATATGCGCCTTGAGCATTGTTGCTGCAAAATATGTTCCTAAAACTTTTATTAATGAAAGTGACACTGGAGAAGTGACGGTTGGTATAGAGTTAGAGGCAGAATCCAGCTTGAAAAAGACTAATCAAACTATCCAAGAAATTGACCAGATAATCAGACAAAATAAAGAAGTTTTGCTAACCGCCTCTACCGTTGGCACAAGAAGCAGTCAGTCAAACCGGGGAGAAATTTATGTAAAGTTAAAACAAAAGCGTGACATTAACACTTCAGATTTTAAGCAAAAAATCCGCGACCAGTTAAAGAAGGATTTTTCAAATGCCAATCCGGTTGTTAAAGATTATGATCCTTCGGGAGGTGCTTCCAGAAGCCAGCCATTTAATATCGGCCTGGTTTCCAATAACCCGGAATTGCTGGAAAATTATTCGGCAAAATTGTTGGAAAAATTAAGACAAAACCCCAATTTAAAGGATGTTGATTCAAGCAATAAAAGCACCAGAACGGAATTAAAAATCATTCTCAAGCCAAATGCCTCCAAGCTTTATGGCATTAATGACAAAATGATGGGTGACGAGTTGCGGGGTTATATCGAAGGTTATGTGGTTGGAAAATTGCGCCAAGATGGCTATGAATATGATGTGAGAGCTAGATTGAAGGATAGTCAGAGAGATTTAAAAGCTAATTTTAACAATTTTTATGTCACCAATGTTAATAACAAATTAATCAAACTTTCTGACATTGCTAATTTGGTTGAAAGCAAAGAAGCTGCAAGAATTGATCGCCAAGATCGCGGCCGCTATATTCAAATTACCTCTGGTTTAGCGCCAAAAGCCGGGCTTGGAAATGTAATTGCTGAAGTTGAGAAGATATTTGCTGAAGGGGATTTGAAACTTCCTTCGGAAATTAGATATAGTTTTTCCGGCGATTCAGAAAATATGCAAGATATGTTGGATTCAATGAAATTTGCCTTATTTATTTCGATTTTGTTTATCTATCTGATTCTAGCCAGTCTTTACGAATCATTTGTCACGCCATTTACAATTTTGTTGGCGTTGCCTTTTGCTTTTTGTGGAGTCTTCTTTGGTTTACTAATTACCGGAGAATCAATCAGCATTTTTACTATTCTAGGTGTTTTTATGTTAGTGGCGGTCGCCGGAAAGAACTCAATTTTATTGGTTGATTTTACTAATCACTTAATTGAACAAGGAAAATCAAGATCAGAAGCCCTAATTGCCGCTGGCAAAATCAGGCTTAGGCCGATATTGATGACTTCCTTTGCGCTAATCGCCGGCACTTTGCCGGTGGCAATTGGCCTGAATGAAGTTTCAAAACCAAGATCAGGAATGGGTGTTGCCATTATTAGCGGCCTGATTTCCTCAACAATCCTAACTTTAGTGGTGGTTCCGGCTGTATTTAGTTATATTGACCGTTTTAGAGTTTGGGCAAAAAATAGGATGGCAAATATCATTATAAAAGACCAATAACTCTAAATTGATCTTGATTTTTTAGCTTAAATCATTAGATTGCGGCCTCTTTCCTACTTAATATTTAATAATCAATCAAATTATGGGCACCAAAAATAACCCTAAAAACCGCGGTAAAGTTATTAAGAAAAAAACCCACAATGGCAAAGATGTTGAGCCAATCCTTTATGTTGGAAGCCAAGCTGGTCACGGTAAATATATAACCGGTAAATATGCTGGAACTTCTCAATTAATCTGCGATCAAAGCGGAAAGCCTCTTCCTTGGGAAAGCATATAATTTGATGGATTGTCGGCTGTTTTTCAGTCTGTAATTTGCAAAATCATATTCATTAATTATCTACCAAGACGATGCCAGAAGTTATCATCAACGGCCAGTCCGGAAGATTGGAAGGGCGTTACCATCAAAATCCCAATCCCAAAGCTCCAGTTGCGTTAGTTCTTCATCCGCACCCTTTACATGGTGGGACAATGAATAACAAAGTTACCTACAGCCTTTACAAAACTTTTGCCAATAACGGTTTCTCAGTTTTGCGTATTAATTTTAGAGGGGTTGGTAAATCACAAGGTAAATTTGATAATGGCGTTGGTGAATTGCAAGATGCAACGGTTGCCCTAAATTGGCTCCATAATCAAAATATGGATGCATCAACTTTCTGGGTTGCCGGCTTTTCTTTTGGCTCATGGGTTGGTCTCCAACTAGTAATGAGAAGGCCAGATATCGAAGGTTATATTCTAGCTGCCCCTCCTGCCACTAAGTATGACTTCAATTTTATCGTTCCTTGCTCAGCCTCAGGCATGATTGTTCAGGGTGATAAAGATGATATTTCTAAAGAGCCTGATACTTTAAAAGTGGTTGAAAAATTATCGCTTAGAGAAGAGGCGGAAATTAATTATCAGGTTATTAGTGGTGCTGACCACTTCTTCCGTAATCAAATGGAAGAATTTGAATCTGTGGTTGATAAATATATCAAAGACAGGATTACTCAAGATGCCGGAAAGGTTAGAAAAGTTAAGCGCGATAGAAGACGCCGCCGCAAGAAGAAAGTTGGCACGGTTCAGAAGAGCGAGACCCATATTTCTCCGGTGAAATCCCTGTTGTCTTGGGATAACTAATTGGTAGACCTAGCAAATTTCTAATTGCCAGAAATCCAAAAGCTTCCGCTTCTACTAAGTCCCCATTTATTGCTAGATCATCAATATTTAGCGTTTCAATTTGTGTTGCATTTCTGATGCTATTCATAATTGTTGGATTTTTCCTCCCCCCACCACAAACGATGATTCTACTTGGTTTGTTAGGTAAAAATTTCATTGAATCAGCAACTGTTTTACCAATCACAAAAACCAAACTCGCTAAATTGTCTTCTAACTTTCCCGCAGCAAATTTTTTGATTACTTCTTCAAACTGGTTGCGATCTAAAGATTTTGGCGGTTCTTTTCTGAAATAATCAATTTCTAAAAGGGCTTTAACAAAGCTCTGATTAACACTTCCTAAACTTGCTAAAATTCCGTCTTTATCAAAATTTTGTCCTCTTTTTTCTTTTACCAAATCATCAAGCGGGGCATTACCAAAGCAAATGTCAAAAGCAATCAAGTTTTCCGGCCTATCATTCTCAATATAAGTGATATTGGAAACGCCACCGATATTTATCACCATCACCGGTTTTTCATAATCTTTGAATAATGCCAAATGATAGATTGGCACCAAGGGCGCGCCCTGGCCACCAAAAACTACATCTTTGGTTCTGAAGTCCGCAACTACATTAATACCAGTTTCGCTTGCCAATTTTTGGGCATTGCCTAATTGCCAAGTAATTTTTTGTTCGGGATAGTGCAAAATGGTTTGGCCATGAAAGCCAATTACATCAATATTTTTCCCATTAATTTTATTTTTCTTTAAAAAATCTAGAACCGCCTCAACATGTTTTTCAGTGATTGTTAGCTCAATTTGCTTAATTTCCAGGGGAGAAACGGGCAGGTTATGAATTAATTTTGATATGTCAGATTTGATTCCTGAGTCATATGGATAATATTCCCCAATTCCTCGTTCTATAATTTTATGGCCATCGCTTTTTATTAAAGCAACATCAATTCCATCCATTGAGGTGCCGCTCATCAGGCCTATAGCTGTCTTAATATTTGTCATATTGATTATAAATTCTAAGCTAGTTTCTCGATTTGGCCTAGCATATTGAAGATATTGATAACGGATTGCGATTTATCCAAATTCAGATTTCTAGTTACCAAAAATAAATTATTAACCTTATCAAGAGCGGTAAAAATTTTTTGCTGATTAGCGCCAGATAAATGCTGATAAAGCAGGTTGTAAAAATAAAAAATGACCAGTTTTTCAAAAATTGTCCATGACTCATCGCTGCCAGCAACAGATTTTGCCAAATTAAAAACTTCTTTTTTGTTATTTTCTAAAGCCAATTGTTCTATCTGGTTGTAGAGCTCAAGCGCTCCATAATTTTTCATTTCAATGGCAGAGCCAATTGAATTATCAGAGATTTTGGCCAAAACCCTAATCTCTTCTTCGTCAATTCCATCAAAATTTTTCTTCAAAACAGTTTTAAAATCTTCATAACTTGGACTGGAAATTTTTATTGTTCGACATCTTGATTTGATAGTGTCTAACAGTTTTCTTTGGTTGTGGTTGACCAAAAATATAAACACATTTTGTGGAGGTTCTTCCAAAGTCTTCAAAATGGCGTTATTGGAATTTTTATTTAGATCATCGACGGCGTCAATAATTATAACCCGGTGCTTTGAAATTGCTGAGGTAAGGCTTAAAAATTGGCTGATCTCACGAACTGCCTCAACAGAAATATCGCGTTTTTTTTGATCTTTTTTAACGATTAGTAAATCGGGATGGGATTGTTGTTGGATTTTTTTTAAATCTTCTTCCTGATTTTTTGATGAAGAGAGAAGAATTTTTGTGGCGAAATCAAGGACAAAACTGGCTTTTCCAATACCTTTACCGCCAGTAAATAAAAGGCCGTGATGTAAATTGTTATTGTTAAAATTATCCAGTAGAGATTTTTCTATTTTATTAAAACCGAATAATTTCATTTTTATAATTTGGATTTTATTTACACGGAAAAAGAATCACCACAACCACAGCCGGATTTTGCATTTGGGTTGTTTATTTTAAAATAGGAACTGCCTAAATCGCGAATAAAATCAACGGTCCCGCCATTTATGAATCCAAGGGATATTTTATCGATTGTTAGAATAACTCCGTTTTCACCGCTAATTTTAAAGTCATCATCATTAACTTTTTCATCTAGATCAAATTGATAACGCAAGCCGTTACATCCACCGCCAGAAACTGTTATTCTTAAATGCTTATTGTGATTATCTGATTTTGATTGAAGTTCTAAAATTCTGCTTTTAGCGCTTTCTGATAAGTTAACTGCTTCGTTTTCCATATAATTTTGCTTTATTTTTAGCGATTGCTTTTTTGCTTAGATCCTGTTTTTTTCTTCTTGCTTCGAGTTCTTTTATCACCGCTTTCAGCTCAATTTTTTTATTAGCAAGCAGAACCAAGGTGTGATAGAACAAGTCAGCAGTTTCAAGAATGATTTGTTTTTTGTCATTCTTTTTATCTATGGAAGCTATTGCAGTTTCAAACGCTTCTTCAACAACTTTTTTAGCAATAATTTCACTTCCGGCATTTGCAAGAAATGCGGTGTAAGAACTTTCTGGGTCGTCATTTTTTATTTTGCTTTTGATTTCCGCAAATAGTGAATCCAGAGTTTGAAGTGAGTTTTTTTCCATAAGTTGCGTTGGTTGTTTTTACTGCTCAATCTAATAATAATGCCACCATAAATCAACCAATAATCTTGACAAAGAAAACTGCCTTACATAGCATCAGCCCTCTTTTTTCTAACCCCCAAACCAATCTAAAAATATGACTGTTCAATATACTTTTTCAATTATAAAGCCGGATGCAACCAGAAGAAATTTAACCGGTAAAATCAACTCTTACCTTGAAGCTGCTGGTCTAGAAATTGTTGCTCAAAAAAGAATCAGAATGACCAAAGAAATGGCTGAAACTTTTTACGCTGTTCACAAAGCTCGTCCATTTTTTAATGACTTGGTTAAATTTATGATTTCAGGACCGGTTGTAGTTCAAGTTTTAAAAGGTGAAAATGCGGTATTAAAAAACCGTGAAGTTATGGGTGCTACTAACCCAAAAGATGCAGCTCAAGGAACTATTAGAAAAGATTTTGCTGAAAGTATTGAGGCTAATTCTGTTCATGGTTCAGATAGTGAAGAAAATGCCAAAATTGAAATTGCTTATTTCTTTGCGGGCAATGAAATTATTGAACAGTAATTTTCTTAATTTTTATTTTCGTCCATAAAAAAACCCTTACATCAAATTGATGTAAGGGTTTTTTATTTTGCAGAATTTGTAAAAACTATTTTACAGAATCTTTAAGAGCTTTGCCTGCAGAGAATTTAACTCTGGTAGAAGCTTTGATTTGGATTTCTTTTCCAGTTTGTGGGTTGCGGCCTTTTCTAGCTGCAGTTTTTACAGTTTTAAAAGTACCAAAACCAATCAAAGTAACAGAATCTTTTTTCTTTAAAGCTTTAGTGATCAATTTTAAAGCTGAGTCCAAAGCGGCACCAGCGTCTTTTTGTGATAGGCCAGTTGCATTAGCAATTTCTTTGATAAGGTCTGTTTTGTGCATTGTAAAATTCCAAAAAAATTAATATTAAAAACCCGTAAATAACACGCTATTTCAATGGTGTGTGAGCACTTAAAACAGCGTAATTCGTTTTAAATTATAATAAAAAAATATGAAAGCAACTATTAATTATATTTTTTTTAAGGGCTTATAACCTAGGTGTAGACTGGCTTCGCGAAAATATATTATTTTGTGATATGACAAAATTAAGATATTCATCATTGGATTCAACATCGATATTATCATGATTCTGCCAGTCATATCCAAGGCCGATGAAGATTTTCTTTTGATTGGTTTTTCTAAAATTATTTATCGTTGAATCGTAGAAACCTTTGCCCATGCCGATTCGATTGCAGTTTGCATCAAAGGCAACTAATGGCACAAAAATTATATCCGGGATAATAGTTTCGCTCGTTTCTTTTGGCTCTAGTATTTGGGGATATAGATAATTTTTAACCAAATCATCTCCGGCTTTATATCGCTTAAAATCAAGGACAAGGCTATCAGGAATAATCCTTGGCATAGCAATGATATTGCCTAAATTTTGGCAATGCTCAATTATAAAATATGGATCGACCTCCTTATTTGCCGGCATATAAAAAGCCAGTTTTTGAGTCGGAAAATTATCGATTTTAGGTAAGAGATTTTGAATAAAATTATCGGCAATTTCTTTTGAATAACTCTCCACTTGTTTTGCCGTCAAGGCAAGTCGCTTTTGCTTATAAGCTTTTCTAATTGTTGATTTATTCATTTGAATTTAAAGTTTTATTGAGATTGAATCTGCCAATTTACAACTACAGATAACTTTTAGGCAATGACTGATTCTAGCACTGATTTTTTCACTATCGCCGGTAAGAAATTTAACTCAAGACTTTTGGTTGGTACCGGAAAATATAAAGATTTTGTTGAGACTAAATTGGCAATTGAGGCGAGTGGGGCTGAAATTGTCACCGTGGCAGTTCGCAGAGTAAATGTTGAGAATAAAGATGAACCGATGTTGCAGGACTTCATTGATCCTAAAAAATATACTTACTTGCCAAATACCGCCGGTTGTTTCACTGCCTTTGATGCGGTTCGTGTTTTGCGCCTGTCGCGCGTTGCTGGTGGATGGAATTTGGTTAAGCTGGAAGTTTTAGCTGATGAAAAAACTCTCTACCCAAAAGTTACTGAAACCATCAAAGCGGCAGAATTGCTGGTTAAAGAAGGTTTTGATGTAATGGTTTATACAAACGACGATCCGATAGTTGCAAAAGAATTGGAAGATATCGGCTGCTGTGCAATCATGCCTCTTGCTGCTCCAATTGGCTCTGGCCTTGGCATTCAAAATCCTTTGAACATAAAATTTATTATTGAACAAAGCAAAGTTCCGGTTTTGGTTGATGCCGGAGTTGGTACTGCCAGCGATGCTTCAGTAGCTATGGAACTTGGCTGTGATGGTGTTTTGATGAATACTGCCATTGCTAAAGCTAAGAATCCAATTCTTATGGCAAAAGCAATGAAACTTGCTATTGAAAGTGGCAGAATGGCTTATTTGGCTGGTAGAATGGAGAAAAAACAATTTGGCTCCGCAAGCAGTCCTGAAGCTGGAAAAATAAACAAATAAAATTCTTAACTAAAATTTTAATTTCAGATCATGCATAAATTTCATCCTTCCGTTTTAAAAGCATATGACATCCGAGGTATAGTTGGAGATACCATAAACGATGTGGATGCATATAATATTGGCAGAGCCTTTGCGTCAATTTTAAAATCTAAAAATAAAAGTAAGGTTACGGTTGGTTATGATGGCAGGTTAAGCTCACCAGATTTGAAAGATAATTTAGTGCGAGGCTTAATTGATTCCGGAATCAATGTTTTAGAAATTGGCCGCGGTCCAACTCCAATGCTTTATTTTTCAGTTTATCACTTAGGTGTTGATGCTGGTATTATGGTTACCGGCTCCCATAACCCTCCAACTCACAATGGTTTTAAATTCATTTTAGCTGATTCCCCGTTTTACGGAGACGATATTTTAAAATTGGGTAAAATTGCTGAGCTAGGAAATTTTGTTGATGGTAATGGGGAAGTTTCTTATGTGGAAGTCATGGAGGATTATGTAACAAAACTTGCCAGCGATTGTGACATTAAAAGTGAAAGCGAATTATTAGATGAGGTGGATGATTTTTTAGAAGACAAAAAAAGGCAGTTAAAAATCTCCTGGGATGTTGGAAATGGTGCAACCGGAGAGGTTATCCAAAAACTAATCAAAAAAATAAAAGCTAGCCATTTTCTGCTTTTTGAGGAAATTGATGGCAGCTTTCCAAACCACCATCCGGACCCAACAGTTGTAGAAAATCTCAAAGATCTAAAAAAATCAGTTCTGGAAAATAGCTGCGATTTAGGCATTGCCTTTGATGGCGATGGAGATCGTATAGGAGTTTTGGATGATGAGGGAGAAGTTTTATGGGGCGATCAATTAATGTGCTTATTTTCCAAAGATGTGCTGAGTGAATATCCGGGCTCGACAATAATTTCTGATGTCAAAGCCAGTCAGGTTTTGTTTGATGATATAGCAAAAAATGGCGGCAAGCCTTTGATGTGGAAAACCGGCCATTCTTTAATCAAAGCTAAAATGAAGGAAATTTCCTCCCCCTTGGCCGGAGAAATGAGCGGCCATATTTTCTTTGCTGACCGCTATTACGGCTTTGATGATGCGATATATGCGGCAATCAGGATTATCAATATTGTTTTAAAATCTGAAAAGAAATTATCGGAAATCAGAAAATCATTTCCAAAAACTTTCTCCACTCCAGAAATAAGAATTCGTTGCGACGATGAGAAGAAGTTTTTGATTGTTAAGAATATCGCCAATCAATTAAAGGCGGAAAAGCTGGAATTTAATGATGTTGATGGAGTGAGGATTAATAACAAAGACGGCTGGTGGCTGCTTCGAGCCAGCAACACAGAGGCATTTTTAGTGGCAAGATGTGAATCTTTATCGCCGGAAGGGTTGGTAGAGTTGAAGAAAGATTTAAGTAAAAGGCTAGAAGCCAATAATATTAAAATTCCGCAAGGATTATGCTAATAATCGGCTTAACTGGCGGTGTAGCAAGTGGGAAAAACTTTGTTGCCAGCCAGTTTGCAAAATTAAAAATTCCGGTTTTTGATGCAGATTTCGAGGTTCATAGATTATTGGCTGAAGACAAAATAGTTTTTAAAAAAGTAAAAGATGATTTCCCCGGAGCAATTGTTGGAAGCAAAATAGACAGAAAGATATTGGGTGAAGAAGTTTTTGAGGGGAAGTTTAAATTATGGCGTCTGGAACGCATAATTTACCCTGCTTTAAGAAAGGTTGAAAACCAATTTATCAGGAAAAACCGGTTGAGAGGAAAAAAAATTATATTGCTGAATATACCTTTGCTGTTTGAAAAGGGCGGTTATAAAAGATGCGATAAAACAATTGCTATCATTACCCCGAAAAGAACGCGCTTTATTCGTTTTAAAAACCGTTTTGCAGAAAAGGGTGATATGGATATAAGGTTGATTTATAAGAAATTTAACAATATCACTAAAAACCAGGTCGGTGACTTGCAAAGAAGGAAATATGCCGATTTTATAATTTATAACGGTTTTGGACAAAATTTTTGCCAAAGCCAAATAGCAAAATTGCTAAAAAACTTTAACTAACTTTTCGACCAAAATGTCAAAAACAAGAATTAATATACCTCATGATCTAGAGGTTCTTCCTAATGAACTTCCAAGAAAATTTGGTCCAAAGGAGCAAAATGGAAAAGTGTCGCTACAAGGTTTTTTGGCGGAAAGAGTGGGTTTCGAAGAAGAATATAGGATGCTCGATGTTTTTAAAGCTTTGGAAGAAGAAGGGGTTAAATCGGATTCATATCAAGAATTTAAGCAAGGAATCAAAAAGAAGTTTGGAATTGACGTAACAAAAAAAGGCAAATTTGTAGATGGAATTGAGAATCTGCTTCGTCGCAGTCCTGATAAATTTAGAGATTATATTGATGAACAAGATGGCGCAGAAGAGGTTCTAGAAAGGATTGGAAAAGTAGGAAAGATTGATGCTTTAGATTATTTTCAAAAAGAAGCAGCTCCGGATGAATATTTTGAGCTTGATTATGATGGCCCTCCAGCTGGAGATAAAGGTGTTTTACAATTTCATGATGATCATGCTTTAGAGAATGCAGAAAAATTAATTGGTAAGCATTTTTCTTCTGGTGACGATAAAAAAATTCTTCAGGAATTTAAGGATAGATATAAAGAAATAGAAGAGTCAGGCAATAAAGATGAAGATGGCGTTGAATATGATGATAATAACAAGCCGGGCGATGCGGAGCCTGTTGCAAAATTTAGTAAGAGTGCCTATCTATCTAGTAGTTTAGATGTCTTAAAAAGACTTAATGAAGAGCAAAAAAAGCTTGATAAACTTCAAAAATTGCTTGAAGAGGTCAAAAGAGCTAAAGATCCAGAGAAGGCTGGCCAGATGGATCTTCCAAAAATGGTTGAAGAGCGTTTTGAAGAAAAAAAGGGTGATGATTATATTCCTCAACTTTATACCCCAGCTAGCAATAGACAGGAAGCAAGCCTACAGGTGGCAACTAAGGCTGCTGAAGGTAACATTGCCAGCCTAAAGAAAACTTTTAGAAGAATAATAGATCCGAATAACAAAGATCTTTTAGTTCCTAAGAAGGATTTTGATGCCTCAAAGAAAAGCAATCCTTTACTTATAAATGGCCATCATGCAGCTGGTGCAGTAAAAGATGTCATGAATTCTCTTGTCACCAGAGGACTTCTAACTTCAAGTAATGCCACCAAAGATCAAAGATGGGAAGAATTTGGAAAATTTAGAAATGAGTTACTAGCTTCCGTCCTGAATCATCCAAATTTGAATAGTTCAATTGCTGCTCAAATAAAAAGGATTCAAAAAGAACAAAAAGATGGTCTTTTAACGCAGGCTGAATTTGATGCTTTATATGAAGAAATCAAAAAGAGCGCTGAAAATGCTGATGAAAAGCACAAAGAATATCTAGCTGGGCTACAAAAAGCCGTTAATGATATTAATGAAGATCTTTTAAAAAATATCAGCGCCGATTTAAAAGAGAGTGACAATCTTCATATCCACCGCATTGTTCAGTTGGTGCTATTTTGCTCTCCATTTTTACCAATTCCGATTGCCGCAACTTTCTTCAACATTTTCGAGCCTTTTTTGAGTGGGGCTCTAGATATGCCAAGTTATCTATCGTCCATATTTAGCACTGATGGCCCTTTTGGTAAATTAGCCTGGCTAACTGATAAGATGGAGCTTGATAAATTAACTAAGATAATTTTTGGTGATGTTTTGGGTGGTCCTACTGCTGTGGTGCAATCTGTTTTACAAAATGACATTACTACCCCAATTGCAAGCACTGTTGGTGCTGGCTTTTCCAATTCTCCCCTTGCGCCATTTGCAATGATGAGTTGGTATAACGCTTTTCAAAAAAACCATATCGGCAGAGATTTTGATAGAATGGTGAAATATGCTGACACGCTCGGGAACTCCAAAAAAAGCCTTAGAGACAAGGCGGAACAAATCATGAAGGCGGAAAGGGGTAGGTTGGATATCGAGGGTAATGATTTTTCTAAAAAAGAAGTTGAGATTAGAAATAATCTATTTGCCGCTTTAAATATGGCTGATCACCTGCAGTCTTCCTATAATGAAAATTCACAAGCTTGTGAAGATCTTTTGAACAAAATCTTTGGTAAAGATAGTGAAGAGGCAAAGAAGCTAATAGAAGCCTTGAAGAAAAAAGATCAGGATGCCTTGGCTAAAGCTTTTCACAAAGGATTAAAAAACGATAAATATAAATCGGTGGTTGAGGCTATTTATCCTGAAAAATATGATGCTGTAAGAGAAAATCTGGAATCTCAATTTTATTTTGAAGAAGCTGACGAGCGTGGTATTAATCATGACTATTTGCCAGAAAAAGGCGCGTCGCTTACAAAAAATGAAATTCTTGAAAGATTTGTCGAAAATGGCGCAAAAGATGCTTGGATATATGGCAAAGAATTTGCTGACTTTGTTGAGAAACAACAAGAATCCGGCGCTACAAAAGAATCTTTAATTGAGGCTATAAAAGCGCTACCAAATTCAGCCGATATAGCAGAACAAATGATACTTGCTGAATTTCTTAGGGAGACAAACTCCCAGGATGTTTTTACAAAGATTGAGCAGCGTCAAGGAGATGAAAATTTTGATCTGAAGATGTTTTTATTTGGGGAAGGCAATTTTAATGCTCAGGCACTTAAAGAAATATTTGAGGGTTATCCGGAATATAAACGAGCCAAAGAAACTAAGTCGATCATATTCCAATATTTAATTGATGAAGAAAAGAAGCCCGTAGATAATGCCTTGCAATATTTGGAAGATTTAGAAAGTAAAAATGTAGATTCATTAGATGAAGAAGATTTGCCTAAGCCGGGCGAAGAAGATGAAAATCTTTTAGAGCTAAAACTGAATAAAATTAAAGAAAAATATAAGGATAAAAAAGCTCCGGCAGTTGACCATCTTAAGCAGAAAATAGGTGAAACCTATCGTGATTTTATTCATCCCGAAGCCAGAACTTTAAAAGAAAAACCAAAGGTTGAAGAAAAAAAGGAACCGGAGAAAAAATCTGGTGAAGAAAAAGATGATGATGAGGAACGTGAAGATGATGAAATTGAAGAAAAAAAAGAAGAAAAAAAAGGTGATGCATCATTGTCAAACAAATCTTCCAGTCCATCACCAAGTCCATCACCTATAAGTGCAGCCAGCATTAAGTCACAAATCAAGCAAGCTATCAGATAATCATGGCTAAAAAATATTTTGGAACTGACGGTATCAGAGGCACTGCTAACAAATTTCCCATAACTCCTGAAATTGCCTTAAAAGTTGGCATGGCGGTTGGAGCAAAATTTAGGGATGGAGAACATCGCCATCGAGTCGTGATTGGCAAAGATACCAGACTTTCCGGTTATATGGTTGAATCCGCTTTAACTGCCGGTTTGCTTGCGGTTGGAATAGATGTGTTTTTGGTTGGGCCGATGCCAACTCCCGGTGTTTCAATGCTTACCAAATCAATGCGCGCCGATATTGGCATCATGATTTCCGCCTCGCATAATCCCTTTCACGATAATGGTATCAAAATTTTTGATAAAAACGGCAATAAGCTAAATGACGCAATAGAAATGGAAATTGAATCCATGATTAGCGGAGATATGGAAAAATATCTTGCAGTGCCTGATAAGCTTGGCAAAGCAAAAAGAATTGACGATGCCAGAGGTCGTTATATGTGGTTTGTTAAAAATTCTTTTCCAAAAGACCAGACTTTAGATGGATTAAAAATCGTTGTTGATTGTGCTAATGGTGCAGCCTATTCCATGGCTCCAACAATTTTGTGGGAATTGGGGGCAGAAGTTATCTCAATCGGCGTAAATCCTGATGGTTTTAACATCAATGAAAATTGCGGCTCAACCAGTCCGGAACTTTTAAGCAAAACTGTTATTGAAAATAAAGCCGATATTGGCATTGCGCTAGATGGTGATGCTGATCGTCTTTTGGTAGTTGATGAAAATGGCAAAACAATTCACGGTGATAAAATCATCGGCTTGATTGCCGAAAAGCTGCATAACGAAGGTAATCTTAAAAAAGATACTGTCGTTGCTACGCAAATGTCTAATTTGGCCTTAGAGGAATATTTGCGTTATTTCGGAGTTTCGTTGATCAGAACCAATGTCGGAGACCGCTATGTTTTAGAAGAGATGAAAAAATCCGGCTATAATTTCGGCGGAGAACAATCCGGCCATTTGGTTTTGAGTGACTATTCCAGCACCGGAGACGGTTTGATTGCGGCCTTACAAATTCTGGCAATCATGACCAAACAAAAAAAGCGCGCTAGCGAGATTGCCAACATCTTCGAGCTAATGCCGCAAATTTTGCATAATGTGAGATATCAAGATGGCAATCCACTTGAAAGCAAAGAAGTTCAAGATGCAATTAAAGAAGCGGAAAAAACCCTAGGAAATGAAGGTAGGGTGCTGGTTAGAAAATCCGGAACCGAGAAATTGATCAGAATTATGATTGAAGGAAAAGATGAGAAGCTGATCAAAACTCTTGCTGAACAAATAGCTAAAAAGATCTAATCAATTTCAGATATAATAACGATAGCCTGCGCAATGTCTTTGGCATCAGACATCGACAAATCAATTTTAAAGTGGTTTTGATGCAAATGTTTTTGCAAAAACTCTTTTGCTTTTGAAGTTAATCTGATTTTTGGCTTACCGTAATTGTCATTGACAATTTCTATATCGGTAAAATTAATTCCCCTTCCAATTCCAAGTCCGGTGGCTTTTGAAAAGGCTTCTTTAGCAGCAAATCTTTTGGCGTAATATCTTATTTTCATATTCGGATTATTTTTTCCTGCAGCCGCTTCAATTTCCGCCGTAGAGAAAACCCGCTTTTCAAATTTGTCGCCAAATTTTTTCAGTGACTCGCCGATTCTTGATATGTCGACGATATCAGTTCCAAGTCCGATGATCATTTGTTAAGTGATTTTTAATTTAAGCCATTGGTTTAAGAATTCTGCTAAATGGGGCTTTGATTCGCTTTCGCCCGCCATATAATTTCCTAAATCTTCCTGGGCTTGCATAAAATTTGCAGAATCCAAGCTACCATTATGATGCTGGTAATATAGATAAAGCAAGTAAGTATTGATCACATCAGTTTCGCAATAATCGCGAATTTCCTTCAATTTTCCTGAATCATGATAGTCGCAAACCATTGAGCCATCAATTCCAATCTTGCCAGGGAGGCCAAACACTGCGCAAAGCTCATTCATTTTAACCCGCGCCGAAGCCCCGAAATCAGAAAAAGCATCGATCAAATCACAATGCCAATCGAGAGAATATTTTTGGTTATAATTATTCCATTTATCACCCATTTTATAAAGCCATGGCGCAGAAATTCCATATTTAATGGCGCGATATTTTAAAACCGGAAGGTCAAAATTTTTGCCGTTAAAACTAACAATTCTTGGCGGCTGTTTTTTTAAATAAGAGAAGAAGCCTTTGATTAGCTCTTCTTCAGATGAATCAAGATTTCCGCCTGATCTGATTTCATTTAAAATATATTTCTCAGTGCCGTCATGGTTACGGACAATATCGGCTTGTAAAAAGCTAATCGCTACCACTTTTTGAAATGGTTGGCGAAGAAATCCATTTTTTCCGTCGGTAATTTTTAGATGATAATTGGTTAAAGCTTCGCGGCACTCTTCTTTGCTTTTCCCATCAAGATCTAGCAGGTTTTTTGCTGCCTCCACATCGGGTATAGTTTCAATATCAAAAACAAATAAAGAATTGTGTTGCATAAATTCTGCGTTTTTTAACAATTTGAGGCTTTCTAACAACGAGAATTTATATGAAAGCATTTGTATTAAGCAAGCAGGGAAAAAGCAGTAATCTTGAGCTTAAAAATGTCGATAATCCGGTGCCACAAAGAGAAGAAGTTGTGGTTAGACATACTGCAATTGGCATCAATTATTTTGATGTTTGCTTTAGAAATGGTGCTTATCAATTAAGCAATATTCCTGCTATTCTTGGTCTTGAAGCTTGTGGTGTTGTGGAAGAAGTTGGTAAGGGCGTTAGGGATTATAAAGTGGGAGATAGGGTTGCTTATGCCACCGGTCCAATTGGTGCTTACTGTGAGAAGCGCGCAATCAATCAGGCTTATTTAGTTTCTCCGCCACCAAGCTTGAGTGACGAGCAAGTTGCTGGTTCTTTGTTAAAAGCCATGATGGCTCATGCTTTGTTATTTAGGGTTTATATTGCTTCTCAAGCTAGGAGAATTTTGGTGCATGGAGCGGCGGGAGGAGTTGGACATTTTCTTTGCATGTGGGCTAAGCATTTAGGGCTGGAAGTTATCGGGACAGTTGGCAGTGATGCTAAAATTGCAATGGCTAAATCATTTGGTTGCGACCATGTAATCAATTATCGAAGCAAAGATTTTTTACTGGAAGTTGAACAAATAACCAACGGGCAGGGCGTTGGCCTGGTTTATGACGGAATTGGAAAAGATACAATTCTAAAATCAATCGATTGTCTATGGCCAATGGGTATGTGCGTTAGCTATGGCGAGGCTTCCGGTCCAACTCCGCCAATTGATCTTAATGCTTTGCTGCTTAACTCTTTATACATAACCCGCCCACTTTTGGCGCTTTATAAAGCAAAGAGAATTGAGCTTGTTTTATCTGCTGCTGAAGTTTTTAAAGCTATTGAGAATGGAGTTTTAAAGCCGCATATTACTGCTTATAACTTTAAAGATATTCCAAAAGTGCATGATGCTTTGGAAGGCCGTTCAACCACTGGTTCTTTGGTTGTTAAGCTTTAGAATTGTTATGGGAGATTTAAAAGTGGTGCCCGAACGCGGATTTGAACCACGGACACAAGGATTTTCAGTCCTTTGCTCTACCAACTGAGCTATTCGGGCGATGTGAAATGAAGCGGCGAATTGTAAACAGCCAATCTTTTTTTGCAATAAATTAAACCTTTGAGAATGCCACAATTTCATGATTACTCACAATTCGTCACTGCGGCTTATTTATCAGCGGCTTTAATACTGCTGGTTTTCTCCATATTTTCCTTTCTAAGATTTAGAAAAAATGAAACCTCCCTTAAAAAAATCCAATCCAAAAAAACAGCAGCGGATTAAGTTTATCGTTGTCCTGTCTTTTATTTCTTTAGTTGCACTTGGTTTCATCATCCTTAACTTTCGCAATAATATTGTTTTCTTTTATTCTCCTTCTGAGCTTGCCAATTTAAAAGTTTCTGAACAAAAAATTATTCGTGTTGGGGGTTTGGTGGAAAAAGGCAGCGTAAAATCTTTGGGAAATAATCTGGAATTTGTGATAACTGATTTTAAAGCCAAGCTAAAAATTAGCTATGATGGAATCAAGCCAGATCTATTTAGAGAAGAGCAGGGTATTGTCGCAAAAGGAAGGTTTGATGAAAAAAATATGGTCTTTGTTGCCAGTGAAATTCTAGCTAAACATGATGAAAACTACATGCCGCCGGAAGTTGCAAAGGCAATCAAAGACAATGCCGAATATAAAAATAATCACCCTCAAAATTAGGCCATTAATCTAGCCACATCTAACATTCTGATTGAGAAGGCCCATTCATTATCATACCAGGAGCAAACTTTAACAAAATTATCGCCGATGATTTTGGTTTGAGTGGCATCAAAGCAAGAGCTGAATTCAGTATGGTTAAAATCAATTGAAACCAATGGTTCGTTAACAAATTGCAAAACGCGCGCCATTTTTTTGTCTGCAGCGATTGCATCTTTTATCACCTTGTTAACCTCTTCTTTGCTAGTACTTTTTTTAGCAATAAAACTCAAATCAACCATAGAAACATTGGCAGTTGGAACTCTCATGGCGCCACCATCCAATTTCCCTTTTAATTCCGGCAATACCAAGCCAATTGCTTTTGCGGCACCGGTTGAGGTTGGGATTATTGACATTGCAGCCGCTCTTGCTCGTCTTAAATCTTTGTGGGAAGCATCAACAATATTTTGGTCATTAGTATAAGAATGAACAGTGGTCATAAAGCCTTTTTCAATGCCAATTTTGTCGTTAAGGACTTTAGCAATTGGAGCCAAGCAATTTGTAGTGCAAGAACCAATTGAAACCACCAAATCTTCTTTTGTTAAGACGCTATCATTCACGCCATAAACGACGGTTTTAACATCATCAGATTTGGCGGGAGCGGAAATGATAACTTTTTTAGCGCCAGAGGTAATGTGTTTTTTGGCGCTTTCCAAATCAGTAAAAGCACCGGTACACTCCATAACAATATCAATATTTAATGCCTTCCAATCAAGGTTAGCTACATCTCTTTGGCCAAATAAAGCTACTTTTTTGCCATCAATAATTATGGTATTTGCGCCTTCCGCAGTTACTTCCTTGGTAAATCTTCCATGGATTGAATCATATTTTAAAAGATGAATCTGGGTTTCAATTGGTGCCGGACCATTGATTGCCACCAATTCAATATCATGATTTTCGGTTTCATAAATTGCTCTGGCAATTGATCTGCCAATTCTACCAAAACCGTTGATTGCAATGCGAATAGCCATATTTAGTTAATTAAAAATGAGTTAGTAAGAAGTGAAAAATTAGATTGATTGGAAAATAAAGTTACAATGCTATTGTTAGCGGCTTAAAAACCGCTTTTCATGAATAATTAGTATAGATATGGATTTTGTACAAAATATCGTAGTTTTTCTGCTGATTTTTAGCCTGGTGGCGGGTGCAGTCGGGATTTTTTGCCTTAAAAGTGATGCTAAAAAAATT
The DNA here is from genome assembly GCA_021323225.1 of Rickettsiaceae bacterium. Taxonomy (GTDB): domain Bacteria; phylum Pseudomonadota; class Alphaproteobacteria; order Rickettsiales; family UBA1997; genus JAJTCH01. Next base: position 320,277 of record JAJTCH010000001.1, on the reverse strand, counting down.
TCCTGCCTTTCAGCCTGCTACATAAATTTGATAATCACCTTGGTTATTTTTTCTAAAAATAGCGAAAAAGCAAGCCAACTTTTTAGCATTATCACCACTGCTTTAATCTTGTTTTCCATTACTTTGGCTCTTGGCTTTTGCATTATTCTTCGACAAAAAAACAATGATGGAGAATAGAGAACAGCATATAACTCAACATTTAATTGAGCTTAAGAACCGCCTAATTTACTGCCTGGTAGCGGTTTTGGTAGCTTTTTGTTTTAGCTATTATTTTGCCCAAGATATTTACAGTTTTTTGCTTCAGCCTTTATCGGAAGCCTTTGGCAGTCAAGACGGAAAGCGCATAATTTATACCAATCTAACCGAAGCATTTTTAACTTATCTAAGGCTTTCTTTTTTATCGGCGCTTTTCTTTGCCTTCCCGTTCATTGCCTTGCAGCTTTATCTATTCATTGCTCCTGCCCTTTATAAAAGAGAGAAGAAATTCATTTTGGCAATCCTGTTTTTTTGCCCTTTGTTATTTTTAGCCGGAGCGCTTTTGGTCTATCATATGGTGATGCCATTGGCGTTTAAGTTTTTTTTGAGCTTTCAAAATTTGAACCCGACAAGCGGCCTACCAATTGAGTTAGACGCCAAGATTGGTGAATATCTGGACTTGATAATGCAGCTAATTTTTGCCTTCGGCATTGCTTTTCAACTGCCGATAATTCTTATTTGCCTGGTGAAATTTGGTATCCTGTCAGTTGAGGGTTTGAAGAAGAAGCGCAAATATTGGATTGTGATTATCTTTGCCATTGCTGCCGTCATCACTCCTCCTGATGTTCTTAGCCAGATCACCTTAGCGCTGCCGATGATTTTATTATATGAAATTGCCATTATTGTTTCTAACCAAATAACCAAAAACAAACCAGAATATGAAAGATCAAACTGAACAAAAAGCACTTGGCGGAAGCAGCTATAAAAATTCCAAACAAAAGAAAAAGCTGCAAAAAAAGCTGGTTGAAAAAGAAAAAGTTGAACAACAAAAAGTTACTCAAAAAGACCGTCAGCTAAAATCAAAGATAAGAAATTTGGAAAAAGAATTGGCAAGATTGTCTAGAGTAATTGAAGGCGGAAAGGTTGACCAGAAAGATTTGAAGGAAAAATCAGCGATTGAAAAAAAGATTTCCGGGCTAAAGCCGATGATAACAAAATATAGGCCTAAACCTAAAAATACTGAGGTTTAAGGATTTATGGTGGGTGATAGAGAACTCGAATCTCCGACCTTTACGATGTCAACGTAACGCTCTAACCAACTGAGCTAATCACCCAAAAATGCGTCCGAAGTCTCTACTATGACGGACAAAAGAACGGGGGATTATTATTAATAATTTCTAAAAATCCAGATGATTTTATTGGCTCTAGGCTTTAATCTGACCGGCTTTTAATAAGAATTGAATGATGAAAAAGGCAGTAATATTACTCAGCGGCGGTCTTGATTCTGCAACTATTGCGGCAATTGCGCTTAAAGAAAATTACCAGATTTATGCGCTTAGTTTTGATTATGGACAAAGGCATAAAATTGAACTGGAATCGGCAAAAAAACTGGCTAAATTTTTCCAGGCAAAAGAACATAAAATTGCTGAAATTGATCTAAGAATTTTTGGTGGCAGCGCTTTAACTTCGGATATTAAAGTGCCAAAAAACCGCGCAGAAAATAGTGAAATTCCGGTTACTTATGTGCCGGCCAGAAATACTATATTTTTGTCTTATGCCTTGGCTTATGCCGAAGTAATTGGCGCTAGCGATATTTTTATCGGGGTGAATGCAATTGATTACAGTGGTTATCCTGATTGTCGGCCGGAATTCATCTCTGCTTTTGAAAAAATGGCCAATTTAGCAACTGCGGATGGAGTTGGGGGAAGGGGTATAAAAATTCAAACTCCGCTTCTGAATTTAAGCAAAAAGGAAATTATTAAAACCGGATTGGATTTAAAAGTTGATTATTCGATAACTCATAGCTGTTATGATCCGATTGTAATTAATGGTGAAATTCATGCTTGCGGTACTTGCGATTCCTGCCATTTTCGCCTGAATGGTTTTGCTGAAAATGGCGTTAAAGATCCTTGTCCTTACATTGCCTAATTTTTAAAAATACATAAATGATTTTTGCAAGATTGGCTTTAATTTTTTCTTTATTTTTTCTAAGCGCTTCAACCGTTTTTGCTGCGCAAAAAACCATAATCACTAAAATAAAATCAAATTTTATTGATATTGAAAGAAGCAGCGAGACTGTAAAATTAACCGATAATGTAGTGGTTGAACGAGATGATATGAGTGTTACGGCCAATAAAATGATCCTCTATTACCATAAAGATGAAGAAACCGAGCAAAATTCAATAACTAAAATTGAGGCCATAGATAATGTTAAAATTTTTAATGGCGAGTTTGTGGCAACTGGTAGATACGGTATTTATAGACCTAGTCAAAATAATGTTACGCTGCAAGATAATGTAACTTTTAACAACGGAACTTCAGTTGCCAGGGGAGAAAAATTTATTTATGATTTAAAAACCAAAAAAGGCCATTTGGTTGGCGCTAGTCCCGATAACGAAAAGACCAAGAAAATTAACACTACAGAGCCTATTTCTGATAGACCGGTAGATAATAGAGTAATTGTCATTATTGATGACGAAACTGCCAAAAACTCCAAAAAAAAACCCAAAGAAAAAGAAAATGAATAGAGTTTTAACCGCCACCAATTTAAGAAAAAAATATGGTAAAAAAACTGTTGTTAAAGATGTAAGTTTAACAATAGAGCGGGGTGAGGTGGTTGGTCTTTTAGGGCCGAATGGCGCGGGAAAAACCACTTGTTTTTACATGATTGTCGGTTTGATAAATTGCGATTCCGGCAATATTTTTTTGGGTGAAGACGATATCAGCAAAATGCAAATTCACCAAAGGGCAAAATTCGGCATCGGCTATTTGCCGCAAGAAGCTTCAATTTTTAGGGGTATGACGGTGGAAGAAAATATCAATTCTGTCCTGGAAATTATTGAGCCCGACCTAAAAGTTAGAAAAGAAAAATTAGAGAGCTTGCTGGAAGAATTTTCTATCACTGAAATCAGAAAATCGCATGCTCTATCGCTTTCGGGGGGAGAAAGAAGAAGGGTTGAAATTGCCAGGGCAATTGCCACCAATCCTTCATTTATCCTACTTGATGAACCTTTTGCCAGTGTCGATCCAATCGCGGTTGGCGACATTATGGACATGGTGGTGCATTTAAAAAACCGCAATATCGGCATTTTAATTACCGACCATAATGTTAGGGAAACTTTAGAAATTGTTGACAGGGCTTATATTGTCTATGATGGTGTCATTCTAACTTCAGGAAATAAACAAGAAATCATCTCCAATCCCGATGTTAAAAAAGTTTATCTGGGAGAGAAATTTAAAGTTTAGATGGAAAAATCCAGATGGGAAAAGCCACTCAAACAATTAAACAATTTTTTCATCACCAAGCTTCCGGCGGTATAATTTTATTGGTAGCTGCGGCCATAGCTCTCTTTATTTCCAATTCCCAATTTTCGGCAATTTATCATAACTTCTTATCCTTTCCTGCCCCCATCAATTTGCCGCTTTTGGCTTTTTATAAGGAGATGAATATCAAGTTATGGATTGATGATTGCCTGATGTCGGTGTTTTTCCTGTTGGTTGGATTAGAGCTAAAAAGAGAAATTATGATTGGGGAATTATCCTCCAAATCAAAAATGATCTTGCCATTTCTTGCTGCAGTTAGCGGAGTTATTTTGCCGGCGTCTATTTATTTTTTGATCAATCGTAATGAAGCGCAAAATTTACCGGGAATTGCCATTCCAACCGCTACCGATATTGCTTTTGCGGTTGCAATACTCAGCCTGTTTGGCAATAAAATTTCCACTTCATTAAAAATATTTCTAGTCGCTTTAGCAATCATTGACGATTTGATAGCAATTCTAATTATCGCCATTTTTTACGCTTCAGCGATCAATTTTGAATATTTGCTTTATGCTTTCTTTGCTATTTTTCTATTATTTTTTCTCAATAAAAAAAGGATTTACACTTTATCTCCCTATTTATTGATAGCGCCATTTTTATGGTTGTTTGTTTTAAAATCCGGGCTTCATCCAACTATAGCCGGAGTGGTTTTGGCCTTTCTTATACCATCTGGCAATGAAGAAAAATTAGATAGCAAAGCTAAAACTCCATCGCAAAATTTGGAAAATTTTTTACATCTTCCGGTTACATATATAATTTTGCCGATATTTGCTTTTGCCAATAGTGGCCTGGTTTTACAAGATTTCTCTTGGGGAGTATTTAACAGCAAAATAGTTTTGGGAATAATTTTTGGTTTGTTTTTTGGAAAACAAATCGGCGTATTTTTGTCGGTTTATTTGCTGGATAAGTTTAAACTTTGCCCATTCTTCAAAAATACCGGATGGCTAGAATTTTATGGCGTCTCAATTATTACCGGTATCGGTTTTACTATGAGCTTATTCATCGGTAATTTAGCTTTTTTTGAAAAACAAGAATTAATTGACCAGGTCAAAATTGGCGTAATTTCAGCTTCAGTATTATCTGCCTTATTCGGGGCATTAATTTTATGGATCGCAACTAATGTTAAGTCTCGTCTTTAGATGAGATTTAATATGTTAAAAATCGTTGATTTTTAACCGCGCACGACGCGTTAGCATGAATATATTTAGTATAAATTAGAAAAATGGAAAATTGGCAAAGCGATAATCAAATAGTTTTTGACCGCAGAAATTTAAATCCGTTCAAGAAATGGTGGATTGACATTGATAGAATCAGCCTTTTATTGGTCATTGGCCTCATTGCTTTTGGTTTGATGATGGCTTTTATATCTAGCCCTGCGGTTGCTAAAAAAATTTCAGTCGACAAATTATTTTTTGTTAAAAAGCAGGCTTTTTTTGTTGTTATTTCCATTTTCACCATCCTCGCCATTTCCTTTTTAGATAAACAACAAATCAAGCTTATCTCCGTTCTGGGGATTGCAACTTGCTTGGTTTTGTTGGTTTTGGTCTTGATTTTTGGCTCTGAAGCAAAGGGGGCAAAAAGATGGATAATGGTTCTTGGTTTCAATCTTCAGCCGTCGGAATTTGCAAAAATATTCTTCCTGGTTTTTAACGCCTTTTTGCTGCAAAAATTGCAATATCATAAATGGTTTATCAAATATGGCACTTCTGCATTTTTATATCTCTGCGTAGTCGCTTTGCTGATTTTGCAGCCGGATTTCGGGATGACTATAATTTTTAGCCTGTTATGGGCAATTCAACTATTCATCTTTGGCTTGCCGATGTTTTTGGTAATTATGTTTTCCTGTTTTGCGCTTGTAGGTGGAATGGTTGCTTATAACAGCATGCCGCATGTGGCGGACCGTATTAATAAATTTTTAAATCTTAACCAAAAAAATTATCAGGTAGAAAGAGCGGTGGATGCCTATGTTAATGGTGGTTTCTTTGGTGTTGGACCTGGAAATGGATTAGTTAAAAAATATATTCCCGATGCCCATACTGATTTTATTTTTGCTGTTGTGGCGGAAGAATTTGGGGTTATTTCCTGTGTTTTTGTCATGGTGGTTTTTTTGATTATCATCGGCCGTATAATCAAAAGAATCAAAATTGAAGATGACCTATTTTGTAAATTAGCGGTGATTGGCCTTATATCGCAAATTGCCCTGCAAACCTTTATCAATGTTGGGGTTAGCGTTGGAATGCTGCCAACAAAAGGTATGACCTTGCCTTTCATTAGTTATGGCGGATCATCGATAATTGCAGTTTCAATTGGCTTTGGGATAGTTCTTTCTTTAACCAAGAAGAGATATCACGATAAAATAGATTATGACAATATAGTAATTAATGATCTGTCCCAAACCTTCAATACTGAGAATAAAAATCCTGCTATATGAAGCGTCTTCTATCTCCATCTCTTACTCCTAAATTCAACTAATATAGATATTCCTAATTCTCATTTGTAAAGTTTGTTACTAAAAATTAATTTATTTTTTTAGTAACAGTGCAACTGTATCTCGATTGCAAATTCCTAATTTAAGCAAGTGACATAATTACAATTTTGTTTTAGTTAAAAAATTATGCCACGGGCTTTGAGTAAGGTGCTAAAACCGGTTGCCGGTTTCTTGGTACAGGTTTTTATTTTGTTTTTCTTTTCTTCTTTCAAATCTTTTGCCATCGATATTTCCTCTTCTCAAGTGGGGGACATTGATCTTGGAGCCAGCTCATCGGCAGTCTTAAATCTAAATATTGGCGGTGTTTTAACTGGCAATGTTCTGATGGGCAATTCTGTTCAAACAACCACTTTCAATGGCGGTCAATTAAACGGACAAATTGATGGAGTTGGGAAAGTTGTTATTGCTGAAAATACTATCTTTAACGGTGATGTTGGCTCCGAAACTGCAATTTCATCTCTAACTATCAATAACGCAAAATCCCTGGATTTAGACACCAATAACAATTCGGTCAGCGCTTCCTCTTTGAATGTCGGAGCCGGGTCATCTTTGTTGGTCGGTAGCCAAACAATATTGGCAAGTATTCGTGGCTCATCTGATAATGTTGGAACGGTTCGGTTTAATGCCAGCAATAATTTGGGCGGTAGTCTTGGAACTTCAACCACAACCTTGTCTTTGATTGAAATTGCTGCAGGCGCAATTTTAAGCACCAACACTAGAAATATTGATGCCGTTACAATCGCAATTGAGAATAGCGGTGTCTTTAGTTATGGAAGCGGAACTATTGCCGGATCGGTTGAGGGTAGGACCAATGGAGTTGGTAACTTTATTTTTAACAACACAAAAACCACCGCTTTTAGTATTGGACAGAATGGCAAATCTCTTGCCTCTATTGCAGTTGCCGATGGCGCAACCATTACTTTGGGCGCTGATATTTCGGCTAGCATAATCAATATTAGTGGTGCGCTAAAATCTAACGGTAGAACAATCACATCAAATAACATCAATATCGCGAGTGATGCCACTTTTGATTACAATATCAACTCAACAATTTCCGGTTCTATTAATGGTTTTTCAAGTGGGGATGGAACACTGCAATTTTCAGGTGCAAAAACTGGCGGTCATGTTCAAAACCAATCTATTGGTGCTTTCAGCAAGTTATCAGAAATTATAATTTCCAATGAAACCAATTTGGAAATTAGCAGCAATATCGTTCTTAATGCTGACCAAATTACTATCGGAACAGGTTCAACCGGTTCTATCGGAACTCCAATTCTAACTCAAAATAACGGAACAATCGGCGCCGATGAAAACTCCCTGATTCGCTTAAATAGTGATTCAGTTTTTAATTATAACGGCGGTGTGATCAATGGCCAAATTCGTGGCACTTCATCAAATAAAGGAACTTTCAACATCAATCATGATTACACAAATAATCATGAAATTGGCGGCACATACGACATTGCCAATCTTAATATTGCAGCTGGGAAAACTTTAACTGTCGATGCGGATATATCTGCCAATAATATTTCTCTTGTCGGTAATTTAAATTTAGGAAATAGCGGCAAAACTATTACCGGAAACTTAACAACGGGTAGCAATGCAATTATTGATTTGGGTAGTGGAGATCATATTTTGACCGGCAATTTTTCTACTTCCTTAGGAAATATTTTAAAAATAACTGCTCTTGATAATTCCAATATTGGCAATCTGAAAATTTCTGGAAATGCGTTGGTTGCAGGAAATACAAATCTTGACATCGCTTTTGATACCGACAATGGATATTTATCTGATGGTACTAGATTTGCTATTATCGCTGCTGATAACTCTTCTTCAATTGCCGCAATTGCTGATAACCAAATTAGCATTAATAATTTAAATTCTAATCAAAGCGGGCTTTTAACTTTTAGAACTGAAGCTTCAGGAAATAATTTATTTTTAACTGTTGACAGGGCGGGGGCAGAGGCTTTTACCAACAACCATATTGCTGCAACAATTTATAATAACATTGATCAAATTGGCTCAAACGCGTTTTCTGAGTTAAGAAATTTGCAGAAATTTATTGATAGCTCTTCAACCAACTCCACACAAAAAGAGGTGGCTTTAAAGGCTGTTATACCTCAATCTAACCAGGATTTACATAATAGTGCACTTAGCTCTGCTAATGCTTCGATCAATGTTTCTGAAAACCGATTGGAAAATATCTTGTTTAATAACCTCAATCAAAAACCAATCGGTTTTTCAAATTACAAAATGCTTAGCTATGACCAGAATTTTTCTAAAAGAGAAAATATCGCGGGTCTAAACAGGCTTTCTTTTGATGAAGAAATTTTTGATAAACAGGCAATATGGTTGCAAGGTTTTAGTAATTCCGCCACGCAAGATAATGTTGGCAATATTGATGGTTATGATTTTTCCAGCAATGGTCTGGCAATTGGCGCTGATCAGGAAGTTGATAAAGATTTGAGATTTGGAATTTCTGCTAGTCTCAGTCTTGGAAATGCCAAATCAAACAGCGTCAATCAAAAGCAAACTGATATTGATAGTTACCAATTCAATCTCTACAGCCTCTATAATTTTGCGCCATATTTTGTAAGCGGTATTGTTGGTATGGCGCTTAACAAATATGAATCAACCAGGCAAATGCCGCAGATGAATTTAACCGCCAAAGCCAGCTATAGCGGCGAAACTTATATTGCTAAATTTAAAAGTGGGATGATCAAAAATTTTGATTCAGGCCTAACTATTACTCCGCAATTTTCTTTAACAATGGCCAAAAACCAAATTTCAACTTATAGCGAATCCGGTGCTGGTTCGCTTAGTTTAGCCACCAGTAATGAATCAACAAATTTTTTAGAAGGAAGAATCGGAAGTGATTTGAGTTATGATAATTTAAAAATCATCTCTACCAGAATCCAACCAATAACCAGAATTTCTTATGGTTATGATTTTCTAGGGCAAGAACAATCTTCAAAGAACCGTTTTCAAGGGCAAAGCAGCACTTTTGAAATTGCCAACCCTAACAATAACAAAGCCAGTTTAAAATATGGTTTTGGCTTGAATATTTTTGGAGATGAAGGAGCGTCAGTTATTGCCAATTATGTAATTGAGAAAAAATCAAGCTATGAAGCAAAATCCGCTTCGCTCTATTTTAGATATGACTTTTAATATTAATATTATATAAGTAGCTCTTATGGTAGTATTTAAATAATTAATAATTATTAGAACTACAGTGCATTTATAAAAAATATTAATAAAAAATCAGTAACTATTTATGACGAAAATACGTTTTTACAATATAGGTAAACGTTATTATGAATTTACCAATTTCTACGAAGGAAAAGAGATTGATATAATTTTGGATGTAGATCAAAAAATATATAAATTTAAAACTTCTGAACACGCATTTCAGGCTCTTAAGTTCGAATTAGGGAGTAAAGAGTTTTACGCGGTATTAAATGCCAAAACCCCAAGAGAGGTATTTGATCTTGCTAATAGCAAAAAGGGAAAATTCAAACATTCTATTCGTGCCGATTGGGAAGATAGAAATACAAAAATAGAAGTTATGGACGCTGTATTGGAATGTAAATTTACACAAGATGAAAAGCTTAAGAAGCTTCTTTTAGACACCGGAAATGCTGAGTTAATAGAAGATAGTCCTGAGGATTCTTTTTGGGGAGTTGGTGAGGATGGAAGTGGTAGAAATGAGCTTGGAAAAGCATTAATGAGGCTTAGAGCTAAACTTTTGGAACATGATAAAGGGGAGGTTAACAAGATTCCTATCGGTTTAGTGCGCTTTCCAAGAAGGGAGAAATTAGATGAAGATAAAGAAGAAGTATGCGGAGTAATTTATAGTGAAAAAGGAGAGGTTCTTTTTAAAGAAACCATCAATAATGCTCTAAAAAGAAAAATAGGATTATTAAATAACACAGATATTAGCATAGGAGAAGAGGGGCAGCTCACATTTAAATGCGGAGGAAGAACTGATGCCATAGCTCTACAAGCTATATTAAGAAAGGAAGGTTATGGATTTACCCAAGGAAAGGACCATTCATTTACAATAGATTTCACCTATGAGCGCAACAGTTATGGTTTTTTGAAGTATTCTCTAAAATTTAGTGATGAAGAAATCAATTCGTTGGCAAATTCTAATGGTGGAAAAGACTTGGGATTGCTTCCACGTCGAGTTGTAAGAATAAAGGAAAGCCCCCCAACTATACCTTCACCTTCTCCAGCTGCGGCAATGGCAGCTCCTTCAGTTAAACCAAAGAAAGATCAATGTTGTAGCATATCATAGATCCAGAAGATGATTAAGAGTTTTTTATTTTACCAAATAAAGGTTGTAAGTCACTATCACTTCTTTTAGGTCTTTTAACTCAGCATCTTCCTCAATTTCCGGACTAATGCGAAAATCAATACTCATTGGCACCTGTTCACCTGGGCTTAAGGAATAGTTTTTAAAGCAAATACATTCAACTCGATGCAGATATTTTTCTACCTTCTTTGGGCTGATTTCAAAATGGGCAGAAACATTTAAATGTTTTTTAGTCAGGTTTTTGGCGATGTAAAAATCCTTCATCCTTTTGCCATTTTGGACCTTTATATTTTTGCTGTTTGGATAAAACTCCACTTTCTTTTTTAAATCCTTCGGGACATTGGCAACAAGATTGACTGATATAGTATTTCTGCCTTTTTTAAAAAATGGCCAAGAGGCAAAAGTAATCGGGTTGCAGCTATGTTTAACGCGGCAATAGAGATTGTAAGGTTGGATGAGGATGAAAACTAAAAGCAAAATTCCAACAACGACATAGATAATGTCTTTGATAAATTTATCCTGCATTATTTTCGTTCTTTTTGATTATCAGGTGATTGATGATAATGGTGATCATGATGTTGATGGCGACGAGAAGCGCCATTTTAAGAGCTAGAGCTATTGATGGATTTTGTAAAAAAAGTCCGATCAGTAATATTGAAACCCCGTAGATATTTAAAATAAAGGCAAGTTTAACTGATAAAAATAAATTCTTGGTTTTAAGAAAACCAATAACGCAGGCTGATATTATCAAAACGCCAAATACAGCTATAATATTGCCGATAATTTCTATCATAGACCGATTCTTTTGTTATAAAGTAAAAATAAAACCACCACTAATTCCAACACAAAAAGCAAAAGCGCAATATCGATTGTAAAGCCTGGCTTGGCTGCCCAATTAAGTAAAATCAAGATAATTAGTTGGGTAAAAGCAAAATAAAAACAAATAATTTTTTGTTGCTGAAATTTGGTAACCATAAATTTAAACATCACCAAAGAGAGGTTTAAGAAAATGGCGATATTGATGAAGATGGTGATTGTCATTTTAGTTTAGTGTCATATTTCAATTTTTCTGGATTGCCACGTCGCTGGCTTCGCACGCTCCTCGCAATGATGGTTGAAAGTTTATCTCATAATTTTCAACATCGTCATTGCGAGGAAGGGATTTAGCCCTAACGTGGCAATCCAGAAAAATTAAACAATTGAGCGAAAACTTTCCTTAATCTTAATCATCTTGGCACAGGCCATCGCAGCGAAACCACCTTTGTTTTTCTGCTTTATGTCCGCTCTTGCAATTGCCTGTTTTTCATTCTCACAAGTGATAATGCCATAGCCAATTGCCAGGCCATTTTTATAGGCAAGTTCATTCAAGCCACGAGCACTTTCAACGCAAACATAGTCATAATGAGTTGTTTCTCCTCTAATCACGCAGCCAAGTGCCACATAGCCATCATATTGATTGGTTTTGGAAGCAAAGGCAATGGCGGCAGGAATTTCAAAAGCGCCAGGAACATCAATAATGTCGTAGCTTAAATTATTTTTTTTAATCTCCGCAATTGCTCCCTCAAGAAGCATCTCAGAAATATGTTCATAAAACTTGGCTTGAACTATGAGAATTTTTTTCATATAAATTTTGCCGGAAAAATTTTGGGGCCCAAGGCTAAACAATAAAAACTAAACTATAAATGAAGTTAATAAGAGCCCTATCAAAAACAGCCAATAACTTATTGGCTATGATCAATATCTTCAATTTATTTCTGACATTATTTTTCTTCTGGATACTGTTTTCTTATGTCAATGGCAGCCTGTCCTGGTTTTATGTTTTCTTTGGCGCTGCCTCATCTTTGATCGTCAGCATTATTTCCTGGAAGCTCAAAATCATTACCAAAAGGAGTAATTTTTTATTTTTAAGCTTCGGCTTTTACCATCATTTCTTTGCGGTGATTTTTCACTCTTTCACAAAATCGCTGAAAATTGCTTTTGCCTGTGCCTTTGGAAGCAAAAAAATTAACCCACAAATTCATGAACTGCCACTCAAAAAACCAAATAGTCGCAAATCAATTTTATTGATCTCAACCATCAATTTAATGGCCGGTTTAGTCTTTGTTGGATTTAAAGATGACAAAATAATAATTTGCAGCTTGCATGAAAATTTTATCAAGCAACTTGATTTGCCAAAGCTGCTTAAAGAGCTAAATAAAGTTAACGATAACAGATTGACATGAGTGAAGTTGAAAAAAAAATAAAGCAATTAAGATCAGAGATTGCCAAACATGATATTGCTTATCACACTAATGATAATCCTTTCATTTCCGATGCTGCTTATGATGCGTTAAAGCATGAATTGTTGGAGCTGGAAACCCTTCACCCCGAATATCAACTTCCACAAGATTTATTCAGCAAAGTCGGCGCCGCACCGCTGGAAGAATTTGCAAAAATTATCCATAAAAAACCGATGCTCTCTTTGGCAAATGCCTTTGAAAGAGAAGATATTGTTGATTTTATGGAGAGAATAAACCGCTTTTTGGGTAATGAAAATTTTGATATTTCATCCAGTTTCATCCCGTTATTTTGTGAGCCAAAAATTGATGGATTATCATTTTCTGCGCGCTATGAAAATGGTAAGTTAGTGCAGGCGGCAACCAGAGGAGATGGCGAAGTTGGAGAAGATATCACTCATAATATTGTTACAATTTCTGGCTTTCCGCAAATTCTCCAAGGTGAAAATGCGCCAAAAATATTTGAGGTGAGGGGAGAAGTTTACATGGCAAAACAGGATTTTATTGAGCTAAATGCCAAGCAACAAGAAACAGGCGGCAAAATTTTTGCCAATCCCAGAAATGCCGCGGCGGGCTCGCTGCGACAGCTGGACAGTCGCATAACAGCATCCAGAAAATTAAGCTATTTTGCTTATGGAATGGGTGAGGTTAGTGAAGATTTTGCCTGCACTAATCAAGATCAGCTTAATTCTTATCTCAAAAATTTTGGCTTTAAAACCGAGCCTCATTCAAAACTTTGCCGCGATCTTGATGCTGTTCTAGAGCTTTATAAACAAGTGGCTGATGAGCGTTATTCTTTCCAATATGACTTGGATGGAATGGTTTATAAGGTGAATGATTTTGTGCTGCAAAACCGTTTGGGATTTGTTTCTAGAAGCCCGAGATGGGCCATTGCCCATAAATTTCCTGCTGAAAAATCTAAAACCGTAATTCAAAAAATCACTGTTCAAGTTGGAAGAACCGGGGCTTTAACTCCCGTTGCAGAGCTAGTTCCAATCAATATCGGTGGCGTTTTGGTTTCGCGCGCTACTTTGCATAACCAAGATGAAATTGCTGCAAAAGATATCAGGGAAGGTGATTTGGTTTTAATTCAAAGAGCAGGAGATGTGATTCCGCAAGTTCTAGAAGTTGATTTATCGCAGCGGCCAAGCGATTCAAAACCATATCAATTTCCCCATAATTGCCCAATTTGTGGCACAAAAGTTGTTAAAACCGAAGATGATGTTGTGCTTCGTTGTCCCAACAAATTCGGATGCTCAGCCCAGATTAAAGAATCACTAAAACATTTCGTTTCCAGAAACGCTTTTGACATTGAAGGTTTAGGAAAAAAACAAATCGACAATTTTTTTGAGGAAGGAAGAATCAAAAATTTTGTTGATATTTTTAGGCTGGAAAGCCAGGAAAAATCCAGTCCAAATCCACTGATTAAAAAAGAAGGCTGGGGAGAAAAATCCACCAAAAATCTTTTTGCGGCAATAAATTTACGAAGGAAAATCGAGCTTCATCGCTTTATTTACGCTCTTGGAATTAGATATGTCGGAGAAACAACTGCTAAACTACTAGCCAATAATTTTGGATCTTTTAAAAATTTTAAAGAGAAGATGCAATCAATTGCAGCAAATCCAACTGGCCAAGATTGGGAAGAATTTATCTTAATTGATGGAATGGGAGAAAAAATGGTCAGAGCAATTGTTGAATATTTCTCTGATTCAAAAAATGTCTCTCTTATTGAAGAGCTGGAAAAAGAACTGGAAATAATTGACGCTAAAATTAACCAGCAAAACAATTCTGCACTGAGCGGTAAGAGCATTGTTTTTACCGGAACTTTATCAACCATGAGCCGCGCCGAAGCCAAACAAAAGGCAGAAAATTTAGGAATGAAAGTCCAAGGTGCAATTTCCTCTAAAACCGATTTTTTGGTTGCAGGCGTTGATTCGGGATCAAAACTAAAAAAAGCGCAAGAATTGGGAATTAAAATTTTGGATGAAGAGGAATGGAAGCAACTAATTGTTTAAATCTTCAGCTTTTACATCTTTAATTTTCTTGGCAAATTGCTCAATATCATCAAGCCGCAGCAATTCTATTTTATTATTTTTACTCAGATTATTTCTCGCCAATTTTGCATATTGAAGGGCTTTTCTTTGATTTTCCTGCAATAAGTTAAGTTCTGCTAAAGCCAGATAAGACCTGCCTAAATCACCTTTTTGATTATAGGCAATTGAGAGTTGTTTATAAATATTGCCATCTGATTTTTCTTTTCGCTCGGCTATAAGCAAATTTTCAATCGCAAAATCAATCAGTTTTTTATCATTCAAATTTAAATTGATGATTGCCGTTGCCATGGCAACTCTGGCTAGATCATTGTTCTTATTTAATTTGATCGCTTGGTTATAAGCTGCGATTGCGCCTTTTTGGTCGCCGCTTTCAAATAGAATTTGTCCTTTTAGGTCATATAAATAATTATTTTGCGGCTCTAATTTTATCAATCCATCCAAGATCCTTATCGCTTCCTTGCTATTACCTTTTTTGTGATAGGCAACCACCATTGCATATCTATCATTAATATTATTTTGATTGGCAAATTTTAAGATTCGATCAGGATCATTTAAAAAACCATTAAGCTTAGCAACTATTCTTTCCAGCCTCTTTTTTAACTCAGTATGATTTTGAGTAGAAAAATTTGATGAATGAGCTTTGATAAAATCAATTCTCTTTTTGCTAACCGGATGGGTGAGGGCATATTCGTCGATCTGGTTTTTATATTCTGCTTCTTCAGTGTTGAACAATTCAAGCAATGTTACCAACCCATTAGCAGAATTACCGGTTGCTTTCAGATATTTTAAGGCTAGGTAATCTGCGGCTTCTTCTTGTGTTCTGGTAAATTTTAGCGCTGATCTTCCGGCAATTTGACTGCCGCCCATGATCATTGCCATGCCGGCATTTGGGTTTACAACTGCTGCAGCAATTCCCGCAATATAACTAAGAAGCATAACTCTGCCTGCATTTTGCATTTCCTCACTACCTCGCGCCAAATGGCCTGCGGTGATGTGGCCGGTTTCGTGAGCAACAACTCCAATTAAAACACCAGGATCGGTATATTTTGCAATCAAGCCGGTATTGATAAAAACATTCTGCCCACCGGCAACAAAGGCATTTAGTGTATTGTCGTTAACAATATAAATTTTTATTTCGTTAGGATCGAGACCGGCCACTTTAAAAACTGGTTTGGTTAGGTCATATAAAAAATCTTCAATCTCAGCATCGCGGATTAAAGAAATGCCAGCAGAGTAGGATTTTGCAGGAAGGATAATGGTGCTAATGATGAGGGTAGCGATAAAAAACCATCTCATTTTTGGCTTGTAAAAAATTGGTTACGAAGATAATTTTCTTGCCTCTGCAAGAATTAAAGTGACTACAAGGCCATGTCAGCAAAAGCTAGAAAACCCAAATTAAAAAAAGAAAATAAATTATCCGACTTCATTAAATATTTTCTATTTTGCGGCATCCTGTCATTTTTCTTGATCATGTTTATTTTAATAATCACCAAGAGCGACCTAGAAATTCCGCAGAGTGAGATCCTAATTAATATGGATATAAAAGACAAAATTAATATGTCGGATGATAGCAACGAATAATGACCAGCTTTTAATAAAATCTTTTTTAGATGTGCTGGCTGGTGAACATGGCTTGTCTGGCAACACTATTTCTTCTTACAAAAGCGATCTAAAATTATTTTTAAGATTTTTATCTTCCAAGAAAAAAGGATTTTTGGAAACTGATGAAGATCTTCTTAAATCCTATCTCCACAGTCTTTATAAAGACGGTATCAAAGCTTCCAGCCTAAATAGAAAAATCACTTCCATTAAAAGTTTCTTTAAATTTTTGGAAGAAGAAGGGACAAAAAAAGATAATCCTGCGAGCGAAATTGAAATGGCTAAAGGCCAGAAAAAATTGCCTAAATATTTGAGTGAGAAGGAAGTTTTTTTAATGTTAGATTATCTCACTAAAGACAATTCTCATTTTGGCATCAGATTATCCTGCATGCTGGAAATTCTTTACGCCACGGGGCTACGGGTTTCGGAATTGGTTTCACTACCGATTTTTGCTATTGGTAAAAACCTAACGGATGGCAAAACGGTTTTAAAAAACTATCTCATCGTTAATGGCAAAGGCAATAAGGAACGAATTGCGCCGCTAAATCAAACTTCGATAAAAATTCTGGAAAAATATTTGAAAGCGAGAGAAGAAATGGGCCATCAAAAATCCAAATGGCTTTTTTGCGGCAGAATCAGGATTGATAAAAATATTAATAAACTCAGGAAAGTAGCGGAAGAAAGGTTGATTGATGAACATTTAACCAGACAAAGATTTCACCAAATGTTAAAAGAACTGGCTGAAAAAGTTGGAATTGATGAGAAACGGGTTTCACCCCATGTGCTTCGCCATTCATTTGCTTCGCATCTTTTAAACCATGGTGTTGATCTTAGAGTTTTGCAGGAATTGCTTGGCCATAGTGATATTTCTACTACGCAAATTTATACCCATATTATGGATTCGAAATTGAAAGAATTGGTTTATAAACATCATCCGCTAGCAAAATGAACGAAATTGATATTTACACTGACGGCGCATGTTCCGGCAATCCAGGCAAAGGAGGGTGGGGAGCGGTTTTGCTTTGTGGCGATTATAAAAAAGAAATTTCTGGCTTTAATCCGCAGACCACTAATAACCAGATGGAATTGATGGCTGTAATTGAGGCTTTGAAAATTGTTAAGAAGCCATCAGTTATTACCATTCACACTGATAGCAAATATGTTCAAGATGGTATCACTACCTGGATTATAAACTGGAAAAAGAACGGCTGGAAAACTGCCAAAAAAGAGCCGGTTAAAAATTCTGAATTATGGAAGGAGTTGGATTTGTTGGTTACCAAACATCAAATTAGTTGGAAATGGGTGAAGGGGCATAGTGGCAATAAGTATAATGAGATGGCTGATCAGTTGGCGGTTGGGGCGATTGTAAGATAATTTTCTTTCTAGATTGCCACGTCGCTTTGCTCCTCGCAATGACGGAGTTGAGATTCCTGCATTAAAACTTCCAACATCGTCATTGCGAGGAAGGGCTTTAGCCCTGACGCGGCAATCCAGGAAAAATAAATTTATATCAAATCTCTAGCTAGATAAAGCGAGCCGCAAATTATAATCCGACATGGATTCTCTGAATCTAAATTCACTAAAAAATCTATCGCTTCACTTAAATTCTCTTTTGCTAAAACTTCTTCTATTCCACTTTCTAAAATTCTCTGCGTAATTATTTCTGCCTCTTCCGGATTTGGCTCTCCTTTCACTCTAACAGCGCAAATAAAATCAACCACATCTTTAAATGGAGTAAAAAATTCTTGTTTAGCTTTGTTTTTGGAAAAGCCGGTAATTAGATAATTTCTTTTCGGTTTTTGTTTTTCAAAATCATCAACAATTTGCTCTTTAACCCAATCGGATAAAGCTTCTGCCCCATTAGGATTGTGAGCGCCGTCAATCCATAATTCATCATCTTCTTTTAGTAATTTATGATGCAGTTTTTCTAGTCTTGATGGCCATTTTACTGATTTTAAACCTTCATTAATTTGGTCTTTAGAAATACTGAAATAGTTTCTAACTAAGCAAATAGCGGCGATTGCCAAAGCAGAATTAAAATATTGATGCCATCCTGGCAAGCCTGGTTTAGCAAGATTTGTCAATGATTCATCTAAATATTTGAAATCAAAACTCCCATCTTCATTAACAGAAATTCTAAAATCTTTTCCAAATTCAAATAGCGGATTTGTTATTTCAACACTTCTAAGTTTAATTGCTTTTGCTGCCTCAATATCTTGCGCAGCAATAATGCAAGGTACATTTGGTCTCATTGTGTGAGATTTTTCGCAGGCAATTGCAAACAAACTGTTGCCCAGAAATTCCTGATGATCAAAAGAGATTGGGGTTAAAATTGTGGCAATTTTTTTATCGATAACATTGGTCGCATCAACCCTGCCGCCCATTCCGGTTTCAATCAAGCAAATATCGGCTGGGTTTTTTGAAAAAGCTAAAATTGCAGCTAAAGTTAAGCCTTCAAATAAAGTTAGTGCAACTCCATCGGAAGCTAATCTCACTTCTTCTAATATCTCATATAAATAACCATCATCAATTTGGTTGCCTGAAATCACAATTCTTTCATTGCAATGATGCAGATGTGGTGAAGTGTAAATGTGGGTTTTGTAACCAGCGGATTGGAAAATGCTTGCTAAAAATGCTATAGCTGAACCTTTACCATTAGTACCAGCAACATGAATTACCGGCGGCAAATTTTCTTGCGGAGAGCCAAGTTTTGTTAAAATCTTTTGCAATTTCTCCGGCGAGTTATCGCTAATTGCAAGCTTATTTGGTATCGGAAAATGTGGGAGATAAACCATTGTAATTGGATAGTTGGAAGCTGAAATAAAGGGTTGTATTTCAAGCTTAATATACATAAATTAGGCCCTGTTTTTTCAAACACAACATCTCTTTAACCAGCCTGTTTAGCTATGCAAAAATTCTTCCTAAAAAGCTGTTTGGTTGTCGCGCCTTTATTGCTTTCTTCTCAAAGTTATGCTCAAAGCGATAATTACATGGCGTCTCCTATCGTGACAGTTGGTGGATTTGTGCATTCCAATGCTGGTTTTAGAAGTGAAGATGGAGATTTTAAAAATGAAAGATTACCTGATGCGGCCATGACCGGCACTCCTAAAGCTGTTGATAATGATACCGGAAGCCACAATAGAATGACCAATAATCCCGATTTTACCAATGAGGGAGAAATTCATATTAAAGTTGCTGGCATAAATGAATTGGGAATGAAGTATGGTGCAATAGTTGAGCTTGAGGCTAATGTCAGCACAGCCGCAAGAAATGAAGGTGTTAATGCCGATAAAGCATTTGTTTTTACCGAATCTAGAATTGGTAAATTAGAGCTTGGAAACAATTCCGCCGCTAATCACAGAATGAAAGTTGGGCCGGAAACTTTTGCCAGAGGTGCAGGTGGTATAAATGGTAAATATCTTGAATATATTAATATGCCGATGCTTGCCAATAGTAGTCAATTACCGGCAGGGGCGACTGCAGTTTGTACCGGTGGTATTAAAGCGGATGACCAAGGTGCATTACAAGGTAGCAACGCTTGCGATAAGGTAAAGCTTCCTCGCTTTATCCTAATACCTCAAGCGCCAATTGCTCATGGAGGATATGCTAAAGGTTTTTACAATCGCGCAACTGATAATGATTACAAAACTAGCGCAAATGTTACTAACAGCGATGATGATTATGGTTTTAACAAAAACAAAACCAGTTCTCAAGTTCGCGACGGCAGTTTTGGGGATTTAGAAGATGCCAGCAAAATTAGCTATTACACTCCAAGAATTGCTGGTTGGCAGTTAGGCGCCAGCTTTACTCCCGATACCGGAACTAACGGCACTTCAGCTACAATTTCCGGCGATAATAGTGGTGATATAAAGCAGGCAATTGCCTATGGCGTAAATTATTCTGACAGTTTCGGCAATTTAGGTGTTGCTGTTTCTGCTACCGGGGAAAATGGCAAATTTGAACAAATCTCATCATCTACAACTAAAAGAGAAAATCTTAAAGCATATGATATTGGTGTCATGCTAACTTATGCTGGCGCTACAATTGGCGGTTCTTACGGTAATTGGGGTAGCTCTCTGCAGCCAAAAACCGGTATCTATTCTTGCGATTATAATGACAAAAAAGCTTTTACCGATCAGGATTGCGCTGGAGCTAATGCTGGACAAAAATTCTCTGACTCAATTTATTATACCGCTGGTGCAGCTTATCAGTTTGGTCCATTTGCTGCCAGTATCACTTACCTAAATAGTAATTTTCAGGAAAATCAATATAGTGCTGGATCTTTTGGTATTGATTACAAAATGGCAAAAGGGCTAATGCCTTATCTGGAAGTTACAAAATTCAAGTTTGAATCTAACCAACCAAAAAGCTCGGACTTGGTTGACCAATCACAAATTGCCAATTCAGATAGGCAGCTTAAAGATAATCAAGGTTATGTTGTTTTAGCCGGTCTTTTATTCTCTTTTTAATTACTTACTTTTTAATTACTCATGAGAAGTGTTGCCGCTTTAGATTCCTACCTGTTACCTTTAAAGCAAATTCTTGATCAGGAAGGAGTCAGCGAAGTTTCAATAAATCGCCCGGGTGAAGTTTGGGTTGAAACCAGAGGTGAAATGGCGCGCCATGAACTTCCGGCCTTTGATTTGGAACATTTAAAATCTCTTGCCCGCCTCATTGCACAATCAACTGAACAAAGAATTAGCGAAGAGGAATGTCTTCTTTCTGCCACCCTTCCTGCCGGTTATCGTGTTCAAATTGTTTTTCCGCCCGCCTGCGAAGATGGGTGTGTTGTTATGTCAATTAGAAAACAATCGTCGCTAAAATGGAACTTGGACGAATATGAAAAATTGGGTGCTTTCAATACTACTGCCTTAAAAAGTGCTGAGGATCAAAATAATATCATTCTATTGAAGCTCCTTGAGCTAGGAAGAATTAAAGATTTTTTGCAAAGAGCGGTTTTATATAAAAAAAATATCATTGTTTCAGGTGGCACTTCAACTGGTAAAACCACCTTTACTAATGCCATGTTGCGCGCTATTCCTCACAATGAAAGATTAATCACTGTTGAAGATGCCAGGGAAATTGATTTAAACAATCATCCTAACCGCGCCCATCTTATTGCTTCAAAAGGCGGGCAAGGTAGAGCGCAGGTTAATGTGCAAAGTTTGATTGAATCTTGTTTACGCTTGCGACCAGATCGTATCATTGTCGGTGAGCTTCGTGGTTCTGAAGCTTTTAGCTTCCTTCGCGCCATCAATACCGGCCATCCTGGTTCAATCTCTACTCTTCACGCCGATACCCCGCAAATGGCCTTTGAGCAGCTAAAACTGATGGTTATTCAAGCCGGTCTAGGAATGTCTCCGGCAGAAATTATGAATTATATAAAAAATGTTGTTGATATTGTCGTGCAGCTAAAAAGAGGGGAAGGTGGCACCAGATTTGTCTCAGAAATTTATTTTAAAGCGCTAGAAGAAGCACATCAACAGCCGCAAGAGCAAACATCAGAGTCGGCTAAATAATCATCAAATTTTTTAAAATGACCTCCCAAACAAATATTCCTTTAAATCGCATTCGCAATTTTTCAATCGTTGCCCATATTGATCACGGCAAATCAACTCTTTCTGATCGCTTAATTCAAGATTGTGGTGGGTTGGAAGCTAGGGAAATGACCTCGCAAGTTCTCGATTCAATGGATATTGAAAAAGAGCGTGGCATTACCATCAAAGCCCAAACCGTGCGCTTGATTTATAAAGCGGATGATGGATTGGAATATATGTTGAATTTGATGGACACTCCTGGGCATGTCGATTTTTCCTATGAAGTTAGCCGTTCTCTTGCTGCATGCGAAGGTTCAATTCTGGTGGTGGATTCCACCCAAGGTGTAGAAGCACAAACTCTGGCCAATGTTTATCAGGCAATTGAAAATAACCACGAAATCTTTCCGGTTCTAAACAAAATTGATCTTCCCGCTTCCGATCCGGACAAAGTCAAAAAGCAAATTGAAGAAGTAATTGGCATTGATTCTTCGGAGGCAATCCTAGTTTCAGCCAAAACCGGTGTTGGAATTAAAGATACGTTAGAAGCTGTTGTTAAAAGACTTCCAAGCCCAAAAGGAAATCCGGATGCTGAGCTGAAAGCGCTGTTAGTTGATAGTTGGTATGATCCTTATTTGGGAGTCATTGTTTTGGTCAGAATCATTGATGGCGTTTTAAAGAAAGGCCAAAAAATCAAAATGCTTTCCAATAAAGCTATTTATCAAGTTGATGGAGTTGGATTTTTTACTCCTAAAAAAGTTTTATGTGATGAATTAAGAGCTGGTGAAATCGGCTTCATTAATGGCCAAATCAAACAAGTGGCAGATTGTAAAGTGGGAGACACCATAACTTTAGCAACTTCTGAAAATGTTACTCCGCTAACAGGCTTTAAACAAAATAAGCCGGTAGTATTTTGTGGTATCTATCCAATTGATGCCTCTGATTTTGAAAAATTCCGTGATGCTTTGGGAAAACTCCATTTGAACGATGCCAGTTTTGAATTTGAAGCAGAAACTTCTTCAGCGCTTGGCTATGGTTTTCGATGTGGCTTCTTGGGTTTGCTTCACTTGGAAATTGTCATCGAAAGACTAGAACGCGAATTTGACTTAGACCTTATCACCACATCTCCTTCGGTAATATATAAAGTCCATAGCCACAAAGCTAAAAATTTATCGGAAGAAGAAAAAGAGCGTGAACTTCTCCATATTCACAGCCCTGCAGAAATGCCGGAACCACAAAAAATTGATTTCATGGAAGAGCCATGGATTCTAGCTACAATCATGACGCCGGATGAATATCTCGGTTCAATTTTAGAGCTTTGCACAACTAAAAGAGGCGTGCAAAAAGATCTGTCTTATGTTGGTGACCGAGCAATGGTGGTTTATCGTTTGCCGCTAAATGAAGTTGTTTATGATTTTTACGACCGCTTGAAATCTTGCTCACGAGGCTATGCCAGCTTTGATTGGCAAATGGATGGCTATGAAAAAAGTGATCTATGCAAATTGTCAATCATGGTTAATTCTGAACCGGTTGATGCTTTATCAATTATAGTTCATAAAAGCCGCGCTGAAGGTAGGGGCAGGGCGCTTTGTAAAAAGCTTAAAGAGCTGATTCCTAAACAAATGTTTAATATTGCTATTCAAGCTGCTATTGGTGGAAAAATTATTGCTAGAGAAACCGTTTCTGCAATGCGTAAAGACGTGACCGCAAAATGTTATGGTGGCGATATTAGTAGAAAGAGAAAATTGTTGGATAAGCAGAAAAAGGGTAAGAAGAAGATGCGTGAAATTGGTAATGTTGAAATTCCGCAGAGTGCTTTCTTGGCTGCACTTAGACTTGATGACGATGCTTAGTGTTTCTTGATTGCCGCGTCGCTGGCTGAGCACGCTTCTCGCAATGACAATGTTGAGAGTTTGACGCTATAACTTCCAACATCGTCATTGCGAGCGAAGCGCGGCAATCCAGAAAAGATAATTCACATTCCAATTTTATATCTCCTAGCCTCATCAACACATTCCGGCGCCTGATATTTCCTCTCCAAATTAATTACCAAATCATAATCCTTCCCACAAATATCGGAAATTTTATTTCTACCGCTTAACACCAAAACTGATTCTTCCTTCAATCTAAATGCACAAAGAGTTTTGTTGCAATCAAGCTTTAAATCCTCTTTCTCTTCTTCGCTTAAATTTCCAATATCAGTTATCTCACTAACGCCCATTTTACCTGCCCAGATTCTAGCTTGTTTGCTTTTAGTTGGTCTTAGAAAAACCAGTTTTTCATTATAATAAAAAGCGAACATTTTTCTTTGTTCATCAATTAAAAAACTTGGTCTTGGAGTTTTGTGGGCAAAATAAATTCCAAGAATTATTGGTACGAAACCAAGCAATCTCCAGCTTTTCTTCCATAAGCAAAACCATAAACCACCAAAAATAATTAGAGCAAAAGAGCTGGTTGAAATTGCTTTAACCGGAAAATAAGAATAAGGCAGAGAAGCGGCGTAATTAGCAATATCAATGATCCAATGGATTGAAACTTGCATTGGAATTAGCGCTAATTTTTCAATTCCAAATGGCATTAGCAGAAGCGCCAAGAATCCGCAAGGCATGGTAACAAAGGATGCAATTGGTATTGCGGCTAGATTTGCTAAGGATCCGTAGGAAATAAAATTGTTGAAGTAATAAATTGAAAATGGCGTGGTGGCAATTGTGGCAGCTATGGAAGAGGCCATTATTCCTAAAAAGTAAAAGAAGAATCTTGCATATAAAGAACGCTCAGAGGAATTGAGATGATATTTTTTGGTAAAATCTGCCAGAACAATTAGCGATAAAATTGCCGCGAAAGAAAGTTGGAAGCTAACTGAATAAATTGCATTAGGACCAAGAATTAAGATTGCTAAGGCCGCAAAAGCTGTTGAGCGAAAAGCGTCTGGTTTTAAATCCAGCAAAATGGCAAGAAATATCAGGGCAATTACGATAAAAGAACGAACCGCTGGAACTGGCATATCGGCAAGCAGCAGATAGAAAAATCCGGTAAAAATGGCAATTAGCGAGGCAATTTTTTTGATGTCATAATTTAAAACCAGATATTGATTTAGGCTGAGAAGAAAACGAATAGAGAAAAAGAAAATACCAGCAGCGAGTGTAAAGTGCAGACCAGAAATTGATAAAAGATGTGCCAGACCAGAGCGACGCACATCATTCATAATATCCGCAGAAACGAAATTTTGTGAGCCAACCAGTAAAGCAACGGCAATTCCGCCGCTTTTTTCATCCATTTGATCAAGAAGTTTTTTGGCAATCTTTTGCCGTAAAATTCTGATTTCTTGTAAAAAATTATTTTCTATTCCTGGTTTTAGAATTTTTAAATCAGACGCAGCATAGCCGGAACCGCCAATTCCTTTAAAGTAATTTTCAAAACCCGGATCATAGCCGCCAGGAAGATAAGGTTTTTTGAAAGGTTCCAGCGTTACTCTGGTTTGAATAATATCACCAATCTTGGCGCCATTTAAATTAGTATTTACACTAAAAATTATTTTCTTTGGCGGAGTTTTATATTTATTATTTAGCCAAAATTGGTCTTGATATTTGTAATCAATCGCTAGAAATTCGCGGTCAATTTCCTGATAGGAGGGTAGGTTCAGATAATGATTTATAACTGTTTTATTTTCCTTTTTGCTTTTTTGTTTCTTGGGTTTTTTTGCTGGTTTTTCGCCTTGCCCATTTTCTTCTTTGCTTTGATTTTGCTCTTCGGATTTCTCTTTTTTCTTGGCGCGTTTTTTATTTTTTCTTGGTTTCTTCTTGTGATATTTCTTAGCTTTTTTTGGTTTTTCTTTTTTAACTAAAACATCTCCCGGCAAGCTTTCTGCCTTATATAAATTCACATCTTTAAGTGTTACCTGATAGGCATTTCTCTTCAAAATCGGATTGTAAAAACTACTGATATTGTCAATTTCTCCCACTGCTGTTGCGTAGAATTTAAACTCGACTTTTGGAGTGTAAGCAATTTTTTCGGTATAAAATTTTGTCCATAAAAATCCGAATAGGAAAAACATCAAACTGATAATTAATAAAAGCGATGTTCTTTCCTTAAAAATAATTGCCAGAATTACTGAGGAGAGAAGGAGAAATAAAGGAAAGAAATAGGGGTTGTGAGGAAAGGAAAAATAGAAAATAGCTCCGAGGCCGAAGATAACCGGCAACCACAAAACCCAATTATCCCGGTCATTATAAAATGAGTTTCTTATCCAGTTAAAAAACTTCATTAATTTTAATGCGGTTTTTTTGAATGGTTTTTGTCAAAAACCAGTTTGAAAAGTAGTGGATTTACAGCGATTGATAAAAGAGCGCCGGCCAATATCAGGTCATATAAATCATTGGAAATGACGCCGGAATTAAGCGCTAAACCAGCCAAGATAAAAGAGAATTCTCCAACCTGAGCCAGACTTACTGCAATCATCAGGGAATTATTTACTGACTGATGGAAGAATCTGGAAACTAAATAAGCAACAAAAGGTTTTCCTATAACGATCAAAAATAGAGTAACCAAAACCATGAATGGCTGTTTTATAAGCACCAGCGGGTTAAAGAGCATTCCTACCGAAATAAAAAACAACACGGCAAACATATCGCGTAGTGGTAGCGACTGATGGGCTGCCTTTCTGCCAATCGCGCTTTCATTTAAAACCATCCCAGCCAAAAAAGCGCCAAGCGCAAAAGAAGCACCGAATAATGTGTAAGCCAAAAAGGAAAAGCCCATGGCGATTGATAGAGTTCCAAGTGACATCAGTTCTTTAGATTTGGACTTGGCAATGACAACTAATAATTTAGGCAACAATCTTCTGGCTAAAACCACCATAGTAATGATGAGGGCAATAATTTTGACAACTGCAATGAATATCTCATTAACTATCGCGCTAAAATCCAGAACTTTATCATGAACTTCCACATCAATAAAAATGGTCATTAGCAGAATTGAAATAATCATGGCTATATCTTCAACCACCAACCAACCAATGGCGATCTTACCAACTTTGCTGTTGAGCAAATGATGTTGTTCAAGTAAACGCAACAGGACAATTGTGCTGGCAACCGAAATGGCAAGCCCGAACACAACGGCTTCAACCAGGCTATAACCGGCAAGTTTGATGGAGATGATTCCAAATAAAGTAGCAAAGGCGATTTGCAATATTGAGCCGGGCAGGGCGATGCGATTAACCAGCATTAAATCTTTAATGGAGAAATGTAGGCCAACTCCAAACATCAGTAAGATAATGCCGATTTCCGCTAATTGTTTTGCTAGATTTATGTTGGCTACAAAACCGGGAGTGTGAGGACCAAGCAACATGCCGGCAAATAAATAGCCGACAATGGTTGGTAGCTTTATCTTGTTAGCCAAAAATCCCATTAGAAAGGCAAAGACAACACTGGAAACGATGGTGGTAATGAGTGGATAGGTGTCGATCATTATGATATTTTTAAAGCGGATTTCTAAGAACTTGTTTTAAGCAAAGAACCAGCCGGTAATGATGTAATTAGTCAATAGAATAGCAATTGAAGCGCTAACTACTGCATTCGTAGTGGCAATACCAACACCTTCAGCGCCACCTTTAGAATTATAGCCCCAATAGCAACCCATAGTGGCGATTATAAAGCCAAAAAATGCGGCTTTGGTAAGGCCAGAAATTACATCAATCGCTTTCAAAAAATCAAAAGTGTTGTGCAAATAAGGGCCGGAAGAAAAACCTAATTCATAAACACTGACTAAATAACCGCCCATTACGCCAATAATATCAGCAACCAAAACCAAAAATGGCAGCATCAGAACCCCGGCAATAATTCTTGGAGCAAATAAATATTTAAATGGGTTGGTGGAAAGAGTTGTTAGTGCATCTATTTGTTCAGTCACTCTCATAGTTCCAATTTCTGCTGCCATGGCAGCACCAACTCTGCCTGCCACCATCAAGCCGGCAAGAACCGGGCCAAGTTCTCTAGTGATTGATAACACAACAACAGTGGCAATGCTGCTTTCAGCATTAAATCTGGCGAAGCCGGAATAGCTTTGCAGCGCCAAAACCGCACCGGAGAAAATTGCAGTCAAGCCAACAACCGGTAAGGAAAAATAACCAATTTGGATAATTTGTTTCAGAACTAAACGCGGATAAAAAGGCGGGATAAAACAGTGCTTAACTGCGCTGCCGATAAAAATAAAAATCTCCCCAATTCGTGATAAATAGCCAAGAACAATTGAGCCAATATATGCAAGAAAGTTCATATGAAATTTAATTGATTGTTAAACAGGTCTAGATAGTGGCCGATAATATTAGGTTGATTTCAAAAATAAACTTGAAATTACCTGCCGTGAAGAAATAATCCCGGGCTTTGCATCCCTTTATTCCTAACCATAAAACCGATATGAAAATCTCAAATTACAAATTTACAAAGCTAGTTTTTGCCGCTTTTTTAACTTTATTTTTGAGTAGTGCTTCAACCAAAAATAGTTTTGCTTGCGCTACTGGTTGTGCTATACTTGATATTTCCACCAGTTCTTTACTTCCGTCAAGAGTGGGAGGTTTGGCATTTGTTGAATATGATTATATCAATCAAGACCAGAATTGGAGCGGTACCAGATCAGCATCCAAAGATTTAAACCACCATAAAAGAATTAAAACTCAAATTGCGACTGCTGGTTTACAATATAATTTCAACCGCGATTTTGGGTTAACATTGCGAGTGCCATATGTTAGCCGCGAAGTTAAAGTGGAAGACCATTCTACTGGACACATTCTTCAACATTCCAACCATTCAATTGGCGATATCCGCTTAACCGGCACTTATTCCGGCTTTGTTAATGATATGTCCAGCGGCATTATTTTAGGTGCCAAACTTCCAACCGGAGATTATAAATATTCTGAATTTCACCATCGTGATTTCCAAATTGGCAGTGGCAGTACTGATGTAATAGTTGGTGGCTATAAAATAGGAAAATTAAGTGATGATGGAGTTGTGGGATATTTTGCTCAAGGCACTTTGCAAAAACCGGTAGCAACTTCTCAAAATTATCGTCCGGGAGGTGAGGTAAATATTGCCCTTGGTGCCAATTACAATTTTGGCCAGGTGGGAGAATTTTCTAAAGTTCTGCCTTTGATACAATTGATTACTTCCAAAAAAATGCAAGACCGTGGCATTAATAGTGACGGCTCGAATACTGGCTATTCCCAAATTTTACTATCACCGGGAATTGAGCTTGATACCAAAGAATTTAAATTCTACGCCGATATGAAATTGCCGGTTTACAACAATGTTAGAGGCAATCAGTTAGCGGTTACAGAGATGTTTAAATTTATTGTTGGCTATAAGTTCTAAATGAAAGTTCTGTCAATAATTTTGAGCCTGGTTTTATTGGTAACAAGCCAATCTTGGGCGCAAAACCAGATTCAAAAAAGATTGGTTGTAGAGACAATTGATGGGCAGAATTTTGATTTGAGCAAGCAGAAAAACAAAATCGTACTGGTGGTTTTTTGGGCGAGTTGGTGCGATGTTTGTGTTAATGAAATTTCTCAGCTCGAAGACTTATATAAAAAATATCACGATTCTGGCCTTGAAATTATTGGTTTAAGCATTGATGGCAAAACTGAAAAGGCTAAAAATTTAAGCTATAAAATTGCCATTCTTGATGAGGCAAAAATTAATGATTTTGAAAATCCAAAAACCATGCCGGTGATTTATGTTATTGATAAAAACGGTCTGGTGCATGACAAACTCTATCTTCCGCAGCAAATCAAAATTGAAAATGTGGAAAAAATAATTGGATCATTATTGACAAAAAGCCCTTAGTTTGAATTAATCCGCTTTCCAAAATTTTTAAAACCAACTCGTTTCTGATGTTTTTAAGTAGAAAAAACCATCCAAAACAATTTCTTGCCTGGCTTTTCCTGGCTTGCTTTGTAGCTGGTACTTTATTTTCTACTTTTCACAGTTTTTCCCATCAAAACCAAACTTCATCTCATCAAAAAATCATAACCGAGCAAGATCAGGATGATTTTGTAAAATGTGGTTTATGTTCTTTATTTGCTGCTCAAAATCAGGTTTTTTCTTTTACTTGCGCTGGTTTAGCAATTTTATTTTTCTCTCAAGCGGCAGCTTTTTTCTTTGCTAATCGCTTCAAATTATCTTATCTACTTCTCTCCAATTCTCCCCGCGCACCTCCATATTTTTCTTAAGCATTTTATTTTTCCGATCCAATCGGCATTACTAAACTTAAGAAATTATAATATGAAAAAATCCTATTTGTTTTTGGTTGCGCTCATTGCGCAGTTTTTATTTCTAGCTTCAGTAAAAGCTGAATCTTCAATTGATACTTACCAAGTTACCGCTGAAAAACTTGATAAATCCCGCAATAATTTATCAACCACAACCGGTACCAGCGCTTATTCTTTTGACCAGGAAGCTATAGGCAATAGTGCACTTGGAAATGTTACGTCTTTAAACAAACTACTTTTGCAAGCCCCGGGTGTAACTCAAGATTCTGTTGGGCAAATTCATGTTCGCAACGACCATTCTAATCTGCAATATCGTATCAATGGCATTATTTTGCCTGAGTCAATTAGCAGTTTTGGACAAATTTTGGATGTGCATTTTATTGATAATGTAACTTTGCTTACCGGTGCTTTACCAGCGCAATATGGCTATCGCACTGCCGGTGTGGTTGATATTAAGATTAAACAGGGAACATTTAAGAATGGAGGGAGAAGTGAAGTTACGGTTGGCAGCAATGAAACTGTTGGTGGCAATCAGGAATTTTCTGGCTCTTCGGGCAAGCTCAATTACTATCTCAACACATCTTATCTGCAAAATAACCGCGGGATTGAAGCGCCGACTTCAAGCAGAAATCCGATTCATGATTTTACCAAACAAGATAAGCAATTTGGTTATTTTTCTTATTTGCTAAATGACACTAGCCGTCTAAGCGTTATTTTGGGAAATGCCACTAACCGTTTTGAAATTCCTAATAATCCCGGCCAGCAAGCTAGTTTTGATGTTAATGGCGTAAGCAAAAATGACTTTTCTTCCAGCAATTTGGATGAGAATCAGAGAGAATCGAGCCAATATGCAATTGCAGCGCTGCAAGGAGTTTTAGAAAATGGAATTGATTATCAACTCTCACTATTTTCTAGGCGCAGTAATTTGAAATTTAAGCCGGATTATATGGGAGATTTGGCCTTTAACGGTGTTGCTTCCGATATTGATCAAACTAGCCAAGTTAACGGTTCTCAAGCCGATTTTAGCTATAAAATTAACGAACAAAATATTTTGCGTTCCGGTTTTTTTATTAGCCGCGAAACAACAAAAAGCGCAAGAGACACGGCAGTTTTTTCGGTTGATATTAATGGCGATCAAACCAGCAGTACTCCTTTTTCTATTGGTGATATTAACAATCAAAGCACCAATCTTTATGGCCTCTATTTACAAAATGAATGGAAGGCAATTGATAATTTAACCATCAATTACGGCGCTAGATTTGATTCTGTAAAATCACAAATTGATGACAGCCAACTTAGCCCAAGATTTGGTGCAATTTATGATTTCAGCAAAAATACCAAACTTCATGCCGGTTATTCCAAATATTTTACGCCTCCGTCAAGTGACCTACTTTCAAACTCAAAGCTTTCACAATTTGTTGGGACAAGCAATGAGCCGGAAAATTTGACCAATGACAAGGTAAGGGCAGAGCGCACCGATTATTATGATCTTGGCATTCATCACAAATTAACCAAAAATCTTAATATCGGTTTGGATGGTTATTATAAAGATATTGAGAATTTACTGGATAAAGGTCAGTTTGGCTCGGCGCTGATTTATACGCCTTTCAATTACGAGAAGGCAAAAACTTATGGTTTAGAATTTAGCTCGGATTATCAGCGTGATAATCTCTCGGCTTATTTCAATTTATCCTGGACAAAATCTAGAGCTAAAAATGTTATATCCGGCCAATATCTGCTTGAAAATGACGAGTTGCAATATATCGCAGACAATTATGTTAATCCTGATCATAGCCAGGCCTATACAGCTTCTGCCGGAATTGCTTATAAGCTTTATCAAACCAATTATAGTTTGGATGCAATTTATGGTAGCGGGCTTAGAAAAGGCTTTGCCAACACAAGAAAAATGCCTTCTTACAGCCAAGTAAATGCTGCAGTTAATCGTGATTTTACTTTGCCTGTTATCAACAAATTCAATGCCAGAATATCGGTGATAAATTTGTTTGATGAAGTTTATCAACTTCATGACGGTTCCGGCATTGGTATTGGCGCCCCGCAATATGGGCCAAGAAGAGGTTATTATTTAACTGTCGCTAAATCATTTTAGTTTTCTTCTGGATTGCCGCGTTGCTTCGCTTCTCGCAATGACGATTAAGAGTTCTGTACCAAAACTTTCAATATCGTCATTGCGAGGAGCGTGCGTAGCCAGCGACGTGGCAATCCAGGAAATTATCAATAATAAACCAAATATATGACCATCATCAATCTAATAAAAATCGGCGGCATTGCCATGTATCCGATTTTATTTTTAGCAATTCTAGCAACCGCTTTAATCTGCGATAAAATTTTGCTTTATCGTCGCTTGGCAAAACTTCCGTCGGAAATTTTTTCCATGATTGAAACTTTCAACTTTGCTTGGAGTGATCTGGAAGAAAAACTAAAAAAACTGCCGGAAGAAAATTTCTACCGCCGTTTTTTTATGGTGATTTTAAAAAACCGGCAAAGCCCGCCATGGTGGGTGGAATCTAGGGCAGGAGATGAGGCAAAATTGATTGAGAAAAAAATCAAGCAAGGCTCCTGGGCTTTAGAAACCATCATTACTGCTTCGCCATTGCTTGGACTTCTTGGAACAATTATCGGAATGATTGATTCTTTCAAACTGATCGGAGCGGAAGGATTGGTTAATCCAACCGGCGTCACTTCCGGCGTTGCGGAAGCTTTGATTGCAACTGCTTTTGGTTTGCTTGTCGCGGTGGTGGCGCTTTTTGCCTATAATTATTTTTCCGGCAAACAGGACCAAATGATTGATGAGCTAGAAAGACTTGGCACCAGAATGATTGACCATATCAGGCTTGATCAACAAAAAGATTAAAACATACCGAACTAAAAATTTAGTTTGGTATGTTATTTACTTTTACGGCCGACTACGGCCGCCCCACCTTGTGGGGACCCCATATACCAAACAGGTATATGTATATTAATTTAGTTTGGTATATGAAAATCACTAGAGCTAGAAAATCCAAGAAAGGCCGCATTGAAATTATCCCGATGATTGATGTGATGTTTTTTTTGCTAGCAACTTTCATGCTTGCTTCGCTTTCAATGCAAAAAATAAATTCCCTACCGGTCAATTTGCCGCGAGGGCAGGCGGAATCAAGCAATCATGATAAAAAAATCACTCTGACGATTGATAAAAATAACATGATTTATCTGAATAATTCTCAGCTATCTATTGATGAGATAACGCAAAAAACTTCACCACTAATTAAAGAAGGTTTTGGCAATGTAATGATTATCAATGCTGATAAACTTGCTTCTCACGGTGTGGTAACGGAAGCGATGCTTAAGGCAAAATCTGCGGGAATAGTTAATTTTTCAATTATGACTAAAGAGTAATGAAATATCCGCTCACCAGCATTTTTATATCACTATCAATTTGGATGATTTTATTTGCTGCTTTTGGTTGGAGATTTTCTGT
This sequence comes from Rickettsiaceae bacterium, assembly GCA_021323225.1. GTDB lineage: Bacteria > Pseudomonadota > Alphaproteobacteria > Rickettsiales > UBA1997 > JAJTCH01. Next base: position 286,757 of record JAJTCH010000001.1, on the reverse strand, counting down.
CAGCAATCAGTCTAGAGAAGTTGTGAATATTGACGCTAATTTGATAAGAGAAGTAAAATCAATTACTAAAGACAAACAAGAGATTGACAAATCTTCTGTAAGTAAGACGGCAGATAGTGAGGCAAATTCTGCTTCCAATCAAAATCAAAACGCAGCGCCAATCAGCCAGCCACTTCCAAAAATTCCTGACGAATTGCGCCAGGAAGCCTTTCAAAGTTATGCAATTGCCCGTTTTCACATCGCTGCTGACGGCTCTTTTAGTGTTGAATTAATTAAGCCTTGCAACAACCCAAGGCTTAATTTTTTGTTGTTGGAAAGTTTAAAAAAATGGAAATTCAATCCGGAAAAACGCTTGGGAATTGCCATTGCATCAACCAAAGATATTCGCGTGGATTTTAAAGTTGAGTAGTTGAATAGTTTAATTCTGTAGCTTATCTTTCCATTCTCATACCTGGTAAGGTCTGTATTTTTGGTACTTGGAGTTCTTTTGTTTTCAAATTAGCTTTAATTTCATTGAATATTGTTATTACTTCCGGGTTTTGATCTGGAGTTAGTACAATATCTAATTGATTTCCACGTCTTTCTATTTTTACTCCGGATTCTTCAAATCTTCCAAGCAACTTATCATTATGCTCATCATAACAAAATTGCTCAAAAAGTCCTTCCTGTCTAAATCTTAAACTTAAGCTACCATTGGGACTTTCATCATATACAAATTCTCCAAATTGTAGTTGTGTGGTAGTTAAGTTAAACCATGTTGTGTGGCGAGAATACATAGAAGGAGAGGGGACGGTATTAGCTCTTTTGGGAATATGATTTTCAGGAAGAGAGGGAGATTCCTTAGATTCCTCTCTTGAATCAGTAACGGCTTTTGCAGTTAACTTTTTTTGAAGATTAAAAGATTTATCAGAAACCTCTTGAACTTGATCGCTTGAAGCACCTAAAAGAGTAGCGGTTATTTCAAAAAGCTCTTCTGGCAAGTCTTCACCAGTTGCATTTTTATATGCTAATTCAAGTGTCATTGAATTTAGCACCATATTATTTTGCTCCCTACTGGTAAGTGTTGAGAGATGTTTCCAAGCTAGTATTTCGGCAATCTCTTTGGGGTTCAACAACCTGCGTGAAGCCATGTTTGCATCAATCTCAATCGGCAAAAGACTGCTTTTTAATGTTTCGTTAAATTCTCTAAGTTTTTTACTTCCTAAAGCGAATTCTTCAGGATTAAGATAATATTCCTCTGTCTCAAACTGTTGAAGAACCTCATCTATTCTATTCTTATGAGCTTGATAAAAATCATCTCCCAACTCCTGAATAATAGCCGAGGTCATTATTGCATTTTGTTTCTTAAGCTCTGCTTTTATGGACTTAGTAAATTCATCATCACTTCTTCCGCTTTTGTATTTCCATTTGAGAGCTGTAACTAAATTTTTCTTTACGCCATTACCATAAAAATAACGACTGGCTAAATTAGATTGCGCAGATGACAATCCTTGTTGCGCGGCTAACTCACATAATTCCGCAATCTTGGATTCATCTGGTGATATAGGAGAATTTTCATGCAATCTAACCAATTCATATTGTGACATTGCATAGCCTTGGTTTGCGGATAATTCAAATAATTCCTTAACTTTGGCCCCTTCTTTGGAAAAGAGATAATTACATGTTTGTGCCAATTTACATTGCGATGCTGCATAGCCTTGTGCAGCAGATAATTCTAATAATTCTTTACCTTTGTCTTTAGCTGCATCATTTTGTGCATAATCATAACATATTGCCAAAAGATGTCTTGCTGGTGCGTAATTTTGCTCCTCAGCTATGGTTAAGTAATTTATTGCAGCTTTTTTTCTATCTCTGTGGGGAAATATTATGCCTTCATAATGTAACCATCCTATGATATAAGATGATTCTGCTTGATTAGGATTACTTCCATCTTTAGCTATCTTTTCAATATTATCGCGAGCTTCTTTGAATATTTCCGGACATTTTCTGACCACTTCTCTCAACATTATAAGAGAAGTGTTTTTATCAATACTTTCCTCAAAAGGACGTATTTCCAAAATTACGGTTTGGATGATATTTGAAGCTATATTAAGCTCATTTACATCTCCATCTTTTGAATCTTCCAATAATGAAGCTGATAACTTACGAATTTTATCCAAATTTCTTTGGTATGTGATGTAATTGTTTGGCATATGATTAATAAAGTTATTAACGAAGAATTTATGATGAATAAAATTAGCCTTATCTACCTCGTCCCATGTCCGATGAAGTAGGTATTTTAGGTGTCTGATTTTCTCTTTCTATTAAACCATTTTTAGCCTCGTTGAATATATCTATTAGCTGCTGCTCTGGCTCCCGAGGCAACATAATATCCAGTCTATTATCTTGGTTGCATATTGTTGCTCCAAGCCCTTCAAATATTTGTAGCAATGTCTGGTTATGGCTATTATTGCAAAATTCTTGTAAAAACCCCCCTCTTCTGAATGACAAACCTAAACTTCCATTAGGGTCTATATCATATGCAAAATCTCTGAATTGAAGCTGCAAATTGGTTAATTGGAATTGTGCTATTTTATGCTCTTTTTCTTCTTCCTTTTCTTCTTCTTTCTCATCCATTTTGGAAGACGCCTTTCTTTTACGGGGTGTTAGAAAAATATCCCCTTCTTTACCATCCTCTTCTGATATAATAGCGCTTGGACTTCTTTCTCGTTGCTGTCTTAAAAAATCATCTGATTGTCCATCTTTATTTGCGTTGGCAGCTGGGCTTTTCTCTCGAGGAAAAGGCGAGTGGGTAAAAGCATGTTTGGTTTCCTCATGTGAAGCGCCTAAAAAGCCGGTTATAATCCCAAAAAGCTCTTCTGGCAAGTCTTCACCAGTTTCATTTTGACTTATTCTTTTAAGCTGTGTTGCTGCGCGCGGTAATTCATGTCGCTCAAGCTCATTAAGTGTTGAAAGATGTTTCCATGCAAGATTATCCGCTATGTCTTCAACAGATTCAGTACCTTCAGAAATGCTCTTTTTCAATGTTTTATTAAATTGTCTCAATGTTGCAGTTCTTAGCCCAAGATCTTCACTATTAAGAGGATGTCTTTCCTTAAGATAGAAGAGAATTTGATCAACTTTATCTTTATTATCCTGATAAAAATTATTCCCCAGATCTTTAATAATATCTGATTTGATTACCGCAAATTCTGCATCAAGCTGCTTTTCTTCTTTCTCGCTATCAACTCCAATTTTGCGGTATAATTCTATAGTTTTGAGTAAATTTTTCTTTATGCCAATCGCTTCTCGGTAACGATGCGCCAGATCAAATTGTGCAGTTAAGAACCCTTGCTCTGCAGACAGCTTGCAATATTTTGTCGCTTCAAACTCATTTTTTTTCACTCCAACGGCCTTATCATAAAAAAATACCAAACTATGTTGCGAACGCGCATGACCTAAATCAGCAGCTAATGTAAATAATTTTCTAGATTTAATCATGTCTCCATTTACTTCAAACTCATATACTGCCAATTTATATATTGATCCCGGGTGAAACTGCCTGGCAGCCGATTTAAAAAATTCTATGGCTTTGTTTTTATCGGTAAATTCATAACATTTTGCCAAACAATATTGTGCCGGTGCGTAATTTTGTTCGGCAGCTATATTTAAATATGATATTGCTTCCCTGCTATTTTGAGAAAATATTATACCTTGGTAATTTAACCATCCCAGCATATAAGCGGCTTGTATCTGGTTAGGATCTGCTCTGTTTTTGGATGTCTTTATAAGCTCATCACAAATTTCCTGAAATATCTCTGGTTGTTTTTGGGCGGCTTCTTTCAATATTTTAAGAGAATCATCCTTTGCAATACTTTCCTCGAAAGTAGATATATCCAATATTACATTCCTTAATATGTTCAAAGCGATGTCATGCAGGAATTGGGTATTGTCATCCGAAGCTTTCGATAATAGTGATGATAGCTCAAGAGTTGCATTTAGATCATCTTGATACATGTTGTGATTAGTCGGCATATGTAATTTTCTTAAATTGGTTAGATATTTTTCAGTTGCTTCAGGGTTTATCTTTAGTTCGGCAGCGTTTTGATTTTTGAATAAGAAACAAAAAACTATCTACCAAATTTCTGCTCCTCCGATCTTAATTTTGGCACTCTATTTTCTTGTTTTTGTAGATCTGATTTAACTTCATTAAACATTTTTCTAAGCTTTTCCGTCGACTCCCCTAGTAGAACAATATCTAAACTATTTTCACCTTTTCGCATTAAAGCGCCGGATTCTTCAAATTTAATAAGCAACTGTCTGTTATGTAGATTATTGTAGAATTTTTCAAAAAGTCCTTCTTTGGTAAATTGCAAACTCAAGATGTCATTTGGGCTTTCACCATATCTGAAATCTCTAAATTGCAACTGTATGCGGCTTAGGGCAAATCGTGCTTTGGATTGAGAAGGAGAAATAGGAGGAGAAATATCAGAGTCTCCACCAGTTTGAGTGCGCGGAAGAGATAAAAAATCTCCTTCTGAAGGATCAGTTTCGGCGGCAGCGCTTCTTCTGCGTGGTGATGCGGTAAGGGGTGCATTAGGGCGATCACTGATTGCGGAAGCACTTCTTGTGCGAGGGGTTATAATGATAGGTCCAACTTCACCAGAACTACGTTTTTTAACAGATGAACTTGGTTCACGAGGATAAGGAGATTTTTCAATAGCTTCATCAGCTTCCTCATCTGGGGCGCCAAAATAATTTAGAATAATTTTAGCAACATTGTCTGGGGAGTCTGATTTATCCCTAATCAACATTTCCCTGATTGTTATTGTTACTAATCTAAGCAATTCTTCATGTTTTTCAGGAATAATAGTTGAAAGCGCAGATGATTCCTTCAATTTTTCAACAATTTCCCTTTCTTCAACATAAGAGGAAATAGCGGCTACTAGAGTTTCATTAAATTTTTTTAGCGCTTCACTGCCTAGCGTAAATTTAGAGGCATCAAGATATCCTCGTTCTTTTTTAAATTGAGCTAGGATTCTATCTATTTTGTCTGAATTGGTGCTATAGAAATCACGCACTAAGTCGTCTTGAATAATATGTAATTTAACCGAATCCCACTCTTCTACAAATTTGCGCTTTACGCGCCTAATATCACCTGTCGCGTTTGCTTGTTCAAAATATTCCAAAGCTATAGCTAAGTTCTTGTCCACAACCTTATTACCTTTCTCATATTGAAGCCCCAAATTGCGCTGCGCTGCAACAAATCCTTGGTTGGCGGATAATCTATATAATGATATGGCTTTTTCTGGATCAGCAGACAAACCACCGCGTCCTTTCAAATAGTAAGTTCCTAAATCATTTTGTGCCGGAGCAAAATCTTTTTGTGCAGCTAGCATTAATAACTCCATGGCCTTAGCCTGATCTTGAGGTAAGCCACATTCACCCCTATCAAAGCAGGTTGCCAGTTGATATTGTGCTTCTGTGTAATCTTGTTTTGCAGCCTGACTAAATAATTTCAGAGCTCTAGCCTCATTTTTCTCTAACCCAATTCCATCTTTATAAAGAATTCCTATTGCATATTGCGCTGGGGCATAATTTAGTTCTTCGGCTATCTCAAAATAGGGGATGGCCGTAACCATATCATTGGGTAATGTTACCCCTTTGCTATACATCCATCCTAACATATAAGCCGCTTCCGCTATTTCTTCAGGATTGGGATTATTGTCTGCATTAGGGTTAGCATAAATTTTCTTGAATAGTTCTGGCCGTTTTGCAAAAGCTTCTTCCAATATTAAAATTCCAGTCCGCTTTCCAACGCTTTCTTCATAGGGGTTTATATCGAATATTACCTTTTTGATTATAGCGCGAGCGGTATCATGTAAAAATTGCTGATCATCTGAATCTCTTAATAATAAGGACAATAATTTACGGGCTTCATACAAGTCTCCCTTGTATGACATATAACTAGTGGGCATAACAGTTTTGTGGGTTTAAGAGGACAAAAAGCATCTTCGTAGCAGTTATGCTATAAGAACTTAGCATAACTATATAAGGAGGGATATAATTTATCTATTTATAATGATAATAGCTTTATATTTTTTCATAAATAAAACTTTTTACATCATCAATATTATTTTCTAAAACCACCATCCGTTCTTTTTTATCCATTAATCCTGATAAAAATTCCGGCAATTTTGCTGGGCTTAAACCGGCTTTTTCAATCGCTTCTGGGAATTTGGCTGGATGGGCGGTTGCTAAAATTACAACCGGTTCCCCTGAATAATTTTTGCTTTCAATATATTTTCTGGCTGCACCAACGCCGACAATGCTGTGTGGATCAATGGTTTCGCCGGTTTCTTGATGAAGTTGTTTGATTAACTCACAAGTATTTTGGTCACTGATTGAATAAGATTCAAAATCTTTCCTGATATTTTCTAAAATTTCTTCATCAGCTTTTAGGGTTCCGGTCTTTTCAAATTCCTTCATCAAATCCGCTAATTTTTCTGATTTGCCTGCAGTTTTATAATAATCAAATAACAGTCTTTCAAAATTGCTTGAAACCTGGATATTCATGCTTGGTGATAAAGTATCTATCAAAGATTTTCTTGAATAGTCATTAGCATTTAAAAAGCGAGTTAGAATGTCGTTGCTATTGGTTGCAATGATCAGTTTTTTCACCGGCAAGCCCATTTTCTTTGCCAAAAATCCGGCATAAATATCGCCGAAATTTCCGGTTGGAACACAAAATGAAATTGGATTTTCTTCGCTAGCGCCAAGTCTTAAACCAGCATAAAAATAATAAACAATTTGCGCCATAATGCGCGCCCAATTGATGGAATTAACCGCGACCATTTTTTTGCCTTTCAAAAAATCCTGGCCGGAAGATTGCATCATAAACATCTGTTTAACAAAGGACTGACAATCGTCAAAATTTCCCTTAAGAGAAATATTGTGAACATTTGCATCTGCAATGGTTGTCATTTGTCTGCGCTGCACATCAGAAACGCGGTTGTAAGGATGCAAGATAAAAATTTCAGCATTTTGGCAAGATTTGCAACCCATGATGGCTGCAGAACCGGTATCGCCACTAGTAGCGCCAATAATGACTATTTTTTGGTTATTCTTTTTCAAAACATAATCCAGCAAATTTCCAAGAAGCTGCAAAGCAAAATCCTTAAAAGCCAGGGTAGGGCCGTGAAATAATTCTAGGAGATATTGGTTATGAGTAAGTTGTTTTAGCGGAGCGATAGCGCTATGAGCAAAATTTTTGTAGGATTTTTCAATAATATTTTTCAAGTCAGAATCAGGAATTTCTCCGACAATGAATGGGTGGATAACCTTATAAGCCAAGTCCTGATAACCCATTTTCGCCATTTCCTTGATTTGAGCTGGAGAAAATTTTGGCAAAATTTGTGGCACATAAAGGCCGCCGTCAGTGGCCAGACCTTGCAGCAAAATATCTTGAAAACCCAGAGCGGTTTTATTCTGTTGTCTGGTGCTGATATATTTCATGGGGATAAATTATTGATTTTAGGCAGGAAAGTTCTAAGGTTTTAAGCCTCTCAGGATATAAATCTTATTCAAACAAGTCAAAAAAAATGAGCTCCGAAGATAATAAACCAGACCATTTATATCGTAGCGGAGTGGGAATTGTTGTGATAAATCGTGACAAAAAAATCTTTGTTGGCAAAAGAATCGACAATCACTCCGATGCTTGGCAAATGCCGCAAGGCGGCCTTGATGCCGGTGAAGATGAAGACACGGCAATGTTTCGTGAATTGGTAGAAGAAACTGGCATTAAAGATGTTCGCGTTATCAGCAAAAGCAAAAAATATTTCTACTATAATTTGCCTTACAAATTGCAAAAAAAATTCTGGGGCGGCAAATTTTTAGGACAAAAACAAAGATGGTATTTGGCAGAATTTTTGGGTGATGATTCTTTGGTTAATATCAACACATCAGATCCCGAATTTTCAGAGTGGAAATGGATTTCAAAAGAAGAGTTGGTAAATGTGATTGTTCCCTTCAAGAAAAAACTTTATGTGGAAATCATCAATGAATTTAAAGAATTTTTATAATGGAAATTAATTTTTATCAAACTGATGATGTCATCTATAAATCAATAGCGCCACTGCTTCTTAAAATGCTCGAAGAAGAAAAAAAAGCGCTGATCTATTGCCAATCAAACTTGCAGATGGCAGAAATTGACAGTGGATTATGGAATTTTAGCAAAACCAAATTTCTTCCTCACGCCACCAAGGCTGAAAAGCTTGATCCAATTGAGCAGCCGGTTTTTATAACTGACGAATCACTCAATGCAAATCAAGGCCAATATCTGTTGAAATTTGGCGAAGTTAATGAGGATTTTTTGAAGCAATTTGAAAGAGTTTTTTATTTCTTTGGAGCTGAAAATACTACTGAGGCAAGAGCCCTATGGAAAAAATATAAACAAAATTCCTTTTCTTTGAATTTCTACAAGAAAGAGGGTGGGGCTTGGACTAAAGTTGACTTGTAATTAGATTATTGATTTTAGCCAAGTCAGCTTCATCAATCAGATATTTACCAGGAAGATCAATTTTGGAATGCTCTCCTTGCCCATCTTCAATCAAAAAACAAATCCGACTATAAGATTCAAAACTAGCTGGAGCAATTCTTTGCGATAAGAAGCTCTTTAGCTGCAAGATTGATCTGCGGTCACTTATTTTTATCGGCACTTCATTGATGATTTTTTTGCTGGCCAGCAAACTAATTTTTCTTTGATATTCCATATCCCGAACTACAGAGTCATTTTTGGGATCTGTTTTTTCAGCTCTTTTTTTCCAATCAAATTCTGTTCTTCTTTCTTGCTGTCTAATATCTTGATAAATCTCTTTTTTGGGAGTGGTGCGTTTAATAAACACATCCATTCTTTCAATTGATTTTACCAAAAATCGTGCGCCGCCTTGGTCTTTTTTGACCAAACATTCTACAACTAAACTGCTTCCATCAGTCATTTCATCGCGATGAGCGGTAATTAAAGCTTCATCAAAAATTGAAGTTTCGTATATGCCAAAAGGGTCGGACAAAGTGAGGTAGGCATAACGGCCTTTTGGGCCTGATTTGTGCTTGCTGTAAGCAACAACACCGGCCAATTTGATGATGCTGTTATCGTTAATTTCTTCCAAAATTTCTGAGGAGATAACTCCTCTTCTTCCTAAATCATCTAAGAAATCATCAATTGGATGTTCCTTTAAAAAGAATCCAAAGGCTTTGAATTCTTCCTGCAATTTTGTTTCTTTGTTCCAGTCATTTGATTTTTTTAACAGAGGTTTTTCATCAGAAATTTGTGCGGATCCAAACAGACTCATTTGATCGCTATTCCTTTCTTCTTCTCTGCTTGCTGCGTATTTACAGATAATTTCTACCGACTCAACAATTTGGTTGCGATTGTTATGGATGGAATCAAAAGCGCCGGATTTTGCCAAGGCTTCAATAGCTTTTTTATTCATCGCCTTTTGACCGGCCTTATCGGCAAAGTCATAAATATTTTTGAAAGAACCACCATTTTTTTGACGGTTTTTAACCATCTCTTCCACCATTCCGGCTCCAACTGCTTTAATTCCAGCTAGGCCGAAGCGAATTGCCAGTTCTTTGCCATTATTGTCATATTTTTTTACTTCTGTACTCATCTAAATCAAAACCAAAATCAATATTAAGCCAAGCGCTATCCGATAGTAAGCAAATGGAATAAAGTTGTGACTACTGACAAAATTGATGAACCATTTTATCACCACCAAAGAAGAGAGAAATGCTGTGGCAAAACCGATGAGGAGCAGGCCAAGTTTTGAAGAATCGAAAGAGTTGTAGTTTTTGTAAAAATCGAATGCAGAAGCGGCAAAGATTGTTGGAATTGATAGAAAAAATGAAAATTCAGTAGCGGTTTTTCTATCCAATTTTAAACATAATCCACCAATAATTGTTGCGCCGGATCTTGAAACTCCTGGTATCATTGAGATTACCTGAAACAACCCAATCTTTAGTGCAATCCAAGCTGATAAATCATCAATCTCTGAGTATTTAGGTTTAATATTTAGTTTTTCCACCAACAAAATTACAAATCCGCCAATTAGCATTGCCAGGGCAATTGATAGGGGATTAAAAAATAATGATTTAATTAAACCGTGAAAAAAGAGGCCAATAATTGCTGCCGGAAAGAAAGCAATTGCGATATTTAAAACAAAATTTTGGGAAGATTTTTTCTTAAAAATTCCAAGCACGACATCCAGAATTTTTTTTCGGTAAAGAACAACCACGGCCAAAATAGCACCAAGCTGTATGACTATTTCAAACACATCATCTTTGATGTAAGAAAAATCAATTAGCTTTGAAGATAGAAGAAGATGGGCGGTAGAAGAGACGGGAATGAATTCAGTTAGCCCCTCAACAATTCCTAAAATTATTGCCTTAATGATTGCAACTAGATCCATAGAATCTCAAGGAAAGAGGGGTTTTGGTGGGCGTCACCAGAAAAGTTATGGTACCTCCGATCCGACTTGAACGGACACATCCCAAGGGACAATAGATTTTGAGTCTATCGCGTCTACCAATTCCGCCACAGAGGCACATAAACAAGGGCCGCGAATGTTAAATTATTTGGCTGGAAAGTAAAGAATTTATTTTAGAATTCTTACTGATAAACCCTATTCAACTTAACATCCCTCATCGGAGATTTAAAAGTGATTGGCACTTTTTCAATTATTATCGAATCCGGATTATCGATGCCAAAAGCGCTAGATTCAGGCACGGCAATTTTATTGATTAGATAATAGGCGCTGATAATGAATCTTTGATGGAACGGCAGATAGTGATAATTGGAGATAAATTTTTTCAAGAACACGAAACGGGCATCGCCAAAAATATTTTGGCGTTTTTTATATTCGTAATGATTCACCACTTTGATCTCGCCATTTCTAACCAGCTCTTCCAAAACTTTATTGAAGAATAGTTGAATTCTAGGCTCGACCCTAAATCCAAGTCTGAAGTCGATTCTGACTGCATCGTGAGGGGCAAGAATTTCTACCTTATAATCATATAAATAAGGTTCATCGACAATTTCAATATGAACGAACCAATACATGTCAGCTCTTTTTGGTTGGCGTTCTAACAGGGAATACATGATTTTGGTTTCAATCTCATCAGCAGAATCTGAAGAGGTCATATAAACCAGGTGAGTGGCAATTTTAGGAATTGTGTTATCGTTGCTTAAGTCAATCAAAAGTGGCAGAACTTCGTGGAAATCGGTAAGTCTGGTATGTCTTCTCTTAAATATTTTTGCCTGATACCATACCCACATTATAAAGAACAGCACCGAAGCAACCAAAAGCACAATCCAACCGCCATGGATAAATTTTGCTAAATTGGCAATCAGAAAACAGCCTTCGATGAATAAATATAGGCTGGCAAAAAGATAAATGAAAAATTTAGGAACTTTACGGGAAACTAAATAGGCGATGAACAAGAAGGTAGTACATATCATGGTTGTGACAACTGCCAAACCATAGGCGGCTTCCATATTGGAAGATTCCCCAAAATATAAGGTGACAGCAATACAGCCAAAACATAAAAACCAATTAACCATTGGCATAAAAATTTGGCCTTTTTGATCGGTTGGATAGTTAGTTCTAATCTTTGGCCATAGATTTTGTCTGGTAGCTTCGTTGATTACAGTGAATGAACCGCTGATTAAAGCTTGGCTGGCAATTGTAGTTGCGGAAGTGGCGATGATAATGCTTGGCAGCAAGAACCATTCAGGAATGATTGAATAAAAAGGATTAACACCATTATCGACAATAGTTCCGGTAGCATTTGACAACAACCAAGCGCCTTGCCCAAAATAATTTAGTAATAAAGCGGTTTTAACAAAAATCCATCCCAGGCGAATGCTTTTGCGGTCGCAATGGCCAAGATCGGAATATAAAGCTTCTGCACCGGTGCTGCACAGAAAGACTGCACCAAGAAGCCAGAATCCTTGAGGATAGTGAGTTAAAAGCTGATAGGCATAAATTGGATTAACCGCCCTGATTATATCCGGATTTCCTAGAATGCTCATTAAGCCAAAACTACCGATCATTGAAAACCATATAAAAACTATTATCCCAAACATCCCGCCAACAATATTGGTTCCAAGTTTTTGTAAGGAAAATAAAACAAATAAAATGGAGATTACGATTGGTAAGGTTTTGATTTCAGGATAGAGGATTTGCAAACCTTCAACGGCAGAAGAAACGGATATTGCCGGAGTAATTAAACCATCGGCAATCAACATTGATGTACCAACTATAGCAAAGAAAACCAACCACCAATGTCTGCCTTTTTTTATCAAAGAATAAAGAGCTAAAAGGCCACCTTGGCCCTTTCTGTCCGCTCTTAAGATCAAGACCACATATTTCAAAGTGGTTTGCAAGGTGAGGGTCCAAAAAACGCAAGATAGACTGCCTAATATCAGAAATTCGCTGATGATTTTATCATCAATAATCGCTTTCATCACATAGAGCGGTGAAGTTCCGATATCGCCATAGACGATACCCAGAGCAACGATAACGCTAAAAATCAGAGATTGGTTTTTATAGGAGGAAAGTTTTTGCGCGGATTGGTTGGAGACTGATTGTCCCGCTGATGTGTTGGGAACTGATGTGTTTTTCATGCTTGATATACCGAAACTCCTCCAACAATAGTTCTAATTGCCCGTCCTTTGGTTTTGTAATGCACAAAAGGAGAGTTTTTTGATTTGCTATAAAATTTCTGCGGATCAATTTCCCATTTAGTATCAAGGTCAATTAATACCAAATCAGCTCTGGCAGCTTTTTTCAACCTGCCACCATCAAAATGAATTATATCGGCGGCTTTGTAAGTCATTGTAGCCAGCAAATCAATTAGTGGCATTGTGCCATCATGATAAAGAGCCAGCGAAAGTGGTAACATAGTTTCCACTCCGACAATTCCAAAACTTGCTTCTTCTAATGGTTTATTTTTTGAGTTGATGTCGTGAGGTGCGTGATCTGTGGCGATAGCATCGATAGTGCCGTCTTTTAAACCTTCAATTAAAGCCAAACGATCTTGTTCACTTCTGAGGGGAGGGTTCATTTTAGCGTTAGTGCCAAATCTTAAAACTGCCTCATCAGTTAAAGTGAAATGGTGAGGAGAGGCTTCTACGGTTGCTTTTAAGCCTTTAGCTTTGGCTCTTCTAATTGCATCAAGAGATTCTCTGGTAGAGCAGTGCAGCAAGTGATAATGCCCGCCAACCGCTTCTAAAATTGCCAAGTCGCGCTCAACAATTACTGATTCTGAAATATTTGGAATGCCTCTAACACCAAGCTCCAAAGCAACTGATCCTTCGTTGATGCAACCTTTGTTGGTCAAGTTTAAATCTTCCGCATGTTGTGCAACCGGCACATTCAAATTTTTAGCATATTCCATCGCACGGCGCATCACATTGGCGTTCATCACCGGCAAGCCATCATCAGTAAAACCAACCGCACCAGCTTCTTTCAAACTATGCATGTCAGAAATTTCTTCACCCTTCATGCCTCTGGTAATTGCTGCATAAGCCCGAATATTGCAATAAGCAGTTTCTTTTGCTTTTAAGCTTAAATATTCAAGCGTCATAACTGAATCCAGAACCGGAGAAGTATTTGGCTGACAAACAACAGTTGTAATACCACCGGCAACCGCAGATTTACTGCCACTTGCCAAATCTTCCTTATGAGTTTGACCAGGTTCCCTAAAATGAACTTGAATATCAATCAAACCTGGACATAGAACATGACCTTTACAATCAATAACCTCAACATCTTCTGGCACTTTGCCGCCAAAAATATTTTCTCCAAAATCAGCAATTTTATCACCAATAGTTAAAAGCTGCCCAACCTTGTCAAACTTAGTTTCGGGATCAATTATCCTGGCATTTATATAAGCAATTTTTTTAGCCGGATTGATCGACTGTTTATATGGAAGAGAGAAATTTGGCATAGTTACTTTTATAAAATTATTCCCACTCAATTGTTCCTGGTGGTTTTGAAGTGACATCATAAACCACACGATTTATGCCGCGTACTTCACCAATTATGCGGTTAGTGGCAGAGGTTAAAAAGTCGTAAGAAAATTGGAAAATATCGGCTGTCATCCCATCACTTGAGGTAACAGCGCGAAGAGCCAAAACATATTCATAAGTTCTTCCATCGCCCATTACACCAACGGTTTTTACTGGAAGCAAAACACAAAAGGCCTGCCAGATTTTATCATAAAGACCGAATTTTCTGATCTCATCCAGATAGATTGCATCAGCTTCTTGCAAGATTTTTATTTTTTCTAAAGTAACTTCTCCGGGAATTCTAATGGCAAGGCCAGGGCCAGGGAAGGGGTGCCGGGAAATCATCCCGTAAGTTAACCCTAATTCAGTACCTAATTTTCTAACTTCGTCTTTGAATAAAGTTCTAATCGGTTCTATCAATTTCAGCTTCATATCTTTTGGCAAACCACCAACATTATGGTGCGATTTTATAGTATGACTTTTGCCGCTATTTGGATGGGAAGATTCAATAACATCAGGATATAAAGTGCCTTGTGCCAAGAATTCTACATCTTTGATTTTGGCTGCTTCTTCATCAAAAATTTCAATGAAAGTTTTGCCGATGATTTTTCTTTTTTGCTCAGGATCAGTAATATCTTTCAGCTTTTGCAGGAAAATCTTTGCAGCGTCAACATAAACTAAATTGACTTTGAAATGATCTTCAAAAACTTCCTTAACATTCTTGCCTTCGTCTTTTCTAAGCAAGCCATGATCAACAAAAATGCAAGTGAGTTGGTTACCAATTGCCTTGCTGATTAAGGCTGCAACAACTGAAGAATCAACGCCGCCGCTAAGTCCGCAAATAACTTTTTTATTGCCGACTTTAGCTTTGATTTCGACAATTTGTTCTTCCATAAAATTGCCCATTGTCCAGCTTTGTTCGCAGCCAGCAATATTAACAACAAAGTTTTTTAAAATTTTACTACCCTCTATCGTATGAGTTACCTCAGGATGAAATTGGATACCATAAATTCTTCTTTTTTTATCAGCTATTGCGGCATAGGGGCAATCGGGAGTCTCTGCAATACCTTCAAATCCATCAGGAATTTTACTAATATAATCGCCATGACTCATCCAAACTTGACAACGGGGCCTGTTACTGGAAATGAGTGCTAAATGCTCATTTCCTGAACCAACATTTGCAAAATCAGATATGCCATCTATTCCAACAAATAACTTTAGATTTTTATTTTTTGCTTCATCTAACTCATCTGCATTCATATATATAATGGCTTTGCCAAATTCTCTGTTTGCCGAGCTTTCAACCTTACCCCCAAGTAAGTGGCAAATAAGCTGTTGCCCATAACAAATTCCTAAAACAGGAATTCCTAAATCAAAAATACCTTTATCAATAGTCGGTGCATCTTTTTCATAAACCGATTCCGGACCACCAGAAAGTATTATTGCTTTTGGATTTAATTTTTTAATTTCATCAAGGGAAATGCCGGGATTTTTAATTTCAGAGTAAACATTCAATTCACGAATCCTTCTGGCAATTAGTTGAGTTACCTGGCTGCCGAAATCAATAATTAAAATCATCGTTGAAAAATTATTCTTTTAAAATTGCCTGAGAGAGAATCAATTTCATTTCTTTTGCAGAAAATCCATTATTTAAAATTTTGTTTATAGCTTCACAAAGGGGAAGGGTGGTTTTGTGTTTTTTGGCAAATTTTATTATTGATTTGGAGGCGGTAAAGCCCTCAAAAGTTTTGTTATCTAAGCTATTGCCAATCTTTTCACCTTTGCCAACCGTATAACCCAAAGAATTATTGCGGGATTTTTTGCTGGAACAAGTAAGAAATACATCGCCAAGTCCGCAAGGAGAAATAAAGCTTTTTTGTGCATCTCCACCAAGTTTTTTTATCAGATTGTTAGCTTCAGCAATTCCTTTTAAAACCAAGGCCGCTTTAGCATTTTCACCCAAATTCAATCCATCAATAATTCCACATCCGATTGCCAGAATATTTTTTATAGCACCAAAAATTTGAGTAGAAATCACATCATTAGAAATTATCGGTAAGAAATTATCATTTTTTAGCAAAGAAGCTATTTGCTTGGTGGAGCTTTTATTCTTAGAAGCAATTGTAGTGGTGGTAGGTAAAGAATCTGAAACTTCAGAGGCAAAATTCGGGCCGGATAAAATAGCGTAATTATTTTTAGGAAATGTTTTTTCTATAGAAGAACTAAAAAGCTCCAGATTTTTACCATCAATTCCTTTGCAACAGAGAATGATTTTAGATTTAAGAGAAATTTTTTCTTTAGTAAGAGATTTAAGGACAGATAAAAAAATATCGGAAGGAACGGCAACGAAGATAAAGTCTGTTACAGGTAACGAAGTTGTAACGGTAATAGAAAGGTTAAGCTTGAGATATTTTTGATTAAGTGTTTTAGCCTTATCGGGGCTACGAGAAAAGACCTCAACCAAATGACCATTTCTTGCCAATAACTCAGCTATAGCCAAACCCCAAGCTCCCGAGCCAATAACAGAAATTCTAGAAGGTTGCTCCCGCATTAAATAAATGAGTTAATAAATAATTGTATAATATATATTATGTAAAATAGCCTATAGGTTTTTTTATAGAGTGTCTTTCTAAAAGCCTCACAAAAACAGCCACAGTCAAAGCATAAAAAAGTCAAAATAAATAGCCGCCCCTTCCAGAACTATTTATTTTTTATTTTGGCTTTGCGTTCGGATTTTATTATTTTTGAGGAATAAAAATATATTTCTTACCCGATACATTTGATGCTTGGTTAACAACACTAATTAAGTGCGTCTTATCTTTTACAAGCTTACGATATTCAGGAGAATTTATATAAGTAACTATCGTTAACGCTGTATGAGTTGGTATCTTCTCATTACGAAGTCTAGGCATAATCAAAGTAAATCTCTTTTTTGACATTGCATCAGATGTAGGATCGGCGGCTTTTTCTGTCTTTTTTATGTCGGTGGATTTTTTATCGACAATCTTTTGTTTTGAAGTTATTTGCGGCTGTATATCTTGAACCAATATATAATTTTTAGCTGGCTTCAGTTCTTTTGCGCCCATGAGCTTGTAAGAGGCGGCGCTAGCAAGAAGAGTGGTTTTTGTATCTTTCTTGCCCTCATCTGGCAAATTATAGAGTGATATTGCTTCCTCACCCTCGATTTGATTTCCATCATCCGCCAACAATTCTTCAGCATCCTCAACAAAAACTTCATTGGCAGCAATCATTTCCTCACCTTTAATAGGTTCAATGATTTTATTTTCTGTATTGTTAGCAACAACGACGGGTGTAGCTTCATTTTTAGCGACAGCAGTTGTAAATACTGAATCTTTATATTGTTTTAAGATTGATTGTATTGCTGCATTGTCTTTGTTGTAGGCGGCATCTGTGGCCAATTTTAGTTGGTTATCCAAAAATTGTTGGCTTGTTTTGTTAGCAAAATCGTAACCTGAAAATAATTGCTGTAAACATTCAGAGCATTCTGAAGATGAAGCTTGTACTATTGCGGTTTCTCCTACCGAATTTACCTTGCTGGCATCGGCGCCACGAACCAGGAAAACCTTCACTAATTCAGGATTTTTGGCTAAGACTGATCTCATCAAAGGAGTCCATCCTTCGTTATCGCTGGAATTAACGTCTGCGCCACCATCGAGGAGGATCTGGCTGGTCTCTACATTACCGTTTCTAGCGGTGATATGTAATGCAGTAGCGCCACCAACATTTTTTTGATTAACTGACTCTGGTCTGGAAGTAGCAAAAAACTTGATTGCCGGTGCATCATTATTTATTGCGGCGCTCATTAAGGAAGTAACTCCTGCTGCATCTTCGGTATTTTCACCGATAAGGCCTGATATTTGCGCCCTCGCCTCTATCACAAAAAACAAAATAATGGACATAGATAAAAACATCATCCAACTCTGGTTTTTTAAAAAACGCTGGCGATGCTGATTGTCTCTGATTTGCAATTTACTGTTCGGATTGTTTGTTAAGGGAGCTCTTTTGAAGAAGGGTAAATTTTGAGCAAAATTTGGGCAAAGAATAGCAACTGAAATTATACAAATCAAAAAAATAATTCATTGCTAGAAACTTGCTAAAAATCTTATCTCCATTTGTTGAATAAATCGTCAATCATTGAAGACTCATCTTCTTCATAACCTTTTTTGATAAAGCTTTTAGCTCCATGTTTTAAAAGATATTTTGCGATAATGTCTTTTTTGTGTTTATAGGCAATTGCCAAAGCGGTTGTGCCATTCCTATCTGTTGCATTCACATCAATGCCTTTGCTAACTAACAAGTCAGTTATTGGCAAGGACCCTACCCTTGATGATTGCATGAGATAAGTTCTTCCTAGATTATCAACAAGATCAACTTTGGCGCCCATTTCAACCAGAATTGATACGGCTTTATAATCTCCCATTTCAATGGCGATATTGAGTGGAGTATAGCCTAAATCATTTGACAAATCAGGATCTGCGCCTTTTGATAACAGGCTGGAAACCGCATCATATCTTCTCATCAAAACTGCAAATGTAAGCAAAGATTCACCAGCAGAATTTTTTATATTGGCATCTTTTACTAAAGCAAATAAAGCATTGAACCAATCAATTTTGTTTTCTGCTATTGCCTTAAACATCAACTCAACTTTTTCTGAGTTGCTCATAATCAGCGGATGATGCTTATTTTCATCGCCTCTAAAGCGATTAAGGAGCGGAGGCGGAACTTCGTCGGATGTGGCAAATTTATTGTCAGGAACTTTTTCTTCAGTAACTATCATCCTGATTGCTTCATAATGGTTTTTTGCCTCAATTTCACCATCAAGATTTTTTTGCAAATATTTCTTTTCCAAATTTTTTACTTTGAGATCTTGCGCTTTTTTATTTAGAGGCTTGCTATAATTTTCTGCATAAATCACTTTCTCTTTTTTCTTCGCAGATTTTTTTTGTTCTTTTGCTGTTACTGACTCAGAATCTTTTGTGGTATTTTTAGCAATATTATTTTTTTTAACTGAATCATTTTTGGTTATTGCGGAAGTGCTAGGGGGTGCAGAATCAGTTTTCTTTTTTTCATCTTTTGCTATTGAAGGTTTTGTTGCTGCAGGAGCGATAACCGCAGGAGGAGCCTCTTTGGGCTTATCATTGCTTTTATTTGCTTCACTATCTTTTTTATCCAGCTCTTTTCCAATTATTTCTTTAACTTTTTCAACTGGTTTCTTTGCAATCTCGGAAGTCTTAATATCATCAACAACTTTAGACAAAGTTTGTTCAAGAGGAGTTTTATCTATGCCGGGTTTATTCTCCGCAACCATAAGCTGATCAGGATTTTTCTTTTCAACTTCTTTTGATGGTGGCGCCAAATCTTTTGAAGCCACATCTTGCTTGTCATCTTTAGTGGATAAAAAATCCATCTGATCAAGACCAAGAGATTCAAGATCTGGCTTGGTAGAAGCTTCCTCAACTTTTTTTTGCTGTTCGAGTTGTAAGATTATATCTTCTTCTTTTTTGGCTGGAGTTTTAGTTGGGTCCTCTGGCAAGGCTATATTTTGAGGAATTTTTGGCTCTTGAACCGGACTAGATTTAATTTCATTAATCTGGTGCTGTCCAACTGCTATGGCAATGGTAAGGAATATGTGATACATTAGTTATTGTTCTTTTTATCTACTGGGTCATAACCATGAGAGCCCCATGGATTACATCTTAATATTCTATATAGAGACAAAGTTAACCCCTTGAAAACCCCAAATTTTTCAATTGCCTCAATTGCATAATGAGAACAAGTTGGCATAAAGCGGCAGCATCTGTTGCCACCAATTACCGGCGAGATTAATAGCTGATATATTTTGATTGGAAAAATAAATATTCTTTTTAGCATATTGATTCCGGTTGAAGGGCGGATGGATTTTAGTAACCATTCACTTAATTTTATAGTCTAATTTTAAAATAAAACGCTAATGACTTCAGGCAAGATAAATAAAGCTCTAAAACTTGGCCAAAGCACCAAATATCAATATTCAGAACCTGATATAAAAATTCTGGAAAAGGTAAAAAACCCTCATCCAAACACCAATTACGTCATCACCCTTACCTGTCCTGAATTTACATCAATTTGCCCAGTCACCGGACAGCCGGATTTCGCCCATCTTATTATAGATTATATTCCAAAGAACCATATCGTTGAAAGTAAATCACTAAAATTATATTTGGTTAGCTACCGCAATCACGGCGCATTTCACGAAGATTGCACAATTAAAATTGTTAAAGATTTACAAAAATTGCTGGATCCAAAATGGATTAGAATTGGCGGATATTGGTATCCGAGGGGTGGTATTCCTATCGATATTTTCTATCAAAGCGACTCACCACCAAAAAATGTTTGGGTGAAAGAACAAAATATTTCTGAATATAAAGGTAGGTAAAATGCAATTTCCAATCATTCTTCCTGAGATAAATCCTAATATTATTTCAATTGGCCCAATCGGCATCCGCTGGTATTCCGTGGCTTATATTTTGGGAATTTTATTTTGCTGGTTTTTGCTAAAATATTTCAACAACAAAAAGCCGATTATGAACAAAGAAGCCTGGGATGATTGGCTATTTTGGGCCATATTAGGCATTGTTCTTGGTGGCAGAATTGGTTATGTGCTGTTTTATAATTTTGATTTTTATATCCAGCATCCGAAGGAAATTTTTGCAGTTTGGCAAGGTGGAATGTCCTTCCATGGTGGTTTAATCGGTTCACTTGTGGCCATGTTTTTGTTTTGCAAAAAATATAAGGTCAGTTTTTTTGAACTAACTGATATTTTAGCGATAGCGGCTCCAATTGGTCTGTTCCTAGGAAGAATTGCTAATTTTGTTAATATGGAATTATATGGAAGAGTGACAGGATCGGATTTTGGGGTAATATTTCCAAATGCTGGATATTTACCACGCCATCCAAGCCAGCTATATGAAGCTTTCTTAGAGGGTTTATTATTATTTGCTATTCTCTTCTCCCTATCAAAACTTACTAAAATTCGTGAAAAAGTCGGAGCATTATCCGCTCTATTCTTAATTTTTTACGGTTCAGCAAGAATTTTTATCGAGCAATTTCGTGAACCGGATCAACAACTCGGATTCTTGTTTTTCCATATCACAATGGGGCAAATATTATCTATGCCATTAATCATCGGCGGAATAATAATCCTAATTTTTTCCTTCAAAAACCGCCCTGCTCCTTCTTATTAAATTGCTCTGCATTTCATTGCTATCATCATCTACAATGATTTAGAGATTCTTGCTTTTCACCCTTAGGGGAAACAAAAGCTAGAATTATTTATTTGAGCTTTATGTTTTTACTCTTTTTGCGAGGCTTTTAGAAGATAGATACTCTACAAAAAAATCTATTATACCAGTAGCCCCTCGTTTATGGCGCGAGGGACTAACCAAAGTTTAACTTATTTTAGTAACATGGTTAAACTTTATGCCAAACTGGCTGCCCTAGCTACTTGGAACGGTTCTGAGCAGCCAAGAAGGCAATTTCTGTAATATGATTAGAAATTATAAACCAAGCCGGTTTTTAATATATTCAGTTTGACTTTGCTTGTTGTGGCTAGATCAAAGCTGTAAGGCACTTCAAATTTTTGTCTATTGAATTCAATTTTAATTCCCCAATTCGGATTAATATTGAAAACAGAGCCCGCTCCATAAATTGGTGAAATTTTCCACCTGCCATGATTTGCATTAAGAGCTGGAGATTTATCAATTTGATGAATATTAGAAAGACCGTAAGTTAAATAACCGGCAAAATTATCAGTAAAATTAAAGCCAAAATTTGCTTTGGCGCCATAGCGAACAGGCAACTCCAGTGTGTCTTTAGTATAAGGATAATGGTTATGGTAATAATCTTTAGTGGATGAATTTAGATAATCATAAAACAATTCCGGAGCCACAAAAACACGGTTGAAGGATTTTTTATAACCAATATTCGCACCAACCCCGATATTCATACTATCAACTTTCTTTTGAGCAAAAGGTGAAGAAAAAGCTGAAGAATACTTAAATTGTGCATCAGAAGTGATCAAGTCAGCCCCGACATATAAACCATCTTTAGCACTAACCTGAGAAGATAAAAATAATGCGCCCAAAAGCGTGATGAAGGAAAGTTTTTTCATAAATTTGTTATTAAAAATAATATTTTACCGCAAATCATTGACTGACTTGCAAAGCGAAATCAAGATCAAGAAATTGGCGATAAAATCCTATTGCCATTTCCTGATCTAATGATTGCGCAATATCAAGGCTTGAAGCATTTTTGATAACCAACTAGAGGTAGAAAGCTGTTTAGTTTGTTTCTACCCTACATTAGTTAAAGGAAGTGAAATGCACCGGTTAGATTTTTCAATCATTACCGTACTACCGGCAATGATTTTGAGAAATTTAATTTTTAAGCATTATGTCACCAAAAAATCACCAACCCCAAAAGGGCAAAAGAATCCGGTTTCCTGAAAAACATACAAATTCAGAAATATGTGAAGTCATGGCAAAAATTCTTTCTGTCCCGGAAGAAAAAATTGAAGAAAACATAGATCTTTTTCAAAAGATCAACCGATATGTTTTTGTCTGTCTTTATTACTTAAGCAAAATTGAGGATGAGCAAGATCTGACCAGTGCTGTCCATTCCATGGAATTTGTCTGTAATTTTAAGAAAGGAGTTCACGATTACATGGGGTAATCAGAAATAATGTAGGATGCAAGCCAGCCTAGTTAAGAATAGGGTATTTTTTAGGGATTTTTTAGTTAGATAGATCGATAGATTTTTTGCCGGCAGCTTTTGTGGCATTAAAAATAATTTTTTCAAACTGATTATTTTTTTGAAAAACTTTTAAAGCAGCTTCAGTTGTGCCGCCTTTGCTTGCAACCGATTCAATTAGATTTTGTAAATCACCATCAAATTCTAAGGCCATTTTTGCACTGCCATAGATTGTTTGTTTTACTAATTTTATGGCGGATTTTTTATCAAGACCAAGATCAATTGCGGCTTTAATCATTAAATCAGCAAATAAAAATAAATATGCTGGACCACTGCCTGATATTGCAGTTGTTGCATTCATTAGTTTTTCATCTTTTAGGGCAATATTTTGGCCAATTGCATCCAGGAAATTATTTGCTGATTTTAGCTCTGACTTTGTAAAACTGGAATTTGCATAATATGCTGCAATACCTTGACTTATAAGGGTTGGTAGATTTGGCATTGAGCGGATTATTTTAGCTTTTTTGCCTAGAATTTCTTCAAAGAATGAAATCTTTTTGCCAGCTAGAATGGAAATAAAAACAGTTTTGGGATTGGTAATTTTATGATTTACAAAATCTGAGATAATTTCTTTCGCATGTTGTGGCTTAAAGGCAAAAACCACAATATCAGCTTGATAATTTTCCGGTAAATTTTGGTAGGAAGAGAAATGTTTGATACCAATTATCAGATTTTTTTTGCTTGGCTTTAATACTGTAAATTGAGAGCTGGCAAAGCCATTATTAAGTAGGTTTTTAAGAATGGCAGATCCCATCTTGCCACAGCCGATGAAGAGAATTTTTTTGTTAAATAACTTCTCGTTCATGATTAATTATGCTTTTCTATCGGCAATCATTTGTTTGATTTTACCAATTGCCTTGGCAGGGTTTAAACCTTTTGGACAAGTATTGGTGCAGTTCATGATTGTGTGGCAGCGGTAAAGTTTGAACGGATCTTCTAAATCATCCAATCTTTCTGCTGTTGCATCATCTCTGGAATCGGCAATAAAGCGATAAGCTTGCAATAAAGCTGCAGGGCCTAAATATTTATCTCCATTCCACCAATAACTAGGGCAAGAAGTGGAGCAGCAAGCACACAAAATACATTCATAAAGCCCATCCAACTTTTCTCTATCTTCAGGAGATTGCAGCCTTTCTTTTTCAGGCTTAGAATCTGCTGTATGCAACCAGGGCTTGACCGATTTATATTGTTCATAAAAAAGAGTCAGGTCTGAAACCAGATCTTTAATAACTGGCATATGCGGCAGTGGATAGATTTTTATCACATCCTTGCAATCAGAAATTGGCTTGGTGCAAGCCAATGTATTGGTGCCGTCAATATTCATTGAGCAGGAACCGCAAATACCTTCACGACAAGATCTTCTAAATGTCAGCGAGCTATCTTGTTCAGCTTTGATTTTTATTAGAATATCAAGAACCATCGGTCCGCATTTTTCTAGATCAATTTCAAACACATCAATATGTGGATTTTTTTGATCTATATCTTCAGGATCATAGCGGTAAACCTCAACAGTCCTGATTTTTTTAGCGTCGGATGCAGCCTTGTAAAGCTTACCGGCTTTTTTATCTATTTTGGAATTTTGTGGAAGTGAAAATTGAACCATATTTCAATAAATAATCTTTATTAATAAACCCTCTTTTTTGGTGGAAAGCTTTGAACATCATTGCTCATTGGTTTCAACACTACTGCCCTATAATCAATTTTAGTTTCCCCATTTTGATCAATCCAGGTGATGGTGTGTTTTAGCCAATTTTCATCATCTCTGTCTTTATAATCTTCTCTGGCATGAGCACCGCGGCTTTCTTTTCTATTGGCTGCGGAGTTGATGGTAACAACGGCTTGAGAGCGTAAGTTATCAAGCTCTAGCGCTTCAACTAGATCGCTGTTCCAAACAAGGCCACGATCACTGATACCAATATCTTCAAATGATTTATAAACTTCTGACATTTTCTTCACACCTTCTTGCAGAACATTTTCAGTTCTAAATACTGCAGCATGATTTTGCATGGTTTTTTGCATATCCAGCCTGATTTTAGAAGCTGGTAATTTGCCATTAGAGTTGCGGATCTTGTCCAATCTGGCGATTGCTTCTGAGCCAGCATTTGCTGCAAGTTCTGTGTGAGGAGTGTTCGGTTTAATCAATTTACTGGCTTGAATTGCCGCCGCTCTACCAAACACGACAAGATCAAGCAGTGAGTTCGAACCCAAACGATTTGCTCCATGAACTGAAACGCAAGCTGCTTCGCCAATTGCCATTAGACCTGGAACTGTTTCTACCTTGCCATTTTTAATATTCACAACTTCACCTTTAAAATTGGTTGGAATACCACCCATATTATAGTGAACAGTTGGAAGAACTGGTATCGGTTGTTTAGTAACATCAACTCCGGCAAAAATTTTAGCGCTTTCAGAAATACCCGGCAGTTTTTCGTGAAGAGTTTTTGGATCAAGGTGATCAAGATGCAAATAAATATGATCTTTATTTTCACCAACTCCACGACCGGCATTAATTTCCATGGTCATGGCGCGGGAAACTACATCGCGAGAAGCAAGATCTTTAGCAGATGGAGCATATCTTTCCATGAATCTTTCACCTTCGGAATTTACCAGATAACCACCCTCACCTCTGGCGCCTTCAGTGATCAAGCAACCGGAGCCGTAAATGCCAGTTGGGTGGAATTGCACAAATTCCATATCTTGCAATGGTAAACCAGCACGAAGCACCATGGCATTGCCATCACCGGTACAGGTGTGAGCTGAAGTGGCAGAGAAATAAGCGCGGCCATATCCACCAGTGGCTAACACAACTATATGGGCTTTAAAACGGTGGATTGTTCCGTCAACTAATGACAGAGCAATGATGCCACGGCAAACGCCATCAACCATGATTAGGTCGATAGCAAAATATTCGATGAAAAACTGAGCGTTATGTTTTACGGATTGTTGGTAAAGAGTATGTAAAATAGCGTGTCCGGTACGATCTGCAGCAGCGCAAGTTCTTTGTGCTGGCCCACCTTCGCCAAATTCTTTTGTCATTCCTCCAAATGGGCGTTGATAGATTTTACCTTCTTTTGTTCTGGAAAATGGCACGCCGTAATGTTCAAGTTCAATAATTGCGTCAGGCGCTTCTTTGCACATATATTCAATAGCGTCTTGGTCTCCCAACCAGTCAGAACCTTTGACTGTGTCAAACATGTGCCAGCGCCAGTCATCTTCGCCCATATTGCCAAGAGCTGCAGAGATGCCGCCTTGAGCGGCAACAGTATGAGAACGGGTAGGAAAAACTTTGGTAACACAGGCAGTGTTTAAGCCTTTTTCGGCCATGCCGAAAGTCGCTCTAAGTCCCGCCCCGCCGGCACCAACAACTACCACATCAAACTCGTGGTCAATAATTTTATAATCAGAAATTTTAGTCATTTTGAATTTTTATAAATTAACTTAGCCAACCAAATGAAGCCTTAAAATAGCGACTATAATAGCGGCGCCGGTAAAGATAGAAATGAAGTGAATTAATATAATGTAGAAATGTTTTTTCATCTTGCAAGAAACGTAATCTTCAATAACTTCCTTCATACCTAAACTGCCGTGATATAAGGAAAATACTGCAAATAAAATGCCCATAAAAGCGTTAAGCGGATAAGCAAAAAAGATTGGCATATAGGTGATTGGATTTTGAATAATTTGCATTACTGACAAAACCAACCAGATAACTAGAGGAATTAGCGCAATAGCGGAAATACGAAGTATTAACCAAGAATGGGCGCCGGTTTTAGTTGATGGAGGAATTTTCATGTTAGCTTAGAAAATAAATTGTGTAACAGATGCTGGCAGCAGTCATTAAAAGCGACAACATAATAACTATAATTCCATTTCGAGTGGCGGTTGTTTTTTCAAAACCTTTGCCAATATCCCAAAACAAATGTCTGATACCGTTAAGCAGATGATAGTAAAGTGAAAAGGCCCAACCACCAGCCAGAAGATATAAAGCGTACCACACCCAACGGCAATCACAGGCTGTTTCCTCGACGCCATTTTCACTCATTACTTCAACTTTATAAGTGTAATAAACAATCAACCAGAAAATTGCCACTACTCCGAAATATAAAAATATACCAGTGGCGCGGTGCAAGATTGAGGTAAAAGAGCTAATCTGCGGTTTATAAATTTGGATATGAGGAGAAAGTGGGCGTTTTGAGTTCATTTTTTAATAGTGAGTTATTGAGTTGAAACAACCAACCAATTTGGATTATCTGAGCTACAATCTCTTTTAAACATCCAAATATCGTCAATACTATTGATTTCAGTTTTACTGCCAAAAGTGACTTGGCCTTGTTCATTTTCAATATAATTGATCTGCTTGGATCTGAAAGCAACTGTTATTGAAGCAAAATTATCTTCTATCATGGCACCAACAATTTTTGCCTCATCAATAGAAATAATTTTAGTATGCAAAACTTCTTTTTTTGATTTTCTATCTTCAACTGCTGTTTTAAATTGAAGAAATATTTTTTCTGATAAAAGTGGCTTTAGGGCCGATAAGTCACCAATTGAAAATGAGGAGATGATAATTTCAAAAGCACTTTTAGCACCTTCCAAGAACTGAATTGGTGATAGATTTGACTTTTGCAGAGCCAATTCAAAATTGGATTTTAAATCTCCTCTTAATGTAGCAAGAATTTCTTGGGATTTTTTATCAACCTCCTGAGGCTGAATAGTTCCAAAGCCAGGAGTTACATGATCATCAAACTGGTTTTGATCACTAATTTCTGCCCGTTCTTTAACAAATTTTTTTATAGAATCACGCTTCTGGTCTTCATCAACTTTGCCCAATTGCTCACGCAGTTTGAAGAAGATAAAAACGGCAATGGCAGCAAAAATTAAGATGTCCATTATAGAATTTAAATCTTTAGAGGAATTTGGGGCAAACGACGGGGCTCGAACCCGCGACCCTCAGAACCACAACCTGATGCTCTACCAACTGAGCTACGTCTGCCAAAAGTAATAGTAATTTTAGAATTTGTCCTTAGTTGGAAGCCTCTCCAAACGAGAACAGGTGGCACATTATTTATAACAACAAATGGAAGTCAACCCACTAATTCAAGCTTAGTTAAAATATAAGATTGAATTAGTAATAGATCAAACTAATCCTAGAAGTTATCTAAGGTTTTTTCCCCGGAGAAACCGAGACTGAATTTCCGCTACTTTTTCCACCGGAAATAGAAATTGAATCACCTCCACCCTTCGCAACGCTAATTGAATCGCCGGATTTATTACCTTTTTTACCAAGAATATTAGCAGCTGATTTAACATATTTAGCTTTATCTCCTGCCCATGATGCGGTCTTACCGCCCCATTTCCTTGTGGCATTAGTACCCCTTGACTGTACGGCTTTTGCGTAGCCAAATGCAGCACCAGCACCCCTCAAGGCGCCCATAGAGTTACTAACTAAGCCGGCACCACCTAACAAGGTTTTTGCAATGTCAATTATCTTGTCGAGGAATTTGGTGAATATAAACATCAAAAATGCTGCCTTAATTATGGTGTTCATTTTTTTAGCATTCATATCAGCCAACACAGGAAGGGCAATTCCTATTGGAGAAAGTGAGTTATTGGTTTTGATGTCTTTAAGTTTGAAAATGCAATAAATACTGTCGTTATTGGCGGCGGCATTACAATTGATTGTTTTTGGAGCGGATTTTCCATCACCGGAGAATGTGGCACTACCAATCATGGTTCCTTCAAAAAGCGTGATTAAAAATCCTAAATAAATAAAGAGAACTACTGGTTGAAGGACAAAGCTTAATAGATTGGTTCTCCAGCTTTTGAATATGCCTTCAGTTCTTTTAAACAAACATGTGGTTATGGTAATTGGCGATACATAAATCATGATTGTAATTGCCATTGATGAGATTAAGAAAACATGCAACGCCCTTACCGTTAAAGCAATCAGGTAAAAGGCAAATATAAAGGTTGCTATAAAAAATATTATCCCATAACCACCAGTTAAGAATCCGGCTAGAATCATGTATATTAGGTTGGGAACGGAAGCTTCAGGACCTAAGCCGATTGCTTTGGCAATTTTGCAATCAAGCATATCCCAAATTTTTAGATATTGTTTTCCTGGTGGATAGGAAGGGTTGTCATATCTAGTCTCCTCATTTTGATCGGCATAGTTATATTTCGGGAATTGGCAGCCATCTTTTTTGCTTTGTGTCGCTTGTGTTTCCTCAGATTGATCTGTGTCAGCAAAGGCTGATGATAGGAATAGTGATTTTGTATCCTGATAGGCTTCCTGTTGGATTTGTTCTCCCTCATCTAATCTAAAGAAAATATCAGCCAATGCCATTGATGAACTTGAAACACCATTGAAGAAATAATCCTGCCAGGCCGTTCCAAGTGCAAAATACATAACTAAACCCAGTTTCATGACAAACATCATGATGGTCTTTTTATTCCATGGACTTCCAGTTAGCAAAACACTGATACCCATGATGGTTATTGCTACAGTCATCACCAGTTGAATGGCAAACCTCAATCTGTCTTGCAGGATTTGAAAAAAGGATTTTTGCCCTTCAATAACTTTACCATCTTGATAACGATAACCACTAACGCAAACACCGTTTTTATCTGGCTTTTCATCCGGGCTCATACATTGGGTGTGGCCGGCTTTGTTGATGAAAACATTCTCCAAAGTTTCTTTAAAACATTGGGCAATTGGCGCTGAGAAATTTTTGGTATTTATAGGAACAAGATCTGCGGTATAGCCATAGTTGTTTTGAGAATCACCTTTTAAATCGAAACAGGCAGAAGATATCCAGCCGCCATCCAAATCACTGGTTCTGATATATGGAACATTTGGAATTTTGGCGCAGTGTTTGAGATATTGACAGTGATTGAGAAGAATTGGCGGGTTGCCATCGCTAGGTTTTGATAAATCCTGTATTTCTGTACTGCCGCCTAAATTGTGGTTATATGGACAAACTGAATAGGTAGTGGCACAGATATGGCTTTGAATTTTCTCAGCAGGATGAATATCGTACCAAACATCACCCACTTTACATCTCTCCCCTAACTTACAAAATCTATGGGTTTTGGGAGTGGTAACTCCAAGGTCAAAAATATCTTTAGTCTCCTCAATGCAAATTGTTTCCTGGCTTCTCTTTTTACAACATTCATAAGCTTCTTTGGAAGAGGCATCACTCTTTGTACCAAGTAAAAATCTGCTACATTGATAATTGGAAGCAACTCTTGGACCGCGCATATAATATCTCTGTCTATCACTTGAATAGCCTAAGATTTTTATTCTTGTTTCTTTGTCCCAGCCACTAGGATTTGCACAAGTGTTGCTCCCGGCATCCTCATATTCTTGACCACCATAGATATATTCTCGGTAATCTTTGTTTTTTATATCAAGCGCCATTGTTCCGGCCTCAAATTTATTTTCTAACTGTTTCTGGTAAGAATTTTCAAATCGGCCATAATTATATTGCAAAGACTCTGGCTCTTTTTGTTGCCAAGTGTTCCAAGTTTCTCCACAAAGATGGGTATTTTTCTGAGCTTCAATTGCTGCTCCCCAAATTGCCGCCAATTCTCCGGTAGCAATGCCAACGGCAGCAGTTTTTGCCGCTATGCTGGTACAGCATGCTACAGCTTGAGCGCATTTGCCAGGAGTGACCGGAGTGCATTGAGCAGTATAAACACCGCAGGATGCCCAACCGGATACCGTTCTCTTCATTGTTCTAAGCGTAACCCAAAATCCAGATGCTTTTTCTGCTCCAATTTCTGCAGCTTCTTTTGCCATTTTGGCAGGATTTGTGTTATTACATATTGCGTTAGCGGCCATTTCGCTACCAATAACGGTTGCACCAAAAGCGGCACCAAATGCTATACAAACTGGGTTATCCAGCTCCCAATACATATCATCATTTGGGCCTAGGGGAGCAAATTTAAGCCTCTCGGTTTGACATCTTCCTTCGCCAGTAACCCAGGCCTTGCGAACATGATCGGTATCAGCATGAGCATTAAGAGCGGAAGAATTTTGGGCTGCAGAGAAAAAGAATGAAGCGGCTAGAAGCAGGGAAAGGAAGCTATGTTTGAAATAGGAAGGGAAATATCGCTTTTTCAATTTCTAACTAACGCATTGACATCAAATAATTTGATGATTTTAAGCAGTTGCTGATTTTTAGCTTTAAAGCTATGGCGGTTGGCAATCAAGTAAGAACTAACTTCCAGGATTTTTTTAACCTCAACCAAGCTATTTTCCCTCAAAGTGTTGCCGGTGCTTACCAAATCAACAATATAATCGCACAAGTTTAGATGAGGAGCTAATTCCATTGCGCCATTGAGTTTTATGCATTCGGCTTGAATGCCGATAGCGGAGAAATAGTCAGCAGTTAAATTGAGATATTTAGTGGCAATTCTTAAATGGCTTTTGTTTTCAAAACCAAGATCTTGATCTTTTCTGGAGGCAATTGACAAGCGGCATTTTCCGATTTCTAAATCAAGCAAAGGATAAATGTCAGGAGAAGAAAATTCCTTCAAAACATCAAGCCCACAGATTCCAAAATCTGCAGCACCGAATTTTACAAAAGTGGCGACGTCAAAGCTGCGCACTTTGATGATTTTTAAATTCTCAATATTGCTCTCAAAAATCAGCTTGCGAGATTTATCGTCATAAAATTCATCTTCCGGCACGAAACCGATTTTGGAAAATAAACCACCAAGTTCGGTCAAGATTCTACCTTTAGGTATGGCGATAATTAAATTATTGTTCATTTAAAATTCTATTTTGTGGCGAAGCATGAAGCCAAATCCTTCAGTAGAAGTTAAGCTTGTTCTCTCTTCATCTTTTTTGTGATTATAGCCGCCCATTACAGACAAACCTTTTAACTTCGGACATAGATTGTCGAATTTATATCCGATGGAAATTTCATTTATATAATCATTAAGCGATTTTGCCCCTGCTCCATATTCAGTTTTTTTAGATCTGGCTAAAGTGAGAAAGACATCGTGAAAATAAGTGGTTAAATTCAATGTTAAAAAACTGGCACTTTTATCAATATCGCCACCAAGATTGTCGGTTTTAACATATTCTACAAAACCTTTAACTGAAAGATTTTCAGCTAGTGGTTTTAGATAGTTCATATTTAGGGCAAAAGATTGCTCATCATTAATTTTATCAGCAGAATTGGTTTTATTTTGCCGCTCATTTATTGCCAAATTGGCATAGGAGAAATGGTAAGATAATTTTTCTCTCTCACCAAAATCATAATAGATATCTGCTGAAGCAACATAGGAATCTAAGCTTCTTGTATCGCCCGGATTTCCTGCGCTTTTTAAAACTTGATCATTAGAGCTAATCAAAGAATTGTCAAAATTTTTGCGGTCGTTAGTAAAAGCACTTACTCCAAAAACATATTCCCCAACATCTTTTCTGTCACCGAATCTTTGAATTGCTCCCAAGCCCATTTTATAATTTTGCTCATAGCTTGATTTAGCTATCTCATTAGCCCAAATACCGTTATCACTTCTCCAGGCATCACCAAAATTTACGTCAAATTTTCCAACCAAAGCGGAGAAATTTTTATAGTCGTAACCCAGAACCATTTCATCTAAAAGCAATGCCTCATTTTGTAAAATTCTGCCATTGCTACCTGAAGGAATTTGAGCTCTTCTTTGCTCGCTCATTGAATCAAAATTTGTTTCCAGTCTTGATACAGCTTTAACATTGAAACCATGGCCAAGATTGAAATTCACGCCATATCTGCCTCTTAAAAAAACATCTTCATATTCATTTCTGCTTATGCCATTTGAGCTGCGGGAATCATTATAATAAAGTCTATTGATTAGCATCCCACTAACCAGTTTTTCATTTTGTTGATGCTCATCGATTAAACCCTTCCAAACTCCATCAGTCATGTCATATGCAAAAGCATTTTGCGCATTTGCAACAAGCGCAAGAAATAAAATGCATAAATTGTGCTTTTTCATGTTTTGGGAAAGTTAGAGGGATATTAAACAATCAAAATATTGGGTATTTTATAAATTGATTCTAATTTCAAAACTAAAAATGTAAATTAACTTATGGCTTGCAAATTCAGGCTCTTTCGCTTTAGAATTCGCCGCCCTGAAAAATTTGAAAAAATATTTTTCATTATTATCTAAATAATTAATCTCGGGTTTTGTTAACAATCAAAGAAATACTGGCCTTGAATTTGTCATTTAGAAAAATCATATCGCTAATTCTTTGCTTTGCTTTCTTGCTTGGCGCTACAGCTTCCTTTTTTGTTTATGCAAATCATGACTCATCAAGCATGTTGGCAGAAGACGGTGATTATACCAAATCTGACAATTCAAAAGAAAATAATGACAAGGAGCTTGAAGATAAAAAACTCTCCGGTCTTACAGACCGCTTCATATTAACCATTGCTCTTTTGAGTAAAAAATATGAATTGGAATCAATCGGTTCACCTAATTTCTTATCATTCCCCCCTTTCTCTCCCCCAAACAATTAACTACCAATAAAGCCTAAATCTAGAGCTTTTGTTTAATTGTTCCGCTTTGTGAGTTTTCCAAAGCTTTCTTAAAATAATCTTAATTTATGAAAATTTTTAATATTTTAAAACACGACCTACTTTCAGGTTTGATTGTATTTTTTGTAGCACTCCCGCTTTGCTTAGGAATTGCTCTTGCCTCCGGCGCCCCTTTATTTTCAGGCATTATTGCCGGAGTTATAGGCGGTATCATAGTTGGTTCCTTAAGTGGTTCTGCTCTTGGCGTTAGTGGCCCCGCGGCCGGATTGGCAACGATTGTCTTTGCCAATATTGCTGCGCTTGGCGGTTCTTGGGAAAGCTTTCTACTGGTAACCTTAGTTGCCGGAATAATTCAGCTAACTTTAGGATGTTTGAGAATGGGAACCATCGCCTATTACTTTCCATCATCAGTAATCAAGGGAATGCTTGCCGGTATTGGCATCTTGATTATCGTTAAGCAAATTCCTTATTTAATCGGATATGATAGCAATTTTGGCGAGGAATCAGAAAATATCTCCAATATTGCCATTTTTACCAAAATCGGAATTGAGGGATCCTTTACTATTGCAACAATTTTGATTGGATTAATTTCGCTGGTAATTTTGATCATTTGGGAATTTCTGGCCAAATTCCATAATTTTTTCAAAGCAATCCCTGCTGCGCTTGCGGTCGTATTAATTGGCATCGGATTTTATAATTTAATCGCGGCGCAAATTATTCCCTTCCCGATTCCACCCCATCATTTGGTGGAAATTCCGGTTTCATCAAGCGCTGCCCAGTTTTTAGAAAATTTTTATACCCCGGATTTTACGCAAATCACAAATCCACAAATCTATGTTATGGCAATTGTTCTGGCGATAGTTGCAAGTCTTGAGACTTTACTTTCGGTTGAGGCAATTGACAAAATTGATCCTGAGAAACGCATCACTCCCGCTAACACCGAGCTTAAAGCGCAAGGAGTCGGCAATATCATTTCCGGTTTGATCGGAGGGTTGCCGATAACGCAAGTAATTGTCAGAAGCAGTGCCAATGCTACATTTGGCGCTAAAAGCAAGGCCTCAACAATTTTCCACGGCATCATTTTGCTTTTTGCGGTAATCTTAATTCCGCAATATTTAAACATGATTCCACTGGCCAGTCTTGCGGCGATTCTGATTTTTATCGGCTATAAATTGGCTAAACCTTCAATCTTCACCAAGACCTATAAACTTGGAAGTGAGCAATTTTTCCCTTTCATAATTACGATTGTCGGTATGGTTGCCTTTGACTTACTGAAGGGCGTTGGATTTGGAATGGCGGTTGCTCTTGGTTATGTAATTTATCATAATCTCAAAAATTCTTACCATCGCACTGAAGATTCCAGTGGCAAACATAAAGAGCATATTTTCAAACTAGCCGAAGAAGTTTCCTTCTTAAATAAAGGGGGAATTTTACAAATGCTCAAGAGCCTTGAAAAGGGCTCAAAAGTGGTTATTGATGGCAGTAATTCACGCGTGATCCATCACGATGTGGTTGAGCTAATCAGAGATTTCCAAACAACAGCCAAGTCCAAAAATATTGAGCTTGAGCTTCGTGGAATTGATTTTAGAAAATTTAAATAGGAGAAAAATGCCAACATTAGATAACGAAACACGCAAATCGATCACGCCAAAAAAGGCAATAGAATTGCTTAAACAAGGCAATGAAAGATTTGTTAATAATCTGAAAATTAACCGCAATTTGTTGAATCAGGTTAACGAAACTTCCGATGGCCAATATCCATTCGCGATAGTTCTCAGCTGCATCGATTCTAGAACTTCTGCAGAACTGATTTTTGACCAGGGTCTTGGAGATATTTTTAGCTGCAGAATTGCCGGAAATGTTGTTAATGACGACATTATCGGCAGCATGGAATTTGCCTGCAAAGTTGCCGGCGCAAAATTGATCATGGTTTTAGGCCACACTAAATGCGGCGCAATCAGAGGTGCATGCGATCATATAGAAATGGGGAGCCTGACCGGACTTCTCAAAAAAATCTACCCGGCCATGAAGCTTGAAAAAAGCACTAAGAAACCTGATCGACACTCTGGAAATAGCGAATTTGTTGAAAAGGTTGCAAGCTTAAATGTTGGTACTGCAATGAAACAAATCAGCAAAAAGAGCCGCATTTTGAGAAATATGATTAAGAAAGGAGAAATTGCTGTGGCCGGCGGATTATATGATGTTAACACCGGTATAGTAAATTTCTTGGAATAGACTCCATGTTAAAAACCCATGAGTTTCTAAAGCTCATGGGTTTTTAATTACTTGTTTCCAAAAGCGTTAAGCGTAACTTCCAGGTAAATAAAGTCCGAAGTTCCATTGCGGCCAGTTCGTTTAGTAAAATCCCCCGGAATAAAATGCGCGTAACCAAGTGTGGTTTTTACATATTTGGTTAGTTTGTAATGAGCGCGAAAATCAAGATCGCGTCCAATTTCGTCTCCGCTAGATCCGCTACTATCCCTCAAATTTGCTCTTTCCCAGCTATCGGTTTTGCTGGCCAACCAGTAATAGCTATAACTTCCTTCCATTTTTAACTTTTTATGAGGCGAAAACTCAATTCTGCTTTTTAATGCTTTAAGATTTTCCCACTCAATATGGTTGCTATTTGACCAAGGTCGGTTAAAGCCATAAAGCCTTTCAAAACGCTGATTTTTGTTGTCATTAGGATTTTTGTCGCCGCTAGCATAGCCATAAACCATGCTTATTCTTGGTTTCCAATCATTGATAAATCTATACCCAATTTCAGTTGCATAGCCATAAGCGTTGTTATCTTCTCCTTCATTGTCACCAAATTGATAAGTTCCGATAAAATCATAATCGAAACCGGCTTCTCCTACGCTGCCGTAAAATCTTAAGCCCGGTGAATGAAGTTTGATTTTTTTTGTCGGAGATGGATTTCTTTTATCTAGCCTAAAATAAAAAGGCTGCAAAGTTGCAATATCGGACCATCTGCGCCAGTTAAGAATTGCTCCATAAAGCCATCGATTCTTATCACTGTTATCAACCTCTTCCATTTCCTTAACCATTGGCTGTAAGGCAAAAGTGTCAATTTGCCAATCATCTTCTTTCTCGCCAATTATCGCCCTAAAACCGTCGAAATTGGTGCCGGTATTTCCCCAGTCATCACGGGAGAGTAATTTGCGATCAAGCACTTCATAGGCCATGCGCCCTGCCCTAAGGCTTATCGGCCTATCAATAAATCCTGGTTCTTTGAAATAAAGTTCGGCATAGGCCTGAAAAATATCCAGCTTATTAACATCACGAGTTGCTTTTGGAAATTTACTGTTGTGCCTCCTTGAATCTTGAAGTTCAACAGCAAAGCGGAAAGGATCAATAATATTTTTAATCCCGAAATAGGCTTGAGTTCTAGACAAAAAAACATTGTCTGTACGATTTTCGGATCTGCGATAATCATTTTTACGATGCTCAAAACGCATCCGATAATTTAAGCCCAGATCAATCCAATCAATATCCTTAAATTCCTCAATGCCGGTTTGGTTTAATTGGTAAACATAACCAGGTGGCTCAGAATCCGGATTAGAGCTGTAACCCTTTGATCTCACATAATAATTTTTCTTTGGCTCTTCATTGCCAAAAACAGTTTCGGCAAAAACATTGCCATTACAGGCCATTAAAACTGCCATTGTCAGCGCTGTTTTTTTCATTGTAAATTGATTAAAGGTAAATAAGTTGTGCGCGAAAATTCAAGCGTCTCTTGAAGAATTAATCAATCTATAACCTAAAAATAAAAATTTAATGACTCCTATCTTAATTGGACTTGTTTTTTGCATCGGCTTTTTTGTTGAGAGTATTATTGGCTTTGGCGGAACTTTGGTTGCCTTTTCCGTATTAGGATTTTTTCTCGACATAAAGGAGCTAATATTAATGGCAATTTATATCGCAACCGTAGCCAGTATTTTTGTTGTTGCTTCTGACCACAAAACTCTTTCCAAGGAAATATTTATAAAATCATTCCCCTTTTGTTTGATTGGAACAATTGCCGGATCACTGTTTTTTGTGCATAATAGCTCACAAGTTATTCTTTTTATTTTTGGTTTATTTCTGTTGCTTTTAGCTGCCAAGACAATGTTCTTTGACGACATAAAACTGCCAAAACATTTTTCCAATTTGATTTTAACTGCAGGCGGTATTTCGCAGGGCGTATTTGGTATTGGCGGTCCATTCTTTGCTATCGCCCTGAAAAACCGCTTTAAAAACAAATCAGAAATGCGCGCCACTTTGGCGATATTTTTTATCGCCTTTAATATGATTCGTATTTTACAATTCAGCATTAAAGGAACGCTAAATTTTGATTTATTTTTTACCTTTTGGTGGATTGCGGCGCCGCTTGCAATTTCAATCCATCTTGGTCATTTGGTGCATAAAAAAATAAGTGAATCCGCGTTTAAAAAAACTGTTGCTACTTTGGCGGTTTTTTCTGGAATCGAATTTCTGTTTAAGAAGTAAGACTTTGTTGACTTGGTATTTTGACGATCTTAAACTGCACCGCTCTTCACCACTCTAAATCTAAAACCCCAATTAAATATGAAAGTTTACTATGATCGCGATGCCGACTTGGGCATTATCCAATCTAAAAAAGTTGCCATTATTGGCTATGGCTCTCAAGCTCATGCCCACGCACAAAATTTGCGTGATAGCGGGGTTAAGGAAGTTAAAATTGCCCTTAGAGAAGGTTCAGCTTCAATTGCTAAAGCAAAAAATGCCGGGTTTGAAGTTTTATCAAATAAAGAAGCCGCTAAATGGGCTGATCTAGTCATGATTCTTACTCCGGATGAGTTGCAAGCTGAAATCTATGAACAAGATTTAAAAGATAATTTAAAACAAGGCGCTTCTCTTGCTTTTGCTCATGGTCTTAATATTCATTTTGGCCTAATCAAGCCAAGAGCTGATTTGGATGTTTTTATGATCGCACCAAAAGGCCCAGGCCACACTGTTAGAGGTGAATATGTTAAAGGCGGCGGCGTTCCATGCCTAGTTGCAGTTGCGGCTGATAAATCCGGTCAAGCCCTAAAAATTGCTTTGTCTTATGCTTCAGCAGTTGGTGGTGGAAGATCCGGCGTGATTGAAACTTCTTTCAAAGAAGAATGCGAAACTGATTTATTTGGTGAACAAGCCGTTCTTTGCGGTGGTGTTACCGCTTTAATTCAAGCTGGTTTTGAAACTCTAACCGAAGCTGGTTATGCACCGGAAATGGCTTATTTTGAGTGCTTACATGAAATGAAATTGATCGTCGATCTTCTTTACGAAGGCGGCATTGCCAATATGCGTTATTCAATTTCCAACACTGCAGAATATGGTGATTTAACCAGAGGCCCAAGAGTTATCACTGCTGAAACAAAAGCAGAAATGAAAAAAATTCTTGGCGAAATCCAATCCGGCAAATTTGTTGAAGAATTCATGAATGAAAACAAAACCGGTAAAAAGAATTTTGACGCTCTAAGAGCTAAAGGTAAGGCTCATTCAATTGAAGCCACTGGCGAAAAATTGCGTTCAATGATGCCATGGATTGCCAAAAACAAATTGGTCAATAAAGCAAATAACTAAAACAATGTCTTCTGTATCAGTCATCATTCTTGCGGCGGGTAAAGGCACCAGGATGAAATCTTCGCTACCGAAGGTTTTACACAAAATTGCCAACCGCGAAATGCTTAATTTGGTGATTGATACAGCAAAACAAATTAAGCCTCTCAACATTACTGTCGTTATCTCCGGTGAAATGCAAAAATTCACCGGAGCCATTCAAAAACAACATCCAAAAACTAATCTCAGCTTTTGCATTCAGGAACAACAACTTGGCACCGCTCACGCTGTTGAAGCTGGTTTAAAATCTCTTTCTTCTTCAGAAATTGGTGATGTGGCTTTGGTTTTATATGGAGACACGCCGCTAATCACCGCTGAAACCTTGAAGAAAATGATCAATAATTTGATCAGGAAACAACATGCTGTGTGTGTTCTGGGCTTTGATTGTTTTAACGAAAATAGATATGGCAGATTGGTAATCGATAAAAATCAGCTAGTTAAGATCGTTGAATTTAAAGATGCTTCAAATGAAGAAAAAGAAATAGCTTTATGCAATTCTGGCGTAATTGCTGCTGATGGGGTCCAAGTAAAAAAACTTCTGGCAAAAATTGATAATAAAAACGCCAGCGGTGAATTTTATTTAACCGATATCGTTAGTGTTGCTAGAAAAAACGGCTTTACCTGTGGCTTTATTAATACTGATGAAAATGAAGTTATGGGCGTCAATTCTCGCGTCGAATTGGCAAAGGCAGAAAAAATTAAGCAGAAAAAAATCCGCAAAGATCTTATGGAATCAGGCGTTACAATGCTTGCTCCTAAGTCAGTTTATTTTTCTTTCGACACCAAAATCGGTAATGATGTAACAATTCATCCAAATGTATTTTTTGGCCCTGGAGTTGATATTGAGCCGAATGTTGAAATCAGACCTTTCTCTCATATTGAAGGCGCAAAAATTGAATCAGGTGCAATCATCGGCCCGTTTGCCAGATTGCGCCCTGAAACCATGATTGGCAAAGATGTAAAAATCGGCAATTTCGTGGAAATTAAAAAATCAGTGATCAAAAAAGACGCCAAAATTAATCATTTAAGCTATGTCGGCGATGCTGAAATTGGGGAAGAAACCAATATTGGCGCCGGTACTATCACTTGCAATTACGACGGCTATAAAAAATTCAAAACCAAAATCGGCAAAAAAGTTTTCATTGGTTCCAACACTGCCCTTATTGCACCAGTCAATGTTGAAGATGGTGCGGTTGTTGGCGCTGGCAGTATAATTTCCCACGATGTTTCAAAAGATGAGTTGGCGGTTTCTAGAAGTAAGCAACAAAATATCAAAGATGGCGGCAAAACTTATCATCAAAGAAGAAATGGTAAAAATGGCCAGAAATAGCTTTCTTTATTTTTTACTGGCACTTTTTCTTTCCAGCCATCAAGCACTGGCTTTTGACAAACCGGTTGAGCAAAATTATTTTGCTTCTTTTAGATCAAATGAAACCAATGTTCGCGCCGGTCCAGGTAGTCAATATCCAATCAAACACATTTTCAAACTTCATGGCCTGCCGGTAAAAGTTATCAGCGAATATGATAATTGGAGTGAGGTCAAAGATTATGATGGTGACACAGGTTGGGTAAATCAAAATTTAATTACCAAAAAAAGAACTCTATTGGTGAGAACCACCAAGAGCTTTATCAATGTTTATGCCAAACCAACCGAAAAATCGAAAATTCTGCTTAGGTTGGAAAATAATGTGGTTGGAGATTTCATCAAATGTAATCTTGAATATTGTGGGATCAAAGTTGCCGGCAAAAAAGGCTGGGTCTCCAAAAAAGAAATCTGGGGAGTGGATGAAAATGATACTGCCCCGCAAAAAGATTAAATCTCTCGTCTAAGAATTGCTACCAAGCAAATGATCTACAGTTTCTTTAGTAGCTCTTTCTAAATCATCGAACCAATTTTCTTTGTCTGGCCACTTCTCTTGTTTGGAATATTCATTGACATGAGTAATATGGTGATAAAGCATTTCTGCGCCGATATTTCCTGAAATACCTTTAAGGGCATGAGAATGGAAATATAGCTCTTCCAGATTATTTTCGTCTTTAGCTTTTCTGATATTAGTTAAAAGCTTGTTAGCATCTTCA
The DNA here is from genome assembly GCA_021323225.1 of Rickettsiaceae bacterium. Lineage (GTDB taxonomy): Bacteria > Pseudomonadota > Alphaproteobacteria > Rickettsiales > UBA1997 > JAJTCH01. The sequence continues at coordinate 245,666 of JAJTCH010000001.1, read as the reverse complement.
ATAAAGGTTCCTTTAATCTCACCTAAAATTTGATTGTCAATTTTGTTGTTAATGATCAATCCAGAATCTTTGTCAATTTTTTGCTTCAAGAAATTATTATCATCCAGGCTCTTATTTTTTTCATCTGCACAAAAATGGTCAATCAAAATGCCCTGCTCTTTAATTGATGTCCAAAAAACAATTTTATCTATCAACTCTTCAATATCCCGCCCTTTGATAAAATAATCATCCATACCAGCACGCAAAAATTTATGAATGCTTTTTTGATCTCCGTCACCGCTATAAGAAATTGCCGGAATTTGGTTTTGAATATTATTTTGATTTTCAAATTCCCTGATTTTTTTTAAAGCCAGGTCACCATTCATCCTCTTCATATTTATATCAGTTACAATAATGCAATATTCCTGTGACTGATAATATTTTTCACATAATTCATCACCATCACTAACTACATCAACTTTAAGACCATAAGATTCCAATCTTCTCGCCAGCAAAGTGCGGTTCAAAGCCTCATCATCAGCCAGCAATAATTTTTTATCTTGTAATATTTCTTTCAGGTTAAGATCAATTTGTTTTTGAACCCGTTCTTCATTGTTATATTCAACACCAGACCACTTAGAAACGGTTTTTACTAAATAGTCATTCGAGGTTGGTTTGGGAACGCAGTAATCAATTCCTGCTTCTTTTAACTTATCTTCAATTTGGTCTTTCAAAACAGAAGTGTAAGCAATGATTGGAATTGCAGAATCAATTTTTCTAATTTGTTTTGCGAGTTCCAAACCATTCATGACCGGCATTTCAATGTCAGTTAAAACAAGATCGTAATATTTGTTTTTATTAAAAATCTTCAATGCCTCTTCACCACAAAGAGCAATATCACAATTTATTTCAGGTAGTCTTTTTTCCAACACTGATTTGGTAGTGACAAGATTAATCTTGTGATCATCAACAATTAAAATATTGGTTTTGCTAGTAGAAATTTCTTTTGTAGCAATCGCTTCCATCTTATTCAATTCATTCTCCTGAGCAGGAAAAAACAATTTAAATTTACTCCCAACATTTTTAGTTGATTCTATCTCCAATTTTCCAGAGTGAAGCTCAATGAGATGTTTAACAGTTGGCAAACCAATTCCGTGAGAATCAATTTCTTTGTTCAAGCCAGATTTTTCAATAGCCTTGCCATCTCCACTAAGCGCCAGAGCAATTTGCTCTTTTGTCATGCCAATGCCTTGATCTTCTATTTCGATCAAAATTTGTTTTGAATCTTTCAAATGCGAGACATCAATTTTTATTACTCCACCTTCATTGCTGTATTTTGCTGAATTGCTGAGCAGATTAGAAATGATCTGTTTAAAGCGGCGCACATCGCAAAACAAAGATGGTAAATTTTCTTCAGCATTAAATTTTACGGCGACCCTTTCTTTAACGAACAATCCTTTGTTAAAATCAATCAAGCTCTTAATTATATCAGCAATATTGCAATTGGTTTTTTGCCCCAATGTAAAATTACCAATAGAAGTTTGTCGAGCATCAAGTAAATCTTCAACGAAAGACAACAGTTCCTGCGATTCAGAATTAATCAACCGCAAATATTGCTCATGCTCAGCTTCCATTTTTTTAGCACCAGAAGATTCTTCAATAATGATTTTGGAAAGATTATTTATGCGGGAAACGCAATTGCGGATATCGTGACTAACTGCCCTGCTCAGCTTTTGTATTGATTCTTTGGAGTTTCTCTCGCTATCAATTAACGCCATCATTCTTGTTCTAAAAAGATAGAGAATTATCAAAAAGAATATGGCAAGAACCATTAACTCAAGGATTCTGGGAAGAATTAAATTGTTAAATTCCTTAGCGAGAAAAGAATTGCTAAAACCAACTAAAGTAACATAGGGATAATTACTGGCTTTGCGATAAAAGGAATAACTTATACCATCAATTTCTAAGGCTTTATCCAGAACTCCAAAGTTATTTTTAAAAGGATTGTTGCCGGCAAATGTCTTTTTATAAAAATCACTATCCTTTTCCAACCGGTTATCATATGACTGCAGGACAATGTTCATATGTTGATCCAAAACTACAAAACTGACATTTTCATTAAGACCGGTAACAATTTTTTTGGTTAGTTCAGTAACATCAAAACCAACAACTACAGATCCTAAATATTTCCCTCTTTTGTCAACAACTCCTGTTCCGGCAGGAATTACCCAGGTTTTACTTGGATTGCCAAAAACAGGAAATGAAATTTGTAATGTCCAAGGATTTTTTGGGGAACTCAAAGTATATTCCCTATCAGACATATCTGGCGAATTCTTTCTAATACCAAGACGGCTATTTACCAATTGCAAATTTTTTGCATCAACCCAATCAAAAGATGTCCAAGAAAATAACTCACTATTTTTATTTTTTATTTCGTCGTTAGTACGAAATAAATTAAGGATAAAATGAAGATCTTTAGCGCCATGATCAACTATTTGTTGGCCTATATGAGAATTGATATAGTTTGTGTAATCGAAAATATCGGTTATATTTGTATTAATATTTTTTGATTCTTGCTGTAAAATCTCATTATGATTTTTCTTGTAATCTCTATAAGCAACAATAGTAAAAACTAGAACTACAGCCATCACCAGGCCAACAGATATTAAAGCGAATAAAGAGTAATCTTTTAATAAATAATTCTTTTTTTGTAACATTTTCTGATTTAATTTTAATTAGAAAAGATATTGCATAATCTGTTATCTATCTAGAAAAAGAAAACCCTATCTGATTATTCCTAAATTTCTCCATATTTTTCTACAAGAGACACTGTTCTGATTATAACCATAATAATTAATTTATAAGATATCCAAAAAGTTCAAATCTCTTTAATTCATGAGAATTGAAACCTAAAATATTGTTCAACCTTTACCCAGATAATAAATTTTAAAATGAAAACATTTAATATAGCCGCAACTAAATCAGCTTCTCTTTTAAATAGAGCAATGAATCTTGCTTCACTAGTAAGATTATATAGTACCAGAACTTTCACCCCTAGATCCGAAATAGAATTAGAGTTTCAGGAAGCTTCCAAAGCCATATTGAAAGAATTTGAAGAACATGAAGCAATTAAGGGTCACCCTTTTTTTAACTATCTAGAGCAAAAGGAAGAAGAGGGTATCAATTCAAGACAATTTGAAATATTTAGAGCCAACTTCTTCTTTAGAACCAACCTTACCATTGTTGGCCTAATGAAGTTTGCATTGAAAGCAAAGCATGCAGAAGATTTGCAAACTGTGTCAGAAACAATGCAAAACCTTGGCGACGAAACCGGGCATGGTAATTTTATGGAGTCACATATTAAATTATTACTGGACTCTTACAATCAGCATGGCAAAAGAATTTTTGGCCTCCCTACAATCAGTTCTATAAAATCGGTTAAACATTCAGAAAATTTAGTTCCTGAAGCATTGGATTATGCACGAAGCAAAAAAAAAGCTTTTTCAAGATCTTACCCTTACCTTGCTGGCAATATATGGGCTCACGAATTGGCAGCTGATGACATGCTAAAAAGATTTAAAAATGCTTTTTTCACTCCTTATGAAGGCCACTATTCACCTGATGAATATGAATCTTTAATAAAATATTTTACACTTCATTCTGATGAATCGAAAGCAGATGGCAATGTTGAAGAAAGGCATGGACAAATGGCAAAAGATAGCGCTATAAGGGCATGTAAGGAAAATCTTAAAAATTTATCAAAAGTTCGTGATGGTGGCTTAGAATTTCTTGAAGCGCAGAGTAAATTATGGGATGGAATGAAGCGAAAAATGGAAAATGTACAAAATGAAGGTATTGCTATACCCGTTAAGCCGAGACTTAAAATTCAGCAAGAAGAAGCTTCTAAATCTCCTATTAAAGAAACTCCTCAACATGAGAAAACTGACATTGAAGAAGAAACTGCTATCGAAGAATATAATGAGTCATCATCTAAATCATTAAAACCAGGAACCAGACCAGAAATTCCGCAGGGCTTTGGATTAAATCTACTAAAAAATCTTTTGCATGAAGCTTCTAATTCTGTTGATAAAACCACTAGTGAAACAGGATATTCTATCGAAGAGAAGCCTCAACATGAAGAAGTTGCTACTGAAGAAGATAACAATTCCTTATCTAAATCATTAGAACCAGGAACCAGTCCAGGAACTCCACGTGGTTTTGCATTGCATCCACTAGGAATTGGTAAGGGATCGGGTACGGTTGCTGGAGGTTAGAAATTTTAATTCATCTTATTACTAAGACTTAATTACTTCTTAAACAAATTTCCATATCCCTCTTTCTCCAAATCTTCCTTTGGAATAAATCTTAAAGACGCAGAGTTAATGCAATAGCGTTTGCCACCTTTATCCGCTGGTCCATCATTGAAAACATGGCCGAGATGGGAATTGGCGGTTTTTGATCTCGCTTCGACTCTGGTCATGCCGAAAGATTTATCTTCTTTTAAAATAATTTCCTGATCAAAAATTGGTTTTGTGAAACTTGGCCAGCCGGTGCCGGAATCGAATTTGTCATCTGAAGAAAAAAGCGGTTTGCCGGAAATTACATCAACATAAATCCCCTCTCTTTTATTGTTCCAATAATCATTTTTAAATGCTGGCTCTGTTCCATCTTCCTGGGTTACATATTTTTGCATTTGGGTTAATTCGGAATTTTTTTTGTCCATAGATTGGGAAAAAGCGGATTTATTAAATAAAGAAAAAAGCAAAATAAGAGACAGGCCAGAGAAATTTTTAATCATGATAGAAAAATAGATAGAAGTTAGTTCTTAAAGGTCATTACATAATTGACGCTGATATCTCTAGAAGCTTTCCATTCATCCCTTAACAGGCTGTAGGAAAAGCCGCTTAGATCAATCAGTTTTAATTTATTTACTTCCATAAAATGGTTAACTTCCGATGGTTTGAGGAATTTTTTCCAGTCATGAGTTCCTCTCGGCATCCATCTTAAAACATATTCTGCGCCGATAATTGCCTTCAAATAGGATGTGGCGCTGCGGTTTAAACTAGCAATAAAAAACAGACCATTTGGCTTTAAACATCTGCTTGCAGCGGCAAGAAACTGTTCAACATTAGCCACATGTTCAATAATCTCCATTGCCAAAACTACATCAAATTTTTCAGCAGTTTGTGATAAAGACTCAATAGTTTGATGGCGATAATTTATATTCAAACTGCTTTGTGCGGCATGAGTTTTTGCGGCTTCAATATTTTCTTTGCCGGCATCAATTCCCGTAACGTCAGCTCCCAATCGCGCCAAAGGTTCGCAAAGCAAACCGCCGCCGCAGCCGATATCAAGAATTTTTAAGTTTTCTAACGGAGTTTTTGAAGAAGCGTTAAGAGAAAAATTATCAATTAGTTTTTCTCTAATATAAGAAATTCTAGCTGGGTTAAATTTATGCAAAGGTTTGAATTTGCCATTGGCAGACCACCACTCACCGGCAATGCTAGTGAATTTTTCTATTTCCTTTTCGTCAATTGTGCTGCTCATAAATTATCCAAAACTTCTTTTACTTTCTTTTTATCAAGTGCCTTTTCCCACTTGGAAATTGCAATTGTAGCAACGGAATTCCCAATCAAATTGGTTATTGCTCTAGCTTCCGACATGAAACGGTCAATTCCTAGGATTAATGTTAAAGCTGCCAGCGGAAGTGAATTAGTGGCAGATAAAGTTGCGGCCAAAGTGATAAAGCCGCTTCCTGCAACTCCTGCTGCACCTTTGGAAGTTAAAAGCAAAAGCAGGATAACTCCCAACTCTTGCTGAAAGCTGAGATTAATATTTAAGGCCTGGCTTAGAAAAATAATAGCCATGGTGAAGTAAATACAAGTTCCATCAAGATTAAAAGAATAACCGGCAGGAACCACAACGCCGACAACAGATTTTTTGCAGCCCAGATTTTCTAACTTCTTCATCATTGATGGGAGAGCGGATTCTGAAGATGAAGTGCCAAGCACCAAGAAAATTTCTTCCTTAATATATTTAAGTAAATTCCAAATATTGATGCCGCAAATTTTTGTGATAAGGCCAAGGATTAAAAAAACGAATAGAAAACAGGTGATGTAAAAACATAAAATCAAAAATGCCAAATTGCCAAGACTGGCAATTCCATATTTGCCAATTGTGTAAGACATTGCTCCAAAAGCACCAATTGGCGCTAAGCGCATTATTATTGAGACAATTTTGAAGAGAATGTGGGAAAGTTGCTCAATGCCAGAAATTATTGTTGTAGATTGCTTTTCTAGGGCTGATAAGGCAAAACCAAAAATAATGGCGATGAATAAAACTGGCAAAATCTCACCATTGGTAAAAGCGGAGAAAATGGTGGTGGGAATTATATTAAGGATAAAATCGATGACATTGCTTTCGGAAGCAGTTTTGACATATTGAGATAATCCTTCAGTGGAGAGAGTTGATGCTTCTATATTCATGCCGCTACCTGGCTTAACTAGATGCGCAATGACATAGCCGATTATTAAAGCAAAAGTTGTCAGAACTTCAAAATAAATCAGCATTTTAATACCAAGTTTTCCAAGCTCTTTAGCATCTTCCATTCCAACAATTCCAAGAACTATTGTACAAAATATAATCGGACCGATCAGCATTTTGATCAATTTGATGAATCCATCACCTAGTGGTTTCATGGCTTGTGCAGCTTCTGGATTGGCAATGCCGAAAATCACCGCAATCACTACAGCAATCAAGACCTGTAAATAGAGATTTTTAAATAATGTCATCTTCTACGAAGAATTGTTACACGGGCTACAAGCAGGTAATAAGCAGCAATAAACATTAAGCCAATTACGAAAGGGATGATGGCAAAAATTCTGAATTCCTCATCAATTTTTAAAAATTCGGTGAGCATCCAGTAAGAATTGGCAATGATCCAGAAAGTGATGGCAAGATTGTGGAATAATTCCGATCTGGTAGTGCGCGATTTCCAAGAAATGATTATGGCGCAAATTAAAGTAGGAATGATCATGAAAATACCAAGCGGTTTCCAGAACATCAGCCAACTAATATCTTTGAGTAGCCAAAGCAGAATGTGAAGATTTTCTAATTTACGCGTGGTGGTCATTTATAATTAGATCCACGGACGGTCATATTCAGGAGCAGCTTCAGAAAGTGGGTCTGAAGCTATGTCGGCATAAATTTTGCCATTCATTTTAATCACCACCCTGCCCGTATCAGTAACTTTGCCAATCACTGCAAAATCCAATCCCCATTTTTTAAAAATCTCTCTGGCAAAATCTTCTTTTTCCGGTTTTATGATCATCAACATGCGTTCTTGGCTTTCGGAAAGCATGATTTCATAAGGCGTCATTCCGGTTTCTCTTTGCGGGACATTTTCTAAATTAAGCTCAATTCCGGTTCCACCCTTACCTGACATTTCAAAAGATGAAGAAGTTAGACCGGCCGCACCCATATCTTGAATTGATAAAATACAGTCGGATTTCATTAATTCTTGGCAAGCTTCCAATAATAATTTCTCAGTGAATGGGTCACCTACTTGCACGGTTGGACGCTTATCTTCATCGCCTTCTTTAAATTCGTCTGATGCCATAACGGCGCCATTGATTCCGTCTCGTCCTGTTTTAGAACCAACATAAACCACGCTTGCGCCAACAACGCTTGCTGCAGAATAAAATATTTTATCAGCATCTACTAACCCAACATTCATGGCGTTAACCAGAATATTGCCATTATAACTTTTATCAAAAGTCACTTCCCCTGCAACAGTTGGAACACCAATGCAATTGCCATAACCACCAATACCGGAAACAACTCCATTCACTAGCTGTTTAGTTTTTGGGTGATTGATATCACCAAAGCGTAGAGAATTTAAATTGGCAATTGGCCTAGCACCCATTGTAAACACATCACGCAAAATGCCACCAACACCAGTTGCTGCGCCTTGATAAGGCTCAATAAAAGACGGATGATTGTGACTTTCCATTTTAAACACAACAGCTTGACCATCGCCGATATCAATAATGCCGGCATTTTCACCTGGTCCACAAATTACCCATGGAGCTTTGGTATGCATGGTTTTTAACCATTTTTTGGTGGACTTATAAGAGCAATGCTCACTCCACATGGCAGAGAAAATTCCAAGCTCAGTAAAGCTTGGTTCGCGACCTAAAATGCCAAGGATTTTTTGATATTCTTCATCAGTCAAATTATGGTCTTTGATCAGTTTTGGAGTAATTTTTGGTTCGATCATAATTTGTTTTGGTTAGGAATAGTTTTTAGATATTTGTCGATTTCAGCTTTTGATGACATGAATTTTTTTAGCTCATTGCCGCCAAGTCTTAAACCTGAGGCTGATTTGACACTGGAAGGATTAACTTGTTTGCCTCTAATCATAATCTCATAATGCAAATGCGGGCCGGTTGATCTGCCAGTTGTGCCGACATAGGCCACTACTTCACCTTGCCTAACTTTTGAACCAACATGCAAGCTTTTTACAAAACGGCTGGCATGACCATAACCAGTTGAATAATCAGCGGTATGGCGAATCTGCACAAAATTGCCGTAACCGCCTTTTCTTCCATAATAAGTGATTGTGCCGTTGCCGGCAGCAAAAATTGGCGTTCCGGTAGGAGCGGCAAAATCAATTCCTTTATGCATTTTGGAATATCCCAAAACCGGATGTCTTCTCATACCAAAACGGGAGGAAATTCTGGCGCCATTAATTGGAGTTTTTAATAAAGATTTTTTAACACTATTTCCCTTGGAATCAAAATATTCACTTTTGCCGCTTATTTTGTGCAAATAGAAATCAATGGTTTTTTTACGCTGTAGATTAAGTGATGCAAATAAAACCTCGCCATTTTTAATTCTATTACCCTTATCGTCATAATAGCTCTCAAACAAAATTTCGAATTTATCGCCTTCGCGAATATCTCTTTGGAAGTCCACATCAAAACTATAAAGATTGATCATGTTAACCATGATATTTGGCGAAATGCCGACATCTACACCGTCAACATATAAACCATTTTTGATGGTGACATTATATTTAACGATTTGTTTGGTGAGTTTTTTGATAACTTCTGTGGCTTTGTAAGAATATCCTCCGCCAGTATTTTTTGTGCCGGTAATGGTAACTTCTCTTTCTGGTGAGGGGTTGAAGATGATTTTGGTAATGTAAACTTTACGGTTTACATCCTTCATATTAGCGGCATGAGCCTCTTTTTCATCTTGATTGGTGCCCTCTTTATATGACACATCAACCTGGTATTTAATTAAAAATTTATCTCCAACATTAATTAATTTGGGATCATAAATTTTGCGCATTTCACTTAAAATTGAGAACACATCAGCATCAGAAGCGCCAAGGGCAAATAGAATTTTTAAGAGCGTATCACCAACTTGAATTTGATGAACAACAGTCTGGTTATCATTCAAGTTGAAACCGTTATAGCCTTTTTTGATGTTGATTTTGATGCGGTGTTTGCTGTTGGAATCGGGATGACTAGGGTCATAGCTTCCCAGGTAATTTTGTAGATATGAGAAACTGCTAAATAGGACAAAAGAAGTGATTATCGAAACAGAAATTGGCTTGAATAATCTATGTTCTATGATTAATTCAACCAGGTCCACTAACCTACCCAGCATGGACCGCCTCTCGTTATTGCTTTGCTTTTTCAAGGGATATGGATTTTTTTAAAATTCGAAGCGCGGAAGCTTAACAATTTATTTTTTAAATTAGAATATTTTTTTTCTTGCAACCAGCCAATCCCTAATTATATTGATCCGGACTTTTTATTAAGTTTTTTTCAACAAAAAATCATGACTAAAAAAACAGCAAAACCAAGTACGCCAGACAAGAATAAAAAAAATTCTAAAGAAGTAAAATCAACAAAACCAATAAACAAAACTAAAGAGGTTAAAAAAGAAGTTAAAGAAGTTCCTAAAAAAATATCTCAAACTGAAACCAAAAAACCAACATTAGAAAAAAAAGTTAAAGAAAGTAAAGCGGGTGGCAAAGTCGGCGGTTTTAAAGCTGGTGACCACGCCTTTTATCCTTCCCATGGCGTTGGCAAAATAGTGCAAATTGATAATATAGAAATTGATGGCCACAAGCTAGACATCCTGATAATGTTTTTTGAAAAAGAAAAACTTACTATAAAAATTCCTGCAAGCCAAATTGCTAAAACCGGGCTTAGACCTTTAATTTCAAGATCAGAGATGAATGCTGTTTTTGACATTTTGAAAAGCGGCGTCAAAAAACTGAAAGGCATGTGGAGCAGGAGAGCTCAGGAATATGAAGCAAAAATTAACTCTGGAAATATAGTTTTACTTGCTGAAGTTTTGCGTGATTTAACCCGTGATATTGAAGACGGAGACCGTTCTTATAGTGAAAGAATAATTTATGAAACTGCAATCAATAGATTGTCTTTGGAATATTCAGTCATTGAAAATATCAGCTTTGAAGAAGCAAAAGAAAAAATTATTTCTACCGCTAAACATAAACTCTCTACAAGCGATGAAGTCAAGGCCCCGAAACATGATATTGATGATGATTTTGATTTAGATGAAGAATCCGAAGAGGAAGAAGATGAGGACGGAGATGGCGATGACGATGATGACGATGATAAGCCAAAAAAGAGAGGAAGAAAAAAGAAAGACTAATAACCAAATCTAAATATCTTTAGTTTGGTTATACTGTTATTAACACGGCTGAATGCAGCCACCACGCCTGTGGGACCCCCATATACCAAATCAGATATATGGGATAAATTTAGATTTGGTATAAATGCATAACTTGATTCTAAAAAATATAGATAAATCCTTTTTGCAAGGTAAGCAAAAAATCTCTGTGATTAAAAATGCCAATCTTGCAATTAAAAAAGGAGAATCGGTTGCATTGCTTGGCTCATCCGGAGCTGGCAAAACCACACTTCTGCAAATTGCTGGTCTTTTAGATAATCCTGATTGTGGCGAGATTTTTGTTAACAATATTGAAGCCACAAAAGCAAATGATGAAGTTAGAACCGGGCTTCGCAAAAATCATCTCGGCTTCATTTATCAATTTCACCATCTTTTCCCTGAGTTTTCCGCTCTTGAAAATGTAGCTATGCCTTTGTTGATTAAAGGTGTTGCTAAAAAAACCGCTTATTTAGAAGCAACAGAATTACTAGCTGAAATTGGGCTACAAGATCGCCTAGATCATCTCCCTTCACAACTTTCTGGCGGACAACAACAAAGAGTAGCAGTTGCCAGAGCGGTAATTACTAAACCATCGGTACTTTTAGCGGATGAGCCAACTGGCAATCTTGATTCTGAAAATTCTGATAATGTCTTTAAGTTGATCTTGGAATTCTCTAAAAAATATCAAATCTCCAGCTTGATAGTTACCCATAATATTGAGTTAGCAAAAAAGTTGGACCGAATAGTGACAATCAAAGATGGAATGCTTGAATGAAAATTATTTTAGCAGAACCACGCGGTTTTTGTGCGGGGGTTACCAGGGCAATTGATATAGTTGAAAAAGCTTTAGCCAAATTTGGTGCTCCAATTTATGTGCGTCACGAAATTGTTCATAATAAATTTGTTGTTGAGAGTCTTCGAGACAAAGGAGCAGTTTTTGTTGAAAAAATTGCCGATATACCAAAAGGTTCTTTGGTAATATTTTCTGCTCATGGAGTTTCTGACCAGGTTGAGGAAGAAGCAAAAAAGAAGAATTTAAAAATTGTTGATGCCACCTGCCCTTTGGTTAGCAAGGTTCATAGAGAAGCTAAAAAATATGAAGAAAATGATTATGAAATTATCCTGATTGGCCACAAGGGTCATCCGGAAGTTGAAGGTACTAGCGGCAAGGTAAAAAAACCGGTAATTCTTGTTTCCAGTGAAGCTGAAGCAAGAGAAGTAAAAATTGAATCCAATAAAATTGCTTATGTGACTCAAACCACTTTAAGCATTGATGACACAAAAAAGATCGTTGATATTTTAGAAGAAAGATTCCCGCAGATGCAAAGAGGGTTAGCCACCAAAGATATTTGCTATGCTACTCAAAATCGTCAAGATGCGGTAAGGGAACTAGCTAAAAAAGTAGATTTGTTTGCGCGATCTTGGCGCAGAATCTATTCCGTCTTATCTAATAAACGGCGCTTTTGAAATCAATCCAAACTGGCTGAATAATGTCGAAACTATCGGCATCACTGCCGGAGCGTCAGCACCGGAAATTCTGGTTGAAGAAGTGGTTAATAAAATTAAAGAACTGTCAAACAACCAAGTTGAAGTGGAAGGAATGAATGGTATCAAAGAAAATGTCCAATTTGCGCTACCGAAGGAATTCAGATCTTAAGAAGCATTTCTATTAAAAACTAACCAAGTTTATTTTGATAAAATTCAACAAAGGCCTTTATTCTTGGTGACATATATTTTGCACTGGGATAGACAGCGTAAAATTGGGTTTGGTTAATCACATCATAATCTTTCAACAGCACAATTATCTCACCGGATTTAATTTCATTTTCAATATCGCTAGTGGATTTTATGGTTATGCCAATTCCAGATAGAATCAGTTCTTTTATAATTTCACCATTATCGCAAGAAACATTGCCGACTATATCTGATATTGTGACTTTCTTTCCTGTCACTTTATGCCTAAAGACCCAGGCTGTGTTTTCACCAAAAACTATACAATTATGGGATAATAAATCTCTGGGGCGTTGCGGTGTGCCATGGCTTCTTAAATATTGGGGGCTGGCACATAGCACCTTGTTGTTACTCATTAGTCTTGAGACTTCTAGATCTTCATTTTCTGGGATTTGATTTCTGATTTGTAAATCATAACCACAAGTAATGATATTAACCACATTTTCGGTTAAGGTGATTTCCAATTTTAAATGAGGATATTTTTTAAAGAATTCCGGCAGGTAAGGAACGATATGATGTCTGCTAAAATAAGGTGGCAAGACTAATTTTAGAGCGCCGCTTACCCCTTTGTAGCTATGCACAAACTCATCTAAATTCTCGACCTTTTCAACTATTGAGGAGCAATAATCAAGAAACATTCTTCCTTCATTGGTCAAATTTACCTCTCTTGTAGTTCTGATCAGCAAAGATAATTTTAGGGCCTTTTCTAGCTCTCCGATTCTGCTTGATGCCGCAGCTTTAGAAATTCCAAGCATTTCAGCGGCCCTCACAAAGCTTTTAAGCTTTGCAACATAAGTAAACAGCATTAGGTCCTTTAAATCATATTTCATATTTATCTTAAATCTCCTTGCTTGACGATTTTGTGCTTATTAAGCCATTGACAACACCCACAGATAAAGCGCTCACAAAAGCTCCCAAAAGCAGCATTTCTGACATTGAAAATGAACTGTCATATCCCATCCTGCGGTTGGTTTTTTGTAAATTGTCATGGAAAAATTCAATATTTTTTGCCATCTCATAAATCTTTAACAAATCATCCCCTAGTGGGTTACCTTTACTGGTTTGAAATTGATTAAAATAATCAACCACCTCCCGTTCAAAACCAACCATCATCAGGCCAAAAGCGGCCTCAGTATGTCTTTTGGTATTTCCCGTTCCTCCTTTTCCATAGCTAATAATTCCACCTTCAGCAATCTTGGCAAATTCACTGGAATTTTTAGCATTCACTGCTCTTGGACAGCCATAGGTAGATAAGATTCCGATCAGATCATCACCAAAAATTCTTCTGGTATTTGCCATTACATTTAGAAAATAGGCCGGGTTATATTCTTCAGATCCGGTATTGCCGCCGCCGGTTATTCTCATCAAAATATGCTCATCATCCTCAGCAATCATGGTCCAATGGCTGTTGGTTACCGCTATCTCACCGGTTGATCCGTATCTTTCGATAATTCTCCTTAGTCTCTCGCTTTTTTTAAAAACTGCATTTATTGAAACGCCGGTTGCAGTGGTGATATTGGAACCCAGCGGTTTTGATAAGCCAAGATGGTCTTCCAACATATTTAATATGTTCCTGATGACGCTGCTTTGAAAGCGACTTTTGGATTCCGGGTCAAAATCATAATCAACTTTATAACCCCCGGTAAAATGCAGTTTATTGCAATAAAAATACTCCCCATCGCTGGTTAAAACTCCCGCTACTTCGGCATTTCCAAGATCATTTTGTGTAACAAAAATTCTGCTCACCTCTACTCCGTCCATCCACAATACTCCATTTTCTTCAGCTAATTCTTGGTTGGATTGATGATCATCAAAAAGAATATAACCATCCCCAGGATATTCGTAGGCGCTATGGATATGTTCATTTTCACCAAAGAAAAACCTGCTTTTTTCAGATGATAATTTTCTGGATTCTATGCCGACTTTTTTTAGGTCACCCATCTCTGCTTGCAAATGCTTTTCTTCTTGTGCATTGAAATTGACATGAATTGAAGATGGATCCTGTCTTGCTCTTTCAAGTCCGCCGCTGATCCTTAACCCCGTTTGTTTTTCAATCGCTATCAATATTTCCTGCGATAAGACGGATTCCAGTCGGTTTATATCATGTTCGTTTAACTCGCCATTTCTCTTTTTATATTCCTGCTTCAACCAATTCAGTTCATTGCCGAAATAAATTCTTAGCTTTTTTTGATCAATGGTGAAGGCGACATCTATCTTGATATAATCTGGCTCCATAACATCTTCCAGCTCTACACCCAATAATTTTCTTATCAGAAGAATCGGAAGTAATTTATGTCCAGACAGCGATTCATCTGCATTGAGAGCATTTCCATGTCTGGCGTGAGACTGTTTAGCGGAGTGAGTCACATTTGATTCCTGATAATCTCTGGTTATATAAACTATATCATCAAGCCTTTCTCTGATTTGTTTAATTATTCCAGCCAAAATAACTTGATCTTCAGCGGCTGGGCCACCGACACAAAGCATCGAATTTTTATGCTTTTGCAAGTCATATTGTCGTTTACATTCTGGAAAATCCTTAATATCCGCTATCAAAACTTTTATTGAGCCGGCGGCGTTAGAGGATAAATCTGGCTGACCAAATAAATTGGCTTCAAGAAATGTGCTTGAAGTCTTGCTTTCTGGAAGGCCGCGCTCAGTTTGTGCCCTTAATATTTTTTCTGCTATACTATAAGTTTGTGAATCAGAAATAGTGGCAGTCTTGATAGAAGTGCCTCTATGTAATCTATCTTTGTGGATATTTATTGACTCTCTTATACTCGGTAAATCACTTCTCCCATCCAATCGCAATGATGGTCTTAACTTTGGCTTAGACGCAGAGGCAAATCTTGTTAGTAATCCCTCAATTCGCTTCATCAATACCTTGCTTAACTGGCGCTATTTTTATGATTATTTATTTATGCAGCCATAAATTATCATTAACAAAATATATAGCTTTTATGACAATAGGAGCTTGCTTAGCTGAATCCAATTAATTGTTAGTCATATATCATTATTAATTGCTTTTATTATTTACAATTCACGAATACAGAATTTGATTAGCTATTTTATAGCTCAGAAATCGCCTAAAATTTAACTTAGGCTTAAGGAATTTATTTTTTATTAAGCGCGGCGAAAAATAGCGGAAGACCTTTAAATATCAAAAAAATATTAGTCATGTTTCAATATGAAACATGACTAGTAAATTAGTAATCAAAAACTTAATATTATTTTTAGATTTAAAATAGTCTGTTCTGATTTTCATAATGATTTACTGGTGCTAGCAATTATGCCCAAATCTCCCACTCTTCTCCCCAAGGTCTCTCATGATCTTCGCAATTACATTTCCGGCATCTCCGGTTTGGCACATTTTATTGTTGATAATTTGAAGAATTACCAGAAGAAGATAGAGCAAATAGGAATAAAAGAAATTGATGACACCGTTACCAAAGATTTAAAAGAGGCTATAGAATTTTCTAAAATGCTTACTCCTCATGCCATGGAGATGCTCCATTATGTAGAAGACCTTCTTGATGAAACTCAAATTGAAGAGGGAGACTTCACTCTAGGAAAACCAACCAACTGCAATATTGAAGAGATACTCAGAAGAATGCTGATCTTTAACAAAAGTTTTCTAATTGATCAGAGAGTTACGGTCAAAACTGATATTGCCAGCGATGTTCCACAAATCAAAATCGATGTTAGGAGATTTAAGCAAATTCTAACTAATCTTCTTACTAATGCTGTTAAATATAGCCCACAGAATAATGAGGTAAGTATTGTTGTTAGAACAGTTCCAAACTCCTCACCGGAAGAAGATGATAAAATTTCCATCACCTTCATTGATTCCGGTATTGGCATGAATGAAGAGGAAATTCAGATGGCGCTAAATGGTGATGGCAAAAAAATTGATAAATCCATTTTAGACAAAGAAGTCGGATCACATGGGATAGGTATGCCAATTGTCAAAAAGCTTGTAGAGATTATGAATGGCAAAATGAAAATTGAATCCCAAAAAGGAAAGGGAACAAAGGTAGAGATATTAATTTAAAAATTAATTCCTAGCCCAGTAAAGAGCATATTTTAAGGAAGCAAAACTAATCCCAATATCCCCAAAGAGGTAAGTATCATCCCGGTAATTTCATTCATCTTGATTTTTTCTTTCAATATAAAATGGGAAACCATAATCGCTATCACCAACTCTATTTGTCCTACCGCTTTAACATATACCACTTTCTCCATTCCAAAAGCAGTGAACCAGCAAACTGATCCCAAAAAACTTAGGATTGTGGTTTTAAAAAAAGCATATTTATTTTCTAAAGAAACCAGGCTTTTAAGGTCTTTTTTCAATCTTCTACCATAAAGTTTTGCCGCAATAAATAATATATTTTGAAATAAAATTACCCACATCAAAACCACCAAAGCTGCTTTTAGATTTGAATGGCCAATATTAACCAATGTTGCAGATGCAAATTTTAAATTGAAGGCTGAAATGGAAAAACAAAAGCCAGACATAAGTCCATAAAAAGTGGACTTGTTGTTCATCGATTTAACAAAAATTTTAAACCCGTTATTGAAAATCAAACCTGACATTAAGATCACTCCGCTCATACCAGTGATGATGGCAACAAAATCAGAGAAGGAGACTTTTTCGTTGAAAAGCAACATTCCAACTATCATTGCCTGCAAAGCCTCTGTTTTGTAGAAGGCAACGCCAACACTAAAATTTTTTGATTTTAAGGTTTGCAGCAAAAATATATTGCCGGCAACTTGAAAAAAGGCTGTGATTATGCAGTAGATAATCAATGATTTTTCTACAAAAGAAAAAGTGTTGAGAGCGACAATAATTGCAAAAGGGAAAGGCAGAATGAATCTTGACCAAGAAACGGTCAGAGCGTCAAGTTTTTGGTTAAGAACTTTTTGCTCTAAATTTCGGAAAGTCTGAAATGCAGCTCCTCCAATAGTATAAATTATCCAGGACATTAATTTATTGTTGTTGGCAAATTTTGCATGAAGAGTTTTTTTTCAGAGCAGTTTTTCTGAATTCGTTTTTTAGAAAATCGAAAATTAAAATTTTTCCAACCAGACTCTCACCGATATTTAAAATTTCTTTGATAGTTGTTGTAGCTTGAATTGTGCCGGCAGAACCAGCAACCGAACCTAAAATTCCCTTGTCCGATAAAGGTAAACTAAAATTTTCATCAACAATATTGGGGTTAAAACAGGCATAACATGGACAGTTTTTTTGGTAAGATTTAAAAACCGAAACTTGGCCCAAAAAGCCTTTTACCGCAGCGAATATCAGTGGTTTTTTTTGCTGATGGCAAATTTCATTGATTATAAAACGGGTGAGAAAATTATCGGTTGCGTCCAAAATAAAATCATAATCTCTGACTAATTCGGACAAATTTTGTTGGTTGATTCTGATTGGATAAGTGTTGATGCTGACATCTTCATTAAGCAGATCAATTTTTTCTTTAGCGCTGTCAACCTTCTTTTTGCCTATATCGGAGTTGTTATGAATGATTTGTCTTTGTAAATTGGAAAGCTCAACATGGTCATCATCCACCACGCCAATATTTCCAACTCCAGCTGCCGATAAATAATAAATACAAGGCGATCCCAAACCACCAGCACCAATAACAAGCACTTTTGCTTGCAGCAATTTTTTCTGTCCTTCTTCGGAAATTTCAGGAAGGATTGTGTTGCGCAAATAGCGTTGTTTTTGCTGTTCGGATAATATCATACACCGGTAGAACCAAAACCGCCCTCACCTCTTGTGGTTTCATCCAAGTTTTTTACTTCAACAATTTTTGCCTGCTCATGTTTTGCAATCACCATTTGTGCAATGCGCATTCCTCTTTCAATTTTAAAATCTAATTGAGAATGATTGATTAATATAACGCAAATTTCCCCGCGATAATCTGAATCTATAGTGCCAGGAGTATTTAAAACCGTAATACCATTTTTTAGTGCCAAACCACTTCTTGGGCGCACCTGAGCTTCAAATCCAAGCTCTAGCGCAATGGCAATTCCGGTTTTTACCAGTTTTATTTCTCCCGGTTTAATAACAACTGGTTCATCAATTGCCGCCAATAAATCCATACCGGCACTACCTATAGTTTCATATTTTGGCAATGGCAAATCCGGATTATTGTCCAGTCTTTTTATCTTTAGAATCGTCATTTTTTTTGTTTAGTTCGTTAGGGAGGGAATCAATAAATTTTCTGACAGCTATACCGTCACTTTTTAAGTCGTCAATATTTCCGTTTATAGAATCAATGGCAAATTCTTTGAAATAAGGATAACCAAGAAACAAGAGGGTACAAACGGTAATTGTTACCAGAAGTTTAAATAAACAGCCATTCATTAAATGGAGGGAAAATTGATTGATAATTAATCAGTTGCAAAGATAATCTGCCGCGTTTTGATTATCAATTAAAAACCCCAGTCATGGCAGAGATTACAAATATTCACGCTAGAGAAATTCTTGATTCCAGAGGCAATCCAACATTAGAAGCTGAAGTCTTTTTATCTGACGGTTCTTATGGAATTGCTTCAGTTCCTTCCGGTGCTTCAACCGGCAGTTTAGAAGCTTGCGAGCTTCGTGATGGTGATGCTAAAAGATATTTAGGCAAAGGAGTTTTAAAAGCGGTTGAAAATGTTAACCAAAAAATCTCTCAAGCTTTGATTGGTATGGAGTCAGATGAGCAGGAAGAAATTGATGAAAAAATGATCAAGCTTGACGGCACACCAAATAAAAGCAATTTGGGCGCCAACGCTATTTTGGCAGTTTCCATGGCCAATGCTATCGCTACTGCCAACTCAATGGGCTTACCACTTTATCATTATATTGGAGGAGATGAATCACTGGTGACCCCAACTCCAATGATGAATATTATCAATGGCGGAGCTCATGCCGATAATAAAATTGATATTCAGGAATTCATGATCATGCCGATTTCTGCATCTTCAGTTACTGATGCCATCAGAATTGGGGCAGAAGTTTTTCACAATTTAAAATCAATCTTAAAAAAGAACGGCTTTTCTACCAATGTTGGTGATGAAGGCGGTTTTGCGCCAAATTTTGACTCAGCCAAACAAGCTCTTGATTATATAACTAGAGCCATAGAATCTGCAGGATATAATCCTAAAAATGAAGTTGTTCTGGCCCTTGATGCCGCTTCAACTGAATTTTACAAAAATGGTAAATATAATTTGGTAGGTGAAAATAAAATTTTAAGCAGCGACGAGTTAATCAAATATTATCAAGAACTGATCAATAACTATCCGATTGTTTCAATCGAAGATGCTTGTGCGGAAAATGATTTTGAAGGCTGGAAAAATATTACCAAAGAATTAGGCAACAAAGTTCAATTGGTTGGAGATGATCTTTTTGTTACCAATCCAACAATTTTGGAAAAAGGCATTAAAGAAAAAATGGCCAATGCAATTTTGATTAAGCCAAATCAAATCGGAACTTTAAGCGAAACCCTTAAAGCTATTGAGCTTGCCAAATTAAACAACTACAACACCATCATTTCACATCGTTCTGGAGAAACTGAAGATTCCTATATTGCACATATTGCGGTTGGCACCAGTGCTGGCCAAATAAAAACTGGCTCCCTTTGCCGGTCAGACCGCATCGCCAAATATAATGAGCTAATTCGTATTAATGAATATTTAGGTGAAGGCTCCATCTATAACGGCAAATCCTTCATCAAGAAATAAATGGCAAAAATCAGCTTTATTAACGGCAAGTTTTTGCCTCATGAGCAATGTTTTGTTCATATTGAAGATCGAGGTTTTCAATTCTCGGACGGAGTTTATGAAGTAATCCTTCTAAAAAATAACAAGCTGATTGATGTCGATTGGCATTTAGAAAGATTGTTTCGCTCACTAAACGAATTGCAAATCAAAATTGAGCAAAATTCTAAGCAACTAAGGGAAATTATTTTAGAATTATTCGCTAAAAATAATTTAAGCGACGGATCAGTTTATCTGCAAATTACCAGAGGTTCCTCACCAAGATTTCAGGCCTTTCCAACACAATATGTACCAACCATAACCGCAACCGTTTCACCGCAAAAGATTGCTGAACCGGAAGCTATAGAAAATGGCATAAAAACCGTCACTCATGAAGATATACGCTGGAAAAGATGCGATATAAAATCTACTGCCCTACTTGCTCAATCATGGATCAGACAAAAATCATATGATGAAGGCGCTGACGATGTTATTATGATTAGAGATGGTTATGTTACAGAAGCAAGCTTTGCCAATGTATTTATAGTTGATGAAAACGATAATTTAATCACCAGAAATGCCGATAATTTTATACTTTGTGGTATAACCAGAAACAGAATTATTGACTTAGCAAAACAAAATGACATTGTTGTTTTAGAACAAAAATTTACTCCTGAACAGCTTCTTGCAGCTAAAGAAGTTTTTCTATCCAGCACTACCCTACTTATCCGACCAGTATCTAAAATTGATCAAAAAATTATTGGTAACGGCAAGCCCGGCAAAATCAGTAAAAAATTAATAACTTTATATAACGATTTTACACAAATCGTCTGAACTGTAGATTTTGTTATTTTTAACATCGCATATTAGCGTTGCCTAGAGTTTTTTTCCGGATTTCAATCAGCACTAATCAAGCATAAAATGCACTTCATAAAAAGAATGAAAAAGAAATATAAGATAGCTTTTTCCATGGTTGAGCTCTCGGTTGTGCTAATCATAATTTCAGTCATAATTGGCTCAGTAATTGCGGCTAATAAAATATCCTATGCTTCTAAATTATCAGTTGCCAGATCTCTAACAGCTTCTTCTCCGGTTAAAGATATGGATGGTTTATTTGTATGGCTGGAAACAACAATGCCTCAAAGCATTGATAACAGTGATATTGGCAGCAACAGACCAGTTCAGGTTTGGCACGATCTTAGTCCTAGACATAATGATGCAGTTCTTGGCGATAATCGCACCTCATGCTCTGGTGCAGCATTGCCGGTAAATACTAACAGCACCTGTCTTGCCTATCGATCTAACGGCATAAATGGCCTACCATCAATATTCACTTCTGGCGATAATGGAGGAGGATGTTATTTTCGATTTGATAACTACAAACAATTGGAGATGTCTGACTATACTATAATAGTGGTGGAGCAATTTATAAGAAATACTACAAATAATAGCATCTCTATGGCCATTATTGCCCATAGCAATACCTCAACAGACACACATGGATCTCTCTTTATTGGTTATGGAGATATTAGTGGAGGAAATAATATTTATTTTGACGATATAGGAAAAGTAAACAATTCGGATCTTTTATCTAATGCCGGACCACTTCATTACATCTCGTCAGCTCAGAATGTACCCAAAATTCATGTTTTTGGACTTAAACAAGATTATGGAAAATATTATTATCTAAATGGCAGCAATGATTCATCAATTGTGCCGTCTCAAGCAAGTAACTACTACACTTCCACAGTCGGCAAAACCCCAATTTTAAATACTATTCCTGAATGTCCATCTACCAGTGGTAACTATTTTAGGTCAACTATTTTTTTAGGATCATATAATAACAACAATTATAACGGACATCTTGCTGAAATTATTATCTTCGCCAGATCTTTAAGAGACAATGAAAGGAGGGAAATAGAGCAATATTTGAGTAAGAAATGGAATATACCTCTATTAAACTAATATTTTGATAGACAAAAAGACTGCAGATAGAAAAAGCAATCATTCAGTAATTTTGAAGAATCAGTGGATTGATAATATTTTACTACAATATTACTAATCAGTTTTAATAAGCATATTAATAAATTTCTAAAATGAACTTTATAAAAAAAATGAAAAAGAAACATAAGATAGCTTTTTCCATGGTTGAGCTCTCTGTTGTGCTAGTCATAATTTCAGTCATAGTGGGCTCAATGATCACAGTAAACAAAATGTCTTCCATGTCTAAAATGGCAGTTGCAAGATCATTAACGGCTTCTTCTCCAGTTAAAGATATGGATGGTTTATATGCCTGGCTGGAAACAACAATGCCTCAAAGCATTGATAACGCTGATATTAATAGTGGCCTACCAGTTCAAAGATGGTATGATCTTAGTCCGAAACATAACGATGCACTTTTTGGAGATGATCGCAATACCTGCGCGGGCGCTCCAGTGACAGTAAACACTAGCAGCACATGCTATGTATATCGCACAGATGGTATAAATGGTTTGCCAACGATTTTTAACAGTGGTGATAATGGCTATGGCTGTCTTTTTCGATTTTCTGACTACAAGCAACTGGAATTGAGTGACTTTACTATAATAATAGTAGAAAAATATATAAGGAATACCACTAATATAGTCTTACCAATGCCAATCATTTCTCAGAGTATCAACTCAACTCTTTTTGATACTGGTGGTCTATATATCGGCTATGGTGCACGAAATGATGGGAATAATATTTATTTTGCCCATAGATCAACAATAATACATGGTTTTCCTGATTTCGCCGAACTTCATTATCCCACTCCATCAGTACAAAATATACCCAAAATCCATGTCTTTGGCCTTAAACAATCTGTTGGAAGATATTATTTTCTAAATGGAAGCAATAGTGCAGATATTGTGCCGTCTGCAGCCAGTACTTATTTTGTTTCAGATGAAGGAAAGCAGCCATTAGCAAAAGGTCTTTCATGTACGGGCAATTATGCGACCGGTTATAAACCTGCAATTTATATAGGTTCATATAATGACAATAATTACAACGGCCATCTTGGTGAGATTATCATTTTTTCAAGATCTTTAAGCGATAATGAAAGGAAGGAAATAGAGCAATATTTGAGTAAGAAATGGAATATACCGCTCCTTAACTAATATCTTAACTATGAATCATAAAAAACCTTCACTGCATAAAAAAGGGTTTTCGCTTTTTGAGATTTCAATTGCCCTGGCCGTAATCTCAATCCTTACAATCTCAGTTATTAAAGGTAGTGACCTGATTCAACAAGCAAAAATTGCATCTGCCAGAAAAAAAACTATTGAATCTCCGATCTTAAAAATTAATGGATTGGTTGCATGGTTTGAAACAACAATGTCTATTAGTTTTCCTGATAGACAGATATCAAATAATACAGCTATCAATAGATGGAATAACATTGTTCCAAACAAAAGCGCAACAATTTTTGCCAGTGGCAGTGCAACTTATATTAGTAGCAATATCAATGGCTTGCCAGCCCTACAGTTTGATTCTGCAAATACCAATAGCCTCGTTATTGCTTTACCTTCCCCTATCCAATCCAACCAGATGGAAATTTTTATCGTCACCAAAAGATCAAGCGTTTCTGCCAATAGCTCTACTGCTGTCTTTTATAGCGGCAGCTCTGATACCAATTCTTCTTCTGTTGTTTTGGCACTTGATAATACAGTTACATTACAAACCTATAGGGCTGGAAATCTTTCCTCAGTAACCCATCCCGGCAATAATGTTCCTTATATATTTTCAACTACTTTCGACAACACCAACAACACGACATATTTAAACGGGGTTGCTGGAACTCAAATTGCTTCATCTGGATCTTTTAATATTGAAGGTATCGTAATTGGCTCAAGATATGCCAGCGATTTTCCAGATGCTCCCTACTATAATGGTTTCATTGCGGAATTAATTGTTTTTGACCGCGCCCTTAGTGATCAAGAAAGAGGTGATGTTACTGATTATTTGGGCAAGAAATGGAATATTCCAACCAACATAACCTTCCCTACTTCACTATCTTAGAAAATTTATTAAACAGATATGAATCATAAGAAAAAAAAACAGGCATTTTCACTTCTTGAAATGTCAGTCGTACTATTAATTATCGCAGTTCTAATTTTAGCGGCAATAAAGGGTAGTACTTTAATTAACAAAGCAAAGGTTTCATCAGCCTCAACTATTACCAAATCTTCAATCATTCCTAAAATGGAAGGTTTAGTTGTTTGGTACGAAACCATAATGCCAAATAGTCTTGATAGCGCATTAGCTTATAATGGCTCACAAATAACCTCATGGCTCGATATCAGCGATAATAAAATTGATCCCTATGATACTACAATCAGCACTTCCGGCCCATCTTATATCGCAGATGGCATTAATGGTTTACCGGTTTTAAAATTTAACGGTACTAGCAACTTTCTTAAAACAACATTCCCGATGGAATTAAACTCCAATCAACTGGAAGTCTTTGTTGTCGCTAAGAAATCTAGTGATGTCCTTAATAGTTCCGTTGCAGTTTTTTATGATGGATCTGTTGATAATAATTCTACCTCTCTTGTATTAGCTATTGACAATGATGGATCAGGAACACTAAGAACATTTAGAGGGACAAATCTCTCTTCTGTGACTAACCCAGGCAGCAATGTTTCATATATATTTTCCACTAGTTTTGATGGCTCTAACAACACCTCATATTTAAATGGCGCTGCCGGAACTACGGTTGCTTCATCTGGATCTTTTAGCATCAATGGTATCATAATCGGCGCTAGATATATTGCCGCCTCTCCCGCAAACTTTTTCAATGGTTTTGTCGGAGAATTAATAGTTTTTAACCGCACCCTTAGTACCCAGGAAAGAAATGATGTTTTGGAATATCTTGGTAAAAAATGGAATATTGACGTAACCCTATCTTAATTTTGAATCATGAAATATAGCAAAAAAAAGCTGGGATTTACCTTAATAGAAATGTCGCTCGTTATATTAATAATAACGATTTTGATGGTAGCCGTCTCTAGTGGTAGCGGCATTTTAGAAAAAATAAGACTTGCTGGTGCCCAGTCACTTACCAAGGCTTCTCCTGTTATTCGTATCAGTAATTTATTGGTATGGTATGAAACCACCATGGAAAATAATTTTAATTATATTAACACCACAACTAACACCACTAATCAGGACAATGTCATTCTTAGATCTGGAGACACAATTCAAACTTGGCGCAATATTAACCCATACAGAGATTTAGATGATGCATCACCTACATGCTCCACATCCTCACAGCCATATTGCTCAACAGCTATTACCCGTCTCTCAAAAAATGATGCAATCTCTGGAGATGCCCCAACCTATTATAGATCAATCATAAATGGTCTTCCCGTAGTAAGATTTAATGGTGCCACCAATTATCTAAATTTTGACGGTTCAGCTCTTTCAGGGTCTAATTATAGCGTTATTATAGTCGAACAAAGACGCAGCACCCAAAGCGCAAATTATTTTCTTTGCAATAATTCTGCGGTCGCTAATGAAAATCTTATTCTTGGATATAAAACCAACACAATATTGACATTTGCCCATACATTTTCTTCCACCAGTTTTGACATTACGGTTGCGGGTTATATAAAACGAATTCCTAGAATTCATGTCTTCCGCTTTAACTCCTCCCTCGGAAGAACTCATAATATGAAAGAATTGCAAACCACAGCAGTTCAAGATCTAACATTAGCAACCACCAATAACGCAACTGGAAAGACAGTTTTATCTTCTTATACAAGCCCTGGTATTGGTGGTGTCAGTGGTGGATGTGGAGGAAGCAGCACGGCTTTTTATAATGGAGATATTGGTGAAATCATTATCTTTACAAAATATATTAATGATGATGAGATGAATGACATAATCCAATATCTCAGCAAAAAGTGGAAAATATAAACTTTTAATAATTTTAAATTTATGAGCCAAATTAAAGAAATTATTACCATCTCTGACCGCATAGCTTCTGACTCCGAGCTTCTTGTTAAAAAAGTTTCCGCTATTAATTTCTTTGGTGGCGGAGTTGATCCTTTTGTATTCGGATTAACAGCTTTTGTATTGGCCTGTTTTGTTGGTTATTTTGTGGTCTGGAAAGTCACACCAGCTTTACATACTCCACTAATGTCAGTTACTAATGCTATTTCCGGCGTTATTTTGATAGGGGCAATAATTGCACTTGGTGCTGCCAAATCTTTCTTTATCGGTTTCTTGAGCTTTATCGCGATAATTTTGGCATCAATAAATATCGTCGGCGGGTTTGTAGTAACCTGGAGAATGTTAGAAATGTTTAAGAAAAAGCCACAAGAAACTAAATAGCTTCCACCGTGAAAATTGCCTGACTCCTATTAACATCGGGAGGCAGGATTTTTATATCATGATCTTTTGCAACTTGCAGGAAGATATTGATCTTATCACTGTTATCAATTTCCTGATTTATCGACGCAGTTAAAAACTCAACCGGAAAATTCGCTTTTAGATAAGCAGTTTGGTAGGAAATCAAGGCATAAGCTGCAGCGTGAGATTTGTTGAATCCATAGCCAGCAAATTTATCCACCAAATCAAAAATTTCTCCCGCTCTTTTTTCGTTAAGACCATTCTTAACTGCGCCGGAAACAAAAACTTCTCTTTGTTTATCCATTTCTTCTTTGATCTTTTTACCCATTGCACGACGCAAAATATCTGCCGCTCCTAAACTATAGCCGGCCAAGACTTTGGCAATTTCCATCACTTGTTCTTGATAAACAATAACCCCATAAGTTTCTTTTAAAGTAGATTCTAAAAGCGGATGTGGATAGGTAATCTCTTCCTGTTTAAGCTTCCTTCTAATATAGGTTGGAATATTGTCCATCGGACCTGGACGATATAGCGAAATCAAGGCGATAATGTCTTCCAATTTATCGGCCTTCATTTGCCGCAACATTGATCTCATGCCGGAAGACTCGATCTGGAAAACCCCTACTGAATCTCCCTCGGCAAGCATCTCAAAAGTTAATTTATCATCCAAACGGATTTTGCTAATGTCCAAGCCAATTCCACGGGTTTGATTAACTAGCTTTACAGTTTCTGAAATTACGGTGAGAGTTTTTAAGCCCAAAAAGTCAAATTTAACCAAACCCGCAGCCTCAGCATATTTCATCGAATAACCAACGGCCGGCATTGATGCACCCTCTTGATCCAGATAAAGGCCACAAATTTCCTTTAAAGGTTTGTCACCGATAACTATACCTGCCGCATGAGTTGAGGCGTGGCGATTTAAACCTTCAAGCTTCAAACCGATATTAACCAATTTCTGGATTTGCAAATCTTGCTCTATGGCATTTTGCAAATCTTTATCCATTTCAATTGCCTTTTTTAAAGTCACTGCTTCGATGGCATTGAAAGGAATAAGCTTACAAATTCTATCAACCTGTCCATATGGCATTTGCAAAACCCGGCCCACATCTTTTAGCACAGCTTTAGCCTGCAATTTTCCAAAGGTGATGATGCTGGCAACCATGTCTTTGCCGTATTTTTGCTGCACATAATTTATCACCTCGTCGCGTCTTTCCTGACAAAAATCGATATCAAAATCCGGCATTGAAACCCGTTCTGGATTTAAGAAGCGCTCAAAAAGCAAACCAAAATGGATTGGATCAAGATCGGTAATTTGCAAAGACCAAGCCACAATTGAGCCAGCACCAGAGCCCCTGCCTGGCCCAACCGGGATTTGGTTTTTTTTGCTCCAAACAATAAAATCAGAAACTATTAAAAAATAGCCGCTGAAATTCATTTGGTTAATTATCTTCAGCTCATAATCCAAACGTTCACTATATTGAGTTATAATTTTTTGCCGATCTTCGGGAGAAATTTCTTCCAACTCAAACTTGGTTTTAAGCCTTTCTTCCAGGCCTTTTTTAGCCTCAATACTTAGCTGTTCAGCTTCAGAAATATTATTAATGGTAGAAAATTTTGGTAAAGTTGGCGGTCGTTCAAAAGCCATTATGTGGCATTTCTTGGCAATATTGACGGTATTTTCTATAGCTTCTGGCAGGTCTGCAAATAATTTTTCCATTTCTTCCGAGCTTTTAAAATAATGCTCTGAGGTCAGTCTTTTGCGGTTGGTTTCAGTAACATATCTGCCGGTTCCGATACAAGAAAGTATATCTTGCGCCTCAAACATTTCTGGGCTTACAAAATAATTATCATTGGTGGCAACCAGAGGAATATTGGCTTTATAGGCCAAATCAATCAGCTTTTTTTCAATTTTGTCTTCAAGGGAATTATTGTGACGAGAGATTTCAATATAAAAATCACTAGCAAATAAATCACGAAATTTTACAGCAATTTCTTCTGCTTTTTTATCCTGACCACAAACAAAAAGCTGTGATAAAAAACCATCTATTCCGCCGGATAAAATAATCAACCCATCCTTTTTTTCGTTCAACTCTTTAAAAGTAATATGTTCTGTCAAACCACTTTTTTTATTAATGGAACTATCGCTAACCAAGGACATTAAATTCAAATAACCAGCCTTGTCTTTAGCAATCAGGATAATTTTTTTTAAAGAATTTTGAACCTCAAGATGAGAACTGTGACGAGATTGCTCTTCAAGAGCGATTAGAACTTCACAGGCAATTATTGGTTGTATGGAAGATTTTTTGCAGGCGCTGGAAAATTCTAAGGCCCCGAATAAATTGCCACTGTCACAAATTGCCACTGCGGGCATTTTGTTTTTTTTGGCAGCGGAGACTAAATCGCCAACCATTATGGCGCCGCTACAGAGGGAATAATTAGTATGATTTCTAAGATGGATAAATGGCATTGGCGGCTAATTTTTGGATTAATGACCAGCAATTGTCGCTGGTCATTAATCATTAACCATGAGACATTATTTAATGTCTATTTTAGAGATTTTTTTGTTCAACTTACTAGTAACTTTATCAGAAATATCTAGCTCGTCTTTGTAGAAAACTGTACCTGTAGAAGAGATAACAACATCAAGATTTTTCTCTTTTCTGATTTCTTCAACAACTTCTTTTATTTTGTCGTTGATTTTAGAGATGGCTTCGAGAGAAGATTTTTTTAGAGAATCTTGTCTTTTGTTAACCATGTCTTTTAGTTCGGCAACTTTTTTAGAAAATTTCTCTTGTTCTTTAGCAAAAGCGTCTTCAGACAAAGAGCCTTTTTTAGAGTTTAGTTGTTTGCTTTCTTTTTCAAGAGCTTCTTGCTTTTTGTCAATTTCCTTCTGGAACATTGCTTGCTTTTTGCTGATTTTGTCCTGAGCATCTTTCATTGCATCGCTATTTTTTAGAACAGTTTCTAAATCGATAACGGCGATATTTTGAGCACTCGCGCTGCTAGCAACAAAAAAAGTAGCGGCAAAAGTAACAGCAAAACACAAGGCTAGAAACCCTTTAATATTGGTTAATTTCATATCGGTATAAGTTTGATTTGATTGGATTTGCGATCTCAGCAAGGACTGCCAAAATTAGCCTGAATTATAAAATTTTAAACTGGCTTTGCAAGATAATCTTTCTTGTTTTTTAACCCGCCCTTACTATATTGCCACACTTCTCAATCAAAATTTCAAACCATGTCAGACAAAATAAATCGCCCTAGCGAATTAGAAGCAATTAATGCTGTAAAAACTTTAATTTCTTGGGCCGGAGATAATCCCGATCGTGAAGGATTAAAGGAAACTCCAAAAAGAGTTATTGAAGCTTATAAGGAATTTTTTTCTGGATATGGCGTTGATATTTCTGTCATTCTTGGCAAAACCTTTAGCGAAATTGAAAATTACGAAGAAATAGTTTTGCTAAAAAATATGCGCTTCGAATCTCATTGTGAACATCATATGGCGCCATTCATTGGCATTGCCCATATTGCTTACATACCGGATAAAAAAGTAGTTGGCATCAGCAAAATTGCCAGGCTCCTGGATGTCTTCGCTAAAAGACTGCAAACTCAAGAAACCATGACCTCACAAATTGCAAATGCTTTGCAAAATTTCCTTCATCCAAAAGGTGTTGCGGTTTTGATTGATGCCGAACATCAATGCATGACAACCAGAGGCATTCATAAACCAGGCACAACAACTGTTACCACAACAATGCTTGGAAATTTTAAGCAAGACCATAGATTGGAAGAAAAGTTTTTGCAGATGATTAAATAGCACGCGAGATGAAACAGAATTGTCACATAATTCTTGCCTCAAGCTCTCCAGCTAGAAAAAAAATTTTGTCAGATTTGGGGGTTAAATTTGAAGTTATAAATCCCGCTTTTGACGAGGATGCTGCAAAGCCAGTGATAAAACATTTAAGCATCGGTCAGCAAGCAATGTATCTAGCAAAACAAAAGGCTCTTTCTGTAAGCATAGATCATCCAGATTCCTTAGTAATTGGCTCGGATCAAATTTGTGAATTAGAGGGATTGGCAATTGACAAATCAAAAGATCGTGCCCAAGCAATAGCACAATTAAGAAGGTTGCGCAGCAAAACTCACATTCAAAATAATGCTGTCTGTTTATATAAATCTGACAAGCTTCTCTTTAAAAAATTAAGCAAAGCGAAACTAGCTGTTAGAAATTTAAGCGATGCAGAAATTGAAAATTATGTCGATCTCGATCAATCTTGGGGATCTGCCGGTAGCTATAAATTCGAATCTTTCGGCAAACATTTATTTTCCAAAGTCACTGGTGCTGATAATATAATTATTGGAATGAACATCGTCCCGGTTCTTAATTTTTTATATCAACAAAAACTAATAACTTTATAGCTATGGAATTTTTATTCTCACCAGAACTACTTTTTAGCTTCATTACCCTTGCATTTTTAGAGATAGTTCTTGGCATTGATAACCTGGTTTTTATCGCCATCGTCGTTTCCAACCTGCCACAAAGATACCGCGATAGAGCTAGATATATTGGTATTAGCTTGGCGCTGATCATGAGAATTATAATGTTGATGACTCTCTCTTGGGTTATCAGTATGACCGATCCTTTATTCACAATATTTGGACTTGGATTTTCTTTTAAAAATCTACTTCTGATTGCGGGTGGAGTATTTCTAATGGCAAAAAGCGGAATTGAAATTTATGCGGATGTAAAACATATAAAAAAAGACGGAAATCCTAAAAAAATCATTGTTAAAGAAACCTTTTCTGCTGCAGTTGTGCAAATTGTTGCGGTCGATTTCGTTTTCTCTTTTGACTCCATCATCACCGCAGTTGGTATGACCAACAATATTCCAATCATTGTCGCCGCAGTTTTTGTGGCCATGTTATTAATGCTTTTTGCCTCCGATCAAATTAGCAAAATGCTTGCCACCTACCCTAGCTTAAAAATTGTTGCCCTAGCATTTATTTTCATGATTGGAACAATTTTATTAGCTGACGGATTACATATTGAGATTTCTAAAGGATATCTCTATTTCTCACTGTTCTTTGCCATGGCGGTTGAATATCTAAATATCCTTGCCAGAAAGAGACAAAACTAAATCCAGTAAAATTCATCAAAATGGATTATCAAGGCACTATAATTGCCTCACTTTTTACTCTTGGATTATTCGGCGGATTTTCTCACTGCACCTCAATGTGCGGCCCATTTGTTTTGACTCAAGTTGGAAATCGGTTAAGCAAAATTGAAATTAAAGACGCAACCCCTCTTCGTAAATTATCTGGCCTGGCACTTTTGCCCTATCATTTCGGCAGAATAACCACCTATTGTTTAATCGCACTTTTCTCCTCTTTTCTTTCACTCAACTTAAAAAATAGCATTTTTTTCAAGGAATTTGCAGGCTTGGTTTTAATAGTCGCAGCACTGATAATTTTTAACTCCGCAATTGCAAAAATTAATTTACCTTTTACAATTCCGCCCGTTTTTAGGGCCGTTAAAATCCCACAACCAGTTAAGAAAAATTTAAAGAATTTAATCAATTTTTTATTTTCAAACCCAACTGGTTTTAAAAATTATTTTCTTGGCATTATCCTTGGTTTTATACCTTGCGGCCTAGTTTATGGAGCCATCTCTGCTACATTAGCCCTTGATAATTACCTCATGGTTTTTCTGGCGATGTTGGCTTTTGGTATTGGCACTATTCCATCTTTATTTCTAACTGCTTGCGGTGGTTATTGGTTTTTTGATGGCATTAAAAATCATTTAAAGCTGCTCACCAAAATAATAATGTCAGTCAATGTTATCACGCTTCTGGTGATGGCTTTTGGCTTAATCTTTAACAAAATTTAAGATGTCTGCTAGCTATATAAATCAAGACCAAACCTATAATTACGATATTGTAAAACTCTTCACTCTCGCCTCCACTTTTTGGGGAATAGTTGGGTTTTTAATGGGAGTTATCATTGCCACGCAACTCACTTTTCCTGGTTTTAATTTGGGAGAATTTGCTAATTTTGGCAGATTGCGACCAGTACATACTACCGCAGTTATTTTTGCCTTCGGCGGCAATGCTTTATTTGCAACTAGCTTTTTTGTAGTTCAAAGAACTTGTCAAACCAGATTATGGGGTTCAGATTTTCTTCTAAAAATTATTTTTTGGGGCTACCAAGCTTTCATTGTTCTGGCAATAACCGGATATATTTTGGGCATAACCCAAGCCAAAGAATATGCTGAACCGGAATGGTATTGCGATTTGCTGCTATTGGTGGTTTGGGTGCTTTATCTGGTCGTTTTTTTAATCACTCTCAAAAACCGTAAAGAACCTCATATCTATGTTGCCAATTGGTTCTATCTTGGTTTCATTGTTACAGTTGCCATTCTTCATATCGTCAACAATCTAGCAATTCCACTAAGATTGGACGGCTCTGCTAGTTACCCAATTTTTGGCGGAGTGCAAAGCGCCATGATTCAATGGTGGTATGGCCATAACGCTGTCGGATTTTTCTTAACTGCCGGCTTTTTGGGTATTATGTATTACTTCATTCCTAAAAGAGCTGAGCAACCGGTTTATTCTTATCGTCTTTCCATTCTTCATTTCTGGTCTTTAATTTTCATTTATATCTGGGCTGGCCCTCACCATTTACACTACACCTCTCTTCCTGACTGGGTGCAAACTTTGGGCATGACATTTTCAATAATGCTCTGGATGCCATCTTGGGGTGGAATGTTAAATGGTCTTTTAACCTTATCCGGTGCCTGGCACAAATTGCGCGATGATCCGGTTTTAAGATTTTTGGTCACCGCTGTTGCCTTTTACGGAATGAGCACTTTTGAAGGCCCGGTTATGGCAATTAAAAGCGTTAATGCTTTATCTCATTATACCGAATGGACAATTGGCCACGTACATTCCGGCGCTCTTGGTTGGGTAGCAATGATCAGCTTCGGCGCTTTATATCATCTGGTTCCGGTTCTATGGAACAAGAAAGATATTTATTCAGTAAAATGGGTAAGCATCCATTTCTGGTTAGCAACCATCGGTATCGTTTTATATATCACAGCCATGTGGGTTGGTGGCATCATGCAAGGCTTGATGTGGCGCTCTTATAATGAAATGGGCTTCTTACAATATTCTTTTGCGGAAACCGTTTCTGCTATGCACCCTATGTATTTCACCCGCGCTCTTGGTGGTGCATTCTTCCTCTTGGGTGCTATTTTGATGGCTTATAATTTCTACAAAACCATCAAATACGCCCCTAGCAACTCATAATCCAGCATCAAAATCATTTAACAACAAAACTGCGAAATGTTTAGTCACGAAAAAATTGAGAAAAACTCCATCCTGCTTTTAATTTTGACCGTGATTGTGATTTCAATTGGCGGATTAATAGAGATTGTTCCTCTTTTTAGAATTGAAACCACAATTGAAAAAGTTGAAGGAATGCGCCCTTACACTCCTCTAGAGCTGCTTGGTTCAAAAATCTATAAAAGAGAAGGCTGTTATGGCTGCCATTCGCAACAAGTTAGAGTTTTGCGTGATGAAGTAGAGCGTTACGGTCATTATTCCGTAGCTGCAGAATCCATGTATGATTTCCCATTCCAATGGGGATCGAAAAGAACTGGTCCGGATTTAGCAAGAGTTGGTGGCAAATATTCTGACGAATGGCATGTTCGCCATTTAGACAATCCAAGAGATGTCGTGCCAGAATCCATCATGCCTCCTTATAAATTCTTGAATGAAAAGGATGCTGACTTTTCTAATATTAGCTCAGATATGGAGGTACTGCGCAAGCTTGGAGTTCCTTATTCTGATGACATGATCCAAAACGCAGTTAGCGATGCAGTGGCTCAGGCCTCAACTGATCGCGACTCTGAAGCTCTAATTGCCAGATATGGCAAAAAACTTAATATTCGGGATTTCGATGGAAACAAAAATACCGTTTCTGAAATGGACGCTTTAGTCGCTTACTTACAAGCTCTTGGAACTATGGTCGATTTCACAAAATTTGAACCAATTGCAATCAAGGATGGAGGTAATAAAAAATGATGGAATTTATTGTTAGAAACGCGCCAATTATAAGTTTACTTTTTTTCTTCTCGGTTTTTTGTGTTATAGTCATATTTATCCTACTTCCGAAAAACAAAAGTAAATTTAAAAACTACAGCGAAATACCTTTTAAAGATGAACAAAAAACCAGATCAAAAAATAAAAAATAATCCCGAAACCACTGGCCATAGTTGGGACAAGATTGAAGAATATAACACCCCAGCCCCGCGTTGGTGGCTGATTGTTTGGCTTATCTCAATCATTTGGGCAATTGCTTACTGGTTTTTTTATCCAACTTGGCCAACCCCTGGCGGCAATAGCAAAGGCTTAAAGAATTGGAGTAAATATTCTGAGCTAAAAACAGAGCAAGTTGAGATTGAAAAGAAAAAAGAGATTTATTTAAAAAAATTTAACAAAGCCAGCTTTAGTGAAATTAAGAAAGATAAAGAATTGATGCAATTTGCCATCAATGGTGGAAAGGCAGCATTTCAAAATAATTGCGCTGTCTGCCACGGAACCGGAGCAGCCGGACAAAAAGGCTTCCCTAATTTAAACGACGATGATTGGTTATGGGGCGGCAAGATTGAAGATATTTACACCACCATACTTTACGGCATCAGATCTACCCATGAAAAAACCAGATCTACAACCATGCCTTCTTTTGGGGTTGATAAAATATTGACCAAGCAAGAAATTGAAGAAGTTGCCAATCATGTTCTCTCTTTCTCCGGACAAGCTAAACCAACCGCAAAAGGCGCAGAAATCTTTAAAAATAATTGCGTAGCATGTCATGGACCGCTAGGAAAAGGCGAAAGACATGACGGGGCGCCAAATCTAACTGATAAAATCTGGCTCTATGGCGGCAAAAAAGAAGATGTTATCTACACAATCACCCATGCAAGAAATGGTGTAATGCCGACTTGGAAAGGCAGGTTAGATGAAAGCACGATTAGACAATTGGCAATTTATGTTCATTCTTTAGGAGGCGGGGAATAGGCAAGTCATATTCCAACTCCTAAATTTGCAAACTCACATCTCTCAAATAATTTTGAGAGGAACTTTTATCTGATCGCTGGGAATATTTCAGTTACAGCAATTTAACTTAAACCTGGCTCTCCACCATGATTCTTGCATATTTTGTTCAAAATAATGTCTTGAACAAAACTAATTTAGCTCTTAACCAATCATTGCCAGAAAATACAATATGGATTGATCTGTTTAACCCCTCACGCGAGGAAGAGCATTTTATAGAAGCCTCTCTTGATGTTGCAGTACCGAACCCGGAAGAAATAAGTGAAATTCAGGTATCAAATTGTTTTTACCAAGAAAACAATGCTTATTACCTAACCGCCAGAATGATTACCCCTCTTTTAGATCAAGAAATTTCCAATGAAGGGGTAACTTTCATTTTAAAAGACAAATTGCTAGTAACGGTTAGATATTTTGAACCTCAGTCATTTAAATATATAAGCTCTCAAATCAGCAAATTTTCGTTAGACAAATTATATTCCGAAAAGCTTCTTATAAGTTTATTGGAATTCGGCATCTATTATGTTGCCGATGTTTTAGAAAAGATTGGCAAGAATATTGATGATCAAACTAGATTAATCTTCCGCTCAAAGAACAAGCTAAATCAACCGCAAGAAAAGCAAGATTTTCAACTATTACTAAGCCGAACCGGTATCAATGGTGATGTGGCCTCCAAAGCAAGGGAATCACTATTATCTCTTAATAGGTTACTGAACTACATCCATGTAAATGATGTGATAATATCAAACCCTAATCACAAGGGCTATATAACGACTTTAATCCAAGATGTTATGGCCTTGAATGATCACGCCTTCTTTTTATCGAGCAAAATTAATTTCCTTTTGGATGCAACATTGGGAATGATCAATATTGAGCAAAATAACATCATCAAGATATTTTCGGTTGCTGCTGTGGTTTTCCTACCTCCCACTCTAATTGCCAGTATCTATGGCATGAATTTTGACTTTATGCCGGAACTTAACTGGAAAATTGGCTATCCAATCGCAATAGGATTAATGTTAATTTCCGCCTGGCTTCCGTTTAAATTTTTTAAGAAAAAAGGATGGTTTTAGAGATTCAAATTATATTTTGATATAGCTCTAAAATTATTGTGACATATTGCCACTGCTAGCGCATCAGCCTCATCTTCGCTTTTAACAACTGCTTTTGGAAGTAAATATTTTATCATCACTCCCACCTGGTTTTTTTCTGCCCGCCCTACTCCAACAACAGTTTTTTTAATTGAAGTGCTGGCATATTCATAAATTTTTATGCCGGCAATTGCAGCGCTCAACATCAAGACTCCACGCGCATGCCCTAGCTTTAGCGATGAAACTGCGTTTTTATTAACAAAAGTTTCTTCAATTGCTACTTCATCAGGCTTATAAATCTCTATAACTTTGGTAATTTCTTTATGAAGATGGTGCAACCTGACATCTAAAGTTTGACTGGAATCGCTCTTAATGGATCCACAAGCAATAAAGGAAATATTGCCTTTGTTGGAAGAAATAATACCCCAACCGGCTTGGGTAAGGGCTGGATCAATGCCAAGAATGATCATTATTTATTTGCCACTTTAAATTTAATTTAGGCCGTAAAAATTCTGGTTGTCGTGATCCATTTTGACTAACAAATTTGCCGGTTCAAATCTTGGACCATAGACTTTACTGAATTCCTTCAATCTGGATACAACCACGCTGATGCCAACATTGTCAGCATATCTTAAAATTCCGCCACGAAACGCCGGAAAGCCAGTGCCCATAATCATTGCCATATCAAGATAGCGATGATTTTTAACCACATTTTCTTCCAGACATTTTGCAGCCTCATTAATCATGATAAAAATACAGCGATCAATAATATCATGATTGCTTATATAAGATTTATGGATTTGATTGGAATTTCTAACTTTTTGAAGAATGTGAATAACCTCAGAATTGATGCCCAGTTTTTTTCCATCTTTGCTATATTTATAAAAACCCTGTTTAGATTTTTTGCCAAGCAGCTCTTTGTTTTTTGACATCTCAACTAGCAGATGACAAATAGCCATTCTTTCTCCATAGCCCTCATGAAGACTTTTTGCAACTTTATAGCCCACATCGATGCCAACAGTATCGGCAAGCACAAAAGGCCCCATTGGCATTCCAAAATCTTCAATTACATTATCAATGGTTTTTAAATCCGCCCCTTCTTGCAGCAAGAATCCTGCTTCATTGATATATGGCAGCAAAATTCTATTCACTAAAAACCCCGCAACATCTTTAACCACAATTGGAGTTTTACCCAATTTCTTTGAAAGATTGACTATTGTTGCAACAGTTTCATCGGATGTTTTTTGTCCTTTAATCACCTCAACCAAAGGCATTTTATTAACCGGATTAAAGAAATGCATTCCGGCAAATCTTTCCGGTTTTTTTAAGGCAGTTGCCATCTCGGTGATGGAAAGGGAGGAAGTGTTACTGACAATAATCGTATCCCCTCTTACATTAGCTTCCAATTCAGCAAAAGAACTTTTCTTAACATCAATATTTTCAACAATCGCTTCAACTACCAAATCAACATTATTGAAACCGCTATAATCAGTGGTGGAGGAGATTTCGTCCATTTTTAAGCTGATCTGGTTATCGTTATATTTGCCGATTTTTTTTAGCTGTTTATAAATTTTTAGAACCTGGTTAAAGCCAATAGCAATGCCGAATTGCGATATATCTTTCATCCTCACCTGAATATCACGGTTACTAAATAACCAAGCAATGCCACCTCCCATGATTCCGGCTCCCATTAAGCCAACTTGCTTGATTTCTTTAGTCTTTGTTTCCTCATCAACGCCTTGATCTTTCTTAATTTCTTCACTGATAAAAAATATCTCAATCAAATTTTTTGCTACTTCTCCCGAAGCAAGTTTGGAAAATTCTTCCGCTTCAATTTTAAAAGAAGCCTGGTGATCAGCGCAGTGATAGGTGCGTTTGATAACATCAAAAGCGACCAATGGTGCCGGGTATTTTCCCTTGGTTTTCTTCATCAAATCTCTATTAACGAAATAATAAATCAGATATTTTCCAGCCATCACCACTTCTTGCATAAAGCGTCTTTTTCTAATTGCGCGTCTACGTTTTAAAGCCTGGTTTTCATAGCGGTTAACCAGCACATGTGCTATAAAATCAGATAAATCATTTTCCAGAAATTCTTCTCTGATTACCTTATCAACCAAGCCAATCTTGAAGGCCTTTTTATAATCAACTGCCTTTCCTGACAAAATCATTTTTAAACTTTCGCTTAAGCCCAGCAATCTTGGCAATCTTTGCGTACCACCAAAACCGGGAATAATTCCGAGATTAACTTCCGGCAAACCAAGTTCAGTTTTTTTGTTATCAACCGCAACACGATAAGTGCAAGCAAGCGCAAGTTCTAAGCCGCCTCCCAGGCAAGCTCCGTTAATCAAGGCAATTGTTGGAATTTTTAAATCAGCAATTTTGCTTAGAATTTCTTGACCCTGCAGGACTTTTTTATAAGCATCGGACTCATTTCTAATGCCCTTAATTTCTTTAATGTCAGCACCGGCAATAAAAATATTTGGCTTGTCACTTTTGATTAATAGTAGATGAATATTTCGATTTTCCTCTACCTCATCCAAGACTTTTTCTAGCTCTAAAAGCACTTCTGCACTTAGCTTATTAACTTTCTCATTTTCTAAATTGAAAGCTAAGGTAGCAACACCATTAGTATCAAGCGAAAGAACAAGTGATTTGGACATAAAATGATTATTAATTTTGGAAATTTATTAGACGCCATTAGCCAATTATTGTATGGCCGATGATATGAAAAACCTAACACCCAACTTGTCTTTATTGTCATCAAACCTGATTTCTAGGTTATCTTCTTCCCTGTTAAAGGTAATTTTATCAGATTCCTTTTCACTCAATTTCCATCCAAGTTGTGGCAAGGTTCCAAGATAAAATTTCTTCACTGATCTTAATTTGCAATTGCCGGAATATTTGGAGATAAGGATATTTCCTGCCACAGTATCGAAATTACTGCTTTCCTCTTCAACTAAATTTAAACCTTCAAATAGTGGAATATCATCGGTGCCAAAAACATATTGCTTTGTGGAAGGTGGAGCTTGGAATTTTTCAATCCAAGTCTTCTTATTAATTATACGATCACCACAAGAAGCGGTAAATAATAGAGCAAAGACACAAAATATTTTTGTTATCTTCATAGGAAACTAATTGTTCTTTGAATTGGAAATAAAAGCTACAAAACTGTTCTAAGACTGGCAAGAGCCACAGTAAAAAGTTGACCTACCATTTTGTTTAATTCGTTTAATTTTGCCAGAGCAAACAACACAATTTTGGCCGTCTCGGCCATAAATCTTTAGGTCAAATTGAAAATTGCCAATATCACCATTTGATTTCACATAATCCCTAAGTGTTGAGCCTCCTAGAGTAATGGCTTTCTGCAGGATAATTTTGATGTTTTTTATCAGCGCTTCCAACTGCTTTTGGTCAACATCTTGGGCCTCTTTTAAGGGAGAAATGCCAGATTCAAAAAGCGCCTCATTGATATAGATATTGCCAACCCCAACCACAATAGCATTATCCATCATGGCGGTTTTGATATTTATCTTTTTGCTTCTTAGTTTTTCTTTTAAATAAGCCAGGTCAAAACTGCCATCAAGCGGTTCTGGGCCCAGGTTTTTTATCATTTTATGAAGATTAAGCTTGCCCATATCAACCAAATCCACCAGACCAAATCTTCTTGGATCATTATAAACCAGGCAGGATTCATCCGAGAAGCCCATGAAAAAATGATCATGTTTTTCAGGTTTTGCAGGCAATTTTTGCAAATAAAGCAATTTGCCACTCATGCCCAAATGAACGAGAAGAATTTTATCTCCGGTAATTCCAATTAATATGTATCTAGCCCTTCTACTAACAGATAAAATTTTCTCCCCTTGTAAGTCGGCAAGATTTTTAGGAAAAGGTAGGCGAAGATTTTTATCAGAGGTTTTAATCATGGCAATTTTTTTGCCCAAAATATTTTTTTCAATACCACGACAAACCGTTTCTACTTCTGGAAGCTCAGGCATAATTTTATTGAATTGTGATTTGGTTGGACTAAATTAGCGGAGTTTATAAAAGATGAATGAACGAACAAAATATCTTAATAAAAACTGGTTGTCACATGACCGCCCAGAAAGTTATATTACTCTTCTTACCCACAATCTTCACCTTTTTTGACGCTTAAAAATATGAAAAAATTTCTGGTTTACGGCCTGGGCATTTCCGGCAATGCAGCAGTTAAATTCCTCCTGGAACAAAAATTTGAAGTTCTGGCTGGCGATGATAATAAAAGCTCTCTTGATAATTTGGCAAAGAATTTTGCAGGGCAAAAAAATTTAGAAATTGCCGAAGACATAAAAAAAATAGATTGGACAAATATTGAATATTTAGTTTTAGCGGCAGGCATTCCTTTAAAGCTTCCGGCTCCGCATCCAATTGCAATTGAAGCCAACAAGCATAATTGCAAAATCGTCTGTGACGTAGAAATTTTGTACCTATTTAATCAATCGGCCAAATTCATCGGCATCACCGGCACTAATGGCAAATCAACCACAACCGCCCTCACCGGCCATATTTTTAAATCCGCTAACAAACCATCAGCGGTTGGTGGCAATATCGGCATCGCCGCTCTTTCCATGCCGCGCCTGAATAAAGATGAAAATTATATAATCGAAATGTCATCTTATCAGCTAGACCTGATTGAAAAAACCAGTTTTCACATTGCCTCACTTTTAAATATCACGCCAGACCACCTGGATCGCCACGGCAATATGAGAGGTTATACTGACGCTAAAAAACGAATTTTTCTTAACCAAAATAAAGATGATTTTGCCGTTATTGGAATTGACAGTGAATTTTCAAACATGGCTTTTGAAGAGCTAAAAAATGATCCGAATTTTCAGGCAACTCTAATTCCCGTTTCTACTAAAAAAATTATAGAAGGCGGCATATCAATGATCGGCAATGTTATCCACAATAACATCAAAAATACCGGTTCAGTGATCGATCTGGGGGAAAGGGAATTTTTGAAAGGTGAGCATAACGCACAAAATATTGCGGTTGCTTTTGCCAATTGCTTTTTATCCGGCATTTCTGAAAGTGAAATTGTTGCCGCAGTTAAAACCTTCAAGGGCTTGAAACATCGCATGCAATTTATCAGAAAAATCGACGATATCAATTTCATCAATGACAGCAAGGCAACCAATGCAGAAAGCACTGAAAATGCTCTAAAACCTTATGACAATATCTATTGGATTTTGGGCGGCAAGGCAAAAGAAGGTGGCATTGAAGGTTTGAAACAATATTTCCCTAAAATTAAATCTGCCTTTTTGATTGGCGAAGCTACGGAAGATTTTGCTAAAATTTTAGAAAATGAAGTTCCATATTTTAAATGCGGTGACTTAAAGACTGCTTTTAAAACCGCTTATGAAGAAGCCAAAAAAGATAAATTATCAAAACAAAAAAATATTCTTCTCTCTCCAGCTTGCGCCTCTTTTGACCAATGGAAAAGCTTTGAAGAAAGAGGAGATTTTTTCATCAAACTAACGGAAGAGCTATAGGTTTTCCCAACAATATAATCAGCATCTTTTTATATTTTTGATGGCTCTCTAAATTTACATCCATTATGCAAAACCAAGCTCATCTTTTGAAATCAAAGAGATTTCTTCCCCTCTTTATCACGCAGTTTTTTGGAGCCTTTAACGACAATGTTTTTAAAAACGCTTTTCTAATTTGGTTTACTTACGACATCGCCGGGAAGTTGAATATGGATGCGCAGGTAATGACGACTATTGCGTCTGGCTTGTTTATTTTGCCGTTCTTTTTATTTTCGGCTTTAGCTGGCCAAATTGCTGACAAATTTGAAAAATCAAAATTGGTTCGCATCATTAAAATTGCTGAAATTTTGATAATGGGTTTTTCTTTTGTGGGGTTTTATTTTGAAAATATTTATCTGCTTTTGGTTCTTACTTTTTTAATGGGGCTTCATTCCACTTTTTTTGGCCCAATCAAATATAGCCTGCTTCCAGAGATGTTAAAAAATGATGAGCTGGTCAGTGGCAATGCG
Source organism: Rickettsiaceae bacterium (assembly GCA_021323225.1). Classification (GTDB taxonomy): domain Bacteria; phylum Pseudomonadota; class Alphaproteobacteria; order Rickettsiales; family UBA1997; genus JAJTCH01. The sequence continues at coordinate 202,890 of JAJTCH010000001.1, read as the reverse complement.
TTAATTGAAGGCGCAACATTTTTAGCAATTTTACTCGGAACAATCCTTGGTGGGGTTGTTATCCGTTCACAAAATGGCGTTGAAATTATTTCAGCTTCGGTGTTGTTATTTGCCATCATTGGCTATGTGTCCAGCCGCTTTATACCAAAGGCGCCAATCAGCGATTCAAATCTTAAAATCGGCTTTAACATTTTTTCACAAACATTAAATATCATCAGCCACGCCAAGAGAGAACAAACAGTTTGGCTTTCAATAATCGGCATTTCCTGGTTCTGGTTTGTCGGTATCACCTTCCTATCACAATTTCCAATTTATACTAAAAACCTAATCCATGGTGATGAATTTATCGTCACACTTTTTCTATCAATATTTTCCATCGGAATTGGAATTGGTGCGGCTTTTTGCAATAAGCTTCTCAAAGGCCAAATCAATGGCAGATTGGTTCCGTTTGGTTCAATTGGCATGACAATCGGCATCATCATTTTTTGTATTGCCAGTTACTATTATAGCCCAGTTTTAAGGTTGGATCAGTTACTTAACTTGAGAGAATTTTTATCATACGGCATTTCTAGTTGGATGATCATTTTTGGCTTGATGATAATTTCAGTTTTCTCGGGAATTTATATCGTACCGCTTTACGCCATCATGCAGCATCGCTCGGAGGGAAAATATCTTTCCAGAATCATTGCCGCAAATAATGTTTGCAACGCCTTGTTTATGGTTGCTTCAAGCATTTTTATCATCGCTCTTTTAAAGACAGGTTTAACTTTGCTGCAAATCTTTTTGCTGGTTGGACTCATTAATATTTTTGTTTTTTTCACTATCAGAAGAATCGTTAATAAAAGGCTTCGAAATGCTCAAAATCCTGCTTAAAAAAATCCTCATCACGCTTTATAAAATTGAGATCAAAGGCTTAGAAAATTATCAAAAGGCGGGTAATCGTGTTTTAATAATTGCCAATCATTTGTCATTTTTAGACGCAATTTTGCTGGCGGTTTTTTTACCGGATAAGCCGTTATTTGCCGTCAACACCTTCATTGCCAAAAAATGGTGGATGAAGCCATTTCTTAAAATAGCCAAAACATTTTCCCTTGATCCAACCAATCCAATGGCGGTTAAAAGCCTGATTAATGAAATTAAGAAAGATCAAAAATGCGTAATTTTTCCTGAAGGACGCATTACGGTTACTGGTTCTTTGATGAAGATTTATGAAGGGCCGGGAATGATTGCTGATAAATCTGACGCAATGATTTTACCGGTTCGTCTTGATGGTGCGCAGTTTTCGCCATTCTCGCGCCTTAGAGGCCGGGTTAAAATTCATCTCTTTCCAAAAATCACCATAACAATTTTACCGCCACAAAAATTTGAAGTGGCCAAAGATATTACCGGAAAGAACCGTCGCAGTGCCAATGCCGATAAGCTCTACGATATTATGACTGAAATGCTTTTTGAAAGCTCAGATTATAAAAAAACTTTGTTTTCTTCGCTGCTTGATGCCAGAAAAATTCATGGCAGAAACCACCAAATCATTGTCGATGTTGAAAGAAAGCCACTAAGTTATAACCAGCTAATTACTCGTAGCTTTATCTTAGGAAAAGAGATTTCTAAAGAAACTAAAGAAGGAGAATATGTTGGATTAATGTTGCCAAATGTGAACTCCGCAATAGTTACATTTTTTGGCATGCAAGCTTTCGGGCGCGTTCCGGCCATGATAAATTTTTCTACCGGTGGAGCAAATTTTATTGCCGCTTGCAAAGTTGCAAAACTCAAAGCTATTTTCACTTCCAAAAAATTTGTTGAAGGTGCAAAGCTGGAAAAACTTATACAGGCTGCAACTTCAGAAAATATCAGGATAATTTATCTTGAAGAATTGGCGAAGAGAATTGGCTTATTTGCTAAAATTTGCGGCATTTTTAAAGCACAATTTGCTAAGAGATTTTATAGCAAAACTTCACATTCAGACGCCGATGATGCAGCAGTAATTTTATTCACATCCGGTTCAGAAGGGACGCCAAAAGGCGTGGTTTTAAGCCACAAAAATATTCAGGCTAACCGTTTTCAATTATCATCGCGTGTTGATTTTTCAAGCCGTGATATTGTGTTTAATGCCTTACCAATCTTTCACTCATTTGGTTTAACAGGAGGAACAATTTTGCCGATTTTATCCGGCATTAAAACCTTCTTCTACCCTTCCCCGCTTCATTACCGCATCGTGCCGGAGCTGGCTTATGATGTTAATGCCACCATCATGTTTGGCACCAACACTTTCCTTTCCAACTATGCGCGTTTTGCCAATGCTTATGATTTTTATTCAGTCCGCTATGTTTTTGCCGGCGCCGAAAAACTTGAGGAAGAGACCAGGAAAACTTGGTCAGAAAAATTTGGCGTAAGAATTTTTGAAGGCTATGGCGCAACTGAAACAGCGCCAGCACTTTCTACAAATACCCCAATGCATAATAAGCCGGGAACAGTTGGAAGATTGGCTCCGGGTATCAAGTTTAAACTGGAAGAAATTTCCGGAATTGAAGATGGCAAAAAGCTTTTGGTTACTGGACCAAATATTATGAAAGGTTATTTGTTGGAGAAAAACCCGGGCGTAATCACACGGCCACAAGATGGTTGGTATGACACAGGGGACATTGTGGCAATTGACGAAAAAGGCTATATTGCCATAAAAGGCCGCGCCAAAAGATTTGCCAAAATTGCCGGAGAAATGGTTTCACTCACCGCAACTGAAACCAATATCAGCAAACTGGATCCAAAAAATTCCCACGCAATTGTGGCAATTCCAGACGCTAAAAAAGGTGAGCAATTGGTTTTGATGACTACCAACCAATCTTTAAAACGCGCTGATATTTCAGCCTATTTTAAAGAAAATCAAATCACTGAACTTTCAGTTCCGAAGGAAATTATTGTGGTTGAAAAATTACCTTTGCTTGGAACCGGGAAGATTGATTATGTAACAGTAAAAGAACTCGTTACTAACCAATCAACAGAATGATATTTGCTATGGCTGGCTGTTTAAAAGACGAATCTAAGGACAGACTAGTCCTAAAATTTATCGGCATTTATCTGATAATCGACATTACAAAATCTGCTAAAAAATTTATAGTAAGAGGTGGGCAATTTAAAAAATAAATTGCCCTAAACAATAAGAACTATCTTTGTAAAGATTCTATTTTGTCACACTCTTTTTCTTGGTAGTAGTTTTCTTCTTGGTTGTTGAAGAAGAAGCTTTAGGTTTTTCCTTCTCAGCAAAAACTACAACCGCCTTACCTTCCCCTATCCAAGTTGTAAGCTTGTTACCAGCAATATCACAGGTCATGCCTTTATAAGGAGCATCTTTGATGTCCTCAAAAAGTTCACTATCAAAATGCTCTTCGATTTTGAGTTTGACGAAATAATATTTCATCATATCCGAATAAGACATTTTCTCAGTCAAATTTTCTAGCGGCACTACAAGAGCACTGCGGTTATCTTGCGGGTGATCCAGGGATTTAGCTAGATTATTGATTGAGTCTGACGAGGCAATTTGGCATTTGCTATCATCAGTTATCTTAACCGACATAACCTTACAAGTAGATGCAGGAGCAGCAGGAACAGAGACTGCGGAATCAGAAACAGTAAAGTCATCATCCTTATAATCCTTAGACTCTTCAAAAACCATACTGCAATCGTTAACCGGTTTTTCTGTCGTCTTACAAGACCATAAAGCAACAACTGCCAACAGCGGCGTTATTATATTGAGGGCGGTTTTATTAATTTTCATAATTTCTCCTAGTTTGATTGAAATAAAACATCAGCAAATTGTCTGATGAAAATAAAATCTTGAAGCAAAACGCAAAGATTTTGGTCTAGTATAAAATCACTTTTTTATAGAAACCAAGAAGTTATTTTGCATCAAAATATTTTTGTAGAGCCGCGTCCTTGCTAGCTGCGTGATAGAAGAGTTTTTTTATATTTTTTATATATTTAGAGCTTCGAATTATATAGAAAATTTATGATTTTTTATTCTTCCATGAGTTTCTCTCTGGACAATTTTTATCAATAGCAAATTTAATCTTTATGAAAAAGCTGATTCTAATTACCGCCATTCTTACCATCTATTCATGCAAATCTTATGCGGCTGAAGTAGAAAATCCTTTCTATATTGGAGCTGGATATCAAATAAATGACATTAATTACGATAGCGGAAATTTCATCCGTGGTTGGCTTGTTGGAACCTACGATGGAAAAGATTATTTGAAAAACAAACTCGATAACTACAACTTATTTGCTGGATACCAAATAACAAAAAATATTGCCCTTGAGCTTGGATATTTTCAAAAAAATGATGCAAAAAAAATAAATAATGACACCGGTGTAACTTGGAATTTTGGCTCAAACCCACCCGTAAGAACTGCAAGCAAAAGCAGTTTAAGAATGATTAATTTGGATGCAGTAGGGAATATCGCGCTAGATTCTAACGAACGCTTTAAATTACTTGGAATATTGGGCTTATCTCACATCTCCCATAAATATAAAATCAATGAGTTTGACGATACTTCGCTTGTAGAATCAAAAGCACGAAATCAGCGTGGATTTGGTATTGATGTTGGCACCGGTATTGAAGCTGATATTATAAAAGACAGAGCCTCTTTAAGGGCAACCGCAAAATATATTGCAAGCGATATAGACATAATTGACGGTATTATGGCCTATAATGTAGGACTAAAACTTAACTTTTAATTGTGAATGAGGCATATAGAATTTTCTACCTACCTCTTCAAATAAGAAGCGGGAATAATAACTCATAATTTTTATGCCACTAACAATCACAACTAAATATTTGGGAGATTTAAGAACTGAATCAACCCATTTAAAGTCGAAGTCCATTTTGATCACTGACGCACCGGTTGATAATAACGGTAAAGGCGAAGCCTTTTCTCCAACTGATCTGTTGGCAACTTCGCTGGCCACCTGCATGCTGACGATAATGGGGATTGCAGCTAAAAATAAGGGCTTAAATATTGACGATACACAATGTGAGGTAACGAAAGTTATGTCGTCAACTCCACGCAAAGTTTCTGAGATTATCGTTGAATTTAAATTTCCAAAAAACAGTTTTGATGAATCTCAAAAACAAATGCTTAGAGATGCTGCCAATTCTTGCCCTGTTGCATTGAGTCTTCATCCTGATTTAAAGAAAAATGTAATTTTTAATTTTTAGTTTATGAGAATTTGATATGGCCTCCCTCCACCGCGATGACAATTTTGACAGCACAATTTCCTTTCTTCTCCACCCTTACGAATATATCTCAGAGAAATCAAAACAACTTGGCAGCGACATTTTTATAACCCGCTTCCTTTTGCGAAAAACAATCTGCATGACCGGCAAAAAGGCAGCAGAACTTTTTTATGATGAAACAAAATTCACCAGGAAAAAGGCCATGCCCGGTCGCATAAAACGAACCTTACTTGGGAAAGGCGGTGTGCAAGGCTTAGATGACAAAGAACACAAACACCGGAAAAAAATGTTTGTTGATCTATTAATGGATGAACAAAAAATTGAGCAGCTTTCAAAGATAAATGAAAAATGGTGGGAAATTTATGCAAGAAGATGGCAAGAAAGTCAGCAGATAATTTTCTATGATCAGCTTTGCGAAATTCTCACCGCGTCAATTTGTGAATGGTCTGGCATTGAGCTGATGGAAGAAGAAATCTCTTCCCGCAGTAAAAAATTAAAAGCAATGTTTGATGGCGCCGGCGCAATTGGCCCAAGACATTGGAAGGCAATTTTAGCGCGCAAAGATTGTGAAAGATGGATTGCCAGAATCGTCAAATCAATTCGTGATAATAAATTGCATCCCGCATCTGATAGTGCCGCTTATGTCATTTCCAACTTTCGCGATTTTGACGGCAAGTTGTTAAAATCAAAAATTGCCGCAGTTGAACTGCTTAATGTGTTGCGGCCAACAGTGGCAATTTCTGTATTCATTTTACAAACCGCTCATGCTCTTTACAAAAATCCGAAATGGCGGGAAAAAATCAAAAATGGCAATGGAAAATTATTAGAGATTTTTACACAAGAAGTGCGCCGTTTTTATCCGTTTTTTCCAGCAGTTGCAGCAAGAGTGAGGGAAGATTTTAATTGGGAAGATTTTAATTTTAAAAAAGGAACCAGAGCAATGTTGGATATTTATGGAACCAATCACGATATTAGAATTTGGAGAGAGCCCGAATTATTTTATCCGGAACGCTTTATCAATTTCACCGCCGATCAATTTAGTTTTATCCCACAAGGCGGAGGCTCTTATAACCAGCATCACCGTTGCCCTGGAGAATTTATCGCCATCCAACTAATCAACACTGCCCTGAATTTTTTAGTTAAAAAAATTAGCTATGAGGTTAAGGGAGAAAATTTAGATATTAATCTAACAAGGGTTCCCGCCTTACCTCACAGCCCTCTAATAATCAGTAATGTGAAATTTTCTTAGCCTTCATCATTAGCGGCTTCAATTTGTTGGATCATCCATTCCCTATGCCTTCTTTCATCTTGTAAATTTTGCTCCAAAACTTTTTTTACCTCCGAAGTAACGCCCTTATGATTTAGCGCTTTTTCGTAAGCCTCATTAGTTTGATCTTCATTGCTTTTCATGGCCCTTAAAATTGCCACATCGCCAAACATATTAGCCATCACCACCTTTCCTTGAGTTAAAATTTGTTTAGCGTCAGGACCATCAGGAATATTCTTTTTCATGTTGCGCAAGATGTCGCCCAGATTTTTAGTATGCCGCAAATGATCTTGGCGAAATTCTCTCAAATGACTTTTATACTGGCTGTCATCAAGGCGATTTATAGCCGCTTCATAGGCTTCTGCTGCGTCATAATCCAGTTTGATTAAATCAGATAACAGGCCTTCTACAGTATCTTCATTTCCTAACATAAATTCTCCTTATTTTAGTTTAATAGAAACAGCAAACCGCTCCATGGCGATATACCCAGCTCAATAGACAGGAAGAAGAGATAAAATTTATATAGGAAGGAAAAGGCCGGTAGTAAAATTTTTGTAAACTAGCTGTAGAAAATAGGCAGCAAATAAGCGAAGAAAAATCCAGTTAGAAAAAATATCAGCGAGAAGTAAAAAACTATCTTGCCCACTTTTCTTGCATTAGTGCAAGCTTTAGCCAATGTCGGATCAATTGGGCAAGGAGCGTTTCGGTTTTTATAGAGCAAGAATCCGTTTAGCGAAATTATTAAAGCGGCAAAAATAAAAATGATATTTTTATGCTCAACAATCCACTCTAGCTGTGGAAAAAGAGCACTGAAACCGGCAAAGGCGACACCAGCTCCAAGCAATACAAAAAGGGCTGGCAAGGCACAACAAAATAAAGTTCCGATGGATGTAAAAAGAGATAGATAAGATAAGAAATTTTTCATGATTAAGACTCGTATCGTTCAAATTTTACAGTCTAATTGCGTCTTTCTGGATTGCCGCGTCGCTTCACTCCTCGCAATGACGGTTGAGACTTTTGCGTTACAACTTCCCGTATCGTCATTGCGAGGAGTGAAGCGACGCGGCAATCCAGAAGAAACAACCAAATTATGTTAGCGTTTAATTTCTACAACATTGTAACCAGCATTGGTTACAACATCTTTTATAATTTCATCGCTTAACTTTTGATCATCCTTCAAATCAATAGTAACAATTTTTGTATCTAAATCAGTTTTAACTTTCTCCACTTCAGATTTTTTCATAAAAGATTTCTCAATATTTTTTGCGCAAAAAGCACAAACCAATCCCCTCACCTTAACCTTGACTTGTGTGGCAGCAAAGGCTGAATCAAAATTTGCTAAAACTAAAAAAGTCAAAAATAAAATTGCAGAAATTTTTTTCATAAAAAATTAATGGTTAGAAAAATGTCATAAAATTAAATAAAATAGTCTTGTTGCTGGAAGCACCAAACTCAACCAAATATTCATCTTTAAAAACTCTTACCAAAGGCGTGGCAACAAAATTATCTTTTAAATATGGAGTATGATCCAATTGCAACATAAACCAGGTTTGCAAATCATCATATCCGCCTTTGTAAGGAGCCACACCAATTCTTGCCGTCTCGCGGAAGAAACTATCTTCTCCATCCATCTTCATTAAAGAATTTTTATAATATAGATAAAATCTGCGATCTTCGAAATCAGCCTCAATTCCACCAAACCCCCCGCTTTTAGAATTATTCTTCATTTCCGCTCCACCTAAGCCACCAATAAAATATAAATTCCCTTGCGAATCATCCTGATTCCAGCGCCGCAAAACTCTGGTATATTGCGCACTGTGAAACCAAAATTTATCCTGACGCTGATATTCCGACATCACACCGACAGTGTCTTTGCCGTTTAAAGTGTAATTTAAATGAATGCTATTAGCGGCATAATCATTATGCTGCATAAAGCTAACACCACCCGGATAAGCAACGGGACGGGCTGTTGCAATAGAGGCGGAAGCAAAAATTACAAAAAGAATTGCGGAAAATATTTTCATAAATCTGGTGATTAAAACATCAAATTATTATTCCATTAATATTTTTAGTTAAGAAGTCATTTTTCAATCAATTCAATGAATCAGAGCGCTCTAAAAGGTGATTATGTGATAATTCTACATGGCATTGCCAGATCAAGTAATCACATGAAGAAACTAGCAAATAGAATTGAAGAGGCAGGTTTTGACGTCATCAATTTAGATTATCCTTCAACATCGCATAATATAGAAAATCTGACGGATTTTATACAGGCGGAGATTTCTAAAAAAGTTACCGAAGATAAAAAGATTCACTTCATTGGTTATTCAATGGGCGGTCTTATGGTTCGCGCTTTGCTTCACAAATATAATTATAAAAATTTAGGCAGAGTTATTCAATTAGCACCACCAAATCAAGGAAGTGAAATTGCAAATTTTCTGAAAAATTTTTGGCCTTATAAAAAAATTTACGGCCCGGCAGGACAGCAATTGATAACTGATCAAACCACAATAAAAAATCTTTTTGGGAAAATTAATTATGAGCTAGGAATTATTGCAGGAAACGTATCGATAGACCCAATATGCTGGGCAATTATTCCAGGAAAAAATGATGGGAAAGTATCGGTTGAAAGCACTAAACTGGAAGGAATGAAAGATCATATAACAGTGAGAGCATCACACACTCTTTTTCCTTCCAATAAAGAAGTTCAAAAACAAGTAATCTATTTTTTGAAGAATGGCGAATTTCAGCGCTAAAAAAATTCAGAAGAAATTACCAGCGCATTCTCGCCCATGAAATTTTATAAATCCTTCTCAACATTATCACTTTGTAAAATCCGCTCTAATTCCGCACGACGGGTTTTGGCGAAGTTGATTACTGCCGGCTCATCTTCGAAGAATTGGAAGGAATGTTTCAAAGATTGTTCATCGTGACATTTGAATTTTTTGGCTTTGAGATTTACTTCATCCTTATTTTTGCCTAGCCACACCACAATGTCTTCGGCCATTGCCAGAGAAGAATCAAATAATTCACGCTTGAAATAATCAACTCCCAATTTGTGCAAATCATAGGCATGTTGACGGTTATGAGCCCTGGCAAAAACTGTTAGGGAAGGAAATTCCTCCTTAGCCATTTGTGCAATTGCCAGACTGTTTTGGACATCATCAACGGCAATAATCAAAAGCTTGGCTTTATCAGCATTGGCACTTCGTAAAAAGTCAGAGCGCGTGGCATCGCCGTAATAGGCTTTATACCCGAATTTGCGCAGCAGCTCAATTTGATCAGGGTCTTTTTCTAAAACCGTAACTTTAAAACCTTCAACCATCAAAAAACGCCCGATCACCTGGCCAAAGCGGCCGAAGCCGGCAAGGATAATTGAATTTTTCTGGTCGATTTCGTCAAATTCATCTTCAACCAGTGAGGCTTTAAAATATTTATCAATCACGAAATTAAAAAATGAAATCACGAAAGGCGTGATGGCGATAGAAAGAGCCACAACCAGAGTTAAAAATTTAACTTCTTTATTTTCGATAACTCCTAAATTGCCGCCAAATTGAAAGAGCACAAAAGCAAATTCTCCCCCTTGGCATAAAGTAACGGCATAGCCCAGACTATTTGTATTAGAAATTCTAAAAGCCCTGCCAATTAGCCACAAAATCACGGCTTTTACAAACATCAAGACGAAAACAGCAGCTAGAATTTTTACAGGTTGATAGCGCAAAAGGATAAAATCCATTCCCATTCCAACCGAGATAAAAAACAAACCAAGAAGCAGGCCTTTGAAAGGCTGAATGTCAGTTATCAAGCTTCGGCGATATTCTGAATTGGCCAAAACCACACCGGCAATAAATGCACCAAGTGCCGGAGAAATCCCGATTAATTTCATGAGCAAAGTAATGCCGATTATCAATGACAAAGACAAGGCAGTGAATAATTCACGCAAGTTGGATTTGGCAACCGCCAAAAATAAATAACGCGAGAAATATCGGCCAATCACAATCAACGCCAAAATCACACCAGCCACAATTGAAGCCTGAGCCAAAGCCGGTAAATTAGAGATTAAACTTTTTGTTACCGTGGCATTTGTTGAGCCACTTTTTGTTAGAAAGGGAATTAAAATTAGAATCGGAATTACGGCAATATCTTGAAACAAAAGAACAGCAAAAGAGGTTTCGCCAATCTTGCTGTTTAAAAGATTTTTTTCCTGCAAAAGATTGAGAACCAAAGCCGTGGAAGATAAAGAAAGAGCCAGGGCAATGACTAAACTAGCCTGCCAATCAAGACCAAGTTTAAGGCCAATTAAAGTGAAAGCAGATGTGGTTAAAATAATTTGAAACCCGCCAATGCCAATAATAGATTTGCGCAACCGCCAAAGCGTTGAAGGCTCAAGCTCTAGCCCGATGATGAAAAGCATCATGATGATCCCAAATTCAGCAAAATGCATCACCTTTTCAGCATCAGTAATAAAGCCAAAACAGGCCGGGCCAACTACAATTCCAGCAAATAAATAACCAATTACCGCACTTAATTTAAAACGCCTGGCAACTGGCACAATAAGGCAAGAAGCCACTAAAAATATGAATATTTCAAAAATTAATTCGCCGTTCATTTGGGTTTTTGTTTTTGCTTAAATTTATTGCGTTAGTTGCTTTTCACAAAGCTACAATTCTAGTGGATGACAAAAAGAAATAAAACAAACAATAACTACCTCCCCCTCCCCATCTGCCCCTTCAACAGAGACAGACATTCCGTGCGATCTACTGGGGATAATGCAGAGAATTTTTCTTTGAATCTTTTTAAATATATCTCTTGCACAGCAACATCACGCTCTTGAGAATTAGGAATCTTTTTGGCTGCTTCCATTGGGTTGACAAGTATCAGACTTCCATCCTGGGTTTTGTTCCCGTCCCTAAGATCAAAATTCTCACTTGCCCCATGGCTGACAAAATCTCTGTAATCTTTGCATAAATTAAGCAGGTTTCGATATGAGCTTTTGTGCACTCCCCTTACTTCTTGAACTAAACTGCCAAGATTAGCCATTATGTCAAAACATATATCGTCATATATGGAGCTGTTCTCTTGTCCTAGTAATTCTTTTAATTTATCTATTGAAGCAAATAATTTTTTGATATTAGCGATTTTCTCTTTATGGATTTTCTCTTTATAGCCACTTGTTGAATGCGGGGCCTTTTTAGGGTCATATAATTCTAATATCTCAGTAACTCCTATTTGATTTAAAACTCTTTCAATATAGCTGTTTTTGGTAAAATCCTGATCATCTTGCTGAGGGATGATTTGGGCAATTTGTTGCTTTTGTTTAAAAGATAAATAATCCGGATTATGCATTAAAAGATTGGCCATTTTATTAGCCTTAGAGTTGAAGACTTTATTGCCATCTGCATCCATGGTGAAGATTTGGCCCTTGAAGAAGTTCCTGATATTGTGGGTTAGGAAGGAATTGGTTAGGTTGGTCTTATCTTCTTCTGATAATCCTCCGGCAGAGAATAATGCTAACAGATCCTCTGGTGAATATAGGTCGAGGTTTTCCATGGCTCGCAGGCTGCGATACATGCCGGTCATTATTTCTGGTTTGAGATAGTCGTTATCCAGGAAATTGAGCGGTATTTGGTTATTCCTTAAATGACAAGCAAGCTCTTGTCTGAAATTTTCTTTTGATTTCTCTTCATCTTCTTGGTTTTTTAATGCGCTTTCTGATAGAGGTTGAGCGGAGGCAGGTGAAGGTTTGGATGATGGAGGGTCAAAGGCGAGCTCTGAATTTTCTTTTTCTTCTCCATCTCCTTTGGCTTCATTACCCTCTTGGCCTTCTTCAAAGATTGTTTGGCACAAAAAAGATTGTGTATCATGCCCAGGCTCAGCATCACCCATGCGTATGGCAAGCTCTCTTGTATTTCTTAGAGAATTTTGATGTCTTCTATTTTGAGCAAATTCAGCCTTAACTCTTTTAGAAAATTCTTTTAATGATCTTTTAAACTTCATATTGAGAAGCTCTTTTTCTCTTATCGCCTCATGATCTTCCTCAGCATTAGGCACAACCTTGATTGCTGTTTTGAACTTCATCTCTCTTGTCTTTTCTTCAATATCACTTATCACAACCTCCAAATCCTCAATACCCGATATCAGATGAGCATTTATCTTTTCATATAGATAAAAACTCCTGATTTGTAGTTGTTGCGGACCTATACTTTCTATAATTTCTTTATGTTGCCGCAAAACTCCATTTACTCCCCTGTCAAGAGTATAAGATTGATACATTGCAGATAAATTTGGCTGGAAAATATCTTTCATGATATACGCATCAATCAATCCCATAACAATGCTACCAATTATTCTTCTATAGTTATGATTATCAAAAGACCTTAACACATTTTTATAATTAATTTCCATTCCATCAAAAAAATTATTTAAACAATCACTAAATCTGGCAAAATCAATAGGATTAAGACTAATTTTAACATGGCGCAGCAATTCATCTTTTTTAGCATCAAAAATTTCTTTGGTAGCTAGAAAGTTTTCTTCATCGATATTTTTAATGGACTGTACTACAAGTGATAATGCGGCCAAATTTTCTTGGTGAAATCTATCGAAAGAGCATTTTAAGACATCGGCAACAATTTCTTCCTTACTCATACCAATCGTTTTTACAGCAAGCGTTGTAACCGACTTGTGTTTTCTTGGATTGTACCATCTTTGCCCTTCAAGATTTTCAATTATATCAATCTCGCAATAAGGAGCATATTTGTTAAACAAAGTTTTCACTACAATGTTAAACAAATCAATTTGATCATCTGAAGGCTCTTCTAAAAGAATTTGATTATTTTCCTCTTCTGCAGTTTTTTTCTCTGCAACGTTAGATCTTGTTATTGTAAAATCTGTGGAATTTGACTTTCCACCCTTCCTGTTTCTTCCTCTTGGCATAATTCTATATTTATATGATTTGGTATTAATATTTAATTTCCTCATATAATAACTTTATTAAATCCCTAATAACAAATAAATTCACAACCTATTGAAATAAGGCTTTTATGTTATTAGTTTATGGGTGTTTTCATTAATTCTAATTCCCCCCTTTAACCAATTTTCCTTAAATATGATTCCAAAAATAATCAAAAACTCTGCTTTGGCATTTTCTGCCGCAGTGTTGTTAAGTGCTAGTTTTGCTAGCCATTCTTTTGCAGCGGATGATGCAAAGATTACTAAAAGTATGACCTTTCATTACGACCAATATCCACAAAGTGCTTACAGCAAGCAAGTTGCCGTTACCAATTGGAACAGCAAAGAAGGTATTGAAAGATTTAACAGAACTGAATTTAAGAGTGACTTTTTCCGCCTTGCTCATCATTATGCTCCGCAACCAAACCCAGCGGCCTGCGGACAAGCAGCTGCAACTTTAATTTTGGGAGCAATTTATGAGTTGAATAAAACTCCATTCCCGGTTGTTGAAGAATGGCCAATTGCAATTGGCGATAAAAAATATCCGTTGCAATATCGCTTGCTTAATGAAGGAAATTTCTTCAATGAAGCAACAGATAAAATTTTGGATAGAAAAGCCATCTACATGAAAATGACCAGAAAAGACGGTAATTTCGGTGGTGGAATTGATATCGATGAATTGCAAAAAATGTTTAAGATTCACGGTGTAAAATCCAAGCTGGTTTTTGCCGATAAATATAGCGATGAAAAACTCGCTGAATTTAGAAAGCTGGTTAAAGAAGTGGTTAATTCTGATAAAAAATTCTTGGTTTTGAATTATGACCATTCTTACAAAAGCCTAATGGGCGGCCATTTCTCGCCTGTTGCTGCTTATGATGAAAAATCTGATTCAGTTCTAATGCTTGATGTTGCAGCCCACAGAAATCCATGGATTTGGATTAATCTAAGCGACATTTATCACGCTATGAATACCAAAAATTATGCCGGAAGTAACTATCGCGGCTATTTGATTATTGACAGCAAATTGCGCAAATAAATAGTCATAGACAAAATAAAAGGTCGGTCTTCTTTGCCAAATAAGGAAAGAAGGCCGACCTTTTTTATTGTCTGTTTTTTACTAAAAATTATGTTCTGACAATCATTTCATATCAGATAATTTATCCTCACCAGCGCTATAATTAGTTGTTCTATTTCAAAACTATCCGCTTTTTACTGCCCAAAAGCCAAACTAAATATGCAACTTTTTGATAAAATGCAACTTTTTGATAAAACCTCAATCGAGGCGATAAAAAAATTTCTTATCAAAAGAAATGAAACTTTGGCAGTTGCTGAAAGCGTCACTTCAGGATTATTGCAATTTGCTTTTTCAACCGCGATTGAAGCGGGAAAATTTTATCAAGGCGGAATCACCACTTATAATCTAGGCCAAAAATGCCGCCATCTTAATGTCGAGCCAATCCACGCTGAAACCTGCAATTGCGTTTCTAAAAAAATCACCTGCGAAATGGCGCAAAATGTCTGCAAATTATTTTGCAGCGATTTTGGAATTGGCGTCACCGGATATGCAACACCAACCAAAGAATCTGACCATAATTTATTTGCTTTCTTCGCCCTCTCCTATCACGAAAAAATCATTCTTGGAAAAGAGATTTTTTTATCCACCAAAGAAAAACCTGAAGAGATAAATTCTCAAAAAGCGCAATTATTTTTTGCCAATAAAATAATTTCTGAAATCACTGAATTTTTAAAACAGGAAAAATTTGATGAAATAAAAGATTGGCAATAATGAAGCTGTGATCATCTAGTTTTTAATCCCAACTAATTCTTACTTTTTTAATGCAAGTTTTTAAAATCAAAACTCCTTACCTTATAAACCAAAGCTATAGATCATATGAAAACAATAATCATTAAACTCATAAATGGCTCCTCCAATGTAGGAGATGATAACGCAGCAACTGCAATTTGCAGAACTACACAAGAAATTTTAGGTAATAAAAAGGCTGAAATTGAAGAATGTAATATTAATAACCTTCAAAAATTAGAGGAACTAAGAGAAAAAGCACTCAGTGGCCAAGAAATTATAGTTGTTGGATGCGGATCCCATATGGTTGAACATCTTAAAAACTTTAAATCAGTGGCGCCAGATAATGTAAAAACCTGTTTTGCATCCCATCAAATACCGGACAATCTTTTACCTAATTTAGGGTTTTTAGATTCAGTGGCTGTGCCTGAATATGCTATTAGTGAAAAAAATCGGGAACAGTTAGAAGACAAATTAATTGCAACTAGCGGAGTTGCCCATAATTTGACCGAAGAAGAATTGGAGATGGAATTTAAAGAATTTCTAAAAGCTAAGTTAATAGCAACCATTGGAGTTAACCATAATTTAACTGAAGAAGAATTAGAGCGGGAACTTGAAAAATTTATAGCAGCAGAACAATTGGCGGCTCCAAAAAAAGGATTGGTATTGGTGCTTGGAGGAGATGCAGAATTACCTCAAACAATTCCAAAACAATATATTTGTTATAGCGAAGAAGAAGCGCGCCAACTTGCCAGGTTTGCAATCAAGGAAGCCATGGAAGGAAATTTTATCTATGCCACAAATGGCCCACGCACCGGCATGATAGATCCTGTTGACCGCTGCTCCAATCTTTATACCCACCGGCTCATCCATCCCGTAACCAACGAAGAAATAAATTATAAACTAGACCCAGTTAGCCAAGCCTTTATTGACGAGCTACAAAAAGGAGGTTTAGTTGAAGGAAAAAACTTCCAATTTTATGATTTTAAATTTTTGGAAAAAGGTGTAGACAGCGCTTACAAAGCCCTTTTAAGAATAGCTAAAAAATCAGAAGGCAAATTTAAAATTGTCCTCCCAGGTGAATCCAGTTCAATGATTTCTGAAAGCGATATTTTGCCTAATGGTTCAGTTATTGTTTATCGCAATAATGCCATGAATGAAAATCATGAAAAACAAGTTAAAACCTCACTTGATCAGGGCTCGGTACTATTGCTGGATTTAGAAAAAATGGAAGTTCAGTCACTAAAAACACAAGATGGCATCCCTCAGTCCGTAGCAAAAACTATTGCCAACCGCTTGGCCTCCATTCCTAGGCCAAATATTGCGGAGGCAAAGGCAGAAGCAGTAGCGGCATCTTTTGTTGAGTTAAATGTTGTCAGGCAGTAGTAAAAAATCAGCTGTAAGTCAACAGCCACATTTTGACGCTAGAGCTTCTGCTGCTAACTTTAGAGCTTCAGAATAAGACCGTTTTGCGCAAGGAACTAAATTTTTCCTAAACTGTTAACGGCCAGAATTGGAACCACCACTCGAACCAGAACCAGAATTCGATCCACCACTATTTTTTGATTTATTTGTGGAGTCAGTGGTAGAACCTCTCTTATCCATTGAAGATCCGCTCTGATCCATAGTGGTACCAGAAGAGCCTTTGTTAGAATCAGTGCTTGCATCACGCTTATTACCCATAGCCGATGCTGTTTGCACAAGGCCTAAGCCAGAAAGCGCTGCTAAACTTAATATTAAAAATAATTTTTTCATAATTCCTCCTAATTGGTTATTAACATTGAATAGACTAGTTCCTTAGGGGATAAATTTTCTATATAACTCAAAAACCCAAAGATAATTTTTAGAGACTTTTTTGATCTAGTTTTCTCCAAAATGAAGCCAATAAAAAAGGGTCAAAACCGATTTCAAGCTTGATGCAAGAAACCGGTTTTGACCCTTTCAAGTCTTTTCAAACAATATGCTACTTACTGGTTAGCACCGGTACTGCCGGAATTGTTAGAATTAACCCCAGAACCAGCGCCGCCAGAATTTCTATGTTTAGAAGATTTTTTAGAATCTTTAGAAATATTTGAACCACCAACACCAGTTGAAGACCCATCTTGATTTGTCCCAGTGCCGGAAGAACCAGCGCCAGAACCATAGCTTCCCGGGCCTGTTGTGCCAGTACCAGTATTTGTTTGCGCAACTGCCGCAGTGCTAAACATTGCCAAACTTAAAATTAAAAATAGTTTTTTCATGATTTCTCCTAATTTGTTATTAACGGCGGACAATTTACTTTTTAGAAGGATAAATTTTCTATACGGGAAAGAAGGAAAAATATAGCAGCAAGGTAAGCCAAAGATTCTCAACCCAGTTAAACAAAGTTTTCATCACCCCAACTCAAATCATCAGCCAAAAAGGATTTTCAAAAAGACAAGAATTTTAATTGCATTTTTTGATTTTAGCCAATATCCTCCCGCCTCTTTTCGTTATTACCTCTAGCCAATTCGCACCGCACGAAATGGCAAATTAACTTTTTGTTATAGTTGGTGGCCGAGTGTTTAAAGCACTGGTCTTGACAAATGACGCAAGAATTGCAAACCGCAATTCTGAGTAATTTGGACGCGAAGCTTTTTAGCGTAGCGCCCGAAGGGTAAAAAAATGTTTTAAGAACATTTTTTTATCAAAACCGACTTCAATTTCCATATGGATGGGTGGCCGAGCGGTTTAAGGCACCGGTCTTGAAAACCGACGTAGGTTCATCCCTACCGTGAGTTCGAATCTCACCCCATCCGCCAAACCCAGTGTAAACACAAAAACCTCCCCGACCTCAAAACCTACTTCAACTCTCGATCTTAAGGGGTGAGATTTGAACGATAGGAGTTCGACAATAAGCGTAGCTTTTTCTTAATGAGCAAAACGAATTTAGAAAAACAAGCGTTTGCAAGCGCGAATGCGCGCCATCTCACCCCATCCGCCATAATTTTTTGGGCCTCTGCGCCCTATAGCCATAAGGCTTCAAGCCACTTTCAAATTTTTTCGACCCCAGATAAGGTTCGAACTCTCACTACGAATACCCATGACAGCTCTAGCGCATACTTAATCATGTTTACCGCAAAAATTCGTAATCACCTGCCTGGTCGGCTGATATAACCCGCGAACTCTTTTAATCGATTTTACGCACCGAAAATTTGCTGAGAGATTCTAAAAAATAGAGAAAATTGAAGAACTTTTTTGTAAGTGAAGCGCGAAAAGCCTTGATATTATTGATCAAAATTCGGTGAACGTGAAATGGGAATTTGGAGAATTTAAAATTTTCTTCACTCAGGTTGGTTTGTTTTTTTTAACTAGTTTCCTAAAAATTATTTTTTGATTTCAAAAGTTGTTTCCTTGATCGTTTTTGATAATTTATTTCAGGAACTTTTTATACAAAGTTTGTCCCAAGAAGATTTATGAATAAAAAATATAATCAATTAATTACTGCATAACTTCATGACTCAAGAAATAAAAGAAATAGATGTAAGAGATTTAGTGTTGTGGACTGAAAATCCACGAGATCCTATTAATCCAGATGCTTCTGATCAAGATGTTGCCAACAGAGCTTTTGAAGATCGGCACTCAAAATGGAGTTTGTCGAAGTTATCCGATAACATGGGAAAACATTATGATTTAAGTGAATTACCGACCGTTGTGTATCGAGACGGTAAGCCTGTAGTTTATGATGGAAATAGAAGAGTTATTTTAGCAAAGCTTAAACATGGGTCTGTAATTTTTCCTAAAAATAAATCTAAATTTTTACTTCCAGAGATCCCAATTAAATTACCCTGCAATGTTTGCTCTGAAGAAGATGGATTAGAAAATGTATATAGAAAACACTCTTCAAATAATGGGTGGAAGTGGTTGGAAAGAGATATCTTTGTCAGTAAATATATGAATCAGAAAAAAAGTCCTTTTTTGATCTTAGAAGAGAGCACTGGGCTCATAACTAAATATCCATTTCTAAATCAAGGCTTTGTTAGAGACGAAATTTTTAATGAAACAAATCTAAACAATTTAGGATTCTTTATTGAGAATGGAAAATTAACTAGTGTTCACAGCGCTGAAGAAGGTATGCAAATCCTAGAAGATTTAGCTGATAAAATTAGCAATCAGGATATTACTACCAGAAAAAGGAAGAAAAGGGGTGCGGTAGTAGAGGTTTTAAATGATGAATCGCAATCTTTAATAACTAAGAATCTAAGCAATAATAACAAAGTGAATTTCACCATTCCATCGAGCACTCAAGAAAGTAAAAATTCTATTGATGAATCAGATGATTTATTTGATGAAGAAAATGTAGGTGACTCAGAAAAATCTGAGTCAAGCAGAAGAAAAAAACGCACTAAGGAAAATGTTCTCAAAATTTTTGGAGGAGCATTAACTCTAGAAATGGGTGATGTTAATAATCTATATAGAGATATTGAACATTTGCACGAATACTACGTCAGATACAAAGATGTTCTTTCTGTCAGATTTGCTTCATTAATTAGAATGTCACTTCGACTCTTATGCGAAACAGCTGGAGGTGACCGATGGGCAACTTATCTGACAAACAATTTTAAAGATGCGAAATCCACTTTAACACAGGATCAAAAAACCACACTATCATCGCACAGTATAAAAGAAGATAAAATAGTGGAGTTACTTCAAACAGGAGCTCATAACTATGCAGCATCTAGCAACTTAAATCAAACGATTGCACTATCCATCATAATAGGCGCTATTTTAACTAAAACACATGGAAAAAAAGAGAACTAATATGGTTTATCACTATTCTCCATTAAGATACCCCGGCGGAAAAAATTGCATATTTAACTTCGTCTCTAAATTGATCAGAGAAAATAATTTAGAAGGTAGTGGTTACGCAGAACCTTATGCTGGAGGCGCTGGTTTAGCAGTTAGATTGTTATTGGAAGGATTAGTTAATCACATTTACATAAATGATTTTGACAGATCAATTTATGCCTTCTGGAAAACTATAGTTAATGATTCTGAAAAATTTTGTAGATGGATTGAGTCGGTTGAAGTATCAACTAAGAGTTGGGATTTTTTTAAAAAAATTCAGGAAAATCAAAAAAACTCAGATCTTTTTGAATTAGCGCAATCGACGTTCTTCCTAAATAGAACAAATGTTTCGGGTGTTATCAAGGGGGGTATGATTGGCGGTAAGGATCAATCCGGAAAATATAAAATAGATGCCAGATTTAATAAGAAGGAATTAATAAAAAGAATTCAGAAAATTTCTAAGGCTAAGAAGAAGATATCAGTATCAAATCTTGATGGGCTAAAATTTGTAGATCGTATGGATAAAAAAAATAAGGAAATTTTTATTTATCTAGATCCTCCTTATTACCAGAAAGGCGCAAATCTTTATATGAATTTTTATTCAAAGGAAGATCACCAAAAACTTTCTGAATATGTTAAGAGTATGAATAAGAGATGGATGGTGTCTTACGATAATCATGATTTCATTCTAAATCTTTATCATGAGCGAAGAAAAGTTGTTCATAAATTATCTCAATCTACATCTAATCGAGTTGGAGATGAAATTTTGGTTTTTTCAGATGGTCTTAAATTTGATAAATCCATTGAGTTCCTCAAAGAGCCGATATTGCTAGGTCTATAAGTTCACAAAAGAGATAGCCCCACATATTTTAGTTTGAACTGGCTATTCCTTCGGTAAACATAAGATGACCACTATAATCAAGGCTCCAGAGCAGTGTTAGCAACAGTGGTAGAAAATTCGCACAATAATTGACCTGACTTTTTAGTTTTTAAACACCAAAAATTTACGAATAATTTATTAGACAACTAATCTTAACTACGCCTTACTTTTCTATCCTATTAACTTTAATAAGTAAGCTTATGAAAAAATGTTTTTTACTTCTATTGCCACTTCTTATTAATAGCTGTGGATCTTCTTCTGAGGAGATTGAGGCGAATGCTAGAGAGGTGGCGACTTTTCCGCGTTATGGGAATTATTGTGGCTATGACCGGCCTACTAATGGGGAAATGCCGAAGCCAACTGACGAGGTAGATGCGGCTTGCAAAAATCATGATGCTTGTTATGACAAGCAGGGAACTTTTAATGTTGATTGCGACACTGCTTTGATCACGGAGTTAAAAAATATGTCTCCAAAAACTGAACCGGAAAAAGTGGCAAGAAAATTAATAATTAGTTACTTCCGCAACTCTCCGCAAAAACATTTGATGAAGATAAATTTTAATGAAATTAAATTTTAAAATTATCTTCTCACTTTTTAGAAAAAAGCCTCCGAAGTTGTAGCTTCGGAGGCTTTTTTATTGCCTAGGGCCGGAAACTTCCGGACATCTTTATCTATTCCTAAAACATCTGCCGCAACTTCAACGAAATAGTCTGATTTATATAATTCCCACGATCCCTGCGATCATAACGCGCAGTTAAATCAAGCTCATCACTTTGTTTCCAAATTAACCCCGCACCGGAACGCACAACCCAAGGTGAAGGTGCAAGGCCGCGAGTTATAAATTCGCCGCTACCATCTTCGAAACTGGCGTTAACAGTGTTGCGATTATTCAAAAGATCATAGCCAAGACCGGCATTGAGGGCTAATGAAAATGCCGGGGTGAATTTATGATTTGCCTGAACTTCTGCAGCGGGAATTAATTGTGCCTGGTTTTGTGAAGCGACATGCAGATTAAGCGCGCCCGCGCCGGTTTCATTATAGGATTGATTAGCCACCATGAAATAATCCAAGCGCAATTGTGGGGCGATTGTGGTATCGTGATTTAAATTTTCCAAATGGCTGATCCCGGAACCGACATGTAAATTCCACCCATCATATTTGCCTTTTGCAACACGGCTTAAACCACCAAAATTAATGTAACGACTAGAGTCGGTTCTGTTATATCCCGCAGCAACTTGCGCATTGATTTTATTTTTCTCATCAAGGCTATAACTGCCGTAAGCAATGCCGAGGAAACTATCAATATTTGCCTTATTATAATTGTTATTGCTGGTGAGCTTGGAGTTGTAATATGAAAAGCCGAAACCCAAATTGGTTGTGTCGGTGAGATTCTTATCCTGGCCAGCGATAAAACCATAGGCGTTGGAATCATAACCAACCACACCATCCTCATTACCTTGCTTGCCAAATGAACCAAAAGTTTTGATCCACAGATTACGACTTTCCTTAATATCATCTCCTGAAGATAAGCCAAAATTTGAGCTGGTGCGCGCCTGAACAATGCGCATTGCCGTGCTCATGGTTTCGGTTATCGCGCCATTGGTTGCGCCTAACAAAGCAGGCGTGGTTTGACTTACGGCATTTGCAATTTCTTGATCACTACCAAGTTTATTGAACGCGCTGATGACATTTTGCCAATCGCCACCTGGATTTAGCACAATGATTTCATCAAGTTTTGCAGCCGCACCGGCGCCGCTGCGATTTCCCATTGCAGAATTACTTTGAGAAATTGATGTTCCTGCATCATCAACCACCAAAAGATTCACTCCATTATTGCCGCCATTCATCACGGCGTTAAAATTCAAAAGTCGGCTATTGTCGCTTATACTAAAACCACCTGTCGGAGTCGTGAATGTATTTCCGGAAATAACATTGCTCAGTATGTTGCCTTTTACGATTGAAGCGCCACTTACAACATTTACATCAATGGCGCCGCTTTGTGAAAGATTAACTGCACCGGTCACCACAAGCTGACCATAATTTGAAGTATTTTGCGCATCTATTTTAAGCAAACCGCCGGTGGATTGAATATAATCACCGTTAATAGTTTGCGTGGTATCGCCAATTTTTATGGTGCCTGCGTTAGTCACTGCATGTCCCGCTTCCACGGTGATGCTGTGAGTCATATTGAAAATGCTGCCGGAATCAATATTCAGCGATCTTACATTCATCGTGCCGTTAATTGTACCGCCGTGAAAATTGACAACTGTAGCTTGCGCATCAATTGCGCCGTTGATGGTGCTGCCTTCATAAGTGTCTATAGCGCCGGAATTTGAATCGGTGTGGATAAAAATACCATATATGCTGCCGCTGATGGTGCCATAATTTTTGATGTTGGCAAAAACCGGTGAATTGTCGTTTATGTAAATACCGCTGCCCGCTGTTCCCGTGATGGTTGCACCTGCCCCATTAACAATGCCACCAAAAATCACATTAGATCCTTCAAGCCTAATACCATTATCATTCCCGCTGATAGTACCGCTGTTGGCGATGCCGTCCTGCAGTTGCGATCCATTGATTATAGCGAGACCATCACCTGATGAGCTTGTAATGCTACCGCTATTGGTGATTCCTCCCGAAACATTCGTCCAATTAAGAGCAAGGCCTGAACCGCCTGCACTGATAGTGCCGCTATTAATGATATCGCCATTGATTGTGTTGCCTCCACCAAGAGAAGTCATCAAAATGCCATTACCAATTCCATCTGCACGAACAATACCGCTATTAATGACATCGCCATTCATCGTGCTATCACGAAAAAGAATTGCCGGGTTATTTATGCTGTTGCTGATAATGCTGCCGCTGTTGGTGAAATTGCCATTGATTATACTGCCGGCATCAAACTGAAAACCCATATCTTCAGCACTGGTGATGCTGCCGCTATTGCTGATGCCGCCGGAAATGGTTGAGGAATCATTGATCAAAATTCCCGCTGATTGTCCGATAGAGATAATACCATTATTGGTAAGTCCATTGCTTAAAGAACTATCCGAAATATTAATTCCCCAACCATCTGCTTCGTTGGTAATGGTGCCGTTATTCAGAATAAAACTGCTGGTTGGGTTATAACTGGTTTGATTAATCCCGCCAAGCACAGCTCCGCTTGAAACAGTGACGCTGTTAGTTGCATCGAAAGTGCAGATTTCTCCCGCAAGTGCAGTTCCGGAAATGCTGGAAGGACATGATGTTGCAACCGCATTTGCCGGCAACAAAAAGCTTCCGCTTAACAATGCCGCTGAAGCAATCAGAGATTTTTTATAGAGCATTTTAGAGCAATTATTTGGACTGATTTCTGGGTTTTTTAATCAATAATCTAAACTTCAATACAGGTGAAATTAATCACATTTAGAAAATTCACCCTATAGGTCTTAACAAAAAAATTTGGATAGATGATCGAAACTTTAACTAGGCTTAAAGCAAAAATTGAAACAAAAATTGTTGTTGAAGCAGGCAGAATAAAAAGAACTAGAATGTCCTTAGTAGAAAGATTTTAGATGATTTTGTAACTAAAATTAAAAAGTTTGCCTCCAACATCGGCTGCTGCAAGCGGATTTCTTTCTAACTTTTCGGTACATATGCAAAGCCTTTAAAATCAATGGTTTGCAAGAATAGAAAATGGTTTGCAAACTGTATCACATCTTTTTCCATCGTCAACTTGATAACCACAAAATTTTATACTTATCACCTTTCCTCAAACTTCTGCTCCAATCCTGCAACAGCTTTTGCAGATGCAACTCGAATTTGAGGATTTGGTCTTTGCGCGAAATATTGAGAAAATGCATCAAGCGTCATTCCATGTTCAGCAACGAATTGTCTTGGTTTGCCGTCAAAGTTAATTTCGGCTTCGGTGCCATTGGCTTTTCCAGCTAGGAGTGCTGGTAATTCTTGAACATCGATATATCCCATTTGGGTCATTTCATCGAAGTCTTTTTTTTGTTGTCTAAGCTCTTTATTTTGAGGGTCTGCGTCCAGTTTTGCTTTTAATTCATCAATTGCTGCGGCTCTTTTTTCGGCTATTTCGGCATAGGTCATATTTACATCAACCTCAATCACGAAAGATTTTATCACATGCACATCTTTGGTACCGCCGCCCTTTTCTTCTTTTCGCGGCCATTTCTTGGTTTCATAAATTGCTGCAAGAGGCTGGGTTTTTAATATCTCATCATCATTAAAATTTAAAACTTCTTCCCTCAATTCTCGCTTGGCATCGCCAATTATGGCTTGTTTTAATAAATTAATATTTCCTTCTCGCATCTGGTCATAAAATTCTTCATTAACATCAATGAAGCCGCAGGGAAATTGTAGCGGATATTTAGTTGGATCGGCCTTATCTCTATTAGCGTCTCTGCTGCCAATAATTATTTTATCGTCGGAAGTTTTGCATAGCACAATTACACCAGCTACAAAATGCGGTCTTAAGAATTGTCCTTTAGCTTGCGCGGCTGCAATAGTTTCTTCATTTCGATTAAGCTCTAACGCTGCTAAAACTGATGCATAATCTTCAGGAACAATTTTGAGTATATTGCCATCTTCAAGCTCTTTATCTTTAAAATAAAAAAGTGCTCTTGCGCCGTTAAAAACCAATGGATTTTTTTTAATTTGATTTCTTTTATCGATGATTAATTCCTGCCCTTTTTCATGGCCTTTTTTGTTAGGATAAGAATGTTCGGCAACTTTTGGGGTTAAGTTAAGTTCATCGTCAAAAATGAGTAGTTTGTATATCATAAATTAAGTTTATTAAATTTAATCATTCGCAAAATTCTTGGCAGAAATTTTGCGCAGCCCAATATTATTCCTTATCAGTTTTATCTGATTTGAACAATAGGAGTAAGAAAAATCTCTATCTTCCTTTGCCTTTATTTTCATTATCATTTTCTTTTTCACCCCTCCTGGCAACATCAAATAATGCATGCGTCGAAGTCGGAATAAACCAGGTGCGTGGACGGTCCAACTCTCCTCTTTCCATCATGCTAGAAATTTTATATAATTCTTCCTCTTCTAATTTTTGTTGTTCTTCTTCTAATCTTTCTTGTTTATTTTCTTCACTTCTTCTCAATGCTCCCGAAGTTTTAAACAGAAGTTCATCAAGTCCTGTACCTATAGCGGCTGCAGCTCCTTCTTCCAAAGGATTTCTTATCGCTCTTCGCAATCCTCTTAAAGCGTCATTTCTGGCTTGCCGATTTGCTTGGTTTTCTTGTTTTGTTTTTAGATTTTCTTGTTTTTCCATATGAATTTTAAAAATTTATTAACTTACACAGCAAATTTCTTTGTTTTATATAATTTAGAGAAATTTCTTTATGGCTATATTTTGTTTTGATGAATTTATAAAATCTTTAATTGCACCCTCTCGCCTCACTTACCAAATCTTCTAAAAATCTTCCCATCCACCTTGTAGTTGCTGGCTTCATAAAATTAGCAGAATAGTTCTTAATCATAATCACATAATCTCTCCCCTTCCTTCTACAAAATTTTCTTCCGCTCAATTTCTCTGATTTTTTAAAAACACCACTATCTACCCAACCTAATACAACTAATCTCCGAAAAAGTACCGAAACGCATTGGTGGGCCCCAGAAGCCGGTTCCTTGGCTGACATAGACTTGAAGATTGGAATTTGGATATTGGAATAGGCCTCGGGAAATTGGCTGTTGCAAATAAACTAAATAATTAAAGGGCCAGATTTGGCCAGCATGGGTGTGGCCTGAAAGTTGAAGATCGACATTATTTTTTGCTGCGTCATGCATCGTTATTGGTTGATGCGCTAGCAAAATAACCGGGTTGGTTTCATCTCTGCCAGCTAAGGCCTGATGCAAATTATGGCCTCTGGCATAATGGCGACTGCTCCAATCATCAACACCGGCAATGTCGATTGCGTTATTGCCGATTTTTAGTGAGACATGGGTGTTGCGTAAAACTTTGATATTTAGGGTTTGAAGATATTTGCACCATTCTTCCGCTCCGGAATAATATTCGTGATTTCCGGTAACGAAAAAAACTCCATATTTAGATTTTAAATTAGCCAGCGGTGCTATGTGGCGGCCTAGTTCTGAAACTGATCCATCCACCAAATCGCCAGTGATTGCCACAATATCAGCATTAAGAATATTAACGCGGTCAACCACCCGCTTAAGCCATTTGCCGTCAAGAATTGGGCCGATATGAAGATCGGTAATTTGCGCAATGCGCAGGCCCTCAAATTCTTTCGGCAATTTTTTTAAAGTGATATTGATGAGATTGGTTTTGATAAAAAATAGGCCATTTAACAAAGCATAGGCGCCGCAGCTTCCGGCGATGATAAAAACTGCAAGTCCGAAATTTTTTTGTAATTGTAAAGAGGCACTGTTTGGCGAAATTAAATTAAGCGCAATCCACAAAAAATCAGCGATGAGAAACCCTGAAATTAATAGCAGGCCAAAACCCATCCAGGGATAAATTATAAAAGAAATTGCAGAGGCCAAAAAGCGTGACAGTAAGCGGCTTAAAGGCAGTGCAAACAAAGTGATGATCATTAAAAATCCAAAAATACCAGCTAAAAGATTTTGCCCAAAAGCATCTAATTGCAGATAATAAGCGCTGCGCTGATAAAGATAAAAATGCAGCATTCCTAAAAGCAGGGAGAACAAAGTTAAGAAACTGGCAATTTGTTTTGTGCGTGCATTCATAAAAAATTAGGGAGGAAAAATTGATTATTTTGGGAATATCACCGAGCTCAGCAAAAATGTCTTATAAAAAGAAAAGTTATAAAATTGTAAATTATACAAATAATTTTTATAACCTGATTTGCAAAAGCTATCAAATTAAAGACGGTATTTTGACTTTGGACAAACTTAAAAACTAAATTCATGAAAAAATTTATTTTCATTTTCTTCATTCTTATTGCTTCTATTT
Source organism: Rickettsiaceae bacterium (assembly GCA_021323225.1). Classification (GTDB taxonomy): domain Bacteria; phylum Pseudomonadota; class Alphaproteobacteria; order Rickettsiales; family UBA1997; genus JAJTCH01. The sequence goes on along the minus strand of JAJTCH010000001.1, from coordinate 175,011 downwards.
ATCCCCTTTATTTAATTTTTTTTACTAGCCATGAAAATTTGGCAGTTCCCGAAAGCAAAGAAATTGCATTGCCGGAACAAATTGCAGAAAAGGAAGTTGTGCCTGAAAATAAAGAAGCCCCAAAAGAAATTAAAGAAGCGGTAAGCGAAAATAAAAAAGAGGTGAATGAGAATAAAGAAGATATATCGCCTATAAAAACCGCAGAAAAAGAAGTTACAAACGACAATAAAAATATATGGCCCGTAAAAACTTTAGGAAAAGAAGAAGATTTTGGTTATAGGATTATGGCTTTTAAAATTAATGATAAAAATGTCACCTCAATTCAGGCCAAAGCTGGAGAAAAAATAACAATAGAAACTGATTATCAGGTTTGGAATAGCCTCGATTGTCCTGCTTGCATAACTCAGTTAGTTTTGATTTTACAAGGAGATAATAATTCAGCTCACTGCATCTATGAAGGAATTCCCAAAACTTACCCGCAAGAAGTAAGGAAAAATATTGCATCAATTATCGCGCCAAGTCAGCGTGGAAATTATGAAATTTATCTTGAACATCAACTTCAATATAATTGCATTGACGCCGTAAATAATGCGATTGGTCGGCTAAAATCCGGTGACAAAAGAGGTCTCATTGCAAATATAATGGTCATTTAAACATCTTTAACTATCGCCCAAAAATATTTGCATAATCATTAACGCGACAGGCACTTCTTGGATAATTGCTTTATGCAAATTTAATAATTTTATCCCAACTCAATATTCTTAATTTACAGAAATCAGTTATTCTGTTTTGAATATCTTAAAGCAATCAAATCTTGATTGAATTCCCCTACCCCCGAACTACCAGAAATTTGATAAGTGATGAGACATATCAAAATAACCTTGTTAATTTTTTTCCTCTCTTCTTGTAATGCTTTAACTAGCGGCATTCTGGGCCGGATTCCAACTTACGACAATAATGAATATCAACAGGTTGTGGAGCTTCAGGTTTTAGCTAGTGAAGCGGAGGAATTTTGTGATCGTCCTATAAAAGATTTTCGCGGTAAAATTGATGAGATTAATCATCGCCTTAAAGTGTTGGATTTATACAGCAAAGGGCTTGAATATAACGAGCCGATTATTTCTCAAATTGAGTTGATCGAGCAAAATGTTAGCGAGCTTGATTCCAGGCTGAACCATAAAAAAATCAGCAAAACTTATTGCCGTGAAAAAACTAAAAATCTGGAACTAATGTTTGATATATTAAGACAATCCGTGGGAGAGAAAAAACATGCCGAATAAAAAGAATAATTTTGAGAAAATTGATGAATTGCTAAAAAAACTAAGCCCGTGGAAGCGTCATCGAAACCGGGTTTTTGAAGAGATTGTCCATAAGATTTTTGATTATACCGCCGCAGTTAAGGCGGGAAAAATGACGCCGGATGAAATGGATGAGCTAATCGGGGATTTGTCGGATTTAAAAAAACAGGCGGAATATGCTGATGAGATTATTGCCGCGCAAGAGATTAATCGCATTGCAAATTTGATTATCGATTCTTTGAAAAAGGCGGCGGGCATTTGATAAAGCTATGAATAAAAACAGCGATAAAACCCATTCCAAAAATAACGAGAAGAATGAAAAAAGTAAGATTATTGAAGAGGCAAGAAGAATTCAGCAAGCCTGTTTTTACGCCGCACGCGGCCTTTTTGTTGCCAGCCATCACGGCGGCAAATTTTATTTTTGGACTGGCATTATAACCGGTCTTCTCTCTGCAGTTGCCAGTACCGCAGCATTTTCACAATTTGATTATCACAATATTATTTCCGGGATAATTTCAATTATTGTTGCCGGATTATCGGCAATTATAACTTTCATCAACCCCAATAAGCTCGCCGCTTCTTATCATGTTACCGGTAATAAATATAATGCTTTGGAAACTGAGATAAGAATATTTTATGAAATTGAAATAGGAAAAATGGATGAGGACCAGGCGCTTTTAGAGCTAAAAAAATATAATGATCTGAAAAATAAAATAGATGATGAAGCTCCACCCATCCCCCGCTGGGCAATACGCAGCGCCTTGAAGGAATTAAAAAAGGCTAGCGTGATAAAAAATGATAGTGTTTATTTTGTTGCTTAGAATTTTGAGACAATTTACTTAAACGAATATTCCTCCCTTCTCTCTTCCATCCATCACCTTCTTATTCCGATAACAGATCACCAAAACAAGATGAGGTCTAGTGCCCTCCTTGAACATTAATAATTGAAATATTTATATAAATATTATTAATAACTCCGCCGCACTTACTGCCACACAGATAAGTTATTTGCTTTTCTAACAAATATTCACCCAAGTTTAACAAAAAGATTAATGACAAAGTCACGAGTAATTAGAGTAGCTATATCAAATGATGATAAACGCATGAAGACTAGAAAGTCTCAGATGTTACAAAGAAGACAACGGGCCACATATGATGCCAAACAAAGGGCGGATGAAGCTTGTGATAAGGGCGATTATCCAACTGCCATTAAATTATATACCGACTTAATAGAACATTTAGAAAAGAATCTATCTAATGTTACAAAGGAATCCCTGTCTAATATATATGCCTTAAGGTCAGTGGCATATTGTGGACAATGCAATTACCAGGCCGGGATTAATGATTCTACACGTGCCCTTAATTTAAGAAGTGCCGATGATCCAAAAGATGAATTATATAATGACCTATTGTTACAACGCTTTGGATCCTATGAACGCCTTAGAGACATTCAAGGCCAAGGCTATGAAAAGGCAATAAAGAAAGATTGCAAAGCCCTTCTAAAGCGGTTACCAAATAATCCTGATAATAAATTCGACATTGACAGAATTCACGAATCACTTGGGAGGATTGCTTTTTCCACTGGGCAATTTCATGAATTTAACTTTCACTTTTCTCAATTAGAACAAAGTAAACATACGGCAATTGATAATTTACGCCTGGCTTATTCCTATCTAAATCTGCGTGACACAAAAGGTGATTCCCCCGAGTTGGATGAGAAAATATTTTTTTATGCGAATCAGGCAGCTATAAAGGAAGGAGAAACGGCACAAACATATTTCTTTAAAGGAATAGCATTAAAAAATTCCTCACCCATGGAAGCTATCGACTATATTAGAAAATCATTAGAATATGATAATACATTTCATCATCCGCTCATATATGACAAACTTGTGCAACTCTATTTCGCTATAGGTGACTTAGAGAAAGCGGAAAAATATATTTTGCGTTCTATTGAAATCTCACCAGAAAGGCAGGAAAGATTCACGCCGGCAGAATATCAGGAATTGGCGCAAGAGGTACAAAAATCATCAGCTACTGACGATTCCGTCGCCGCAGTCAGAGAGGATGAAATTACGCCTTTTCCCCAATTTCCAATATCTGCCAAAGATTCTGCGGATGAAGTAGCAGATATAGATCGGGAAGAAAAAGAGGAGCCCTCTTCTTGGGTTAAGGTAAATATTTCGACGCCCGTTAAAGATTCTTTAATTGAAGCATCAGATATAAAAGATGAAGAGGAAAAAGAAGCTCCTGTTTGGGGCAAGAAGATCTGTTCTGAAGCTGAAAGACACAAACAAAAACTTGAAAAATTAATAGCTAGATTTCCACAGACGAAATTACCACCTTTCGAGCAACAAGTTTTTACCTGGCAGGTTCCAGTCATTCCTGGCGCTCCAAATTCAAAAGTCCTTCCCCCTTCCAACTCAAAAGAAATTCATAGGGTAAGAGGTTATGGTTTGCCGAGAGATGAGGGTACGCTCTTTGCATATTTTGATGAAACTAGTCCATCCATTATTAAATTAAAAATCAGCAATTACAGAGCTTATGAAGCGCTAAAGCGCGTTGTTGAGGATCCATGTATTGTTGCTCCTCTTGGTGATCAAGGACTTAAACAGATAGAGATAGGAGGTAAAAAACGCTGGGAAGCAAAAATTTTGGGCGATGACGGGAAAAGTGAAATACGTATATTAGCTAAAGAAGTGTATTCTGCCGAGTTAACTGAACAAGGCCATCCTGCTGCAACGTTATTACAATTTTACAATGTAATAAAGGCGCTGCATAAGAATAAAGGCAGATAAATACTTGGACAGAAAGAGCTTATTAATCATTATCAGTAATATTCTTAAACACCTCATCTTCCAAGAGCGATTTAATAACATTTAAATGCTCCTGCTCTTGCTTCAATGCTTTTTCAAAATCCTTGATAATCTCTTCTTTTTGATTGGTCTCATCGGCCAGCTTGATTAAAAGCTCCCAACCAGCATTGTCAGTAAGTTCAGCAGTTAGTAAGGCATTCAAACATTGAGCTAAATTGGTTCGTGGATCAGTCATAACCTGCATTATGCCAAGAGATGAAACTCCAACCACATCAGCGCAAGGAGTTTGTGCAGTTGGATCAGCGCCAAGCATAATTATGGCTTTATGCACCAAGGCAAAATGCTCTGCTTCTTCTTTTTGAAAATGAACTAAAACCTCCAATATTTCTGAATCAACATCTTCAAGAACTTTTACTTTGGCAATCAAGGCATCGTAAAGTCTCACTCCACTTCTTTCAAAAGCCAGGCGTTCACCTAATTTATCGATAAGAATTTCAATATTGGTTCCGGCCAATTTTTTGGCAACGGTTTTGGCTGTTCCCTTTATTGTTCCCGGCAGTGACACAGAACCAACCATGTTTGATTCCACAACAAAAAATCCTCTCGCTTCAGCAAGATCTTCTTTGCTTCCTTTAACATCCGGCTTATTTATTTTTGCAAATTCTATAAGTTCTCCGCTGTCAATTGGCGACATTTGAATGCCGGTTTTATTGGCTCCTAATTTTATTTCTTTTTTCATTTTAACTCCTGATTTACTTCCTCTTTTCACTATTTAATTTTGCTGATAATTCTCCACCCGCCGACCATTGATAGCCGGCAGAAATAATCTCTGAGGCGCTGCCTTCAGAATTAAGATATTTTCTATAATCCAAGCTTGCCTTACTTTCTTCATCTTTATTGACATATTCCGGCCCCTTAGCGCGAAGATCCACTTCCTCTTTTAACACTTTGCGAACAAATTCTCTCTGGCTTTTAAACTCAACAAATTTAGGAAGCGGGCCGCCGATTATTTCTTCAGGATCACGCTTTTCATATTTTTTAAAAAGCTCAGAAACCAAATTTAAATGGCCCAATTCATAATCCAAAAATCTCTCCCATATTGCCTTAATTCTTGGATTAGTTTCCTGCTCCACGCAGCTATAATAATTATAAACTTCCATCGCTTCATGGATTAGCCATTTCTCGAGAAAGCTTTCTGAAGCGTCTTGCAATGATCCATATTGGGTTACATGCTGCTCTTCAATTGAAGCAATTTCCGCATAAAGCTGGCGGGCAATCGGATCGGAAAATAAAGGCCCGATAGTCATGTAATAGTCATGGGTTTGATATTCTGCAGCAGTTATCATTGCCGCATGAATTTTGGTTATAAGTTTGGCATTTTCACGGTCATAGGAATTGCGCAAATCATCTTGCGGATGGCGATGTTCGTCAGAAGTTTTGCGCCCCGGCACAATATCGGTGTAACTTTGCAAAATATTATTGGCATCCTTTCCTTCCAACCGATCCAGAAGCGCGCTATAGCGATATAGATGGTCAAAATCTTCCAGCAATCCAAAACGATAAGTTTGAGCCTGATAAGGATCTGGCTCTTTTTGAGCAACCGCAGCAGTTACTTCAATTGCCACCTGTTCATAAGCAATGGTAGTTTCAATTGGCGAATGATCCGCCCCAATCAACCAATTGATCATGGTTGCCTGATGCTGCTCCACCCTTCTAACATCCGCCAAATGCGGTCTTAATTCTTTATTGAAACGGGCAATAATATGCTTCAATCGCAGAGCATCCAATTCAATCCCATTCATTAAAATAATTCTTACCCTAGTAAATGCATCATCATCAAGCTTACTAATAGGCTTACCCGCCATTTCCGCCCAAGTAAAACGTTGTTTTTTAAGAGGAGTCCCCTTTTCACTCATCAATCCCGTTACAGTTGTCATAAGCCTCCAGATAGATTATAATTCAAATGATCATTGTTTGATTATTGCTTGAGAGCAAGATGAGAGTTGGTGGATTGTGAGTGGTTTTTATAAATTTTTTATAATGTGTGAGAGGATTTAGAAGTAGAAGAGTTCACGAATAAGAGATCGATGAAGAGCTAAAAGAGTTAAATAATAATCTCAAAATCCAAAATCTCTCATTAAACCAATGCAGGATGGAAAATATAGTAAATTGAAAAATTCTGGTGAGGAACAGGAATTATAAAAAGCTTGAGATCAGAAATAGAAAAATCTAAAAATTGCAAAGTAGCGTCTAACTTCGTTTAAAACAGCACTAAGAATTATTTCTCCAAGAAAAATCTTCATCATATTAAAATCAAATATTTATTTATGAAAACTTTAGAGAATAAGCAAAGCCAATTCCTGATCACTATTCTAGATCCAGACTATCCTTATTCAAAACAAGTTGGAAATATTCTTGCACACTCAAAGAATGATCAAGGTCAACCTTTTTTCAGTGAAGAGCTTAGAGCAAAAGCTGATAAATTAACAAATGAAGAGGCGGATGAATTATTGCCCGAAATTATAGATCTGATATATAAAGAAAATCCCGATCAGAAGCCAAAAGGGATGATCAATCACGGCTCTGGAAATGGAACAAGAGGGGAATTTTTTAATAAGATTTATGACGATCTTGCAAGCGGCAATTATCCAGCACAAATTGATCAAAACCAAATAAAAACCATTGAACAATTTACTCCTGAAGGTTTAGACACTGCGGTTGAATATTATAACCAAAAATATCCAGATAGACCAGAAATTCACAGGGTTCAATTATTGGTGAATGGCTTATCAGATCGCCCCAAATTCATTGAAACAGCTTGTGAAAGCTTATTGCCATTAAAACAAAAGAATGGTCATAAAATATTACTTACTCTGGCCAGGCAAAATCCCAAGGCTCTGTCGGGAATTTCACTAGACCACTCTATTCCTTTCGTAATCACGGATGATAAGTTGGTTCTGATGAGGGATGAACATGACAGTTTTGGCCAACAATTATTTGAAGATATAGCTAAGGGATTGGAAGTGAGTCTTGTTCAAAGCTCAGCTCCTATTTATGATAAGGAAGATCCAAAGCGCACCTCAATACAAGGAGATCATGCCTCTTGTCACTTCATTGCACTTGGAGTGTTAAAAGACTTAACAAAAGAAGATTTACAAACGGTTTCTGCTTTTGACAATGGATTTAATCCTCTGCCAAAATCTCTTAAATATTCTCAATCCACTACTCATATAAGAAATGTTTTAGATGAAAAATCAGCCCAAGAACCAGTAAAAAAAGATGGCCGAACCGCAGAACAATATGCCAAACAGCATAAAGGATTAACCGAAGATGGTGTTATAACCAGAATTAACGATAAGTTTAATAGATTTAAAAAAGATTTATCCGAAGTGGTAGAAAAGGTTGAGGGAAGAGCAACTCCACAAATAGTTGCAGCAGAAATTTTAGATAAACGTGAGTTAGAAAGAGAAGAAAAAAAAGAAACATTTGTAGAAAAATTAGGTCTTTTGGAAAAAGAAAAATCAGGATCTTTTGTCGAAGCAATACAAGCTGGAAAATATGGCAAACTGAAAAGCTCCAGCGGAGCTCATGAATTATAAACTTGCCTCAAGCTTTATGGCTTAAAATTGAGTAAAGCCATTATCTCGATTTTTTCTTTAATTTTCTTAAGCCGTTCTAACTTTTTATTATTTGAATCTCTTGATTGAAGGCTTTCTTTAACCGAGTTCGGTTTCAAGTCCTGGATCCCCGATGAAGATTTTCTAAAGTGATAAACTGCTTAAGAAAATCTAGCTCGAGGATGACAGGAATGGAAAGATAGAAGAATAGACTTTTATTATCATCTCCCAGATGGAAGTAATATTTTATAAGTCACTCCTTCAGTCTCTAATGCTTTTTTGAAAGATGGGCGGGAGATTATTTTGCTGAAATAGGCTTTGGTTTTTTCTCCGAATTTGATTGCGGAGCCAAAAACTGGGGACCAGTTGGCAATTACGGCTATCAAGATGTCGGCGATGGTGATTTTATTTCCAGCGATATATTCCTGCTTTTCTAGACGCGCTTCAATTTCATCCCAGTAATTTTGGATTTGTTTTATGGTTGTTTCATAAACCGGGTTTTTTTCCATCTCCGCACCAAGAGTTTTTTTCATGAAGAAAAGACGGCTGTAAAGCGGATGAAGTGAAGAGTTGGCAAAGCACAACCATTCTAGCGCTGCAGCTTTTTCATTTCCTGAGGTTGGAAGCAATTCATTTTTATTTGTTTCAAGAAGATAGGTCAAAATTGCCGCACCTTCACGCAAAATAAATCCATCAATTTCAAGAACAGGAACTGCCCCGCGTGGATTAACTTTTAAAAGTTCAGCTGGCTTCGGTTGGCCTTGTGGAACAGCAACATTCTTCAATTCAAACTTGGCGCCGATTTCGTTTAACACAACATGAACGGCCATGGAGCAAGCTCCTGGGGAGTAATATAATTTATACATGGGATTTAGGAATTAAGGTTAAAATTAAAAACTGTTAGCTAGTTGGTATTTAATATTTTTTGAGGAGATTACCAGAAAACTCTAATGCAAAAATTATAAATGATGCAATTAAAGACAAAAGGATGGGGAGAATCAAGGTGTCTAAAAATTATTCCTTAGAACTTGCTTTGCGGCTTTTTCGTTTAGAAATTTTTATATCCGTTGCCTGTTTTTCAAGTATGATACTTTTTTCTAAATTGCCTGCTGAAATTGGTCTACGCTTCTTGAGACTAAAAGAATCGCCTTGGCTGAGAATGTGCAGGCGAACGTCAAACATTGATAATGTTCTTTTATTTTCCGCTTCCGCAATATTGGAATAAGTGACGCTGGCACCTTCTACCACATAAACTGCGCCTTTTCCTAAAACAGAAAATTCCCTGTCTTTTACCACAATAGCCGTATTCTCATCTATCCCGATGCCAAGTATGCGCGGGTTTAATGCGACAGCTCCAAGTAACCGCCCAATGCGGCCGCGTTCAGCAAAATGTTGGTCGATAATCACATTGCGGATCAATCTTAATCCGGGCGCCAAATGCAGATCTCCAATACGGTGCGATTCTGAATTTGGCCCCCTAATCAACATAGTTTCTCCCATTACCGAGGCGCCAGCAGAAGTGCCGGCAATTATGCCGCCGCTTTTATAGATTTCATGTATGCGGGTTTCAAATGGCGTGTCACCGATTTGGCTGCTTATTCTTAATTGGTCACCGCCTGAAAAAAATATCCCGTTAACATTATCAAGCTGTTTCATCTTAGCTTCATCCGTTGTTTCAGCACGGTCTTGGATATAAAGATGGGTTAAATTTGTTATGCCTAATCTTGCAAATGCTTCTTGATAATCGGTGAAATAATCCTCAGGCTCTTTGGAGGCAACTGTTGCGATAACCAGTGATCCGTCTTTAATATGTTTTGCCACTTCTTTTAATATCGCGCATTCACCTTCTTTATCTTCATGGCCACCAATAATTACAAGTGTTCCCAGATTTTTTTTTGAGTTTTTCATTTCTCTTCGCTCTTCTTTAAATAGATATTTGGTTGGCGATTATTGATTCTTGCATAACCAATCGCAAAATTTGGGCTATTATGCCCCCAACATATTTCACCATTTGGGGTTATGGCTATAAGACCCGCCTCCCCTTTTACACGCTCCAGCAAAGCCAGCGAAAGTTTGATTGCTTCATTAGGATCTGTGTTTTTAAGAAAATGCAAAAATTCTGCTGCCAAAGTAACGCGCGCAATTGATTCACCTTCCCCCGATGCACTTACCGCACCGCGGGCATTATCGGCATAAAAACCACATCCCGGCAAAGGCACATCTCCAACGCGACCGGCTCTAACAGCTTCAAGACCGCCGGTAGAAGTAGCTGCAGCTAAATTTCCATGAATATCAAGCGCAACACAACCTACTGTATCACACCCTTTTGAAGCACTAAAATGCAAGGCTGAATCAGGCAATTTTTGAAAACCCTTTTGCTCGGCAAATTTATTAGCGCCTTCGCCGATAAGAAAAATTGCTTTCTCTTTAAGAAGTGCTCGGGCAACTGAAACCGGATGTTCGATATTGCGTAGCCCGGCAACCGCTCCAATATCGAGAGTTTCGCCATCCATTATGGAAGCATCCAGATTAACCATGCCATCCTCATTTTTTACGCAGCCATATAATCCTGCATTGTAAGCAGGATTTTTCTCCAGCAACTTCACAGCTTTCTCAACGGCATCAAGCGCACTGCCTCCTAATGCAAGAATTTTACTGCCAATTTCAATTGCCTCTTGCAATCCTTCCCGGTTGGGTTGTTCTTCGTCCGGAGAAATATCCTTGGCGCCGCCATGGGCTATGATGCTCCATGATTTATTGATATGTGGCATGTATTTTCTCCTTAATTCTTACTGACTTATTTTGCTCAGTGAAATTAGGCTTATATTCCACAACCTTTTTCCAGGCATCTTCAATATCGCTTGGGGTTAGAATTATTAAATCTCCCCGCTGCGCTTTTTGTAGACATATTTCCGTAGCCTCATCTTCACCATGAACACAGATGATTTTTTCGTCCGAACATCCGGTAAGGAGAGCTCCTTTTTTTAGCAACTTCAATATCTCGCCTTCAGGGCGGCCCCTGGTATCTGGCTTTTCACGGAAAATGACAATATCCAATTCCTTTCCGGCAATGCGTCCAACTTCTATAATATCCTCATCGCGGCGATCTCCCGGGGTGCTGATATGGCCGATAACGCGCATATAATGTTTGCGCATTTCGCGGATCATGTCGAAGAACGCTTTTAATGCCGCCGGATTATGGGCATAGTCCATTATGACGCGAAAGCCATGTTCGTCATGAATATTGAACCGGCCTGGATTTTGTTCGTAAGAAGAAGTGAAGGAGTTAAGCGCAAGTTTGATAATATGTGGATCAATATTTAACGCACTAGCTATTGCTGTGGCTGCTAGAGCATTTTCTATATTGAATTTTGCAACACCGAAATGAGTGGCTGGTATTTCATCAACACAAGCAATTGGGATGCGCTTCTCATTTATGTTGAGAACAATATGGGCTTTCCCGCCCATTATTTCACGGGTAACAGCACGTCCGCCATTTTTTAAATGTTCAAGAATCAACTCTGATTTTGCCGGCTGCATGGAAAAATAACACAGATCTCCGCCTGCATATTTTGCGATTGATAATGTTAATGGATCATCGGCATTTATAACGCTTACACCACGCGAATGTACGGTTTCAGTAACTACGGATTTTACCGCTGCTAAGTCCTCCAATGTGTCAATACCGCTTATGCCAAGGTGATCCGCAGTAATGTTGAGAACGGCACCAACATCAAGTTCCATCACGCCTAGCCCTTCTCGCACTATTCCGCCTCTTGCAGTTTCTAATATTGCTATATCAATGGTTGGATCTTTTAACAGAAGCGCAGCGCTTTTTGGGCCGCTTGCGTCCCCTTTCCATATGCAATCATCATTAATGAAAATTCCTGATGTTGAGGTGTAACCAACGCGCATTCCGGCCTGGCGCAAAATATGGGCCAGCATTTTTACCGTGGTGGATTTTCCATTGGTTCCGGTTACGCCCACAACAGGAATTTGCGTTTTGGCTCCCGGTGGGAACAGGCCCGATATTACAGGTTTTGCAACATTGCGCGGCAAACCTTTTGCGGGATGTAGATGCATCCGAAAACCAGGGGATGCGTTTACTTCAATTATCCCTCCTCCTGTTTTGGTCCAGGATTTTTCTATGTCCGGAAGTATCATATCGATTCCGGCTATGTCCAAGCCAATTGTCAATGCGGCGCGTCTGGCAATTGAGGCATTATCTGGATGGATGTCGTCTGTACAATCAACAGCAGTGCCACCGGTGGAAAGATTGGCAGTGGGAGACAAAATTATTTTCTGACCTTTATCGGGAATGCTTTCCAATGTCAGATTGCTTCTTGCAATCCATGAAGTCAAAGTTTCATCTATTACTATACGCGTTAAGACATCTTCATGACCTTCACCGCGGTGCGGGTCTTCATTTACCTCTTCTATTAATTTGGCAATTGTATCAACTCCATTACCAATTACATGCGCTGGCACACGCTCTGCAGCGGCAACCATTTCACCATTTACTATTAAAACTCTGTAATCGCGCCCCGTGAAATGTTTTTCAACTATTATGTAATTTGAATATTCTTTAGCGCGCCCAAAAGCTTCCGTAACTTCTTCATCTGAATATAGAGCCGTGCTAACACCATGGCCGTGATTGCTATCAAGAGGCTTTACGGTGACGGGAACTCCAAGCTCCTCAAATGTTTCTAACGCGCCTTCCAGCGTTTTTACCACATATCCCAAGGGAACGGGAATATTGGCGTTACTTAAAAGATTTTTTGTAAGGTCTTTGTCTGAAGCGGTCTCCACAGCAATATTTGAAGTGTTGCTGGTTATGCTACTGCGTATTATTTTTTGATATTTTCCCGTGCCAAGCATGACCAGGCTTTTATTATCAAGCCTTTTCCAGCTTATATTTCTTCGCTGTGCTTCATCAATTATCGCTTGAGTTGTTGGCCCAAATTTTTTTGATTTAAATATATATTTTAATTCATTTATTCCCTCTTCCAGATTGAAACCATCGCTATCACCAAACTCATGAACCTTGTCTAAACCTGTAAATTTATTGAAAGGAGACGGTAAAGCAGAAGCAACCAAATCCAATGCCAAACGCCCCGCTAATAATCCAGCATCCTCATAAATATAGGCATACATTATATTATAATAGCCGGGCTTTCCTTTTACGGACCTCGTCTTTCCACGCGTAACCGCCATGCCAGCCATAAATTGTAACTCAATTGCCACATGCTCAATAACATGGCCCAGCCAAGTTCCCTCTTTTAGGCGAGAAACAAAACCTCCCGGCTTACCGGTTGAGCATTTATGTTGCGCCAAGTCTGGCAATATTTCTAAAAGTTTTGGAGTAAAATCAGGCAATTTATTAGTGGGATATTCTTCCAATATACCCAAATCCACCTGAATTCGTATCATTGGTGTATGGCTATATAAATGTGGTCCCCTGTAAATCCTGCATTCCTGTACTTTCAACGACGGTAATTCTTTAGCTGTACGGCCCATGTATTAATTATTTTTGTTAATTTTCTGATTTGCGGAGGGGAGTTTCCACGATGGGCGCGTTAAATTGCAGTATCAGATAGATAGGAAAAAATAAATTATCCATAAACCAACCAATGAGGAACTGATGGCAGTAAGGTCAGCCACAATGTAAATGATCAGGAGTTATTGATCAGAACTTATTGTTGGATTTTAATCAGAGTTAGTTAGGTTTTGAGATTCAAAATTTTCTTCAAGTACCATTATTAACAATTAAAGGAGTAATTATGAGTTATGTTGACGGATTTGTATTATGCGTTCCTACCAAAAATTTGGCGAAATATAAAAAAATGGCACAAGCTGCCGGAAAAGTTTGGAAGAAACATGGCGCAATTTCTTATGTTGAGGCAGTGGCGGATGATGTTGCTGGTAATGGGTTTTGTATAACTTTTCCGGAGATGGCTAAACCTAAAAAAGGTGAGACTGTGCTTTTTTCTTTCATCACCTATAAATCCCGCAGACATCGCGATTCAGTAAATAAGAAGGTGATGGCTGATATGAAGAATGAGGATTGCAGCAAGATGGAGAAAGTTTTTGATTTCAAACGCATGGCTTATAGTGGTTTTAAGCCGATTGTGGAGTTTTAGTTGAATAGTTAAATAAAGGCTGGTCTTGGTTACAGACCAGCTTTTATTTTTGTTGAATTGACTCAGAACAAAGATGGATTGTTAAATATCCCATATCGGAAGTTGGTTCTCAAATTCCCTAATATTATGCCTAACAACTTCTTCGGTTGAATTGGTCTTGTTAAAAACCGCTCTTTGACGATCGGAAGAAGTGCCGCGTTTCATAATTTCTCTCAACGATTTGACATAATTTCCATAGCCGAGTTTCTTGGCATAGTCTTTAGTAATATCAAGCCACATTTCAATTTCTTCACAGACTGAAGCAGTTTTGCCGTCGCTGTTTAAAACCAGTTCCGCATCCAAACCATATCTCATTACCCGCCATTTATTTTCGCGAAGCAAAAAGCCGGGACAAGGCTGAACCTGGTTAAACCAGTTGCAGTTATCATTAAACCAGTGGGCCAATAAATGGATATAGGCAATGATTGCCACGGTTCCTTCCAAAGTTGCAAGACCATCGCAAACCCTGATTTCCAAGGTTCCGTATCCTGGACTTGGACGCATATCCCACCACAAATCTTTCATCGAGTTAATGGCATTGCATCTTTTTAAAGTGTAATAGAGATTTTCAAATTCATTCCAGCTGCTGACTTCGTAAGGATGGCCTGAAGTTGGCATCGACTCATAAGTGGTTGGACGAACCGAAGCAAGTCCGGTATCTTCACCTTGCCAAAAAGGTGAGCTAGCTGAAAGCGCTAAAAAATGCGATAAAAAAGGCAGGAAAAAATTATTGAAGCGAATGCAATCCTGTCCGTCCTTCATTCCCAAATGGACGTGAAGGCCATAAACGGTCATCCTTCTGGTTAGCCATTGATTACGGTTTATCAATTCGTCATAACGCGCAGACGGAGTGATGACGCAATCAGAATAACGCGAAAATGGATGGCAGCCAGTTGTGGCAAAACTTATTCCCAAATCTTCTCCAAGCGGCACCAGCTTATCAAAAGATGATTTTAAATCGCGCCTGATTTGATGAACATCGTCATGTTTATCAGTGCAGATTTCGACCGTGCTCAAATAAAATTCCTGCTTGAGGTTTTTTATGGATTTCCCGGCCTCAAGCAATTCATTTGCTTTAGGAATGAGATTTAAATTATCCCGATCAATTAATTGCAATTCAATTTCTGCTCCAAGAGTTAAAACTCCATTAGTTTTAAAAACTATTTCTTCACATTTATTCATAATGCCTCAATTTTATTAAAAAAATTTTAGAAGTTTGCAGCAAATAAAATTTGCTAAATCGCTAATTACTTCAAAAGAAGTAATTAGCGCATTTTTAAATTACGTTAAAAACATAAAGTAAAATGATAAGCGAAACAGGGAGGCCAAGTAGCCACAAAAGTATTCCTTTCATAGGTTTTAAAATTTAAGTTTTTAAAAATTATATTCACACAAACCCAGTCTCAAAATTTGAAAAAGAAAAAGGGTGATGGTTGGGTATATGGAACATGATATAAAAAATAAATATTGAAATTGATTATTAGATAGAATTATGAGTTTATGTTGAACAAAGAATTTTCATTGCAAGAGATCAAAATTTTCTCTTATTTTTTAACAACAAAAAAGCCCTAGAGAAATCAATCTCTAGGGCTTTTGATTTTTATTTTAAGCTTAATTTAGAATGGTCAAAAAACTTATTCCTGAATAAGATATTTTTTCAAGATTAGATTTTTGCTAAAAGAAAAGGTGTTGGACTTAAAAAAGTCCAACACCTTTATCAATAAAAAATTATTGCAATCCGCTACTTATTTTTTAATCACGATAGTAATAGCACGACGGTTTTTAGACCATGATTCTTCATCATGACCTAAAGCCACTGGCTTAGATTCGCCATAACCAACGGTTTTGATTTTAACGTCTTTTATACCATTTTTAACTAAGTAGCTTTTAACAGACTTAGCTCTTTTTTCGCTTAGCTTTTGATTATAAGCGTTAGAACCTCTTTCGTCGCAATGAGCTTCAATAACTATTTTTTTAGCTTTTGGGCTTTTTGCTTCAGGCAAAACTTTTTGGTCTAAAATAGAAGAAGCTTCGCTAGTGATTTTGGCACTGTCAGTGTCAAAATATATAATATGAGGGGTTTGTGCTTCATCAGCAGAATTTGAGGAAATTTTTTCTTCTTTAGTTGAAGACTTCTTTTCTTTAACTATAGCTGATTTTTTTGCAGATGAGCTGCTATCTGTGCTTTGTTTATTTGAAGCACAGGAAACAGATGCAAAAGCTATAAACAATAATAAGAGATTTCTATTTATCATATTTGATTACCATTTATTGATTAAGGGATTTGCTGTACGCATAAAAGAAGATATTGTAATGATCCAAGAATTTCAACAAGATTCCCATCGACCGCACTTTATTTAACTGATTGCAATGGGCATAAATCAAATTTTTACTTAAAAATTACATGAATAAATTCTTCTTATTTTTGATTTTGGTTGCTTCATTATTTTCTTTTTCAACCAATGCAAAGGCCGCCTTTTGCAAAAAAAATTTCCTGGTCTCTATAAAAATGGATGAGGATTGGCTTGAAAGAGAAGAGCGTCGCCTGGCAAATGAAGAAGTGTTGCTTCAAAAATATTCCGATTATATCAGCAAAGAAATTAAGCCCCTTATTCCTGAACCTTATCATTGCGCAAAAGGCGAAATTTGTGATCCGGTAAAAAATTGCCAGATGGAAAGAAATGTTAAAAAAATCCGGGAAGCAGAATATTCAATAAAAATTGATTCCGGAATAACCATAGCCAAGAGTTATTGCAGCGTGATTGGAAAATGCATAGGCTATAATGAATTTTTTCATACCAGCGAAGTAACCGCGGCAGAAGATCGGCTAATCGACATCAAAAAAGACAATGCGATATTTTATCATTATTTTTACTCGGCAAAATCAAAATCTTATGAACCGCCTTTTAATATCACCAATTTTCATACCGGAAGTGAATTATATTTGAATGATATTCCACATTTTTCTCCTGATGAAAAAGTGATGATTGAAGTTCGGTCTATACCAAAGCAAGAAGATAGCGTTAATTTTCCAACCGGATTTAACATCAATATTTACGAGGCAAATGAGCTTGGGGAATATAAAAATATTGAGCCCGCAGAAATTGATCCGGAAAATCCTGATAAAATCATTTCAACATTTTTATCACGCAATCCCGCTTGCGGTGAAACTCCGCATTTCCATTCCTGGAAAAGCAACCGGGAAGTAAGATTGTCAATGCAGCCTCCCTCTGAAGATAACGAAGAAGGAAAAAAAGTCATTTTAGCTTATGACAAAAAGTCAAAAAAATGGAGTTGTCATGAGGATTCATCTCCAGAAGTTAAATGTTTATCTTATTTGCCAGGCTCTACTAAATTCAGTTCCAATCTGGCAATTGAGCAAATTAACGATTGTCAGTAATCTTTAAATCATCCCAACAAAAATTTTACCCCAGAAAGAACTGTAATGAGAGCAATGGATTTTTTAAATAGCTCGTCACTTATGGCCAAATGCGCTTTATGTCCTAGTTTAATGGCCATAAGCACCGGAAAAATTGTCCACCAGATTTGGCCAAACAAATGCCAATTTAGCTGGTCTTGGGCATCTAACTGAATAAAACGAATCACATTAAACAGCACAAAAAATACCGCCATTGTGCTGCGCAAGTTGGATTTATGTTTAAAATCATCCCTCAAAGCATTGACGATGAAAGGTCCGCCCATTCCGCAAAGACCATGAGAAATTCCACCAATCAGCAATAATTTCTTCTGGAAAATTCTTGGGAATTTGAATTTCTCAAAAAAAGTGGTTTTGATCGAAAGCAGGATTAGCAATATGCCAAGAACTCTTCCCAGCAATAAGGAATCAATTCTGCTAAAAATTACCGTGCCGATTATTGTGCCGATGATTGGCAAAGGGAGTTTTGGAAAAAAATTCTTTTTATCAAAATATTTAGTATCGGATAAAGCAATATAAAGACTGGAAAGAGTGCCAATATAAAGAGCAATAATAACCATCTGCTTTACATCCGTAAAAAATCCCAATATCGCATAAGCAATCAAACCGGCGCCAAAGCCAATGATGCTCTCAACAAAAAATCCTAAGGAAAAAGAAAGGATGATTATGAGCGTTAAGAACATATATTTTTATTGATGTAGGATAAATATTTACAAGAGAAGAAAAGCGCAGCTCCAGTTAAATAAAAAATATTTTAAAAATATTTTTTATCAGAATTTATGACATTCATATTTCTTATCTAGAAATATTTTTATAACAAAAATGAAATTACTTTTTTGAATTAAGAGAATTTTTAAAAATCGTCTCTCACACTTTATCAAGCTGCTATATTCCCCGTCTCTCCCCTCATAGAAAATTTATTATTAAAAAATTAATTTACTTGCTGTTACAGAAATTAATAAAGAGAAAAGTTATGAAGAAGATGTCTTTAATACTGGCAGGATTGGCAATGCTTACCAATGTAGCACTTGCGCAAACAGGGGCTGGCGGTACCGGAACTGGCACCACTGGAACTAGCACCAATAAGACTAACGGCTCAGGCAAAGGTTTTAATGGTACAGTTATACTTCAGCAAGATCAGCAAAATGATTCTTCATCCACCGATAATTCTGGTGCTAAGAAGAAATTAAAAAAATCATCTTTCTTTGGAAATAAGTCCGATGATTCTAACCAATAAGCTAGATTAAGGAGAGCTATAAACTTGGCTAAATTCTGCCAAGTTTATAGCTTTTGTTTTAGCCTTTTTGCATAGATAAATTCAATTATGGAAAAACTTTTTATTTCGACCGATAAAGTAGTTCCTTATTTATGGGGCTTTTTAATACTAATAGGCATTTTATTGTTTGCTTATTTCGTAATTAGAACCTTGCTGCACTTAATCATATTGGTTGTCCGCAGATTTTTTCCAAACAAAAGAGAGTTTATAAGACGTTATATTTGTCCTACTATTGCTGCAGTTTCACTATTTCTTGCCAGCCTTACTGCTACTATTTTTCAGGAATTATATGAGCTACCAGAGGGTATAGAAGCAAAGCTAACGCGCTTCAATGCCACTTTCTATATCATTTCAATTGTTTGGCTGTTTATTAAAATCGTAAATAGTTTTTCTGAAGTTTTGCATGATCGCTTCATAAGAGAGGATAAGTTTTCGGCAGCAGCCATGATCCCACTTTTCCGTAAGCTCGGTAATGTATTTATTATCGTCATAGCTTTATTATTTTGCCTGCAAAATTGGCATGTGGATATTGGCTCTTTGCTTGCCGCTCTTGGGGTGGGAGGCATAGCGGTAGCTTTGGCCAGCCAAAAAAGTTTTGAAAATGTTTTTGGCGGAATTGTGCTTTCAATAGACCAGCCTATCAGGGTTGGCGATTTCGGTAAATTCGGCGAAGTTGTGGGAACGGTGGAAGATATTGGCCTGCGCTCAGTTCGTATCCGCACCTTAAGCCGCACATTGGTGACATTCCCCAATAGCCAGTTTTCCAGCATGGAAATTGAGAGCTATACAGTGCGCGATAAAATACTTTTCTCAAAAACTATCGGCCTTCGCCATGACACTAATAGCGACCAGATAAGGCAAATTTTAGAGCAGCTAAAAACCATGTTTAAAAATGACAAGATGCTAATAGATCTAGGCACTATTCCCGTAAGACTGGTTGATTTCAAATCAGATTCTATTGATCTGGAATTTTTCTTTTATGTTAATACTTCTGACTGGAACGAATATTTGGCGGTTCAGCAAGATCTTTTACTCAAAATAAAAGAAATAGTGGAAAATTGCGGTTCAGCCCTATCCATTCCTTATCGGGCAGTTTACCTAAAAAACTCAGACTCAAACAAAGAAGCTGCAGATATTTCCCAACCACAGTAAAACCCCATAAAATAAGCACTAGAAAATTATCTGCCGGTGCTTACTCTACTCGCTACAATTCAGTCAGCGCAAATACCACAATCAATCTTGAATGGATTATCAAAAGTTTTTCCAAAACGCCGTTGATCATTTGGCTCAGCAAAACTGCTACCGCGAATTCATTGACATTTCGCGGGTCTGCGGGCAATTTCCTTTGGCCATCAATAATAAAAACGGCAAAAAAATCACTATTTGGTGCTCTAACGATTATTTAGGTTTAGGGCAAAACCAGTTAGCAATAGACTCTGCCATTGATGCCATTAAGAATTTTGGTATTGGAGCCGGAGGCACAAGAAATATTTCGGGAAATCATCATTGTTTAATTGAGCTTGAACAAGAAATAGCTGCGCTGCATCAAAAACCTGCAGCCCTGGTTTTTGGCTCAGGTTATGCGGCTAATGAGGCGGCAATTGTGGCTTTGGCAAAAATCATCCCTAATTTGGTATTGTTTTCTGACCAAAAAAACCATGCCTCAATCATTAGTGGTGTTAGAAATAGCAGGCTGGAAAAAAACATCTTTCGCCATAACGACATGGCGCATTTGGAAGAGTTGCTAAAAAATTACCCATTAGAACGACCTAAAATAATTATCTTTGAGTCTGTCTATTCAATGGATGGTTATTTCGGGGAGATAGAAAAAATTGTAGAATTGGCCAAAAAATATAATGCCATGACTTTTATTGATGAGGTTCATGGGGTTGGAATCTATGGCTCAAGTGGTGCGGGACTTTGTGAAGAATTGGGATTAGCTGGAAAAATTGACATCATACAAGGTACTTTTGCCAAAGCTTTTGGCGGAATTGGCGGTTATATTGCCGCTTCTAAAATCATTGTTGACGCTATTCGTTCATTTGCTTCCGGCTTTATTTTTACAACAGCCATGCCGCCTGCAATTGCTGCCGCTATCAAAACCAATATAATCAATGTCAAAAACTCGCCGGATTTAAGAAAGCTGCATAAGCAAAATGTTGGGAAGCTGAAGCAAAAATTGGCGCAAAACAACATCAATATCCTCCCCAACCAGTCCCACATTATCTCGATAATTATTGGTGATGCTTTAAAAGCAAAACAGATCTCTCAAAAACTTCTTGAAGAGCACAATATTTATGTCCAACACATCAATCATCCAACCGTTGAAGTTGGCTCAGAGCGCCTGAGAATTATCGTCACACCTCTACATAATGACCAAATGATTGATGATTTAATTTTTGCACTTAAGAAAGTTTTATGAACAAGCCACATAATATATATCAATTTTTCAGCGGCGATTGCCAATTCAAAATCGGCGCTGTCAATTATGACCAGATCCCTGACTCCAGGCTGCCAGAAGTGGCTTTTATCGGCAGGTCAAATGTTGGAAAATCCAGTTTGATAAATGCCATGGTTAGCAAAAAAATCGCCATCACCTCCAAAACCCCAGGCAGAACCAGACAGTTAAATTTCTTTTGCATTGAAGAAAAGCTGAACCTCGTTGACATGCCGGGCTTTGGCTATGCCAAAGTTAGCAAGACTGAAATTGAATCCTGGGAAAGATTGATCTACCGCTATTTTGCCAACCGCACTAATTTAAAACGTGCCTTTTTGCTAGTTGATGCCAGAAGGGGTTTGGGTGAAAAAGATGAGGAAATGATCAATATTTTCAATGCTGTTGGATTAAGCTACCAACTGGTTCTAACCAAAATTGATGAGTTAAAAAGTGAAGAGTTGGAAAAGGCAATGACGGAAATACAAAATAAATCCAAAAAATTCGCCGCTCAACATCCGGTGATTTTGGCAACCAGCTCAGAGAAGAAGATTGGTTTGGATGATTTGAAGAAGGCAATTGTTGAGATAATGTAGCTCCATTGGAAATTCCTGGATTGCCGCGTCGCTGGCTTCGCACTCTCCTCGCAATGACGATTGAAATTTATCTTATAATTTCCAACATCGTCATTGTGAGGAGCGAAGCGACGCGGCAATCCAGAAAGATTAATCTTTTGTAAACTCTAAAAACTCCAACCGCAATAACGCAGCCAATTTTTTAATATCACTCTTCTTGTGATCAGCACAGAAAGTAACTCTTAATCTTGCCTTACCAACCTCAACAGTTGGCGGACGGATGGCGGAAATTAAAAAACCCTGCTCTTTTAGTTTTTCAGAAATTTCTAAAGTCTTTTTAGCATCTCCAATAATGATTGGAACAATGGCCGAAGATGGTTTTGGCAACTCAAGCAACTCACAAAAATATCCGGCATTTTCTAAAGCTTTTTTACCCAGTTTTTTATCTTTATCGATAATCTCTAGAGCTTTTAGATTAGCCGCCAAAATTGCTGGCGGTAAAGCGGTGGAATAAATTGCGGTTTTGGTAAAATTACGCAGATAATCGATCATCAAATTTGAGCCGCAAATATAACCACCATAGCTTCCTGCCGCTTTGGAAAATGTGCCGCATTGCAGATGCATTTCATATTTCGGGTAAGTTTTTTTCAAAATTCCTAAACCATGAGCATCGTCAGTAAGAAGTAGGCAATTATATTTTTTTGCTAATTCCAATAATTCTTCAACTTTTCCAATATCACCATCCATTGAAAATACTGTCTCAGTGATGATCAGACATTTTTTAACTTCAGCGGTAAAATATTTTTTTAACAGCTCTTCACAGTGAGCAATATCATTATGTTTAAAACGCATCAATTTGGCGCCGGAAAGTTTGCAACCATCAATTAGCGAGCTGTGAATCAGCCGATCTGCAATAATTAAATCTCCTTCTTCCATTATAGCCGAAATCACGCCAATCGAGCTTAAATAGCCGCTACCAAGCACTATCGCCGCTTGACAGTTTTTCATATCAGCCAGCTTTTTTTCTAACTTTTCAGCAAGTGGATTATCACTAAAAACATAGCGCGATGCTTTGGCGCCAATTGAATATTTTTTTATAGCACTAATTGCAGCATTTTTTACCTGACGATTTTTGGATAAACCCAGATAATCATTGGAGCAAAAATTAAGAAGTTTCGGATGATTTTTTTTAGGCTGACGATAGAGGTTTTTAGCCTTGAGATTTAGCAGCTTTTCTTGAAAATGTTCGCCGTAATTCATTTGCATTTCAGTAATTTTTTCGGGCAAAACTAATCCAAAATAAATGACTAATCAAGTTATCACTTTCGGCTGTAGGTTGAACGCCTTCGAAAGCGAGTTAATCAAACAAGCGGTAGAAAAATCCGGTAAAGAGGACTTGATCGTCTTTAACAGCTGCGCGGTGACAAGTGAGGCAGAGAGACAATTGCGCCAAGAGATTAGAAAAACAGCCAAGAAAAATCCACTAGCTAAAATCGTTGTCACAGGCTGCGCTGCTCAAATTGATCCTACAAAATATGCTTCAATGCCCGAAGTTTCTTTGGTTCTGGGTAATCAAGAAAAATCGGAAAGTAAAAGTTATTTGAGAGAAATTAGCATTGATTCTGAAAGGCCTAATATCAATCAAAATGCCGAGATAATCCATAAAGATAAGTTGTTTAAAGAAGCAACCAAAAGCAGTTTTTTTGACGTAGAAGCGCAGGAAAAAATTTTGGTAAATGACATAATGTCAATTGCCGAAACCGCTAAACATCTGGTTCTAGACTTTGAAGGCAAAAGCCGCGCTTTTGTGCAAATTCAAAATGGCTGCAACCACCGCTGCACTTTTTGCATCATTCCTTACGGCCGCGGCAATAGCAGGTCAGTTGGCTTTGGACAAATTGTCGATCAAATCAAGCAATTGGTTGATAAAGGCTATAAAGAAGTGGTACTCACCGGCGTTGATATTACTGACTATGGCAAAGATTTGATCGGAGATTTAACGCTTTCCGGGATGATTAAAAGATTATTGAAACTAGTGCCTAACCTGCCCCGCTTGCGTCTTTCCTCCGTTGATGTGGCGGAAATTGACGACGAACTTTTAGACATAATCAAAAACGAAGAAAGATTTATGCCTTATTTACATATCAGCTTGCAATCCGGCGATGATGTAATTTTAAAACGAATGAAACGCCGCCATAGCAGAAAACAGGTTTTAGATTTTTGTGACAAAGTTAGAAAAATGCGGGACGGCGTTACTTTTGGCTCCGACATAATCGCCGGCTTTCCAACTGAAACTGACGAGATGTTTTCAAACAGCCTAAATCTTATTTCTGAAGCCGGTTTGATCTTTAACCATATTTTCCCATATTCAATCAGAAGCGGAACTCCAGCCGCCAAAATGCCGCAAGTTAACGGCCAGGTCAAAAAAGAAAGGGCTAGAGAACTTCGTGAAGCCACAGCCAAAGAAATGGACAAATTTTTAACAACAATGATTGGTTCCAAACAAAATGTGCTTCTTGAAAATGGCAATATCGGCAGATGTGAAAATTTTGTACCAATCAAATTATCTGGAGATTATTCAGCAAATTCCGGCGATATTTTAGTGGTTAAAATCGGTGAGAAACAAAATGCGCAACTAACCGGGTCCGCGCTATGATGAAAATACAGCTACTGCCGCTTTTGCCTTTCATTGCCCTGCTCTTTATTTGGTGTTTGAACAAGCTGCCGCGCCTTTCTGCAATTAACAGAAAAATCTCCCCGTCATTTGCGATGTTATTTTTAATCCTTGTTTTTGGATTAAGAAATATCACCAAACCAATAACTTGGAAGCTCCTGAGCGTGCCTGGTAATCTTTGCTTTGCCCTATCTTTTGGCAAACAACATTTCTTGTTTTTATCGCTTTTAGGTTTGATGTGGCTTCTAACTTCAATTTATAGTAGCCGCTATTTTGCAATTATGGGTGATCAAAGAATTGAACGTTTCCAAGCCTTTTTATTATGTGTTATCGGTTTTATAACCTGTTTAATTTTAGGAAAAAACTGGCTAACCATAATGCTCTTTTATCAATTGCTTGCCCTTGCCATTTGTCTTTTTGTTAAAGATTTTTGTACCAAACAAAGCGCTAAATCTGCCAGAAATTTTGGTTTTTTCATTCTCTCTTCCTCTTCTTTGCTATTTTTTGCCGTAGCTTTTGTTTTTAAAATCAGCGGCAAGATGGAACTAATGCAAGGCGGGGTTTTGATTAGCGACCAAACAAATATTTGGGCCTCAACTCTCAGTACTACAGATATTTCTGAATATAGCTGGCTGTTTTTCTTTTTTGCCGCATCAATCTGTTTGATTGCCTTTGCACCTTTTTATCTGGCTTTTGACCATCTTTATTATTTAAGTCCACCAGCAATTATCGTTGCCCTCCTTAGCTTTAATGCCGCTTCTCTGATTCTGTTATTTAAAGTTATTACCGGCGTTTTTGGAATAAAGCTCTTCGCTTATTTCATGACCAAAATCCACTATCACGACTTTCTTGTCATCGCTTTGGGTTTTAATTTATTGACTTGCGGTTTTTTGGCAATTTTTTCCAGGAACTTGAAACAAATCAGCATCTTCCTGTTTTTTGGCCAGATGGTTATGGCAGTCACTGCCTTTTTGGCCCTGGGCCTTAGCGCCAAAAAAATGCAAATTGTGATTACTTCTTTTATTGTCGTACAAATGCTTATCTTTTTTGCAATTGGCAATATCAATCTTTATTTGCGTGAGTCCCAAACCAAAGAGTTAAATGGCATTTTTTATCAGTTAAGAATCACGGTTTTATTGCTGATTTTTGCTTTTTTAAGCCTATCCGGCCTTTTTCCTGGTGTTGGAATGTTGGAAAAATATTGGCTATTTAAAGAAGCATTCACTGAAAAATTCGCCGTCGCTATCGCCCTTTTAACGGTTAATATTTTGCTATCGCTGGCTTGCAGCATAAAAGTGCTTTATCCGATGGTAGAAATTTCTGCCAAAAGTGCTGGTGGGCAAAATCATGAAATTGCCAAAGATATTGAGCATGATCTAAGTTTGATGTTGCCAATACTGGTTTTATGCTTCATTATTTTTTCCCTTCTCTTTCCTTTCATTGCTAATTTTTTTGCCAGATAGACGATGGGTGTAAAACAACAAGCTTTAGAAATTGCCAAACAAACAAAACAGGCAAGTCTTGAAATTGCCAATTTGAAGACTGATTTGAAAAACCAGGTTTTGTTTAAAGTTGCAAACAGCATCAGAAAAAACGCTGCGCAAATTATTCAAAAAAACCAGGAAGATGTTGCCTTGGCAAAGAAAAATAATCTTGATGACGCAAAAATTGACCGTCTGATTTTGGATGAAAATAGAATCAATAATTTGGCAAATGCGGTTTTGGAAGTTGCTTCTTTAAAAGATCCAGTAGGCAAAATCACCTATGATGTTGAAAGAGAAAACGGGTTACATATTCGCCGCATTTCAGTACCAATTGGTGTTATTCTAGCCATTTACGAATCGCGCCCAAATGTCACCTCCGATATTGCCGCTTTAGGCTTTAAATCCGGCAATGCCGTGATACTTCGTTCCGGCAAGGAAAGCTTTAATACTTCCAAAAAAATTGCTGAAATTTATCAGGATGTTTTGAGAGAATTCAACATTAATCCTAACTGCGTTAGCTATGTTGAAAGCACAGATCGGGAATATGTTTCGCAGCTTTTAAAGATGGATAAATTTATTGATGTGGTAATTCCAAGAGGCGGGAAAGAACTGATTAAAGCAATTACCAAATCAACTAAAATTCCTTTATTTAAGCATCTGGATGGCAATTGTCACACTTACATTGAATCTTCAGCTGATTTTGAAAAAGCGGTAAAAATTACTCTCAATGCTAAAATGCGTCGTGTTGGAGTTTGTGGTGCTACTGAATCTTTGTTGATTGACCAACAAATTGCCAAAAAACTTTTACCAAAAATTGTTAGTGAATTAAATAAAGCTGGCTGTGAAGTCAGGGGCGACAGGTCAGCAACAAAAATTTGCAACAATATTTCAAAAGCAACCGACAAGGATTTTTACACTGAATATCTAGATAAAATCATCTCGGTAAAAGTGGTAAAAAATATTGATGAAGCAATCAGACATATAAACAAATATGGCTCATCCCATACTGAATCCATTATCACCGAAGACCAGGAAAAAACTGCGCAATTTTTTAAAGAAGTAAATTCCGCAATCGTCATGCATAATGCCTCCACGCAATTTGCCGATGGCGGAGAATTTGGCCTGGGTGCCGAAGTTGGCATTTCAACCGGCAAGCTTCACGCCCGTGGTCCTGTTGGATTGGAGCAGTTGACAATCTACAAATATATTGTCGAAGCAGACTGCGCGCTTAGGAAAATTTGACGCACCCTTCCCTATAAAAATCATAAAAATAAGTTGGAATTATTGCCGAGCTCTTGTAATTATGCCCGGTCTTTCCTAAGACATTTCACAAATTACTAGTAACAACCAATAAAATCCGTGGTTAAAGACATCAAAAATCGAATTTCCGATAATGGCTATTTTCAGCCTTTAACTCTCCAAGAATTCAATCAATTAACACCTGAAGAAATATCAAAAATAAAACATCTTGATTTATCCGGAATTGCCACTTCAGTTGATGATGAACATATAAAAAAAATCTCTTCACAAATTCAACATCTTGAATCACTTGGTCTTCGCGGATGCACTAAATTGACAGATCTTAACGCTTTAGCGCCATTGGTAAGACTTCAGCGTCTTGATTTAACCGGATGTAATCAAATTAAAATTGAGGGGTTGGCCAAAGTTCCTGATTCCATAAAACAACTTAACTTACCAGGATGCACTGGGCTTGATGACCGCGATATTAGAGAGCTTAGGGGAATGTTGTCTGGCGCGGAAATCGTTGATAAGAATGGCAAAATATTTTCAACAAGAGAGGAAAGCAGAGCAGCAGTTAGAAAACCTGAGCAACAACGCACCCCTGTTCAAAATGTATCTAATGAAGGCGGTAGTGGCAGCAATAATCTGCTTGCCGCAGTTAAAAGCGGCGATAGCGCAGCGGTTAGAAGGATATTATCCGGTTATGGAGTTAATGTTAATTCTACTAATATTAATGGCGAAAATGCGCTGCAATTAGCTATAAGGCTTGGCCATCATGATATAGCAAGAATGCTGCGCAATGCAGGAGCTGTAGATGATATGATTGTTGATAACAAAGATAATTTGGCACAGCAAATAGTAGAAGTCGTAACCACAAATACCGCATCTGATAATTTAAATAACGGCAATACCGATCTTCATAATTTGATTATGCAAGATATTAGCCTAGCGATAAAGCTCTTGCCGCAATTGTCTCAACATGTAAATACCCAGAATAATCTTGGCCAAACTCCATTGCATTTGGCATTTCATTCTTTAATTAACCTTATTTCGACCTCTCCTAATACAGCAAGCCCAAATAATATCGGGAACACGCAAACTGCCAGCACTCAAGCTACTAATATTCAAACCACTAGTTCTCAAAGCGCAAGCACCCAAGCTACTAGCACAAATACCACAAATGCTCCGGTCATCAATACTCAACCTCACAGCAATCAGGTTATTGATATTAAATCTATTGTTCGCGATGTAATAGCTGCAAGAAAACATGATGGAAGATTCGCAAATCATTATGAATTAATAACAGGGTTACTTGATTACAAAGCAAACCCATATATCAAAGACAACAAAGGACACACTGCTTGGGACTTGGCAATGTCTGTTAGAAACCAACATCTAATAAATTATCATGAAACTCCAAAAACCAGCTGCTTTCTAGAAAGTGCAGTTAAAATCTCTTCACAACAAACAAAAAAGTTACAGATTGCATAATGAAGCTTTATACCAACAAGCTAGAAGAAATTGTTTTATCAAGGCGTGAATTGAATGTTTCTTTTGAGTTTTTTCCTCCTAAAAATGATGAGATGGAGGAAAAACTTTGGAAATCAATCACTGCCTTGAAAGGTCTTAACCCAAGCTTTGTTTCAGTAACTTACGGCGCTGGCGGCTCTACCAGAGAAAGAACGCACAATACCATCAAAAAAATCCTACAGACCACCAATCTCAAACCCGCTTCTCACTTAACCTGCATTGGCGCTTCCAAACAAGAAATTGATGAGATTGCCAGAAATTATTGGGAAATTGGTGTTAGACATATAGTGGCATTAAGGGGGGATATGCCGGCTTCCGCTCCAAGCTATCAATTGCGTTCTGACGGTTATCAACATGCCAACGAATTGGTTGAAGGCTTAAAAAAAATTGGCGATTTTGAAATTTCAGTTGCCGGTTATCCGGAAATGCACCCGGAAGCTAAAAGCCTGGAAGAAGATATTGATAATTTGAAACGCAAGGTTGATGCCGGGGCAAGCCGTATTATTACCCAATTCTTTTTTGAGACTGATTTATATTTGCGCTTTGTGGATAAGTGCTTGAAGGCTGGGATAAATGTTCCGATAGTTCCGGGAATTTTGCCGGTTAGTAATGTGAAGCAGGTAAAGCATTTTGCCAAAATGTCTGGAACAAAAATCCCGAATTGGATGTCAGAAATTTTTATTGGACTAGATGAAAAAGAAGAGACCAGAAAATTAATGGCAGCAATTGTAGCAGTTGAACAATGCCGCATTTTACACAATTCTGGAGTTAATGATTTTCACTTCTACACTCTTAATCGTTCAGATTTAACCTTAGCCATTTGCCATGTTTTAGGCGTTAAAGAAGCTTAAGAACGCATTTAACTACTGACCACCTTCCCCATCAAATTGCAGATCAATCTCCTTCCAAACATCATATTTGTCTTGAGGCAAGTTTCTTATCGGGCTACAGAATTTTAGCGACTGCATCACAACATCTACTGCCTGGCGGAATTCTATCTGGTTCGAATCTGAATATTTCTGATAATCCTTAATCACAACCGATTTAAGATCAATAACCCCATCTTTGTTAACAACTATATGGGCATTGACGACAGCTTTATTGGAAATTCGCGATTCATCCAAAGCCCTTTTGTAGCAACGCTTGATCTGATTTTTAATATTCATTTTTTCTCTGGCCAGGAGATCGAGACTTTCAATCGTATTCTCAGTGAAAGAATATTCGCCAATATCATCCTCTTCATCCTCGCCTTCATCTTCTGTTTCCTCCTCTTCCTCCTCCAGAACTTCTTCTTTTTTTGGTTCCTCTTTTGGTTTTTCAACTTTTTTTACTTCCTCTTTTACCGGCTTTTCTTTCATCTCGGGCTTGGCTTTTTTCTCTTTAGGTTTTTCAGGACTTTTTTTGGCACTAGGCAACTCACCAACCTCTTCGATTGAAGTGCTATCTTCTTCACTTTTTGCATCCGGTTCTTTTGGCTTAAATTCCTTAGGAGCTATTTTTGGCTGAGGCTTTGCCTTAGGCTTTGCAGCTTGTGGCTTTGCAGGAGCTTTTTTGTTTGGTTTCTTAACTTTTGAAACCTCTTTTTGCGATTGGTTATTTTTTACCGGAGCAGTTTTAGAAGGAATTTTTATCTCGCTTTCATTAGTTGAATTTCCAACTTTAGCGATAAAATCAATAGTAACTTTTGGAGTTTTTTCTATTTCAATTTTCGGACCGAAACTAAATCCAAAATAAAAAAGAAGCAGTAAAATGAAATGGAGAAATAACGAATAAAATATATTGCGGATCATACACCTGAAAGATCGGTAACCAAAACAACCTGGCTAAAGCCGGCAGAATTAATGGCTTTAACAACTTCCATCACCCTGCCATAGTCTATCTTGGTATCAGCGCGAACAAAAATTTTGCTATTGATATTTCCGCTAGTCACCGTCATTAATCCAGAAGATAAAAAGCCCAATTTTGTAAGATTATTTTGTAAATAAATTGTGCCATCGCTTTTGATTGAAACTGCAACCGGCTCATCTTGTTGCTGGCTTGCACTATTGACACCCCTTGGTAATTCTAGATCCACACTGCCCGTCATCATTGGAGTGGCCACCATAAATATAATCAGCAACACTAAAAGAACGTCAACAAATGGCGTGATATTGATTTCGCTCATTGAAGAGCGTCTTTTTCTGGAATTTTTGTGTTTGATACTGGCACCCATTTATTCCGGCAAATTTTTGTTTTTAACTATAAACATTTTATCGTCAATCGCCTCATCAAATTTGGTTGTGGTGAAAGACACTTTAGTAACTTCATCTAAATCATTTTTTACTTCCATTTTAACAAATTTGAGAGGATCTCTTTGAAATACTAAAGTAAAAGTCCCCGCCTCTTTTTTGTTTTTTTTAACTATTGCTACCCTGATAAAATTATCATTCTTCTCAAATCCTACAACTTCAACATCTTTAGCAGAAAAAGAAAAATTCTTTCTAGTTAAAAATGATGCCGGAGTGCTATTGGTAGAAACATAGGAAGTTTCATCAAGTTCTAAGTCGCTATAGGCTAAAACATTGTCCCTGGCCACTATCAATAAAGGTGATGGTTTTTCATATTCTATTCTCATTTTTCCTGGACGGGCGAGAAAGAATTTGCCGCTGGAATTTCCGCTGGGAGCTTCTTGCACAAAAGTGGCTTTAAGGAATTTGATGTTATTTAAATAATTTTCGATCTGAAGAAGGTCAACTTTATTTTGAGAAATGAAATCTGTACCTGGCTTTGCAAGTAAACTATTTGGATTTCCAAAGAACAATAAAAAGGCTAGCAAGAATCTAAACATATCTTTTACAAAAATTTAAATTGATGGAGCATTTATTATCTACATCGAAAAATAAAAAAGGAGGGGCTTTTTAAGGACCCCTCCTTTTTTATAATATTTTTTATTTAGTCTTAAAAGTTTAGTTGTCAGCGTAATAGGTTTTTTCATCCAACATATTTTCACTTCTATCAACCAATAAAGTAACAGTTGCATCACCAGTGATGTTGATTGTGGTGCGGATCATATCCAAAATTCTATCAACACCGAAGATGATGCCGATACCTTCAATTGGCAAACCAACGGAAGAAAGAACCATGCCCATGAAAATTATTGAGCCACTTGGAATACCCGCAGCACCTATTGAACCTAAGGTGCAGGTTAAAAATAGCATCATGTAATTAGATGGAGTGAGAACTATGCCATAGCTTTGAGCAAAGAACAAAGCACACAAACCAAGATAAATAGCTGCACCATCCATATTGATGCAAGCACCAAGAGGCATAATGAAATTAGTATTGGCTTTAGAAACACCCATTCTTTCGTTAAGCTGAGTCATCGCAGTAGAAAGTGTAGCTTTACTGCTGCTGGTTGAAAAAGCAATTGATTGAGAAAGAAGCATTTTTTTGTAGAATGGCAGTGGTGACAAGCGGGCAAAAGCAAGAATGATCACGCCAAAAATAACATATTGCAAAATGCAGCAACCTAAAAATATAAGCACTAGTTTAGCTAAAGCCTCAAGAACATCCAAACCTTGAGTTCCAACTGCAACTGAAACAAAACCAAAAACCCCAATTGGCGCTAATTTGACGATCATTTCAATCATCTTGAAAGTAACTTTTGAAGCGCTAGCGATGAAATCTTTCAATATTTTTCCTTCATCACCGATTTTATTGATCACTATCCCAACAAAGATTGAGAATACGATGATTTGTAAAAAGTGATCAGAAGCCATCGATTGGATAGGATTAGTAGAAATCAAACCGATAAGAAAGTCAGAAACAGAAGGGGTTTTTTGAGGAGTTCCATTAGTCATGGTAGCGGAAGCGCTTAGACTTCTCAAATCAACCCCGGTACCTGGTTCAAAGAGAGTACCAGCAGTTAGGCCAATTACCACCGCCAAAGATGCAGTGATCATGTAAGTAATAAAACCTTTCATGCCAACTCTGGTAGCACTATGGCCAGCACCCATGGAAGTAATACCGGAAAGCAAAGCAAAAAATATTAATGGCACTATGACCATTTTGATCAGATTAAAGAATATTGTCCCAAGAACCTTAAGAGGCTCGGCATCTTTTCCCAAGAGAGCGCCGGCAATAACACCTAAAATCAAAGCAATAAAAACCTGTTGCCACAGTTTTAATTCTAATTTCATTGATGATCCTTATTTGTTGTTAAGTGATTTGGTAAAGATAGGTAGTAAAACTGCGATACGGCCTTTTGAATCTTGCCGCAAAAGTGAAACGACCAGAGGGCGCATACTATAAACACAGAATTAGAATGTCAAATAAAAGCCTTTTACGAATTAGATAGGTTGTCTAGCTTGATGTTTTAACTTCAATAACATTTTTTGACATCCTAAGAATTGACATAACCTCTTCCAAATGTTCAGTATTTTTTACCTCTATATCAATCACCACTTCAAAGAAATCTGCTGAACGGCTGTTAATTTTAATGTTAGTAATATTGATTTTTTTTCTGGCAATAGCACTACTGACTTCTGCCAAACTACCAGCAGTATTATTCATAACTATAACAACACGGCTTTGATATAGATTGTCACCCTCATCTTCTTTCCAGCAAACATCGAGTAAATTTAATGGGTTTAAGGCAATTGTTTTTAAGTTAACACAATTTTGGCTATGGATTGTAACTCCACTTCCGGTGCTGATAACACCAATTATATTATCTCCCGGTATCGGGTGGCAACATCTGGCAAGATGCATTGCCATACCGGAAATCAAACCTTGAATAGGTAAAGAATCTTTTTTTGAATAATCCTCTTTAAACCAATCGGCTTTATTGGTTTTTTCTTTTTTAGGTTTTTTCTGGCTCTCTTGATGTTCAGGATATATCGCTTTTAATATATCAGTTCTTGCCACCAAACCTTCCGTTACAAAAACATAGAGATCATCAACTGTCTTTTTATTAAAATTTCTTAAAACTCCCTCCAGCATTTTTTCATCAATTGCTAGGTTCTTGGAAGCAAAGAATTTATTTAAAATTGCTTTTCCTAAAGCAACATATTCTGCATGTTTTTTATTTCTGATGAAATGTTTGATTGCAGCTTTGGCTTTATAGGTTGTGGCAAATTGTAGCCAGGCAGGAGAAGGTTTGCTATTGCTGTCAGTTATAATCTCTACTTGATCACCATTTTCCAGTTTTTGCCTCAAGCTGGTGCTAATACCATTAACTTTGGCGCTAACACATTTATTGCCAATTTCTGAATGGACCGCGTAAGCAAAATCAATAATCGTAGCTCCAACCGGCAGATTGAACACATCCCCACCAGGCGTGAAACAAAAAACCTGATCTTTGTGCATCTGGATTTTATGATCACGCAATATTTCTCCTGGATCTTCCATCTGTTCAAACAGACTAATTAAATCTCTAATCCATTTATATTGTTCGCTTTCCTTACCATCTATTTTATTTTTTTCCTTATAACTCCAATGAGCAGCAACACCGGATTCAGCAACTTTATGCATCTCTTTAGTTCGGATCTGGATTTCAATTTTCTTATTTTGCGGACCCAAAGTTAGCAAATGAATGGAACGATAGCCGTTCTCTTTAGGGGTGCTGATATAATCTTTAAAACTACCGGGAATCATATTGTAGTTGGAATTTATAACGCCCAAAGCCATGTAACAGGAAGCAACATCATCAACCACAATACGAAAACCCATTATGTCATGAAGATGTCCAAAGCTGATGCTCTGACTTTTCATTTTATTCCAGATTGAATAAGGCTGTTTTTCGCGACCGGAAATTTCAAAATTGATTTTGCCAGAACTAAGCTTGGAGCTTAAATCAACAATAATTTTTTCAATAATATCTTTCTCTGATTCTCTTAGCTCATCTAATTTATTTTTTATGTAATTCCTGGCATCAGGATTAATCTGAGCAAAAGACAAATCTTGCAACTCATCACGAATTTTATACATCCCGATTCTTGCTGCCAAAGGCGCATAAATACTTAGGCTTTCGCTAGCAATTCTAATTCTTTTTTCTTCAGATTTTATAAAATTTAAGGTCTGCATATTGTGCAACCTGTCTGCCAGTTTTACCAACAAAACGCGAATATCTTGCGATACCGCCATCACCAATTTGCGGAAATTTTCTGCCGTTTTTTGGCTATGAGATAAAGATTCAATTTTGCTGAGCTTAGTCACGCCATCAACCAAACTGGCAATTTTCTCGCCAAATTTTTCTTCAATAACTTCCAGGGTAACTTCAGTATCTTCAACCACATCATGCAAAAGTGCCGTGATCACCGAAGTGGCGTCAAGTTTGTAATCAATCAGAATTTCAGCAACCGCTAGAGGATGGGAAAAATAAGGATCGCCCGAAGAGCGAAACTGGGAAGAGTGAGAATTGAGGGAAATTTCGTAAGCGTCTAGAACCAATTTTTCATCAAAATTGGTATGGTATTTTTTTATTTTCTCTACTAACTCATTACCACTGAGCATGATTTTATCATTTGGGACAACAGGCTAATCGTCAACTTCAATATTATCATCAACGAAAGTGGTGTCTTTTAGTACCAAGCCTTGGCTTTCAATTTCTTCAGGAGCAACTTCTTCTGAATTATCAATGTTAGAAAGCAAATCATCATAGCTGACTATGCCACGATTTTTAATATTGCGGACGATATTTTTGCGGACATTTTCAACATCAACATCTTTAGCAGCAACTTCACGAAGAGAGATAACTGCAGGCTTTTCTTTCCTATCTAAATTGGTAGCAGCGCCAGACAGAATGCTTTTAGCGCGATCACTGGCAATTAAGCAAAGCTCGAAACGATTTGGTACAACAAGAACACAATCTTCAACGGTGACTCTAGCCATGGCTGATATTTAAAATTATTGGAATTTTGAAAGGAAAGCCGGTAACTTAAACCACCTTTGTCTCTAAATCAAGATTAATTTCCATTAAATGTCCATTACCATTCACTCACCAGAGGATTTTGTTAAAATGCGCCTTGCCGGTAAATTGGCCGCTGAAATTCTGGATTATATTACCGATTTCGTAGAACCAGGCGTTACCACTAACTATCTAAATGATTTGTGCCATAATAAAATCATCGAAAATGGTGCCATCCCTGCTCCACTTAATTATAAGGGCTTTCCTAAATCAATTTGCACTTCAGTAAATCATGTGATTTGCCACGGAATTCCATCCGAAAAAAAGCTTAAAAACGGTGATATTTTAAATATCGATGTGACCGTGATTTTAAATGGTTGGTATGGCGATACCAGCAGAATGTATTATGTCGGCAAACCACCGGTCAAGGCCGCAAGACTGTGCCAAGTCACATATGAAGCAATGATGCGCGGCATCGAACAGGCAAAACCTGGCAACAAACTCGGAGATATTGGCTTTGCTATTCAAAACTATGCTGAATCAGAAGGATTCTCAGTTGTTCGGGATTATTGTGGACATGGTATTGGCAAAGTATTTCACACCGATCCAAATGTTTTACATTATGGCAAAAAAGATACCGGAATCACTTTGCAAGAAGGAATGTTCTTTACCATCGAGCCAATGATTAATGCTGGAAGCTATGAGACCATTCTTAGCAGACATGACAATTGGACAGTTACAACCCGTGACAAATCCTTATCTGCACAATTTGAACATACAATCGGTATCAACAAAAACGGCGCCGAAATCTTCACTCTTTCACCAAAACAATATACTCTTCCCCCTTACAAAAAATGAGCTCAAAAAATTTCTACATCACTTCGCCAATTTATTATGTTAATGATGTGCCTCATATTGGCCATGCTTACACCTCGCTTGCTTGCGATGTTTTAGCCAGATCCAAAAGACTTTCCGGTTACAATGTGCATTTTTTAACAGGAACTGACGAACATGGACAAAAGGTAGAAAAATCAGCCCTTTTAAGAGAAAAAACTCCCCAACAATTTTGCGATGAAATCTCCCTTAAATTCCGTGAGTTGGCAGATTTTATGGGCTATTCTCATGACGATTTTATTAGAACCACAGAAGAGAGGCATAAAAAAGTTGCACAAGTTTTTTGGCAAAAATTGCAAGAAAATGGCTGGATTTACAAAGATGTTTATGAAGGCTGGTACGCCTTGCGTGATGAGGCATTTTATAACGAAGATGAGTTAATTGATGGCAAATCCCCAACCGGAGCAGAAGTTGCTTGGCACAAGGAAGAAAGCTATTTTTTCAAATTAAGCAGTTTCCAAAATAATCTTCTTGCGTTGTATGAGGCAGTACCGGACTTTATTCAACCCGAATCAAAGCGAAATGAAGTAATATCTTTTGTAAAATCAGGATTAAAAGATCTTTCAATTTCTAGAACTTCTTTCAAATGGGGGGTTCCAGTTCCGGGGGACGAAAAACATATTATGTATGTTTGGCTTGATGCCCTTACCAATTATATCTCCGCCCTCAATTTCTCTAGCGAAGATGATGTTTTGTATAAAAATTTCTGGGAAAACACAGTTGAATCACCAATTCACGTGGTCGGCAAAGATATTTTGCGCTTTCACTGCGTTTATTGGCCCGCCTTTCTTATGGCAGCAAAATTGCCATTGCCAAACCGAATTTTTGCTCATGGCTGGTGGACAAATTCCGGACAAAAAATCTCAAAATCTTTGGGAAATGTAATTGATCCTTGTAAGGAAATTGAATGGCTTGAGAGCTTTAAATATAAGGAAAAACAAGCAGAGATTGAGGTAGAAAAAAATATCCCGCAAAAAATTGCCGTTGATTACTTTCGTTATTTTTTGCTAAAGGAAGTTCCGTTTGGAAGTGACGGAGATTATTCCCGTGAGAATTTTATAAATCGCATTAATGCTGAACTGGCAAATAACATCGGCAATTTGGCCCAAAGAAGTCTGACGATGATAATTAAAAACTGTAATAGTGAAGTTCCACAATTCAGCAGTAAGCCAGAGCAAAATCAAGAAATCTATAACTCCATTAAACAAGATATTAATGATCTATCTTTCAATCAGGCTTTAGAAAAAATCATCGAATTATCCAGCTTGGCCAATAAATATTTTAACGATCAAGCACCATGGAATTTAAAGAAGGAGAATAAAATTGAAGAGATGAATGATACACTCTATAAAACCGTGGAAAATATCAGAGTAATAGCAATTTTATTTTTGCCATTTATTCCAAATTCTGCTGGTAAAATTCTCGATATTTTAAATATTGACGAAGAAGATAGAAATTTCTCCAGCTTAGATAAAGCAATCAAAGCGGGTCATAAAATCAACCCACCTCAAATCATCTTTCCCGGTATCAGAATTAATTAGCGGTCATTAGTCTACATTTAAATCTGCAAGCAAATAAATTTTGGATAAAGAATCTAAATGATTTTTAAAAACAGGAGAAAATAAAAAAGCCACCACCCAAATAAAATAGGTGATGGCTTTTCTTAAAAGAATTTTTTAAGCAGAATTATCTAGAATAGAATTCTGTAATTAGATGAGGTTCCATTTCTGCTGCATAAGGAACATCGGCAAATAATGGTTTAGAGATCAATTTAACTGATTTATCATTTTCACTTACTTCTAGGTAAACCGGAATATCTCTTTCTTTCTTTTGTAGAGATTCTAGCACAATAGTAAGATTTTGAGATTTATCTCTAACTTTTACAACATCACCAACTTTCAAGCGATAAGATGGAATATTTACCACTTGTCCGTTAACAGTCACATGTTTGTGATTAACAAATTGTCTAGCAGCAAAAACTGAAGGAACGAAATTAGCACGATAAACAATAGCATCAAGTCTGCTTTCAAGCATGCCTATAAAGTTTTCACTGGTATCGCCTCTAGTTTTTGAAGCAAGTTCAAACATATTTCTGAATTGTTTTTCAGAAATATTTCCATAGTAAAATTTTAATCTTTGTTTTGCTTTTAGCTGAATTCCGTAATCAGTGCTTCTGCCTTTAGAAGCAGCACCATGCTGTCCAGGACGGTAATTTCTTTTAGCGAAAGGATCTTTTGCCTGACCCCAAAGGCTAGCACCTAATTTTCTGCTGATTTTCTTTTTGGCGTTGATTCTTTTAGTCATTTTGAAGTTTTAAGATATTTGAACTAATAAAAAAGGATTCGGAAATATAGAGAGAATGATTATTTTGTCAAAATTATTTTTCAGATTTTTTCTTCCTCGGATCTATATAAAGCAAGATTGGAGCAGAAATATAAATTGAAGAATAAGTTCCAACAACAATACCGGCAAAAGTTGCAATACTAAAACTTTTTAACGCTTCACCACCAAAAACCATTAGCGAAACAAGTGCTAACAAGGTTGTAGTGGAAGTTAACATTGTTCTGCTCAAAGTTGAATTTATGCTAAAATTTATCAGCTCTGACAAATCCATC
This sequence comes from Rickettsiaceae bacterium, assembly GCA_021323225.1. GTDB lineage: Bacteria > Pseudomonadota > Alphaproteobacteria > Rickettsiales > UBA1997 > JAJTCH01. Next base: position 136,055 of record JAJTCH010000001.1, on the reverse strand, counting down.
TTTTTAAACTTGCGCAAATTTTCGCGGATACGGTCATAAATTACTACCGAATCATTGATCGAGTAGCCAATAATAGTCAATATAGCAGCAATCGATGTAGAATTAAATTCTAGATCAAGCATAGAAAATAAACCTAGGGTTATAATAGCATCATGAATTAAAGCGATAATAGCACCAAGACCAAACTGCCAATCAAACCTAATCCAGATATAAATCATTATTGCAGCAAAAGAGAGAATAAGAGCCACCAACCCTTTTGTAACAAGTTCACGCCCAATTTGTGGACCAACAAAATCAACTTTGCGATATTCGGTATTAGAAAAATTACTATCGAGAATTTCCTTAATTTGCCTAATAGTTTTAGTCTGATCAACATTCTTATCTTGAGAGACTTTGATCATGAAATTTTGAGAGTCAAAATTTTGCAAACTAACCTCACCAAGCTCTTTTTTATTTAGCAATTCTCTAAGATTGGATAGCTCAACTTTGTCTTGGAATTTTACTTCCATTAATATGCCACCGGAAAAGTCGATGCCAAGATTAAAGCCGCGAATGGCTATAAGAGAAATTGAAGAAATGGAAAGGATAACCGAAAAGATAAGAGATGCCTTGTGAATTCCCATAAAGTCAATCTTGGTGTCAATTAGAAAATTTGACAGGATTGACCTAAGTGAGAATTTTTTCTTGGACATTCTTAGATGGATTATTTTAAGCCTGTTTTAGCTTACGAATTGAAGATGCAAGTCTTTTCAATTTTCTAGAAGCGGTGCCAAGTTTTAAAACTTTTTTAGTAACACCTCTCATAATTTCTGGCTCAAGAGCTTTAAATGCAGTTCTAGCATCAGCTTCACTACCGGCTTTGATGGAATCTTCAACTTTTCTAACGAAAGTTCTAATGCGACTTTTACGGGCTTTGTTTACTACTTCTTTAGCTTTGCTTGATCTAAGAGCTTTTTTTGCTGCGCTGGTATTTGCCATTATTTAAAAGAAAAAATTGTTATTCCGAGAAATTTAGAGGCGCGGATGTTAAATAATAAATATTAATTTTACAAGTTAGAATTTTCTGATTTGTTTTACTCCACCCATATAGCTCACCAGAACTTCCGGAACATTAGCTGAACAATCTTGATTTTGATAATTTTCTAAAATTGCGACTATGGTTCTACCCACTGCCAGAGCTGAGCCGTTAAGGGTGTGAACCAGCAAAGATTTTTTACTGTCTTGCGGTTTATATTTTGCTTCCAATCTTCTTCCTTGAAAATCTCCACAGTTAGAACAACTAGAAATCTCACGATATTTATTTTGTCCCGGCAACCAAACTTCCAAATCATAAGTTTTTTGTGAACAAAATCCCATATCGCCAGTACAAAGCAGAACTTTGCGGTAAGGCAATTTTAAACGCCGCAAAATTTCGCAAGCGACATTGGTCATCTTTTGGTGTTCTTCTTCAGACTGCTCTTGCGTGGTGATTGAGACTAGTTCAACCTTTTTAAATTGATGTTGGCGAATCATCCCCCTTGTATCCTTTCCCGCTGCACCAGCTTCACTTCTAAAACAAGGGGTGTAGGAAGTAAAACGCAGAGGTAGCTTTTTTTCATCCAGGGTCTTTTTGGCAACAAAATTAACTAACGAAACTTCAGAAGTTGGAACCAACCAATAATCATTAGTTGTTTTAAAAGCCTCTTCAGCAAATTTTGGCAACTGGCCGGAACGCATCATTGCATCAGATTTTACGAGATTTGGCGGAGAAATTTCGGTGTAACCAAATTCATTTGCTACATCAAGCATAAAGTTGGATAAAGCACGCTCAAGCTTTGCCAAGTCTCCACTCAAAGTTGAAAAACGTGAACCAGACATTAAAGTTGACTGCTCAAAATCCATTAATTCTAAGCTTTCACCAATTTCAAAATGCTGCTTTGGTGTAAAATTAAAGCTTGGAATTTCCCCCCATTTTTCAACTTCTTGATTTTCCTCTTCATCTTTACCTATTGGCACTTCAGGAGATGGAATATTAGGGATTTGAAGTAACAAATTTTCTAACTCATCTTGATTAAAACCTTCTTCAATCTTTTTAATTTCTGCAGTTATTAATTTTGATTTTTCCATCAATTCATCAGCATTGCCGCCACCTTTTTTAATAACAGCAATATCGTTCACAATTGAATTTCTCTCGCTTTGCAGCTCTTGAATTTTGGTAATTATTCTGCGTTTTTCTTCATCAATTTTGAGTAAATCTTTAGATCTGATTTGCTGATTACGATTTTGCATAGCTACATCAAAGAGTTCAGCATTTTCCCTGATCCATTTAATATCTAACATTGATTTTATTGGTTGAAAGTTTAGATTGAAAAATCACAGATTCTCATTCTTATATCAAAAATTTTCAATCTTTAAATGAAGCTAGACTCCATCAAATTGTCGCAGGAATTAATAAAATATAATTCACCAAGCGGCGCTAATCTTGCTGTAATTGAGTTTTTGGCGCAAACAGTTGCCGCCTTCGGTTTTAAAAGTGATATTCTTGGTTTTGATGGTGATGGCTCTTATCCGGTGATTAATCTCCATTCAGTTTATAATCCAAATAATTGCAAAGATATTTTTTATTTTGCCGGCCATACAGATATTGTGCCGGAAGGAGATCAAAGCTTGTGGAAACATCCTCCCTTTGCGGCAGATATTGTTGATGGCATTTTATATGGTCGTGGCGCTGTAGATATGAAACCAGCAATTGCTACTTTTATTATGGCAGCCGGAAAATTTATTCATCAAAATCCCAAACCAAATTTTGGTATTGGGCTTTTAATCACCGGAGATGAAGAGGCAGACGGAATCAACGGCACAAAGAAAATGCTGGATTGGATGCAAAAAAACAATTTACCGATTTCCGCCTGTATTGTTGGCGAACCAACCAATCCTAACAAATTGGGGGAAATGATAAAAATTGGCCGACGCGGTAGTATTAGCTTTGAGCTAAAAATTATCGGCACTCAAGGGCATATTGCCTATCCGGAAAATTTCAATAATCCAAATACTACAATCGTTAATGTTTTAAAACTTCTTAAAGATTATAAACTGGATAATGGTAATGAATTTTTTGATCCGTCCAACCTCGAAGTAACAAATATTGCCACTAAAAATATCGGTGGCAATGTTGTTCCAAAAGAAGTAGTGGCAAATTTTAATATCAGATTTAACGATTTTCATAACTCAGAAAGTCTGATTAAATGGGTAAAATATATTTGCGATAAATCTGCCGGAGAATATATTTTAAGCCACAAAACCAGCGGCGAATCTTTTATCACCAAACCTGGTTTTTTAAGCAAAATAGTTTCTGATTCAGTAAAAGTGGCAACCGGAATTTCACCAGCTTTAAGCACAACAGGCGGCACTTCCGATGCCAGATTTATCAAAGATTTTTGCCCAGTTGTGGAATGCGGCCTTGTAAACAAAACCGCTCATCAAATTGATGAGAATGTTGCTATTTCTGACATCGCATCCTTAGAAAAAATCTATCATTTAATATTGGAAAATTATGCTAAAAGATAAATTCTACACAGCAATCGCCACCGGATTTTGGGTTGGCAAAATTCCCTTCATGCCAGGAACTTGGGGTAGCTTATTAGGAGTTTTTATTTGGCTTGCTTTCAGTCATTTATTTATTCACCTACAAATATCATTTCTAGCCACCATAATTTTTTGGTTTTTAGCACTTGTTCTAATTTTTATTTTAGGAATTTATTCATCCAATTTTTATTCCAAAAAAATCAGCAAGGAAGATCCGGGAGAAATTGTAATTGATGAAATATGCGGCCAGTTACTGACATTTTTCATAGGTAGTTTTGTTATGGATGTTATAAGCAACTTCACCTTGATATTTTTGTCATTTGTTTTTTTCAGATTATTCGACATCACCAAACCTTTTATAATCGGACTTGCTGATAAAAATGTTAAAGGTGGTTTGGGCGTGATGATGGACGACCTTTTGGCAGGTGCTGCAGCAGCAGTTTCATTATATTGTGTTTTTGCTGTCTATATCTATCTCTAAAATAATTTTGAATTTTATAAAAAGGGTAATTACCATGTGCCCTTCCAAAATTCCCCATTAAACTCCTAGTTTTTCAAAATGGATCCTATCTTCTTTGAATATCTCTTCACTGTTTTAAACATCGTCGGGAAAATACTTCTCGTTGTTCTACCTTTGGTCATCGGTGTTGCTTATTTGACCTTGATGGAAAGAAGAGTGATCGCCGCTATGCAACTTAGAAAAGGCCCGAATGTGGTTGGAGCTTTTGGTTTATTACAACCGCTTGCTGACGGATTGAAGCTGATGTTTAAAGAAGTTATTTTGCCAACCAACATCAATAAAATTCTGTTTTTGCTTGCCCCATTCATCACTTTCGTTCTGGCTTTAGTTGCTTGGGCAGTGATTCCATTTAGCGAAACTTGGGTGATCAGCAATATCAATGTTGGCATAATGTATCTTCTTGCCACCTCCTCTCTTGGCGTTTATGGCATTATCATTTCCGGCTGGGCATCAAATTCTAAATATGCTTTTCTTGGCGCGGTTCGCTCTTCGGCGCAAATGATCTCTTATGAAGTTTCAATTGGCCTAATCATCATCACCGTCATTTTATGTGTCGGGTCACTAAATCTTACCGATATTGTTCTGGCGCAAAAAAATCACTGGTTTGCCTTGCCACTTTTCCCAATGTTCATTATATTCTTTATCTCTGGCTTAGCAGAAACAAATCGTCTTCCCTTCGACTTACCGGAAGCAGAATCTGAGCTAGTAGCAGGATATAACGTTGAATATAGCTCAATGCCTTTTTCAATGTTTTTCTTAGGCGAATATGCCAATATGATTTTAATGTCAGCAACAGCTTCCATCCTTTTCTTGGGCGGCTGGTTACCACCTTTTGACATCGCAATTTTTAATTTTATACCGGGCGTTATTTGGTTTTTGCTAAAAATTTTATTTTTGCTATTTTGCTTTATCTGGGTGCGCGCCACTTTACCAAGATACCGTTACGACCAACTAATGCGTCTAGGCTGGAAAGTGTTTTTACCAGTTTCATTAATTTGGGTAGTCGGCGTTTCCGCTTATGTTGTTTATTTCTCGTAAAATGATCAAAAAAATTATTCCCTTCGCATTAAAAGAAATTGTTTATGGCATGGCTTTGACCTTGAAATATATGTTCAAGCCAAAAGTCACCATCAATTACCCATTTGAAAAAGGCCCAATCAGCCCAAGATTTCGCGGTGAACATGCTCTAAGACGGTACCCAAATGGTGAAGAAAGATGCATCGCCTGCAAATTATGCGAAGCAATTTGCCCAGCCCAAGCAATTACAATCGAAGCAGAGCCAAGAGAGGACGGAAGCAGAAAAACTACAGCCTACAATATTGACATGATGAAATGCATCTACTGCGGATTATGCCAAGAAGCTTGCCCGGTTGATGCCATAGTTGAAAGCCCAAATTTTGAATTTTCCACTGAAAGTCGCGAAGAACTTTACTATGATAAAGCAAAGCTTTTGGCCAATGGCGATAGGTGGGAATATGCTTTGAGAAAAAATATCAAGGCTGACGCAGAATATAGATAACTTAATCAACAACAAATAAAGCCGTGTTCTTAGCAGATATATTATTTTACTTATTCTCAACGATCTTGTTAACCTCCGCTTTGGTCGTTGTCAGCACCAGAAACACTATTTACTCGGTAATGTTTTTGATCTTGGCATTTTTTAATGCTGCCGGGCTTTTCGTTTTGCTTAACGCAGAGTTTTTGGCCATGCTTTTGGTCATCGTTTATGTTGGCGCAATTGCGGTACTGTTCTTGTTTGTAGTAATGATGCTAAATATCGATGATAAACAAAAAACTAAGAGAAAATATAGCAAGCTTTTTCCTTTTGTTTTCATCATTTCCATCATCTTGCTTGTTGAATTATTTTTGATCATCAACTCCTCATCAATAGCAAGCGCTCAAACTTCAAAAGCTATGGCAATTTTGCCAGAAATCTCTAACACCAAAGCAATTGGAGATGTTTTATACACCAAATTTATATATCAGTTTCAGCTATCAGGAATGATACTTTTTGTGGCAATGATTGGGGCAATCGTTCTCACTTTAAGAGACCAAGACCGCTTCATTAGAAAGCAGGATATTGCAGAACAAAGCTCTAGAAATAAATCTCAATCTGTCGAAGTTAAGAAAGTTGCAGTTGGAGAAGGAATAGAAATCTAAAATAAAAACACCATGTTAAACATAACAATAAATCATTTTTTATTTCTCTCTTCATCTCTATTTTGCATTGGCCTTTCTGGCATGTTTATCAATCGCAATAATATAATTTCGCTGTTGATGGCTTTAGAAATAATGCTTTTATCTGTTAATATAAATTTTGTGGCTTTCTCCTTTTACCTAAAAGATTTAACCGGACAAATTTTTGCCATCTTTACCCTGACAATTGCCGGAGCTGAAGCAGCAGTTGGGTTAGCGATTTTAGTGATATATCACAAAAACAAACAAAATATTGATATAGAAGAAGTTTCAACCCTCAAAGGATAATGATGATGACGATACGCCATCGCTTTATTTTTCCTTATCTTCTTATTCTCTTCATTTTTCTTCCATTACATAACTCTTACTCTAAAAAACCTGAGCCAGTTCAGGCTTGCGAGATTTCCGCTGAAGAAATCAATTATCTACTGGAACAAGTTAAACTAGATAATAAGCCAGCAATCAGGGCTATGGATGAATGTAAAAAATCCAACCGCTCGCTCTTTGCCAGAATAATCGATATCAATCCTTCTTATTTCGAATTCGCCTCCCCTTCCCTTCGTGATGAAGAAATTTTTATCAGCAAATTCGCCGCCATTAATCCTGAAATTCTAAAATATATTTCTCCGCGCCTAGCTTCAGATCGTTTCTTCATGTTTAAAATGTCCAATATTTATCCTGATGCGATGGATTACGCTTCATCAAAATTATCCAATAATCGGGATTTTATGATACAAATGATCAAGATTAACCCAAAGAATTTTGCCTATTCGTCAGATCGTCTGCAAGATGATGAAGAGGTTGCGCTTCTAGCAGTGGAGAAAAGTGGTAAAATGTTAAAATTCGCCTCCACAAGATTACAAAATAACAAAAAATTGGTCACTGAAGCGATAAAATCTTACAGCCTGGCAATCAATTTCGCTTCTGAAGAATTACAAAAAAACCCTCAGATCAAAAAATTATCCACTCAAGGAAATTACGGTTTTATTGGCGAGCTTGATAGTTTTCTTAGAAAAAATTATGGTGGTCTAACCGTTGGCCCTGGCGGCTCAAGGGGATATCACATTGTCAATATGGCTAAGAATTATCCCAAAAAACAACTTATCTATAATCCTTACATTACCAAATGGGAGCAAGTTTATAAAAATGGTGTTGCAACTGATGAAGTCCGCCTAATTAACACAAGCGATAATGAAGGTGGGTGGAAATTGGATTTTGCAAAATATCCAGAACTTATTAAGTCAATTGAAGATATTTTTATCACCAACCAGGTTGATCAAAATACGATAGATGATCTCAACACAGTTTCTCTCTGGGAAATTTCTGATAAACCAAAAGTTGTTGCCTTTGAGTTATATTTGCTGCGCAAAATTGAAAATAATTACTTAAAAGCTAGCGTTTCTAATGTCACGGCTTTAACCGCAATTGCCAAAGAAAATATCGGGAAAAAGGGCGATAGAAAATGGGAGATAAGCATTGCCGATGCCATTTTTGATGCCGATTTGAAGATGAATGTATCTTATCAAAGCGGACATAGAAGATATAAAATTTGGGATATCTACAGCTTCGAAAAGCAGGATAAACATCCTAAAATTCTGTTTAAAGTTGAAGATAAAGATAGTGAATATTTTGATCTATTTGCTAAGCAGCTTAACGACCGCTACGCCTCAATTTACAAAGGCGGGGGCTATGCGATGGAAATTAATTTGTTTGATAAATAATTTCACAAGCTACCTTAACTAAATTTCTGACTCTAGCAATATAAGATGCTCTTTCAGTTGCTGAAATAACCCCTCTAGCATCAAGTAAATTTAAAATATGAGAAGCTTTGAGAGCTTGTTCATAGGCTGGAATTGGCAGTTTTTCTCCACTCAAAATCTGCGACATTTTTTCTGCATCTATAAAATGACGGAACAGAATTTCTGAATCAGAATGCTCTAAAATATAAGCAGAATTTTGCTTCTCACTTTCTAAAAACACATCTCTATAAGTTATTTTTCCACCCTCACTTCCGTTCCAATCAATATCAAAAATATTGCTTACATTTTGCACATGCATGGCAATACGCTCTAAACCATAAGTCAGCTCACCAGCAGTGAGATCACATTTGATGCCACCAACTTGTTGCATATAAGTGAATTGGCAAATTTCCATACCATTAAACCAAACTTCCCAACCAAGACCGGAAGCGCCAACAGTTGGATTTTCCCAATCATCTTCAACAAATCTGATGTCATTATTTTTGGTATCAATACCAATCACTTCTAAGCTTTTCAGGAATAAATCCTGGATATTATCCGGCGCCGGTTTTAGAAAAACCTGAAATTGGTAATAATGCCCGACCCGGTTTGGATTTCTCCCATATCTGGCATCTGTCGGTCTTCTTGACGGTTGAACATAAGCCACATTCCAAGGTTTTTTACCAAGAGCTTTTAAAACAGTAGCTGGATGAAGTGTTCCCGCGCCAACCTCCAGATCAAATGGTTGCAATAATGCGCAGCCATAATCCGCCCAATAATTTTGCAAATTGAGAATGATATTTTGAAATGAAGTTTGTTTTTTATTGGTCATTTTCTAGATTTTATTTTCTGCTTTTTGTTGGCAAATATTGCTTATAAAGGATTTGATTTGGTCAGACAATTTTTGACCTTCCTCACCTCTAACGATTATATGTTTTTGACTATCAATTTCTTGAAAACTTCTTAGCTCAGGAGGAATTTCCTGTAACAATATTTTAGAGCTTTTTGAATCAACAACAGGATCATTATGCGACTGAATAATCAGCACCGGACAATTGATTTTGTCCAAACCAGATTCACAATTTTTCATCAATAATTCCAGTTGCTCAACTCCATTTATATAATTCTGAGAATAATTTATATCAGGGTTTTCCGAGTGATTTTCAACATATCGCAAATGACCTTTTTTGATGTTAAATTTATCAAGCAAGTCATTCCAGAGATGAACCCCAAAAGCAAATTTAGCTCTTATATCTTTCAACTTTAAGGCTGGATTAATTGCAACAGCGCCATCAATTTTATCGCCTTTTTTAGAGGCCATGACCAAAGATAAAAGACCACCGGTTGAAAAACCAACTAGAAAAACACGCTCACAAACTAACTTTAATCCTACATGGCCACGATTTAGTGAATCATACCAATCTTGCCATTTCACTTCATTTAAATTTGCTGGCGCTGTACCATGACCTTTAAGTCTTACAGAATAAATTTTAAACCCTAAATTGTTAAAATATTTCGCCATTTCCTCCATTTCTTTTGGAGCTGACATATAGCCATGAGAAAGCAAAATGCCGATTGATTTGTCTTTTTCAGAGCCATCATGACTCAAGAAAGAAGGCGCTCCAACAGATTTGTCTTTAGACAAATCAGGATCATAATATGAGGCATAATCGTGATTAAAAATTTCCAGATCTTTTTGTAAAATATAACGCAAACTTTTTTGCCGCGCCTCACATTCTCCCAGCAGTATATTTCTCTTAACAACATTAACGGCGCTTTCTAACAACAAAAACTCGTTGAATATAACTTGCAGAGTATTTTCCAGCCTAATTTGCTGAAAATCATATTTCTGCCCTAGTCTGCTTTTATTAATCAAATAAGTTTTTTTATCTTCACTAACCTGAATAATTCCACACATTTTTGCTAAACGCACTACACCCTCAAAAGGCTCGAATTCTTGATCATTATCAAGAATTTTATAAAGCTCTCCCTCCTCAAGACTGCTATCTAAGCGATATTTTTTTAAGGATGATATGTGGCTTGCAGATAGATAAATTAAAGATTTTAAATGCCGGACTGAAATTTGCCCTTCAGGATAAAAATGCAAAACTGCCGCCAATAAATGATCAATATTGATCTGGGTGTTGGTGTAAACAGCATTCATAAATTGGTTGGTCAGGCGATATTTCAAATATTTCAAGATCATATTGACCTTGGTATCATTCTTAATAATTGGAATTTGATAGATCAGAGCCTTGGTGCTTTTAACATAATCATTAACGTCAATTGCTTCACCAAAACTGATATTAATATTTGATGACAATAAAAGATTTCCTTCAATTTCAAGTTCCTCAGAGACTTGTGATGGCAATTTCTTAAAAACCTTGCTGACAATTTTTTGGATAACATTCTTGCCGGGACGAATCGGGTAATAGGTGATGTTTAGAGGAACAATATAGGTTCTAAGATTTTTTAAATTTGGACTAAACTCAATTCCAATTTCTTTTTTATAGTAATCAAGCAGCTCGGTTTTTTGCTTTCTTTTTGCTTCAATTAAGTCAGATCTATAAATTTCAGATTTTAGCGCCAACACCGCAGAACCGGTTTTTACCCTGTTTTGTAGTCCTTCACTAATATTCACTTCATTAGAATAAGAAATAAATTTCCCATGATTACGAATCTCTTTATTTTTGACCATGCTGCCTTCAGGATAAATCATCCAGTCATAATCACCACTTACCAGGTCAGAGATAATTGTTAAATCGCGTTTTTGATCTTTGGTAGAAATTGCACCAACTGATTTTAAAAAACGCCCTAAAGCGCCAAAAAACAAGCCACTATCAGCAAGACAGCGCACTTGTCTTCCGGTATATTTTTGAATGATGTAAGGAACAACAAAAGTTTCTGACCTGGTGAAGTGGTTGGCCACAAATAAAACGGGATTGGCAGGTATATTTTCTAGCCCATCAACAGTGATTTTAGAACCCAATAATTTTTCTAATAGACCCATGGCCAAAACCGTGTAGCGATAGGTCTTGGAACCGGTTTTCTGATTGATCATTTGAAATTATTTAGGAGAATTTTTCTGGAAATATTTTTTCGTTCAATTCTTGCAGTTCCTTAATTGTCACAGAGTCTCCAAATATTTCTATTTTATCTTCAACCACCTCACCCACTTTAAATAAATCAACTCCCACATCCTGCGCCATATGAGAAAGAAAATCAGCTTGAGCGGCGGGAGCGCAAATCACATAACGCCCCTGATCTTCACCAAATAATAAAGCATTTTGATCGAGACCGGATTTTAAAAATTTATCATCAATTTTAACGCCCAAATTACCATTGCACATTTCAAATAAAGTAATCAAAAGCCCGCCGTCGGAAACATCATGGCAAGCATTAACAACGGCATCTTCAATTAAATGACGAACCAGTTCGCTATGTTCTTTTTCTAATTTTAAGTCAACTTTTGGTGGATTTTTTTTGCTTTCAGTTTTTAAAATTTCCCTCTCATAAAGCGAGCAATTCAAATGTCCGGTGGTTTTGCCAAGCACAAAAACCACATCACCAATAGCTTTAAATTTTATGTCACATCTTTTGCTCAAATCTTTAAGTAATCCAACGCCGCCAATTGCCGGAGTTGGCTGAATGGCCTTGCCGTCAGTTTCATTATATAAAGAAACATTTCCGGAAACGACGGGATAATCCAAAGCTTTGCAAGCCTCAGTAATCCCTTTAATTGACTTAACAATTTGCCCCATAATTTCTGGCTTCTGTGGATTGCCAAAATTCAGACAATTGGTGATGGCCAAAGGCTTGCCACCAACACAGGAAATATTGCGATAAGTTTCTACAACTGCCTGTTTTGCACCATCAAATGGATCAGCCTCAACATATCTCGGCGTGCAATCAGATGTTAAAGCTAATGCCTTTTGTGTTCCATGCACCCTAACAATAGCGGCATCGCCACCGGTTTGAATTGTGTCATTCATAACCTGGCTGTCATATTGGGTTGATACCCATTTTTTTGAAGCAAGGTCAGGAGTTTGCACAAGAATTTTTAAGGCCTGAAAAGTGTTTTGACTGGTCATTGCGGGAAGATTGGATTGCGAAAATCTAAAAGTTATCTTTTTTAAATAAAATTACAATTATCAACTCCTTGCTTATCGAACAGATGGTAAAATAGTTTGCAATCTCTATCAATTTTGATTAAATTTTTAAAAACTCTTCTAAAGCCAAGCAATCAATGAAATCAAGGATAATTTCTTACCAAGACCAAGATTTTGCCAGAAAAATCTCAAGCATTATTCAAAGCAATTCTGCGGTTAAGCCAGAAACTGAAAATGCGGTTAAAAAAATAATTGCCGATGTCAAAAAAAATGGCGATAAAGTTGTTATAAAGCTTTGCAACCAGTTTGATAAAACCAGTTTTAAAAATGGCGCAGATCTTTTGGTTAGTAAAAAAGAGATAAATTCAGCCATAAAAAACCTGGACAAAGAAGTTATAAAGGCCCTAGAACTTTCATTTCAAAGGGTTTTTGAATATCACCAAAAACAACTTCCTAAAGACTTTTCCTATCAAGATAAAATTGGCAACAAGCTTGGAAATATCTGGCGGCCAATTGAAAAAATTGCCATTTATGTTCCAGGCGGCACTGCTTCATATCCAAGCTCTGTCATCATGAATGCCGTTCCAGCAATTGTTGCCGGTTGCAGCGAAATCAGCATGACCACTCCATCTCTTAAAGGAAAAATTAATGAGGTGGTTTTAGCAGCAGCAGAAATTTGTGGCATAAAAACCATTTACAAAACCGGTGGGGCAGCGGCAATAGCAGCTCTAACCTATGGCACCAAAACAATAAGCAAAGTTGATAAAATTGTTGGGCCAGGGAATAGTTTTGTGGCAATAGCAAAAAAACAGGTATTTGGCGAAGTCGGTATTGACATGATTGCCGGCCCAACTGATATTTTGATTATTGCCGATAATAAAAATAACCCGGATTGGATAGCGGCAGATCTTCTTTCCCAGCTAGAACATGGCCCGGATTCTAAGGCAATTTTAGTTAGCGATGATTTGGCTTTTGCTAATTTGGTTAATAATTCAATTTCAAAATTAGCTAAAACTTTGCCGCGAGTTGAAATCGTAAAACAAAGCTTAAAAAAATCTGCCTTTATCATCGTAAAAAATCTGGAAAATGACGCAGCGGAAATTGCCAATAAAATTGCCCCTGAACATTTAGAAATTCAGGTTAAAAACCCAGATAAAATTTTGGGCAAAATTAAAAATGCCGGAGCGGTTTTTTTAGGACAATATTCTCCCGAAGCAATTGGCGATTATATCGCAGGCCCAAGCCACACTTTACCAACTTCCGGCACTGCCAGGTTTTCCAGTGGGCTTTCTGTGTTCGACTTTTTGAGAAGAATGTCGGTTATAGATTGCTCCAAAGATGGTTTTAAAAAATTGCAAAATCAGACAGAATTATTAGCTAAAGCTGAAGGCTTTGATGCCCATGGCTTGAGCATCGCCATTCGCCAATCCAGCAAATTATCCTAAAATGAAAATTTTTAAAATTATTGCTCTATTATCGATTCTTTTTATTGGCTCTTGTGCCTCAAAGAAAGAAACTCCAAGCGCTGAACTGAGTTACACCAAGGCAATGAAAAAATTGAAAGATAGAGATTATCTTAGCGCTGCAGAAGATTTTGAAAAAATCAGCGATGAATATCCGCTTTCAAAATGGGGTGTGAAGTCCCAAACAATGGCCGCTTATAGCTATTACAAGGAAGAAAAGCTGGAAGATGTGATTAGAATTGCTGATGATTTTGTGAAAAATAATCCTTCCAATTCAGATGTTGCTTATATGCAATATCTCAAATCAATTTCTTATTATGATCAACTCAACAATATTGAAAGGGCCCAGGATAATGCCAAATCTGCCTCTTATGCTTTTCGTGAGTTAATCGCACGTTTTCCAAATACCGATTATGCTGATGACGCAAGAGAAAAACTAACATTGGTTGATGAGCATATTGCCGGAGCTAAAATGTCAATCGGCAGATATCAATTGCAAAACGGCAATTATATCGGCGCCATTAAAAATTTTCAGGATGTGGTTAATAATTATTCAAGAACCAAGCAAACTCCTGAGGCTTATTTTAGGCTATTCGAGGCTTCAAAAATCATTGGCCTGGATGATGTAGCACAAGATTATTTTGCATCATTTAAATCAACCAAAGTCGCTCGAAGCAAAAGCAAGAAATAGTTTTACCAGACAATGAGTTATATAGAAAAAGGCTATTCACATATCTGGTTGCCTTATACTCAAATGAAAATTGCTCCTAAGCAACTTGAAGTTGTTTCGGCAGATGGCGTTAGAATCAAGCTAAAAGATGGTAGAGAATTAATCGATGGCATTAGCTCTTGGTGGTCGGTTGCTCACGGATATAATCATCCCGCTATAATTGAAGCCATAACCAATCAAGCCAAAACCCTTCCCCATATCATGATGGCCGGCTTGGCCAATGAACAAACTTACAAGCTGGCATATAATATTTCTCAAATTACTCCTCATGGTTTAAATCATGTTTTCTTCTCCGATTCCGGCTCTACTGCTGTTGAAGTAGCCATGAAAATTGCCGTGCAATTTTTTATCAATCAAAGCAAAGACCAATTCAAAAGTAAGAAAACTAAATTTATCTGTTTTCAAAATTCCTATCATGGAGATACAGCGGGTGCTATGTCGCTTGGTGATATAAAAAAGGGTATGCATCGCAGATTCAGCAATTATTTGATGAAAAATTATAGCACCAAATTGCCGACAAACGAAAAAGAACTGAAGCAATTTGATGATTTCGTTAGAAGAAATCAGTCCGAAGCTGCTGCCGTTATTATTGAGCCTTTAGTACAATGCGCAGGAGGAATGAAATTCCACAGTCCGGAAATTTTAAAATCGATTTACGACATCACCAAAAAATATGGCCTCTTCTTTATTGCCGATGAATGCGCTACCGGGTTTTACAGAACTGGTGAATATTTTGCCTGCAACCACTCTGGCATCACACCTGATATAATGGTTATCGGCAAGGCCTTGACCGGCGGTGTCATGACACTAGCTGCCACAATTGTCACTGATGAAATCTATAACCAATTTCTAAATGACGAATTGCAATTTGCTCTAATGCACGGCCCAACTTTTATGGGCAATCCATTAGCCTGCTCTGCTGCTAACGCTTCAATTGAGCTATTTGCCAAAAATGATTACAAACAAAAGGTAGAGGAAGTTTCTAAAATCTTAAAAAGAGAGTTGGAAAAATGCCGCTCTTTACTAGATGTGGTCGATGTGAGGATTTTGGGGGCAATAGGCGTAGTACAAGTTGAAAATTTGCAGTGGAAAGATATTTTCCAGATGAGAAAAGATTTTATAAAAGAAGGGGTTTTTTTAAGGCCTTTTAGCGATGTGATCTATGTGATGCCGCCCCTCATTATCCAAGAGGCGGACTTGGTAAAAATTACAGATGCAATATTTAAGATGTTAAATTAGCTGCTGATTGTAGTTCTGATAGCATATTTCTTGCTTAGATAATCTTGAATCTCATTTCTTTCAGTCAAAGTTAGAGTTCTGCTATATATAATAATTTCAGCAATACTGCCAGTATAGTAGTTTGAGCCAGCACTGCCTATTGTAGAGGTTGATGTATTAGTTAAAGCAGAATCAACAGTGCCATTGGCAGCAACACTACCAGCACCACCATTTATAAAAACACCTTTGGTAACTGAAGGCAGAAGGGTTCCGCTAGAAACAAAAGTTAGGATTCTAGGTGTAACTTTTACAAATGCCGTAACAGCTTGTGAAGTAGTGCTGCTAGATCCTGCTGGCATGGTAATAGCGAGGTTCGAACTGTAGCCAATAGCATTGGATCCAAAACCCAAGAAACGACCACTTGTAGAAGTCTCGGCTTCTCTTTGTTCAACAACAAAAACCGTATAATCCGCTCTAGCAAGAGCAGAGCCATTGAAACTCAAAACGGCAGTGGCAGCACCATTAAACCTAACGGCCGGAAGACCATTTATAATGTTTTCCTGATATTTTGCCGAAGGAGTGCCAGAAGAAGGAGTGCTAGCATTGTTACCTTTAAGAGGAGAATTGTCTATCCAAGCAATAGCGCTATTTGAGGTAGAAAGAGCAGTTCCATCGCCACCATTAAGAGTGGTTGTATTAAAGCTGCTAGCAAGAGAGGCTTCATACCAAGCAACCATGTCTGGAGTGGTGGCAGCTGGTGAGCTATTAGTAGCAGATCTTGCAGAAGTTATACGAGCTTTAGAGATAATTGAAGTTCCTTTAGTTATACCAATAACCAAAATACCAATTACCAAAATAACGACTGATAACTCAATGAGCGAGAAGCCCATCTTTTTATTACTTTGTTTTTTCATAATTATTTAATCATTTGGATTGTGCAAATCGCTCAGCTAGAACAGATGAGTAATTTGTAGTAATTAATTGTTAGCGGGAGACCTTGCGCAAGGCATAAGCTCTGGAGAAAGGCAAGAACCGGCAGATTAAATAGTCACCACCTCAATAAGTCAACAATTTTGTCTTACCAATATAGTTAATTGATTATTAACATTTGCGATTATAAACTCCGCCACCTCGTTTTAGACTTCAAAGCAATTTTTAAGTTAAAACAAAGCGGATGTGGCGAAATTGGCAGACGCACTAGACTTAGGATCTAGCGCCTCACGGCATGTGGGTTCAAGTCCCTCCATCCGCACCACAAAATCTTCATTTTTTGGTCTTAAAATCCCCTCTTTTCCAAACGAAATTTAACTACTCTATACAATGTCTGAAATTCAAACCAAAAATATTTTTGATAAAAAGCTTAAAAAAAGCTATCAGGTTTTAGTGCCATATTCGCTAATTGAAACCAGAATTAACAAGGTTGTAGAAGATATAAGAAAAAACTACAAACTAGATGGATTTCGCAAAGGTCAGGTGCCAAGCAATATCATCAAACAAAAATATGAAGCCTCAATAATGGCTGATGAATCAGAAAAAATTATTAATGAAACTTCTAAAAAAATCATTTCGGAAAACAATCTAAAACTTGCTCTATCACCTAAAGTTGAAATCAAAACTTTCGAGCCAAAGAAAGATTTTGAATATGTAGTTTCAATGGAGCTTTTCCCTTCCGTTCCCGAAATTGATTTAGGAAAAATTAAAATTGTTAAAAAAGAAGCTGAAATCGGAAAAGAAGAAACTGACGAATTCATCAACAAAATCGTCAATCATCACCGCAAGTGGGATAAGCAGGATGAAAACTATAAAGCAAAAAATGGCGATGCGGTAAATATCGATTATGTTGGCAAGATCGACAAAGAAGCTTTTGAAGGCGGAAGTGCTCAAGGATATCAACTAGAGCTAGGCAGCAAAAGTTTTATTGATAATTTTGAAGAACAATTGGTTGGTAAAAAAGCTGGGGATGAAGTGAAAGTTAAAGTGAAATTTCCGAAAGAATATCACAATGATAAATATGCAGGTAAAGCAGCAGAATTTGAGGTTAAAATCAATTCTGTTTTAACTGCCACAAAGCCAGAATTAAATGACGAATTTGTTAAAAATAATTTTGGTTTGGAAAATCTTGCCAAGCTAGAAGAAATTGCCAAAGAACAGGTTGAAGGCAGATATAAAACAGTTTCAAGAAATTTATTTAAAAAAGAATTATTCGACTTTTTAAATAAAAAATATGACTTCGATTTACCAGAAGGTTTAGTTGAAGAGCAATTGAACAACATCTGGAAAGAAGTTGAAGAAGAACTAAAACAAAATCCGGACAAATTCAAAAACGAAAAAGAGAAAGAAAAAGCCAAAGAAGAAAATAGAAAATTGGCTGAAAGAATGATTAGAAGTGGCATCATTTTATCTGATCTAAGCGAGAAAAATAAAATCACCATTTCCAACAATGATCTAATTGCCGAGATTAATAAAAAAGCCGTTAATTTCCCAGGACAAGAACAAATGGTTGCCCAATATTATCAAAATAATCCGGGAGCAATTCAAAGTTTGAGAGGAGAAATTCTGGAAGAAAAGGTAATTGATTTTATCTTGGAAAAAGGCGCAATTGAAATCAAAAAACTTTCTGTAAAAGAATTTGATAAATTGGAATCTTAGATGACTAAAATTTTGGGAATTGAGACCAGTTGCGATGAAACTGCTGTTGCAATTGTTGATGACCAAAAAAATATAATCAGCAATTTAATCATTTCTCAAATTGATCTTCACAAAGAATTTGGCGGCGTAGTTCCGGAAATCGCCGCCAGAAATCACGCTGATATTTTAGATCAGCTCATCAAAAAATCTCTTCAATCTTCTAATTTAGAATTTAAAGATTTAGACGCTATTGCTGCAACAGCAGGCCCTGGCTTAATTGGCGGAGTTATAGTTGGGTTGATGACAGCAAAAACCATTGCCTCAGTTTATCAAAAACCATTTTTAGCCGTCAATCATTTAGAGGCTCACGCCCTGACAATTCGCTTAGTTAGTGAAATTCAATTTCCTTATTTATTACTTTTGGTTTCTGGTGGACATTGTCAAATTCTGCTGGTTTTTGGTGTTGGAAAATATCAAAAAATTGGCGAAACAATTGATGATGCATTAGGAGAAGCTTTTGACAAAGTAGCGCAAATGCTAGGTCTAGAATATCCCGGCGGACCAAAAATTGAGAAAGCGGCAAAGATGGGTGATGAAAATAAATATCAATTTCCAAAACCACTTTTCGGCATTAAAGAACATAACTGCAATTTTTCTTTTTCAGGTCTAAAAACTGCCGTTAGAAGATTGATTGAAAATTTAACTGGCTGCCAATATGACCACCATTCTTCAGCTTCTAAATTAAGTGAAAAACAAGTTGCCGATATTGCCGCATCATTTCAAAAAACTGTTGCAGAAATTTTGATTGATCGCTTGAAAAATTCTTTAGAGGCAATTAAAAAAACGGAAATAAAAATTGATAATTTAGTAATTGCCGGTGGAGTTGCCGCCAATCAATATCTTTACCAAAAAATTTCTGATTTTGGAAAATTTCATTCGCTAAAATGCGTTTGCCCTCCAATTTCTTTATGCACCGATAACGCGGCAATGGTTGCGTGGACAGGGCTAGAAAAACTAAAGCTCGGCATGGTTGATGATTTAAATTTTAAACCAAGAGCAAGATGGGAATTAACCGGTTTAGGCAATTAGATTTTTCGTCAAAATACTTAAAAGAATAATTTGGCAATTTGAAAATATTTCACAAAACTCACCAAATCAATTTTGCCATATTGCTTTTTTGTGCCATGTTTTTTGCTGGCTATAGCGAAGCTAAACCTGCAAAAAACCAAATCACCAAAATCTCCATCTCTGATTCAAATAACCAAACCGAACTGGAATTTGAATTAAGCAAAACACCAAAATACCGGATTTTTACTATCAGCAATCCTGAGCGTTTAGTTATTGATTTTGAAGATTCTTTGATGGTAGCAAAGATACAAAAATTTACCCACCCCACTATATCTTTAGTTAGAAACAGCATTAATCGCCAAGGGCAAACAAGAATTGTTTTTGATTTAAAAAACCCGATCGAAATTTCTGGCTCGCAAATCAGCGACAATAAAAGCAAAAAATATCTGGCAATTACTTTATCTCCTAAAAACAGCAGCAAAACTCAAAATGTAAAATTGGTGGAAACAAAAGTTCCAACTGATGAAATCACCAAATTGCTGGATAAAAAAACCGGCACGGTAAAATATGTCATCAAAAAAGCCAAGATTTTGCCAACCATCATTATCGATTCCGGCCATGGCGGGAAAGACCCGGGAACTACCGGCAAATATGCCAGAAGCAAAGAAAAGCACATCACCCTCGCCTATTCCATCGAGCTAAAAAAACAGCTGGATAAAACCGGAAAATTCAAAGTTTTTTTAACGCGCGACAAAGATTATTTTATCCCGCTAAATGAAAGAGTGGCAATTGCCAGAAGATTAAAGGCAGATTTATTTATCTCTCTTCACGCCGATTCCAGTCCTGATAGCGTTACTTCCGGCCTTTCCATTTACACACTTTCTGAAAACTCTTCCGATAAACAGGCGGAACTTTTAGCCCAAAAGGAAAATAAAGCAGATATTATCGGCGGCGCCAATTTTTCTGACGCCAGCGGCGATATATTAAACACCCTGATCAATCTCTCCCAACGCAGCACCATGAATGAATCTGCGCAATTTGCTGAAATTGTTATTAAGTCAATTAAGGAAAAAGAAGTTGCAACTTTGCAAAAAGGTCATCGCTTTGCTGGCTTCAGAGTTCTAACCGCGCCAGATGTCCCATCAGTTTTGATTGAACTTGGATATTTATCGAATAAAAATGAGGAAAAAATACTAAACAGCATCAACCACAAAAAGAAAGTGGCACAAGCTTTGGTGCTGGCGGTAGAAAATTATTTTGGTGAGAAATAATTTTGCCTTAATGATTCTAACAAATTTGAGTTTTTTAAATCTTATCTTTCCGAATTAAATATTTTCTTTTCTTCTTCAAAATTAGAGCTTGCAAGATTAAATCTTTCTTTTGGGGCTATTTGTGTTGGAGGGATTTTTTTAATAACTTTTTTCTGGGCAGCGGCATCTTTTAAATATTCTATTGTTGATTCAATATGAACCCGATCATCGTTTATTGTGCATGATGGTTTTGCTATCCTCCTAATAAGTGACCTATCCATATCCTCACTAAGCATAGCGCCAAACTCTTTTCCCAAATCTCTAAGAGTATCTTTATCCATATCCGCAAAAGCTTTTAAACCCATTTTTAATCTCTCAATATTTCTTATATCTTCTAGTGAAAAAGGATCTCCATTTTTGTCTGATACTGGAGTTGATTCCGGATTTTTATTCTGTGATACAATCTGCAATAAACTCTCAAGGTCTTCTTTTTTTGTTTTTTCTAAAAAGCTAAATTCATCACAATATTTTGAAAAGAAGTCCTGACTTACCTTCTTCCATTTTTCCTTATTATCATCATAAAGCCTCATGACAATTATGGCGGTTAGGTACACAACAACAAATGGAATAAATCTTATCTGAGAATATTCATCAGCGTTTTTATCATCCTCTTTCTCAAATCGCTCAATAGCATCTTCAATTAATTTATTAACATCCCTTGGCATTTGAAGCCCTAAATTCGCCATTTCCTTCTTTACAATTAACTCTATCTCTTCTTTTTTGGTTTTCTCTGATTCATGATTTGGCTCATGATATTGATAATCAGAAATGGTTTTAAACTGAGGCTGAGCAAAACCATCATCAATTGGAACTTTTGCAACATTATCCAAAGGTTGGTCATTCGGATTATCCAAACTAAATGCCTCAACTTGATTGGGTCTAAAAATCTGCAGTGCCAAAAAGGGCAATATCAATCTGCTAAATAGTCCGACTCTATTCTTTGACATATCTGGTTACCAATTAAGTTTATAGAAGTTTAAGGTTGACAATATTTTGCAGCTGGTAAATAAACTACCAATACAAGCCCTAAATTAAGTCTGAAAGTGATAGTCTTGGATATTTATTAGATAAGAAACAATTTATCAATTTTATAAATATATCAGCCAAGATTATTAAGATAAAATCATATATAACTTCAATATTTACTTAACCAATTAAAAACATCATGAGCAAAACCAGAGCCTGCGACCTTTGTAAAACTAATCACAGCACTAGAAATTTAATAGAAGGCAAAAATTTACGGCCGCGGGTTTATGATCTTATTAAGGCGGAGCATGATGATTTTTCGGAGAGTTCCTTCATCTGCATGTCAGAGTTGAACAAATTTAGAAGAAAATATTTGGAGAATATTTTGCTCGATGAAGTTGGGGAACTTTCTAAAATCGAGCAGGAAGTTATCAGTAGTATTAACACTAACGAAATCCTCTCTGAAAATGTCGAGCAGAATATTCAATGCAAAATATCACTTGGAGAAAAACTGGCTGACAGGGTTGCAGAATTTGGCGGAAGTTGGGGATTTATAATTTTCTTCTTTTCCTTTTTAGCCATTTGGATTGGCTTTAACAGCGCTGCGTTTTTTGCTGAAATATTTGATCCTTATCCATTTATTTTACTCAATCTCATTTTGTCTTGCCTTGCTGCAATTCAGGCTCCGATAATTATGATGAGCCAAAATCGTAAAGACGACAAAGACCGCAAAAGATCAGAACATGATTATAAAATTAATCTTAAGGCGGAGCTAGAAATCAGGCTACTTCATGAAAAAGTTGATCATCTATTGGTTCAGCAAAATAAGCGTTTTATTGAAATTCAGCAGATTCAAATGGATTTGATGGAAGATATTTTGGACAGGACTAAGAAATAATTTTTTAGTTTTTTTGGCGTTTATTATTTCGATTTAATTATTTTCTTCTGGATTGCCACGTCGCTTCGCTCCTCGCAAGGACAGCGTTGAGATTATGAGTTAAAACTTACAACATCGTCATTGCGAGGAGCGTGCGAAGCCAGCGACGTGGCAATCCAGAGATCTTTATGTTGCATTTTAACTTACACTCAAGCGGGAAGAATAAATTTATTTAGCTTTTAACAATCTCCAAAATTCTCTTCTGATCAATCCTAGCACCAATCTGTCCAATTACTTCAGCAGCCAAATTATTTCCAAGCGCGGCAGATTTTTCCAAACCAATATCTTTATTCATCCCAAATAAAAAGCCGGCAGCAAAAGCATCACCCGCTCCGGTCGTATCCGCAACTTTCTCAACTTTCATTGCATTAACTTGGTTAACAGTTTTTGTGCCGTCAAAAATTATCGCCCCTCTTTCACCAAGAGTTAGAGCCAGAACCAAATTAGAATTTATGCGGCCAATCATCTCTTTCACTTTCTTGTAATCATCATCAGCAAAATTTTCTCCAACTAGCAATTTCATCTCCATTTCATTGGCAAACAGAACATCAAGCTGCGCTATGATTTCTAAAAACTCAGCCTGATGTCTTTCCACGCAAAACGCATCGGATAAGCTAAAAGCGGTTTTAACATTATTATTTTTGGCAATTGAAATTGCGCTGCGCAGTGCGGCAATTGTTTCCGGCTCATCCCACAGATAACCTTCTAAATATAAAATTTTGCTGTTCTTAATCAGCTTTTCATCAATCTCATCAGCAATTTTGGAAGCAAGGCCAAGATAGGTGCACATTGTTCTTTCGCCATCGGGAGTAACCAAAATAAAAGATTTAGCGGTAGCGCCATCTTTTTCTTTATGACGGCAGAAAAAATCGCAGCCGATTTTTTTTAGATCATCAAAAAATATATCACCGAATTTATCGCGTCCGGTTTTGCCAATTAGCGCCGCTCTAGAACCAAGCATCGACAGTGAAGCAATGCTGTTGGCCACCGATCCGCCGGAAGCAATTTTTTGGTGTTTTAAATGAGATAGTTTTTGCGCATCAGCCTCACCAATCAAAAACATTCCACCCTTGGTCAGGTTATGTTCAGCCAGAAATGATTCCTCCACCAAACAGACAATATCAATAATAGCATTGCCTATGCCGACAATATCGTAGCTTTTGTCCATGCGGCGAAGTGGTTAGAAGTTGAGATTTAAATAGGAGAAAACGAAAAGAAATTGGTGGGTCTGGGTGGACTTGAACCACCGACCTCGCACTTATCAGGCGCGCACTCTAACCAGCTGAGCTACAAACCCCCAAATGAGAAAGGCAAAAGAGCGGGGAAAGTTATAAAATCAGGTTCTAATTGTCAATTTATTTTATAGGGTTTGGTGCGTTGAGGAGTGGGAGAAATGGATTGTTGCAAGATCAGAATTCAAAATAAAATTCCCTGGATTGCCGCGTCGCTGGCTGCGCACGCTCCTCGCAATGACAGTGTTGAGATTCCTGCGCTAAAACTTCCCACATCGTCATTGCGAGGAGCGAAGCGACGTGGCAATCCAGAAAGATCAAGCAATCAAACTAATTCCATTAAACACACTGCCCAGCCGCATATCCAGAAGACCAGGCCCATTGGAAATTATATCCGCCCAAATGCCCAGTCACATCCAACACTTCACCAATAAAATAAAGCCCGGCAACTTTTTTAGATTCAAAACTCTTTGAAGAAATTTCATCAGTATCAATTCCACCCAAAGTAACTTCTGCCTTGGCAAAGCCTTCAGTGCCATCCGGCGCAACTTGCCAATTATTGATGGCATCAGAAATTTTTCTGAGTTTTTGATTATTAATATCAGCAATGCAGCCACCTATTTCAGCTTGACCCAAAATATATAACACCAAATTCTTCGGCAAAATTGCCGTTAAAATATTGTGAATTTCCTGTTTCGGCCTTTCCAGTTTTTCACTTTGCAACCAGGCAAAAACATCAGTCTGCGGCGCTAAATTAATATTGATTTTCTCTCCCTTTTTCCAGTAAGAAGAAATCTGCAATATCACCGGCCCGCTTAGTCCTTTATGGGTAAATAACAAACTCTCATCAAATTTTCTTTTACCCAAAGTCGCGCGCGCCATGACAGAAACGCCGGATAAAGATTTGGTCCGCTCAAGCATTTCATTATCAAAGGTAAGCGGCACCAGCGCCGGAGTTGGCTGGATAATTTTCAACCCAAACTTCCTGGCAATTTTATAACCAAAATCCGTCGCCCCCATTTTCGGTATCGACAAACCGCCGGTGGCAATAACCAAAGAACTACACCCAAAAATTCCCCGATCGGTTTTCACCTCAAAATTGCCAATATCATTTCCGGCAACTTTACTAACCTCATCCACCCTGGTTTCCAAAATAATCTGCACATTATTTTTCCGACATTCCTCAAGCAACATATCAATTATCTGTCTGGAAGACCCATCGCAAAACAACTGCCCCAAAGTTTTGTGGTGATAAGCAATGCCATATTTTTCAACCAGAGAAATAAAATGATGCTGCGTAAATCTCTTCAAAGCCGAAATGCAAAAAGAGGGATTTTGAGAAAGGAAATTATCAGCAGAAATATTCAGATTAGTAAAATTGCACCGCCCTCCCCCGGAAATACGGATTTTTTCTCCGACATTTTTTGCTGAATCAAGGAGTAGAACTTTTTTACCTCGCTTACCAGCTTCAATTGCGCACATCAGACCGGCAGCGCCGGCGCCGATTATTATTACGTCGTGGGATTTCATCTATTAAAAATTTAGAAATTGATTGAACTTGATGGATTTTCTGGATTGCCGCGTCGCTTTGCTCCTCGCAATGACGGTTTTGAGATTATGAGTTAAAACTTCCAATATCGTCATTGCGAGGAATGAAGCGACGCGGCAATCCAGAAAAAATTAGACAATAAAACCAGGAGAATCCGAATTCTCTACGACTTAACACATATTACAATAAATTCCTCACCAAGATTTTTTATTGCTTAAAAAATCATCAATTTGTAGAATCGCCGCCGCTTCTGTTAAGGGCTCGTAAAAACATTTCAAATCAAATCTCAATGTCTCTAATAGTTCAAAAATTCGGCGGGACTTCTGTTGGAAGTATCGAACGAATCAAAAATGTTGCTCTCAAAGTTCAAAAGGAAATTGACCTTGGCAACAAAGTTGTGGTGGTTGTGTCTGCCATGTCTGGCGTTACCAATCAATTGGTGGATTATTGTAACCAGGTTTCTGATCTGCAAAGCAAAATGGCTTTGGAGGAATATGATTCGGTTGTGTCTACCGGCGAGCAAGTTACTTGCGGGCTTTTGGCGCTTGAATTGCAAAGCCGTGGGTTTAAGGCTCGGTCATTTTTGGGTTGGCAAATTCCCGTTGCCACTGACAATGTTTTTAGCAAAGCCAGGATTGATAATATTGATGGAACCAAGCTGTTAAACGCTTTGGAGGAATATGACATAATTGTTGTTGCCGGTTTTCAAGGCATTTTCCAGGCAGAAAATCGTATCACCACTTTGGGCAGAGGCGGCTCAGACACTTCTGCGGTGGCAGTTGCAGCCGCAATTAAGGCCGATCGCTGCGATATTTATACTGATGTTGAAGGGGTTTATACCACAGATCCAAGAATAACCGACAAAGCGCGCAAGCTTGACCAAATCTCTTTTGAGGAAATGTTGGAAATGGCTTATAGCGGTTCAAAAGTTTTGCAAACCCGTTCTGTCGCCATGGCCATGGCGCATAATGTTAAAGTGCAAGTTTTATCAACCTTTTCAAACAACCCTGGAACAATTCTAGTAAATAACGAGGAAATTATGGAAAAACGCTTAATCACCGGTATCAGCTATAGCAAAAATGATGTGAGACTAACTTTGGCCGGCATGCCGGATCATCCTGGCCTGTCATCGGCAATATTTGGCGCATTGGCTGCGAAGGAAGTTAATGTTGATATGATCGTGCAAAATGTTAGCGCTGATGGAAAATCAGTTGATATTACTTTCACAATTCCAAAGGAAGAGTTGGAAATGGCCAAAACTGCAATTGACTCGGTTAAAGGCGAAACCAAATATAGCGAAATGAAAATTGACGAGAATGTTGCTAAAATTTCTGTGATCGGTGTTGGTATGATTAGCCATGCCGGTGTTGCTTATACTATGTTTAAAACTTTGGCAGAAAAGGGAATAAATATTTTGGTTATTTCAACTTCTGAAATTAAAATTTCGGTTTTGATTGCTAAAGAATATGGTGAGTTGGCAGTGAGAGTTTTGCACACTGCTTATGGTTTAGACGGAAAATAATTTTTTAAATCATGTCCTACGAAATTGAAGGAAAAAGCGGGAAAAAATATGAGCTGGTAATTGGCTGTGAAATTCATGCCCAAATTGCCTCTGAATCAAAATTATTCTCGCGCAGTTCAACTGCTTTTGGTGCACCACAAAATAGCCAGGTTTCTTTTGTTGATGCTGCGATGCCAGGCATGCTTCCTGTTATCAATGAATTTGCGGTTCATCAGGCCGTTAAAACCGGTTTGGGCCTTAATGCTAAAATCAATTTAAAATCAATTTTTGACCGTAAGAATTATTTTTACGCTGACCTGCCGCAAGGTTATCAAATCTCGCAATTTCTAGATCCAATTGTTGGCGAAGGTTTTGTTGAAATTGAAATAGATCAAGGACAAAAAAAGAGAATTGGCATCACCCGCCTTCACCTTGAGCAAGATGCCGGAAAATCAATTCACGACCAACACCCTACCCTAAGCTTGATTGATCTTAATCGTTCCGGTGTTGCCTTGATGGAAATTGTTTCTGAGCCAGACATCAGCACTCCAAACGAAGCTGCAGAATATGTTAAAAAAATCCGCGCTATTGTTCGCGCTCTTGGCACTTGCGATGGCGATATGGAAAAAGGCAATTTGCGTTGCGACGCCAATGTTTCTGTGCGTGTTGTCGGTGAAAAAAAATTGGGAACCAGATGCGAAATTAAAAATCTGAACTCCACAAAAAACATTATTCGCGCTATTGAATTTGAGGCTAAAAGACAGGTCGATATTATTGAAAATGGCGGCACAATTGATCAAGAAACCAGATTGTTTGATGCAATTGAAGGAGAAACAAGAAC
Organism: Rickettsiaceae bacterium; assembly: GCA_021323225.1. Classification (GTDB taxonomy): domain Bacteria; phylum Pseudomonadota; class Alphaproteobacteria; order Rickettsiales; family UBA1997; genus JAJTCH01. The sequence goes on along the minus strand of JAJTCH010000001.1, from coordinate 108,484 downwards.
CATGCGCAGCAAGGAAGATTCCATGGATTATCGCTATTTTCCTGACCCAGATTTGCCTCCACTTGTCATCACTGAAGAATTTGTAAATAACATCAAAAAAACCCTGCCGGAATTACCGGACGACAAAAAAGAACGCTATATAAAAGAGCTTGGAATTTCCGCTTACGATGCTGGTGTTCTGACAATGGATGATGAACTTTGCAAATATTTTGAAAAGATGATCGCTAAACATGAAGCCAAGCTCTGCTTAACTTGGCTGACCGTTGAGTTGCTTGGAAGAATGAATAAAGAAGGTGTAAGTTTTGAAAATCTAAAAATCTCTGCCGAAAATCTAATTGAGCTTCTCGACCTAATCAAAGACGGCACAATATCAGGCAAAATTGCCAAAGAAGTTCTCGACCTAATGTTTGCAAGCGGTGATAAAGCAGGAAAAATCATCGAAGAAAAAGGCTTCAAACAAGTCAGCGATTCCGGCGCAGTTGAAAAAATCATCGATTTGGTAATGACAAATAACCCGGAAAAAGTTGCGGAATATCGCTCCGGCAAAGATAAATTATTCGGCTTTTTCGTTGGTCAAGTCATGAAGGAAAGCCAAGGACAAGCTAACCCTGCTGTGGTGAATGAGATGTTAAAACAGAAGCTGAGTTAGAATCTAATAGAATATACCGCCTTCCTATCCATCGGCACATAAATTGAGCTATATTTCAATCACTCCATCACTTATAGAGTAAAAGCATATCTGCAATTTCAAGCTCAATCTTGAATAATTTTACATTTCCTTCCCAGTCTAAAGCAAAGTTTATAAGCAGAATCTAAAAAATAAGAGAATCTTGTATCCCACCTAAATCTTTTTTGTTCGTTACTGAATAAAGTTAATATAATGTTTATTCATTCTTATATTGGTTTTCATAAACCACTATAATATATTTTAGCTTTATGATTTTTCTTATCTTCCTTATTACTAATTAAAAAATAAATCCTATGTCAAAATCAACTCAGTCAAACAAAGAAGTCGAAGATGCTTCTGCAATAGACACCAAGGACACAACTCCACCAACATTAGAAGGAATAATGCAGCCACAAACCATACGTCCAGTAATTGAGGGGTTTCTTGAAAATTTGAAAATTGATAAATTTTTTGAAGATTTAATAAATCTTAGTCTTGTATCCACAAAAATGAATCAAGAACAATATCTAGGGGTTGAGAAGCTTGATTTTTCACAATTTAATTATGAAAAACTCACCGATGAAAAGTTGCAAGAAATTTTGTTTTTACCAAATGGCAACCCTAGATTTCCCAATCTTGAGGAACTTGATCTTTCGGGTTGTAAAAATATAACCGATAAAGGATTAACGAATTTATCAAAATTATCTAAATTACTCAGGCTTAACCTTTCTCATTGCAAGATAAATGACGAAGGATTGCAGCATCTATCTACATTGGTTAATTTACAAACACTCGTTCTTCATGACACAAATATAACTGATGAAGGATTGCGCGATATATCAGTGTTAAATGCGCTACAGTATCTTGATATTTCTATATGTGCAGCTCTAACTGATGATGGATTGCGGCATTTATCTGAATTAACTGAATTAAGGGAACTTAGTCTTCGGAGCTGTAAAAATATAACTGATGAAGGATTGAGATATGTATCAACACTAATTGGGTTGCAAAATCTTGATCTTTATGGTTGTACATCCCTAACTGATAATGGATTGCAACATCTATTAAGATTAACTGAATTAAAGGAGCTTAATCTTTGGGACAATATAAATATAACCGATGAAGGATTGAGATATGTATCAACACTAATTGGGTTGCAAAAGCTTTATTTTTCTAATAGTAGAACTCTTATAACTGATAATGGATTGCAGCAATTATCCAGATTAACCGAATTAAAGGAGCTTAATCTTTGGGGCAATAAAAATATAACCGATGAAGGATTGAGACATTTATCAACATTAAATGGGCTGCAAATACTTAATCTTTATAATTGCACAGCCCTAACTGATAATGGATTGCAACATCTATTAAGATTAACTGAATTAAAGGAACTTGGTCTTTTGAAATGTGAAAATATAACTGATGAAGGATTAAGACATTTATCAACATTAAACATGTTAAAACGGCTTAGTCTTTCTGATTGTAACGCCATCACTAGCAATGGATTGTCGCATTTATCTGGATTAACCGAATTACAGGTGCTTGATCTTGGGAGATGTAAAAATATAACTGATGAAGGATTGAGATATATCTCATCATTATCTATGTTGCGATATCTTGGTCTTTCTGATTGTAACGCCATCACTAGTAATGGATTATCGCATTTATCTGGATTAACCGAATTACAGGTGCTTAATCTTGGGAGGTGTAAAAATATAACTGATGCAGGATTGAGATATATCTCATCATTACCTATGTTGCGATATCTTGATCTTTCTGATTGTAACGCCATCACTAGTAATGGATTGCAACATTTATCCGCACTAGTTAGTTTGCAAGACATAGTTCTTATCCACACTCAAGTTACACCTGAAGAACAAAAGGCATTTATGCAAATGCTCAAAAACAGACACGCTGGAATAGAGGAAGAAAAAGAAGAGGAAGAAGATCAACCAGGAACTCATATAGTAGAACCGATAGCAGCTAAGGTAGAGCGTGACCAAGAATTACAATTAGAAGGAAGATAGTTTTCTAAAGAACTGCGGGAAATATTTCTGGAATTTTATTTATAAAATTCTTTCAAAAAATAAATAGATGATCTTTTCAACAAACTGGCGGGATTCTTGATGGATCCCGCCAGATAAATCAAATCCTAAACTAAAACTGTTTTTTCAAGCCAACAGACAAGACATCAACATGGGTTTTGAACTGGCCTTGCAAAGTTTGGCCGCTTGAATCAGAGACATTAAGATTGGTTGTCCTGTAGAATTGATGAACATAGGCCGCATCAACCGCAAGACTATTACTGATTTTATAATCAAAACCAAGAGTTGCCCAAACTCTATCTCCGGTAGGGATTCTTGGCTCTCTAGTTGCATTGCTTGTAGCGTCTTTTTCAAAAGCAGCGCCGGTTCTGATTAGCCACTTATCGTTAACATCAAAATTAGCTCCTACTGAATGCAAGAAAGAATCGCGCCAGTTATATATGGTGGTATTGCCTATATTTAGCAGGGAAGGATTATCATAGGAATTAATCACCAAGCTTTTTAAGCGTGACCATCTTGTCCAAGTCAAATCATAGGCTAGCTCAATATTGTTGTTTAATTTAAAGGAAGTGCCGGCAGTAAGAGATTCCGGTGTAGCAGTTCTGGCATTAAATCCTGAATAATGGTCAACACTACTAATATTAGCTTTGGTTGTGCCGTTAAGCTTATGCTCAATTTTGGAGCGATAACCGATACCAAATTTCAACTGGTCATTAAATTTATAATTTGCTCCTAGATTATAGCCATATCCCCAATCATCACCGTCGGATTTTCCATAGCCAGCACCACCATCATTAATGGCTTTACTGAATTTTGCTTTATAATATTGCGATTGAAACCCAGCGCCAACAGATAGGTTGTTGCTTAATTTATATGAAATGGAAGGGTTGATATTGATGGTCATGACTGAACTTTCAAGACCGTGATATTTTCCAACCCAGTTGCGATCATATTTGGTTGCAAGTCCAAAAGGTGAAGTGATTGCCAGGCCGAAGGTTGTGTTATCATTAATTGGAGTTGTAACATAAAAGGCCGGAACAGCACTATCAACCCCAGCATCTCTTGATTCTGTGCCGCTAACTGAACCGCTTGAATTGGCTCTAACATTATCAGCATCAATATTTAGCCTTAAAAAACTTACCGCCGCAACCGCTTCGGAAGTTGTTGCGCCAGCAACAACTGATGGGTTAAAAAATATGTCGCTAGAATCGTGGATACCGGTTGCACTACCAGCATATGCATTTCCTAAACCAGAAGCTGAATAAAGATTTGTTGAGTAACCAGCAGCAATAGCACCGCTCTGATTTGCCAACAAAAATGCCAGGGAAGATAAAAATAGTTTTTTGTTCAATTTCATAAAATTATTAGATTTGTTGTTCAAAAAATTACATCTATATGTAAGCAATATAGATGGCGAATACTCTTAAAAAGAAATGCGGAAAATCCGCAAAAATAGTAAATTAGATTCCCATAAGTTGCGCTTCGTGTTTTAAGTGCATTTACATATCCCTCATGAGATAACATCAAAATTTTTAATTTGGGCCGAATTGCCCGGAAGGTTGATCTGACTGGAAGAAAACGAAACTTTGAACAATAAATAATAAATAAAAAGAAAAGGCAATATATTTATTCCTGAAATTTTTCTTATAGAAAATTAAGTTTTAATTATGAGTTTTTAGAAGATAACTTTTGCTAAAAGGCAAAACGGCAACAACAAAAAACAACACTCCCATTAATAGAGCAATTCTGTCTCCTAATTTCATATAAATTGTTGCCGGCAGATTTTTTACCAGCATCACATCCAACACCCCTTCTTTATTTAAAGGAATTGCCGCCACAACTTCTCCAGCCGGATTAATCAGGCCAGAAATTCCACTATTGGCAACTCTGATTGTTGACATTCCATATTCAATTGAGCGCATTCTTACCATATCAAAATGTTGGTAAGGGCCAGAGCTAGAACCAAACCACGCGTCATTAGTAAGATTGACCAAAAATTGTGGCGGATTATTTTTGTTAATTGCACCATCAGGAAAAATCCCCTCATAACATATCAGCGGGCTAAAACTTGGGGTTCGGCTATTTAGCTTAATAGTTTTTGGCCCCTCGCCTTCGCTAAAACCAAGAGAACCTTCTGTAATTTTAGAAACAAAAGGAAAAATCTCCGCCAAAGGAACATATTCCCCAAAAGGAACCAGGTGGTTTTTGTCATAGGTTTCGGCTATTTTTGCGTGATCATCAATAACAAAAATCGTGTTCCAGATTTTTTTTAGCTCTCTGCCATCTTCCTTAAATTCTGCGCGTAGTGCTCCAGTAATTACAAAACCATTTTTTGGCGAGGCAGAAGCGATTTCAGCCAACAAGCCTTGGCCAATAAATGGGTTGATAATATAAGGAACGGCACTTTCTGACCAGACAACATAATTTACATTTTCAAAACCAGGTCTCCCGGAAAGTTGGACATTTTTTAAAAATGACTCATAGCGATGATTCTGGTTCCATTTTTCTTCCTGATTGATATTAGGCTGCACCAATCTAAAAACTCCGTTTGGAAAAATTTCCGGCTGAAAAGTTTTTAAACGGTAAAAACCACCAGCCCATATCAAAAGAATTATCGCTGCTATTGATAGCAAAAATGGTTTTTGGCTTTTATCTTTTGCCAGTTTGATTTTGTTATCTTGCAGCTTAAAAAATAAGGATGGGGAACAATAAAAAATAATTGCCAGCAAGCTTAAGCCATGAACCCCGGCAACCGAAGCAAATTGCGATAAAGGCAAAGAAAACAACAAACTATAACCAAGCAAGTTCCAAGGAAAGCCTGTGAACAGAACCGACCGCAAATATTCAAATAAAACCCAGATTGCTGAGAGCAGAAGAATTTTCTTCCAGCCAGAAATTGATAATTTTTTGGAAGTATAATTTACCAACAGCAATGCAAGGCCGGTATAGATGGCAAGAACAGCGGGAATTAAAAATAAAGCAAAAGGCAGCAACCAGAAAAACTTTCCAATATCAACAAAGAGAGAAATAGAAATCCAATAAAGCCCAAAGACAAATTGGCCAAAACCAAAAAACCATCCGACAAAGAAAGATTGCTTGTTGTTTTTGCAAGTATTGCTTGTCAAAAACAAACCGCTAAAAGCAATAATGGCAAGTGGAAAAAAATATAAAGGAGCAAATGCCAAAGCTGATGCAGAGCCCAAAACAAAAGAAATAAAATTTTTATTTTTGGCTAGAGATTTTATTTTCGCGCTCATTAATTTATTCGTTGGATTTGTAAAAATACTTTAATTAGCATTGGGTTATATTCCTCAATTTATTATCTCTCAAAATAAAATGTCACAAAAAATTCTTCCTATCACCATTGCTTTTGGTGACGGTGTTGGCCCAGAAATTATGGAAGCTACGCTTAGCATTCTCAAGGCTGCAGAAGCAAGACTTACTTTTAACATTATCGAAGTTGGCAAAAATATTTACGAAAAAGGATTTAATTCCGGTCTGATGCCTTCTGCCTGGGAAGAATTAAACAACACTAAAATTTTGCTTAAAGCTCCAATCACCACACCTCAGGGTGGAGGTTATAAAAGCTTGAATGTCACCATCAGAAAAAAACTTGGGCTTTATGCCAATGTGCGTCCGGTTTCATCATTTCATCCTTTTGTTGAAACCAAACATCCAAAAATGGATGTGGTCATCATCCGTGAAAATGAGGAGGATCTCTACACCGGTATTGAGCACCGCCAGACTGATCAATCTTACCAATGTTTAAAAATCATTACTAGAGACGGCTGTGAAAAAATCATTCGCCATGCTTTTGAATATGCAGTTAGAAATGGACGTAAAAAAGTTACCTGCTTTTCTAAAGACAATATCATGAAACTTACTGACGGGCTGTTTCACAATATTTTTAACGAGATCGCCAAAGAATATCCCAACATTACTTCCGACCACTATATCATTGACATCGGCACTGCAAGACTTGCCGCTAAGCCAGAAATTTTTGATGTTATCGTCACTCTAAATTTATATGGCGATATTATTTCTGACGTTGCAGCCGAAATCTCTGGCTCTGTTGGGTTGGCTGGTTCTGCAAATATTGGCAAGGAATTTGCCATGTTTGAGGCAATTCACGGCTCTGCTCCCGATATCGCCGGAAAAAATATTGCCAATCCAACCGGATTACTACAGGCCGCCATTATGATGCTAGTTCATGTCGGACAAACTGACATTGCCAACAAAATACGCAATGCTTTGTTAAAAACTATTGAAGATGGTTTGCACACTGCCGATATTTATAACGAAAAAACCAGCGCTAAAAAACTTGGCACTAAAGAATTTGCTGAAGCAGTAATAGCAAATCTTGGCAAAGAACCAAAAACACTAGAAAAAGCTAACTTTAAAACAGTTGAGAATCAAAATTCAGATGTAAAAACTTCAGCTTCAGCATCTATTGCAAAAAAATCTTTGATTGGATTTGATCTATTCATCGACTGGCAAGACGAATTTGACGCTCTTTTGGCAATGATAAAAACCATGGAAAGTGAGAAATTTGAAATCAAAATGATTACCGCCAAAGGCCTGGTAATGTGGCCGCAAATTGATAAACATAACCAACCGACCTATCCAAAAGGCCAAACAATTTTACGCTTTATTGGCAAAGGAATTTCCGGTAAAAACAGCAATGATATTATCGATAGCAACAAGGTTATTACTCATCAAAATCTGATTGAAATTTTGACAATATTTGCTGATAGAAAAGTGGATTTCATCAAATATGAGGGATTATATTTATTTGACGGTAAGCCTGGATACGGCTCTGGCCAGGGCGAATAAATAACTTAAAAACGACATGAACAACAGCTACCAGAAGTCAATAGACAGTGTCTTAGAAAATCTTGAAAAAATCTTTACTACCGCCAATTTTTATTGGCAATCAATATCAGTCATCATTTGTCTTGTAGCGGCAATTATTTTTTACAAATTCATCAAAAAAAGTTTTTTTCCTAATTATAACAGGAGAGTAAAGCCCACTAATTTATCTCAACGTTATTATATCCCCCTTCTGCCACCAGTATTAATGGCAATTTCCCTAGTAATTGGTTCAGCTATATTCTCCAACTTTTCCAAAAATATTTTTTTATTTGAAACCACAATTCAGCTGATTGCCATCTTTATATTCCTGCGTTACCTAAGAATATTATTCAATAGCACCACAATCGCTAACCTGGTTGGTTTCTTCTTAATTCCCGCAATCATTTTACATATCGCAGATCTATATGGACCAACAGTTTCATTTTTAGATAGTTTTTATGTTAATGTCGGAAGAATCAAAATATCAATTTACACCGTTTTGCAAGCCATTGTAGTTCTTTCCGTGGTGTTCTGGGCTTCCGGGGTAATTTCTCGTAAATCCAAATCTTATCTCTCCAAAAAAGATCTAAAAACCAGCACTAAAGGTATCATTGCCAAATTTATCGATATCGTAATTTACTTCATCGTCTTCATTATAGTTTTAAGGGTTTTTGGCGTTGATATGACCACCTTTGCCGTGATCGGAGGTGCTATCGGTGTGGGTATCGGTTTTGGTTTGCAAAAAATCTCCTCCAACTTTATCAGCGGTATTGTTTTATTGATGGAAAAATCAGTAGAAATTGGCGATATAGTTGAGCTTGATAACGGCAATATCTATGGCACCATTACCCGTTTTGGCGGCAGATACACCCTGATTGAAGCAACTGATGGCAGGGAAATTATGGTTCCAAATGAAGATTTTATCACCGGAAAAGTTACCAACTGGACTTACAACAGCAACCGCGGACGCATAGAAATCAAAATTCTCATCTCCTACGACTCCGACATAAAAAAGGCCCGCGAGATCATTTTGCAATGCGCTAAAGACCATCCAAGATGTTTAAGTTACCCGGAAGCGGAATGTTTCATCGACAGTTTTAACGATAATGGCGCGCACGTAACAGCATATTTCTGGGTGGCCGATGTTGTGGCGGGAAGAATGGGTCCAAAAAATGACGTGATGTTAAAAATTTTGGAAAAGTTTAAAGAAAATAACATCCATATTCCATCTCAACAAAGAGAAGTTGTGCTTAGACGACACTAAATTAACAACTATATTATTGGCTTCCGCCGGCATTTTTGATAAAAAATTTCTTCAAAGGCGGAAGTTTTTCAACCACTCCCAAACCGGCATTTCTCAAAATTTTTAGAATCAAAGAATTATTTGAGAATAATCCATTCAAACCATCTGTTGCGACGATCATTTTATAAGCGCCGATTTTTCTTGAGCGGTTGTATTTTTTTAACATTGTTTCGCAGCCAATATCTAGGCCGCATTTGGAATATTCTGCGACTAAATCAGTTAAAGTTTTTATATCTTCAACCCCCAAATTAAAACCCTGCCCGGCAATTGGATGGATACTATGGGCGGCATCGCCGATAAAGGCTATCCTTTCATGATAAAACTTATCGGCTACCACCAAATCAAGATCATATTTGAGTGGCTTAGTAAGTAGATCTATTTTTCCCAGGTAATCACCCATAGATTTTTGCAATTGATGTAGGAAATTTTCTTCATCAATTTGTGAGATCGCCTGCGCTTTCTCAGTTTTTAATGTCCAAACAATTGATGATTGCAACGCGTCCTTCATCGGTAAAACAGCAAATGGGCCATCAGGAAGAAATTTTTCTAAAGCGATATTTTGGTGAGGTTTTTCATGGAAAATATTAAAAACCAAAGCCGTTTGGTGATATGATTTCTGAAAAGTTCTGATATTAAATTTTTCCCGAAGCGCAGAAAAGCGGCCATCACAGGCCAAAACTAGTTTAGCGGCAATTTCTCTTTGATTATCTAATTTGATAAGAGTGCGAGAAGCCTCAAAAACAATGTCCTGATAAAAATTAGGACAAATGATTTCAATATTATTTTGCCTGAGAGCCGCATCTCTCATGGCATTATGGATGTAGAAATTTTCAATCACCAATCCAAATAAGCCTTCGGAAGAATTTTGGTTAGCGTCAAAATTTAGATAAAATGGCGATTTTCCATCAACGATTTTTATATCTTCAATCAGGCCAGCAAATTGCTCTATAGCATCAACTACACCAATTTTTTTGAATATATCCAGCGAAGATCTGGAAATGGCAAAAGCCCTACCATCTCTTTGTTTGTCTTGGTTTTTAATGTCAGATTTTTCTAGAAGAGCAATCTTAAGATGTGGATTTGATATTGCCAGATACAAAGCGGAAGTAAGACCAGCAAAGCCACCACCAATAACTACAATATCAAAATCCTTAGTCATATTAGACCATTAGCATTCCACCATTGATATGAAGCGTTTGTCCAGTGATGTAACTCGCTTCTTCACTTGCTAAAAACACAGCGCCGGAAGCAATGTCGGAAGGAGAACCCATTTTTCCCGCAGGAATTGCAGATAAAATTCCCTCTTTTTGGGCGTCGGTTAAAACATCAGTCATATTAGTAGCAATGAAGCCGGGGGCAATGCAATTAACGGTGATGCCACGGGAAGCAACTTCCATGGCGAATGATTTTGACATGCCAATCATGCCAGCCTTTGAAGCAACATAATTAGCTTGCCCTGGATTGCCACTAACTCCGACCACTGAAGAAAGATTAATGATTCTGCCCCATTTTCTTCTCATCATTTTTTTGATGGCGTTGCGGTTTAGAATGAAAGTTGATTTTAAATTGATGTTTAAAACCTCGTCCCAATCTTCATTTTTCATTCTTAAAACTAAACCATCTTTAGTGACACCAGCATTGCAAACCAAAATATCAACCTGCCCCATAGCGGCTTCGGCTTTATCAAATAAAGCTTCAACTTCTTCAATATTGCTCAAATTGCAAGGAATGATGTGGCTTTCACCGGAAATTTCTTTGGCAACTTCGCGCAGCTTTTCTTCTTTAGTGCCAGATAGTACAACAACCGCACCAGCAGCGCTTAAAGATTTGGCAATTTCTTTGCCGATTCCGCCACTAGCGCCGGTAACTAAAGCTTTTTTTCCTTGAAGGTTGAACATAAAAATAAAAAAAATTGTTAATAAAGATTGTTAAAAATTAATTACTCATAATTTCAATTAGTCTTTTCATCCTTTCCCGCTCCTGCTTGGTATAGCCAGCATCTTCATCTTTTTTATTTGCCTCTGTGGGTTTATTGGTATTTTTTGGCTTAGAATCTTTTTCAGTTGGAGAATGTACATCTTCTTCCTTATAAAGTTTTGGACCATCAAAAATTGAATCTTCTACAGGCTTATCTTCATCTATCTCGCGGTCCTGCTCATAATCCTTGGCGCTATCTTCAATTTGAGAGGTCATGTTATTGACCAAAGGCTTGATCATTTTTGCCCCCACATAAAAGAAATCATAACTTCTTGATTTGGTAAACCAGGAAGGGCCAATTTTTGAAGATTTGCTTTTTGAGGAAGATAAATTCGGATAAAGGGCAAGAAAGATTGCAAAAACTAGGGAGATGATCAAATAGCCCTTAACAAAGCCAAAGCCAAAGCCAAGAGATTGGTCTACCATACGGGGGATTTTTTCAGATAGTGGATCAGATATTTTTGAACTGATAATTGAGCAGACAATTAGGACAACCACAAACACGATAAAACTAATTGATAAATCAACCAGAATTCTAGAACTTTCACCACCAAATAATTTGGAAATTAGGGGGGTTATAAAACAAGAAGCAAGAGTGGCCAGAATTAGATTTAACATCGAGAAAAAATCTCTTATAAATCCTTTTAAAAAGGCCAGAAAAGCAAAAATAAATAAGGTGAGAAATAATATTGCATCAACGTGATTTGGGGTCAGACTCATAAGCGATTAACTATTAATTGTTATTTATATAGCCTGAAAAATGGCAGTTTCTTAATAAGATTTTTTGGATCCTGAAAAAAATCATTTTTGATTTCACCGGCCTTTTTAAGGCAATCATCAAATTTTTCAAAATTATTTTTAAGCTTGTGTTTGAAAGCGCCGAATTTCATCACTTTTTCTATTTCCTGATCCAGCAAATTCATTGTTTTTTGGTTATCTCTTGATTCATCTCTAGCAAAGCAAATCAGGACTCTGATATAAATCTTAGCCAGAATCAATCTTTTGGTATAGAAGTTAAAGTCAGTAGCATTATCTCCTGCCAAGTTCCACATTAAATCCGCAGCTTTATAGGAATTTGTTAAAGCAAATCTAAGATTTTTTGGCTGGCGATAAAAATGGATTAAATTTGCTAATTGAGGCTTATATTCTTCGTTAATTTTTAATCTGAGTTTTACTAGATTTTTGATTTTATCGCGGATTTTCATCTGAGAAAAATCAATTGCCACCGCTTCTTTTTTCATCTTCTCATCAACTTCCCTGACAAAAAAATCAGCAATATCGATACAGCCATTTTCAAAAATTAGCGGCAGTAATTTGACATCAATTCCCGCATCTTCACAAGCTTGTCTCAATGCACCATCATTCCACCCATCCAAAACACAAAGCTCGAGAAAATGGTGAAGAATTTTTTGCTTATTTTCGATGGAATCTATCAACATCAGTTAAATGAGATTGATTTATAAACCATGATCGCGAACCAAAATTTCGGCAATTTGCACCGCGTTTAGAGCTGCGCCTTTTCTTAAATTATCCGCAACCACCCAAAGATTCAGGCCGTTTTTTACAGTATCATCTTTTCTGATTCGAGAAACATAAACCGCATCCTGAGTAGTCACTTCAACCGGAGTGGCATAGCCATTCTCGGCAATGTTATCCAACACCAAAACACCGTCAGATTTTTCTAAAGCTTTTTTGGCTTGAGCAACGGTAATTGGTTTTTCAAACTCAACATTAACCGCTTCAGAGTGAGAAACAAAAACCGGAACACGCACGCAAGTGGCAGTAACATCGATATTTTCACCAAGGATTTTTTTGGTCTCAACTTTCATTTTCCATTCTTCTTTTGTGGAGCCATCTTCCATGAAAACATCGATATGTGGAATAACATTGAAGGCAATGCGTTTAGAGAATTTTTTTGGCTCAGCAATTTCGCTTTGATAGATTTTTTTAGTTGAGCTAAATAATTCATCCATCGCATCTTTACCGGCGCCGGAAACTGACTGGTAAGTTGAAACCACAATTCGCTTGATTGTTGCAATATCATGCAAAGGCTTTAGCGCTACAACCATTTGAATTGTTGAACAATTTGGATTGGCAATGATACCAGATTTTTTATAACCGGCAATTGCTTCTGGGTTCACTTCCGGAACAATTAGCGGAACATTTTTATCCATTCTAAAATGAGAAGTGTTATCAATCACAACACAGCCAGCCGCAGCAGCTTTTGGCGCATAAACAGCAGAAACAGAACCACCGGGAGAAAATAAACCGATGGAAGTTCCTTTAAAATCATAATCTTCTAGGGCTTGCACTTTCAGGATCTTGTTACCAAAACCAACTTCTTTACCGATAGAATTTCTGGAAGCTAGAGCAACCACTTGATCAACAGGAAATTTTCTTTCCGCTAAAATTGATAGAATTTCACGACCGACATTTCCGGTAGCGCCAGCAACGGCAATTTTTCTTGGCATATTGTTAAATTGATTTGTAGTTACTAAGATTTGAGGAGCGCGGATTTTAGCCAGAACAACACTTTAAGTAAAGCAGGAAATGGACAAAATTAAAATTTTTATCATCGCCGGAGAGCCTTCGGGGGACCTGCTGGGTGGCAAGCTGATGTCAGAAATTAAAAGCCAGTCTGAAGAACTAACCGGTAAAAAAGTCGAGTTTATTGGCTTAGGCGGCCCAAGAATGGCTGAGCAAGGTCTGAACTCAATTTTTTCGATTGATGAATTATCAGTTATGGGTTTTGTTGAGGTTGCACCACATATTCCAAAACTTTTAAAAAGAATCAACCAAACCGCAAAAGCTATTATTGAAAGCGGTGCACAAATGGTAATCACCATCGATTCACCGGATTTTTGCTTTCGGGTTATAAAAAAGCTGGGCAAAATCTCTCTACCCAACAGCAAAATTATTAAAACCCATTTAATTGCCCCTTCAGTTTGGGCCTACCGCCCCGGCCGCGCCAAGAAGATTGCTAAAATTTATGATTTGCTGCTAGCAATTCTGCCTTTTGAGCCACCATATTTTGAAAAACATGGGTTAGAAACTCTGTTTATCGGCCATCCGATTACTGAAAATAACCATGAAATATCGGGTGATTTTCGTAAGCAAAATAATATTGCCGATGACCAATTGCTGATTTGTGCAATGGCCGGAAGCCGGATAGGAGAAGTTACAAGAATCTTTCCGGAAATTATTGGTGGCATAAATATTCTTGCCCAGAAATATCCAAATCTTGTGGTGGCAATGCCAGTAATTGCAAAAACCAAACCGATTATTGAAAGCCATCTTCACTTGTTAAACGCAAAAGTGATATTGATTGATGAGGATAAAAAATATGAATTATTTAAAGCAGCCAATCTGGCAATAGCTAAGTCTGGAACCAATAATCTGGAAATTGCCATCGCCAAATTGCCGATGATTACAATCTACAAGCTCAATCCCCTCACCCACTCTGTTTTAAAAAGATTAATCAAAATTAAATTCGCCAATTTAATTAATCTGATTTTAAATCGGGAATTAATACCGGAACTTTTGCAGGATAATTGCCAGGCTAAAAAAATTGCTGAAATAGCAGAACACCTGATTTCTAACCCACAAGCAGCCCAGAATCAAGTTGATGAAGCTCAGGATGTTTTAAAAATTTTGGGGCTTGGCAGCTCTGAAAGCCCATCTCAAAAAGCTGCTAAAAAAATATTATCCTTCTTTTAATTTGAATCATTTATGACAAAAAACAAAAAATTAAATAATCTTCCGAACTGGGATTTAAGCGACTTCTACCCTTCGATTTCTAGCCCAAAAATTAATGAGGATTTTAAAAAAAGCGCTGATCTGGCAGAAAAATTTAAGAAAAATTATCAAGGTAAATTAGCTAAAATTTCTGCCGCTGATTTAGCAAAAGCAATTAAGGAATATGAAAAAATCTCGGAGATCCTAGGCAAAATTTCCAGCTTTGCTTACTTGAATTATGCCACTAATTTGAAAAGTCCGAAAGATACCGGCTTTTACCAAAATGTTTCTGAAAAAATAAATGAAATTTCCAGCGCTTTAATATTTTTTGAGTTAGAAATTAATCAAATTGAAGACAAAAAACTTCAAGCTTTGATCAAAGAAAATAAAGATTTGCAACGCTATCAGCCTTATTTGCGCGATGTACGGGTTTTTAAAAAATATCAACTTAGTGAAGAATTAGAAAAATTATTGCTGGAAAAATCTTCAACCGGCGCTGCTGCCTGGAGTCGTCTTTTTGATGAAACTCTTGGCGGACTTGAATTTTCTTATGATAAAAAAATTCTCAATTGCTCGCAGATTTTCGACTTGATGAGCAATAAAGATGAAAAAATCAGAAGAAAAGCAGCAAAAGTAATTGGCGAAACTCTGAAAAAAAACATCAAAATTCTAGCTTACATAACCAATATTTTAGCCAAAGATAAAGATATTAGCGATAAATGGCGCGGTTTTGAAAAACCAATCTCCAGCCGCAATTTGAGCAATTTTATTGAAGATGAAGTTGTGGATAGTTTGGTTAAAACCGTGAAGAAAAACTACCCGGACATTTCACATCGCTACTACAAAATTAAAGCCAAAATTTTAGGCAAAAAAAAGCTGCATTATTCTGACCGCAATGCACCAATTTCTGCTGCAGAAAATAAAATTATTGCCTGGGATGAAGCAAAGGAGATCGTCACTTCCGCCTATCATTCCTTCTCACCAAAACTGGCAAAATTAGGACAAAAGTTTTTTGAAAATAACTGGATTGATGTCGGCGTTAAAGATGGCAAAGATTCCGGCGCTTTTGCTCACCCAACGGTTCCGTCAGTTCATCCTTATTTGATGCTAAATTACCAAGGAAAAGTGCGTGACGTAATGACTTTAGCTCACGAACTAGGACATGGGGTGCATCAAATTTTATCCGCCAAACAGGGTTATTTGATGGCTGGCACTCCCTTAACTTTAGCCGAAACCGCATCGGTTTTTGGCGAACAATTAACTTTTCAGGAAATTTTAAAAAGAGAAAAAAATTCTGAAAAAAGAAAGCTGATTATCGCAAGCAAAGTGGAAGATATGATCAATACCGTTGTGCGCCAAGTTGCTTTTTTGGAATTTGAAAGAAAAGTTCATGACGCCAGAAAAAATGGTGAGATAGAAGTGGAAAAACTAAACCAGTTTTGGATGGAATCCGCCAAAGAAAGTTTGGGAGATATTTTTACTTTTGACGAAGAATATAAATATTACTGGTCATATATTCCGCATTTTATCCATTCACCATTCTATGTTTACTCCTATGCCTTTGGTGATTGCTTGGTAAATTCGCTTTACGGAGTTTACCAATCCGGCTTAAAAGGTTTTGAAGATAAATATTTTCAAATGCTTGAGGCAGGCGGAACATTGCATCATAAAGATCTACTCGCTCCTTTTGGCCTTGATGCCAGCAAAGGAGATTTTTGGCAAAAGGGTTTAAATGTAATAATCTCCTATATCGACCAATTGGAAAATGAATAAAAAAACCGTTGCGATAATTGGCGGTGGTTTTTCAGGAATCGCCACTGCCTATAATTTATTGCGCTTAAGCGAAGAAGTTGAGGTTGATATTTTCGACGATGAAAATTTTAGCAATAATGGTAAAGCCTATCAAACCACAGATGAAGCCCATATTTTAAATGTTCCTGCTTGCAAAATGGGCCTACCTCATGATGACGAAGAACATTTCTACCGTTGGCTCGGGATAAATTCAGGAATTGGAAAAGAAGATTTTGCTCAAAGAAAAATTTACCGAGCTTATCTGCAAGAAATTATTGCTGATTTAAAAAAACACCCTTCCCTGAATTTTATTAATCAATCAGTTGTTGCAGTTAAATCTGAAGGCAAAAATTATTCTCTAATCACCAAAGACCAAAAAACTAAAAATTACGATCACATTGTGATTGCTTGCGGATCGGCGGTTAAGAAACTTCCGTCTTCAGAAAATAGTGACAAAATCATCAATAATATTTGGCAATTTTTTAATCAGGAAAATTCGGCGTTCCAAGAACTGACAGAATCTTCAACCATTCTTATTATCGGTAGTGGTTTAACAATGGTTGATGCAGTTTTGAGCATTAAAAACCGCGGCTTTAAAGGCAAAATCATTGCCTGTTCCGGCAGTTCTAAATTGCCACTTCCTCATGCTTTAAATAAAATTGATCCGGTTAAAAGTTTAGAAATTTCTGACGCCAAACTACCTCTCAGCAAAATTCTGCAAAAGCTAAAAACTCACGCAAAAAAAGCTGATGATTGGCGATCAGTAATCAACGGGCTTCGACCAATAACTTCAAATCTATGGCAAGAATTTAGCCTGGAAAAAAAGCGCCAATTTCTGCGCCATCTCATGACATTTTGGAACATCCACCGCCACCGAGTTGCACCAAATAATCTTGATCAAATTACAAAAATGATTGAGGAAAAAAAGTTGCAAATGGTCAAAGGCAAATTGTTAAACCTGGAAATAAAAAACCAAAAAATTATTGCCACTCTTAGCAATAAAAAAACCATGGAAGCTGATCTTGTTTTAAACGCCATGGGCTTTGATTTTTCAGGCAAAGTAAGTGAGCTATTAACAAATCTTTTGGAAGAAAAAATCATTACCCATCACCCAACCAAATTAGGATTTACGGTTGCCCAAAATCATCCTAACTTTCATCTTGCCGGCTCTCTTTTAACTGGGGAATTGCTGGAAATCACCGCAGTCCCTGATCTTAGAACCTGCGCTTACAATATTGCTTTAAAAATACTGAATTAATTATCACTCTTTTGAGGAGCTCTATATGAAAAGAAAAGAAGACATTATTGATAAAATCATCGCAGGAAAAGATGGTTTTTCTCCTTTAACTGAAGATGAGGAGCTGAACGAACAAATCAGTATTTGCTTATCCGGACTTAGTGAAGAAATTTTAACGCAACGCCAGGAAGACTTACATTATGTGCTCAGATTAGCATCTCAGGCAATGGCTTATGCAGAAGATAATGTGACTAAAAGGAAATTGATTGAAGCGGCAATATCTATTGTCAGCACCGACTCGCAATTATTAATGGTTTTAAAAAATGAATGGGTTACTTCGCTTCAGCCTCATCGCGATCTCCAGCAGTCCAATCATCAACCCTTGAATATCGATTACAGGATCGACCATAACGACCGTAACATGAAACGACTGTTCCGACTCGTTCAGCCATTAAAGCACGGCTATAAGCCACATTCGAACAATGAAGATCTTGTGATATTGGCAGAGGCACTCAAAACCAATAACTCTCTTTACACTCTGAATCTTGATTCCAACAATATTGATGACAAAACGGCAGCAATAATTGCTAAGTCACTAGAAGAAAATACGACCCTTCTCTCATTAAGCCTTACAAACAACAATATAAAAGATGAAGGAGCAATAGCACTTGCAAAAATGCTTAAAATCAACAGCACTCTTATCTCTTTATATCTAAATAAAAATCAGATAGGCAATTTAGGAGCAGCCGCAATTGAAGAAGCACTAGAAATAAATCGCGGACTTAAAATTATAGAGCTTCAAGAAAATAATATTGATCCATCCTCAGCAGAAAAATTTACAAAAATAAAATCTATTTCCGATCCAGAACTTAGTTTTGGTATAAATCTTAAATTATCCGATGAACAAAAATCTGATGCAGACACTCCCGGAACAACACCAGAGTCTCCTAGCGGATCAAAGATTCATGAAGAAAAAGACAGAGGAGTTTCTCGCAAATTATGGTAAAAATTCTCGCCTTCGACACCACCAATTCTACGCTTTCAGTCGCTGTTTCATCTGGCCAAAAATCAATTGCCGAAAAAAATATTTTGGAAAGTAACAAACAGGCAGAAATGCTGATTCCATTAATTGAGGATTGTTTAAAACGGGCTGGGATTTGGTATCAGGATTTAGATTTGATTGGCTTCACCAATGGGCCGGGAAGTTTTACCGGGATTAGAGTTGGATATTCTTGCGCTAAGGCTTTGCAGATTTCTACCAATCTTCCGATTATTGCTGTGAGTAGCTTGGAAGCGATTGCCAATAATTATCGGTCAGGAAATTATGTGGGGAAAAATTACCAAAAAATTCTGGTGGTAAATGATGCCAGGTTGGATGAATTTTTTATCCAGCAATTTGCGTTAGTAGATGGAGAAATTGAAGCAGAGTTTGAGCCAAAAATGATTGCGGTGAATGATGTTGCAGAGTTTTTTCCAAAGGAAAATTTCTTATTAGTGGGAAGCGCAAAATTGCTGATTAAAAATAATTTGCCAAATGCAATAATTTCCGGTGAAGAAGATTTTATTGACGCAAAAAATATTGCACTTTTGGCTCAAAGAAAATTCCTAAAAAATTCCAAAACTAATTTTGACGCGCTCTATATTAGAGAACCAAAAATTACTGAAAGAAAAAAACATCAGTAATTTTATCCCCACTCTCACCCCATTAGACCTAGGCATTATCAGGCAAAATTGTATTATCTGATAAGAAGAATTGACGCCACATTCCCCATTTCAAAATATACAAAGATAAAAGCAGAACTAATCTCTTTTGAAAATAATTTAATAGAGATAATTATATCTGCCTACCATATAAGAAAGTGAGCTAAACTAATATATTAAATTATCTAGGAGAAATATGAAAACAGAAGATCTAAATCAAATTGCATTTAAGTTTGAAGAAAGAATAAAAAAAATTTTTGGAAATGAGGCAAATATTATTGCCATACCAGATTTAGAGAGGGGAAGAGAATCCAGCCATACTTATATCGGGATCTCTGATTGGCCACTATCAGACTTGGCAATTCTGACGCAATCAATTAATGAGATTAATCAGACAGAAGGTGAAAATTGTATAATAAAAATTAGTCCCATCAGTTTTTCCATTCCCAATAATTTGAGGGCAAAATTTATAGAGCAACTGTTATTAAAAAAAGATCCGCAACAATTACTTGGCTTATCCTTTTCAAATCCCCAAGCTGAACCGGAAGAAAAAGTACCAGCTCCTAGCTTTAATGAAACCTTCTATAAAAGAATTGAAGGAGCTTTATCAAAAATTCTAAAGGGAATAGAAAGAACAACAAAAATACCGGAAGGAAAGCTTATTTCTTGCAGACCCATGGGAGATAGAACTTCCGTAACGCGTGAAGATGGTGATGTGTTTTCATCAGAAACATATCAAATTATAAAGGATATTAGCGAATCGCAGAAAGGTAGGGATTTGGAAATAGCAATCAATCTCGATAAAGATGGCAATATGATTAGCTTTTATGTCGCAACATCAAGAGTTGCCGCCATAATCAACATGCTGAGAGATGTACTGCCACATGAAATACTGGAAGCAGAAAAATCTTTACTAAATGTAACTAAAATTCTGCAAGAGAAATCTGGCAATAAAAATCTTATAGTTAAAGCCTCTCCATCCATTAATGACGCAGTAATTTATGAAGTTACCGGACAGTTATCGCCAGAATTGTTTGAATATATAACCGAACATAACCCTAAAGATGAGATAGATTATTTTACCAAAGAACCTGGGAAAATAACCTTAAAGGGAAAACCTGACATCATTATAGAATTCTTAGAAAAATTTGTTCCTTTAGTATTCGAGCTAGATCCTTTTTCAGATATTTCATTGCCGCCTGAAAATTTTCTGCCTCAATCTTTAATAGATCTACAACAATTCATAAAAAATTCTCTGGGCATTACCACCATTATCAATTCTCAGGAAAGAAATATTTTTAAATTTCAATTTGATTTAGATGCAAATTCAACGGTCATGAGAGCAATTGCCGACACAACTAGAGAACTTTCCAAAGAAGGTCATCAGGATGTTAAAATATCCACCAATAGTGAGCTTAGCACTACATACCCCACTCTTCTACTTCCTGAAAATTTAGTAGTGGAGTTTGAAAAAAGGTTAATGAGTCACGACGACATAAAGGAAATGATGAAAAGCCATCCTTCCCCAAAATTTAGGCTTTCCTCAGAAAGAATGACATCACTAGATTTTTCTCCACCCAGCTCACCAGAAGGAAAAGAGGAAGAGGAACAAACCACAACTTCCAGGATCACGCGGCATTCAAGAGAAAGAAGTGCGCCAGCTATAAATCCAGAAGAACTATATCCCAGCCCGAGTCCTCAGAATCCGCACGGAAAAACAATAGCACAAGCATCTTACAAATGCAGTGAAGTTTTGAGCGTAATGCAAAAAGTAACCAACCAAAATCCCGAAAACCGCTCTCAACCCAAATTTGATTTCAAGCTTCTTGGAAAATCAGAAAAATTAAAAATATCGACAATATTAAATGTGTTAAATTCATTTCTGCCAGATCCTATAAAAAACGAAAAGAGCACAGAAGAAGTTCCTTTCAAAGCAATAAAACTTACTTTAGAACAATTGGGGCATGCTGATAAAGAAAATCAATTGATAGATTTGTTAAACAATAAACAACAGTCGTCCCAAAGATAACCGGAGAATTTATATTTTTATCTTTAACAAAATCATGTTTCAAAAATTATCTTTATCATTGCTAATGGCTTTTGCTTTTTATTCTCATATGGCAAATGCAACTGAAATCACAAAAACCCAAAATCAGCAACGAGAATGGGTGATGGGGTTTTTAAAAAAACACATCACCTGTTCGGTCAATAATTCAAAAATTTTAATAAATTCTGACGGAGCGGTTATTGACAAAAATGGAAGTAAAAATTTCACCATATCGCAAGGTGATAAATTTCAAAACCAAACCGATGAGCATTCTTCGCTTTTCTACACTATCAGAAAAATATCAGGCGATAAAATTATCATAGGATATGAATCCAAGTTTGATCACCACTCATTTGATAAAGGCTTGGTAACAATAGATAGTGGTATAGTAGATTTTAGATGCAATTGATATTAGCAATCAAGAAGACGGATATGGCACAGATCTAATTATTTAAAAATTACTATATAAATATATATTATATTATATAATACAAATCTAAGCTTAGTTAATATAACAATCTATCAATAAGGGAGAAATTATGTCGAAACAATCTGGTATTTTTATTTTTAAAAGCCCGCAAGAAATCAACACAGAAAGGCTAAGACTGGCTACATTTATAGAAAGCACTCTAGGAATTGGAGCAGATGTTGAATATCAAGGAGGCCTAACAAAACTTCAATTTAACGACCTATCAAATCTACAATTTGTCAAAACCATAAGCACCGTAGTAGAAGAATTTAACGCTCACAACATTAATGATGAAGAATATTCTGCTATTGCAATGCTCGTTAATCAACCTGGATTTCCTAGACCCACTCTTATTATCCACGACACTTTAATAGGGGAATTTAGAGAAAGATTATCACAATATCTTGGCGTACAAGACGTGCCAAGTCCTCATGCTCAAGATCAGAACCGTGATAGAAATGAAGAAAAATCTGAAGAGGAGAAACAAGTAGCTCTTCCGCAACCTGATTCAGGAAGCTTAGGCATCCTATCATTTCCCAATAGAGGACGCGCTGGATCATCACCACTCAGCCTGGCTCAGGTTGGTAAATTACCTAGTCACACACCTCGCTCCGCTTCAGCCGGAGCTCTAATAGATCCGGCCCTAATGGATTTTCTATCCACATCCTATCCATGCGATTATGTATTATGGGCAATGAAGGCGGTAATTAATGATCCAAAAGTTAAAATTGATCCACAAGTTTCTGTGCCTTGGGAGAGAACTTTGCTTGGCACATTAAATGATAAATATAATCAAGATCTAAAAAAGGAAAAAAAGGTAAAGCTAACACGAGATAGTACAGTGGATATACCGCGTGAAAAAATAGAAGAAACATTAAAAGTCTTTGGTCATGAAGGTAAATCACAAAAAGTAATAAATTTAGTGAAACAACGACAACAATCCGATTATAGGAATAACGCCGCTAACCAGCACTAACCACTTCCCCTAATGCAACAGACAACGCAAAAACAATAATTCTCTTGTCTCTTTTCTCTTAATATCTGCCGCCCTCTTCACCGGCGGCAGATCCTTCAAACTACCCACTTATCTTTAGTTATATTGACACTGATATTAGTAACCTATTTCAGCACAATCTCCATGAATAATTCTTAAAAACTGAACAATTACTAATTGTAATGTTATGAAGATGCGTTATTTGATTATGACCTCTCTTTATAAAATCCCAATTATTTATCATAAACTATGCCCATCAATCACATAACATATCCATCCGCCCTCAAAAACCTGCCTATAGAATTATCATCGCAAGACCCGGCAATAAAAGAAAAGGCCCTGCGCAAAATATTTTTGGAAATATTGCCTTTTGAAGAAAGTATCGGCAGAGGAAAAACTTCTAGAGCGCTTCTGATGCTACGAAATATTGTCAGGGGCGAATCGGAAAAATTTGAGGAAGCCGTCGAAAGGATTAAAAATAGTGAAATGCCTGGCTCATCCTATATCATCGGCTGTCTATTTGAGCATGGCATAATATATGAAAAAAATCTTCAGGCCGCGCAAGATTGTTACAAAAGAGATGCCGACAAAAACCACCCGCTTGCAAAATATGCTTTGGGAAAATGCCATGAGAGATCAGGAGATTTAAAAGCGGCAATGAAAAATTATGAGGAGGTTTATGGTCATTCAGCCGACCTAAGGAACAAACCACTAATTCACCTATATCTTCCGGCGGTATATGCTTTGGCCCAACATTACGAAAAAAACAATGATTATGAAAAAGCTAAAATCTTCTATGATCACGCCGCAAGAAATGGCCATGCAAGCGCCCAATATGAATATGCAAAATATTTCCTGCCTAATGATATTGTCGGCAATAAAATCAATATAAAATCAGCTCTAGGACTATATCGTTCATCTGCACATCAGGAACATCCGGAAGCTTTGCTTAAAATGGCTCAATTATATGAAAAAGGGAATCTTGTTAAAAGAGATCTAATTGAAAGCATAGAACATTATAAAAAGCTTGAAGGAATAAATGGCCAATTTGATGTTGGAAGCAAAATTATAGAGTTACAAATCCAGTTCAGGAAAGAAAAAGTTGAAGATGAAGCGCTTTTGAAAGAAGCGCATGGGGAAGAAAAAGATAAAGAACATTCTTTAAGCAACTCAAAAAGTGCTATGGCCGAGATGCAAGAAACCATGGAAATAAATGCTGCAGATGAAAATAATCAGCCAAGCAATAATCCACAAGAAACAAGAGCACAGAGCCTTGAATCAAATTCAAATAGAAAATCTAGGTGCAACGATTTTTCTTTTTGTAGAACCTCATAACATTCTGAAATTTCTTACCACTGATTTCTTCAATAAATTTTATAGCAGCAAATAACTTTTGAGGGAGAATCTCACATCGATAATGTGAATCACTATCCAATTTTATAATTTAATATTCATTACCGTGAAACCAGCAATACCATATTTAAAAAACATAGAAATATTAGGGGATGAGGAAGAAAAATCTCCAATAGTGCAAGCAAGAGAAACAGTAATAAGAAATCGAGGAATAGAAATAGCGCTAGAACCAAATCCAGAAGCGGAGGAAATATTAAAAATAGTTAAAGAAATAATAAAATCGCAAGAAGTAGATACTCTTGTTGCAGTTCTAAAACATCAAGGCGCAAGAATTCCTCCAGAAGATCTGGGAAAAATGTTGCTAACAACTGTAAGCGAGTACAAAAAAGAATCTCCCACTCAAGAGATTTCTGCCATGGTAAATGTATTTTTGCATTACTGTGGAAAGAATATTCCTGATGATTCAAAAGTTGAAGCACTAGCACAATCGCGGCAAAATAAGGATATAAGAACCATCGCGGTTTTGCTTGACCATCTGAAGAAAAACCCTATTCAAATACATGATTCCAGCGCCCCTTCTCCTATTGTTATAGGGTTTAGTGTTCGCGCCATAAATGCTGAAAACAATAGAAAAACAAAAAAACTGATAGCGGATGCATCAGCATGTAATAAAGTTCTGTTATCGCCAACTGCTGAAGATCTGTTAAAATAAAGACACCTTCTTCATCTATATTAAGAAATCTTACCTTTTCTCCTCTATCTAACATATTGTAGACTTGTATAGAGCTTTCATTGTTTTTAGCTTTATAGTCTTGTTTTAGTCACAACGCTATTTCCTTGTCACTATTTATCCTTAGAGGAGTTGTTTTTATATGTAATTTTTTCCTCAAGATATTCTTGATAATCATTTTGCATATAGAGATTTTGTATAAAGTTAATTTCAAGTTGAGATTATTTTAGGTTGTCACCATTTTATATAATTCCCGAATTAAAATTGATTAAGATATTAGAAAATTAAATATAAGATCACATCTATCTTAGACTTTTTTTAAATCTAATAATGTTCCATCTTTAATTTCCAGAACTTGATCCGACATTGAATTAATTACATCCAGATCATGTGAAATTAGAAGGTAGGATATCTTATGGATATTTTGCAAATTCTTGAGAAGCTGCAAAATTTCATTTTGGGTGATGAGGTCAAGCGCAGAAGTTGGTTCGTCTAGAATCAGGATCTCAGGCTTTAAAATTAGCGCCCTGGCAATGGCAATTCTTTGTCTTTGACCCCCTGAGAATTGGTGAGGGTAAAGATTTTTCATTTCTGGTTTAAGTCCGACTTCTAGCAAGATTTTGTGCAGCATTTTTTCTTGCTCCTCTTCGCTTCCAATTTTATGCACCACCAATCCTTCTTTAATAATTTCACCAATTTTCATTCGAGGATTCAGACTGCTGGTTGGATCTTGAAAAATAATTTGGACTTTCTTTCTAAAATCAGCAATTTCTTTTTTGCTAAAATTTTTGGTTGAACGGTTTTTGAATAAAATTTCCCCTTCGCTTTTTACCAATTCACAAATTGCCAAAGCCAGAGTTGATTTGCCGGAGCCGCTTTGGCCAATCAGACCTAGGGTTTTTTGTTTATGTAAATTGAAAGAAATATTTTGGATAGCATAAAAATATTTTTGCCCATAACCCAAAAAGCTGTTTTTGGTAGCAAATTTTACTGAGAGGTGTTTAACTTCCAGAACCTTATCTGATAAAGGTTCATCAATATTTTTCCTTTCACTTTCTAAGCCGGAAATTAATAATTTTGTATATTCATTTTTTGGGTTAGAAAAAATTTCCTCAATATTTCCCGACTCAACAATTTCTCCATCATTCATCACTATAATTTTGCCAGCCAGTTTTTTTGCCACATGCAAATTGTGAGTTATGAATAAAACCCCCAAATTCAATTTTTTGTTTAAATCTTTTAGCAAATCGATAATTCCTTCCTGTATTTTGCTGTCCAACGCCGTTGTTGGCTCATCAGCAATTAACAAATCAGGATTATTGGCAATGGCAATGGCAATCATCACCCTTTGTTTTTGCCCACCGGAAAGCTGATGCGGATAAGCATCTAGGCGGTCCTCAAAAATTTTTAGATCAACCATTTCGAGCAATTCCGAAACCCGTTTTCTGACCGTTTGTTTATTATATTTTGGATTGTGAATGAGAATTGCTTCTGCAATTTGTTTACCGATTTTATGTAGAGGATTTAGTGAAGTGAGAGCGTCCTGAAAAATAACACCAATTTTCCTGCCACGAATCTTACAAAATTCTGCTTCATTTAGTTCAAGCAGATTTTGCTTTTCAAAAATAACTTTTCCTCCGGTAAAGAAATTTCTAGGAAGCAATCCGGCAATTGATAAAGCAGTTATTGACTTACCAGCACCAGACCCGCCAACAATTGCGGTTATTTCTCCTGGCTTTAGATCAAAAGATGTGTTTTTAACAAGTAACTGATTTGCAAATCTGACGGAAAGATTGCTGATGGAAAGCATGTTAATTGCCTATTTCTGGAGTGGCTAAACTAAGGCAATTTAAAATATTGCCTTAGTTTAAGAAGATATCTTATTTTCGATATTTTTGATGTTATTCGCAAAATCAGCATCTTGTTCCATCATTTTTTTGATGGTTTTAACGGCGTGAATAACAGTTGCATGATTCTTACCCCCAAATGCATTGCCAATATCAGGCAAGCTTTTGGTGGTTAGAATTTTAGATAGATACATAGCAACTTGTCTTGGTCTGGCAACTTTGCGTGACCGGCAGTTTGAGCTTAGATCTTTGATATTAATGGCAAAAAAATCGGCGATTGTTTTTTTGATATCTTCAATTGTAATCACATTACTTGTGGTTCTGAACAAATCTTGCAGCAAAGTTTCAGCAGCTTGCAAGCTGATCGCCTCGCCGGTTAAAACCTGATTCACCACCAATTTTTTTAACGCGCCTTCCAAATCCCTGATACTGGAATTGATTTTTGAAGCTAGTAACTCCAAAACTTCAGGCGCAATTGCTGGTTCAATAGTTTTGGCCTTAAGCTTCAAAATTTCTAGCCTGGTTTCGTAATCAGGACATTTAAAATCAATCACCATACCAGCTGACATGCGAGACTTTAACTTATCGCCAATATTATTTAGATCTCCCGGAGAACGGTCACAAATCAGTACCACTTTTTTGTTATCTTCAACGAGGCTGGATATAGTATAGAGCAACTCTTCCTGAGTTCCTTCTTTACCAATGATGAATTGCAAATCATCAATAATTAGAAGATCGATGGAGCGGAATTTTTCCTTAAATTCAACCACATCTTTATTGCGAATTGACTGCACAAATTGGTGCATGAAACGCTCAGCAGAAAGATAAACCGCCTTGCTTTTTTTATCATGATTTTTGATATGCCAGGCAATGGCTTGGCCCAAATGGGTTTTGCCCATGCCAACTCCGCCATATAAGAATAAAGGATTAACATCGCTTGCGGCAATTGTTTGGTTTTGCTCTCCAGCTATTACTTGCGCAGCTTTAAAAGCCAATTGGTTGCATTTGCCGACAGCAAAATTTTCAAAAGTGAATTTAGGATTTAGATCGGTGCCAAAGGAAAAAACATTGTCATATTTAGACAAATTGACGATTTTATTTTCATCAGCTTTAACGGCAATTTCCTTAATTTCAGCAGCCGGCTCAATGCAAATGATGGAGAATTTATGCAAAGTCGGGATTAGCTTTAGCCAAATTGTTTTGATCTTTTCCAAATATTCTCTCTTGATCCAATCTCTCAAAAATTTTGAAGGGACTGAAGCAATAATCTCATGATCTGAAAGAGAATAAAGCTCTAACTTAGAAAGCCATTTACCAAAAATTTCTTTTCCAAATTCCGCTTCTAAAGCTAAATAGAGATCCTGCCAGACAGGCTGTATGGTTTGTGTGTTTTGTGTAAGTTGTAACATTAATTTTGTTTCCAAGGTAAGTTTGAGGCTTTCCAGCCATTTATTGTTCCTCTATGTCCGAATTCATCCAAAGAGCCTTCAAATCCGTTATTGATACTATAGCAATTATAACCCAAATCAGACATAAACAGCGCAGCCTCAACCGAGCGGGAACCGCCGGCGCATAAAAACAGCAGATTTATTTGCTCTGGTGAGGATGAAAGGTGGTCGGCGATTAAAGCGGATAATTTATCAGTAAAAGCCTCATCAACCGACATTTTCGGGTAAATTTTCCAGGGAAGGAAAATTGCCTTAGAGTTAATTTTTGACAAATCGGCAAAACCGACAAAATTAACTTCTTCTTTAGTCCGAACGTCTACTAAAATTGAATTGGGGTTTTCTTCTAAAATCTTCCAAGCTTCAAGCGCACTAATTTGGGAAACCATTTTGAAGCAATTTTTAAATTAAAAAATGCTCTCCTAACTGCTAAAAATCAAGGTCTAGCAAAGGTTGAATTACTCATAATTTCTCCCAAAATTCTTTGCAAATTTTCTAGAGACTTCTTCCTTTTGTAAAGATATTTATTTTAATTTTTTGCTAAAAAACACCTTGACAGTTTTTGTAGTAGAGGAGATATAAATGGCAGGTTAAATAAATGTTTTTAGGTGGCTTGAAGCCTTGATTTATAAGGCCCCATATAAATGAAGTTTTTTAGAGCGGTTGTAGATATTGATGAAATGTTGGTCAAGAGATTTTAAAAAATTCTAATAAAATTTAACTCAACCTGTTTAGAATTTCTTTGCGGTCAATTAGCATCAAGATATTTTTCAATTCCGGCCCATGTTCCTTGCCGGTTAATGCCAATCTTATCGGTGTAAATAACTCTTTTCCCTTGCGATCACTTTTTTGTTTAATGCGCTCCAACCAATTTTGCCAGCTATCCGCGCTTCCGGTATCTTCCGGTAAACAATCTTTAGCAATTTGTAAAAAATCTCCTTCCTCTGCTTTGTGATTGTATTTAAAAGGCTCCTGACAGATTTTTAGCCATTCTTGAATATCGCTAAGGAATGACAAATTGGCTTGCAGGTTTTTCCAGACAAACTCGCTAACTCCTGTAATTCCAATTTCTTCCAGCCTTTTTTTGGCAATTTCATAAGGCAGAATTTTTAGGAGTTTTTGGTTGATGAGATTGAGCTCACCAATATCGTAATTGGTTGATGATTTGCTAAATTTTTTGAGATCAAAATTCTCAATCAGTTTTTCTATATTGTCATAGATATTAACATTTTCAGAAGTTCCGATTTGGGCTAGAAAATTAACGATAGCCAAAGGTTCAAAACTTGCTTCACGAAGTGATTTAATATCAAATCCCCCTTCCCTTTTGGAGATTTTTCCTTCACTGGCTTTAATTAAAGCAAGATGCGAAAAGTGTGGAATATTTCCATTCAGAGCTTCAAAAATTTGGATTTGCACCGCAGTGTTAGTTATGTGATCTTCGCCTCTGATAATATCAGTAATTCCCAAATCAATATCATCAACCACTGAACAGAAAGTGTAAGTTGGAACATCGTTATCACGAACCAGAACCGGATCAGAAAAACTGCGGCCCGGATAGGTAATTTTGCCTTTAATTTTATCATCCCAAGACACAATTTTATCTTCAAGCAAGAAGCGGTAATATGGCTTGATGCCTTGCTGGCGATAATTTTCTTTTTGTTCGGCAGTTAGATTTAAAGCAGCGCGGTTGTAAATTGGGGGAATGCCGGAAGCAATTTGAGATTTTCTTTGTAAATTAAGCTCAGCATCGCTTTCATAACATTCATAAAGCCTACCATTGTTAATCAATTTTTGCTTGGCTTCTTCATAAATTTCCAAACGATCGGATTGCTTATAAAGACTGGAATATTCCAACCCTAGCCATGCCATATCCTGTAAAATCATTTCACGATATTCATCTCTAGTACGCTCAGTATCAGTATCATCAAGACGCAACAAAAACTGGCCGCCGGTTTTTTTGGCATAGAAAAAATTAATGATCGCAGCGCGCATGTTACCAACATGCAAAAAGCCGGTAGGAGAAGGAGCAAAACGGCAGATAGTCATATTAAAAGGAAATTTGAAATTATTTTTTACCGTAAAAAACTCTGGTATTGCATATTAAATCGTGAAGAGCGGTTTTTTCTTTGGTGAAAGCGATCATAAAAAAGCCGATGCCAAAAATCATTCCCGACAAAATGGATCCAAAAAATCTGGCGAAAGAACGTTCAACCGAAAGCTTCTTTCCATCTTTGGTAGCGATATAAATATTTAAAATTCTCTTGCCCGGTGTGGCTTGTTTTTTTGAAGTAATAAAATAAACCGAATAACTAATGGAAATCACCCAAGATAAAAAATCGGCAAGACGGGTTAGCGGGGTTTTTTCAATCTCAGCACCCGCCAAAATTTGATCAAGAGTTGGTAAGCTGGACATATCAAAGCCAATTATATGAAGCATTGCCCACATAAGAGGCATAGTAATTGCCATATCAATTAATGTGGCCAAAGCCCTTACCCAAAAACCGGCAAATTGGTTGTAATATTGGTCGTTATTTTGATTATCCGTCACGAATCTGAGCAGATTATTGTTTAAAAGTTAAAATTATTGGTCTTAGCGCTTAAGAACTCTTGTGTTACAAACTAAGTCGCTGAGAGAGGTTTTTTCTTTGGTAAAAGGAATCATTAAAAACCCAATGCAAAATATTGAAAAAGAAAAGAAAAATTTAACTAAAGAACGGAAGAAAGAAATTTTATCTCCTTCTTTAGTGACTATATATATACCAAGCATTCTTTGTCCAACTGTTGCCCTAGCTTCAGCAGAAGGAAAATAAATCCAGTATATGACGAAAAAAACGATGGCCAAAATACTGCAAATGTTAGGTAGCGGCAAAAGAACAAAGAGAAGGAAAACCGGTATAAAAATTGCAAGGTCAATTATAAAGGCAAATAATCTCCTCCAAAAACTGGCAAATTCGACATCTAATGTTGAACTATTCAAATCAGCAATTACAGCTCTTGTGCCAGAAATCAAATCATATAAGGCGGTCTTTTCTTTGGTGAATATAATTGGCAAGATAATGATGGCGATCACAATTAATTCCAAAATAGAACTGAATATTGATTCTGATGATTCGAATATCAATGCCACCAACATCAGCAATACATAGCTAAATAATATTTTAGCGATAATTCTGTATATGGATGGCTTTTCCCCATCCTTTGTTTCTATGATAATATCCATTGCTCTCCTACCTGGAGTTGTTTGGGTAGACGATAAAAAACATAAATGATATAACAAAAGAAAGATGGTTGCTATTGATGTAACTACCAACTCCTCAGTTTTGTTGAGATGTTTCATATCAAAACCAAAACTTTTAGCAGCAAGCAGGGGAAGCACTGCGGATAAAATCAATAAAGCATTATCGACAAGCTGCGCAATACATCTCCTCCAAAAACCAGCATATTTTTTTTCCTTTATTTCGCCTTTTTTATTAGATTCGTCAGGCTTAATAAAAGAATTTAGATTATGCCTATTTTTTTGTTTGCTTTGCTCAACCTCTTCCAACAAGGACTTTACGCGTTCGCTATAGAGCATGTTTATTTTTTGAATTGATTGGTAATAGGATAGCGGCGGTCACTGTCAAAAGACATTTCAGAGACTTTAACGCCAAGCACGGACTGCTTTCTTTTATATTCACTTCTAAAGAGCAATTTTGCAACTTTTTTGACCAAAGCCTCATCAAAGCCAGATTTTGTTATTTCTAAAACTGATTTTCGCTCTTCAATCAATTGGTGGAGGATTTTATCAAGCAATTCATATTCCGGCAAAGAATCGCTATCTTTTTGGTTTTCTCTAAGCTCCGCCGTGGGTTCTTTAGTGATGATATTTTGCGGAATCAAATTGGTTTTTTTATAGAGGGAAATTGTCGGAATATTGTTGTTGCGCCATTTTGCCAATTCAAAAACTTGGGTTTTATAAACATCTTTAAGCGGGTTAAACGCTCCGCACATGTCACCATATATAGTTGCATAACCAACCGCCAACTCAGATTTATTACCGGTTGATAAAAGCAAATGGCCGAATTTGTTGGAAAGCGCCATCAAAATATTTCCTCTAACTCGAGACTGGATATTTTCTTCGGTTGTGTCTTTTACGGTTCCGGCAAATTGTTCTTTTAGCGCTTCATTTATTGCACCTATCGCATTTTCAATTTCTATTACTTCCAGCTTTACGCCCAGATTTTTTGCCGCAGCAAGAGCATCATCCATGGAAGTTTGGGAATTAAAACGAGATGGCAAGGCAACCAATTTAACATTCTCCTCACCAAGCGCATCAACGGCAATTGCTGCAACAAGCGCAGAATCTATGCCGCCAGACATTCCAAGAATAACTTTTTTAAAGCCGTTTTTATAGATGTAATCACGAAGACCAAGAACAAGAGCATGATAAATTCTGCCAATTTGATCTTTGATATTTTGGGAATTAGCGTCACATAATTCAATTGAGGAGCCGTCCAATTCAATAATTTTGTTATCCTCTTCAAACTCCTTCATTTGCAAAATCATCTCACTATTTGCGTCTAGGGCAAATGAGCCACCATCAAATAAAACAGCATCCTGACCACCAACTTGGTTAACATAAACCAGCGGTTTTTTCAAATCTTTAAGAAATCTTCTAACTATAAATAGTCTTTGCTCCGCTTTATTCATAAGAAACGGAGAAGCATTGATGCTGATGATGCAGTCAAAGATCTTGTCATTTAACAAAAAGGCATTTTTCAAATGCCAAATATCTTCACAAACCAAAATTGCCAATCTAAGACCACGAAATTCAAAATTACCAAGAACTGGTGCAGGCCTGAAATATCTATATTCGTCAAATATGCCGTAATTTGGCAGGCAGGTTTTATTGCTGATCGCAACAATCTCACCATCATCAATTAAAAAAGCGGAATTATAAGGAGGTTCTTTAGCGGAATGTGCATATGGCGCACCGAGCAAAATGGCGGTTTTGCTGCCTTTGGTGGCTTTTTTTATTTCTTCAATTTTTGATGAAACTTCATCCAGAAAATATTTTTTATGCAACAAATCTTGTGGCGGATAGCCGGTAATTGCTAGCTCTGAAAACACCACCAGATCAGCGCCTTTAGAAACTGCTAACTGGTGAGCAGCAAGAATTTTTTGGCAATTACCGTCCAAATCTCCAACCGTGAAATTAAGCTGCGAAAGTTGGATTTTTAGTTTATGCATTGAGATTCGTAAAAAAGATTGATGTGATCTTTGATTTCAGACGCGTCTTTTAGGGTGTTAACTTTAGCGCGAAATTCTGCGCCATTTCTAAGTCCGGAACTATACCAGCCGATATGTTTTCTGGCTAGTGGAATTGCAACTTGTTCGCCATAATGCTCAATCATATCGTCAAAATGATTTAGCACGATTTGCCTTTGGGCCTTGATATCAGGCGCTTCAACCTTTGTCATTCCATTTAACTGCGCGTTTATTTGGCTAACCAACCATGGCTTGCCATAACAAGCGCGGCCAATCATCACACCATCAGCACCGGAAAGTTCAATGGCTTTTTTAGCGTCATCAACAGTTTTAATATCGCCATTGGCAATGACTGGAATTTTTACTGCCTGTTTAACATTGGAAATTAATTGCCAATTTGCAGAACCGTTATACATCTGGCATCTGGTCCTTCCATGAACAGTGAGCATTTTAATGCCAACATCTTCAGCTTTTTTAGCAAGACTTGGTGAGTTAAGATTTTCGCTATTCCAGCCTAAACGCATTTTCATGGTAACCGGAATTTTTACTGCTTTAACAACCGCTTCCATAATTTTTGTGGCCAAAGCTTCGTCCTTCATCAAAGCACTACCAGCAAAACCATTAACCACTTTTTTTACCGGACAGCCGAAATTAATGTCGATAATGTCAGCGCCCAAATCTTCATTCAGCTTTGCCGCTTCAGCCATAACTTCCGGATCGCAACCGGCAAGCTGCACCGACATTGGATAATGCGAATCACCTTTCTGGCATTTCTTGAGAGAATCCCTGGTTTGCATAATCATGGCACGGGATGCAATCATTTCTGATATTACCAAACTGGCACCAAAATTTTTCACCAACTTACGAAATGGTAAATCAGTAACGCCCGACATTGGCGCCAGCAAAACATTGTCTTGGAGTTGGATATTGCCGATGCTGATTTTCATATCACTCTACGATCATACAGTCGGATTTTGGCCTTCTGGATTGAGCGGTAAATTTACGGCAAAAATCTTCAGCCTCAACCTGACTTCTAAAATTGCCGATTTGTAGCCGATAGAAAATGCCTTTCTGCCCAACTTTCACTTCACTAACAAAATAATTTAGCCCGGAAAATAGTTTCGGATGTGACCGGTTTAGCCTTAACCAATATTCAGTAGCGGATTTTCTGGAAGTAAGCGCGGCGAGCTGCACCCGTGACACACCCCTGGCTGGTTTATCAATAACAAGTTTTTTATCTTCCTGTGGCGGTTGCTGCTCCTTTTTATTTGATACCAAGGAAGCATCATTCACCTTGCTATCTTGCTGGCTAGGTTGTTGATTAGCATTATAAACCAGCATTTCGCTGCTATTGATTTTCTTTGGTACAGAATTTTTGTTTTGGACCTGTTCATGCCCGGTAATTGAAGATTTGCTGATTGGATTATTTACCACAATTTCTTTGTGACCTTTGTTGGATGGGGTCTCTGCCTGCTCTATTACCCTAACATTATCCAGATTTTCCCTGCTTAAGCTTTTATTGCCAACGATATTGTCATAGATGGTTTTATCTATGTCTTTAATTCCAGCCGCGTCGCTGCCTTCTTCTACAACCTTAATTGGCTCTGCCGGAGATTTTATAACCTTAACATTGCCGTCTTTGTCATTATAAACGAAGTAATAAGCGCTGACGGTAATGTAAATGAAACAAAAAATTGAAAATAAAATTCCAGCCAAAACCAGCGCCCTTTTTGCTACAAAAGGCAGCCTGGCCTGATCTTCATCTTTTAAATAGCCGAAATCTTCTCCTGTTAACATTTATCTCATCTCCTCAAGAGGTTTGATGTTAAAAATTGATAGAGCAGAGGCAATTATCTTTTTAGTGGCGATAATCATATAAACCCTGGCTTTAGTTAAATCCTGGTTTTGGCGGATAATGAATTTTAAATCCGGGTTATCCGTACCCTTATTCCATAAACTATGAAATAATCCTGACACTTCTTGAAGATAAAAAGCAATACGATGTGGCTCATAATTAGTAACCGCCATATCAATAATCCTTGGATAACTGGCTAATTTCTTGATCAAATCGATTTCCGCCTCATCTTTCAAATTTTCTAAAACTGATTCGTCAATTTTTTTTACATCAATTTCCGGCATTTGCTCGGTCAAATTTCTAAGAACAGAACAACATCTGGCAAAGGCATATTGCACATAAAAAATCGGGTTGTCTTTACTGGCTTCCACAACTTTTGCCAAATCAAAATCAAAAGGCACATCATTTTTTCTAGTCAGCATCGTAAAACGTAAAGCATCCGCCCCAACTTCATCCAACACATCTTTTAGCGTGATAAAATTGCCCGCTCTTTTTGACATTTTGAGCTGCTCGCCATTTTTAACAAATTTTACCATTTGGCATAAAATCACCTTCACGCTGGCCTTGCCATCAGTAATTGCCTGGCAGGCGGCAGAAAGTCTTTTGACATAACCAGCATGGTCATAGCCCAAAGGCAGAATCATTTTGGTGGCCCCTCTTTCAAACTTGTTTCTTAGATAAGCAATGTCACCGGCCAAATAAGTTGGCGTGCCATCAGATTTTCTTACCACCCGGTCAGAATCATCGCCAAATGATGTGGCTTTAAACAAAGTTTGCTCTCTTTCATCATAATCTTCCGGAATTTCATCCGTACCTTTCGGAGCTTCAATTTTACCTTGATAAATCAGGCCTTGAGCTTGAAGGATTTTAAGCGCTTCTTCAATTTTTCCGGTATCATGCAAATTCTTTTTTTCCGAGAAGAGCGTATCATGTTTAACGCCCAAATCCGCTAGATCCGCAACAATCATTTTCATCATCTGCTCAACCACAAATTCGCGAATTAGTGGAATATATTCCTCTTCACTTTTTCCCTTCAAAGCTTCGCCAAATTGCTCTTTTAGGGCTTGTCCAACAGATTTTAAATATTCACCCGGATAAAGACCGGAAGGAATTTCTATTACCCCACCCAAAGCTTCCAAATAGCGCAAATAAGCGGATTTAACTAAAGTGATAATTTGTGAGCCCGCATCATTTATATAATATTCTCTAGTGATTTTGTGTCCGGTTTTTTGCAGCAAATTTGCCAAAACATCCCCATAAATTGCTCCACGCGAATGGCCAACATGCATTGGCCCAGTTGGATTTGGAGAGGCATATTCAATATTAATCAACTCCCTGCCCTCATCCAATTTTGGCAGCACAAATTCTTCATGATTTAGCGTATCTATCAAAAATTCCTGCCAAATTTTAAAGGCAAAAGTAACATTGATAAAGCCAGCACCAGCAACTTCCGCCTTAGTAATGTCAGGATTCTTTTTTAACTCAGAAATGATTTTCGCCGCCAGATCTTGGGGCTTAAGAGAAAAGTTTTTACAAAGAACCATGGCCGCATTAGTCGCAACATCACCATGATTTTTATCTTTGGAAGGCTCAACAGTAAAAGCTAAAAGCTGCCGTTCTGCAATTTCAACGCCAGCTTGCAAAGCAAGATTTTGAATAATTTTAGTAAGATCGTTTTTTAAGTTAAAAAATATATTCATCGCCCAAGAGTTATTAGATAAAACGAGGGCGGAAGGCTATATAAAATAACTTAAAAAAACAATTAATTGTTGTAACTGATCTTCTATTGACGTGAAAAAGAATTTTTCTGATTTGACGTTGTAAGACCAGTTGGAAAATCATGATTCTCGTTGTTTTCAGCGTCGCTTAATTCAATCTGTCCAAATACTCCCTTCAAATCCAAATCCAAACCATTCAGATCTATCTTCGTTTCAGGTTTTGGTTTACTTGTCGCTTCATTTTCATTAACAATTTCAGCTTTACTGTTATGTCTATCGGAGATCTGTTGAGCTTTTTTTTGATCCGGCGCTTCTATATTGGTTTGCTGTTCACTAGTTTTTTCCTGATCCGTTTTTTGATTTTCAGCTCCATTGTTACTAAGAGCACTAAATTCATTGACAAAATCAGCAGCTTTGTCCCAATAACCATCTATCTCTTTTTCCTCAGGCTTTTCCTTAACTTCTTTCATATCTTTATTATTCTGTTCTACGACATTTTGTTGAGTCTCTTTTTTTTGGGAATTCTCTACTTGTTCTTTCAATTG
This sequence comes from Rickettsiaceae bacterium, assembly GCA_021323225.1. Taxonomy (GTDB): domain Bacteria; phylum Pseudomonadota; class Alphaproteobacteria; order Rickettsiales; family UBA1997; genus JAJTCH01. Next base: position 70,927 of record JAJTCH010000001.1, on the reverse strand, counting down.
TCCCTGTTTTTCTTCCCCAACTCCCTTGTTATCTTCCTCAATTAGCTGCAACCCAACCCTAGCCATCATAATAGCAGGCAGAATAAGTGGAGCAGCAGCCACAATAAAGGCACCTATCATGAATCTCAAAAGTTTTTTAGAAGAACTTCTGTTTTCATTTTTCTCTTCCTCTTCATCCTTAACTCCGGCTAATTTTTTTGCCACGCTCATAAATTCACCAAAAATTTCATCCAGAAAACCTTTTTTTTGATTTTCTTTATTCTTTTTACCATCTTTATCCACATTAGTCCCTTGCTCCTCTTCTGGCTGGTCTTTTTCTTTTTTATTTACCCTTTTACTATTTTCATTTTCAGAAGATTCTTTCTGATCTTTGTCTTTAGAAGATTCTAAAGTTCTATCATTGTCCTTCCAATTTTTAATAGTATCGCGAATAGCATTACCAATTTCAGTTAACTTAGCTTGATCAGCCACATAAATTTTCATATGTCTTGATCCATCTTTTTCTTCTTTAATCTCTACTTCAAATCCACTCTTTTCATAATCTGCTTTTATTGTATCAAAAGCCTCTCTTTTAACACCTTTAAAGATTCTGTCATTTTCATCTTTTATCTGTTCTTGTTTGGTCGCCCCTTCTTTTTCCTGATCTATTTGAATATAAGGCCCTTTATCTTGAGTTGTTGTTGCCTCTTCTTCCTTTTTAGTTCCTATAGTTATTTTATTTTCATGTTTATTGTCTATTGATGACGCCTCCGATGCCTCGCGAGCTCTTCTTTCCTCTTCTTCCTTTTCTTTTAATTTCTTTAGCTCTTCTTCGGTTAATGTCTTTGTCATTTTCAAATCTCAAATTAATTAATAAGAATTTGCCGTAATAAATTAAATCCACAGCAAAGCCGGTCCTTTTAAATAAGTACAACTAATATGTCAAGCAATGCTTGAATTTCTAGGCTGCCAGGGTTGACAAATTGCTTTGCAAAAGCTACCTTATAGCCATTCTCCAATCAGAAAATAAGCGCCTTTAACTAATTAGCGAGGTAGTCATGTCCATTCTTCTTCCCAAAATCCGATCTTCCGAAGCCAGTTTTTATCACTATTTGCAAGAAATCCAAAAATTCCCACTTCTCAGCATTGAGGAAGAGCAAAAATATGGCGAAAGATTTCAAAGAACCGGCGATAAAGAAGCGGCCAAAATGCTAATTCAAAGCCATTTGCGTTTGGTGGTTAAAATTGCCAGCAAATTCCGCACTTATGGTTTGCCGATTGTCGATTTAGTCTCTGAAGGCAATGTTGGCCTGATTCAAGCTGTTAAGAAATTCGACCCTAAAAAAGGTTTCCGCTTTTCAACTTATGCCATGTGGTGGATCAAAGCCTATATCCAGGAATATATTTTGCGCTCCTGGTCGATGGTTAAAATCGGCACTACTGTTGCCCAAAAAAAATTATTCTTTAATTTAAGAAAAATCAAAAAAAGACTGGAAGCTAATGAAACCGGCAATTTGCTGCCTGAACAGATAAAAATTATTGCCCATGATTTGAACGTTTCTGAAAAAGAAGTGATCGATATGAATGCTCGCCTGCAGCATTCTGACGGATCACTCAACCAGATAATTGGCGATGAGGAAGATGGTGTTGAAGTGGGAGATAAAATCGCTTCAAACTTGATTAGCCAAGAAGATCTTGTCATTAACAATCAAGAAAAATCCAGACAAATTTTGCTTTTAGAACAGGCAATGGATCAGCTAAATAACCGCGAAAGAGAAATTCTCACTAAAAGGCAAATGAGCGAAGAACAACCAACACTTGATGATCTAAGCAAAATTTACAAAATTTCAAAAGAAAGAGTGAGACAAATCGAGGCCGCAGCTTTGGATAAGATTAAGAAATTTGTTAAGGCCAGCCTCTAATGTTCACCGGCATCGTCACCGATATTGCTTCGGTCAAAACCCTATCTTTGGCTAATAATCAAGATCTACTAATCTCCTTAGAGTTTGATAAAGTTGGAGAGCTAAAAATTGGTTGTTCAATTTCCTGCAACGGCGCTTGCCTAACTCTTGTTAAACAGGAAAATAACGAGCTTTTTTTTCAAGCCTCTCCTGAAACATTGGATAAAACCAATATCAAATCCTGGAAAATCGGCGATAAAATCAATATAGAGTTTGCGCTAAAAATGGGCGATGAACTCGGCGGCCATCTAGTTTCCGGCCATGTTGATGATGTAGCTAAAATTCTTAACATCAAATCACTCAATAACGATTCTTGGCAATTTGCAGTTGCAATGCCAAAGGATTTAAAACAATTCATCGCCCCTAAAGGCTCTATAGTTTTAAACGGAGTTTCTCTAACCGTTAATGATGTTTTGGATGATTCTTTTTTAGTCAATATCATCAGACACACTTTTGACCATACCAATTTTTCCAACTTAAAAATCGGCGATTATTTAAATCTAGAAATTGATTTAATCGCTAGATATTTGAAAAGAATCATTAACCATTAACCATTATTTTCGTGTCCAAAAAATCCCTCTCCACAATTCCGGAAATTATCCAGGATGCCAAAAATGGCAAAATGTTCATTTTAGTTGATGATGAAAATCGTGAGAATGAAGGCGATTTGGTAATCCCGGCCCAGATGTGCGATGACTCAGCTGTAAATTTTATGGCCAAATATGGTCGCGGCCTAATTTGCTTAGCTTTATCAGAAAAACGGGTTGAAGAACTTGGCCTGCCTTTGATGTCGCAAAATAATGAATCTCGCCACAAAACTGCTTTCACAATTTCTATCGAGGCAAAAAGCGGCATCACCACTGGCATTTCAACCGCAGATCGCGCCAAGACAATTGCTGACGCCATTAACCCTAAAAAAAATAAAAATGACATTGTCAGTCCGGGTCATATTTTCCCGCTTAAAGCGCAAAATGGCGGGGTTTTAGTTCGCGCTGGTCACACTGAAGCGGCAGTTGATATTGCCAAATTGGCGGGGCTAAATCCTTCCGGCGTAATTTGTGAAATCATGAATGATGACGGCACAATGGCACGGATGAATGATTTAAAAATCTTTGCCAAAAAACATGATTTAAAAATCGCCACCATTGCCGATTTGATTGAATATCGCCGTTATTATGACAAGCTGATTGAGAGAAAAGACGAAACTGAAATTGACAGCAAAATCGGGGGAAAATTTAAAGCCATAATCTATCAAAGCAAAACCAATAATGTTGAACATCTAGCTTTGGTAAAAGGTAAAATTGATAACAAGAAACCGGTTTTGGTTAGGATGCATCATCTCAACATTTTCAATGATGTTTTGGATGACAAGAAAAACAGCAAATCCGGCATTTTGCAAAAGGCGATCAAGGAAATCGCTAAGGAAAAATCCGGTATTATTGTCATCATTCGTCAAACTGATGAATCAATAATTGACTTGATTGATCAATCTTTGAGCAAAAATAAAAACTCCGAACTAAGAAATTACGGCATCGGCGCTCAAATTCTTTTAGATTTAGGAGTTAAAGATATGCAACTTTTGACCAATTCTCCAAAGTCAGTCATTGGCCTTGAAGGCTATGGACTCAAGATTTGCGGCTATCAAAAGCTGTGATATTTTTTAACTATTCCTTACAAAACTGGCTTTGTTTTCTAACGCCCCTGGATTGCCGCGTCAGGGCTAAAGCCCTTCCTCGCAATGACGATGTTAGAATTTCTGAGATAAATTATCAGCCGTCATTGCGAGGAGCGTGCGAAGCCAGCGACGCGGCAATCCAGAGAATTATCAACAAAAGCTCAAAATTCTAACCAGCATGACTAATTTAGAGCAAAAGCAACAATCAACTTCTGCCTGGTTTTTGAATTTACGAGACCAAATCTGCCAAGAGTTTGGGGCTATTGAGCAAGAATATTTAAGCTCCAACCAATTACCAATAGCTCAAGAAGTTGACGCAAAAGACGCAAAATTCATCCGCAAAAAATGGGACCGTGAAGCCGGAGGTGGCGGAGAAATGTCTGTGATGAAGGGCAATGTTTTTGAAAAAGTCGGCGTCAATATTTCAACTGTTTTTGGCGAATTTTCTCCTGAATTTTCTGCCCAAATCCGTGGCGCGGAAAAAGATCCAAAATTCTGGGCATCCGGCATTTCACTTGTAGCCCATATGCGTTCTCCTTTGGTGCCTGCAGTTCACTTCAACACCCGCTTCATTTGCACAACCAAAACCTGGTTTGGCGGCGGATCAGATTTAAACCCAATTTTTGAAGATGAAGAAGATACTAAAAATTTTCACCAGGCCTTTAAAAATGCTTGTGATAAATATGACCCAAATTATTATGCCCGTTTTAAAAAATGGTGCGACGAATATTTCTATATTAAACACCGCAAACAAGCCAGGGGCGTGGGCGGTATCTTTTACGACCATCTAGACTCCGGCAATTTTTTAGAAGATTTTAATTTTACCAAAGATGTTGGCTTGGCATTTTTAGACATATTCCCCAAATTAGTGAGGAAAAATATGTTTAAAAAATGGAGTGATGAGCAAAGAGAACAACAATTTATTAAACGCGGTCTTTATACTGAATTTAACTTGATTCACGATCGCGGCACCAAATTTGGTCTTATGACTGACGGTAATATTGAGGCGATATTAATGTCACTGCCGCCAATCGCTAAATGGAACTAACTAACAGAATTATGAAAGAACAAATCTACGAAGGAAAAGCAAAAATCCTTTACAAAACTGAAAAACAAAATGAGCTGATTCAATATTTTAAAGATGACGCAACCGCTTTTAATAATCTGAAAAAAGATGTCATTTCCGGCAAAGGAATTTTGAATAATTTTATTTCAGAATTCATCATGTTGGAGCTGGCTAAAAATGAAATTCCAACTCACTTTATCAAGAGACTTAGTGACAGAGAGCAGCTAGTTAAAAAAGTTAAAATTGTTCCCCTGGAAGTTATCGTTAGAAATATCACCGCCGGCACCATGGCAAAAAAATTGGGCATTGAAGAAGGTTTGGTTTTGGAATCTCCGGTGTTTGAAATTTGCTATAAGAATGATGCTTTAGGGGATCCACTTCTCAATGATGATTATGCAGTTAAAGTTCTTAAAATTGTTGATCAAAAACAATTGGAATTAATCAAAAATTATAGCTTAAAAATTAACCAATTGCTTAAAGATTTATTCTTTAAAATTGGCGTTAAACTAGTTGATTTTAAAATTGAATTTGGAATTGATGAAAATGGCAAAATTCTTCTGGCTGATGAAATTAGCCCGGATTCTTGCCGCCTGTGGGATAAAGACACTAACGACAAAATGGATAAAGACCGTTTTAGAAGAGATTTAGGCGGTTTAGTCGAAGCTTATAGTGAAATTGCCAAACGTTTAGGAATAAAAATTCCTACCCTTTAAAAAAGTAAGACCAAGAGCCAATTTCTGGCAAAAGCAAAGAAAGTTTATAAAAATAACTAAATGTCTAAAAACAAAGGAAGAATTGTTGCCTGCCTGGACATTGGCACCACAAAGCTAGTGTGTTTAATAGCGGCAATTAGTGACAAGGAAATCACCATTTTGGGATATGGTTATCGTGAGTCAAGAGGCGTTACTGCCAGCGCCATTTCCGACATGCATTTAGCGCAAAAATCTATTACCAATGCAGTTTGTGATGCGGAAAGAATGGCTGGTTTCAACATTGACCGCCTAGTTGTTGCCCTTTCCGGCGCTGAAACCCTCTCTCAAAAAAAGACCGTTAAAAGCAAAATTGCTTCTGACATGGTCAAAACTTCTGACATAACCACCCTGGCCAATTATATTCGCCTCGAATATAGGAAAAATAACCGGGAAGTAATTCACCTTCTGCCACTGCAATATAATATTGACGATTCCAGCCCGGTACAAAATCCGCGCTATATGAGTGGCGAGGTTTTGGCAGCCAAATTTAATGTTGTTTCTTGCTCTTCAACTACCGTCAGAAATATTGAAAATTGCCTTAAGAGATGTCAGCTAGCGGTTTATAACTATATCTCAGAACCCTACTCCGCCGCCCTTTCCTGCCTGACTGAAAGCGAATTAAATTTGGGCACAGTTGTAATTGATATTGGCGGCAATGACACTTCATTTGCGGTATTTCTTGATAACAAAATGGTTTATACCGGCAATGTCCCATATGGCGGCATTCATATCACCCGCGACATAGCAATGATTTTAAATGTCGATTTTGAAACAGCGGAAACCATAAAAAACCTCAATAATTCCCTGGCGATGAGCTCGGTTGAAGAAAGGGAAATCATCAATTTAAAAGCCGATGATTTCGACATAGTCGATGTCAATAAAATCACCAAAAGAGACCTGCGGGAAATTATCGAATCCAGGCTGGAAGAAATTCTGGAAATGGTAAAAGAAAAAATGGAACAAAATGGTTATAATGCCATTGCGATAAATAATGTCGTGCTTACCGGCGGAGTTGCTAACATGATTGGCATTGATAAAACCACCAGCAAGATTTTCAAAAAACCAGTGCGTATTGGCTACCCAACCCGTATCAGCAATTTACCGGATTTATTTGATGACCCTTCATTTTGCGGCGCTTTTGGCATGCTGATTTTTCTGAAAAATATCTATGCCAGGGAAAAAATCAAAAATGGTTTTGAATCCAAAAACGGCTTTATTAAAAAAATAATTGATAAATTGATGTCGCTTTAATATGTCCAAATTGAATATTGCAATTGCCTCAGATCACGCCGGTTTTGATTTAAAATCATCAATCATAAAAACACTACAAAACCAATATAATATCGTCGATTGTGGTTGCGACAGCGCTGAAATTTCTGTTGATTATCCTGATTTTGCTAAAAAAGTTGCAGAAAAAATCACTTCAAAAGAAGTTGATTTTGGCATTTTGATTTGCGGCAGCGGTATTGGAATTTCAATTGCCGCCAACCGTTTTAAAACAGTGCGCGCTGCACTTTGCCATAATGAAGAAACCGCCAAACTGGCAAGACAACATAATGATGCCAATGTCCTATGTATTGGCGCCAGAATTGTTGAGGAACCAAGCATAATTAAAATGGTTGAGACATTCCTAACCACCAAATTTGAAGCCGGCAGACACACAAAAAGAGTTGAAAAATTGTCCGATGAATAAGCCTATCCAATCACCAAAATTTGTCCGCAGTTTTGGTAGAATAAAAAGCCGCAAACTAAGCGATCATAAAAAACATCTCTTTTCCGATCTGCTCCCTAATTATCAAATCAGTGAGCAATCAATTGCCGAATTAAAAAATAACCAAGGAAAAATTTATTTGGAAATCGGCTTTGGCTTCGGCGATTTTCTTTTTGAAAATGCCAAAAATAACCCCGACATTTTATTTATTGGCTGCGAGCCACATATCAATGGCGTAGTGAATTTGCTGGCCAAACTGGAAATTGAGCCGCTAAAAAATATCAGAATTTTTGTTGGTGACAACAGGCTTCTTCTGGAACAAGCGGTGGATAAAATATTTGAAAAAATTTATATTCTCTTTCCAGATCCGTGGCCAAAATCAAAACATCACAAAAGAAGATTGATTAACACTCAATTCTTGGAACTGCTTCACGCCAAAACTACAGCGAATGCAGAGCTAATTATTGCCACTGATGCTGATGGTTATAAGGAATGGATTATGAAAGAATATTTGGCAAGCCGGCTGTGGAACTGGGAAGTAAATTGCGCGGCTGATTGGAAGAATTTTCCGGCAGATTGGGTAAAAACCAAATATCAAAAAAAGGCGGAAATTGCCGGAAGGGAAAATGTGTTTTTAAGATTTGCCCGAAAAAATTCTTAGAGCTGGTTCTCAGAAGCTTCTTTCTCCTTAACCTTATAGTCATTAACAATATCTTTGATCAGCAAGTTGCGGATATTTTGGGCAAGAAGCAAGGTCAAGTTTGAAGCAATAACCTCTTCTGCAATATAATTGCCAAATCTTTTATTCTCGACGTTAAAGTCATCTTTAGCTGATGTTTGGCCGGTGGCAATAATTTCTCCCGTGTTCAAATCTTTCAACTGATAGTCGGCAGTTAATGTAACTTTGTTACGGCCGGAAGAACCGGTGGAAGTTATAAAGGTAGAAATTACAGATTTAGACAGGCTGATATTTATCGAATATCTAGGCTCATTCTGGAGATTGTCCGGATTGAGAATTCTCTCCAAATTATTTTTCAAATCCTGGTTCAGCTTTTTCCTAACGGTTTCAATTTTGATTGAAGCTAGTTCCTGCTTATATTCACGCCCTTCCTCAGAAATCTTATTGTCTGTTTTGTAAATCGGACGAAAACCACAGGAAGAAACCAAAAAGCAAAATAAGGCGAAGGAAATAATTCTGGCACGGTAGAAGGAAGCTAGAAACATTATCACTTTTTATTTTTAATTGCCGCCTTAACAAAACTGGTAAATAGCGGATGCGGAGCAAAAGGACGAGATTTAAGCTCCGGATGGAATTGCACGCCAACGAAAAACGGATGATCTTTTATTTCAACAATTTCAGTTAGCTCGCCATCAGGAGACATGCCGGAGAATGTTAGGCCAGCCTCTTCCAGTTGTTTTTTATAATTGATATTAACTTCGTAGCGATGCCTGTGTCTTTCTGTAATTGATAATTGGCCATAAATCTTACTCGCAATACTTCCTTTTTTAATTTCACAAGGATAAGAGCCTAGCCTCATAGTGCCGCCCAAATTGCTGCTTTTTTTATTGGTGTTTTTTCCATCTGAGCTTTGCCATTCGTCCATCAAACAAACCAGCATTGAGCCTTTTTTGGCAATTTCGCTTGAGGTTGCATCTTTGGTTTTTAACACATTTCTGGCAAATTCAATAACAGCCATTTGCATACCAAAACATATTCCAAAATAAGGAATTTCGTTGATTCTGGCATAATTGATCATGGCAATTTTACCTTCCGTTCCATCAGCACCAAAGCCACCTGGAACAAGAATTGCATCAACCCCTTCCATTTCTTTGCTGATATTTTTGCCGACATTTCTGGCATTAATCCATTTAAGATTAACCTTATATTCAAGCGCAATTGCCGCATGGTCAATTGCTTCGAGCAGCGATTTATATGAATCTTTGTAATCAATATATTTGCCGACAATAGCAATAGTGACGGTACCTTTGATATTATTGATCGAACGAACAATATTTTGCCATTTGAAAAGCTCCGGAGAATTTTTGTAAGGCAGTTTGAAGAATTTTAATATCTGTGTATCCAGCCCTTGAGCGTGATAAAGCATCGGCACTTCATAAATGCTCTTGGCATTTGGAGCGTAAATTACAAACTCCTCAGGCACTGAACACATTTTAGCAATTTTCTCAATCTGGGCTTTGTCAATATCACATTCTGCCCTGCAAAGAAGAATGCTTGGTTGAATCCCAATTGAGCGAAGTTCTTTAACGGAATGTTGAGTTGGCTTGCTTTTTAACTCACCAGCTGAGGCAATATAAGGCAAAAAAGTGAGATGTAAAAATAAACATCTTTCCTGGCCGAGTTCAAAACCTAATTGGCGGATTGCTTCAAAAAACGGCAAAGCTTCAATATCACCAACCGTTCCGCCAATTTCGCAAAGCGCAAAATCAATGCCAGATAAATCATTGAGGATAAATTCTTTGATCAGGTCAGTAACATGCGGAATTACTTGTACAGTGCCACCAAGATAGTCACCTTTGCGTTCTTTATTGATTAGTTTTTGGTAAATCTGACCGGCAGAAATGCTGTCCGTTCTTTTGGCATCAACACCGGTGAATCTTTCATAATGGCCCAAATCTAAATCAGTTTCAGCACCATCTTCAGTGACAAACACTTCTCCATGCTGCGTTGGGCTCATGGTTCCCGGATCAACATTGAGATAAGGATCAAGCTTTCTAAGCCGAACTTTGTAACCCCTAGACTGCAAAAGTGCCGCTAAAGAGGCAGAAGCTAAACCCTTACCAAGCGAGGAAACAACGCCTCCGGTAATAAAAATAAATTTTGTTTTTTGATTTTTCTTAGTCATATAACTAACTCTACGAATTTCCTAAATAATCCTTCTTGCCAACTTCAACACCATTATGCCTCAAGATAGCGTAAGCAGTGGTTATGTGAAAATATAAATTTGGTAAAACCCAATTTAGCAAATAAGGTAAGCCGATAAAATTATGCTGTTTTCCTCTTTGTTCGTAGGAAATTTTAAGTTCTTCAGAGCCGTCAATTTGTTCCGGCTTTATGGTTTGCAAAAATTTTATAGTTTTGGCTATGCGTTCTTGCAAATCGGCAAAAGTTGTTTCCTTATCTTCAAAACTTGGAATTTCAATTTGAGCAAGTCTTGCAGCTCCAGCCTTAACAGAATCACTAGCAATTTGCACCTGTCTTACAAGTGGAAACATATCAGGAAATAACCTGGAATTAATCAGCACTGAAGGATCAATTTTCTTGGCCTCACAATGATCAGCAGCCTTTTTAAGAATAGCAGAAAGATTGCTCAATTTATGGATAAACACCGGAATTGAGCATTGATACATGGAGATTGTCATGTCGGGAGTTGGTTGATTGCAGAAATGAAAAACAAACTTTAGCCGATCAATTTTGGCGTGTCAAAGCAGTTTTACTTTTTAGAAATTAAGCGCAAAGAATTGGTAATCAGACTTTCCAAAGTAATGCCGGGATTTTGGCTGATCTGGTTGGTTGCGATAGGATAAATCTCGGAGCGTCTATAGCCAAGATTTTCTAGCGCAGAAATTGCATCGGCAAGAATTTTGCTTTGACTGTCACTGATTTTAACCGCTTTATTCGCGGCGCTATCACTCACCACAAAATCTCCACTTCCAATCTTTTTAGCACTATCTTTTAGCTCAGAAACAATTCTTAAAGCCAGCTTCGGTCCAATGCCAGGAACACTGGAAAATAAAGCTTTATCGCCGGAATTTAGCGCTAAAATAATGTCATTGATTGATAAAGAACCAAGGATTTTTAAAGCAACTTTGCTGCCAACACCGCTAACTTTACAAAGCTCATTGAACCAGGTTTTTTCTATCTCGAGGACAAATCCGTAAAGATGAATATGATCTTCCCTCACTATCGTTTCCACCAATATTGCTACCTCTTTTCCCTTCTTTTCCTGCATGGCACCAATAGTTCTTGAAGAGGCATAAATATTATATCCAACGCCATTCACATCTAAAATGAGTTTATCTTCAAACAAGGAATCAACCACGCCTTTAAGCTTGCCAATCATAATGAAATCACTAATTTGTTCGGAAATTTTTTAATGAGAAATGAGCAATATAAAACCAAAAATTAAATTTAAAACCAGCAATAAGCCAATCGATTATGATGAGGCAGTAAATTTTATGGAAGATCATGTAGCCAAAATTTCTGCCGGAACTGAGCAAGAATTAATTTGGCTCACTTCCCATCAGCCGCTTTATACTGCTGGGGTTAGTGCCAAGAGCGAAGACTTGTTAAGAAATGACATTCCGGTTTTTAAAACCAACCGCGGCGGAAAATATACTTATCATGATGAAGGAATGAGAATCATATATGTCATGCTCAATTTAAAAAACTGCTTCCACTCAAAATCTCCTGACGTGGCAGAGTTTGTAAAAATGCTGGAATATTGGGTAATTGCGATATTGGAAAGAATTGGCATCAAGGGAGAAATCAGGAAAGACCGGGTTGGAATTTGGGTGATTGATAAAAATGGCCAAGAAAAAAAAATAGCCGCCATGGGCATAAAAATCAAAAAATGGATCAGCTACCACGGCATTGCCATTAATATCAATCCCGATTTGGAAGGTTTCAAAGGCATCGTTCCATGCGGAATTAGCGAATTTGGCATAACTTCAATTAAAGATTTGGGCAAAGAAATTTCCAGAGAAAAAATCGACCAAATAATTGAAGAGGAATTCTTCAAAATTTTTCAAAATTACCAACTAGAAAAATAAAATAAAAAAGCGGATTTAATCTTGATAAATTCTAGTCAAAGTGATTATTTATGCGCTCTTTTAAATTCTTAAATTAAAACCAAATAATGTCTAACCAATCACTGCTTCCTGTCCATAACCGGATGAATGTAAAATTTTCTCGCGGCTCTGGAGTTTATTTATATGACGATTCCGGCAAGAAATATCTGGATTTTGGCGCTGGCATTGCGGTGAATGCTCTTGGTCATTGTCATCCGAATTTAGTTAATGCGTTAAAAAATCAGGCAGAAAAATTGTGGCATGTTTCTAATATTTACCAAGGAAAAGAGCTGGAAAATTTTGCCGATGATCTAGTTAAAAACACTTTTGCCGATTATGTTTTCTTCTGCAATTCCGGTGCTGAAGCGGTTGAATGTGGCATTAAAATGATCAGACGGCATTTTTATACCAAAAATCAGCCGCAAAAAAACCGCATCATAACTTTTGAAGGAGCTTTTCACGGGCGCACTATCGCCACAATTTCTGCCGCTGCGAAGAAAAAATATTTGGAAGGTTTTGAACCCGCCCTTGATGGTTTTGATAATGTTAAATTTAACGATATTGAAGCAGTTAAAAAAGCTATAACCGACAAAACCGCCGGTATTTTGATTGAACCAATTCAAGGTGAAGAAGGAATCAGAGTTGCTGATAAAAAATTTATTCAAGAACTAAAAAAACTTTGCGAAGAAAATGATTTGCTGCTGTTTTTTGATGAAGTCCAATGCGGCATGGGCAGAACAGGCTATTTATATGGCTATGAATATTTCGGCGTTACTCCAGACATTATCGCTTCCGCCAAAGGCATCGGCGGTGGCTTCCCACTTGGCGCATGTCTAGCAACCAAAAATGCCGCTTCCGGCATGACACTTGGTGTTCACGGCACAACTTTCGGCGGTAATCCCTTAGCAATGGCAGTTGGTGATGCCATGTTAAAAACAATTTTAGCTGACGGGTTTTTAGAAAAGGTAAAACAAAATAGTGAGTTGCTTAAAAATCAGCTTCAAACTCTACAACAAAAACTCCCAACTATTATCGCTGAAATCAGAGGAGTTGGAATGATGCTTGGCATCAAATTGCAAGAAAAATATGTTGCAGCAGATATGGTTAATTCTCTAAAAGATGAAGGATTACTTTTAGTTGCAGCCGGAGAAAATGTAATGCGAATTTTGCCTCCGCTGATAATTGAAGAGCAACAAATTGCAGAAGCAATAAAAATCCTAGAAACCACTCTATCAAAACAGGCTCTCTAAAGTCTGTTTTGCATTAACTAGCTAGAACAGATCCTACCTCCCCCTCCCCATCATCTGCCCCTCCAACAACTCCAAACACTCCCTACGATTTGTTTTAGAGAATTTAGCTTTAAACTTTTCCAGATATATCTTTTGTATAGCAACATCACGCTCTTGAGAATTAGGAGTCTTTTTGACTGCTTCCATTGGGTTACCAAGTATCAGACTTCCATCTTGGGTTGCGTTTCTAACTGGAAGATCAAAATTTTCACTTGTTCCATGACTGACAAAATCTCTGTAATCTTTGCATAAGGAAAGAAGCTCTCTTCCTAAACTAGGATGTGAACTCTTACGCACCCCCCTCACCTCTTGAACTAAACCACCAAGACTAACCATTATATCACAACATATATCGTCATATATAAAGCTGTTTTCTTGTTCCGGCAATTCTTCTGATTGGTCTTTATCCAATAACTTTTTTAATTGATCAATTGAAGCAAATAATTTTTTGATATTAGTAATTTTATCTTTAGGGCCACTTGTTAAATGTCGGGACTTTTTCTCGTCATATAATTCTAATATCTTTTCTGCTCCTATCTGTTTTAAAACCCTGTCAATATAACCGCTCTTGGTAAAGTCTTCATCATTCTCCTGAATGATAAACCGAGCAATATCTTGCTTTTGTTTAAAAGATAAATAATCCGGATCATGCATTAAAAGATTGGCCATTCTATTGGCATTCAGGTTAAAAACTTTATTGCCATCTGCATCCATGGTGAAGATTTGGCCTTTGAAGAAGTTTCTGATATTGTTGGTCAGAAAGGAATTTATGAGACTTGTCTTATTTTCTTCTGATACTCCTCCGGCAAAGAGTAATGACGACAGATCTTCAGGCGGATAAAGGTTAAGCTTTTCCATGGCGCGGAGGCTGCGATACATACCGGTTATTATTGTTGGGTTAATATATTTATTATCCAAAAAATTGGCCGGCATTTGGTTGTTGCTTAAATACTGAGCAAGCTCTTGTCTGAAATTTTCTTTTGATTTCTCTTCATCTTCTTGGTTTTTTAGCGCGATTTCTGATAGGGGTTGAGCGGAGGCAGGTGAAGGGGTGGGTGATGGAGAAATTATGGGAGCGTCTACGGCAAATGGGGAGAATTCTTTTTCTTCATTTTTATCATCCTCACTATCATTTTCATCTCCCCTATCTAAAAGCTGGAAAAGTTTTTTTAAATTATTTATGGAATTTTCATGTTTCTTTTTTTTAGCAAACTCAGCTTTGTCTTTTTGACGAAGTTTTCTTAATATAATCGATCCTTTATTTCTTGCCCTTTCAAGCTCTCCTGTAAGATTAACTTCAGACACACTTCCGTAATCAATAATATTCAGTACTCCATCTTTAAATTCACTATACTTATCTACCAATTGAGCATTCGTCGTAGATCCCACATCATTTGCTCTCTTTTTAATATTATTTATTACGGATTCTATCGAAAAATCATCTAGATTCAAATAATCATATATTTTAAAAATCTCAATTTCTAACTGTGGCAGCACAACATTGCTCATAATTCTTTGGTATTTATTTACCATATCACCGCTTACTCCCTTATTTGCAGTATTCTGTTGGTGCCACTCTTCAAGTTCTTGTTCGGTTTTTACTTTTATGGGCGCAAAAATTAATGATACAGCAAGTTCAAAAATCGCCTCAGATCGACTGCAACTATCATAAAGTTTTGGCAAATCTAAATGTTGTTCTACCAATTCATTAAAAAAATTATCTAAGCTAGAATTAAAATTGTTAAAATCAGCTTGAGAAATGTTCTTCCAGGTAGCAATTTGTAAAAGCTCATTTTTTCGAGCTTCACATATTTTTTTGGCAGCTTCAGAGTAGGTTTCTGTAATATTTTTAATAGATTCTAATACTGTAAACCCTCTTTCATTGAACAAAGAGGAGCTATGACTAATGAGATGATTGATACGGTCAGTACTCATCTTGGCTGTTAGTAGCGCAAACGAGCGGCGGGCACCATCAACCTTTTGTATATCTAACCAACTGTGACCTTGAAATTCCACAATTGGCTCCACCTTATAACAAGCGGCATATTTATTATATAAATTTTTTAACCATCTATTGAATAAATCTTGGTTACTTATATCAGGTTCCACCATTTCTATTAGTTTCTTAAAACCTATAACTTTTCTTGTTTCTTCTTTCTTTTCCCCTTTGCTCATTTTTCTTGTTGGTAGAGATGGGTTGGCTTGAATATCAACGGACTTCTGTTGATTTTTAGAATCTTCTTTTTTTAATTCTTCAATAAATCTATCCAGACCATCTGTAGAGTTAGATCGGGAGCGTTGTTCTCCTGATTTTTTGCGTTGTTCTCCTGGTGTTTTTTTTGCCATGATTTATTACAATATTTATACAATTTTATCTTAATATTTGTTTATTTTATATGATGGCTTTATTAAATCTCCAGTTAATAAATAAAAAATTATAGGTTCTAAAAATAACCAATAACTCCATCTTACAAGCTTTTAGATGTCTGAAAAGCTAATCAATAACACCAACTCGCAGAAAAATAAAACGACTTGCAAACTCAGCATAATTAGTTTTTACTGGCCAAATCCAAACATTTAGTTTGGTGTGGAATTAAGTCACTCAATTAATTTAAATTTCCCATGAAAAAAATTCTTTCTTCTGTAGCAATCATTGCTGCAATCAGCTCTTTTTCTGGCGTTGCTAACGCTGAAAATACCGGATGCGGTCTTGGAACCATGATTTTTCACGGCAATGATGGCGTGCCAGCAAATATTCTTGCGGTTACCACAAACGGAACTTCCGGAAACCAAACTTTTGGTATCAGCTCTGGAACTTTAGGTTGCGACCAAAAAGCTAAAGTTCAATCAAAAGCTGGCCGTTTATTTGTTTTTGCTAATGAAAATTTGAATGAATTGGCTTTAGACGCTTCTAATGGTGGCGGGGAATATCTTTCTTCAGCTGCTGAAATTATCGGAGTTAAAGATGCTGATAAAGCTCACTTTAACGAAGTGGTTCAAGCAAATTTCTCAGAAATATTTTCTGGAAATTCCAACACCAAAACTGTTGTTGATTCTCTAGTTGCAGTTATGCAAAAAGACGAAGTTTTGAAATCTTATAAAATATAGTTTTTAAAATTTCCTAGTTTCTTAGGCCTTGTCAGGCAACTGACAGGGCCTATTTTTTTGCGTTTTTTTTGTTAGTTAATTCCTGGATTGCCGCGTCGCTGGCTGCGCACACTTCTCGCAATGACGATGCTGGAAATTTTGAGAAACTCTCCGCATCGTCATTGCGAGGAGCGAAGTGACGCGGCAATCCAGAAAAACTATCCAACTAAAAATAATAATTCACTCCAGCGCCAATCTCATCTTCATCACCTTCCCTATCAAAAATTCTCTTCAGATATTCAATTCTAAAAGACAAATTTCTTTGAACCGAATAATTCTGTCTAACTTGAAATTCTGTATAATCAAAATCTTGATTCTCAAAGAAAAAACTATGGCTGATATTTGCTCCCAATTTTATTTTTGGAGAAATATTGCTGATTAGATTTATCTGCGGCTTTACAGCGCCTAAAAAATTATTTGGCAGTTTGTTTCCATAATTCGCTACACCATCAATCAGGAAAGTTGTGCTGGTGCTTAATTCAGGAAAATCAAAACTATAACCAACACCAAGATTTGCATAAGCCACATTTCCAAAATTATTTTTGGTCACATAAAAATCTTTGGCACCAACTTTCAATTGCCAAGAGAGAGGATTAAAAAAATAGCTTCTTGGAGAATAAGATTTGATATCAACCAAGCTAAAATTATTGAGTTTAAAATTTCCGCTTTCGGTAAATTGCCTCAGGCTTAAATCGCCAACATTAATCTGCGCGCCTTGCAAAAAGCCATTTTCCTCATCAAGCAAATCATGATAGGCTGGCCTTAAATCTAATTGCGCAAAATCACCCCTGACACTGTTATGGCCATAGCCAACAAAAATTCTTTTCGGATTATGCGCTAAAGACGGGTTGCTATTTGGCTCTTTAACTTCTTCCAATTTTGTTTGTCCCTTAATTTGGCTGCGCTTTTTTAAAATTTTTAATGATGTAGCGGCCATTTGATCGCGATTCCGGTTTTTTGATTTTTGATAGGAATATTGCAGATATTCATAAGCAAGGTCGTAAAGCTTTTTTTGTGAATTAGTATCGAGGCCCGAAATCAAATCCTCTTCTTCTTTGTTTAAGCTTTTATCTTGAGCTATTTTTTTAACCAACGGATGAAGAGTTTTGTCAGTTTGATTTTCCAGATTATTTATTTTGCTGGCCAGCGATGGGCGATAACGAGTTTCTTTAACCAAACCCGGCACTTTGGTAATGGCAATCACCGTATCACTTGGAATGACTATTAACGGCCATGATTCAGTATAGCTAATTCTAGGCTCAACTACTTGCATCATCTCCAACAATAAATAAGCACAGTTTTCACTGAAAAAATAATAGCTGGCATGATTGTTGCTGATTTCCCAAAGCCCGGTCATTATGGTTCTAATCTGCTGTGGGCTTAAATTCAGGTCATATTCCCACAAATCACGATTTTCAAAATTATTATATTTTTTGACCATTTTATAATAAGGCAGGATGCTAAATTGCCCTTTATAAAGACCAAAAATTCCCTTATAGGCAAAGACAACACCGTTAGTTTCCGCCGTAGAAGCGCTGTAACTTATGGCTTGAGATATGATTGAAGTTCTTTTGTCGCCATCATTATTGTTCATCAACAAAAATGTGTGACCAAACATCGAGGCCGGATTGTTCAAGTAAGATGAGGCAAAAATCAGTGTTGCGTTCTTTGGATTAATTTCTTGATACCATTCTTCAAAATCCGCGCATTTTTGCTCCGGCAATTTTTTTGCGTCAAATTGCAATTTCTTTTTCAGCCACTCATAACGTCCTTTAAAGGCACATTGAGAAGTTTGTTTTTGATCAAAAACATTTTTGAAATCAAGTGGAGTTTCATCAAAAAAACTTTCAATATCAGCTTCTAGTTCTGCCTGTGGATTGGTTTTTCCATCTTTATCAAGAAAAAATTCCTGACTATCAAAAATGCTTTCATAACCATTTCCAAGCAAATTTTCCTTATAATAAACCATGCCCAGCCATTCACGATCACTAGCCAGATTTAAATCTCGTGATTTTTGGATTAGAAGTTCTTTATAGGAAGAGTCGGCAAAAGCACAGACAGGACTCAACAAAACAAAATAACAAAAAACCCATGTCAGATATTTTTTAATCATGGATTTTGGCATAATTTTAGAAATTCTATAAATTGCTCAGTAATTTTTACATCGTAACACAAGATTTTTTGCCAGAATTATCTTTTACATTTCCACCGTTCGGCATTTCTGGAGAGTTCGATGGCGCATCACTTTTTTCTTCAAGATTTTCTGTTAGATATTTTTTGAGCAATCTTCTTGTTTTAGGGTAAGAATGTTCTTCTGCAAGCAGTTCCTTGACCAGATCAGTAATTCTAACTCGACTATTATCCAATATGACTTTCACCATTTCATCATCATGTAGCACATAATAAAGAGGCGATTTTCCTTTATGATCCCTCATATTGGGATCCGCTTTATATTCTAACAAAAGACTAACTAACTCTTTGGCGCGAATCAAAGGACCATCTTCTACATACATTGCAAGATCAAGCGGGGTTGAATGTTTGGTTCTTAGATTTGGATCTGCTCCTGCATCCAATAGCGCTTTTATCCAGGTTATTGGGGATTTTTCCTTAACAGAAAATACAAACATTTTGTTAATTACATAAGGGTCAGTATTGTTAGCTAGTAATGCTTTTATTTCCCTTTCTGATCCATTTTTTCCTTCAAGAAATTCCCTAATCTTTACCCCTTTTTCTTCAGGAATTTCATAGTCGCGCAGAAATTTATTTATTTTATAGATATTTTCAATTCTATCACTCATGGCTTTATCCACAGTAACTTCGCTAAATGCTAGTTCTGTAGCACATCCCCTCATTTCAAGAACTTGTAAAATCACTTCTAATCCTTCATTTCCGATAGAGTTACGGATAGATATTTTGTTAATAGAGTTGTTAAAAAAAAGCATTGCCGCAATTTCATTTGCACTTTCATTATCAATTTCACCAGACAAAATGATCTTATTAACAGACTTATTTATTTTGAGTGCATCCAATATTACTTTCAGCGTTTTTCTTTTTTTATCATAATAATTTTCATCATGAAGGGCGATAAGACCAATATCGATATCTAGCTTGTTAATATGATTTTGCTTCAATGCTTCAGCAACAAGTAATGTATATTCACGATTCGCAATAGGTAAAATAATATTAGGAATAGATTGATCATCCATAATAAATTCCATCAATTCTTCATGCAGGTCTGACTTTTTAGAAAAAAGTGAAATTGCTGTTTTGATTAATTCTTGATTTGTTTTCACATCTATCGGTACAACTTCTAAAACCTCTTCTTTTTCCTCCCTGCGGATTTCAAGATGAGATTGGGCATATATAATATTGGCCGCTAATGTAAGAGCTATTTTTGCGACCTCTTTATTTTCTTCCAGAATTTTTTCATCCAACTCACTTAGCAATAAAATTGCATATTTTTCATAATCGCCGGAAAACAATCTTCCATCGCTATCCAACCCTAAAATATTTGTGATTAGAGATTGTTTGGCTGTTAATTCTTTAGCCATAATTTTATTAAAACTTGTCGGTTGAGTAAGTTTAGTTACGAATAAAACCCATCAATTATATCTTTAAATTTCTCTTCAACAAAGCTGCGGCGCAGTTTCATGGAAGGGGTTAGCTCGCCGGTTTTAATTGAAATCGGCTCATCGCATAAATGATATTTTTGGATTTGCTCCCAGTGATTGAGAGTTTTATTTATATCAGCAATTAGTTTGTGAAGACGCTTCTGGACAAAATCGCTAGCCAAAAATTCCTTATCGCTCATATTCTCAAAACCTGTTTTCTTTTTATATTTTGCCAAAATATCAAAATCGGCAAAGAGCAAACAGGAAACAAATTTTCTCCCTTCCGCAATCACACAAGCCGCCGATAAAACCTGCCAGCCAGCCATAAGTTTTTGCTCAATCGGCACTGGGCTAACATATTTTCCGCCAACAGTTTTAAACATTTCTTTTTTTCTACCGATAATTTTTATGAATCCTTCTTCATCAATTTCTGCCATATCACCGGTTTTTAACCAGCCATTTTCATCAATCGCTTCTTTGGTTTTTTCCGGCGCATTGTGATAGCCGCGCATGATATTTTCTCCTCTAGCTAGCAACTCGCCATCTTTTTCAACTTTAACTTCCGCGCCGGGAAATGCCTTGCCAACAGTGCCAATTTTGCGCGCTTTTTCACAATTGGCAGCGATAACCGGCGAGCTTTCAGTCAGGCCATAACCAACATATAAATTAATGCCGATATTGTGGAAAAATTTTTCTACCGGCAAAGACAAAGCTGCGCCGCCGCAAATTACCATTCTTAATCTGCCACCAAAAATCAGACACAGTTTTTTATAAAGTAAAAAATCAAAAATTTTATAAATCACATTGTCAAATTTGCCACGACCAAAATTCTCCCGCTCAATAAAACAAAAACCCATTTTGCCGATTATTTTTTTCAAGAAATTACTCTCGCTAACCGCGCTATGCATTCTGGCAACAATTTTTTCCAACATTCGCGGTACAACTGTCATCAAGGTTGGACGGATTTCTTGCAGCATCGGGCCGATATTTTTTACATCATCGGCAAAATATATCGAAACGCCTTGAGAGATGTAAAAATACATAACCATTCTTTCAAAAATATGGGCTAGCGGCAAACATGATAAAGCCACATCAGCTCTATCCAGAGGAAAGCATTTTTCAGTGGCGTGAATTTGGGAAATCAAATTGCGATGGGTAATTTCAACGCCTTTAGGAGTGCCGGTTGAGCCGCTGGTGTAAATTATTGTGGCTAAATCCTGGTCATTTATTTTAGAAGTTAGATTAGAAAATAATTGTGGATTTTGTTGATAAATTGCCTGGCCGTTTTTTAGCAAATCCTCAAATTTTATTATGCCCTCACCTTCAAAATCAAAACCATAGATAATGATTTTCGTAAGGCTGATGCCGCTTTTTAGAAGATTATTTTGCAGAATATGAAGATTTTCCAGACAGTCGCAAAAAGCAAATTTGATATTGGAATCTTTCACCTCAAACAACAAATTTTGCGGCGCAATATCCGGGAAAATCGGAACTGAAATTCCCCCACCAGCAATCACCGCCAAATCCATCATCACCCACAGCGGGCTTGATTTGGAGATAATACCAAAACCGTCAGATTTTTTAAGACCAATTGCGCCAAGACCTAAAGCCAGACTTTTAACATTTCTTGCAAATTCCTCAGTTGAAAATGTTACCTGTTTTTGATCATAGCGAAAATTAAGGGCATTTTTGTTTTGATAATTGGCAGCCACAAAATCAACCAGGCCAATCAAGGTGGAGAAGTTTTTCATAATTAAAATTAATTAATGCCAAATTGATGGGAAGAGCTTTAGGACCTGAAAATAGAACTCAGGATAATGATAATAAATATAAAATTTTGCCAGCACATTCAGCTTACCCGCATAAAAGCTGTAATAACAGATAACCGGCAGAATCATTATTGAAGCAAAATTGCTGATTTCTGTTATAAAGAAAGGCCTAATTATGGCATTTTTTTCTTCCACCACTTCAACTTTTCTAATTCTTCTTGCAGTTGAGGGATGAGTAGAAAATAGACTCAAATAGCCGGACTTGCCAAGAAAAGACAAAGCAAAAGCCATATCAATTCCGCCAAAAGCTTTGGCCGATTCTCTATCGCAGCGATATTCTGCAAGCCTTCCCAGAAAATTTTTGAGGAATTTATAAATATTGTTAACCACAATCCGGTTGAAGATATTTAAAATCCAATTGCAGATGTCATAAATAAGGAATATCAGCCAGACCATTTTATTGCTTATCTCGCCTCTATAACCAAAGATCCTGGCCATGGAACTAAATGAAAACAGCAAAATTTTACCGATAAAATTATTCGCTCTTTGGTTGGCAATTATCAACAGCCCGGACAAGTAATCTTTATTCATTAAATGCGACATTTCATGGCCGACAATGCTTCGAAGCGCCAGCAAAAATTGCCGGTCATTTTCGGTGCTGGTGGCAAAATGGTCGATCAAACCGGTTGTGAGAACTATCGCTTTTTTCCTAATTCCGCCAACCGCAAAAGCATTCACTTGCTCGCTGGGTTTTATATATAGATCAACCTTTGGCGCACCGAATTTAAATCTCACATCACCAATCACATCTTCTAAAAAATCATAACCACTTAACTCCTCATATTTCTCACAATCTTTTAAAGTGGAATTGACGGAAAAACCGAAAATAAAATCGCACAGTAAATACAAAATCATGAAAAAACTGACAGCAAAAACCAGCCAATAAAAGACAATTTCAGGTTTAAGAGAAATATATTTTTCAAAAATAACCTGTGCTTTGCCTAGGTCGATGAAGGGAACAATTGCAACAGCAAACGGAAGAACCAAAATAAGGAAGTTAATCAAAATCAGGACATAAACCAGAAGCAGGTTGAGTGGTTTTGATAGCATTTTATTTTGAAAACAGACTCTATGATTTGTAGGGCCGCAGATTATAGATTGATAAGTTGGAAATCGTTGGTAAATTACTTTATAAATCAAGCATAAACCAACCAATCCCAACAAAACATGACCAACCGCGAAATCAAAATCAAAAATTTAAAAATCGCCAATCACTTGCCATTTGCACTAATCGCCGGTCCTTGCCAAACTGAAAACCGCGACCATTCTTTGATGATGGCAGAAAATATCAAAAAAATTACCGATAAATTAGGCATCGGCTTCATTTATAAATCATCTTTTGACAAGGCAAATCGCAGCTCAGCTAACGCACAAAGAGGTTTGGGCCTGGAAAAAACCATGCCAATTTTTGAAGAAATCCGCAAAACATTTGATTGCCCAATTCTAACCGATATTCATAACGAGCAAAATTGCCGCGATGTTGGAGACTCAGTCGACATTCTCCAAATCCCAGCTTTCTTATGCCGCCAAACTGACTTGCTTGAAGCGGCAGCAAAAACCGGCAAAATCATCAATATCAAAAAAGGACAATTCCTGGCTCCGTGGGACGCTCAAAATATAGTCAAAAAAATGGATTCCTTCGGAAATCAAAAAGTGATGTTAACTGAAAGAGGCGTTAGCTTTGGCTACAACACCTTAGTCTCCGACATGCGTTCATTACCAATCATGGCCAAAACCGGCTGTCCAGTTGTATTTGACGCTACCCACTCGGTTCAACAACCAGGCGGCCTAGGCGGCGCCAGCGGCGGTCAAAGAGAATTTGTAGAAACATTAGCATCAGCAGCAGTTGCAGTAGGCGTTGCCGCAATTTTTGCCGAAACCCACCAAGACCCAGACAATGCCCCATCCGACGGCCCTTGCATGGTTCGTCTTGATAATTTGGAAAAATTGCTGACTAAGTTAAGAAGATTGGATGAAGTGGCTAAAAGCTAAATCAAATCATCTCTATCCATTCAGGATAAATTTGTAACCTTAATATCAAATCAAACAGATTACTCAAATCTCAACTGAAGATCTATTCAAAATCTATTAACGATAAAGATCATTTAATCACAAAACAAAAAGAATTGTTAGATTACACACTTCTTATGCCGAACAAATCCGGCAATAATAAAGAATTAGAATTGTTTGATGGAGTTTTAAAAGTCGGGTCTGTTAAAGGAAGTGGTTACTCTATTGATCTAGCTAAAATTCTTCATAAATTTATAAATCAATTTAAAAACAATCACTGATTTATATCTCAAATTCTAAAACAGTAGTTTTTGCAGACTCTTGGGTATATCTAAAAAATATCTCAACTACCTCAAAGAAATACTACTTTTCTTAAAAGGTTTACTGATCCTGCGAAAGATAATCCTCCTTCCAAACCCGTGCAGCGGTGTCTTGGGACATGTTTCCGCCTGATAGAATAATCAAAATCTTCTGTTTTTTGCCTTGGTTTTGTTGCAAGAATTTATTCATGGCGGCAACGGCTAGGGCTGAGGTTGGTTCGATGAAAATTTTTAAATAGCAGGAAGTGATTTGGGTCCATTTGATGATTTCCTCTTCTTCAATTTCATAGATGTCATCCAGTTTTTGGATGTAAGGAAAAGTGATGGCTGAGGGTTTTAGGGTTTTGGCACCGTCGGCGATTGAAATTGGCGTGGTCTCAAAACTGTAGATTTTGCCGGTGCGGTAGGAAATTGCTGTGTCATTTGCTGCAAGCGGTTCGGCGGCAAAAACTTTTGCTTTATTTTTTAACATTTGGGAAGCCAGGTAGGTGCCGGCAATTAGCCCTCCCCCGCCGCAAGGTGTAAAAATTGCGTCAACATCGCCAATTTCTTGCAAAGCTTCAAGACAAGAAGTGCCCTGTCCGCAAAGAAGGTCTTCATCATTGGAAGAGTGAATGTAGAAATATCCTTCCTTGATTCTCTCTTCGGCAAAAATTTCAGTTTCTTTTTTAGTTTTGGTTAAAGCTATTTCAGCCCCATATTTTCTGGCAGCTTTTATTTTGTAAGGTGAAGCATTTTCCTCCATATAAATCAAGGTTTGAATACCGAATTTTTGGCCTAAATAAGCCACAGCTTGTGCGTGATTGCCGGAACTAACCGCAACAATTTTTTCAGGAAAATGACCGTTTTGTTCTTTAAATCTAAGGAGTTTATTAGTAGCACCGCGAAGTTTGAAGGAACCGGTTATCTGGAAATTTTCACATTTAAAATAAATCTCAGCGCCGAGTTTTTGGTTTAAAAACTGGTCGGTCAAAACCGGAGTTTTTTTGATATAATTTTCGATCCGATTTTGGGCTTTTTGGATATCGCTTAAGGAGAGGCTCATGGTCAATGTCGGGAAGAGTTGCGAAAGAGTGAGGAAACCAGTTAATTTAAGTGCGGTTTTATTTATTTACAAATATAAATTTTTTATTTTAAATGCCTTTCTTCTTCTGGGAAAGAAACTGTTTATCATCTTCACACACATCTCTCAATGCAACTTCCTAAAATTAGAAATAAATATTCCTCCGGCAAAATTCATTTTATTGGCATTGGCGGCATTGGCATGAGCGCCATCGCTTTAATCTTGAAAGAAGTTGGATGTCAAATTCAAGGTTCAGATTTATCACAAAATGCCAACACCAAAACTTTGGAGGAAAAAGGCATCAAATGTTTTGTTGGTCATAGAGAAGAAAATATCACTGATGATGTGATTTTAGTTGTGGAAACTTCAATCGTAAAACCAACCAATCCTGAATTTGTAAAGGCGAAAGCAAAAAATATTCCCGTTATTAGAAGGGCCGACATGTTGGCAGAAATTATGGCGGAAAAGCAAGGAATCACGGTGGCGGGCACTCACGGCAAAACCAGCACCACGGCAATGATTGCGGTTATGCTTGAAAGCGCTGGGCTTGACCCGATGGTTATCAATGGCGGCATTATCAATCACTTCGGCAGCAACGCAAAATTTGGAGCGGGTAAATTTTTGGTGGCAGAATCAGATGAATCTGACGGCAGTTTTGTTGATTTGCCAAGCTTTATCGGCGCAATCAACAATATTGAGCCGGAACATTTGGAATTTTACGGCGGCGATTTTGAGAAGGTGAAAAAATATTTCCGCCAATATGCAACGCAAATTCCAAAAAACGGCTTGCTTGCGATGTGTGTTGATGATGCGGAAGTTAAAAAGCTTTATGATTCACTTGAAGATAAATCCAATATTGTTTCTTTAAGCATCTCTGATTCTAACGCAGATTTCTTCGGTCATGATTTTTCTTTCGATGCTAGAGGCATAAAATTTTCAGTTAAAATCAAAAAGAATAATCACATTATCAAAGATATAAAAATGGCAGCCTATGGCGTTCACAATGTGAAAAACGCTTTGGCAGCAGTTGCTATTGGTAACTTTTTGGGACTTAGTGAAGAACAAATTAAAAAAGGTCTTGGCGAATATTCCGGTGTTAAACGCCGATTTACCAAAACCGGAGAAGTTGGCGGCGTCACCATTATTGACGATTATGGCCATCATCCAACCGAGATCAGAGCCGTGTTTAAAGCAGCAAGGGAAATTTTGCCTAATCACAAATTAATTACCGTGTTTCAGCCTCATAAATATACCAGAACCCAAGATTTATTTGAGGATTTCTGCAACTCATTTTCTGATGTTGATGTGGCAGTAATTGCTGATATTTATTCTGCCGGGCAAGACCCAATTCCTGGTATCACGCAAGATAAATTAATTGAAGGCATTAAAAAAACCGGACATAAAAATGTCATCAAGCTAAATGGTGAAAATGACTTGCCGGAAATTGTTAAACAATATGCTGCAGATGGCGATATGGTTATTTGTATTGGTGCCGGAAGCATAAGCAACTGGGCGAATAATTTACCAAATAAATTAGCGGAAATTATTTAAGCCAATGAATCAGCCAAAAATCACCATCAAAAAGCTAAATAGCAAAGCTGAAATTGCTATTGCCTTTCCTATTCTCATCCAACATCACAAACATATCAGCAAGGAAGATTTCCTTAAATATATTGATGATATTTTGGCAGAGAAAAATTATCAGATGATTGGTGCTTTTGTAAAAAATGATGGTGAAGAAACACTAGCCGGCATTGCCGGTTATTGGGTTTTAACCCGCTTTTATTCCGGCAAATATGTGCAAGTCGGCAATATGGTGGTGGATGAAAATCACCGAAGCGAAGGCATTGGCAAAACAATGCTAAATTTCATCGAAAAAGAAGGACAAAAACAAGGCTGTCAACATTTCATCCTAGACTCCCGCCTAGACAACAAAAAATCCCATGATTTTTATTTGAGAGAAGGTTTTGAGATTATGGGTTATCACTTTATGAAGGATATTTAGGATCTGTTTTTTAGTGTTTGAACTCATCTGACCTTTCTGGGCCGCGTCGCTAGCTGCGCACGCTCCTCGCAATGACGATGTGGCAATTATTCAATAACTTCCAATATCGTCATTGCTAGGAAGGGCTCTAGACCTGACGTGACAATCCAGTTTAATTACTCAACAAACGAGCTTTTTTTACAAAGAAATTTGGGAAAATTTTTCCCAAATTCACAAAGGCTAAATCCAAATCTTTTTCACTTTCAAAAATTCCAAAACAGCTTGCGCCAGTGCCAGACATTCTGCTTAATAAGCAATTTTTCTGATTAGCAATTTCCTGCAAAATTAGTTTAATTTCCGGCATGATTTTTATTGAAACTTCTTCCAAATCATTGCGGCGATTTTTTATATAAGAAATTGCTTCAACATCTTCCAAAAAATCCGGTTCAGAATGTTTTGAAAAATTTCCATGAAATGCTTCAAAAGCCTGTTTAGTGCTTAACGGCTTTCTTGGGTTAATTATCAATAAATATGGTTTGAAATTCTTAAGTCCAGCATCTTTTAAAATCTCTCCAATACCGGAGACGAAACTAGTTTTGGCATTGATGAAAAAGGGCACATCAGCTCCGAGTTTTAATCCCAGATCCATCAATTCTTTGCGCTTCAAATTCAAATTATAAAAATGGTTAAGCATCAGCAAAGTTGTTGCAGCGTTAGAAGAACCGCCACCAAGACCGGCAGAAACCGGGATATTTTTTTCGAGAGTGATTTTGATGTTGGGAGCAAAGCGATAATTTTGCGCCAGTAAATTGACGGCTTTGATGATGATATTTTCTTGCGGATTTTGTTCTAAAAATTCTTGTTCAGAGTTTTTTATTTTTAGCTCCAGCTGGTGGTGGTTTTCGATGGTAATTAAATCGAAAATATCAATCAGCGCCATTAGGCTGTTTAGCAAATGATAACCCTTTTCGGTTCGACCAGTGATTTCTAGATAGAGATTAATTTTGGCGAAGGATTTTTCGGTCAGCATGGATAGGAAATAGGTTTTATTTCTTTCTGGATTGCCGCGTCGCCTAGGGCTCCTCGCAATGACGGCGTTGAGAATTTTGAGCTAAATTCTTGATCCCACAAATGTAATCAAATTTTAGATTACATAAATTTTTTTATTCTCAATCGCCAGTAAACCAGGCAGGCTCTTGCCTTCCAGCCATTCTAAAAACGCACCGCCTGCTGTGGAAATATAGCTAAATCCATCAACAGCATTACAAGCGTTAAGCGCGCTGACCACATCGCCGCCGCCAGCAACAGAAATTAGATTTTTCTCTGCGGTTCTCTTAACAATGATTTTTGCCAGATTAGTGGTTGCTTGATCAAAAGGCTTGATTTCAAAGGCACCGAGTGGGCCGTTCCAAACTACGGTTTTGAAATTTTGAATTTCTTTTTCCAAATCTGAAATTGTTTTTTGGCCAATATCGGCAATGATGTCATCATCTTTGACATCAGCAATATCAACATTTCTAACCTCTGTTCCGCTTTCCAGCTTTTTGCACACAACGACATCTTTTGGAAGAATAATTTGGCAATTATTTGCCCCGGCATTGATCAAAATTTCTAATGCCAAACTTTTTAACTCTTTCTCATAAAGCGACTTACCAACATTGTTTCCAAGTGCATATAAGAAAGTATTGGCCATACCTCCAGCAATAAAAATTGCATTAGCTTTTTTCATCAAAGCGTTAAGCAAATCAATTTTAGTGGAAACTTTAGAACCGCCGACTATTGCCATTAAAGGCTTGGCAGGGTTAGCTACCAAATTTTGTAGATTTTCAATCTCATTTTCCAAAAGCAAACCGGCACAACTTTTTAAAATTCCTGTTATACCAACAATTGAAGCATGAGCGCGGTGCGAGCAAGAAAATGCATCATTCACATATAAATTGCCGACATTGGCCAGAGCTCTGGAAAATTCAGGGTCATTCTTGGTTTCTCCTTTATAAAAACGCAGATTTTCTAGCAAAATAACTTCGCCATAACCGGTTTTTGCAACCGCTTTTTCAACTTCTTCACCAATACAGTCATCAACGAATTTTATTTTTTTGCCAAGCAATTCTTCAATTTTTCCAACCAATTGTTTTAACGACATTGATGGAACTCTCTGACCTTCCGGACGGTCAAAATGGGAAATTAAAATTACCTTGGCCTGGTTTTCGATTAGATATTTGATTGTCGGAATAACTGCTCTGATTCTGGTATCATCTTGAATTACGCCGTTTTTTACCGGCACATTTATGTCGACCCTTAAAATAACATTTTTGTTGGTAACAACGCAGTCTTGTAGGCGATTGAAATTAAGCATAATTATTTTTTGGTTAATAGATTTGAAATTTCATTATAAGATTTTTTATTCGCAATACTAAATGCCGTGTCACCTATTTTGTCTTTTAAATCGGTTTTAGCACCGGCCGCAATTAGTGCTGCAACCACTTCTGTTCTGCCATGACTTGCCGCATAATGTAGAGCGGTTCTTTGATAACGAAGGCCAGCAACATTAATATCAATCCCCGATTCGATCAAAAAATTTACCACATCAACATAACCTCTTTGAGCAGCAAAATGTAACGCTGTCCAGCCATCAACCGTTAATGAATTAACATCAGCACCGCGTTCAACTAGGGTATGAACGATTTTGGTATGACCTTCTTGAGAGGCAACATGAAGAGCGGTATTGCCGCTTTCGGCTTTTAAATTGACATCAACGCCGCTGTCGAGCAGATCGATTACTGATTTTAAATCTCCCGATCTGGATTTTTCGATTAAATCTATTGTCTCATTTTGCGAGTAAAACAATAGCTCATCCATGGCGGATTCATTCATAAGATTTAGCAATTTGGTTGGCAAAAAGCCCGGCGATTTTATTTTTTCCGGTTTGGTTGTCAAAGCAAAATCCAGATAATGAAATTGAATTCTTAAATTTGTTAAACATAATTCGAAAATCAGTCATATCCCAACCTAATCACTCAATCATTTCATCAAATGACAATAATCAATATCGAGCAAATCTTGAAGAGCATTCCTCATCGTTACCCAATTCTCCTGGTCGATAAAATCATCGCTATGGAAGAAAACAAGAGCATTGTCGGTGTTAAGAACGTCACTTTTAATGAGCCACATTTTATGGGCCATTTTCCTGATAAGCCAATCATGCCAGGTGTTTTGATTATCGAAGCAATGGCGCAAGCTGCCAGCATCATGGTGATGAATTCCGGCGGACGCAAATTGGAAGATAGTCTGGTTTATTTTATGTCGATTGATAACGCTAAATTCAGAAAGCCAGTTGTACCGGGTGATGTTTTGGAGCTGCATATTGAAGTGGTACAAAATCGTGGCGCAGTCTGGAAAATGTCCGGAGTGGCTAAAGTTGAAGGCGCAAAAGTTGCCGAAGCAGAATTTTCAGCCATGATTGTTGACAAGGAAAAACAAAATTCTTCAAAGTAAAAAACAACTTTAATGACAACTCAAATTCACCCTACTGCCATTGTTGAGACTGGTGCCAAGATCGGCAACAATGTCAGCATTGGCGCTTATTCAATAATCGGCAAAGATGTTTCGATTGGTGATAATACAATAGTTAAATCTCATGTGGTAATTGAAGGTATCACTGAAATCGGTTCTAATAATGTTATTTTCCAATTTTCTTCTATTGGCGCTGTTCCGCAAGATTTGAAATTCGCCGGAGAACTTTCCAAAACCATTATCGGCAATAATAATAAAATTCGTGAATTTGTCACCATCAACGCCGGGACCAAAGGCGGCATTATGGAAACCAGAGTTGGAAATAATTGTTTAGTCATGGCCTATTGCCACATAGCCCATGATTGCGTAGTGGGCAATAATGTTGTGCTGGCAAATAACGCAACTTTGGCTGGCCATGTGATTATTGAAGATGGAGTTGTGGTTGGCGGCCTTTCTGCCATCCATCAATTTGTTAGAATCGGTAGAAGCGCCATGATTGGCGGAATGTCTGGCGTTGAAAGCGATGTTATTCCATATGGCATGGTAATGGGTGAAAGAGCAAGCTTAGCAGGCCTTAATTTGGTTGGCTTAAAAAGACAAAATTTGGAAAAAGACGAAATTAATTCCTTGAGAGGTTTTTACAAAAAATTATTTGATAAAAGCGAAGGAAATTTTAACGGAAAAGTTGATGCTCTAGCACCGGAATATAAGGAAAGTAAGCTGGTTGGAGAAGTTATAAAATTCTTAAAATCCGAAACTTCCCGTTCATTTTGCCATCCAAAGGCATAAAGTAGCACTAAAGCAGCCATGAAAATTATCTTTATGGGCACTCCTAATTTTGCCCTTCCCACTTTGCAAGCTCTTGTTCAAGATAAAGATTTTCAGATAGTTGCTGTCTATAGCAAAGAACCTCAAATTGCTGGACGCGGGCATAAAATCACTAATTCTCCGGTTCATGAATTTGCTCTTCAAAATAGCTTAAAAGTCATCACTCCAAAAACCCTCAAAGACCCATCAACTCAAAAAGAATTTGCTGATTTAAAAGCTGATGCAGCAGTTGTTGTGGCTTATGGCTTGCTACTTCCTAAACAAATTCTGGAAGCAACAAAATTCGGCTGTCTCAATATTCACCCTTCCCTTCTACCCAAATGGCGCGGCGCAGCACCAATTCAAAGAACAATAATGGCCGGAGATAAAGAAACCGGGGTTGATATAATTCAAATGGATGAAGGACTAGATAGCGGCAATATTTTGGCGGAAGAAAAATTCAAACTGGATGAGGAAATAAATTATCAGGAATTGGCAGAGAAACTTTCTAAAATCGGTGCCGAATTATTGATAAAAACTTTAAAGAACTTAAATCAAATAAAGCCCATCAAGCAAAATCCCGATCAAGTAATTTATGCCAGCAAAATCACTAAAGAAGAATTTTTGATTGATTGGAATTTTTCAGCTAAAGAAATTAACAATAAAATACGCGCTTTAAGTGGCTGCGGCTCTGCTTATTTTGAAATTGATGGTGAGAAAATAAAAATTCACAAAGCCAAAATTATTGATGAATCAACCCATAATTATTCAGCAGGAAAGATTATTGACGACCAGCTAACAATAGCTTGCAAAACCGGCCTCATAAGACCAGAAATTCTGCAAAGGGCGGGTAAAAACAAAATGATTCGTGAAGAATTTTTGCGTGGGTTCAATAAAAATAACTCGTAAAACTGAGTAAGCAAAAGGCCACAAGCTGCTATTGAAAATAAAAACCAAATAAGCACAATACCCGTTCCATTTTATTTCCAACTCAAATCACCCAATCCAGAAATGGCAGTCATTACAATCAATGATAAAGAAGTTAACGTTCCTGATGGCATAACTTTAATCCAAGCTTGCGAAATTGCCGGGGTAGAAATTCCAAGATTTTGTTATCACGAAAGACTGGCAATTGCCGGTAATTGCCGCATGTGCCTGGTTGAAGTTGTTGGTGCTCCGCCAAAACCAGTTGCTTCTTGCGCTACGCCTATTTCTGAAGGAATGAAGGTTAAAACCGACTCCCCGATGGTAAAAAAAGCCCGCGAAGGGGTTATGGAATTTTTGCTTGCCAACCACCCTCTTGATTGTCCAATTTGTGACCAAGCTGGTGAATGCGATTTGCAAGATCAATCAATGGCCTATGGCCGTTCTGATAGCCGCTTTCATGAGCATAAAAGAGCGGTTAGAGATAAAAATCTTGGCCCGCTAGTTTCTACCCAAATGAACCGATGCATTCATTGCACCAGATGTGTTCGCTTTATGAGTGATGTTGCCGGCGTGCCTGAAATGGGCGCTATTGGTAGAGGTGAAACTATGGAAATCACTAATTATCTAGAAAAATCTCTTACCTCCGAATTATCCGGAAATATCATTGATCTATGCCCAGTTGGCGCCCTAACCTCTAAGCCTTATTCCTTCAAAGCCAGAAGTTGGGAACTTACCAAAACTGAATCAATTGATGTGATGGACGCTGTTGGCAGCAATATCCGCATTGACAGCAGAGGCATGGAAGTTATGCGTATTTTGCCAAGATTGAATGAAGAAATTAACGAAGAATGGATTTCTGACAAAACCCGTTTTTGTTATGATGCTCTTAAATATCAAAGGCTCGATCAAGCCTATATTAAAGAGAATGGCAAATTTAGAGCTGTCCCACTTGAACAAGCCTATCAATTCATTGCTAAAAATTTGCAAGGCTTAAGAAGTAATGAAATCGCCGCCCTTTCAGGCAGACTTTCTGCGGTTGAAGATGTCATCGCTTTGAAGTTATTGATGGAAAAATTGGGCTCAAACAATATTGACTGTCGTGAAATAGGCAGCAAAATCAATGCTTCTGACCCTGCATCATATAGTTTCAATACCACAATTGCTGGAATCGATCAAGCTGATTCCTGTCTTTTGATTGGTTCTAACCCACGCATTCACGCCCCAATAATCAACGCCAGAATCAGAAAAAGATTTTTGAACGGCAAATTAAAAGTGGCAGCAATTGGTGTAAATGGTGACTTAACTTATAAATATGAAAATCTTGGCAATGAAGTGAAATTGCTT
Organism: Rickettsiaceae bacterium; assembly: GCA_021323225.1. GTDB lineage: Bacteria > Pseudomonadota > Alphaproteobacteria > Rickettsiales > UBA1997 > JAJTCH01. The sequence goes on along the minus strand of JAJTCH010000001.1, from coordinate 37,130 downwards.
GAAGATATTCTAAACGGCAATTCTCCATATAATAAAATATTGGAAAATTCGTCCCACCCAATGCTGATTATTGGCGAAGAAATGCTGCAAAGAAAAGATGGGGCGGCAATTTTAAATTACGCCAAAAAAATTGCTGAAAAATATAAAATGATCAGAGATGGTTGGAATGGTTTTAACATGCTTCATAACAGCGCCTCTCTAACCGGTGCACTTTTGGCTGGCTTCGTTTCTTCTGATTCATCAATCAATTCCGAAACCATATTGGACAAAGCCTCTAAACAACAAATCAAAGCCGTTTACCTGCTTGGTGTTGACGATATTGATCTATCTAAATTGCAAAATTGTTTTGTGATTTACCAAGGCTCTCATGGTGAAGCAGGCACTGAATTTGCTGATGTGATCTTACCGGCAGCTAGCTACACTGAAAAAGAAGCTACTTTCGTTAATATTGAAAGCAGACCACAAAAGACTGCAAGGGTAATTTTCCCGCTTAAAGACGCTAAGGAAGATTGCCAATTAATTCATAGTTTAGCTAAAGTTTTAAATCTTGATCTCGGTTTTGACTCTATAGATTCTCTTCGCCAAATTATGGCTAAAATCAACCCAATTTTTGCCAATTTGAATGTTCCGGCAAAACATAGTTGGATTAGCTCTAATGGACAATTGGGCGAGCTGGATAACTCGAGGGAAATTGCGCCACAAGATGAGAATTTTTATAGCAGCAATATTATTGCCAGATTATCAAAAATCTTGAATAGCTGTAAAAACTCTCTGACTAATCTAAATATTGCAAAATAAAAAGAGGCCGCTATCTTTTCGCCCTCTTATTTTTAACCACAGATCTCACAAACTAAATATGAGCATTAAAATTCGCCTTTCTCGCGGCGGTAGAAAAAATCTTCCATTTTATAGCATCGTTGCTACTAACTCCACCTCACCTAGAGATAGTAAATTCCTTGAAAAATTAGGCACTTATAACCCACTTCTAAAAAATGATGACGAAAAAAGAGTGGTGATAAAGCAAGATAGAGTTGAATATTGGCTTTCTGTTGGCGCAAAACCATCTGACCGCGTTGCTGGTTTTTTGATCAATCTTGGCGTTAAAGGCGCTGAAAAATATAAACCAAATTTTACTCCAAAAACTAAAGGCACTGGCGCTAAGAAAAAAGCACAAGAAGCTATGGCTAAAGCAAAAGCCGCTGCTGAAGCTGCCTCTGCTCCAGCTGAAGCACCAGCCGCCGAAGAAGCTGCATCGTAATTTATTGGCCGATGGGTTTGGCAATAGTGCAAACCTATCAGCCTTTTAATCATCCCCCCCTTCAATGATATTGTTATATCAGCTCCTCTCCATTCTCTTTTCTCCTTTAATTGATCTTTATCTAGCTTTTAGAAAATTTAAAAACAAAGAAGATAGAACGCGTTTTGATGAACGCCTTGGAAAGGCCAAAATTACAAGGCCCGAAGGGTTTTTAATCTGGGTTCACTCTGCTAGCGTTGGAGAATCTAAATCAGCCTTAACTCTAATAAATGACATAGTTAAAAAACGGCCTGACGCCAATATTCTTATCACTTCCGGCACCGTCACTTCAGCCACTGAAATTGCCAAAAATCTTCCCGAAAGAACAATTCACCAATATATTCCTGTTGATAGATTTTTTGCCGTAAAAAACTTTCTTAAACATTGGCAACCTAATCTGGCGATATTTGTTGAATCAGAATTATGGCCTAATTTAGTTGTGCAAACCAAAAAATCCGGCTGTCCACTATTTTTAGTGAATGGCAGAATTTCAGATAGCTCATTTGGAATATGGAAAATTTTCCACAAAATCGGTTTTAATTTATTGGAAAACTTCTCAGCCATTCTTGCCCAAAGCCGCATTGACCAGCAAAAATTCATTAATTTGGGAGCTAAAAATATCCATTTTGTCGGCAATTTAAAATCTGCTGCACCTGCACTAAAGGTTAATGAAAATGAGCTAGAAAATTTAAGGCAGCAAATTGGTTCTAGAAAATTTTGGTTAGCATCCAGCACCCATAAAGGCGAAGAAGAAATTATCATTAGAACTCACCAAAAAATAAAAAAATATTTTCCTGATCTACTTACCATCATCGCTCCAAGACATATAAACAGATTGGAAGAAATCATTAAACTAATTCCACAAGGTTTAAAATTTGCCGTCAGAAGCAAAAAGGAGGCAATTGGAAATTCTGAAATTTATCTAGCCGATACAATGGGTGAGCTTGGAACTTTTTATTCTCTTTGCAAAATTTCACTAATCTGCGGATCCTTGATCGACAATATCGGTGGCCATAATCCTTTTGAAGCTGTGCAACTTGGGTCAGTGATTTTGTCTGGCCGCTATGTAAAAAATAACAAAGAGGCTTTTGATGATTTGGAAAAATCCGGATGCTGCGTGATGATTAAAGACGAGGAAGATTTAGCAGAAAATTTGCTGAAAATAATGGAGGATGAAAATTGCCACTTATCACTTCTACAGAATGTAAAGTCTCTGCAGGGCAATAGCAGTGAAGTGTTAGATAAAATCTTGAAGATAGTTCTTAACTAAATTGGTGACCCCAACGGGATTCGAACCCGTATTACCACCGTGAAAGGGTGGTGTCCTAACCGTTAGACGATGGGGCCTTTGAAGGGAGGCAAAATTAGGAAGCTGCGAAATATAAATTCTACTCTGGTAAAAAGCAAGAGCTAAATCGGAAGAAAATTAGCGCCTAAATTCAGTATCTAAAAGGCTCTCCTCCCGAAGCTTCAATTGACTAATCAATCAACTTTTTGATACTGATCGTTATATTGAAAAATAACATTCTTAACAAATTCCGAGTTAGTATCTCGAAAAGATTCGAGCACACTATCAACTTCCTTACCTTTTACTCCCGCCGCTGAAAGCGCTGCTTTACCAAGCTGCAAGCCAGTTTCCAAATTTTTGGACACAACCAAACTCGCGCCAACTCTTTTAAATCTCTCAGCATTAGTTACTGTTTCCGCCTTAGTTATTACTGAAACTTGCGGGAAATTGGTATGAATGAAGCGGGTAATTTTTATACAGTCAAACTCATCTTCCATCGCCACAATTACTGCCTCGGCCTTTTCAATTCCGACATATTTTAAAATATCGAGATTCATCGCATCACCATAATAAATGTTATAGCCATTAGCTTTTTCAATTCTTACAACGCGGTGATTGCTGTCTAGCACGATGTAATTAGCTTCTCTCTTGCGCAGCAAATATCCGACAATGCGCCCTACTCTTCCAAAACCGATGACCACAATATGTTTGGAAATGTCGCCGATTTCTCTCTTGATTTTATTGTCACGAAGAACATCACGGATATAAAGCTGGCCTTTAATTTTTCTACCAAGCGTTGCTAGCAAAGGCGTTACCGCCATACTTAAAGTTACCACCGTCATCAATAACTGGGATAATTCTTCACCCATAATTTTGTTATTCACCGCCATGATAAATACGATGAAGGCAAATTCGCTGCCTTGAGAAAGCAAAAGCCCGGAATGAACTGCCGGAGCAAGCGGGAATTTAAACAATCTGCATAGAACAATGATTATCAAGGCTTTGCAGGTAATCAAACCAATAGCAAGAATGGTAATCAAGGGTAGTTCAGCAATCATCATCTTAACATTAAATGACATGCCGATAGTGATGAAGAAAAGGCCCATGAGCAGAGATTCCAGAGACAGGATTTCATTTTCTACCCGATATTTATACTCAGTTTCTGCCACCATCAAACCAGCCACGAAAGCGCCAAACGCAAAGGACAGGCCCATTTTGTAAGTGACAAAGGCCGAGCCTAAAACAACAATTAAAGTAACGCTTAAAAACAACACATCGCTTTTAGAGGAAACAACAATTCTGAATATTGGCTTGAGCAAAAACCGACCAATAAAAAGAATGATTGCCATAGCCATCACCGCCTTGACAATAGCGCCGCCAAGAGCGTGAGCAACATTAAGATTTGGATTGGAAAGCAAAGGCAATAAAACCAAAATCGGGATAACGGCCAAGTCTTGCAAAAGCAAAACTGAAAATGATAGACGCCCTACCCTGGTTGATTGTTCAGCATTTTCATCAATCACCTGCATGACAATTGCGGTGGAAGAAAGCGATAAAACCGTGCCAACTAAAATTGACAATTCTTTGCTCAATCCCAACTTGTAGCAAACAATGCTGAGAAGAATTGAAGTGAGAATGACTTGCAGACTACCAAAACCAAGCACATATTTTTTCATGCTAATTAGCTTGTCTAAAGTAAGTTCAAGGCCAATGGCAAAAAGCAAAAACACCACACCAAACTCGGCAATTGAGTTGGTGGTTTCATTAACAGCCAAAATTCCAAAACCGCTCGGGCCAATTGTTGCGCCAACAACCAAATATCCCAAAGCCGGGCTCAAACGAAGTTGTTTAAAAACAATAACAATTGCAACGGAAGCAAAAAGGAGGATAAGAATATCTTGAAGATAGCTTATGTCGTGCTGCATTATTTGATGAGGTATTTGATGCGGTTTGTTGCCAAAACAAAGCGGGTATTAGACTTGCAATATTCTTTTAAATCAAGTAAGTTTTCGGCTCTTTTTCCCACCCAATTTCCTGACTAAAATCTCTAAAATATGTCAATAATGTCGGACAGATGGATTGAAGAAATGTCCATCAAAAACAGCATGATTTCTCCTTTTGTTTCCAAGCAAATTAAGCAGGATGAGCAGGGGAAGAAACTAATTTCCTACGGCAATTCTTCTTATGGTTACGATGCCCGGGTTTCAGATGAATTTAAAATTTTTACCAATGTCAATTCCGCAACTGTTGACCCAAAGCATTTTTGTGAAAGCAGTTTTGTTGATAGAAAAACCGACATTTGCATTATTCCACCAAACAGCTTCGCACTTGCCAGAACGGTTGAATATTTCAAAATTCCTGAAGATATTTTAGTAATTTGCGTCGGCAAATCGACCTATGCCAGATGCGGCATCATCGTTAATGTAACTCCTTTAGAGCCAGGATGGGAAGGTCATGTTACTTTAGAATTTTCCAATACCACACCACTGCCGGCCAAGATTTATGCTTTTGAAGGGGCTTGTCAATTTTTGTTTTTAAGAGGAAATGAAAAATGCCAAACTTCTTATTCTAACCGCAGTGGCAAATATATGGGCCAAACAGGTGTGACTCTTCCCAAAGTATAATCAGAAATTAAATTAAGTTAGGTAATGAAAAAACTCGTAATCAACGGTGGCAATAAATTAAATGGAACCGTACAAATTGCCGGCGCTAAAAATGCCGCTTTACCTTTAATGGTTGCTTCAATCTTAACTTCTGAGAAACTCAGCTTAAGCAATGTTCCGCAAGTTGCGGATATTTCCACAATGGCTAATCTGCTTTCCAATTTAGGCATTGATTTTGCGATGGACGGCACAGAAGAAACTGACGGACATGTTGGAAAAACCATTACTCTTGATGCCTCACATCTTGATAATCCCGTTGCGCCTTATGAGCTCGTTTCCAAAATGCGCGCTTCAATTTTAATTTTGGGCCCGCTGCTTGCCCGTTTCGGCAAAGCCAAAGTTTCTCTTCCGGGCGGCTGCGCCATTGGCACCAGACCAGTTGATTTGCATTTAAAAGCAATGGAAAAAATGGGCGCAAAAATTGAAGTAGTTGGTGGATATGTTGAAGCTTCAGTTAACGGCAAATTAAAGGGTGCAGAAATTTGTTTTGAAAAACAATCGGTTGGTGCAACTGAAAATGTCTTGATGGCAGCAAGTTTGGCAAAGGGTGACACAATAATTCATAACGCCGCTAGAGAACCAGAAATTGTTGATTTAGCAAAATGCTTAAGGGCAATGGGTGCAAAAATTGAAGGCGAAGGAACTTCAATAATCCATATCACCGGCGTTGACAATTTACACCAAGCAAAACACCGAATCATTGCTGACCGCATTGAAGCCGGAACTTACATCGCAGCAGCAGCAATCACTAATGGTAATTTAAAACTTTCCGGCCTTGATCTTGATCTGCTTGTTGGCTTTCAAGACAAATTGGAAAATGCCGGAATAGCCATAAATCTTCTAGATAACGGCCAGGTCGAAGTTAAAAGAAGCGGTGAATATTTAACCTCAGTTGACATTGCCACCCACCCTTACCCCGGTTTTCCAACCGATATGCAAGCCCAGTTTATGTCTCTAATGTGCGTTGCCCAAGGCAGCTCCACCATCAGCGAAAACATCTTTGAAAACCGCTTCATGCATGTTTTGGAGCTAGTAAGAATGGGCGCCGATATTGAATATCACGGCAATGTTGCCGTTGTAAAAGGCAAAAAAGAACTGTTTGGCGCTGAAGTCATGGCAACCGACCTTCGAGCCTCAGTTTCATTGGTTTTGGCCGGCTTAGTTGCCAAGGGCCAAACCACCATCAACCGCTTATATCACCTGGAAAGAGGCTATGAAAGACTAGCTGAAAAACTAATTTCCTGTGGCGCTGATATTAAAATTCTTTATTGAGGGTTATCCTTTCATTCTTTTAGTTTTATCATTTCTCCTTATTATAAACCAAAACCATATATTTATTTTCTACCAAAATAATCAATTACCAAACCAGCGCTTGCATAGCTCACCAAACATCTATTTCTTAAAAAAACCTTTATATTCTTACTTTCCAAGGCTTTACATTTGAGATCTAGCGCCTAGAATGCGCCCCTCTCTTAGAAGCACTTGTCGATTATATAGCATATCAACACTCGCCACTAAACTTTTTTACCAAAATTTTACCCAAAACCAAATGCCTAATTTAGAAAAATTCCGTGAACTCGGCCTATCTGACAAAATGATTGAGGCCCTTAGAAGTAAAGGCTTTGAAGAGCCGACACCAATACAAGCTTTAACTATTCCATTCCTGTTAAAAGGCACCAAAGACGTTGTCGGCCAAGCACAAACCGGCACCGGCAAAACCGGCGCTTTTGGTATTCCATTAATTGAAAATGTTACTCCCGGCGCCGGCTTTGTTCAGGCGCTTATCATGGCTCCAACCAGAGAATTGGCGGTGCAAGTGACTGAAGAAATTAGCTCTCTTTCTCCTGACCATTCAATCAAAGTTGCTGCCGTTTATGGTGGCCAGCCAATTGAAAGACAAATTGACCGTTTAAAAAGAGGTGTTGATATTGTTGTGGGAACACCAGGCAGAATCATGGATCATTTGGAACGCAAAACTCTTAACCTTTCTAAACTGCAATATGTAGTGTTAGACGAGGCTGACGAAATGCTCAATATGGGTTTTGTGGAAGATATTGAAACTATTTTGAAATCCACCCCGAAAGAAAAGCGCATGCTGCTTTTCTCTGCCACCATGCCAGACAACATCATGCGTTTGGCTAAAAAATATATGAGGGAGTTTGAGGTTGTAGCCGCCAAAAGAGATGCAATTACTCAAAACAATATTCAGCAAATTTATTTTGAAGTTGCCAATGCTGATAAATTCGAAGCTTTATACAGAATCATCGATGTGGAAGAAAATTTTTACGGCGTGATATTTTGCCGCACAAAACTTGACGCCGATGAAATTTCTAACAAATTAACCAATCGCGGTTGCAGCGCTGAAGCACTGCATGGCGATGTTTCTCAAGGGCAAAGAGAGAGAATTTTAAAAAAATTCAAGGATAAAAAATCAACCGTTTTAGTGGCAACAGATGTTGCTGCCCGCGGTATTGACGTTGATAACTTAACTCATGTTATCAATTATTCCTTACCTCAAGACCCGGAAAGCTATGTTCACAGAATTGGCAGAACCGGAAGAGCAGGTAAAAGCGGAACCGCCATCACTCTCATAACTCCTTCTGAATATCGCAAATTGGTCAGTATCCAAAAAATGGCCAAGGCAACAATTCAAAAGCAAACTATCCCAAATATTCAAACGGTGATTGACAGCAAAAGAGAGAGAATCAAAAGCTCAATTACTAAGATTGTTGAATCGGGAGATTTTGAAGATTTCAAAGAAGTTGCGAAGGAAATTTTAGCCAACAACAATGCTGAAGAAGCAGTTGCGGCCATCTTGAAGCATGCCTTCAAAGACGAGCTTAACGAAAAAAGCTATAACAAAATAAATGATATCGGCGCTTATCAACGCAATAAAGATTTCTATTATGATGACCGAGGTGCCAGCGGCTATTCCGATGGACAAAGAGGTTATGTTGATAGAAAGGGAACGGCGAGATTATTCGTTGCCAAAGGTAAAGCAGATGGAATGGACCCAGCAAAATTGGCTAGCTTTATTTCCAAAGAAACCGGCGTTTCATCAAGCAGCATCAATGATATCAAGGTTTTAGATACTTTTTCTTTCATTGCAGTTGCTTTTGAAGATGCAGAGAAAATTTTGAAATCATTTCAAAATAATTCCACCGGCAGATCAGTGGTAACCAGAGCCAAGGACAAAAAACCTGGTGAAGGTGGCGGTTATAATAGAGGAGCACCAAGAACTAGAAGTTGGAAGGATAAAGAAGGTGGCGATAGAAGAAGGAGATAGAAATTAAGCCTGGATTGTCGTGGAACGAAGCTCTTTTCAATATCGTCATTGCGAGGAGCGTGCGCAGCCAGCGACGCGACAATCCAGAAATTTCAATATAACCTAGACTCTAGATCTAACTCCGATAATCCTTATTAATCTTGATATAACCTTCCGTAAAATCGCAAGTCCACACAATTGCGCGGTTTTCCTTTTCGGCTAAATTCATATCAACAAAAATCTTCACTTCTTTGCCAGTCATATATTGGTGCACCGGCTTTTCGTCGTAACCATTAATGCGTTCGCCATTTTCAACGATGGTGAAATCGCCAATGCGGATGCTCAATTTTTCCTGCACAACTTTCTGTTCTGATTTTCCTATCGCCATAACAATACGCCCCCAATTTGGATCGGCACCAGCGATGGCAGTTTTTACTAATGGCGAATTGGCAATTGCAAGAGCAATGGTTTTAGCGGCAGCTTTTGATGAAGCTCCAGCAACTTCAACTTCAATTAATTTGGTTGCGCCCTCGCCGTCAATTACAATCAGTTTAGCTAACTCTAACATCAAGTCTTTCAAAACCGCTTTAAACTCGGATAGGTTTTTATCACCAATATCATTTATTTCTGTATGATCGGCTTGCTTGGTTGAAAAGAGCAAAACCGTATCATTGGTAGAAGTATCAGAATCAACAGTGATGGAATTGAAAGTTTCTTCAGTCAGTTCGCTAAGTAATTTTTGCAAAATCGCAGCGGAAATATTGGCATCAGTAAAAATATAACCAAGCATAGTGGCCATATTAGGCGCAATCATGCCAGAACCTTTGGCAAAACCGTTGATGGTAACTTTTTTTCCTTCAATCGAAATGGTTTTGGAAGAGAATTTCGCAAAAGTATCGGTGGTCATGATTGCTTTAGCGGAATTTTGCCAAGCCTCTTTATCATCGGATAACTTCTTAGACAAATCAGGCAATGCAGCAATAATCAACTCATCTTTCAAACGCTCTCCAATTACGCCGGTTGAAGACATAAAAACCTGATTTTGTTCACAGCCAATAATTTTTGCCACTTCTGCTGCAACTCTATTTACCGCTTCTAAACCCCCTGCTCCAGTAAAAGCATTGGCATTTCCGGCATTCACAATCAAAGCCCGCGCAGTTGTATTTGGCGCGGTTTTCTGCAAATTTTGTTGTCCAATTCTAACCGGCGCAGCAGCAGTTGAGGATTTAGTAAAAACTCCAGCCACAGCACTTTGTTCTGGCAATTGTACCAAAAGCAAATCATCACGGTTTTTATATTTTAAACCGCAATTGATAGTGGCTAATTTGATATTTTTAATTGGTTCCATTTATTAACTAATTGATAATTTTACTGTAATTTTATCTTTCTGGATTGCCGCGTCGCTGGCTGCGCACGCTCCTCGCAATGACAATGTTGAGATTCTTGCATAAAAGCTTACAACATCGTCATTGCGAGGAAGGGCTTTAGCCCTGACGCGGCAATCCAGAAAAAACTCTTAAACAAAACTCAAAACTTTCTTCGCAACTAAACCAGATATCAATTTTTTATCAGTCTTTTGCTCCACAGCTTCTTCAATCACCTTCACCAAAGCAGAACCCACAACAACAGCATCAGCGCCAATTGAAGCAACCTCCCTCACCTGTTCTTTGCTTTTAATTCCAAACCCGATTGCAACTGGTAAATTGCTGACTTGTTTAATTTTTTGTAAATGACTTTTTAGCTCATTTAAATCTGCCGATTTTGTGCCGGTAATTCCTAAGATTGAAACCAGATATAAAAAGCCACTGGCATTTTGGGCAATATTTCCAATACGTTTTTGGTCGGAAGTTAGGGCAATTAGTTTGATAAAATCTAACTGATTTTTTTCGGCAAAATTTTTTAATTCGAGATCTTCTTCTGGCGGCAAATCAACCACCAAAATTCCGTCAACTCCGGCCTTTGAAGCATCAACACAAAACTGCTCTAAACCATAATGTAAAATCGGATTGTAATAGCCCATCAAAACAATTGGCGTTGTTTTATTGTCCAGACGAAATTCACTAACCATTCTTAAAACCTGACGCAAATTCATTCCAGCCTTAACCGCTCTTTTGCTAGCCGCATCAATTGTTGGTCCATCTCCCGCCGGGTCCAAAAACGGCACACCAAGCTCAATAATATCCGCACCACTTTTTGCCATGGATTTGATAATCTCAAGCGAAGTTTGATAGTCAGGATCACCTGCAGTGACAAAGCCAATAAAGGCAGTTTTGTTTTTAAGATTTTGGAATGTTTGTTTGATTCTAGTCATAACTATAACTTTACCCCCAATTTCTCTGCTACAGTAAAAATATCCTTATCACCTCTGCCAGATAAATTGATAATCATGATTTTATCTTTTCCCATTTTAGCTGCCTGTTTCATGCCAAAGGCAACGGCATGTGCAGATTCTAAGGCGGGAATTATGCCTTCTAATTTGGTGCAAAGTTTAAATGCTTCTAACGCCTCATCATCAGTTGCTGAAACATAATTAGCGCGTTTGATATCGGCTAAATGAGCATGTTCTGGGCCAATTCCTGGATAATCTAGGCCGGCGGAGATTGAATGGGCGTCTTTGATTTGGCCGTCTTCATCTTGCAAAAAATAAGTCATATTGCCATGCAAAACTGCCTTGCTGCCTTTGGAAATTGAAGCCGCATGTTCGCCGCTTTCCAGGCCTTTTCCTGCCGCTTCAACGCCAAACATTTCAACATTGGCATCTTCAATGAAAGGATAAAATAAGCCGATAGCATTTGATCCACCACCAATGCAGGCCACAAGTGCATCAGGCAATTTTCCTTCTGCTTCAAGAATTTGCTCTTTTGCTTCTCTGCCAATAATCGAGTGAAAATCGCGAATCATTGATGGATAAGGATGCGGGCCAGCTACCGTGCCTAGCAAATAATAAGTGTCATTAGCATCGGCAATCCAGTCGCGCATTGCTTCATTGATAGCGTTTTTTAAACTGGCTGATCCGCTTTCAACTGCTTTAACTTCTGCACCCAAAAGCTTCATCCTAAACACATTGGGCTTTTGTCTTTCAATATCTTTTGCGCCCATATAAATCACGCAAGACATGTTAAACAAAGCGCAAACTGTAGCAGTGGCAACACCATGCTGGCCAGCCCCGGTTTCAGCAATAATTCTTTTTTTGCCCATTTTTTTAGCGAGCAAAATTTGACCGATACAATTATTGATTTTGTGCGATCCGGTGTGATTTAGCTCATCACGCTTAAAATAAATTTTTGCTCCGCCAGCATAGTCAGTAGTTTTTTTGGCAAAATAAAGCGGGCTTGGTCTACCAACATAATGTTTCATCAAATTATCAAATTCCGCCCAAAAACTTTTATCAGTTTTGATTTGTTCATAGGAGCGGCCAAGTTCTAAAACCGCTGGCATCAAAGTTTCAGCCACAAAACGGCCGCCATATTCGCCAAATTTGCCTTCGGGATTGGGAAAATTGTAATTGCTCATTTTGGATTAGTTGATTATATTTTGCCGCCTTTAGCCGCAAAGCGAAGCGAGTAATTAAATAGCCTAAATTTAAATATGCAAAAAAAATCTATTTTAAAAGAAGATCTAAGCCGACTAAAGAGGATATGCAAAGAATATGTCCTTCCGGAAAAAAAATCTTTGATCATTTCCGTCGCTTTGATGATGGTGGTTGCCGGCACAACAACACTTCACGCCTGGTTGGTTAAACCGGCTTTGGATTCAGTCTTTTTAAAGCAAGACGCCACGATGCTGGTGGTCATTCCAATCGCAATTTTGTTGGTAACTGTTATCAAAGGCTTTGCCACCTATTTTCAGCTTTTGCTGATGAATTTGCTAACTATGAGAATGGCGGCAAATATGCGTAAAAATCTTTATGCCCATTTCATCAGATCTGACATTTCTTTTCTGCACAGCTCCTCTTCCGGCAATATGGTTGCCAGTGTTATCAATGAAATTAACGCTATAACTGGCACAGTTAGTACTTTGCTCAACGGTTTTGTTAAACAGCTTTTAACTTTGGTTTTTCTTGTCATTTTAATGTTCAAACAAAGTATCGAGCTTTCACTTGTAGCCTTTGTTGGCTTCCCGCTTGCCGCTTACCCGATTTATAAAATTGGCAGAAAATTGCGTAATCTGTCCTTTTCCAACCAAACCACTTCTCAACAATTTACCTCGCAAATGTCTGACACTTTGCAATATTCCAAGCTTGTCAAAGCTTATAATTGCGAAGAATTTGAAATCAGCAGGATGGGTAAAATTATTGAGGAAATGTATAAGCTTGGCAGAAAAATCAGCAAAATGTCACTCATTGCCTCGCCTTTTGTAGAAACACTTGGCGGCATTGGTGTTGCCTTAGTTATTTGGTATGGTGGGCATCAGGTATTAACCGGCAAAACTACTCCTGGCGCTTTCTTCTCGTTTTTTGCCGCAATGATGATGGCTTATCGCCCTTTAAAATCGGTATCAGGGATGAATTCCGGCGTACAACTGGGTTTAGCCGCTTCTGAAAGATTTTACGCAACTTTAGAACAAAAACCAACAATCACCGATAGTCCGCAAGCTGTAGACCTTAAAAATGTCAAAGGCAATATCAAATTCAACAATGTCAGCTTTAGCTATATAAAAGAAAAAACCACTCTGGATAAAATTAATCTGGAAGTTCCCGCCGGTAAAACTATTGCTCTTGTTGGCCATTCCGGCGGCGGCAAGTCAACAATCATGAATATGATCTTGCGCTTTTATGATCCAAATGAGGGCAGCATTTTGCTGGATGACTATGATATTAGAGACTTAACCATTAAGTCTTTGCGCCGCTCAATGGCAGTTGTAAATCAGGAAGTGATGTTGTTTGACGATACGGTTCTGGAAAATATCCGTTACGGAAAAGAAAACGCAACGAAGGAAGAAATCATTGAAGCTGCCAAGCTAGCAGAAGCTGATGACTTCATCAAAGAATTGCCAAATGGTTATGAAACCGCAATCGGCCAAAACGGCATCCGCCTTTCCGGCGGCCAAAGACAAAGAATTGCCATCGCCAGAGCCATTTTATATAACGCCCCAATTCTGCTTTTAGACGAGGCCACTTCTTCGCTCGACCCAATCTCCGAACATGCCATCAAAAAAGCCCTGGCCACTTTAATGAAAGACCGCACCACAATCGTCATCGCTCACCGTCTTTCAACAGTCATTCACGCTGATTGCATTTATGTGATCTCGGAAGGAAGAGTGATTGAATCAGGAAAACATCAGGAACTTCTAGATAAAAACGGCCATTATGCGCATTTATATTCCAAGCAGTTCGAGATTGAGACGGATAAGTAGAATTTGTTGCTAGTTTTGAATAGTCACTTTGCTTTTTTGAGAGTCAACTTTCATGACTCGATTATAGTATCTCTTGATATTATCCCAAAACTTAAACTTCTTAATTCAATCACAAAAAGCTTAAAACCACACTCTGGTTTAAGAGGGAACTCCAGATTAGGATTTTCTAAAAGCAGTAAACTGCTTTAGAAAATCCAGTACCAAAAAGACGCGGCAGAAGTACCGTTCGAGAATATTATGGAGTCATCACCCCCTTAGAAGTTCCTACCAAATATTGCTGGAAATCATCCCCCAATACCTTAAGCCCATCTTTTTTGGGATCAAACCAATCAACCATTTTGCCATCATGTCTCAGATGTTGCGCAACTTTCGGGTCAATGGATTTGTCGGTAACAAAAAGTGCGTTTGGTCTGATATCGCAGGTGATTTTTTTGACACCTCCACCATTGCTGTCTTTAATTGTGAATTGCACTTTTCCAATTTTGCCAAATATTTCACCGATCTTTCCCTGGTCAAGCAATTCAGCAACCGGAGTTTCCTTATCTCCAACCTTAATATGGGTGATGTGCTTGCGGTTCACTAACTCTACCATGTTATCATATGGAATAGGATTGCCAGACTCATCAAAAAATCTCGTCTTTTCATCCTTTCTGTCAGGAAGCAGGTTAATTATAGCAAGCGATCTTTCAGTGTTGGCACCAGCGATTATTTTGGAAGGAACAAAAGCAATACCAGCACCCCTGCGCGCATAAGAGGAAGTAACTGAAGTATTTTTAGCTACGGATTTATTGATTTCGTCAACAACTTCCGCACTGACAGAACTATTGCCGTTTGTAAATTTCTCAACCTCAATGGCAATTTCATAATCCTTTTTCAATTTACTTGCCGTAACTGGAGAAGGACTAGGTCCTGGAGCTACTGGACCAGAAATTGGCGCAGGAACAGAAGCTGGTCCAGGATGTGGAAGTTGTGGGGCTATTACTTTTACTATATCCGATCTTTGCGGTTTTCGTGGTACTTTTGGAAGCGGTACATCTTTTGGCCTGTTAGAAGTTGGAGCAGTTACTGACGGCACTTTAGCCTGAACTTTTTCTATCGATGTGAAAGATAGAGCAAAAGCTAAAGCAGCATTAAACCAACATCTATTGCCGCCACCAGACCCAAAATTATTTGTTCCATGCTCTTGTTTTTCAATCTTGTTGGCATGATCATCGGTAGAATATTTAACCATATAAGCTTCCTCCATCAAAGCATCAGCCTCAACAGCCCCAATCTTCTCAGGAGATTGTGAATCATTATATTTCCACCATTGCCCCGTCTTATCCATAACATATGCCAAATAATGACCACGGCTAAAATTGCCATCTTGAACAACGAATGAAGTTGGTTTGTATTTTTTGGAGCCAATAGCAATCTGTGATTTAAACTTTATTTTTCTATCATCTTTGCTTGGAACTCCTTTATCAAAATCAAATCTTTTCATCCGAAAAACAACCTCATCCGGATCATTAAAATGATAATTACCACCATTGATTAGTCCGTCTAAAGGATCTGATTTACCAAAATCGTCCCTCCCTAATTCAAAAATAGAAACTGGCTGGTCATCTAATCCAACATAAGCGGCGGGAATATTTCCAATTTTATCACCAAAAAGAATACCAAGTAATGGAGTTAGTATTGCAGCCGCATCTTGCTGTCCATGACCATCCAGGATTTTTGCCAGCTCACTATCGGCACCTAAATATTTAGAAACTTTTCTGCCCAGTTCTTCTCTAAAATTTTCTCTTTCTGACGCATCTGCAGTACTCAATTTTTTCTGAAAATCTAATACCATATCCACAATTTCTGCCCTCTTAACATCTTCGTTATATTTCTCCCATTTTTCCCAATTCGGATTTGCAGCCTTCCATGTCTCCAAGGCATTTGCATTGCTATCTAATACGGTTTTATATTTTTTATAATCCTCATAATATTCTTGGAGCTTTTTCTCGTACTCCCTCTCTTCTTTAGACAATGAAGGATCATTCGATGGCACAAAATGCAAATATCCTTCTTTGTCGACCTTATATTTTTCCCCTCCCTTATATTTCTTATAGGCCACACCACCAGCAGTTTTTACAAATTCCTCTCCTTCCAGCAACTCAACTTCGCATTCTTCTCCGCCACCATGGAGCGTAAAATGTTCATAATCTTTGACAAGAGGCTTTATATTTCCTGCACTATCTGCGTAGGTGCGCTTTCTAGCCGGATCTTCTTCAATACTATATGTGCCGTCATTGCTAACATTTGTGGCTCTGTTAGTTGAAATAGCAAATGGATATTCATAACTCGGACGGTTGGTATCACCAAACATAACAAGCTTGTGCGCATCACTTTTATTTGCTTCACGATACTCATCCAGATCAGCCTTTGTGCATTCATCAAATAAATGCATATTGGTTACCTTGATTTTAGGACTTCCGTCTTTAGGCGTAAGAGTTACTTCTAAACCTTGGTTTATGACTCTTTTTACTTTTGTACCTGTTTTTATGCCTGTTTTCTTGTCTTTTAATTCTATTTCCTTTGTAAATGGCAAAACACCTTTTATATCTGCCATTGTCGGAGCGGTAAATTTATCCTTTTTGTACAGAGTTATAAGTTTTCTATTTTCATGAGCTCCTCCCGTATTAGCGTCCCAAGAATAAATTACTCCCAAACCTTCCTTTTTGCATGCCGCTTCAAACGCATCTCTTAACCTTGTTTTTGCATCAAATTCTTTCTGGTTTTTCTTATCAGCCGACAAAGGCGGCACATCACATAAATCAGTTTCCTGGAAACAAAAAACATCACCTGCCTTAGTAATGATCTCAGGAATTTGCGCCATCTTTCTTGCTTCAAATTCAGGCCATTTTTCCCCTATATCAAAAGGATTATTCGTAAATGAACCCGGTTTTTTTGGATCTTTTTTATGGCATTTATTCAACAAGTTTAAGCTTTTGAATATCAACTCTTTTCCGCCCTTAGGAGTGACTTTAATACTTACTTCAGTGTGGTCCGTCTTTTTAGGAAGCTTAGTTATTTTTGTGATCGCCACCACTGGTGCTAGACCTGGCGCAGGAGCAGGACTTGGCGCAGGAGCGGGAGGTTTAGCATGTGCATTATAGACATTTACAGCAATATCAAGAGATTGCCCATTTTTTTTACGATCCAGAATTTTTTGCTGAATAGCTTTCTTGATAATCTGACCATAAACCCCATATGTTGCTCTACACCAATATTCTTCAGCAGCATCTTCCGCACCATCTCCATATCCTCCATTGTCAACCTCTTTACTTGTATGACCCATCAATGGTTCAGGACAGATTCTGCCTATTGCATTATAATGTTTAGCAATTTCCATAAAATCATAATTACCAACCTTCATCTCTTTTCTTGCTCCACCATTAGCAGCATTTTGCATTTTTGCTATATTGCCTAGGCTGTTTCCTGCTTGATCTTTTTCCCAAAAATCATAACCACCGTTAACAATAAAATTTTCAATATGTGAAACATCTTTAGCTTCTGCATTATTAAGCACCTCGGCAAAAGCATCTGCGATAGCTTTCTTTACATTGCTTCTCAAATCATCAGTTAGCTTACTCAGAAATGCATTTGGGTTTTGCAATATGAATGGAATTTCATATTCATTATCCCGTCCCCATTCATTCACAACACGAAGACTTAGGGCAATCATTTTGCGTAAATTCCGACAAACTTCTTCTTTTACATTCCCATTTACATCAAATATCTCTCCACCCAGCTTTCCACTATCTGTATTAAATACAGGATAGGTAAAATTATATAGCGCTAATTGAACTACTGGGTCAGATTTTGTGCCATTATTCTCTACATAAGCTTCGCAAGGGGCTATAAAACTAAATAAATTTCCCTCATGATCATGTTCAGGCAAACCTATCTTCTGGTCATGTCTTGCTAATGGTTTCTCTGTTTTTGCTTTAGATTGAGCAATTTTAACTGCAGTCTCTTCATTTAAATCGCTATCTCTATAAAATTTTGTTTTCTCAACCCATCCATCAAATTCGGCTTTGCTTATTGTTTTTATTTTTTCCCGAGGTTTGAAACCAGTTACCACACTCCTTGGCCAGTGATTTTTCCCACCAGTATCAACATGCCCAATTGGCTCATAATAATAAAGTGTCTGTTCACCTCCATCAATTAGGTCGCTTTTTTTATCTATTTTCTCTGGCTTCTTCTTAAACTGATATGGCTCAGCTGCTGGATTATGATTAAAATCTGTAACTTTAAGATTAGTGGCATTCAACCGAAGATTTGATCTTAAAGTCGCATTTTCCTCTGGAATTCTTTTAACAAATGAACCTACCTCAACCTCTGCACCATCACTTTTTCTAATTTTCCATGCCATGTCTCCCTTAATTTGAGGCTGAGACAATGGTTTTTTGTGAGCATGATCTTTACTTTCCTCTGGAGAAGCTTTTTGCGGAGAAGATCTTAGTGTATCAATAAAAACATCTATCTTTTGACCATCGATATCTGTGATCTCAGCATCATGGCAATGCTTCTTCCATGCCGCTATTTCATCATCACCAATTCCCGGTTTTCCTTTTACACTTTTTAATATGTTTTCAACCAATTTTTGTTTATTTGGATGCTCAAAAACAACACCAAGCGACTCTATCATTCTGCTGATTCTGAGATAATTATGAGGAGTTATGTCATCACCAACTTCTTTAAAAAACTCAATCATAAGATTGGTGGCATCTGTAAGATTTTTATTAATTGTATCTGCATCACCACCAAATGCCGCTCTAAAGGCAGCTTCCTCACCTGCCTCAATAACCGGAAAAACTTCACCAGGACCAGATACTGTTACAGTAGGGAAAAGCACTTGGATGAAATTATGATCTTCCTCTAATAGATTTTTTAATTTCTTATCAGCCTTCCAAGCAGTAAAATTGGTTTGATAATAATTTATGATGTTTGGGAATGTAGCATGTAATGCCTGTACTGGCCCAATAACACTAATACCCTTAAATACGGATTCACCTGAACCACAAAATGGTATCTTGCCAGAATAAAAATTAGCAAGTGTTTCATTGGTGATGTTTGCTTCTTTCTTGCTCCTAGAAAGAGCATCATTCAAAGCACCTTTTTGATTGGCATCAAGCTCAGAAAGCTTTTTACCTAGCATACTAAAAGCAATTACTTCTTTCTTATTGTCATCACTGCGTTGATCAAGAATTTTAGGCATTTTGAATTTTTTGGTTGTTTAATATGTAGTATAATTATTGGTTATCCGCGTTCACTTCATTACAGCGTGATTTAAACAATTCTTTCTTCCTTGCAAAAACTCTACCTCTTTTTAAAAACAGGCTTTACTATTTCAAAGCCTTTCAAAATAAAATGATGACGCAAAACCAATCAAAAAACATCTCCAACATCAGCGCCAATTATGGCTTTTTATATAGCCTGGTCTCATGGGTTTTGGCAAAATATACGGATCCTTCTTATTTGTCCAATATTATCATTCTTCTTCCTAGCAGACGGGCTTGTCGTGAGATTAAGAAGATTTTTTTGCACTCCGCAGCAAATGAGGCGCTGATTTTGCCGAAGATTCTGGCGATTGGGGATGTGGATTATGATTTGGTTTTGCCGGATGCTGCTTTTGAAAATCTGCCTGATGTTTTTGATGCGGAAAATCGGCTTAAATATAAATTGCGGCTGATTGATGAGATAAAAAACTGGAACCGCAAGACTAATTTATTTGGCCAGAATATTTCCACTGCGGCGCTGGCAGAAATTGCCGATCATTTGCAGTCATTTTTAGATGAGGTGGAAAAAGAAGGATTAAATACCCAAGATTTGATTGAAGTTGATGATTCAGAACTGGCCTCGCACAAACAACAAATTCTACAATTTTTGCGTTATTTCGGCAGTGAGTGGCAAAATCTCATGGCTAAAGAAGGGCTGATTTCGATAAGCCATCGACGCAATTTGATGATTAAAAATTACGAAAAACATTTAAGAGAAAATGGCAGCCGCTATCCGATTATTGCTGCCGGTTCTACGGGCAGTGTTTTGGCTACTGCCGAGCTTTTGAAGACAATTGCCGGGTTAGAAAATGGTCATTTGGTTTTATTTGGTTTGGATTGTGAGCTTGATGAGAATATTTGGAACAAAATTGGCGAAAATCATCCACAATTTTTGCTCAAAAAATTGCTGGAAAAAATTGGAGTTTCGCGAAAGGAAGTTGAAGAAATCAGAATTGAAGAATTTAGAAATTCGGATGATTTTATTCCCACCCTCTCTTCTCTTGTCATGTTGCCTGCGGAGTTTTGCGACTTATGGCAAACAACTTCTTCATTGCAAGATTTTTCTGGATTGCCACGTCACTTCGTTCCTCGCAATGACGGCGTAGAAAGTTTAGCGCAAGAAGCTCAAGATCGTCATTGCGAGGAGCGTGCGCAGCCAGCGACGCGGCAATCCAGAGACTACAAGAAAAATCCACAGCAATCGCCAACACTTCCAACCACCTCATCAAACATAACAAAAATTGAAACTGAAAGTGAGCATGACCAGGCTAGACTCATCGCCATTATGATGCGCATGGCGTTGGAAGAACCTGGCAAAACCGCAGCGCTAATTAGCAATGACCAATGTTTGATTGAAAATGTAAAAGCAAATTTAGGGCAATGGCAAATTGCGGTTGACGATTCTTCCATCTTTGATTTGGGCCATTGCGCGCTGGCCAATTATTTGTTTTTGATCAGCGAATTTGCCGGTAATTTTAGCCTGCTCAATTTGTTGGCAATTTTAAAAAATCCGTTAAATCAACCAGATAAATTTCTGCCGCAATTTGAAATAAAAATTGCCCGCGGTCTGGTCAAATTTTCTAGCTTTGAAGAAATGGTTTTATACGCCAAAACTATTGATTCTGAACTGGCAAATTACCTGCAAAAACTTGCTGATATTTTTGCACCTCTGCTAAGAGAATTTTCCAAAGAAAAAGCGGATTTTAAAAAAATTCTGCAAACTCATTTCGAATGTTCGTTGGCTTTATCCGGCGGATTCAAAGAAACCGAAGGCGGTGAAGAATTTTTAGAATTTTACCAAGAATTGTTGGCAGATGATGTTGATTTTTACCTAGAGCCGCAAAGCTATGGACGATTGCTTAGAAATTTGCTAAAAAATTATCGCTTCAAAAAAGCAGGAAATTTTCACCCTCGGCTTCATGTTTTATCAAGGATAGAGGCCAGATTGATGGATTATGATTTAACAATTGTTGCCGATCTTTGCGAAGGAGAATTTCCGGCCAAAAATGGTGATGATTGGCTGGGAAATAAAATCCGCGCTGATTTTGGCCTGCCATCTCTTGCCAAGCATGTTGGCACCTCGGCCTATGATTTTTGCAATTATTTGGGAAGTAAAGAGCTGGCGCTGATTTATCCGAAAAATAAAAATAATTCTCCAACCGTTAAATCACGATTTTTGCTGAAATTAGAAGCGGTTTTGAAAGTTGCCGGGTTAGAAAATATTTTGCAGGATGGAGAAAAATATTTGCGTTTTTTAAATGCAGCGCAAATAGAACAAAACAGCGCAGCACAAAGATCAAGCCCTAAGCCAAAACAAAATCTGCAAAAAATTTCTGCCACCGATATTTCTAAATGGCTTAGAAACCCTTATTATATTTATGCCAAGAGAATCCTTAACTTGCGGCCTTTGAAGAAGATTGAACAGGAAGCTTCTTTTGCCGAATTTGGTAATTTTGTGCATAAGATTTTGGAAAATTTTGTCAGAGATTATCAAAAAATCGAAACCAGCAAAAGAGCTGCAACGCTTCTTGAAGATAGCAAAAAAAATTTTGGCGATTATTTTCCCGACCATTCCAGCCATATTTTGTGGTGGCCAAGATTTGAAAATATCATCCAATGGTTTTTGCGCCGGGAAGAAATTTTGCGGCAAAATTTGAAGGAAAGTTTTGTGGAAGTGGAAGCGGAAATGAGGTTGGGCAATATAATTTTGACCACCAAAATTGACCGGCTCAATTTATATGATGATGGCAGTTTTGAAATTATTGATTACAAAACCGGCCAATTGCCGGCGCCAAAAGAAATTAAAAATGGTCTGGAACCACAACTGGCAATTGAAGCCATGATTTTGCATATGGGTGATGTAAAAAATTATTCCGAACTAAAAAAAATAAAAATCGGCAAATTACAATATCAAAATCTAAAAGGCCGAGACCAAAATGAATTCAAGGATTTAAAAGATGCAGAACTGCTGATTGATGAAGCGCAAAAAGGAATGGCAAAATTACTGGAAATTTTTGTCGAACAAAATTCCGGCTATATCTGCTGCCCGGATTTTGATATTTACGAAGAAGATGATTATCACCATTTAGGGAGAATTGGAGAATTGTTGTAAGTGTTGATTGGTTGTAAGTTAATCTAATAATTCCCTGGATTGCCGCGTCGCTGGCTTTCGCACGCTCCTCGCAATGACGATCTGGGAAGTTTAACGCATATCTCAACACCGTCATTGCGAGGAGCTTTGCTCCGCGGCAATCCAGAAAGATAACAAATTAAAACTGATCTCGACAACATCTTTAATAAATGTAACGAACACCTCTATCGCGAGGCCCCAACCTCCCTTCCAGCTTCTTCCTTCCTTTGCATTTGACCATAAATATGCGGACTACGATCAGACAAATCAATATTTGAACGCTCCTTAAAATAAAGCCCGATATAAGATTTAAGAATCTCATCCGAAACCACAGAAAGCCTTTTGCATTGCATAAAGATTTTATCGTCATCTTCAAGATGACCGTTACACTGCCTGGAAAGATAATTAAAATCCGGGTGTAGATTTTCAAAAGATTTAGCAAAATCTAAGAATTTTTCTCTGTTCAAATTTATCACTTTATACAAAAATTCGGCAGCTTCAGCACTTCCCCAATCTTTGAATATTCTATCTATAAACCCCTTGGTGGAATGGTTAAAATAAGCTTCAATTATTGGTTCTATAGAATCAAATGATAGATTACCTTCTTCTACTACATGCAAGTTAAATCCAGGCTGTTTGCTGGATATTTTTCCTGGGTTTTTCATTTTAATTTTTAATGTTGGTTCTGGATCACTATAATTAACGGCAGAATCTTAAAAAGATCTTAGAAAAAATAACGACAAAATTTTTTATTAAGGATAAATTTTTAGTTCCGACAATTAAAATCCATTAACACTTTGTTCAGATACAAGCTCACAATTGAATATAAAGGCAGCAGATATATCGGCTGGCAAAAGCAGGCAAAAGACGCAAATTCAATTCAAGAAATTATTGAAAAAGCCATCTTCAAACTAACCGGAGAAGAAGTTGAACTGGCCGGATCAGGCCGCACAGATGCTGGCGTTCATGCCATTGCCCAAATGGCCCATTTTGATTTGCAAAAAGAAAAATCAGCTTTCAAGATGCGCCCGGGGCTGAACCATTATTTACAGGAAGAAGATATTGTAATTTTAGATTGCAAACAGGTTGATGAAAATTTCCATAGCCGTTTTGATGCGGTGATGCGGCATTACCAATATCGCATCATCAATCGTCATCCACAACCGGCAATTGATAAAGGCCTGGCCTGGCATGTTGCAAATCCACTTGATGTTGGGGCCATGATTGAAGCCTCAAAATATTTAATCGGAAAACATGATTTTAGCAGTTTTAGAGATAGCGAATGCCAAGCTAAAAGCCCGGTTAAAACAATTGATAAAATCACAATTTATAAAGAAGATGAGCTGATAAAAATTGAAATTTCTGCCAAATCATTTTTGCATCATCAAGTTAGAAATATGGTCGGAACACTTGCCTATGTTGGAGAGGGAAAAATTAAAGCGCAGGAAATGGAAAAGATTTTGCAAGCTAGGGACCGCAAAAAATCTGGACCAAACGCACCGGCAGAAGGGCTTTATTTTTTAGGAGTGGAATATTGACGCACTACTGCGGCGAAAAGAAAACAGAAATCCTCTCATCAATCGGGCCTCTTTGGTAGAAAATTATCTGACCTTTGTCATCGACAATGAAAGTTTCCGGCACGCCTTCGATAGGCAATAATTTGGAAAGTAAACCTTTGGAATCAACGCCAATTTTTAAATAAGGATTGCCGTTTTTCTCCAGATAATCTTTGGTGTTTTTGTCAATATCGCGCCAGGCAACACCATAAATATCAATTGATTTTGTCCTGGATAGATTCATCAAAAATTCATGTTCCTTTTTGCACTCCACACACCAGGAGGAAAAAATATTGATTAAGGAATATTTGCTTTTAGCAAAGTCTTGATTGGAAAGAATCTCTTTTGAATTATAGAGGTCGCGCAAAGCAAATTCCGGCATTGCCATTTTTTCGCCGAGAAGCAATTTATTTTTTATCAAATTGGCCTGGCTTTTCTTAGAAATATTAGCAATTCCAAGGCTGACAATAATTGCAAAAACAAGAAATGGGGTAAGAAAAAGGAGTTTTCTGGACATGTCCTATTATGTCATCATTTAATTTTAGGAGGTTGATTTTGGCGCCGCCTTTTTTCTCCTCAACAAATTTTTGCGCAGCGCATCTTCCAGTTTTTTACTATTCTTTTTCTTGGCCGGCTCTGGTTTTTCGCCATTTGCTTTTT
The DNA here is from genome assembly GCA_021323225.1 of Rickettsiaceae bacterium. Taxonomy (GTDB): domain Bacteria; phylum Pseudomonadota; class Alphaproteobacteria; order Rickettsiales; family UBA1997; genus JAJTCH01. Next base: position 12,607 of record JAJTCH010000001.1, on the reverse strand, counting down.
GCTGCGTCATGGAAATTTAGATAGAATTGATAAAGCCCAACACTGTTTCCTTCAAAGCCTGATTTTCAATCAAGAAAGAATCATGGCCGGCATTACCGAGAATATCTATCAAACTAACATCTACGCCACAGGCAGAAAGCGCCTGGCCAAGCTTTTTGGATTCTGCCGTTGGAAAAAGCCAATCGTCAGAAAAAGAAATTATGCAGAATTTGGCTTTAACATTTCTAAACGCATTGCTTAGAATATTGTTATTTTCCAACTCCAAATCAAAATAATCCAAAGCTTTGGTGATATAGAGATAGCAGTTTGGGTCGAAACGGTTTACGAAGCTATTGCCCTGATGCCTTAGATAACTTTCAATTTGAAAATCGACATCAAAATTGAAAGAAAAATTATCTTTATTTTGCAAGTTCCGGCCAAATTTTTTATGCAAAGCGGCCTCAGAAAGATAAGTGATATTTGCCGCCATTCTAGCCACCGCCAATCCTTTGCTTGGATATTTCCTTTGCGACAAATATTTGCCATCGCACCAATCACTATCGGCAATAATTGCCTGTCTTGCCACTTCATTAAAAGCAATATTTTGCGTTGTGTGACGATAAGAAGCAGCAATTGCAATGATTGATTTGGAATAATCAGGATAAGCTCTGGACCACTCCAAAGCCTGCAAACCGCCCATTGAACCGCCGATAATGGAAACTAGTTTTTTGATGCCGAAATGATCAATCAATAATTTTTGGGCATTGACCATATCGCCGATTGTGATGATCGGAAAATCAAGCGCATAAGCCTGGCCGGTTTTGGGATTAATTTCTTTCGGGCTAAAAGAACCCATGCAACCGCCAATAACATTTGAGCAAATCACAAAATATTTTGTGGTATCAATTACTTTGCCCTCGCCTATCAAAAAGTTCCACCAACCTTCTTTGCCGGTCACCGGATTTTTTGAAGCGACATATTGGTCTCCCGTCAAAGCATGACAAATCAAGATTGCATTGGACTTGTCTTCATTCAATTTTCCGTAAGTTTGGTAAGCTAAATTGAAATTGGAAATTTCTTCCCCGCAAGCAAGTTTAAGCGGCGCATCAACTGCCAGCTTAACAATTTCACCGACTTCAAACTCCTTATATTCCGGACCAAAAACTGATTTGACTAACATTTATGAATGATTTTTAAAACAAACTGATTATTTTTTAGCACTTCCCAACCGCAATCCATTTAATCCCGAGAACCGTGCCAGACAATAACAAGCAAAATCAATTATTACAACTGAGGAGTAAAATTGATGAAATTGATAACAAAATTATCAATCTGTTAAACGATCGAATGCAGATAATTGAAGAGGTCGCGCAGTTTAAAAAAGAATCGGGCGATAAATTTTTTGTCAGGTCAGCCAGAGAAGCGGATATGATAAAAAACCTGGTGGCAAAGGCTGATAAATCAATTCCAAAATCTACCATTGTCAATATCTGGCGCAAGATCATCTGCTCTTCAAATGTTTTGGAGCAAAATCTAAAAATTGCCATCCATAACCCAAATAAACTAGTCGATTACCAATATCTGGTGCGCGAATATTATGGTGATTTTGTTCCGCTTGAAACCCACGAAAGCTTTACCAATATCATTGCCGGAATTGAAAGCGGAGAGATTCAAATCGGCATTTTTGCCCTGCCGGATAATAGTGATCACAAGGGAGAAAACTGGTGGATCAATATGGCCAATAACCAAAATGACATAAAAGTTTTTGCCAAAATTCCTTTCATTGGCAACTCGCAACACCAATTGGTTGCAATCGCCGCTAAAAGTTCTGAACCTTCAAATGAAGATGCGACACTTTTGGTGATGGAAATTGACAGCCAATTTTCTAAAAATTTAGTGGAAGAAATTTTGGGAAATTGTGGTTTGAAGCTTAAAATTCTTAGCTCTACAAAATTGCCACAAATTCAAAATATCAACTTCTATCTTGTAGAAGTTGAGGGATTTTTAGAAAGCTCAAGCAAGGAAATTTCCAAACTTTCAGCAACTGAAATTCGTCCATTTATCAAGGTTCTAGGCCATTTTCCGAAACCAATTCTATAACGATTCTATAAATGGATTCCTAATAATAGTCTTACCCTCGGTGTCATTCCGGCGCAGGCCGGAATCCAGGAGATGTTAATGACAAACTCGGATTATGTATTTGTTAAGAGATTTCCTGGATTCCGGCCTGCGCCGGAATGACACCTTATGTGTTATGAGATATGAGATAAATTTTAAATTTGGCAAAGACTTATAATTATGAAAAAAACCGCAGTAATTCTCTTCAATTTAGGCGGCCCTGATAGTTTAGAATCAGTCAAAGGTTTTTTATTCAACCTGTTTAATGACAAGGCCATTATTGATTTAAGACAGCCATTTCGCTATTTGTTGGCGCATCTCATTTCCTCCATTCGCAATAAAAAGGCACAAAAAATTTATGCTGCAATTGGCGGCAAATCACCAATTCTGGAAATCACCAATGCTCAGGCCGAAGCTTTAGAAAAAGAACTTTCTTTTTTTGGCGATTACAAGGTTTTTGTTTCAATGCGTTACTCACGGCCAAATTCTTCCGATGTGATAAAAAAAATTAAGGAATATGGTGCAGATGAAATAATTTTGCTGCCGCTTTATCCGCAATTTTCCACCACCACCAGCGGTTCTTCGATTAATGATTTTTACCAGAAATTAAAGAAAGGAAAAGTTAAGACGGTAACAAAATATATTTGCTGTTATCCAATTAATTCAGATTTCATCTCCGCACATTGTCGCCTGATAAAACAATCAATCGAACAGATTAGAAATGCCGGATTTAACAATTTCCGTCTGCTTTTTTCTGCTCATGGCTTGCCAAAAAAAATCGTTGACGCCGGAGATCCCTATTGCTTCCAAGTCAAGTCCAGCACTGAAGCGATCATTAAAGAATTAGGAGAAAATTTTGATTACAAAATTTGCTATCAATCCAAAGTTGGACCCATGGAATGGACCGGCCCATCTTTAGAATTTGAAGTTAAGCGCGCTGCACTGGATGGAAAAGCCGTTATTATTGTTCCGATAACTTTTGTTTCTGATCATTCCGAAACATTATTTGAGCTTGATATTCAATTTAAGGAATTTGCTGCTGCACATAAAGTTCCCTTCTATAGCCGCGTTGCCGCACTAAATCTGGACGGATATTTCATCAAATCTTTAGCAAATATTTGCCAAAAGACTTCGCAAAGTGATGAAGCCTGCGCTGGCGGTGATAATGGAAACAGAATTTGCCCGAAGAATTTTAAAAAATGCATCAATATAAATGGTAATTAAAACCAATATCATCATCGCGGAAAATCGCTGGAAAAAACATTCAGGCATTTCTAAAAAAATAAAATCCCTACTCAGTGAAATCACCCCGTACACACCATTGGCAAATATTGATTGCAAAGTTGAAATTTCAATTCTGTTGACTGGTGACGAACAAATTCAAGAGTTAAACAAGAATTACCGCTCAAAAGATAAGCCTACAAATGTTCTCTCCTTCCCGCTTCTTGACGGCAAAAAAATTAAAAACGGCGATTTTTCAAAAATACAATTCGCCAAAAACCAAATACTGGGTGACATCGCCATTGCCTATCAAACAGTTTTGAGAGAATCACAAGAACAGGAAAAAGATTTTGAACATCATCTATATCACCTGGTAATTCACAGCCTTCTGCACCTGATTGGCTTTGACCATATCAAAAAAAGTGACGCTGAAATTATGGAAGAGTTGGAGGTGAAAATTCTAAAAAAACTGGGAATAAAAAATCCCTATCTTTCATAGAGTTTTAACTCAATAAATTTGATAGCCACTTAAATAAAAAATTTATGAGCAAAAGAAGAATGGGTGGGCAACCTCCCAGAGCAATTACTTCCCTTGTAAGCACTATGAAAATGGTGCCATTTAGCAACATGATGGAATTTCTTGAATCATCAGAGGCGGCAGAACTGGCATTTACAAACAAGGGGGATAGAAAAGCCATTTATGATCTATTAAATTTTTTAACTGACTGGGGAAAAATAGATTCAATTGAGACTTTGGAATATCTTGTAACTCACACCAGCAATATAAGAAAATTAAAATCCTTGGATTTATCATTATTAGCTTCAAAATTTTTACCAATTGACAAATTGCGTCAATTACTAGCCGACCAGATATTTCCCCACCTCACTGAACTTAATATTGACGGATGCCAAAACATGCCTGGTGAAGTCATTGTCATGTTATCGAAAGCCGCTTCTAATATTGCGATATTTAACGCCAGAGAAGTAGAGATCACTGATGAGAATCTAAAATGTTTCACAAATCTGGAAGAATTAAATATGCCGCAACATCTCGTCATTCGCATTGGAGGCACAGCCCGTAAAGAAAATCTTACTAACACATTGCAGGCCAACAAAAAGCTCAGAAAGCTTAATGTCTTAGGAACAGATTTTACTGGCGAAGGCTTGGAATATTGCGCAAATCTAGAAGAGTTAAATGTTGAGAATTGTCCCAATTTAACCGAAGAAAATCTTGCCCTTCTATTGCAGGCTAACCCAGAAAACCTTAAGAAGCTCAACCTCAGATATACATATATCACTGGCGAATGCCTAAAAGAACCTCGAAACTGGAAAGAGTTAAATATTGACGGCTGTTCTAATATGTCCAAAGAGACTATGGACGAGATATATAAAGCCAATCCGGGCCTTAAGGAAAAAAAGTCCTGGACACGGCGAGTAAAAACACAACAAGAAGAGAGCAAAGATAAAGAATGTTCCATATCATAAAACCAAATTTTAAATGACTCACAATCTAAGACATATGGCCATCGGTTTTATGTTGGCGCTTTTTCTAATTGTTATAGAAGACACTCCATTTTTAGGAGGCGGTTTGACATTTGGTAAAGTCTTCATCCACGAAATAGGACATTGCATTTCCATGTGGCTATTTGGCTATGTTGCGCTTCCTGAGTGGGATTTGGAATATGGTGGCGGACTTGCCCATGCTTTCTCAGGCCAAAGTTATTTAATCCGTATTGCCTGTTTTCTTTTGTTTATCGGCCTGGCCTGGCAAAACAAGAAAAATAAAATTATTTTCGTTTCCCTAATTATATTTGCCTGCCTGTTTACAATTGTCGGATTTTTCCCCTTTCATCATGTGGTGGTAAGCTTTATGGGACATGGATTTGAAATGATGATTGGCAGCCTCCTATTGTTTCTTGCCTGGTTTAATGTTGGATTTAATTTTGAAGGAGATCGGCTGGAAATGGAAAAATCACTAAGCGCCGGCTTGGGTTTTTACTTCAATCTTGCCGTTATCAAGAATTTTTATCGGGTTATAAGCGATCCATTTATCAAAGAGGAATATAGCAGCCCATCCGCAAGAGGATATGACAATGATTTCGTCACTATCTCATACAAATTGTGGGTAGGCTTGGAATCGGTATGCTATTTCGCAATCGGCTTTGCGATTTTTTGTATAATTCTACCGGCGATTTTGTTTTTGGTTTCAGAATTTATAGATAGAAGAAGGACATTTCAGGAATTGGTTGATAAGGGATTTTTTGATTCTAAATAGAGCAAAAATCCAGCTCCACCCTTGTCCCCTCTCCTTTCTTAGATTCAATCCTCATCTCACCACCCATAATTTCAATTAGCTGCTTAACAATTGGCATTCCAATGCCGTGAGAATTAATTTCTTTGTTTAAAGCGGATTTATCAATTTTGTGACCATCACCATTTAGCGCCATTTCAATTTCTTCCTCACTCATCCCAATGCCGGAATCTATAAAGGCAATGGAGATTTTTCCATAACGCTCTTTATTGCTTGGCTTAGAATTTTCATTGTCAGGCCTGCTATATTTCACAATAATTTTCACCTCATTATCTTCCGGACTATATTTAACAGCATTAGTCAGCAAGTTAGTCAGAACCTGCTTAAATCTCCTCACATCAATCTCTAACTGCGGAACATCGCTGGCAATATCAGCCACAACCGTCACTCTCTGATCAATAAGGAAATGTTTATTGAAGATCAGCATTCTTTTGATTGTCTCTCCTATATTACATCTGGTCGCTTTTCCCAAAGTAAAATTGCCATTCTCCACCTGCGTTTCATCAAGCAAATCTTCCACATAATGCAACATCTCCATGGCATGAGGAGTGAGCATCTTAGAAAACTCTATTGCCTCTTCCAAATCTTTGGTGGTTGCAGGATCAATTTCCTTCACCCCAATTTGCGCTATCTTCTCTTGATAATTCTCCAAACCTTCAGCAATAAAATGCGCTAAACCGGAAATGCCGGAGATGTAATTACGAAGATCGTGAGAAACTTTTGGTAGAAGGGCAAGATTCTTTAACATACCACTTAAGCATTTTTACATTGAAAATTATTCATGAAAAAGAGGGGTAATTTATTGTCATTTAATTAAAATAGTAATTGGTAGTAATCATATAAACATTGATCTCATCAATATATGGATTCAGTAAAACAATTTTATTACAAAAAGAATTGTCTGCAGCAGTTAAAAGGTTTTTGTAATACCGCCCAAACAGGCAGCATATCAAAGGCAGCAGCAAAAATGAACTTAAACCAATCAACAGTCACTCTACAAATTCAGTCTTTGGAAAGAGACTTAAAAACCCAACTTTTTGATCGTAACAAAAAAGAGCTTAAATTAAACAAAAACGGCGAGATATTTTATGAGATGGTTTTGCCTCATCTTAACTCTCTTGAAAGCCTTTATGATGAATTTGCCAAAAAGCAAAATGAACATCGCGACCAAATTAGTATTGCCGCACATCATTCCGCTATATCACATCTTCTTCCACCATTCATCAAAAGATTCCAGACCAAATATCCAAGCGTTACAATTGCCATAAAAAATATCAGCCTGAGTGAAGCGGCAAAAAAACTTCAGGAAGATGAAGTTGATTTCATCTTGTACCCCAATATTGAACAATCACCAAATTTTCAATTACGCACCTGTTTTACTTATGATCCAATTTTGATCATGCACAAAAACCATCCCTTAGCCAAGAAAAAAAATCTGAAATTACAAGACATCAGTAAATATAATATTGTGAGGATTGATAAAAAATTAATCTCTCTTCCGCTTTTTGAGGAGTCATTCAAAGAATTTGGTTTTAAAACTAATATCGATTTTGAAAACGGAAATTGGGAAATGGTCAAAAATTTTGTTAAAGCCCGAATTGGCTTGGGGTTTATTTCGGAAATTTATTTAAACAAAGGTGATAAGGATTTGGTAACCAGAAAATTAAATCCTTATTTTCCGGCAATGGAATATAAATTAGCAATAAAGAGGGGTAGGCATTTAAATAAACTTTCCGAAGAATTTATTAAGATATTGGAAACATCTAAATAAAAACTTCATGAAAATCCTACTTTGTATCAACCGCGATATTTATTGTCTTCTCACGCTAAATTATTTGCTTCATGAATTATCTAGTCATGAGGTAAAAATTCATTTTTCAGATTTTGTTGGCAAGAAACCGGAAGATGAAAATTTGCGGATTTTGCAGAATTATGAGCAGGATTTTTCTATTGGAAATATTCGAGCTTTGTTGGAAAAAGCGGAAATTGGTGATGTTGATTTGGAAGAATTTTTGTCTTTTGAACAGATCAAAAATAATTATCAAATTCTAGATTTTAAAAATATCAACCAAGATGGTTTTGATTTTTTATCTGTTAGCTGGAAGCCCGATTTAATTATCTCCATCCGTTTCGGAAAAATTTTTAAAGATCAAATTATCAACCTACCAAAATTTGGCATCATCAATTTGCATTCAGGAATCTTGCCAAATTATCGCGGCATTATGGCGACATTTTGGGCGATGCTAAATAAGGAAAAAGAAATCGGAACAACCTTACATTTTGTTGGCGACAGCTCGATTGATACAGGAGATATAATCAACATTTGCAAAAAACCGACTGATTACAAAAAATCCTACATTTCCAATGTTTTAGGGCTTTACAGAGGTGGAATTGAAGCAATCCTTTCTACTGTAAGAAATTTGGAAAATAATCTACCAATTGAAGTTATAAAACAGGATAAGGAATCAGGAAAATATTTTTCTTATCCTGAAGGCAAAAAATTTAGCAATCTCTTTTAGAAAAAATGTGAACTTGGGAGGGGGAAATTTTTGTCTATATTTTGGGGATCGCTTATTTCATAAAAATTAAACAAAAAATTATAAATTTTTTTATCATTTTACTGAGTTACAAAACTTCTTATCTTTTTATTCTTTAGAATTTTTTTCTTTACTACTTTCTTCGCAGTCCTTACCTACTTCACAGCATTGACCAGCTTTTTTACATTTGTATTTATATTCTCAATTTCCACAGAGAAATGTTTTTGTTCTAGATGATAATGATTCGCTCTGATAGATGGATTGGCAAGGAAGAAATCCCATAAAAGCGCTACAAAGCATAAGTGAAAGCAAGATAATATTATTTTTTAATATCTTTATTCAGTGATTAATTTTGAAAATTGAGATTGGTTTTAATTGATGAACTGGATTTGCTGTTGGCTAGGATATGATTGCAGATTATTTACCAGAATATTCCAGCATCATAATTATCCAACAACACTCCTGGCTTAGCTAATCTTTTGATAACTGGTTTGTCTTTATACTCCGGATATTGGGCTCGAAAATATCTAACTGCTTCATCATAGCTATCTTCAATCTCTAGATTGACTTTGCCTTTCATCCAGTATTTTTGTTTGGTGAAGGTAAAGAAGAGGTCGCCAATATAAACGATTTCACCTGCTTTAGCTTCGAATGAAGCAAAGTTTGGGGCGTCTAGTTTTTTGTTCCAACCTGATGAGGAATTAAAATTGGGGATATTTTTTAATGGAACGCCATATGCGAAGAATTTACTTAAAATAACGGTTGGAATTAAATACCAATCTTCACGATATCCTCTAAGCTGTTCTACTTGATTTAGATAATAATATCCTGGCTTTGTTACATAAAAATCGTAATCAAAATCACTTCTGTAATCACTTCTAAATTTTATTTTGGTGTAAGGATTAAAATACAAAATATCTTTACATCTTTTTTTATTATCACCTGTACACCAATTCATCTTATTAAAATTTCTATCAAAAATCTTTCCTTCGTAGTTAATAGATTTTGTTTCTGCTCTAGTAATTAAAATTACATTATCAGATTCAGAATTAATTTTTTTTGATAATCTTGAGTCTACATCAATTCTGTATCCATCAGAAGAGCAAGATTGTAAAACCGCAATAAATAAAATGATGATTAATTTTCTCATTGAGTGATTAAATTGTTAAAATGAAGATCGGTTTTGATTTCATTTTGTTTATAATTTGATGAGTTATCCTTACTTCTAATATTTATCAAATGGTCTATAAGTGATTTTTGATTTGGATTCATATTTGAAGCACCAGAATATACTGTATAACCGAAACCAACCGGAGTAGCTATACTACTTGGAATAATTGGTATTTGAGGACCCATTGATCCAACTGGAGTCGTTAGTGCATAGGAAATTAAAGCCGTTGCCCCACTCACCACCGCAATCCCCACATAATTCGGCCTAACTCTTTCAACCGCCGTTTCAGTTTTTTTGCTATCAAATGCTGATTCTAATTTTAGTTGCGAATCAATATTAACAATATCCTCAATACCAGTATTTTGATCTCTAAACTTCCCAGTAAGAATTGTTGCGTTATTTGCAGATAGATTAGAAGCCTTAATTTCAGTATCTCCAGAAGATTGAATATTAAGATCATTCGTGAAGTTTAGGTTAGATTTTATTTGGGTAATTTCAGTAATTTCAGTTGCTGTAGTTTTCCCTTTTTTGCCCTGCGCTCCTGTTGCAGCGCCACCAGCTGCTGCTCCAGCATAAACAGCCATACTTGCTCCGGCAGTGAATGGTGCAGCAGCAACTGCTGCCACAGCAGCTACAGCACCGACCACCACAGCAGTTGAATCAGTCTTAATCTTCATATCATAATGATATTTATAAGAATAATCCTCCCCACTTTTTATCACCAGCTTCGCATTATCATTAATCATCTCCAATCCAAAAGTTGGTGAGCTTGAATTCTGATCAATATATTTCCCAACAATAATATTGCCATTCTCCCCGCTTAAATTGCTAGCAATGATATTGGTGTTATCGCCGGAAGAAATATTAATGTCACCACCATTTGCCAGAAGATTTGACGCGATGTTAGTAATTTTATAATCAATATCAATTGAGGATTTTCTAACAGTCGCGCCTTTTTTTGAGCTTTCAGATTTTGCATAATTAATATCTTGGCCGCTTAGAATATTAACCTCATTCCCCGCAACCATGGTGATGTTTTTATCCGAAGCTATGTTGCTGGCTAAGATATTGATGTTGCCTTGGGAGTTGGAAGTTAAATCTCCGCCAACATTAATATTGGAGGCGATATTGGTTGTGCTTGATGTGGTTGATGAGCTGGATTTGCTGTTGGAGCCGAATGTGCTATTACCCTTCTTCCAGATAGCACTGTATTTGTAGGAAGTGTCTTGTGCGGAGAGGATATTTAAATCTCCTGCTGTGTTAACATTTAAATCATCTGCAACATTTAGGTTGCTGCCAATGATATTGGTGTTAGCGCCGCTAGCTAGATTCAATCCTCCGCCAATTTCGATATTGCTAGCAACATTTCTTAGCTCATCATTTATACTCGTTCCACCTTTTTTCCTACTCCCCCATCTACTCTCACTCCTATTCCTGAGTTGTAGAGTTTCGATGTTGATGTTGTTGCCAGCTGTGATTGTTGTATCGCCGCTGCTGTTTATATTGGCGGCTTGGTTATTAAAATTTTCTCCAGCATTAATTGTTAAGCTTCCCGCTGTGATATTTGCTGTTTCAAATAGGGTTGATCTGATATTTCTTTGATCCGTAGTAGACATTCCGTTGCCGACATAGGCAGTACTATTGCTGTTTAGCAGATTGATATCGTTTGTTAGGATAGTTGATGAGTTTGTGATGTCTTTTGTGGCAGTTAGCGACAGATTGTTAATCGCTCTCAACTGACTAAGATTAGTAATATTCCCTGCGCCTGATGCGATACTTAAATTATTCAACGCAAAGACACTAGAGAAGTTCTGATTCAAGATATTACCACTCGCAGCAAAATTGATGTTATTCCTCGCAATTATCGACCCTCTGTTTGTTATTGTTCCTGTGCTTGAGTTTAGGTTTAAGTTATTGCCTGCATATATTGTTGATCCATTATTGAGCTGGTTTGTGTTATCGCTTTTTATCCTATCCCTAGTTGCCTGTGTCAGATAGATCTTCGGAACTATGTAAGGTGCGCCATCGATAGTTTGAATCTCAAACCAGACAATATCCTTCTGTAATTGGTTGATTTGGTCTCGGCTTAGATTTTGGTTGTAGTTTAGGCCTAGTCTTGCGTATTCATCAGCTGCATTATCTAGCAGTGTTTTAATTTCGTTGGTTATGTTGGTTTCTGATTCTGAGAGCAAGAAGCTGGTTTTGCTGATTGTTCTCAACTGTTCTTCAATGATTCTTGATTGGAAGAACTGGTCCCCAACAAGTCTTTGATGTTGTTGCGCCATTTGGTTTTGCAGATCTGTCAGGTTCAATCCGATCTTTTGATAGAAATAGTCTGATGCAAAGAATTGGCCTTGGTCTATAAACTGGGATCGTGTTTCAAAGAGTGGTGCATTTGGGTTGGTGGATTTGGTGAAGAGGCCTGATTGGTTGGCGTTGTTGGTTGCTGTTGTCAGGTAATTGCCAATGTCAATATTTACCGTTCCGGTGTTGGCTATTGTTGTTGGATTTATCGAATTGGTTATTTGACCTTGTTGGTCAGTTACGGAATGGATATTTGCCGTGTTTCCTGCAATTGTATCATTGTTTATGTTTCCCGTTATTGTTCCGTTTAAATTATGTCCTGCCTTGATGTTAGCCGCGTAGTTATAGGCTTTATTGTCGTAGGATATGCCATTAACTGTCAGGTTGCCGGTATAGTGGTATTGTAGCAGGACTTCGGCAAATCCCGTTTCAATTCTTTGGTGGGTTTGCTTTACATAGTCTCTAAATAGGTTTGATTGGTTGTTTAGGCTGCTTGTGTTGTTACTTGTGGCATTAATGGTAATGTCATTTGCTGCGTAGATTGAAGATGAGTTGTTATTTAGTGTTCCTGTATTAATCGTTAAGTTGTTTCCTGAATTGATGATTGCTTCTGGTGCTGCGCTTCCTTGCATTTCTGAGCGGTAAAATCTCCATATCCAATAATGGTTGGGATGGACATAATTAAAGGTGAATCCGTCTTGATAGGTGTAGTAATTTTCTGTTCCTTGCGTTGGCAAATATTCCCTTCGGTTATTTATGGTTTCTGCTTCGATTCTTGTGTCTCCCAGATAACTCTCTATCGAAGCAGAGATATTGGTTAGGGTTCCTGTTTTGTTATTTGTTGGATTATAGTTGATGTTAGTTGGGTCATATTTTTGTATGGTGAGATCACCAAGAGCAAAGATTGCAGCACCACTGTTATTTGTCAGGTTGTTAACAACATTTAGCGTCATGTTGTTTCCGGAA
>JAJTCH010000004.1 GCA_021323225.1 Rickettsiaceae bacterium | reverse complement strand
AAGATTTATCTGAGCCAGGCGACTAGGGATAGGATTGGGAATGATAACAACAACGGCAGCAGCAACAGCGCTACTTTATATGCGGGGAATAATCTTAGCTTAAACTCAACCAATGGAAGTATAACAAACAGGGGATTAGTAACGGCAAGAAACAATATAAGCCTTACTGCCAGCGGCAGCATATTAAATCAGAACTTCAGCAATATCACGGCGTTGAATAATCTGAGTATCATCTCAAGCGCAGGAAGTATTACAAATCTGAGTCAGTTACACCAACTCCGCAACCATCCTAACAAATGATATCAATCTGCTAAACAGCAACAGCACCGCCTATATTAACAATGGAGGCTCAACTACAGACCAGAGAAACATAAGATCAACAATTCTGGAAACTGCAGGGATCACGGCGGGGAGTTTAATAATTAATGCTGGAGAAAACTTTAATAACCAAGCTGCCAACATAACTAGTACCGGCGATACAATAATCACAGCGGGAAATGACATCAACGTAGAAACTCTGCAGTTAAGGAATAAGAATGAGAGTAGATGGGGAAATAGGAAAAAGGGTGGGATGAGTGTTACTGATAATATAACCAATATCAGCAGCAACATCGAATCTGGAAATAATTTAATCCTATCTTCCGGCAATAATACAAATATCATCGGCAGTAAAATCAGCGTAGAAAATGACATCAATATTAATGCTGACCACAATATTAATATCGTAAATGCCGTAGATTCTTCATATCATAGCGTCGAGTCTCATAAAAAAGGATCAGTCAAAACTTCTTCATCAACCAGAGTTGACTATATAGAAACCGCCGCCAAATCTGACATATCAGCAACCAACATTAATCTTTCTGCCAATAATAATATTTTGATCCAATCATCAGACATTAATACCAACAATAATCTAAATATCGGGACTTTAACTTTGCTTCAAAATCCTGATGGTTCTTATCAAACTGATGCTAATGGCAATTACTTGACGGGGCAAAATAACCTCGTTCAAAACCTTGTCATTCAAAATGACATCTTAAATGAATACCACTACGCCAACACCTCAAACTCCTACCACGGAATAGCAAAAGTCGGCGCAAATATCACCTCATTTTCCATGGGGATGGCTGATATGATATTTAATTATGCCCATAACATTATCAGTCCGCTTAATAAAGCAATTGATGATCCAATACAAAAAGTTGCCAGCAAATTCCTTCCTGATTCAATCACCGATAAAATTGATGCAAACTATCTGCGTGACCAAAAAAACGACCTTAAAGACAACTCGCTTTATAACATCAAACAAAAGACCAATGATTCAACAAACATCACCAATATTGCTTCTTCAAACATAAATGCCGGCAACAACCTAAACATCAACACCAATCAAAACACCATTATCCAGGCAAGCAACATCAATGCCGGAACCTCCGACACAACAACAGACAAATCCAACCCCGCCATCCAAGGCCAGGTAAATATCGAAGCTAACAATCTTCACATTTTAGCCGATCAATCTTCCTCTATCACCACCCACGAAGAGAAAACCACCAGAACCCTAAGCTTCAACAACTGGAACGACGGAAGCTTTAACACCGACACCACCAACACAAAATTATCCGCCAAAAATGATGGTTTTAACTTTAACATCGCAAACAACATCAACACCTCTTACAACTCCAAACTCTTTGATTCAAACTCAGGAAGCTTAAACACCCAGACCAAAGAAATATCAGCAGAAGAATTATCAGGTCTTAATTACCTAACTTATCTTCACAACAACAAAACTAATGTTCTTTACGCTCCAATAACTGACAGCAGTAAAAACTGGGCTGATAATAATAGGGGATTAACTGATGCGGGAACTGCGGCGGTTGCGGTTGCAGCAGTTGCCGCAACAATACTTACTGCCGGAGCTGCAGCACCTGTTACCGCCACAGCCGCAGCGGCAGGAACAGTATCAGCTGCAACCGCAACCTTTGCCGTCACCACCGCAGTTGCCTCTTCAGCAATGGCTACTGCAAGTGTTTCTGCCACCAACACCAGCATGAATGCTGAGGGAGATCTGGCAAAACAGACTAAAGACATCGGGGAACAAACTGCTAAAGATACAACATCCGATGAAGCGCTGAAAAGTTATGCGATTGCCGGTGGAACTGCATTACTAACTTTCGGATTAACCTCGGGAATTGATAAAATTGCAGTTGCCACAAACACCACAGCCCAAGCAAACAGCACCATCGGAACTGCACTTAAAGACTCCCTTGTTCAAAGTGTTTCAAGTTCAGCAGCACAAAGCACAATTAATGGTGATTCCTTCTCTGAAACATTTAAAGAATCAACCAGGAATCTACTCATAAATGCTGTAGGAGAAATCGCAGCAAACCAGATTGGTAAAGCTGCTCACGGAAGCATAACAGTTGATCAAAATGGCCATATGATCTCCTATACTGCACCAACTATTAACACCACAACCCAACTTACTCTTCACGCAGCTCTTGGCTGTGCCATGAACGCTGCTGGTGGAAACAACTGCGCAGCAGGTGCTGCAAGTGGAGTAATCGGTGAATCACTTGGTGCATTCCTAAAGGACAATACCGACTTAACTAATGCTCAAATAATTGAAGCTTCTAAGCTTGCTGGAGCACTAACTTCTGCAGGAATTGTTGGGCCTGATGATGGTGCTAGTGTGTTTGCGGGAAGTCAGGTTGGTAGGAATGCGGGGGAGAATAATGCGACTTATGTGGATAGGAATCGTAAAATTATAGATGTTGATATAAAGGATAAGGATACAGGAATTTATGAAGTAACTGATGCCAGTAATCTCAATAAAGATAACAAAATTGCTTACAGTTTAAGGCTTGAGGAATTCGAGCATTTTGACGCTGATGATTATAAACAAAATGGTAAATCCCCATCTATTAATACTGATTTAAAAATGGACGTGATTGGATTTTCTGATGAACTTAACAATCGATATGATTTAGCAGATATTATTAATGGCTTTAGAAATAATGGTGATTTTGATATAAAACAAAAACTTATAAATCTTGGTTATACCCACACCCAATTAGATGGAATAGTTGTGGGAGAAAGAGATGGATTACCAGTCATAGCATCTGCAAGAACTATTGGAAACTTTTCTGCTGGTAGAACTATAGCATCGGAGGCCCTATATCATTCTTTAGGAGAAGTTGTAGAAGTAGGAAATTCAGCGGCAAAAACTAATTTTGGGGCTGGGCCATTTGCAAATACTCTAATCAGCACTCAATGGGGAGCGGATCTTATCGCAAAAATTGGAATGGGAGTTTATAATATGAAGCAAAATGGTTTTGAAAGTGCAACATATTTTGGAGAAAATCCATACTCAGGAAGAGCGATAAATATAGGAATTGATAGTTTAGTAACACAACCTGTTCGACTTATTCCAAAGCAGTCTTTAAGTAATAATGTTATAAATAATTTAATTAATCCCACATCTCAACAAAACATCAGCACTCCTTCTATTGTGACAAGGGAAGATATCCTAAGACAATACCTAAAATAAATTATGACCATAGACAAAGAAGAAAGAATAACTGTAATCAAAAGAATTTTAATTTATCTAATATGCTTTCTTTGCGCTTCTTTATTGTTTGCAGAGACTTTAAGCAATGTTGGTGGATGGGCAATTATCTTATTGATTATATATCTTGTGGCATCATTTTTATTTAGACAAGTTTCTGATCCAATTATAGGAAAGATAGTATGCACAATGTTTAGTTTAATAATGATTTTGAATTATTTTTTTGGACTAACCAGTATAAAATTTTTTGGTATTGAAGGCATCGGACTTAGTATAAGCGTCGTTGGCTATGTCTTTGTTCTAGGTACTGGTTTTTATATAAAAAGTCTTTGGCAAAGGACAATTTTTAGAATTCTTTGGCTAATTCCATTATTATTATTATTACACATATTGTACCTAGTAGCGCTTTCTATTGGTCCTGCATTGGGTAACTAAAATCATCAATTACTTAACCCAACAAAACAACCTCGTTCAAAATCTTACCATTCAAAATGACATCTTAAATGAATACCGCCACGCCTACACCTCAAGACCCTACCACGGAATAGCAAAAGTCGGCGCAAATATCATCTCATCTTCCATTGGAATTGCTGACATGATATTCAATACAATTCACTTTATCACATCAAACAAAAGACCAATGATTCAACAAACATCACCAATATTGCTTCTTCAAACATAAATGCCGGTAATAACCTAAACATCAACGCCGGAACTGCAACGGTTGCAGTTGGGGCGGTTGTTACCACCGTCTTAACCGCAGGCTCTGCTGCAACATTCTGGGCAACAGTTGGAACTGCAGTATTATCAAGCGCAACGGCAACCGCTTCAGTTTCTGCCACCAACACCAGCATGAATGCCGAGGGAGATCTGGCAAAACAGACTAAAGACATCGGAGAACAAACCGCTAAAGACGCAACATCCGATGAAGCGCTGAAAAGCTATACTATTATAAATTCTACTAACCAACAAAATATCTCCACAATTCCTGTAATAACTAGAGATGATATTTTGAAACAACATTTGAGATAATATGAACGATAAAAAATCATCTAATAATATTTCGCGGTCTTTAGTATGTTCAATTATTTTATTATTGTTTAATAGCTCAATTGCTATCTATAGCAGGGTATTGTGCTTCTTTGTTTTTATTTATAGTCCCTTTGGTTTTATTGGTTGTCTATTTTTTGCAATAGTTGGAGTAGTTAAAATATTTAAGAAGAAAAAGAATGGATTTTTGATCCTTTTAATAAATTTGGCTACGATAACAATTTCAATTTCATTAATTCTTAAAGCTCCTCCTCATTATCTTACGGAAAAAGATTTGAAAGTGGAAGGATTTCACATATCGCCAGATGAAAAGAATGTTGTAGTTGAATATATGAATGGTTCAAGAGATGGCAAAACTCATGTATCGCTAATACCACTTAAGAATAAAAATGAGCATAATTTATCCGACTATATGCTGCCAGATAACTGTCAGTATTCTAAATGGCTCAGTGCAGATTCTGTTGAATTTTTGGCCTTTCCTAAAAACGGCACAGGACCAGAGACAGATTGTGGCAAATCTGTGAATGATATTAAAATTATTACGCGTAGTAGTAGAAAATATAGAAATATACATGAATAAAAAAGGGTCCAACAACCCAACTACAACACCAAATTATCCACACAAACTTGATATAAACACCGGAAGTACTACAAGAAACGCTCTCAACAAATCAGCAAGGTAGACCAGATTATCAATCATTAATAAACCAATATCTAGCAATACAAGGTAAGCAATGAAATTTTTTAAATCTGAATTTTATGTTAGCGAACAGCTAAGGACTTGGGTATTATTAATTGGGCTGTTTATTGTGTTGCCAAGTCTTTTGTTTTCCACAAGAGAGTGGAGTGTTATCGGTAAAAACGTGTGCTATGACATGACATCTGCTGTTGTTGGATTGCATCTTGGCCTACTATTCATAATTCCATTAGAGAGATTAATTTCATGGAAGCAAATCTGTTTCATCGTTCTATTTTTTTTACCAATAGAAATAATATCCTTCATTTTTCATATTCCATTTGGAATACCAATAATTGATGGTTTTATGTTAATCGGAGCCTATCACTGTCTTTACCTCTTTGGAATCAAGGGTCTATTTGAAATATGGAAATTTAGAAAAGAAAAAAGAGTTATATTGTCCATTCTACTTACTTCTCCACTTCTTGTGATCCTAGGAATTACAGCTTTTGTTGGCTTTTTCTTTATAGCTAACTGTATTAATCATTTTTTCAATTAGCAGAATGTTGCCCCAAAAGCCCAGATCCATTATATCAAGGTAAAGTAAATAGATCATGAGCATAAATTATAAAAAATTGATAAAAATTATTGCTTTGGCGTTTGTCTTACTTTTAGTTGCAATAATACTCGTTATTGCTGTTGCAATGTGGCCATCACAGCCACTTAAGGAATCATTGAAGAAAAATTATGAAATACATAAAGAAGAAATTACTGATTTAAAACACTATTTCGAATCAATAACCGACAATGGCAAAATTAAAGTTTCCATAGAATACAAATGGAATGGCATAGATCATCTATGTGCAAATGGTGATTGTTTTCACAGCTCAGATGAAAACAAAGATTCTCTTAATAAAATAATTTCTGAATTAGGTTGGAATAATGAGACTATAAAAACTCTTAGAAAGAAATTAAAAGCAGCTAATTGTATCTCGATAAGCAATAATATCCTTAGACAAGGTCTTCAAGTAGGTTTTAAAAGAAGAGGGATGGGAATGTATTTTTATGTAGTTTTTGATAAAGATCTTACAGAAGAAGAGATCAAAAAGTTTAGTAACGACTGCGATTTCATTTATTACAAAAACAACATAGTGTTGGAATATGGCGGAGGAGTTATTGGTCCTCAGTGCTTTGAAGATTAGCAATAGAGCAAAAATAAGCAAAAAAATAGGTAAAAAAGATCAATTCTACTTATAAATCCAACCCCATCAACAACCTAACAATCACCAGCGACACCCTAAACCAATACCACCACACCACCTCAAGATCCTATCACGGAGCAGCAAAAGTCGCTGCAAATATCACCTCATTTTCCACGGGAATTTAACAATACAAGGTAAGCAATGAAATTTCTTAAAATTAATTTCCAAGATAAGATAAAGCTAAAGACATTCTTATTGAGCGTGGAGCTTTTTATTTTATTACCAGTTTTTCTATTTTTTGCTTCGGAATTTCTAATCTTATCCTTTGGTAAGAAGGGATGCTTAATTTCTTCTGGAGGCATTGTTTGGCTGCATATTGGATTGTTGCTTATAATTCCTCTATCGAGACTTCTTTCTTGGAAAATGATTCTTGTTATTGGAATTCCATTTATTTTAATATCCGTCCTAGCGTTTTTTATTTTACATCATTCAATAATTGGTGATCGTGCAGACTTGTTGTTATTATATAATACCTACAACTCCCTCTACCTCTTTGGAATAAAAGGTTGTCTCGAAACATGGAATTGTAGAAAAAATAAAAACTTTTTTTTGGCTATATTACTCACACTTCCGCTTTTGGTAGTTCTAGGTCTTACTCTTTTTGTGGGTTTCTTCTTCGTTGTTAACTGCTTTTAGTAAGAAAATAGCCAAATTATTTTTCAAAACCGATAAGAAAGAGTCACTCCGCCAAATTGCGTATATTTTTCCTTTTGGCCCTGGAATTGTCTGGTGAAGACGACATGGGTGTAGGAGAGGCGGGCGTCTTTGTAGGTTAGGGTTGCGCCGGATTGCCAGTTTCCTACGATGATTTTTTTATCAAGGCTATTGCTGTGGGTTTTAGTGTCGGCATCGAGGAAAATGTCTCTTGCAACTGCTCTTACTTCAATTGTTGAAAATAAATATCCGGAAAGTTTTTGGGTGGGAATGAAAAAATCCGAGCCCGATAGAGTGGGGCGAATGCGTGGTGGGCCGTAATCAGATGGCAGGTCGTAGCCAAGGCGTATTGTAGCGCCGGTTAAAATATTGGTGTTAACATTTCCTAAATTTATCCCTGCATGCGGTATTACATCAAAGCCTGCTCCAAATAAATTTGAGGCAAAAATTTCCCGCCATTTTCGTTCATAGGAAAAATTAATTCCCGCCTGGTCTTTGATTTGATTGTGCCATCCTTTCGGTTGCGGGCTATTTACTATTTTGTGGATATATTTTTGGGTTTGCTCGGCTTTTGCGGAAGGGCCAATAACGCCTGCGGTTAAAACGGCGCTATCAAGCACACTGCCTGAATCGGAAATAATTCCCAGTGAGCCATATAGCCATCCGGCATAATGGAAATCATCATCCAGAAATTGGCTTTTTGTAATGTCGCTTGGCGTGAACATATTTTGCCCGGCAGCAATGCTAATGCGTTTTTTTCCTTCCGGGTTTAAAAGTGGCAGATAGGAAGAAGCATGTCTAATAAAGCGTGGCATACCTTGTTCAGAGGAGGTGTAGGAAAATCTAACGCCATTGGTATAGGCCCGGTCAGTGCCGGTGAAAAGATCATTTTCCAATATGACGCTAAAAACACCTTTGTCATCTTCGACGATTTTCTTGGCATTGCCATTTTCATCAGGAACCATTTGTGGAGCCGCTTGTGCTGGCACTGTTTCCAATTCCGGTAATTCCTGGGCAGCAGCCTGCGAAGCAAAAACAAGAAATATTGTGAAGAAAAATATTTTCATATTAGGGCAATATTAATTTGTTATTGTTCTAATAAACATCGCCGTCACCAGAGATGAGCATATGCAGCCAGCGATGCGTCAATCCAGAGGTCTTAATTTTGGACTCATTCTTAAATCCAAATTTAGTTTTAATTTTTTAATCTCTTATCAAATTTCCTGGATTGCCGCATCGCTGGCTGCGTATACTACTCTCCTTTAGTGACGGTTTGGCTATATAGAAATATCATAAATAGCCACTGTCCATGAGGAAAGTGGGTAGATTCCAGACAAAGAATCTATCTCTTAATTTCCTTTTTCAGATTCAAATCTTTTGCTTTTTCAATTGAATGCGATTCTGAAATGTCTCTTTCTTTGGAAGCCATTTTGCTGAGACGGGTAAAATATTTGCTCAATATTCTTAGCTCTTCTTCTGACATATGCTCAACATCAACCAGCCGGTTGCTTGGGCCTTTTAGGGAAGCTATTAATTCATTTAACTTTAGATGGATCGCGGAAGAGTCTTTATTTTGCGATCGCTGTATTAGAAAAACCATCAGGAAGGTTACAATTGATGTGGTGGTATTGATCACCAATTGCCAAGTGTCGGAATAATTAAAAAAAGGTCCAAGCATCAGCCATATGATAATGGCCAACAATGCAGTAATGAAAGCTGGCGTGCTTCCGGCAAATTTGCCTGAAAAGACCGCCAGCTTTTCAATATCGCTCATTTTATTCTTTTTGCTCATTCAAGCGCTCCAGAATTCCATAAAGATGACGATGCAAATCGCCCGGTTTTCTTGCGGTTATGAATTGCCCGTCTTTTTTCAGGGCTTCATCAGCAAAAACTGCGCCCGCTCCTTCAACTTCATCTCTCATCTCCGGCCAGGCGGCAATTTCTTTGCCCTTAACCAGATCAGCGGCAATCAATATTTGCGCCCCATGGCAAATTGAAGCAATAACTTTTCCGCTATTTGCCATATAGCGCACAAATTTCAAAACTTTTTCATTTTTGCGCAAATCATCAGGAGCTTTTCCTCCTGGTAAATATAGCAATTCGTAATTATCCGGAACTGCCTCATCAATTGATTTTGAATTTTTTAAACCAAGGCCCTTTTTGCCTTCAAATGCACCTCCGTCAATTGTTATAACATCCACCTCATATCCAGCTTCGCTAAAGCGGTAATAGGGATAAAAAAATTCCAAATCTTCCACCTTGTCACCTGTTATGATGGCGATTCTTTTATTTTTTCTTAGCCGCTCAGGAATTGGCGCAATTAAGTAATTATCATTTTCCTCTTTTCCAAATATCATATTTTCTCCATTAAATTAATTAGTTTTTAAGCGGTTTTTTCTTGCTTAGTTTGACGATGATTTTTTCATCCTGTTTTTTGATATCCACTTGTTTGGTTTTGTCATATTCACCAAGCAATATTGAATAAACCAGGTTAGAAGATGGGCTTTTCTGGTCAGTATTGACTATCTTGTTTGCGGTAGAAAATGTTAAGATTTCATTATCAATGCCAACCCCAATATCTTCTTTTTTTACTCCGGAAAAACGCAATTCGTAGTAATGATTATTTTCATCTTCGTGAACATAAATTGAGCTTTTGATGTCTCCAACATCCGGCTTTGATTGAATGGCTCCTTCTGTTGCTTTACTGCCTGGTCCTTCATCAGTTCCGGGAGCGAAGGTATTTTGAGAAATAAAAAATCTTCCTAAATTGCCAAATTCTTTTCCGTAAGCAACGCTAGGGCTGGCAATGCTAAAACCAACCAGAAACAAAAGGCAGAAAATCTGCAATGAGAAATTAGTAAAATTGATGGCCATCTTGCGGTAGATATTGTCATCAATAACTTTCTTGTTGGTGCCTGTGGTGGTGATTGTTTCCTCAAGGATTTCCATGTCAGAAACCGTTTCGTAAGAAGTGATTTCCTCATGTTCTTTTTTCATGAATCTTAAGGAATTAGGGAGATTTTTTGTGGTCATAAAATGAAAATTTTAAGTTAAAACCAAACCAATTATTGGTCGGCCCAAAAATTATTTTTGCCTCTTTACTTTGATTTATGAGTTTAGGACCAAACAATCATTTGCTTGATCCTAAACCGTTATTTTTTCTTGTTGTTTGTCTTTATAAAAAGCTTTGAAAGCTCATAAAGCAAAACGCTTAAGAAAAACTTCGTACTCAAATTCATTCCTTTGTTTTTTTTGTCATGCCCCAATCCTCCCATAAATATTTCCTTTATTCCGTACAGCGCACCGTAAGAAAAAAGAAAAATACTTGGGATGAAAATCAGCAAAGCCAGCCAGAATTCTCCTATACCAAAGATATATTGGTAGAATTGCACGAAGGCAAAAATCAGGGAACCGGCGATAAAAAAAGCTATTGCAAAAAGCAAAGAAATTGATGCTAGAACTGTAAAAATAATTCCTGATATTTTCATAAAATTTTACTTTCTAAGTAATGCGCCGATTATTGCCCCAATTGCTGCAGCACCTGCAATTGCCAAAAGCGGATGATCTTTGATTTTGCCACGAACTTTTCCTGTGCATTCACTTGCTTTTTCGGTAATATCATCCTTTTTTTCTTCCAAGAATTTGCCAAAATCTTCTAGAACTCTAGAAAGAATTTCTTGGATATTGCTTTCGGAAAGTTGTTTAGCTGCGTCTCTTACTGTTTCAGTTACTTTTGATTCTTTTTGGTTGTAGTTATGTTTCGAATCGCTGTAGTCATTTGCTAAGTTTTTAGTCATAATTTTCTCCTTTTGAGATTGATAAGGTTAATAAATTTAAGCATGGGAAATTATGAGGAGAGAGGGATAAAATTTCTATCGCAACAGGGTAGGGGGGAGATAAATTTTTTGTAAAAAAGCCTCTTCAAATTCAGTCAATGCCTGAAATTTCGAAGAGGCTTTTTTATTTATTTACCAGCGTCTGGAATTTTTTCTTTGTTTTCTATCGGATTGATAATCCGGATAAGAATCTCTTCTGCGGTCATTAGAATAAAAGCGTTTTCTATCGGACTGTCTTTCGTCATCATAGTTATCATAATCATCATGATCACGATAATTGCCTAATCTAGAATATTGATCACTGCCTCTTTGATCATGTTCTTCATTTCTATAGCGTGCAGAGCGTTGATTATTGTCGGCATAATCTTGGTCATAACCGCGTCTGTTAAAGCTGGTTTCACGCTCTCTTCTAGGATCTCCTATCCATCCCCTTCCTCCTCTGCCGTAATTATCGTCATCAAAATCATTGTAACGATTGTCATCTTGGCGACCAGGTCTACCTAAAGAAGAGAATTGGTCACGGTTTCTTGTGCTATATCTTCCTGAATCATCATCTTGGTTGCTATAGCCTCTGCCATAATTTCCATAACTGTCATCATAATCAAAATTGCGAGATCCGTAATTGCCGCCAGATCCAAAATTTGCTTCTTGTCTGCCACCATAATTTCTGCTTTCTGATCTTTGAGAAGAAGATCCGCGTTGTTGTCTTGATCCTTCATTTCCTTCATAATTATTTCGAGAACTTCCTCTGGCATAATTATTTTCATAATTGTCCTGAGAGTTGTTTCTTCCGAAATTGCTAGAAGAGCCGCTTGCTCCATAATTATCTTCATAATTATTTTGAGAGCCGCTTCTTCCGTAATTACTTGCAGAACCACTTCTCTCCTGGTTTGAGAAATGTCCTCCCAAATTTTCATTTTGGCTTTGATTTAAGCGCTGGTTTTCATACTCATTTTGATCTTCTTTCTCATCATCACCTTCATCTTCTGCGGCTGGCTGAGATTTTTTGCTGCTGTTATCATGTTGTCCAGCCTCTTTAATTTTCTGGCTATTACTTTCTCCTAATGAAGTTGAAGAGCCAGCAGTAGTTATAGAAGAACTTGATGAATTTTTTTCTTCTTCTCCTGAACTAGATGCAGATTTTTTATCCTTGTCTTGTTTAGATGTATTTTGTTTCGAATTGTTAACCATAAATCCTCCATTTTATTTATACTCACACGAGATTTCGCGCTTCGAACATAATTTTTAAGAAGAATGAAATAAATTCTCAGTACAGATTTCTGCCAAGCTCATAAACAAACCGTAAAGCTTAATTTACGGATTTTTTATATTTTATTTTGCGGTAGCTATGGAGTTTTTATCAGCATATGAGATTGGATTAAGCGACAAGGAGGAGTCATGATTAATAAAGTTAAGGATATGAAAATAGACGAAGCAAAAATCATTAAAGAAAAAGAATCACTGTCACCAAAAAAAGAAAATTGCGTGACAAGATTCTTTACAAAAATTTTCTGCCCAAAAAAGAATCACATAAAAGAAGAAAAGGAAGTGCGTGAAAATTTAACTGAAAAGCAAATTGACAAAATGGTCAAAGACAGTTTTCCAGCCAGTGATCCGCCAAGTACTTATTAGCTTTTATTGGTTTTAATTATGATTATGACCCTTCCTAGTTTAAAAATTTTAACAATTTTAAAAGAGGTTTTATGCCAAATAATGAAACGACTAATAACAGCAATGTAAAATTAAAAGCGGGGTTAATTTCCGGTTTTGCTGCTAGTGCTATTTCTTCAATAGTTCTTATTTTATCTACCATTTTATCTTTGGTTCCGGAATTTAATTTTGTTTCGGTCCAAGGTTCCATTTTTCATTTCACCACAACCCTTTCTTCTGCCTGGGTAATTTATTTCCTAATTGGCACTTTCATCTGGGGTAGTTTATACGCGGTGCTTGAGCCACATATGGAAGGTGGAGTTGGAAAAAAAGGCCTGATATTTGGCATTTTAGTTTGGCTGATCGTAATGTTGGTATTGATGCCACTTACAGAAGCAGGAATGTTTGCTAAAAAATACGGTTTTGTTGCCGCTGGAATTACTCTAGTAACCGATTTGATTTTTGGATGGTCGCTGGCATATTTCCACAAAAAATTGAAAGATAAATAATATAACGAATCTAAAAGTTACATTCCCATATGCCATTTGGCATATGGGAATCCTACGCAGCAGTGCTAACATAATATTGCTCAACTCCTCTCAGTTAATCTATCATTCACTGTCATTGCCCCAACAAAAGCAATCCATCTCCAGAGAAACTACCTAATTGTTAACTTCTGCATCATCATAAATAGTTATTAATTCTGATCTTCTTCCCGTAATAACATTGCGTTGAAAGCAAGAATGGTACTGAGGGAAAATTATATTTTTAAGCGTTGATAAAAATATTAAGGTTTGGTTAACAAATTTTCTGCAAAGCGAATTAGTTGCCACAAAAGATATACCAAATAATTTTGCACAAAAAAAATCCCTCCAAAGATTGCTCTTTGGAGGGATTTATTAGCTAACTAAAACTAAGAAGATCTTTTGTTGCCGCCGTTGCTGCTATTATTATTGTTATTGTTTTCGCTGCTACGGTTGCTGGAGCCGGAATTTTGGCCTGAAGATTTTTGGTTAGAATTTTCGTTAGTTTGGTTTGATTTATTGTTAGTCATAGTTCCTCCTAAATTGGTTGATAAATCCCATGTAGAATAGAACGGTACTGAATAAAGATTATATAGCAAAGCCAGCCCTTAAATATAAACGATATGTAAACTAGTTATAGTGTAAAACCAGTTATATAGCTGCTTGCAGGTTATAATGTATTTATATTTTACCATATTTTGAAAATTGTGAATTTATCTTGTCATATCTAATTTTCTTTCCAAGGAATCGGTTTTAGGTTTTGTAAATCTGATTCTGTTTTTTAATTAACCAAGGAGGAAATATGTCAAGAAATAGAAATTTACCTGAGCGTGATGAATATGGCAGATTCATGAGTGATGATGACGATCAATCTTATAATTCGTCAAATTCTCGCTCACGCAGCAGATCAAGCCGTGATGAAGATGATGATAACTATGGCAGTGGCAGCTCACGCAGCGGCTCAGGCAGCAGAGGGCGCAGCCAAGGTAGCGGATGGTTTGGTGATTCTGAAGGCCATGCCCGTGCTGGATCCATGTCCCATGGTGGTAGAGGCAGAAGCTATGAAGATGATGAAGAAGATTACGGTGATGAGGATGATTATGAAGGTTCTCATCGTTCTTCCGGCCGTGGTCGCTCTAGCAGAAGTTCGAGCAGCTCAAGCCGCGGAGGACAAAGTGGTTCCGGAAGAAGTGGAGGATGGTTCGGTGACTATGAAGGCCATGCCCGTGCCGGCTCCATGTCCCATGGTGGTAGAGGCAGAAGCTATGAGGATGATGAAGAGGATTACGGTGATGAGGATGATTATGAAGGTTCTTATCGCTCTTCAAGACGCGGCTCTAGCAGAAGTTCAAGCAGCTCAAGCCGAGGGGGACAAAGAAGTTCAGGCCAAGGCAGAGGATGGTTTGGTGATCCTGAAGGCCATGCAAGAGCTGGCTCTATGTCTCACGGTGCACGCGCCAGAAGCTATGAAGATGATGAAGATGATTATGATAACGGTAGCAGCAGAAGACGCTCATCTAATAGCGGTAGCAGATCTCGCGGTAGAAGATAAAAATAAAAAGCGGGAAGAAAAAGAAAAGGAGAGTCAAAATTTTGACTCTCCTTTTTTGTTTTTAAATTTTATTTTTAAAAATTATGCTTCAGCTTTCTTTTGATATTTAGGAAGTTTTTTCAATTCATCCATTTCTACCGCTAATTCTTTAGCTTTTTTATCTGACAAAACTTTTTTTGCTTTATCAAACACTGCTTCTTCCTCCTCTTTTACATGATGAGTTACATTATGTTTGAATTCACCAAACTGTTCAACCCATTCTCTGCTATCAAATTCCAACTCAGAAAGTTTTTTTAGATATTGCTCAATTTCTTTATGTTCTTCTTCTGCCTCTTCAACTCTTTCCGCAGCTGGTTTTTTATTTTCCAGTTCCTTGTAAAAACTATCTTCTTCTGTTTTGGCATGAAGCAAAAGCTCATATTTCATTTCATCAAATAATACTTTTCTTTCTTTTGTGCTTTTAGCGCTCAAAATATCTTCCAGCAACTCTTTAACTTTTTTGTGGTCTTTTTTTAAATAGCTATAAATATCCATAAGTCTCCTTTTTAAATTATTATTATTCTCGGGAAGTAATGCCCGATTTTAGTTCCACTTTTATCCAACCTTTTTTACGAAGGTCGAAATTCTCGAAAGCTTCAATTGCAGTTGTCAGTGATTTTTGCTTGGGGAAAATGACATTTGGATCAATCACGCCCGAAGAAACCAGTTTTACCAGATGGGGAATATATTTGCGGTGAGGGCAGGTGCCCATGCGTAAAGTCAGGCTTTTTCCCGATGCTTTTCCTAGCGGAAAATTGGTAACATTTTGTGAATAAACACCAATTATTCCGATAGTTCCCGCTTTGCAAACCGAATCGACAGCCCATTCAATTGCCTGCGTTGGAGCCTTTCCCGGTTGCCATAAGTCTCCATCAGGATTTTGTTGTGGTGCTGCTTTTTTTACTTGTTCTTTGTGCTCTTTGTCTTTGCCATGAACTTTATCTTTTAATACAGAAATGATGCGTTCTTCCGGCGCTTCCGCATCCACGCCAACGGCGTCAATGGCACGATCAGCACCAATTCCTCCGGTTAATTTTTTTATTGCTTTGACTGGATCTTCCTCTTCAAAATTAATAACTTCTGCCCCAAGTTCACGGGCTTTTTGCAAACGGTCAGGAATTCTATCAACGGCAATAACACGCGCTGCGCCCATCAATTGTGAACTGATAATTGCGCATAATCCAACTGGTCCGCAGCCAAAAACCGCAACAATTTTTCCTTCCTTAACATCAGCAATTTCAGCTCCAAAATAACCGGTTGGAAAAATATCAGAAAGCAAAATTGCCTGCTCATCGCTAACATTATCCGGCAATTTTACCATGCCGACATTAGCAAAAGGAACACGCACTTTCTCGGCCTGCATACCATGAAAAGGTCCGCTATTTTCTGGCCCGCCAAAAAATGCCCCGCCACTATCCTTACCATTTGGATTAGCATTATCACATTCTGCGTAATAGCCCGCACGACAATAAGAGCAATAACCGCAAGCAATTGTTGAGGCTATGACAACTCTTTCCCCAATATTAAAATTCCTGACATTCTTCCCTAATTCCTCAATCACGCCCACACCTTCATGGCCCAAAATTGTTCCCGGCTTCATACCCGGCATTGTACCACGCACCATATGCAAATCAGTGCCACAAATTGCACTGGCGGTGAGACGAACTATTGCATCATTATCATTTTCAATTTGCGGCGGCTGAACTTCTTCCATGCGAATATCACCAACCCCTCTAAAAACTACTGCTTTCATATGGCTCTCCAATTAGTTTAAAGAGATATCTAGCCAGGATGAGGAATAAATTTGCTATAGTGAAATTTGGAAGAACTATAAAGAAATGATCTAGGTAAAGGGAGGATAAGATAATAATATTTATCTATAGCTTTGTCAGGAAATGTTATGGTCTTTAACTGCAATCATAATATTTGTGACGATTCATCATCTAAATAGAATTGGTATTTTGATGCAAATACAGGTTGGCATTATAATGCCAACCTGTATCAGATCTTAATAATCTATCTATCAGATTCTCTTGAAACCGTCCTCGCATCATTGGCAACAGCGCTAACACTAGGAGATGTTGCTATTGTTCCTGGAGATTGTAAAGAAAGAACTTGTTCATCTTTTGTTTCTTCTTCATCCTTTCTTTCTTCGTAAACAACTTTGCTTTGTGGATGATATAAAGGGCTGCGCATATTTTTTAATACTTCTTCTACAAATCCCTGGTTTTCTTTTGTAAGAAAAGTTAGCGAATGATTTTTTATTACTTCGGGAAGTCCAGTATTTTTAAGTGTATCTTTGGCGCTATGTACATAATCCGCTAAACTTCTTGTTGTTTCCATATGTTTAATAGCTTCAGATATGAATAAACCTTCTCTCATCATTTTTTGAAGATGGTCTATTTTTTTTTGAGCATCAGGAGTGATGAGTGCTTGAATAGCTGGATTAATTTCAATAGATGGGTTATGGAGAGTGTGGTGAGCAATTATAACTATAGCTGCATCATTCATAGGTATTGACATAGGAAATTTTTCAATTACTTCAAGTACTTCTTTGCATTTGGCGTCAACAACTTCCTTTTTGCATTTGTCCAAAAATAATACTATCATATCCGATGCGAATGGATTGAGAAAGGAAAATACTTCGTTTGTAATTTCAGGGTTAATTTTATCGCCATATTCTTTAAAAAGTAGTTCTACGATATCTTTATGTATATATCTTACTGCATTCCTAAAAGCATCATCTATGTGATCGGGAGCAAGATTGTTCTTATATTTTTCAAGCAGCATTTCTACTATATCTTTATGGCCATCCTTAGCTGCAGAACTCAGTATATCTGCTACATTGCTAAGAATAATGTCATTGCTATATCTGTTAAGTAATAATTCCATTATATCTTTGCGACCTTTTCCTACTGCGTTTGAGGCAATGAAACATATGATATCAAGAGTAATCATTTCTTCATTCTCATCTAATATGTCAGTTATTTCTTCCCTCTTTTCTATCCTGCTTAACAACATTGCTACAACAGACAAACTGGTCATGTTTCTGGTTTCTGGTTTCATAATTTATCTTAATTTATTGGTTAAACCATAGTATTAGGTAAGCTAATAAAAAAGCTAGAACCCATCAATATAAGGTTAAGATTTATAAGTCATCTATAAATAAAAGATGGGATGTTAAGTGGGTGGTTTTCAGTCTTGCTATCTAATAGCTTAGTGATGCTTTGGATATAAAAGACAAGGCTGTTTTCTTGAGAGGAAAGGCTGGAGGTTTTTATTATATTTTTTATCCAGCCTTTTTTGTGTAGATTAAATTTTTATTAACTTGATCGTAGTGATGAGAGAATATTGCTTTATAGTACCTTAGTATTATGTGGGTAAGAACCAATGATTCCATCGACTATAAAATTTCCATCCGATAACCAATTCCAGGTTCGGTGTGAATTATTTCCACATCGCCCAAAACCCCTCTGATCTTCTCGCGAATATGGCCGATTTGTACGCGTAGATACTGGTTTTCGTTTAAATATCCTTTGCCCCAAATTTCAGTGAGAACTTCACGGTGGGTCAAAATTTTACCTTTGTTGGTCAGTAAATATTTTAGCAAATTATACTGTTTTGGAGAGAAGAAAACCGGTTTGTCATTGATGCTGATTTCATGTTTTAGAATATCAATTTTTAGCGGTCCGTTAATTAAAAATTCATTAACTGTGTTCGGATTGCTGGTGACAAAACGCCGTAAGTTGCCGTTGATTCTGGCTAGCAATATTTCCGGGTTAAAGGGTTTTATCACATAATCATCAGCGCCGTTATTCAGGCATTCGATAATTTCGGCATCATCATCGCGCACCGAACAAACGAGGATTGGAACATCGCTTAATTCGCGGATATTTTTTATCACTTGTTTGCCATCCATGTCAGGCAGGCCAAGATCTGTAACCACAATTTCCGGCCTGATTGAAACAAGCATTCTCAGACCCATTTCTCCATTTTCGGCTTCGATAATGTCAAAATTTTCATTCTTGAGATAGATCTTCAAAATTTTTCTGATTTTTTCTTCATCTTCAATCAAGAGAAGTTTGGTCTTTATTGCCTTTCTATTCATATTTTTCCTTTCATTATTTAATCAAAATTTAGTAGCGTAGTTACTACTTAGTTAACAGTTTGCAAAATGGTTTCCGTGCTTTCATTTTTAAAATCACGAAACTCCAAAACAAAAATTGCTCCTTTGCCGCATTCAGAATTTTTTGCATGAATTGCGGCGTTATTTGCTTCCATCAAAGCCTTGACAATGCTCAGTCCAAGGCCACTTCCCACCACTTTATCTTCCATGGCGAAGCGTTCGAATTTATTAAAAATCATGTTCAATTTTTCCGGATGAATTCCTTTTCCTTCGTCTTTAATGAAGATGGAATAAGTCTCATTTTCCAATGAATCCCAAATATTAATTTTAGTATTTTTTGGTGAATATTTTATAGTGTTATCCACCAAGTTTTGAATTATTTGCTCACAAGAAGTTTGGTCAAAATTAATTTTTATTTTTTTGTCCAGAGAAATTTCTACCTCATAGTCTTTCAATTTTTCTTCAAATCTTTTTAAAGTTCTTTCAACTATTATTGATGAACTAAGAAATTGCTTTTGAAGTTTTATGGCGCCACTTTCTATGCGTGTCATTTCTAGCACATCGTCAATGAAGCTTTTCAATCTTTCTGCTTCTTCAATGGCGGTAGTAATCAAAGTTTCCTTGCTTTCTTTATCTAATTTATTTCTGTTGCTCAGGTCCTTAAAAATATTGAGGCTGCCGATAATTGAAGAGAGTGGAGTTTTTAAATCATGTGAGATTGAAGAGAGAATTAGTGAACGCAGTTTTTCTCTTTCTTGGTTCACTCTTGCTTCGTTAAGTTTTGTGCGCATTTCAAAATTGCTGATGATAACGGCAATTTGATCAGGCAAAATTTTTCTCAAATAAATAAAATCATTTTGTGGTTTAACTTCCGCAATCAATACCCCAAATTTTTTCTCTCCGATTGCAACTTTTTGAAAATATATGATTTTCCTGCGTTTACGAACCAGCTGATTTCGTGAGTTGATTAGAACTTCTTTGGCTTTCAAAATATAAGGCTCTTCGCAATTTAACTGTTGGTTTTTTCCAGCTAAAAATAGCCAAAATTTTCCCCCCAAATTTTCCTCCAATTTTTTGCAAACCAGATCAACTAAATCTTCGATATTTGATGCAGATAATTTTAAAAAAGTGATTTGGTCAATTGCTTTTAATGAATGTTCTTTAGCAAGACTTTCTGTTTTGTATTTGTTGTTGATATGGATCATTAACATCAACAATAAAAAAATAGCGGTTAGCAATAAAAAATTTGCCGCAAGAGAAATTTGTATTGCAGAAATTTTAAAAATGGAAAGCTGGGAAATGATAAAATCGAATAAATAATTTTTATCAAGAACCATCCATAAAGTCAGTACTAGTAGGGTGACGGCGGGGATAGTGGTGGTAAAAAATTTGTTGGAAGAAAGGGAAGTTTTATTCTCTTCTTTCTTTTCTTTTTCTTCGGTCTTCATCTTCAATTTTTCCTTTTTTGTTAAGAGGAAAAGAAATTTTTACAGCTAAATTATCAATAAAGGAAACAAAAATTTTCTTTATAAAAAATTTATACCACCTCAAGTCAACCATATGGACAATTTATCCAATGGAAAAATAACATGTGTTTAAATTATTAATAACCAAGGAGGAAAAATTATGAGTGACATAAACATATGGAAAGGAAAATGGAAGCAGATGAAAGGCGAAATCCAGAGGCAGTGGGGTGAGATCACCAACGACGATTTAGATAAAATCGAAGGTGATAGCAAAAAACTCGAAGGCCTCATCCAAGAAAGATATGGCTTGTCTCTGGACGAAACCAAAAGGAAACTGGATGAAATAGAAAGAAGATATAGCGAGTAAAATCCGCTAGTCTTTTCCAGCTCTTTGGGGTTTGAAAATAATTTTTTAACTTTTTTTAACTTAAATTTTTTTTTAAAGGTAACTATGAAAATATTAATGACAATTTTATCACTACTGGCTTTTGCAACTTCATCTTACGCTGCTGGAGAGAAAACTTCGAAAGAAAAATCTTCCTCAGAATACAGCTATACTAGTGAAGACGGTAAGCAAGAGACTAAACAAAAACATAAATCAACCACTAAAAAAGAGGAAGATTGCAAAAAGAATGACAAAGATTGTTTGTCTAAAAAGAAAGTTAAAACTGAAACCAGTGAAGATATAAGCATTAGCCAGTAATGGTTAATAGTATACCTAATCACCCTTACTTTTAAGCGAGGGTGATTAGAGGCAGGTAAAGTGTCTTTGCAGTTTTGGTTGCCAGTTTATCTAACCAAATTTTACTAACCAACTTCAAAAATAATATGAAAGAAGGAACTAGAAAAACCACATTAAGCATAGCGCTAATGTGCTCCGTTTTTATGCTAATAATGACTGCTTGTAATGGTTCCAAAAAAGAAGAATTGGCAAATGATTGCAGTTCAGTTTTTGAAACTACTTATGTTGATCCAAGCGGACAAAATCTTCGTAGCGCAAAAAACAAAACCACAGAAGATGAAACTGAGGTAGCTCGTCAGGACACTAAAGTTCCTAGCTACTGTAAAGTTTTAGAGTTGAAGATTGATAAAAATATAACTTGTCAAATCGTTGGATCAGACAAAATTGACAATTTATCAAAAATCTTAAGCGAAAATAAAAATGATAAAGTTGTATTAGTCGCACCAGAAAAGAAAGTGCGTGATCTAGCGCAATTAGCACAAAAACACATGGTAGCCCAAGGTGTGAATGTGCAAAAATATTTTGATTCTGATCTTTTCAAGAGTCTTAAATTTCCTTACAAAGGGATGAAGTGTGTGAGCCCCGATGTAGACTTTTCCATCTGGACCGGAGGCAAGAAAGTAATCATTACTGTAGGAAAATAAACCCGGTAGGATAGGGGTATGTGCATTTACCCCTGATTCTTTTAATGATTCTTCTCGCTTTCTTTTTAATCTTTTTGATAAAAGTTTTAACTTTTAAAATTCCAATAAAAAACCCCGGAGATTTCTCTCCGGGGTTTTTTTTATTTACTCCTGCAAATCTGGATGGTTAGAAATTATAAGCCAACCCGACTCTTACAATATTCAAGTGATTTCTGTTAGAACCACCTAGGCTGGATTTAGTATAAAGCGGCTGATAATCATAAGCTGCCCTCACGGAGAATGACTTATTCAAATCAACCAACAATCCGGCTCCGTAAAGAGGAGTTAACTCGGTTTTAGAGATGCCGCCTACAGCAGAATTAATATTATATCTGACATTAGCTGCACCTATTGTTACAAACGGAGTTACATTTTCTGTAACTGCTGCACCAAGATTCAGCTTCAAACCATAGCGGTTATCAAGCTCAAATCTTTCGCCTCGACCACTTGGCGCATAGGAATCATTGGCAGATAAATTGAAGTCATCGTAAAACAGTTCGGCAGAACCGAAAAGATTATCAGAATGAAAAGCTCTGATACCGGCATTTAGACCATAATTAAACTCATCGTCATCATGCACATCCCGACCTGGTTGCGAATTTTTTAGTTTAGAACGAGTATCATTATACAATGCATCAGCCCCTATAAATAACTGAGAAGAATGTGCAGTGGAAGATGAATAATGAGACTCTCTGGAAGAGCTTTTAGAAGAACTAGTATGGTAATCTGCATAAGCTGGTGCCGATGCAAGGGTTGTTGCAGATAAAGCAACTAAAAGTTTTTTCATAAATACCTCGGGTTTAAATAATATTATTTGCGGCAACAAACCTTGCCGCCAATTGAAAGGCTAGCCAGAGAGTTATAACTGCTCTACTATCTTTTATTTGATAGATATAAATTTTTTATGAAGAGATATATGAGCAATTTATCGGCAAAAAATGAGGCCGCTTTACAACAAAGCCGATACAGAAATTTAATAGAAGATGGGAAATTGAAGTGAATAGGGAGGATTAATAAATTTATTGATAAGAAAATTCGGAATCAAAATAATAAAAATAAAGTTCAGTTTTCATATTTTCTGATTCCGAATTCTCCCAATTTGCTTTTTCCTATTTAGGAAATTTTATCATAACAGGCTAGCTCAGTAACTTCCTCATACAGTTCTCCATCATCTTCTTCAATCGCTGCCTGGGCTAGTTGACTGTGAGTTATAACACCTTTGAATTTTTTATTTTCATCAAGCACTACCAATCTCAATACTTCATTCTCCCTCATATTTTTGGCGACTTCCTTGAGATCATTATTTTCATAACAATAAAGAACTTCGTCGGTGATGATTTTCTCAATTGGCGTATTTTGTGGGTTAAGTTCCTTGGCGATCCCACGAATTACTATATCGCGATCAGTTATAAAACCGACCAGTTTCTCCTTATTGCCAACCGGAAGAGATCCGGTCCCAAGCTCGGCCATAAGATTTGCCACTTCGCTAATGGTTGTTTGCGGTGTAACAAATTTTGGATCTACAGTCATATAATCCTTAACGCTTTTACTATCTGAAGATTCATCAATAGTTTTTATGTCTTGTGGTTTTTTAGCCATAATTTCTCCTTTTTTTAAGTTTAAATTTCTTAATCAAGATTGTTTAGAAAGGCGTAAAAGCTCAATAGCAGGTGGGGGGTAAAAAATAAAGAATGGATAAAGTAGTTTAGTAAACTTTTTAAGATTATAAAATTATATTACCTTATAAAAATCCTAAAAAACATCTTAATCATGAATCGAATATTTTATAGTTTGCTATTGGTAATATTTACCTTTTTTGCTGATAATTCCTTAGCTTTTGATTGCAAAAAAGCGTCTTCTAAACTTGAACGCTTAATATGTAGCGATGAAGAATTAACCAGGAAAGATGATCATTATAACAAAGTTTATCAAGCGGCGCTGTATAAGCTTTCACAGAATGAGGCAATGGTTTTAAAGAAAAAAATCGGGGCTTTGCTAAAAGCCAGAAATGATTGCGTCATATTACATAAAAAACCCACAAAGAATAGGTCATATGAGGTTGTGAGCAGAGAAGGAAAGAAAGAATATATAATAGGAGATCTTGACTTAGAAATCGCAATTCGAGTATTTGTACCTACCGAAAATCTATTCAGGTTAAATGATAAGAATTTGCAGAAGGGATGCCTCATGACTTGGTATGATTCAATTTCAAGCGCTATTGTTTTTAATTCAAATTACCAAGATCTGTTTTTTATTCCTTCATACAAAGATTACGTTGCATCTCTTAACTTATATGGGTTGCCATATATTTTTGAGAAAAATGAAATAGGCGAAGAAGAAATTAAAAATTGTAAAAAACGTTATAAGAATGAGAAAGATCATAATTGTTCTTCGATAGCGGAAGATGGCATAAAAATAAGAAAAAGTTTTTCTTACACATTATTTTTCCCCGCAAAAGAAAAAAGATTTCTTAAAATCAATAATTATGAATCCATCAATGGCGGTAAATCCTATAATAATTATGCGGATGTCTCTAGTAGTTTTATTGTTGGAAAATATCGCGTAACAACAGTTGATTCTTCCTCCCTAATGCAAGACCCGGCTGTAATTAACGGCAATATCTATCTACCGGAAATAGGGGGGAAACTCACTCTTTTTCTTGCAACAATTCTTAAAGAATTTCAAGAACCTAACCATCAAATTCCTCCCTTATATTATGATGGGAATAACCATCTTTCGACATTATATTCTCTTAAGAACAATATAGAAGAATATGTGATTTTCACGAAAGAATATTTTAGTGACAAACATCACTCATTTTTAGGAATAAAAGACCCTCATATTAAAGAATGTTTCTTTAATGCAATTAATGATAACAAAGAACAAACTGAAGACAGAGGCGACAATCTAATATTCGTTAAGGAATCAAAAATCTTTTCAATTATACATAAAGCAAAGAGCGATTGTCTTAAGGATTTAGTGGTGGATAGATCATGAATTGAAAAAAATGTAATGCGTTTTTTCAAAATTGCCGTAACCGTCCAGTATCAATTTTTATCCGGCACTTTTCCACCTTCTTTACGCGCTTCTGACAAACCAATCGCGATTGCCTGTTTCCTGCTGGTAACTTTCTTTCCCGATCCAGATTTCAATTTTCCACGCTTCATTTCATGCATAGCTTCTTCTACTTTTTCCTGCGCTTTCTTTCCGTACCTGGCCATAAATAAATTGGTTAAGAGTTGATAATTCTTAACACTAAACAACCAGATTTTGTAAAAACTCCATTATGAAGATATGTGGGACTATAAAAATTATGTCTTGAGATGCCGAATGTCTGAAAAATGGAAGGTTTTATCAGATTTGTTGAGTAATTTGAGTTATTTTAAACCTTCCTTGATATTTATAAATTTCTCCGAAAAGTGCATGATTGATTGTCATCTTCATGCGGAATTCATCTGCTGATAATGCCTGGTTTTCGGCATAGCCTTTGCCAAATAAAAATGTTACCGGAAGAGGAATAAAGCGCCCGAATAAATATAGTGCATAGCCTTTGTGTTTTAGCAGGAGCATGTCATTTTCAAAGACATAAAGAAATTTCCAGGCTATGTTGTAATTTAATATTTCTGCGGCTTCATTTTGTTTTAATATAATTACTTTTGATAAAAACTTTTCTGATTTGTCTTTTGGAAAAAACAGTTCTCGCTCAAAATGCAAAAAGCCTGAATCGGGCTTGCTGTAAAGCTTCACCCGGGTAAAAATATTTTTTCCTTCTCTTGGAATGAGTAATTTTAAGAGGGAAAAAACCGGCGCAAAAATCCTAAAGATTTTACTAAAACTAATTTCCATCTCACCTTCGCACACCACCAAATCATTGCTAAAAGAGCGATTCATATAATGTTTGCGAATTGCTTCTGGCATAATGTCCCAATTTTTTCCAAAGGCAGATTTAAAAATCGGTTGGCTAATTTTTAAGTTGTTGATTTGACTTTTGCCTTTGATTAACAAGGCAAAATTGCGCAATGCGCGAAGAGGCGGATATAAAATTTTAGCCATAAATTTTGATCTAAATATCGCCACATTAATTCGGTTAAAAATTCCACTTTTTGATCCGATCAAAGCCATGATATACGTGGCATCGGCGCCGTGATAAAATTTGTCGTCAATTTTTATCACCATTCCTTTATCAAGATCCAGCCCAAGGGAATTTATCTCGCCAATAACTTGATTATTGCTATTATTGCGTGCATCAACAAGGCGCAAATTTCCTGCCGCTTCTTTTATTTTGTAAAAACGCGCGACATTTCTGCAAATAGGACACTCGCCATCATAGACAAGCCAAATTTCGTTTTGTGTCATAAATTAATTTGATTGGTTGGTAATCATTATCGGATATAAAAGTCACTCAGCTAAATTTACATAGAAAAAATCTTGAACATATAACAATTATTTAACATAAAATTTTTATAAGTTGTTTTAGTTGTTATAGATATTTTATTATCCAATTTTTAACTTTTTCTGCTTTAGAAAAAATCATAAGCAGATAATTTTGTGAAACATAATTTTAAGAATTTTTGTCTTGCCTTTCCGGCAATTTTCATTTTGTCATTTTCTGTTCCCGCACAAGCGCAATTAGTTAAGGAGCTTAGTCGCGAGCAAGATTGGATAACACGCAACCATCATGACCGCATTGAGGAAGAACAGCGTCATAAGGAGAAGGAAGAGATGAGACAAGAAAGGGAAGAGAAGGAAGAAATCACACAGGAGATAGAAGCTCGCAAGGAAAAAAAGGTAAAAATTAAAACTCCAAAAAAACCTCAACCTCAACCTCAATCTAAATGTCCCGTAATTAAAAATATTGATTTGCCGGATAAAAATCTTTTTTCTGAAGATAAAAAAGATCATTCCTCACTCCTTTTAGGAAAATGTTTAGAGATGCCAGAAAAACCTGATCTGGTTTTATCTGATAATCCTATTGCAAAAAATCGTAATTTTTTGAAAACGCAAAAAGAGAAGAAGTGGTTGGCAGCTCAAAAATCTGATTCTTTGGAAGGGCAATCAGAAAATATTGAACATGATTTATCAAGTGAGGAAGAGGAGTTTGTACAATATGAAGAAGAGCAAACAAAAACTTCTGATACCAAGAAAAATCTTTTAGCGCGCGCGAAAATTGGTCATAATAATTTGGGAACTAAATTTAGCGGAATAAGAAGAACCAATATTGGTGGCGGTTTGGGCAATGTTTTTTTAGACAAAGATAGTTTCAACTTGGATTATGTCGCCAATCTAAATGACAATAACAAAATCAGGGATTATCAATCTGTAACTGCCAGCGCCTCTCTTCCATTTGGCCCCAACACTTTTTCTTATACCCATGCCAGAAGCGAATTCAAAGCGCGTGATCTTCAAGCCACCAGAGTAAACGGATATTCCAGCAGCCACAATTTTAACATTGATCATACTTTGCTTAAAAAAGATGATTTGCGCTTAGCGGCCAATGCCTCTCTCACTAGAAAAGAATCGCAATCCTATCTGGCGGGAAATAAAATTATCGCCTCGGAAAGAAATTTAAGTATTGGTAGTGTAGGGCTTACTATTTTATCCAATTTTAAAAATGGCGCGGAACTTCATTTAAAACCATCTTTTGCCAAGGGTTTAAAAATTCTTGGCGCCAAGCAAGATCCCTCCTATTCAACTGCTGCCATGCCTAAAGCCCAGTTTGAGGCTTTTAAACTTTACGGTTCGCTTTCCAAAAAATTTGTGATTCCTAATACAGCTATTCCATTCACTCTTGCCACAGAAATGGAAGGCCAAATTGCCCGTGATATACTTTACGGCTCTGAACAATTTTCTGTTGGTGGCTATCATTCAGTGCGCGGATTTCGTGAAGATTATATTGATGGTGACAGCGGTTATTATTTCAGAAACAAGGCTAACTTTAATGTCGGTTCACTAGTAATGCCTTTAATGAAAGAGAAATCAGATTCGGGATTTTTTGCCAATCTAAATAAATTCCAACTAGAACCTTTCTATGATTATGGCTATGCCAAAACCAGTTATGGCGGAGACTCAGGAAGACTATCCGGCACCGGCATAAAAACCATTTTTACCAGCCAATATTTCAACGCTTCCCTTACTTATTCCAGGCAAATCAACAGGTCATCCCTGATCAACTTCTCCGATAAAGAAAATAATCTCGTCTATTTTGAAGTCAGTGCTTTGTGCTGCAAATAAGATGCGGGTTGATTTTAAGGCAAATTAGTTGAATAGTTTTTTCACATTAAAATTATTCATAACTAATGAAAATAATTCTTGATAATATTTATCTCGGAAAGAATCCGAATAAGGTTAGATTCCAATTTATAAGCAGTGATTTTCGGAAAAGAGATGAGCTTGAAGACTATTTTGCCAACATAATGAAAAATATTATGGAAATAGTTGATTACAAAATGATTACTAACAATGTGTGCCTGGATAAAGCGTTGTTTTTATCAATGCAATTAGTTGGCAGAAGGGATTTTACCGATACAAAAATTGCACTAATAGAGAGAGATGATGGTGATTGGTTAAGCGATATAGAACAAGAAAAGATGTGTGATTCTATGGATAAAGAAATTCTAGGATGCAATTTTAATCTTATCGGTGCGAGCTATCATGCTTTTTGCATTGGAGAAATCACAAATTCAAAAAAAGAAAAAGCCTTATTTGCCATTGATCAACAGGCAATTTGGGAGGATGTTGAAGCGGGAAGGAAATTGCAGCCAATAATTCAAATCATTTTAGCAAAATCAGAAGATGAATTAAAAATTTTGCTTACTAATCGCTATTGTTGTGAAAATATAAAAATCCTAAAACCGCAAGCACCTTTTAGATTGCCTTCTTGTCCTGGCCAAATAGAAAGAATTTTACATAGGGGTGATATTGGAAAGCGGCAAGATGAAGATCGGAACCGACAACCTGCAACTCATGCAAAAAATGTAAGAGTAAATTCTTTATTCGGCCAAACTCCTAAAAAAGAAAATAATAATGCATACTGCGCCATATCCTAAAGAAGTTATTTGGACAAATTGGCAAATCAGATTTGGTTAATTTTTTCAAAGAAATAAAACATCCTAGTTTATTTTGAAGACGGTATTTGTGTTATAACAAGACTATTATTCCACCCTTCCATTTTTTGTGCGATTATATCAAT
This sequence comes from Rickettsiaceae bacterium, assembly GCA_021323225.1. Classification (GTDB taxonomy): domain Bacteria; phylum Pseudomonadota; class Alphaproteobacteria; order Rickettsiales; family UBA1997; genus JAJTCH01. Next base: position 125,535 of record JAJTCH010000004.1, on the reverse strand, counting down.
TCTTTCCTGAAAATTATTGTGATCGAAATTATTAGTGGGGATGTTGTTGCCTATGGTTGTATATTGGTAGGATTTTGTGCTATTAGAATTTTGACCTGTGACAGAAAGGAAACGCTGATGATATATGGAAACCGAGCTTCTTGGTTATTTTAAGTTTCCTGACTTAGCAATGAAATTTCTCCAAAATAAATTCTTATCTTTGAGCTGAAATAAGCATTTGAAATGAATCCGCAATTTCTTCCTTATTTAACAATCTCAAATCCAATCGGTTTAAAACTTCCGCAATTTGTAAGCTTGTCACTGCAGGCGGTTAGGCCAATGATCAGATCCATTTGGGCTTTTATTAGCAAAAAATCTCCTGCTTTGCTCAACGGATTCTTGATAGAAATTTTCCCGCTTTCTTGTTCAACCTCCACATTCATAAAAATGTTGAAAGTGGTGGCTATTGCATCTGGGGCAACTTCGTATTTTTTAAAAGCGCCTGCCAAATTATCAAAACAGCCAGGGTGCGGATTTTTCTCGCCATAGGCCAGTTCAAACATTTTAGAGCTACAAGGTGTCAGCAAAAAATCATGTCGGCCAACTTTATCTTCCAGAATTTCAAACATGATATTGCTGCGGTTGGAATAAAATTTATCGCCTTGGCCAAGGAGAATTTTTTCCGCATAATCTATAGTTCGCCCCGATGATAAATATTCGTTTTTGTCATGCAGGTTATAGCACATCAAATCGCAAACTTGTTGTCCTTCCACATCAATAATTTTGAGGCATTGGTCTTTTTTTAAGACAAAAGCAGTGCCACTTTGCGGGGGAATTATATTAGTTTTTTGCATGAAAAATTCTTAGCGGACATTTCCAGTTGGAATCATATTTCTTGCCAGAATATTGCATAACTTCCGATGAATTTCCATAATCTTCTAACATCGGATTTATGCTGCCGAAAAATTTTTTGTCACGAAAACGGACTGTGGCTTTAATTCTTTCAAAACAATTTTTTTCACGCAATTTTTCAAATTGATCATGAGGATTAAAGACTAAGGCGGGATATTTAAAGCGTCTTGCCAGTCTTGAACTGTGAGGTTGCAGCCCAACCACAAAAAACGCTTCTTCACCTAAGCTGAAACTGAATTTTTCTGAATGCGGATCGGCATCAACACGACAATCATATTTAAAATTTTTCGCATCAAGCCGTGATAAGGCCTGCAATTTTTGCCAAATTAATTTTTCAAATTGCTCAGCATTTTCTAAATCAGGCTTTTCAAAAATTATGGCAAGTGAATGAAAAATTTCCTCACGACTGCGGTAAAATTTTATAAAATCATAAATGAAGCCCAGTATCTTCTCATTTTCCTCATCACTTCTCATATCTTGTACAACTAGGCATTTTAAGCGATCCAAGCGCAAGGCAGTTTTTGCGGCAACGCAAGGAAAGTTAGAGTTTTTTATGTAATCAATATATTCTTTGTGGATTAAATCAGAGTTGGTCATTTGATTTAGAAATTTAATTTCTAATTCAACTCTTTGCTTCCATAAATTATCAATATTGATTAACCAGACCGATCTCAGAGTTATTGAAAATCAAGAAAACTTACGGGCTTTTTCCAGTGGGTTAGAAACCAATGCAATAAAGAAATTTTAATCCATAAAGCAATATTGCTTCACTTCAAATTCTTTAAGTTCGTCCATATATTCATCTAGAGTTATCATTGCCAAACAAGGCATGGCACCTCTTTCTTCAATTTGGTTTGAAAGGATTTTTTTGGCTAAAATAATTGCTGGAATTGTTGGGATTTGTGGACCGTCGCCATTTTTGGCGATGATAAACCATTTCACGGTTTTGGCTTTTTGGTTTTTATCTTGGCCTTTAATTATCACATGCATGCCGCCATTTGCACTGCCTAGATAATCAAAATAATGGCTTATTTTTAAAAGAAATTCTGCGTGTTTTGGTAAATTTATTGGCAGGCCAATTCTTACCAGCCATGAAAAAAGCCAGATTCCTAAATGCAGTAATCCGCTTTCCATGCCGGCGACGAAGCTGATGGATTTTATATTATAGCGCTGCGGGAGAAGATCGAGATCGGGAATATCGCAATTTGCCATCCATCTTTTTCCAAGGGCGGGATATTCTATGCGATATAAATCTTGCCAACCATATTTTGTTTCGTTGCTTCCTGCGCATGGTTTTATAGACTTTCCAACATAAGTTAAAATTGCTTTGGTGGTTGCTAAACCGCGATGGGATTTTTGCCCGGGGCTTATTCCAAAAACCAAAGAATCAATTTCTGAGAATTCATTTTTATATTTTTCTAAAACTGCTGAGCTTAAACAGGGAACTGTGCTCGCGCCACTTATTACAAGTGTTTGAGCTTGTTTAGCTTTTTCATCAAGCTTGGAAATTCCGCAAACAAAATCTCTTCCGTCAGCTAAATCGATGTAATGAATTGCATACCCAATACAAATTTCTGCAATATTGTAATCGCTGTTTTGGAAAGGGCCGGCAGTGTTTATTACCAGTGTTGGATTCAATTTTTTTAACTGCTCTGCCAATTCTTTTTTCACATCAAAAATTGCAATTTCGATATGAGAATTCGGATAGATTCTTGTTAAATTTTGCGCCAGTTTTTTAGCTTTATTTTGATCTCTCCCGGCAATAATAATGGCGATATTAGCCTTTGCCAAGGCAGTTGCAATGCGGTTTCCAAAATTGCCGTAGCCGCCAAGAATCAGGATTTTTTTCATTAGATTGATTTGATTATTCTGGAATTTTCCTGATAGCGTGGTTTTAAATCATGCTTTATGCTTAAGGTAACAAGCCATCTTCAAAATCATAATATAAGATTCGTCATATTCCATAACTCATAACCTCAGCAACTTTAGAAGCTTAAAGATTGATGAAAGCAATGTGGAGAGCTTACCAAAGTTTGATTGAAATCTTTAGATGTGGTATTTGCAACTAACTCTTTAAGCTCTCTTGTATTCTTGATGGCATAACATGTTTGTCATCTTTTAATTAAATCCAAACTTTTGTCATTACTTCTTTTTACAATTGTGTCTTTTTGGGAATTTTTCAACAGATTGTAGACATAATGTGCAGAAACAACGTTGTTTTTAATTGCTATCTTGTTTTCAATCTGCGTTTTTTTCAGAAGAGATAAATGATTGGTATAACGGATATCATAAAAAACTACACGCCAGATGCTGCGAATTCAATAATTGAAGTTCTTTATAATGAATTAGTTTCCACAGAAGACCAAAAATTGCTTGATTTGGCTTTTGCAAAAGAAATTGAGCAATCGCAGCTAGATGAGTTTTTAAAATATTGGGATATTGAGAAATTCGGGGAAAGAAAATCCCTACTTCTTTCTTATATCATGAGGACAAATCCGGATTTGAAATTTTCCATCTATGAAAAACCAAGATTGGAAGGTTTGCTGAAATATCACCGTTTCCACAATTTAAAACTTATCTCTCATTACGCAAAAATTGTCAGGGCTCTAAATCAGCAAAATATTTTTCCCATGATTCTTAAAGGTGGGGCAATGAAACATATTCGCCCCGAACTTTCACGTCCAATGGGGGATATTGATATTTTAGTGCCAGAAGAATCGGAATTTTTAAGAGCCTGTGAAATTGCTAAAAATTTGGGCTATGTTTATGAGGAATTTCCTGGCATTCACGCTGTTGATTTGCATCTGCCAGGTCTGGTGGAAGGAATAGTCGATCTTCACCGCTATATCTATCTTGAAACTGATTACGACAAAATATTTTTAAAAGATTTATTTGCTCGCGCTACAAAAGAAAAAGTATTTGGAGTGGAAGTTTTTGTGCCATGTTTTGAAGATCTGCTGTTTTTGGGAATAATTAATTTGGCTCGAAATTTACATCAAAAAACCAGTATCGGAGGAATTTTATATTACCTGTTTGATTTCAAATATTTAAGCACTGCAAAGCCAGATTTTAACTGGAATTTGGTGGTAGAAAATATAGCAAAAACCAAGACTTATGTGCAGGCTCTTTTAGCTATAAAATTTATCAATAAGGTCACCCCGGGAATCTTGCCGGAATTTCTGCTAAAACATGACAGAATCAACAAAAAATTTACCAGATATTGCGACCGTATAATGTTTTATCGCTTCTACTTTAACGACCTTAAACTCTGTTCCAAAAAGTTGAAAATAAGAGATGCGCTAAAAAGTTGGAAAATCATGAAAGATTATCTGATCAAAAAACCAAAATATTTTGTGCTCAAAAGAATGGTTCGCAAGAGCTATTTTTTGATCAAAATTTTTCTGATGCTAAGCAGTAAAGAACCAAGAAGAGTTTGACAAAATGAGCAGCCAGAAGCATCAAAAAATTAACTCTTATCTTCAAAAGATAGATGCTCACATCAGGCAAAATAATGAATTGCAGTGGCAAAAGTATGTGCAGCTTGGATCAAGAGCTGTCAAGTTGGTTTGCTATTCCAAAGATTTTATCCCGCTGATTGAAAAGCAATTATCTTACACTCTGAAAGATATTTCTGATAATTGTGACGCAACAATTGTGCTATGGAATGAAAGGGAAATTGAAAATTTTGCCGATGCCATTATTGACAATCACGTCAAATCACGTATGCGTTTACAGCAGCTGATTTTTAAGACCAAAGATGTGAATTTTGAAATTACCGATAACACGAATTTGCTAGTAAAAATAAATGCCGGTAATGGCATCACGAAACATTTTGAAATTCTTGACGATTCATATTCAAAACATAATCCGATCATCAAAATAAGCGCGGTCAGTGGAATCGTTAATGCTTATGACCGGGAAAATAATATTTATTACTATGGTGTTAAAGATTTGCATCCTGAAGAATTCATCAAACAAGGACATATTTTTGTCCAAATTTTTAATAAAATAATCAAAACCCCAAATTCAAACCTGGTTCATGGTGCGGTTGTAGGCTTGAATAATAAAGGAATTTTATTTTGTGCCAGAGGGCAAAGAGGAAAATCAACCTTGGCCGTTTTATCAATGATGCAAGGTTTTGATTATGTTTCCGATGATTATCTGGTGCTAGAAAAGGAAGGTGATGAGCTTTATTCCTACCCAATATATTCGATCATCACTTTATCGCCAAGAATGTATAACGAGCTTTATGGAGATTTAAAGGGAAAGTTCGTTTCCAACAATGCCCGCCGCGATAAATATGTGATTGATATCAAAGCTTATCACGACACTTTTCGTGAAAAATATCCGGTAAAAATCTGCATATTTCCCCAGATTGTTAGTGACGAAAAACCAAGCATTATTCTTTGTAAAAAAGGGCAGGCGATAACTCAATTGGTACATTCAACAATAAGTCAAATGGAGGATAAACACGATATTAAAACAATTCAAAAGCTGGTGTCTTTTATCCGGAATTTTGAATTTTACCAAATTAACTTATGTTCCAACATCAGCGCAAATGTTGAGTGCTTAAGGCAGTTCTGTAATCAAATTAACTAAAACCAATAATAAAAATATGACCAATTATAAACTTAACGAAGAAAAAATGTTCGCTGATATCACTGATGGTGTTGCAATTATCATCAATGGCGAAACCGGGATTTACTATGGAATGAATGGTTTTGGAACTTCAATTTTTGAAAATTTGATAAAGGGCGCCTCAACAGAAAATATTTTGAATGAGTTAAAAAAAATTCCTGAAATTTCACCAGATATTGAAAACAGATTTAATGAATTCGTTAATATTTTGGTTGCAAAAGAATTGGTGATTCCAAGTGAGGAAATTTTTGAAGTCGAAATTGAGATTGATGCCGCCGCTATGTTGAGTGACGGATTTGATTTGAATGTGAATGAATATAACGATGCGCAAGAATTGTTGCTTGCCGATCCGATTCATGAAGTGAAAGAAGAAACCGGCTGGTCTCCTGAAATTGAGGCGCTAAATCCTGATATGGAAGATGTGGCAAGACGCGAATTGAAAATGGAAGAATAGATGGTAAAAATTTCTGTCATCATTCCAGTTTATAACTCGGCGCAATATTTGCCTAAATGTTTGGAAAGTGTTTGCGGGCAAACATTATGCGATATTGAAATTATTTGCGTTAATGATTGTTCAAGCGACAACAGCCTCACCATTTTGCAGGAATATACCAAAAATGACAAAAGGATAAAGCTGGTTGATTTAAAGGAAAATAAAGGTGCGGCAACAGCCCGCAATATTGGGATGGAAATTGCTTGCGGACAATATCTGGGGTTTGTTGATAGTGATGATTTTATTGACTGCAATTTCTACGAAAAACTTTATGAAAAAGCCGTAGAAAGTGAGGCGGATGCTGTGAAGGGAAATTTAATGATTTATTGCCCCAAAACAAAATCAGCAAAGAAGGAATCTTGGATTGATTTAAATGACAATGTTAGACAGCATAAGGCTAATTTTTATTTTTCTTTTACATCGGCAATTTACAAAACATCTTTCATTAAAGAAAAGGCGGCAAAATTTCTTGAGGGGCTTATCCATTTTGAAGATTCTTATTTCACCATTAAAGCTGCAGTTTTTTATAGGAAATTGGAAGTAATTGATGACGTCTTTTACTACTATGTTAAGAATCCTGGTTCCTCTTCGCGCAAAAAAATTACCATTAACCATATCGATTCATTGATTGTTGGGGTTGGTAAAGTGATAGATATGCTTGATGAATATTGCGTCGATAAAGTCCATTACATGATTATTTTTAATTTTTTGCTGGAGCAAGTCTTATGCTGGTGCAACAGGATTGATGTTAATGACGAGATAAATGCAAAAGCCACCAGTGGCTTGTTTCTTCTTTACAATCGTTGCAGATATAAGGAGGAATGCGCAACCTACCATTTTCTAAAAAAGAAGAAAGACCATAAAGAAGAAGTCATTAAGCAATTAAGAAACAAAGTTAGGCATGACCTCAAAAATTCCTAAAATTTCGGTAATAATTCCGGTTTATAATGCTGAGCAATATCTGAAAAGATGTTTGGATAGTGTTTGTCATCAGACTTTAAAAGATATCGAAATCATCTGTATTGATGATTGTTCAAGTGATGGTAGCCCGCAAATACTTCAGGAATATTCAAAAAATCATGTGAATCTTGCGATTCTGCGTTTAGAAAAAAATCAGGGAGAATCAGGGGCCAGAAATGCTGGATTGTATTTGGCCAAAGGAGAATATTTGGCTTTCATTGATAATGATGACGAAATAGATCCGGATTTTTACGAAAAATTATATGACAAGGCGAAAGAAAAAGATACGGATATAGTAAAAGGGCAGGCAATAGAAATTGAATATAGCGGCAAAAAACATGTCATAAAGCAACTTCAAGAAGGGGACGATAGTAAGTGGTTTTTTTTGACTTACTGGTGGACCGCAATTTATAAAAGATCGCTAATAATTGAGAACAACATTTCTTTTTCTGCGCACCATTCTTTGGGCGGAGATCTTTTGTTTTTAAATCAAGTCGTAATTGCGGCAAAAAATCTGCAGATAGTAAATGATGTTTATTATAATTACTACAGACGCGAAGATAGCGGAGACTCAAAAATACTCTCAGAAGAAAAAATAAGATCTGCTTTGAGCATTTACGAGACGGTAATAGATAATGTAAATGCAAAATTGTCCGCCAATAGCCTTGCCTATAATTTTATTTTTCACCATTTTTTAATGGCATGTTTTTATTTGTCGCTCAGGAATGATGAAAAAGAAATGAAGAAAACTTGCGCCAAAACTACCATGGATATTTTTGAAAAATGCCAAAATGGTGATGGTTTGCGAATAATCTTTGCAAAGACCGCTCCACATTTATTTTTGTTGTTAAAAAATAAAGACAAGAATGGAGTTGAAGAAGTTTTGATTAAATGCAAATCACGCATGGAGCTAATTGTCTCAGGATTGCGTGCCAGAATAACAAAATAACAAATTATGAAAATTCCTTTAGTTTCAATCATCATGCCGGTGAAGAACGGCTCAAATTATCTTGGAGAAGCTTTAAGCGTAATAAAGTCGCAGAATGTTGACATGGAAATTATTGTAGTTGATGACGGTTCCAATGATGATAGCGCACAGATAGCTAAAAGCTTTGGCTGTGTTGTGCTTACACATCAAAACTGCAAAGGGCTTGTTGCTTCCAAAAACACTGCACTGAAAGTTGCTAAGGGAAAATATATCATGTTTCACGATCATGATGATGTGATGAATCAAGGTGCTTTATCGCAAATGCTTAAAGCATTTGAGGAAAATGAAGAGATATTTGTTGTAATGACGCAGTTGAAAGATTTCTTTTCTCCTGAATTGCCAGAAGAAGAAAGAAAAAAAATTGCAATAAGATTGGAACCTTATTTTGGATTATTTTCTGGTGCGATTCTAATGAAAAAAGATGTATTTGACATTATAGGATTGTTTGATGAGAACATACAGGCTGGGGATATTATAGAATGGAAAAACAAAATTGATCAACACAAGCTTCTGATAAAAAGACTCACTTTTGTTGCATCAAATAGAAGAATCCATAATTCTAATTTTGGAAGAACAAATAAAGGAACGGAATATAAAGATTATGCAGCAATTTTGCGTTCAAAGATTAAAAACAATATCGCAAATCAAACCCTCAACTAAACTTGATTTAAAAGACAGTGACAAGAATATTGGTGACGGGTGGGGCTGGTTATATCGGTTCTCATGTAGTTTTGGAATTGTTGGATAATGGTTTTGAGGTTGTGGTGGTGGATGACCTGAGCTGTGGTTTTGAATGTTTAATTGACAAAAGGGCAATATTTGAAAACTGTCATATTGGTGATCAGCAAAAAATCTCTCAAATCGTCGATAAATATTCTTTTGACGGAGTGATCCATATGGCGGCTTTTAGCTGCGTTGCTGAGTCCGTTATTAATCCAATCAAATTTTACCAAAATAACCTCATTGCTACTTTGAGTTTTTTGGAGATTTTGTTACTAAAAAAAATCTCTAATTTTGTGTTTTCTTCAACTGCTGCAGTTTTTGGAAATGTGCTAGCAGAGCAAATTCCAATCAAAGAAAATTGCGCTAAAAATCCCATCAATTCATATGGGTTTTCCAAACTGGCAGTTGAAAATGCGTTAGCTAATATTTCAAATTTCCACAATGATTTTCGCTTTGTAACTTTGCGATATTTCAACGCCTGCGGCGCTGATTTAAATTTGCGCAGCGGAGAATGTCATGAGAATGAAACTCATCTCATCCCTTTGGCTTTGCAAACCGCTCTTGGCAAAAAGAGTGAGCTTGAAATTTTCGGTGATGATTTTGCAACATCCGACGGCACCTGCATTCGCGACTATATTCATGTCAGCGATTTATCTTGGATTCATGTTCGCGCAATGAAATATCTGATAAATGGTGGCACAAATGATAGTTTCAATTGTGGCTATAAACACGGATTTTCAGTTAAGCAAATAATCAGCGCAGTTGAAAAGAATACCGGAAAAATCATTAGTCCAAAAATAGCAAAAAGAAGAGGTGGTGATCCCGATATTTTAATTGCTGACAATAGCTATCTGATCAATAAGCTGTCTTTCCGGCCGCAATATGATGATCTCAATCTCATCATAAAAAGTGCTTTTGATTGGGAAGTTAAAAAGCATTTTATTCTTAATGGCTCTAAGGGCTAGTTAGTAATTTTTATCTTTTGCTTCAAATTAAAAGTGTTGTGGATTAATGTGATTTTCAATTAACTCTTCAAGCTCCCTCGCGTTCTTAATGGCATAAGCATCATGGTCATTATTGAAATAGATCCAGATATTTTTGGCGCCGCTTTCTTTAATCCATTTAGCCCAGATTTCTAATTGCTCTTTTGTGTAATCATGTCGGTACCATCTTACGGTGCCGTGAAATCTGATGTAAATATCGTCAGCAGTTTTAACTAATTCTTCTGGTAATTTTGGGCCGCTGCAGGAGCAAAAAATTGTGCCAGTTTTTTTGAATGATTCATAAACTGTTTCGTTCCACCAGCTTTTGTGGCGAAATTCCACAACATTTTTTCGGCTATGATCAAGTTGGCTTAAAATATCTTGCAAATGCTCTTCGCTATATCGATAGCTTGGTGGTAATTGAAAAAGAAAACAGCCCATTTTTGGCCCAAGCAAATCTGCGATTAAACCAAAATCTTTAACTAAAGTTTTAACTTTTTTGAAGCGCTTGATGTGGGTGATGAGTTCGCAAACTTTTACGGTATAGATAAAATCACTTTCTTTGGCTTGGCGAATCCAGGTTTTAACTGTTGCAATTGTGGGCCAGGAATAAAAGGGTGCGTTGAGTTCAACGGTTTTGAAATTTTTAGCATAATAATCAAACCACTCAGCAGTAGAAATTTCGCTCGGATAAAATAGTCCTTTCCAATCCCAATAAAACCATCCTGAACATCCGATATAAATTCTTTGCGTAGAAGTTTTTTTAGGCTTTTTTACAACTATTAATTCCAGCTCTTCAGATTTCTTTATCCGCGCTTCATGCATCTTTTTTGCACGTCCAATATTGGCTTCGCGTTGTTTTAATCTTTTCTCATTCTTCTTTATTTGATAGGGTGTGAGTTCTTTTTTCATAAGTAAAATTTGGTTCAAGTTTAAACCAAATAAATTGTCAAAACCTGATTAAGAATTTCTTTTTTGAGTTTTGATTGGTGATTAGGAATTATATAGAATTTCAAAACACATCATTCAAAAAACGCATTTGACCCTCTGTAGCACTGTGATTAAATCCCCACTTCCTCTCTATTCCTAGATCGGCTGCTTTTCTAAATATTTCTGAGCTGCATTTGCCTAATTAGAAAGATTAATTATTGACCGCTAACTAAGCCTAAATCCGACCTTATTTTAAGCCTTAATAAGGCTTTTTAAATTATGACTTTTAACAACAAAATAAATTATTTGATTACTTATGACAAAATTCAGTAAAGCAAAATCTGTGGCAGAAATAGCGGCAATGGCTGCAAAAAGAGCTGTCGCAATGCCAGCAAGATATAGTGCAATTGCAGAGGGAGGAAATGTTAGAAACCGTCTCGACATAGTACTTACATCTCATCCGGTGGCAGGTAATCAAAAACTTGTTGGTCGAAATAAAGAAGGTGTACATGTAGCAAAACCTCTTTGGCACGAGATTGGAGAATATGCCGGTGCGGTTGAAAAAATAATTGGAAATTATAAAGGTAAAAGCGTCACCTTTCGTGCTTGGAATTATAGCGATTGCGATCGTCACCCGGATCAAAAGCCGGGAATCATCACTCTTGGAACATTAACAAAAAAAATGGCCGTTCTAAAAGGTCTTGATATCAAAGTGGATGAAGGAGTTGAAAAGAAAGTAGGTGAGGTTTTAGAAAAGTTAAAAGCAAATTTTGACCTTGCAGAAAATAAAGAAAATTACAAAGCCGTTTTAGCGGGGTATGAAGATAGTATAGAATCACTAAATAATATCTGGGAAGAAAATTGGGAAGGTGTTAGTAAAGTTTGGCAAGGTTCCGATTATCGCATCAGCGGTTCCGATCTGAATGATGAAAAAACTCTTACAAATATAAAAGAAACTTTGGCGGAAATTATTGAAAGCAAGGCTGAAATAAGAAGAGTGATAATTGCTGATTGCGAAGGTGCAGATCAGATTGGGGTGGCCATGAAATTAATAGATTCTATGAAATTTAAAGATAGGCCAAAACTTGTACCTCTATTTGAAGATAGAGTTAAGTTGGGCGTGATTAGAGAGATAATTAAGCAATATCTCGAAATTGATACAATGCAAATTGCCGGCAGTGACAGCAAAAGAAGAATTGGATATGCGGGCCTTCTAAAATTGCTAATGGAAATAGCTTTAGAAATTGAGCATAGTGGCAGATATATAAAAATTTTTGTGGGTTCAGGAAACACGCATTGGAGAGCGGAAGATTTAATAGCTCTAGTGCCGATAGAAATTGATGTGGAAAGAACGGTGCAAGGACAGTTGGTTTTTAGCTTAGAAGATAAAAATTTTGCCTGGAATTTTTTAAAAGAGCAGCAAGATAATTTAAGGTTAAGACCTTCTATTGCTGAGGCAAAAGATGGTTTTGAGTTATTTAAAAAACTTGATAAACTGCAGCAAGAAAGAGCGGAGGCAACACAAAATGATCCGATATTTAAAAAAGTGCCGCTGGATCTTATTTTAAATAATTCAAAATTTTTTGGTTCTCGCCATAAGCCAAATAAATTTCCAGCTGATTCGGATTCTCTTAGCGAGAAAAATTTGCTTAGTCTTACCAGGGCAATTGAACATGCTTGGATTTATAAATTAACCGGCGCTGTCTCTCCTGAAATAATGGATTTGCACAATGTCCTTCAAAATGATGAGATGCGAGAAATGTTGCTGGCAAAGAAAGATAATCCATATGTAATCGCCCTGATCAAAAGTGCTTCAAAAGGTGCGCATTATTGTGACGAAACTGTTGCCAGGAAATATTATGCTAGTGATGAAATTTGTGATGAAAATTTTAGAAAATTGAGGGAAGTTGAAAGATTTATTCATGAAAATTTTCAAGAGATTGAAGAAAGATCTGCACTAGTGCAAAAAGATTTAAAATGGTATGAACCGCAAAATGAATTTGCAGAAGCATGGCAGCAATTTGCAGATTTCCGCGAAACTCTTGCAAATTTAGTTGGTGATGAGCAGGTAAAAGTGGATAGGCAACAAGTAAATAGAGTGCTGTATGATCAATATCTACAACATCCGGCGCATATTTCTAGATATACCGGAAGAACATTCTCAACACAAAGCGGCGCGCCCAAAGCAAATAACGCTTCAATTGAAAAATGTCTTGAGGAAATCTCCAATCTTTTTGAAGAAAGCCCGGCAGTGAGAAATTTTGCTCCAAGTAAAAGTTTTAAAAAAGAAGGAGCTAGAATTTTTAGGGTTATGGGTGGTAGAGAAATAAATGCTGGCGAGGAAGTGAAAGATGAATTGAGCCGTTAGTAAGGTGCTGGCTGAGGCAGAAATTTAGAAATTATAGAAGAATAACAGATGAGTTTAGATAAATTGATTAGTGACATTCTTGTTTGTACATATTGCGCAAATAGCCTTCCATGCGCACCAAGGCCAGTGTTGCAAGTCAATTCATCAGCAAGTCTTTGTATAATTGGTCAAGCACCTGGCAGGAAAGTGCATGAAACAGGCATTCCATGGAATGACAAATCAGGTGAACGCTTGCGCCAATGGCTTGGAATTGAGGCAGAATGTTTTTATGACGCGCAAAAAGTTGCTATAATTCCAATAGGGTTTTGCTATCCGGGCAGGGCCAAATCTGGCGATATGCCACCACGGCCAGAATGTGCACCGCGCTGGCATAAGCAGTTAAAATCACATTTACCAAATATCAAACTCACTTTGCTAATCGGTCAATATGCGCAAGCCTATTATCTTGGCAAATTTCGCAAAGCCACACTCACAGAAACAGTAAAATCATGGAAGGAATATCTCCATCTTGGTTATTTTCCATTAGTCCACCCATCACTACGCAATCAAATTTGGCTTAAGAAAAATCCATGGTTTGAAAAAGAGCTGGTGTCGGAATTGCAAAAGAAAATTCGGGAATTGAATTTGTAAATTTATCTCTTGTGTATTTTAGAAAGGAAAAGCAACCAATTTTGATGCCAGGCTCTATGAATTGATGATATAGAAATATCTCTACTTCTTAACATGCTGCTTCAACCATGCGTCAAACGCATCCACAAATTTTTGCAGGAATTTTTTGGTATTTTCGTTGGTGACATTTCCTTCATCATCGATAAGTCCGTCTGTGAAATGCAGATAAAGTTCCGGTTGTCCCATCAAAATAATATCAAGGTAATTCAAGATAGGTTTGAGACTATTTTGCGAGCAAGCTGTGCCAATAGCACCAACAGAAGCGCCACAAATGGCTCCTGGTTTTTTTGTGAAAGAATTTTTGCCATAAGGACGGCTACACCAGTCGAGAGCGTTTTTTAAAGGTCCTGGCATGCCACGATTATATTCCGGCGTAACAAATAAAACAGCGTCTGAAGCCGCAATATCATTTTTCAACCTAGTGGCGGATTCTGGGAAATTGGCTTCCAAATCCTGATTGAATAAAGGCAGGTCACCAATTTGCAAAAACTTTGCTTCGAACTTATCTTGTCCAAGTTTTGCAAGCGCCTTAGCGAGTTTAAGATTCATAGAATCCTTGCGCAGGCTTCCTACAATAATTGCTACTTTGAATTTTGTCATAATCCTCCTGTTGGTTAAAAAAGAAAATTTTAGCGATGGAAATAAAATAAAGCTATAATTCAAGGCTAGTGAATGTTGATCCTGATTTCCTCTTTATAAAATTTATATATCATTAATGAATATTTTTGTAACCAGCAATAGCCCGATTGAATCAGCCATAGCGCTTGATGATCGCAGAGTGATTAAAATGATAATCGAAACAGCACAATTGCTTTCAACTGTGCTTCATGAGTTGGAAATTTCTGAAGGATTAAATATCTATAAATCAACCCACCAAAATCATCCTTGCACAATTTGGGCTGCTGAATCTTTAGGAAATTTTTCTTGGCTTTTGCAACATTTCGAGGCTTTAAGTGCTGAATATAAAAGACGCTTTGGCAGAGACCATAAAAGCTATGTTACTCTAATCGAAATTTTTTCCGGCCCCGCCTTGCAAAGATTAAAGAAAAAAATCGGCAATAAAAAACAAACTGCTTTTGTCAATTGCACTGATTTTAAAGATGTGCCCGATGTGCATGAAGCCTACCGCCAGGCGCTACGCAAAAAATGGCTGAATGATAAATCGCCTCCCAAATGGACAAAGGCTAAAAGGCCGGAATGGTTTTGATTTTATTATTTTGCCAGGCTGCTTTTAACAATTTGCTTTAATCTTGGGCTTATATAAAGATCAGGAAAACAGTAAATAATTTAACCAAGCTTAAATTTTCAATTTGATCTAAACCTAAACCGCAATCGCAAAAATAATGAGTCAGAATTTGCTTAAGAAAATATTTTACTATCTTTTTATCGGCGTCTCTTCTCTGCTATTATTTATAGCTGCTAATAAGAATGCTGAAACCTACATGCTTCCGGGCTTTGCGTTGCTTATTATTTTGTTTTTTCCAACTTTTTTCGCCAGTAGAAAAAAATCATCCATCTCTCACTTTGTAATTAGGTTATTTTTATATTTTATTTTTATTGGCATACCTATCTCAACCTTATTCTTTTGTAGCGGATGGAATGAGGGAAGTGCGGGAGATTATAGTAAATGTTCATTTGATGTTTTTGGTATTTTTACTGATATCTTTAACGCTGTTTGCGGAACTTTGTTCATCTCAGCATTTAGTTTTGGAATTCCGATTATAGTTTATACAGCATTTGTTGTGGCTATTGTTGAGTCTTGCTTGGTTGCCATTGGGACATTTTTTAAAACTGCCGGTAAAAAACTTCCAATCGAAGATATAAATGGCTCAGATGGAAAATTTCTGATATGTGCAAGAGCCTCTAATAAAATTATTACAGCTACTATTATTTTATTATTGCTTGAAGGAGTATTATTTATCATTAATCCAGAATTTGCATTGGCCGCGTTAAAACCAATTTTCCCTAAAGAAGAAGTTTCTGCTACTCCGCAACAGCAAATGGAAGTCCCTATTGCTCCTCATCAACAAATAACAGTTCCCACCACTCCCCAACAACAAATAGAAGTTCCTGCTGCTTCTAATCAACAAATTGAAGCTCCTGTTGAAAGCAATCAGGCTTTACCCGCAAATCCTCCTGTAAATTACATAAATAAGAAGTTTCATTGTTATCGCTTATTTGATGGTTCCAGATGGGTGCTGAAAGAGGATAGAAGTAAAATATCATGCTTTAGATTAGATAGTTGCAATGGTGGACTTGGAGAGTCAAATGGTGGTTGTTATAAATGGTCGCTTGGTCCTGATGGAGAGCATGAGTCTTGGAATTATAAAATGTTAGATGATGGTAAAATTATAGAAACTTCTAATTAAAGGATTCTTTAATTGTAATTTTTATTTAATCCGAAAATTCATGAAAAATTTCCTGTCAGCATTTTTATTATTTTTATCATTTGTTTCTATGGCAAGAGCTGAAGTGATTGACTGTTTTATTGTCAAAAGCGGAGAAAATTATTTGATCAAAGAAGGCAAAAATTGTGAAACCAGATATTCTCCGGCATCAACATTTAAAATACCGCTAGCTGTTATTGGTTATGAAAGTGGAATTTTAAAAGATGAAAATCATCCGCTTTGGAAACCGCAAAAACCAATCACATTTTTGCAGGATTATTGGGATGGTGAAAAAACCCCATCAAGTTGGATGAGATATTCAATCGTGTGGTATTCGCAAATTCTGACCACAAAATTAGGGATGAAAAAATTCCAGAATTATGTTGATGAAATGAATTATGGTAATCGTGATTTATCAGGAAATATTGGTTTGAATGATGGCTTGACTGAATCTTGGCTTTCCAGCTCTTTGAAAATTTCACCTTCAGAACAAATTGTTTTTATCGAAAAATTGGCAAAAAACAAATTGCCTTTTTCCAAAGAATCGCAAATGAGAGCCAAAAATCTTTTACGGCTTTTTGAAGAAAGCATGTGGTCAAATGGCTGGAATATCTATGGTAAAACCGGCTCAGATATTGATCGCAAGACTAAAGAAAGAAGAGGCTATTTTGTTGGTTTTGCAACAAAAAATAATGAGTTGATTAGTTTTGTGATTCATGTGAGTGGCAAAGAAGGCTCAAAAATTAGCGGTATATATTCAAAGAAAATTGCTTTTGAGAGGGTAGCAAAAATTAAGAATCTCTTTTGATCAATTTTAGCTGATCTTGCTGCTTAGATCAAAAATCAGAATTTCCGATTTTTCAAGCGCATCAAATTTCACAGCTTCTTCATTACTGATAGCAGCACCATCACCTTGTTCAAGTTTCTGATCGCCCAGCGTCACACTTCCACGAGCAATTTGTACCCAGAGCATTCTTCCTGTTTTAATCAAATAAAAATGTTGTTGTTTTGCATCAAGATCAAGAACAAACATTGAGACATCTTGATGGATAGTGAGACTGCCATCTCTTCCATCGTGGGATGCAACTAGTGTTATTTTACCTGTCTTGCGAGATTCGGTGAAATTCTTCTGCTCATAACTTGCATTCAAACCTTGTTTTTCAGGGATAATCCAGATTTGTAGGAAATGGCCTGGTTTATCATGTAGCGGATTTTTTTCGCTATGCACAATGCCTGTGCCAGCGCTCATGCGTTGCACATCGCCCGGAACAATTATTGATCCGGTACCAAGCGAATCTTTATGCTCTAACGCGCCATCCAAAACATAGGTTATAATTTCCATATCGCGG
This sequence comes from Rickettsiaceae bacterium, assembly GCA_021323225.1. Taxonomy (GTDB): domain Bacteria; phylum Pseudomonadota; class Alphaproteobacteria; order Rickettsiales; family UBA1997; genus JAJTCH01. Next base: position 108,156 of record JAJTCH010000004.1, on the reverse strand, counting down.
TGAGGGTGAGAGCCAAAGCCAGTTCCCGGGGCTATTTTATCTTCATTGATAACACGAAGTGCACCAAAGCTCATATATTCCAAATCATGATAATATCCAAAACTGAATGTGTGTTTGCTATCAAGCCAATCTGTTTTTGTAGGGCCGCGATCGGCTGATTTACGGGTTTTGATCATATTTATCTTACAATAAAACTTGTCATTGCAATTGAGCTTAGCTCAATTCCATCATTAAAAATTGAGATAGTTTCTCCATCATCTTTTTGCGCCACGATATAAATTGATGGAATAAAATGTTCTGTTGTTGGCACGGATTCCGCGGCGCCGCTGAAATTTTCATAATTTAAAATCGACTCAAAATCTCCGGCAAGCAAAGAATTGTTTATTGATTCGTTAAACTCAATTGCCCAAGAATTTTTCACATTCTCCTGCCAATTTATGCGCCGCAAATTATGCACAATATTACCGCTGCCAATTATCAACACTCCTTCATCGCGCAAAGTTCTAAGGAGCTTGGCAAGCTCATAATGCTCCCGCAAACTTTTCTTTTTATCGATGCTCAGCTGAATTGTAGGAATATCAGCTTCAGGGAAAGCATGAACCAAAACCGACCAAGTTCCATGATCAAGCCCCCAATTTTCATCGGCAGAAATTTCAGGAATTAATTCTCGAATTTTTGCCACCAATTTTTGATCGCCACTCGGATTATATTGCATCTGGGAAAGCTGCTGCGGAAAGCCGCCAAAATCATGAATAGTTTTTTGCTTCTGATTATTTGTTAAGCGCGATCCTTCAGTTTCATAATGCGCCGAAACACATAAAATCGCTTTAGGCTTAGGAAAAGTTTTAACAATCTCCACCCAATTTCTTGTATAACTATTATCTTCAATCGCATTCATCGGACTGCCATGACCAAAAAAAATCGCCGGTAATTTCGCCATTTTATTTACATATTTTATACACCAATTTTTGCACCAACGGCGCCACAAAAAAAGCCAAAGGAAATGCTACGCAAAAAGCCGCTAAAAATGATCTCATCCAAATAAAAAAGAAATTAGCAATAAACCCAACATTAAACAAAATCATCGCACCTGACATCACAAAAGCCATAATCATCGCCATAAAAAATGGAAACAGAACGCGTGGGGTTTTTAGGAGTTTGAGCATGATTTGGGTTTGGTTATTATAAAGATTTAGGCTGTGATGTTGGTATTAAAGGTAATTTATTTTTTATAAAACTTATAAAAAAGTTTTTGCTATCTGTGTTTTTTGGAATGTAGAAAGGAGAGGCGCAAGTTGTTTTGTTATATCTCCAAATTCTGATCAATCTTTAAAATCGCTCATGGGATTTGGCACGATTTTTTGCTTCTTGAATTATTACTTTTATTAAATCGTTAAGCATTACGAAGCAGTAATAAAAATTGATTGATAATATGCTCATAAATGGAAGAAAAATTAGATTATTTTCTAAATATATGTAGCTGCTATCTGATGAAGAATATTCAATAAAAAATTGTGCAAAAATAATATAAACTAAAGAGGATAGAGTAATGGAAAATCCAAACTTGTAGTTATTCAGAAGGGCGTGTAATAAGGTAACCGATCTATCTCTTCCATTAGTTATTTTGTAGAGATCTGAAACATATTTTGATGTAACAAATATTGCTAATGTTGTTATATAAAAGCCAAATTCAATAGATAGAAAGGTTATCACATTTCCAAAAATCTCAGTCTTAAATTTAAAATCCAAACAGAAGCGTAATTGGATAAACGATCCGCAAATCAAAAAAAGCAGAGTGTAAATTATTTTTCTCATAATTGAATTTTTTTAATTAGACTACTAAATACCATTTCTGGGTCTAACAGTTTTTTATCTCCCTCAATTACATCAACAATAATTTTGCTTGCCACCTCAGAGATTTTAAAAGTTGTTTCTAAATCCTCATCTGTTCTGCCAACTACCACCAAATCTTTAAATTCTCTACGTTTTTTTAAGATGCCTTCAATTTTGTTTTTTATTTTGTCGTTAATTCCAATATTTCCATAATTGAGCTGTAGCTTCGCTTTTGCTGCGCCAAAACCAAAAATATCTCTAACTAAATTGTGTGACAGAATATCTTGATCTGATGAATTTAAAATATCTGGCACCACAGAAAAGGAAATTTCGCGGACAGATTTAATTTTTTCAATAAAATCTCTTTCATTGACTATTGATTTTAAAGCGATCTCTTTCTCTATTTTTTTCTTAAGCCAGTTAATAAAATCATTTTTTGCTCTTTGATCTGATATATAAATCCGAGAAGTTTTGGTATCGATTAATACGAATTGCTGCTTGTCTGGCTCTATTTGTTCTGCAGGTCTTGGATTGTCGCACTCATTCAAATTTTCATCTATGACTTTATCCGAATAAGGAAATTTATTTCCTATATTGAAATATAAGGAAACAAATCGGTTTTTATGATATTTTTTTACTGTTTTCTTGATCTGAAGAGTTTCTTTTTTCCCATCGCCTAAATCAAAAGTTAGAGTATCGATATCATTGTTTTTAATGGGATCAAAAATTGATGTTGCCAGAGAATAGGAATCATCCACAATTATTTGATATACAGTGAATTGTATTGGTCTTTTGGACATAGGATTGGATTGAGATTTAACTTTATTGGAGGGCCTTCTTTCCCTGCTAAGCAGACATAATAAAAAAGCTCCGGTTAGGAGCTGTTTCATTATGAACCACAATCATCAATAGTCTAGAATTTTTTCCTAAGATCAAAAATGTGCTTGATGGTAAAGCTCAGACTCCCATCACTTACTCCTCCACGCCCCTCCAAGCGCCCTATATAAATTCACATAAGCTGAAAGCTGTTGCTATTTAACTTCCATCAATTCCATTTAATGCTTCCAAATAATCTCGTCTGGTTAGAAGTGATTCTAGATAGTCAACTCTAACAGCTTTGAAGAGCATGTTGGAGATTTCGAAAAATGTCCGGCAATTCTCTTGAGCAATTTCATGATAACAATATACCGCTTGAGCTAGAGCCTTTTGTAAAATCTCTTAACCAATTGTTGGTAAGGCTTTCCGATTCAATGGAATCAGAGCGCCGCTTTACCGATTATGCAGCTCATGAATTAAAAACTCCGCTTGCTGCAATTAAAATCCAGGCACAACTTTTGCTACAAAATAAAAATAAAGAGCGCGAAAAAGAATATCTGGAAAATTTAATCGAAGGTATCAACCGCGCTTCGCACATGGTTAATCAGCTTTTAACGCTTTCTAGGCTTGAATCTAATTTAAAATTTTCTGATCATCATACTTAGTCATCAATAAAATAAATTTTATCATGAATCTCTGGAAGCTATTCAAAATTTTTTTGCGTTTTGGATTTTTGGCATGGGGTGGGCCGGTGGCTCAAATTGGAATGATTAAGGATGAGTTGGTGGATAAAGAACGATGGATTTCTCAGGAAAAATTTAAAAGAGTATTGGCGGTTTATCAGGCTTTGCCTGGGCCAGAGGCACATGAACTTTGTGTTTATTTTGGCATGATGCGTGGCGGAAGATTGGGTGGGTTTCTTGCTGGTTTAGGTTTCATGCTTCCTGGATTTGTTTTGATGGTTTTGCTTTCCTGGGCTTACACAATTTACGGTTCTGTTGCGTTACTTCCTGTATTTGCAGGAGTTACGCCTGCGGTTTCCGCTTTGATTGCTCGTGCTGCTCATCGAATTGGCTCACATATTTTGCATAGTAAATCCTCAATTTATGTTGCAATTATCTCGATGGTTCTAACATTTTTGCAAATGCATTTCTTGCTGGTTTTTTTGATCTGCGTTTTATTTCGCTGGCTTTGGGTTAAGAATAAAAAGTTATTATCCTGCGCAGTTTCCTTGACTTTAATCGCCATATTTTTGGCAATATCTTATTATATCTCAGAGCTTAGTTTCTTTCCCTCATCAAAAAGCGGTTTATTTGTCGAAGGATTAAAAGCGGGTTTGCTTTCATTCGGAGGCGCTTATACCGCAATTCCATTTCTGCAAAACAGTATGGTTGGAAACTACGATTCAATCACCACTAACTCCTTTTTAGACGGCATCGCTTTGGCAAATGTGATTCCGGCGCCTTTAGTAATTTTTGGAACTTTTCTCGGATTTTTAGTGGGAAATTTTAGCGGCGCGTTATTGATCACCATAGGGATTTTTCTGCCAGCATTTTCTTTTACCCTACTTGGACATAAGCAACTAGAACAGTTAATCGAAAATAAAACATTTCACGGTACGCTTGATAGCATTTCAGCGGCAGTTGTTGGGATGTTAATTGTTACAGCATTTCAGATATTTCTACATGCCGTCACAACTCCGCTCCAGACAATAATTTTCGTAATCGCTCTTGCCGCACTTTATTTATGGAAATGGCGCTGGAGCAATCCAATGATCATTATTAGTTGCGGAATTTTCGGGTATTTTTTGAGTAATTTTTAGATGACATTGCGCTTTGATTTTTGCTTCAAGCAGGACGAGCTTTTTAAGTCATTTTATTTATTTAAACTTTAAGAATAGAGAGATGTTATTTACAAAATCAGTCCAGATCGTAACAGATATTTTATAAGAAATTTTACAATGTTCTCCTCCTAAATAATCTTGATAAACCATTTAATCGCGGCGAGCAAAAATCACTGTTTCGTTTCGGCGGCTCTGCTGTGGTCTTATTTGTTGAAGCAGGAAAATAGCTACCTAGTGATGATATTCTAAAATATACAAAAGAAGGAAAGAGACTTATGTTAAACTCGGACAGCCTATAGCAAGAAGTTTGTTATAAAAAATTCAGGATTAATGAGGGGCGGTCTGCCATTGCGTTTGCAAATATTTATTTCTCTAAATTCACTTTGTTCGTTAAGAAAAATTATGAAAATTAGGGATGAAAAACATCTCAATCTTAATATTAACTACTAGCCAATATTATTTTTCGATCATGATAAAACTCTACGGAATTAAAAATTGTGACACTGTTAAGAAGGCCATGAAATGGATGGCGGATAATGGTATCGAATATCAATTTCATGATTACAAAAAAGACGGTGTTGATAAGGCGAAGCTTACAGAATTTGTTAAGAAATTCGGTTTCGAAAAATTGATTAATCGCAAAGGTACAACTTGGAGACAACTTGGTGAAGTGGAGCAAAAGAAAATAACCAATGATCAATTTGGGCTTGAGCTGATGCAAGAAAAACCATCAATAATTAAGCGTCCGATACTTGATTTAGGCTCAAAGCAATTGATTGGTTTTGATGTGGATGAATATGAAAGTGAGTTTGGGGTATAAATATCTGAAAAATAATGTAAGGGTCAATCTAAGAGCCTCAATTCATACACTGATTTAAGATAATAACTTCTAGATCTAACTAGTATTTATCAACTTATTGAAAGGATCGTTATGAATATCAATAAATTTCCTGTCCGGCTTACTAATTTCTTCGCATCCACTTTTCGTTCAGCTTGTTGGTTAATATTAATAATAATTTTACAAACCTCTCTCGTCTTCGCGGATAGTGATGATGACCATGATGGCATATCAGATGCTTATGAGAATGAGCTTCTACAAAAATTTGCTCCGAAAATTTGGCTGCATAGTAATGAAAATAGATGGCCAGTAAGCGTGCCATGGTTCCTGTATAGGGTGACCATGCGCTATAGTCATAAAAATTGCAGCGATTGCAAAATAATTTCGACCGGAAGCGTTACTAGCCAAAATATAGTTGCAGGAAGGCATAAGAATAAGAATTGGTTATGCCGACATTCCGGCCGAGTTAATAAATCCGATAGTTACGAAGCGAAACCACAGAACAGCTTCTTTTTACAATTTCCGAATGATCGGCATCATAACGGAACTACCGATCGCAAAGAGTGGAGGCTGTATGGACATGTCTATAAAGCGGGCAGGCAAACGGTTATTCAATATTGGCAATTATATGCTTTCAACGATTCGGCTGGCCCCATAAATCATGAAGGTGACTGGGAAGCTAGTGGAGTTGTGATTGATGAAAATGAAAATCCGGTTAAGGTCTTTTTCTACCGCCACGGTCATATACGAGACTTTGCTCCCGACCGAATTGAATGGGAAGGGTTGCATCACGTCACTTACTCCGCCAAAGGTAGCCACGGACAATATAGGGGAGTTCAGGACAGTAATTCTGCCGTCCCGGGCAGTTGTAATGCTGACAGTTTCCCGGATGAGGCACAAGGTATTTCAGATAATTGTAATCGTGGGACTGCGTGGAATAGTTGGGAAGCAGAATTTGGCGGAATTGTTAATGTTGGTGAGTTAGAAAATCCGTTAAATTCCAACAACTGGATAAGATATAGCGGATTATGGGGCGAAATTGGTTCTGCCTCTTCAGTGGGAATAAAATATACTTCCGGGCCTCCAGGACCAGCCTATGGAGGAAATCGAAAAGTTTGGAATTGGCTTAGATAACGGGATTTGCTTCCTGGAAATAGATATACCAAATCTTGATACTCCGCACTGTGGGACGTTTCTTGGTATGAGTTGACTCACGGGCTCTTGTGAGGGATCAACACTATATAACTTAAAGCCTTGTACATTATGAGTGATGCAGCGCAAGTAATGTTATTGAACTATTTCTCTAAAATCATATTAAAACTAATCATTCTTCTATTTCTAAGTTCAAGAAAGATAGCGCTTCTGCTTTTTAACAATCTAAATTGAAAAATGATGCCTTGCCCGTTAATCAATAATTTAAAAAAGAAAATGCGTAAAAAATATGATTTCCAAAAAGCCATCTTATTTAAATTTTGATAAAGAAAATTATCCTTGGAAGAGCACAATTGATTACAGAAAAGATCCTGAAAAATATCTTGTGGGGAAAGGCGAGCAGGGAGTTTTGATTTGTGAGCCATATAAGAGTGAAATAGGAAAATATTGGCGTTTTAAAACTCAGGAAATAGCGCATGAGAGCAGCGATAAAATTTATCTGATGTTTCTGGATTATTTGCAAAACAATGATTTTGTTGGGGCTGATATGGCAAGAAAATTTTTGCAGATGGGCTATACCAGGGCAAGGCGTTATGCTAATTACAAAAGCGGGAGGAAATATGATAAAGATCACGATTACCAACAATTTCCGCGTGGAACGGGTGAAGAAGAAAAAGCGCGAGCCGCAAAAATCTTTTATGAAAAATGGCAATTAGCTAAAAGTAATGAAAAATATTTAGAGATGAAAAAGAAGTGGCAGGAAAGGATTGGGTAGTTTGTTTAAAATAAGGGTGGAAAATAAATAAAAGGAGTCAGATTTCTTAATGAACAAAATAAATGAAAAATAATAAAACTATCGCAATCATTGGCGGTGGACCTGCCGGTTTAATGGCGGCTGAAATTATTGCCACGGCGGGGTATCAAGTAACAATCTATGATGCGATGCCTAGTTTTGGGCGCAAATTTTTGATGGCGGGAAGAGGGGGTTTGAACCTTACGCATAGTGAGCCTCTTGAGAAATTTATAACTCGTTATTTTGAAGCGTCAAATTGGCTTGAGCCATATATCAAAGCCTATAGTCCGCAAGAGTTACAGAAATGGTGTGAAGGATTAGGGCAAGAAACTTTTATTGGCACTAGCGGAAGAATTTTTCCAAAGAGCATGAAAGCATCTCCATTGCTGCGGGCGTGGCTTAAAAGATTAGATAGTCTGGGTGTTCATTTTCTCACTCGTCATTTGTGGCAAGGTTTTGATGGTGAAAATCTAATATTTAGAGATGCAGAAAAGAAGCTAATCAAAATAAAGGCTGATGTAACCTTGCTTGCACTTGGTGGAGCTTCTTGGCCGCATTTGGGTTCAGACGGTTCTTGGGTTAAGATCCTTTTGGAATGCGGTGTAAAAATTTCAGAACTGCGCCCAGCCAATTGTGGTTTTGTAAGCAAATGGTCGGATTATTTGGCAACCAATTTTGCCGGAACTCCGCTAAAATCTGTTGCCATTAGGCATAAAAATTTTTCCCATAAAGGAGAAATGATTATAACCAAACAGGGAATGGAAGGAAATGCGGTTTATGCTTTATCCGCTAATTTGCGTGAATCTATTAAAAGCGAGGGCAATGCTGTTTTATATTTAGATTTGCGTCCAGAAATGTTGCTTTCGGAGTTAGCGCAAAAATTACAAATTCGCGGCAAAAAATCCCTAAGCAATTATTTACGCAAAGCAGGCTTTCCCCTTATTGCCAGCGCTTTACTGCATGAATTAATTCCATCAGATCAGTTGGCAAAAGCAACGCCAGATCTTCTAGCCGAATATCTAAAAAATCTGCCAATCACACTAACTTCAACCACCAATATCGACCGTGCCATTTCAACAGCCGGAGGAATTAGCCGTGAGTCTTTAGATGAGAATTTTATGCTAAAAACTAAACCCGGAGTTTTTGTGGCAGGTGAAATGTTGGATTGGGAAGCTCCAACTGGCGGTTATCTCTTACAAGCTTGTTTTAGCACGGCGGTGGCTGCGGCGAGGGGGATGTTGAGTTTTGTTGAATAACCTACCTGATTGGGATTTTAGTTATTAAAATAGCTAAATAATTTGGTAAATTAATCTTAAATCAATTGCTGATACTGGTTTTATAGCTTGTTAAAAACTAAGCAATAATCATTCCCATAAAATGTTCGTCTATTATTTCACCTTCACGATTGAAATATCCTTTTAGAGTTCCCTCAATTTGGAAACCCATCTTTTTATAGAATTTTATCGCATTATGATTGTCCGATTCCACCTTCAACTCTAAACGTTTTATGCCTTTTTCCTTAACATCGGAAATTACTGCAGTAAAAAGTTTGCTACCAAGACCCTTGTTTTGAAAATTTGGGTTAATTGCCAATTTATGAATATAGGCAACATGAGAGCTGCGATGAGGTAATTTGGTAAGTGCGATTAATGCCAGGATATTGTCACCTTCTTCATGCAATATTAATTCATCCAAAAATCTTTTAAATACCGGTAAAAATTCTTCCTTACTCATTCTTGGGAAACTCATGTAAGGATTCACCGTTTTATCCATATAAATTGGATAAATTTTATCAAAATCTTCGAGAGAGGCTTTTCTTAGTTTCATATAAATTTGAGAGTAATTTAGATCGCAAGATGATGCTGATGTGAAATGACTTATTGGGAGATATAACATTCTCTTTGCTCTCTTGCAATCTTTAAGATTTTCCCAAACTCATTTCATTCGCTAAGAAAAATTACAAAGATTGTCGAACCCATCGAGGGTTCTTCTTTCCCTCCCAAACAGCCATAATAAAAAAGCCCCGGGAGGGGCTGTTTTATTATGGCTCCTCACTCTTGATGAGTTTAGAACTAATTTCTTAGAAATTAACAATATGATGAGGGAAATTTTTAATTCAAAAAGCAATATTGCTGTACTTCAAAATCTTTAAGTTCATTAATTAATCACCCAACACATTAAGCGACATATGAATAAAAAATCAAAATCGGTGATAACAGCTTTAATCCTGCTTGCGACCATCATTGTAACAGGAGTTTTTATAAAGGAAAAAATGGCTTATGAAAACGCTATCAAAACTACCGGTGAGATAATAGATTTTAAAGTAGGAAACGGACGCAGAGGAGGCCTGAGTACGGTTAAAATCAGATTTTATGATACAACTGATAAAGAAATAATCCTAACCAGAACTATTAGTCTGGGTAGTGGATTAAACTTAGACAATAAAAGGATAAAAATTTTTTATCCCAAAAATAATCCACAAAAAGCAAAAGTTGATGAACCATTTTGGATTTTTAATTCAGTAATTGAGACATTAATTGGGCTAAGCGCGTTCATATTTGTAGCGGCTATTTAGTGGATATCCAGCACTTCTAGGTCAGGCAAAAAATGATGCGATTAAGGGCGGCAAAGTTGGTTTAATTGATTACATAAAATCCCACAGGCAGCAAGTAAATGAAAGCCGCATCCAGAAAAAATTCTTAAGATTTATCGATGAGTTAAAGCAGTTTGAAGAGGCCACGTGGTAGCTCCGGAAAGTCATGAATCTTATGCTAAAAAAATTCTAGCACGAAGAAAGCTGGATAAAGAAAATGAAGGAAGGTGAGATTTTGAAGTTGGTGTGATACCAAGGAGAATTTTAGAGGAAAGAAAAGGTGTTAAATCCCGATACTCCAAAACTGGTGTGAAATTTCTAAGAGTTGTTGATTTTATTGATTATGAGGCACTGCGTAAGGCAAAAACAGAGAAAGCTCGAATCCACCGCACCCTATAAATGTAAAAATGGTCTGGAGCCTTGTGGTTCTAGGCCTGAAAGGATGTGGCTCTTGGGAGGGATTAACACCATATGCCTCAAAGCCTTGTATTTACTTAGTGTCTAAGATGTGGCAAAGTAAATATACCCCCACTTATACCCCTCAATAATTTTGCAAACATCTTTTTTACTAAACATTTTAGATCTTTCTGTAATTCCCCAGGCACATTCCCTCTTGGGTCAATTATTCTACCCTAGTTTCTGCTTCATTTATAGGAATTTTTATTCATTTATCAAATAACCATCAAATAAGAGAGCCTTCCAATCTCTAGCTTTAGATGCAAAATTGATATATTTATCAAATAACCGTCAAATAAAGTCATTACAAAAATTATGCCCAATACGGTAAATAGCTTGCATATTTTCTTGATTTACTCTCTGGGTCATCTTCTTTGATTACTTTGCCCTCTAGAGAATCCCTAATAATTCTTGATGCAATAGCTGAATTTTGATCTTCGATTTTAAATCTTTCTCTTAGAGATTGATTGGTCATTTTTTCATTAGACACATATTTTAAGCAAGCATGCTGGTAACAAGCCCTTATTCTTTCTTTTTTATCTAATTCATTAAGCGTTTTATAGCTGAAAATTGAAACTCTGGTTCTGTTCTCTGTTACAATTACATCGATAGGTGGTAGTTGATAAAGCTCATTGTAAAAAATAACCTTATCTAATCCACTTCCTTTTTCTTCACAAAACCCCATTCTTCTCATTAAGTCCGCTAATTTCTCATTCCTTGATAAATAACCATCAATAAATCTTTCTGGCACAACCAGAGGAATTCCAGAGTTAGAAATTTCTATTCTGTCAGAGAATATTTCTATCATTGGAAAGCCTTTTTCGGTTAAATCTTGATGAATTAAAGAATTAGCAATCAATTCTCTGATAGCAATTTCAGGATACATCCTGGCATCTTTCCTTAAAACTTTTCCTATTTCCTCATTTGCTGGAAGTTGTCCATTTACCCAATCAACTAAGCCGGTAAAGCCAATTGCATATCCTTTTGATCCTATTTGTTCCCTTATGGTCTCTACCTTATTTTTGCCCTTATAAACAATCACTCTGACAGATTTTCTATCCAACCCTTCAAAATCTCTTAGATTTTTTGCAAATAAAATAGCTCCTAATTTAGTGATTGAATAGCCCTCGCTTTTAATAACCAAATTTTCCTCAACCAATTTATCTATTATTCCCTGTTGCGTTGAAGGGTAGGGCAATTTCATTAAATCAAAATATGTTTCAGTGCTTAATAATCTTATAACATCAGAAATATCCAAGCCATCTTTGACAATTTCCTTTTCAATTGGTTTATTATTTTGTTTCCATATTTTTTCTGCCTTATCTGGAAAATCATGAAGTTCTCTAGTAACGCTCCCAACTCTAATATATGCAATCTTTAAGAAGGTAATGGGGCAATTTCTGGCGGCTGGAATCTTAAAAATTGCAATATGAAGATTTTGGTCAAAATCAAATTCATATATTTTAAAATCAGTCTTAGGATGCAGCCTTGTTGCTAGCCAACTTTCTAAAATTTCATTACCTTTTTTATGGGTTTGTGGTTTGAAAGTAGTGCCGGTAATTTTATGGGTTCCATCTTCAACTCCAAAAACCAAATAAGCGAAAGGTTGATTGTTTAAACAAGCCCCATTAGCAAGAGCGGAAATATTTTTTCCAATTTCTTCAAAAGAATGAAAGTCTTTTTTAAATTCAATCCATTCATTTTCTGAGGACTGTTTTACCAATTCATTTAATAAATCTTTTAACTTTTGATCATTCATGCCGATAATTTTTTCATTTGCAACTCACCATTGAAGATTTTTTGTATAATTGATTTTTTTAGCTCTTCTGGGTTTGCTAGTTTTTGTTGGTAGTTGTTTCTAGCTTTTTTTAATTCATCAAAGCAATTAATTGATTTGCCATCTTTAAACCTTTCGTCGTTTAAAATAAAGCCTTTGATGATGTATTCTTTAAGCTTATTTGTTGTCCAAATTCTAAATAGAAGTACCTTGTTTTGATTTAACGTGATAGACAACAGAAATTACAACACCAAGATCATAATATTTGAATCAATTTCTTGCATTTTTCCTTTAATTGCAACGTCTGAAGTAGCGTGTCGGAAATCTCGACATACCACATTTTCGTCAAGCTTACCTTATTAAAAATATTTTGAATATGCTCTATTATGCTTTGAGTCTTACCAAATAAAAGCGCCATTTGTTCTTGATTAAGCCAAACAGTTTCTTGCTGCAATTCAACATTAAACTTTATTTTACCATCTTCGCTTTGGTAGATTAGGATTTGGGGGTTCTCCCGTGTTTCTTGGTTGGTTTTTGGCATTTTTAGTGGTTTGAATTAATTGCTTTGAGTGTTTTTAAGCCTCACTACTTTATTCAGCATTAATTTTTTCGGGCGGTTTCCTCTCAATGGCGCTCTCCCCAATTCCTAATATCACATCAAAAAAAGTAGAGCTCATTGCACTTTGAGGACAATCAAAATCTCTTCTAGAGCATTTGATTTGCCATTTGTTTGCCACAGCCCTATCTGATCTATTCTGCAGAGAGCCAATAAACATGTTTGCTGCGATAGGCTTAATAGTTTTATTTCTCTGGGCATAATCAACCACATCTTTTGCTGCTTGCCAAATTAGATTAAATATTTGTCCTATGGAGTGGTGTTCAAGTAAATTTTCAATAACCGTATGGGTTTTGTCCCCAATTTTTGGAGCAAATCCTCTTAAACCAAGTTGGTACAAAAAGTACTCTATGGCTTCATATTTGTTAATTAGTCTCCATAGTATTGGTATTTCATCTCCCCAACGAGACATTCCATTCTCGTTTTCTGCTAGTTCTTCTAGGCTTTTTATATAATATTTTTTCTCCTCAGAATCCATTCCTGGTAAAAATTCCCACACCACCTTATCAGGATAATATCCTTTAACTCTGGTCATTTCTTCATTGAAGGTACAAGATTCAAGAGAGCTGAGACCGCTGATAGCAATAAAACCCCTTCTATGAAGCGAGGAAACTTCCTCGCGAGTAAAATCAAAATATGGAGTTAATGGGAAGGGTTTTGTGATAAAAGGTCTTACAAAACAAAGGTCTTCAGATAAAGAATGTCTGACTAAACTAAGTAGTAGCAAGATTTCTTTGGGTGTTAGATCGTCAATTTCAACTTCACAAATTTTTTCATTGTCAGCCATTTCTTCTATAGCTCTACGCTTTATTTTTTCTACCCTAAGCTTTTCTGATTCTCTTATCTGTTTACAGTTGATGCAATAGCAGCCGTTTTCTAAAGAATGTTTGCAATTTGGGCAGAAGGGTTTTTGTGTGCTATATTTCAGCGCTGATTTGCTAAGTCTTTTAGTTTCCATATTGGTATTTTTGCAATATGGACAAAACAGATTGGAATTTATCAGGTTAGGAAATAATCCGACTAAACTGCCTGGACTGGCATTTATTCTATATTTTGTGATTAGTTCCGTTGCGCCCTTACCTTGATGATAATATTCATTCATTAATTGCTCTACCTCATCAGTGCTTAGATGGGAAAGTTTATCATTCATTTTTAGTTTTTAGTTCAATTTCAAAAACCGTATAATCGTTATTAGTATCTATACGATGCTTTAATTGCATCAATTTTGTCTTCATAAAGACTAAGAAAGTGTTTTGCTGCTAGCTTGTTAAAAATTTCTGGAGATTTTTTTGTTAGATGATTTGATATTGTATCAAAAACATCTTTATATTTTTGCATCGTTCTAGAGTCTATTGTACCTTCTAGAGCAATGCAGAAAGCGGTTTCTCCAGATTCGTTTTCTAAATCTATTTTAGGGTTATAGCTTAACAACAACTCCACCAATTCAACCTCCGATTCAGTATCCCAAGAGTGCTCATCAATTTCAAGCCCTAACATCAATGGAGTCTCTCCATTTTTTGTTTGAGAATTAATATCGGCTCCGTGTTCAATTAAAATTTTTATAATTTCCTTTGATCCAAATGAAACGGCTTGATGTAGAACTGTATAGCCAACATGATTCTTTTGATTGACATCAAATTTATTGCTGGAAAGTAATAGTCTAAATTTTTCTATACCATCATCCCAATCATCATTTATACGGGCGAGTTCAAACAATATATTTTCACCGCAGGAATTTATTGCATAAAAATTAAGTTCATCTTTATCTATTTCCTCTGCTAATTTGTCACATTTTGTTTCTAGTAGAATAGCTAATATGCTTTGAAGTGTGAGGTTTGGCTCCCATCCCAATTCTTTTAAAAGATTTATTGTTTCAAGGTTCTTGGCATAGCAAGGAAGTCTATCATAAAATCTATAATTTGATGCTGTACCTGGTATTTTGTCTTTTAGTAGTTCTCTGATTAAGTTTAAATCTGGCTTTGATTTTTTACTTCTTCAAGAATTTTTTGTTCTAAATTTTGCATATAAATAAAGGATTAATTTTTGAATTTACTAAATAAACTAAATGAGTTGACCACCAAGGGATTATCATCACAAATACCGACTAGCCTAGGTAATCAAAAAAATCGAGTTATTTCATTAGGCATAAAACTACTTATCATCAAACTCTTTCAACAACTTAGCTCCTTGTCCTTCATCATCATTTTCAAATTTTATTCCCGCCTCAACAAAAATTGTCTTTATATCTTCCGCAATTCTTCTCTGCGGGGTTCTAATTTCTCTCTCAAAATCAGTAATCGTTTTTTGAACAACTCTAACTTTATCAGCTAAATCTTGTTGTGACCAACCTAGAAAAGCTCGGGCAGCTTTGCATTGCTTGGGAGTAATAGTGTTCTCAATTTTACTAGTTGACATTGTTATTATTTATGTAATATGATATATTTTAAGTAAGATTACCCATTAAAGGTAAGACATTTAATTTTTTTAGCCGCAAACAGGCAAACCGCTTTTGCTGCCTGTAATTAATTTAGCATAACTAAATAGCGACTTTATTTAGTTATAAATTCAGTATTTATACAATTTTTAATTCATCCTAACTATGACAAACCAAAACCTCAATTCAAATTTAGATCAGATAAAAAATCTCAAAAGCCTCGCTTCTTCAATAGCTCACGAAATGAGAAATCCTTTGGGCTCAGTTAAGAATGGCTGTTACATCATTAGAAATTGCTTAAATGAGGCGATGGAATATTTGGATATGGTATCTGCTTCCTCCTCTCGGGGGTTATCAATTATCGATATAATCTTGCAAAACATTAAAGATGAAGAAATTAACACGGCCAATTTTGTTGATCTATCAATTGTGAATGTGGTCAATTTGGCAGTTAAGGAATATGCCTTTGAAAGCAGCAAGGAAAAGGCTTTAGTTAATATTGATTTGAGAAATGATTTTACTTTTAAAGGTGATGAAACTTTGATGATTTTTGTTTTGTTTAACCTGATTAAAAACTCAATTTATTACAAAGCTAAGATTAATATTTGGTTGGATAGTGATAAAAAATGTCTTTATTTCAAAGATGACGGGATTGGTATTCCTGCGGATAAATTAGAGTTTATTTTTGATAGTTTCTTTACCTCTAATAAAAAAGGTGGCGCTGGGTTGGGATTGCCGTTTTGTAAAAGAGTAATGCAGGCTTTTGGTGGGGATATTTCTTGCGAATCTAAAGAAGGCGAGGGTGTTGAATTTTGTTTGAGTTTTAAATAACCACATCATCCACGAAGATGTGGTGATGAGGTTTATTGAATTGTTAATTATGGACTAAATCTTTATTCTCCGGCCAATTTTTACTTTATTCATTTGTGGAGATTAAAAATGCTGACAACCCAAATTGGTAAGGCTGGAGAACTTTTAGTTCAATATAAATTGTTATTAAAAGGTATCGAATCCGCACAATTAACAACGGATAGCGGTATTGATTTAGTTGCATATTCTGCAAAATCCAAAAAGTCTTTCACCATTCAAGTCAAAACTAATTTACAACCAAAGAAAGGTGGTGGCAAAGGCAAATTAGCCCTTGATTGGTATTTAAGAGCAGACTCACCGGCAGATTTGGTTGCACTGGTTGATTTGGAAAGTGAGAGAATATGGTTGATGACATTAGAGCAAATTAGCGGCCTTGCTCAGCAAAAATCTTCTAGCAATGTTTTACATATTTATCTATATACGCAAAAAACGACCTCTAAGAAACGCACTCATGACTTTGAATTTTCTGACTATTTATTTGAAGACCAGGTTTTAAAGATTGGTTTAATTTAATTAAGTTTTAAGCCAAATAATTATATTCCAATCTTCATATTCCAATTTTCACCCCAGCAATCACTTCTCGTTGCTCATCAATTGAAAGCTCTCCATAGCTACTAAGAGTTGTATCAATGTTTTTATGTCCCAAAGACTGTCTAATTGCATTTAGATATTGTGGGCTTTGTTTCATTGCGAATCTGGCGCGGGTATGTCGGAAATTGTGAGGGTTGATATATTCCAATCCAGCTTTCTCAAAGGCATTTCTAAAAATATCTCTCATCTGTGAACCAGATTTTATTTCCTCTTTGGTTATGGTGCTTTCAAGCAAATTAAATTGATTAAAATTGCTGGGAATTTTGGGAAATAAAGGGTCTTTGCTGCCAAATTGAAATTTTGCTACCAGTTCGTTTTTCCAATTAATAACATTATCAAAAATATCTTGGGGTAGGCCAATGCAATCGGCATATCTTGCTTTGGCGGTTTTGGAATCAATATCTTTAGGATTGATGTGAATAAAACACTTACCATCTTCCTCAATCAAATTTTTGAGCTTAACTGTTCTAAGTTCAGAAATTCTCAAACTGCAAAGAGCATTGGCAGAAATTATTGCTTTATTTCTCCTCTCAATCATTGTTTCGCCTGGCATTTGGCGTATAGTATTAACTATCTGATCAAAGCTATATGATTTTTTATGTTCGGTGGCTTTAGATGCTCTTCTTTGGTTATTGGTAATGTTTAGATAATCGATGTCGTTATATTGAATCTTACTCCTATAGCCTTTTTGCCTTTCCAACCAAACCAGAAAAATTTTTAGAGTTCTAAGGGCATCGTTTATATAGGAAAGAGAATAATCTTGGTCGAAAAGATAGTTAATATACTTATCGGCTTTGGTGCTGTTGTAAGTTTCAAAATCGGCAAAAAAAGAAAAAAGCTCATATTCCCTAAGATATTGTAACTCGGCAATAATGGTTTTTTCATCTTTCTTTATGGCCCTTTTAGTGTGGATGCGAAATTGATATTTTATCCTCTCATTTTTAGGGTTAAATTGATCTTGTTTCTCTTTCTTTTTCATAAAAATAAATCTGGTTGAATTGGCTCTTTTTCGCACTCTTTTTTGTCATCTTTTGCTTGGACAAAAAAAGGAGTCTTTAAGGGGGGAATTTCATAATCATATAATTCCAAAACCTCCACCACAGCAAAAGTCCGCTTAACTTTTTGCAAATCATCAAGTTTGTAGTTCTTAAACATCTGATTTTTACAAGTTTGACAAACAGCCTTTACCTTAAGAAAAGTTCTGTTTTCCGGTATCAATTGAATTTGCCTTTTAAGCGGTCTTTTTCCCTCTTTGCATTTCATACAAAAAATTTCATCAAAGGCAGTTTTGCATTTATTGGATTCGTTCATTTTGCCTAAGAATTTGATAAGACAAAAACCGTAAAACAAAATTGGGTTTCTGTTATCAATCGCCTGCAATCCTTGCTTCTTCCATTCCAAAACCGTTTTTGGGTGCAGCTTGTGTTTTGAATAAAGACGACAAACATCGTCCACATCATAGCCATACCAATATTTGATTCTGTTGAGGGGATAAATTCTTTTGCCCATAACCCTTATTGATTGGAGTGTTTTTCAATAAGGGCTTTGATGTCTTCAACTTTCCAAGCGGTGGTTCGCTTGCCAAGTTTGATTGGTTTAGGAAATTTGCCATCTTTAACACCTTGCCACCAGGTGCTTTTGCCAATTGGGAAAATTTCTAGAATTGATGAGAGTCTTAAAAATCCAGTTTCTGGAAGGAGGTTTTTTTGATTTGTCATTTGAAAATTTTATTGGGATTAATAACCAAATCTTGCTGATTGCAAAATCTGGCTCTTATAGAACCCAATAAAATCCTGAGAGTATTCCTAATCACTTGTGATTATTTATAACCACTAGTGATCATAAAATTATTTGAATTGTTTAAAAATATTATTGCACCAACCATAAAAAGTTGGCTTTGTCCAGCCGCCTCCATCATCTGAATGAACTTGGTAAGGTTCAAAATTTTCCAATAATTCTGGATAATCTGATTCAATTCTGTGAGAGATAACCTCACATAGATTTGACGCTGATTTATAAAAGCCACTTTCTAATTCTTCTTTGCATAACTCTTCCACTTTTTGCTTTAACGGCTTGTATTTTTGATAAGAGTTTTGCCCGCCTTTCCTTTTTTCTTCAATATAATCATTATCCCAAGGCACTTCTTCAAACAAATCCCAATCTTTTAAATCACCAAGGTTCCAATCAGATTCAAGTTGCGATAAACCATCTTTATCTTTTTCGTTATCCTCTCGATTGATAACATCAATTTCTATAATCTTGCAGTAATCTTCCTGATTTTGGATGATTGAGATAAATTGATCGGATTTGTCTTCATGAAAATTCATCACAACAAATAAGGCTTTAACACCTTTTAATCCTAAAGTAGCCTGTTTTTTGTAACCATTTTCCAGCTGTGCATTATTTGAATGCTTAACTAAAACCGTAACGCTGAATTTGTTTTTGATTATAAAGTTGAACTCTAATTGTTTAACTTCCTGATTAGTATCCTTGATTAGCTCAATATCCATGGTATTAGACGAAAGCCAGCTTTTTGCCATCATGAAAAATAGCATTTGCGAATAAAGCTCTCTTACATGGCGTGGTTTTGATTTGTGCTTAGTCCAGAACATTCTCCACAGCTCATTTTTCTCAATCAGATTCTGGAAATTTCTTACTATTTCCTCAACAACCGATAGCAGTGACTCTTGGCTTTCTTGCGGTACATTTTTTAATTTGATGTTTGCAAGATTTATAAATTGCTCGCTGTTTTCAAGCCATCTGTATAGCCCCTGATAGTCTTTCTCTATGTCGTAATGTTCAAAACTATATTCGCGAAGAATTTTAAGAATTTCTATGAAGAAAGATTTATTGGTTTTTATCTCATTAAGAAGCATTTCCTTTTTTTCAGCTTTTGTAGCTTCAAACCATATCTTACCAATCAATAGACTTACACTGTCACGAAGCTCAGAATTGCGATCGGCAATATCAACCAGCCATATATCAAAGTTGTCTGCTAGCGGTAATTCTGAAAGAATATCAAGTGGCAACAGTTTGACAGGGCATTTTGAGAAAGAGTTGTAAGGAAGAAGATAAATATTTCCGCTCTTGGTTTTATATGGATGATAGCCTACAAGATTGATTTTCTTCATTGCATCAATAGTAAACTGGCAAATCTCATCATCAATGAGGCGCTGAGTCATATCACTTATCAAATCCGGCCCAATTCCCTTTTCTAATAAAGGAGCAAGCAAGAAAATTTCTGGGTCTCCTTGAGCGGCATCAATTATATCTTTTGCCCCTTTTAATATTTGATCACTTAATCCACGGCCCGCACCAGCCCCATGAATTGAATCAGATCCATAGCCAATACAAGTGGATTTATATTCTGGGAAATAAACCAGTCCTTTTGCAGCGCGCCACATCTTGTCACCTTCTTCTTTTGAAGCGCGAAGTAGTTTAAGAATATTAGCAAAAAACTTGTTATAGCTATCGATGGAATTTCTTATGATCTCGCTTTTGCTAGATTTTAATAAAAGCGGCTCAACAAAAAGTTTGGTATCAAAATTAAGAATCGGATTAAAAATCCCAAGCTCCTCAAGTCTTTTCTTATCAATTCCAAAATGGTCAGAAAAAAGAACTGGCTTGGAAGAGGTTTTGGTTACAGCTTTAGTCTTTTTCATTATTTCTTTCCAAGTTTGTCCAAATAATCCGCCCACCATTGCATCATTTTATGCCTTTCGGACAAATATTGAGCATGGTTATAAACGGCTCTGACTTTGTCTCTTTCGCCGTGGGCAAGTTGGCGTTCGATGTAGTCGCGGTTAAAGCCTTTTTCGTTTAATATTGTGGAAGCGGTAGAGCGGAAGCCGTGGGTTGTTGCTCTTGAGTGATAGCCTAGGCGGTAAAGAGTGTAGAGCAGGGTGTTTTCGCTCATCATCTTATCGGGATTTGTCTGGCTAGGGAAAATAAAATCGCGGTTGCCATTAATTTTTTGCAACTCTTTTAAAATAGAGATTGATTGTTTGGCAAGGGGCACAATGTGTTTTTGTCCCATTTTCATTCGCTCGGCTGGGATGTGCCATTCTTTTTTCTCAAAATTAACTTCCTCCCATCTAGCACCGCGAAGTTCAATTGTTCTGACAAAAGTGAGAATTAACAATTTGAAAGCCAGTTTTGTTTGATGGCCCTCATATTTTTCTAGCTTGCTCAAAAACTCCGGCAACTGGTCTTCTTCTAATCTGGCATGATTGACTGCCTGTCTTGTGGTTAGTGCCCCTTTTAAATTTGCCGATATATCATGTTCTGCTCTTCCTGTTGCAATGGCATATCTGAAAACTTGCCCGCTGGTTTGTAATGCTCTTTTGGCAATATCCAAAGCGCCGCGTTTTTCAACCTTTTGAATTGTTGCCAATAATTCTGGGGTTTTAATTTCTCCAATAGGACGAGAACCAATTGCCGGAAAAATATCTGCCTCTAGTCTTTTTAAAATATAATGAGCATGTCTTGGTTTCCATTTGGCATAATTCTTTTGATGCCATTCTCTGGCAACATTCTCAAAAGAGTTCTCGGCATTAATATATTGCTCAAATTTCTTTTGCCTCTTTTCTTGTAAAGGATCAACGCCATTAGCAATTTGTTTTCTCGCATCAAATCTTTTATCTCTGGCTTCTGCTAATGAAAGGGTGGGATAAGTGCCAAGAGCCAGGGTCTTCTCTTTGCCTAAAAATTTATATTTAAGTCTCCAATACTTCCCGCCATTCGGATGAACTAACAAATACATGCCTTCAGAGTCCGCTATCTTATACTGCTTATCTGTGGGCTTGGCGTTTTTTACTTTAATATCCGTTAAAGGCATGAAGGGGGTATATTTCTTTTGGGGTATTTTTTATACCCCCATTTGTACCCCTTGTACCCCACGGATGTCAACGGACGATTTTGGACAAGGTTGGGCTAGAAGTTCTTGATTTAAGGCTTGGGGAGGTGTTTTATTGGATTGTATCGGATGATGCCAGATTGATTTCTGGCTCCTTGGGAGGGATTCGAACCCCCGACCAATTGGTTAACAGCCAATTGCTCTACCACTGAGCTACCAAGGAATATTTGTGAAGGATATGATCAGGATTGATCAGAAGTGGAGGGCGTAATTTAGGTAAAAGGGGAATAAAAAGCAATAAAAAAGGCTAGAATTTTTTAGGTTCTAGCCTTTTTGGTTTTTTGAAGATTTGTTACTTAACTACTGTCTTCTATCGCCGAAGAATTTAAGCATCATGATGAATAGGTTGATGAAGTCCATATATAGAGATAAAGCGCCCATTGTGGCGGCTTTGGAGATGGATTCACCATCAGAGAATTGATAATACATGGATTTGATTCTTTGGGTGTCATAGGCAGTCAAACCGGTGAAGATGATGACTGATATGATTGAAACCATAAAATCAAGGGCGGAGCTTTTTAAGAAGATGTTAACTAGCGAAGCGATGATAACGCCAAGTAAGCCCATCATTAAAAATGAACCCATGCCGGTTAAATCCTTTTTAGTGGTGTAACCATAAAGACTCATTGCGCCAAATACTGATGCAGTGATGAAGAAGCATCTAGCAACTGAAGCTGTAGTGTAAGCCACAAAAATTGTTGCTAGTGAAACTCCCATCAAGCCAGCGAAAACCCACAAATAAGTTTGAGCGGTGGCGGCAGAAATTTTGCTGATTTTATAACTAAAAAAGAAAACGAAACCAAGAGGTGCCAACATCACAACCCATGCGAGTGGTGTGCCAAAAATTGTTTGCATTAAAGTTGGGGAGCTAGAAACAAAGAAAGCAATCAAGCCGCTAATTGCAAGGGCGATGCCCATATTGTTATAGACTTTAAGCATATATTCTCTAAGTCCAATATCATATGTAGCAGTTGATGATGAAGCTAAAGAAGAACGATTTGTTCTGGTGAAATTATTAGACATGATGACCTCTTATAACTTGATTTACTTGAGTGGGGGAAGTAGCATTTTAGCTACAGACTGGTCTCAATATAGTAGCTGACTTTATATTTTCAAGAATAAACAAAAATGGATTTCTCCTTAAATTTACAAGATAAAAAAATGATTGTTTTAACCGGAATGATGGGTGCAGGAAAAACTGTTATTGGTAGCAAACTGGCCAGTAAGCTTGGTTTTTATTTTATTGATTCTGACCAGGAAATTGAAGATCTAAAGCAACAATCAATCTCTGATATTTTTAAAGATAAGGGTGAAAAATATTTTCGCGAAATTGAAAAACAGGTGGTTAAAGATGTACTGAATCGTGGTGAAAATATTGTTTTGTCTCTTGGCGGCGGCGCGTTTATGGATGAAGAGATTAGAAATTTAATAAAAAGAAATGCTGTTTCAGTTTGGCTTTATGCTGATTTGGATGTTTTGTTGCACCGCATTTCTGCCAAGAATACCAGGCCTTTGCTAAATAATATGGACAAGAGGGCAGTGTTATCGGAGCTAATGATTAAGCGTTATCCAACTTATAAAGAGGCCGATATTCATATTGATACCAGCCATGATAGTTATGAAGCAGTAATTAAAAATCTGATGAAAAAAATTGGTGAAATTTCTCCCAAAGAGCAGATAAAAAAAGAAGTCATCACCTTAAATTTGCAGGACAAGAGCTATGACATTTTAGTTGGCTCGGGTGTGATTTCAGAGATTGCCGGGCAAATCAGCAGGATAAAATCTTACAGTAAAATTATTGTTTTAACTGACAGCAATGTTGCCGGTTTGCATCTTCATGCTTTGAATGATGAGTTAAAAAAACTGCCGATTGAATCTAAGAATATTATTGTTGAGGCAGGGGAAAAATCGAAATCTTTTAGCAATCTACAAACTGTTTTAGAACAAATTTTAGAAATCGGCATTGATAGAAAATCTCTGCTCATCGCTTTTGGCGGTGGTGTGGTTGGTGATTTATGCGGCTTTGCTGCCAGCATTTTGCTTCGCGGTGTTGATTTTATCCAGGTGCCAACCACGCTTTTATCTGCGGTTGATAGTTCGGTTGGTGGCAAAACGGCGATTAACAGTAAATCCGGTAAAAATTTGATCGGTAGTTTTTATCAGCCAAAACTGGTTCTTTGTGATTTGAATTTTCTTGATACTTTGCCAGAGAGAGATTTTGTTTGTGGCTATGCTGAAGCGGTGAAATATGGATTTATCAGAGATAAAAATTTCTTCAATTATCTGGAAGAAAATCTTGATAAAATCAAAAAACGCGACAAGGAAGTTTTGCAAAAAATTATTGTTCGCTCTTGCCAAATCAAGGCTGAAATTGTTGGAGCCGATGAGAGGGAAAATGATGTACGGGCGATATTGAATTTTGGCCACACTTTTGGCCATGTTTTTGAAACTGAAACCGGATATTCTAACGAACTATTTCACGGAGAAGCGGTAGCAATTGGCATGGTTCTTGCCTCTAAAATGTCGGCTCATTTAGGATTGTTAGATGGAAATTTGGTTTCTGTTGCAGTCAATCATTTGCAAAAAATCGGTCTTCCGGTCTCACCAAAAGCAATTAGAAAATCCTGGGATATAGAGGCTTTAACGCGTCATCTTTATAAGGACAAGAAAACTGATGGTAAAAAGCTGACTTTTATTTTGCTTGAAGAGATGGGCAAGTCTTTGATTAAAAAAGATGTTGATGAGAAAGCCTTTTTAGATGTGATTAAGTCAGAAATCTAATTTCTAAAAACCAGTTTTTTATTGCAAAATTCTTGCTTGAAAAATAGACTGCCGCATCTTTTGCGCCTGCGTGATGGAATGGTAGACATAACGGACTTAAAATCCGTGGGGCTTTTAGCCCTTGCCGGTTCAAGTCCGGCCGCAGGTACCAAGAAACTATTCCAGATCCCGCTGCGGAGAACAGCTATACTACATTTGCTGTGCTTCCGGTGCTCACGTACCAATGTACGCTGCGCGCCGGTTCTCGCAAATGCAGCATATCTGTCCACCGCAACAAGATCTAAAACAGTTTCTATCCACAACGCTAGGACGGTTTTTGCCCCAAAAAGCTAGGGCTTTTAATCTCTTAATCTTCTAGGGAATCGGTTAATGTTTAATTCTAAATCAAGACAAACATTTCCGGTAAAATTCTCATCCTTATTAGCTCTTCTTCCTTTACTTCTTTTTCTTACCTCTTGCGAGCCTGGTTGTGTTGAGTCTGACGAATTTGACACCAAATCCATCTATATTGACTCCAATCCCATTGGGCATATTTCCGGCACTTATGATGATGTGAATGGCGGCCAGAATGCTGATTGGAAAGAAGTTCCTGATTTAAGAACCAGTGGTGAGCCGATTGTGCTTGCAATTAAGGGGGGTTGGACTTCTTGGGAAGAAACGGAAAATGAGAAGCAATTAAGGGCTTTGCCAGTTTGCGTTATGTGTGCAAAGAAGGAAGGGCTAACAAATTGTATTTGCGTTCCCGGTCAAAAGCCGGAGCCGGAAAAGGATTATCTGGGCAATAATCTTAAAGATGCTGATGGCAAGGATATTAATTGTGAAGATGCTGCCAACCAAGATGATCCAAGAAAATGTACCTGCAGCAATAGGCATGGAACCATAAGCGATCCGGGAGTTTATTTTTTTGCTACCAATTATAAAAACAAGGACGAGACCTTAAAAATTGCTGATGAGCAAGAAGCTTGCAGATATAGCGCGGGTACCGGCCTTTATATCGGGTTGTTTGGAAAAGATGGTCGCACCGGTCCTAGTCGGGTTTATCAAACTTACCCTTCAAAACAAATCTGCGACATTACAAAAAATGCCAGAAATGAATGTGTTGATGAAGATGGGGTTGATCAGGCTAAATATATTTACTACAGTCCGAACGGAAAAATCTTTGTTAAGGGAGCTGGCGGTGATTCTGCCAGTGATGAATATCACAAAGCTGGTGAGCGGGCTAAGCTGATCATCAATGACAGCTATTATTCTGATAATTATGGTGGTTATTTTGTAAATTTTATCAGCGGTTTTACACTTGATGCTGATCCTGGCTTGCTGGAATATATAGTTAGCGTTGTAGAAGATGTGATGATGGGAAAAATTGTTGATGGTGAGAGAGTTGGTGGCGTGCTCGAATTTACTTATAACGCCATAGTCAAGGATTCCACTTTCATATTGATAGTGCAGATGTTCTTGATTTTCTATGTTGTTTTATTTGGTATTTGGGTGCTTTCCGGCCAGTTGCAAATTTCTAACAAGGAAGTTTCAAGAAGGTTAATCAAGCTTGCGTTGGTAATATTTTTTACCACCGAAACCAGCTGGCATTTTTATAACCAGATTGTGATTAGCTTTTTTAAAGATGGGATGGATTACCTGATTTCAATGTTCATGGATCTGTCCGATAGAACTTTGGATCCGGATTCTTTAATCATCACTTCCCAGCTTGATAGGGCAAATGAGCTTTCTTATGCCACCCGTTTTTCATATATTGATCTTACCATCAAGAAGCTTTTCTCCGCTGCCGTTTCCAAGAAAATCTGGGGCCTGTTCTTTGGAGAGCTGTTTGGTGTTCTATATATACCAATCATTTACGCGCTGATTTTCTTCTTCCTTTATGTGATGTTGATGGCGGCTTTCGCCTATATAACTGCTCTTCTGAGATTAGTCTTTGTGCTTTGTCTCGGACCGATTTTCATAATCATGGTTTTATTCAACAAGACTGATGAAATCTATAAAAGATGGCTGGCATTTATAGCGGCGCAGTCATTTCAGATGGTTTGTCTATTCCTGATCCTCTATCTCTTTGTGGTGATAATTAATGAAAAATTTACAACCCTCTTTGCCTTCCGGACCTGCACCCACTACACTAATTTTGGCCTGTTTCACGAATATGTTTTGAAATCAAGCCCGGGCCGATCTTTACCGGTGTGGGTAAGCATGTTTGCCGGAATCGGTGCTTTGCTGTTTTTATTATATCATGTTATCCAGCAAATTCCTCCTTTGGCCGGACATTTGGTTAAAGTCAGCGGACAGGCTGCAAATACTGCGGGTGGATTTGCTGATTACCGTAATTCAAATAAAGCTTTTGCTTTGGCTTTTGATGTTCTAGGAAAAGCAACAGCTCTTGCCAGGGATAGTATTACTGATTACGCACCTAGATTCGGTAGATTTATCGGTACACCAAAAGCGTTTGTGGCAATAAAGGAAGCAATTCCAGTTAGAGGCCCGATTGGCATGTACCGCGATCATAAGATTGATAAAGTAATCAAGCAACAAATGGCAAAAGGTAAGGCGGAAGGAAAAACCGGCGCTGATCTCGATAAATTTGTTAGAAAAGGTGTGTTTGAAGAAATTGGCAAGATGAACAAGTTCCAAGATGGGAAGCATAAAGGTAAAGGCCGTTCCGACTTTTTGGGTGCAGGAAATCAAAGAGCAATTCTTGACCGTCTAGACAGAAAACTGGTTCACGAACCTCTTATGGGCGCTGTAAAAGATGCTGCCAAGAAAATCAAAAAAGAGAAAGGTGCTAATGTTCCGCTTTCTAAAGATGAAATGTATAATGCCATTAAAGGAGAAGTTAGAGACTGGGCCAGCAAAAATTCTTACGTTGGCGTTGATAGAGCTATGGAATTAATGGAAACTGATAAATTTAAAAAGATGGCTCAAGAGGAAGGCGCTCTAAGTTCTTCAGAGGCGGCAAGAATTTTTGCAGGAAATGAGGAAGGAAAAAACAGATTCTTGCAACATCTGCAAGAGCAAGCAGTTGCCAACAGACTTGAAGAGGAGCAAATGAAAGAGAAAGGTCTTCTTGAAAGAGCTGGATATGGAGTTGCTAAATTTAAACATTCTTTGAGCAGAGACGAGGCTTACAATCCTGAAATTGTCGGAAAAAACTTTGTTGCTAAAGAATATTATGAAGAAAAATATGCATCTCCTTCAGATGGCTTAGTGGATCAAGGAGTAGCCGCCACCAAAAAAGCGATGAAGCAAAGTGCTTTAAACAGATTTGCGTTTAACAAGATAAATCCATACGCACCTAATTTTTCTGAGATGGAGCAAGAAGCGCAAAAGAAAATGTTGCTGAATTATTTTGAGGACGACAAAAATAAAAATGACGCTCCTGAGAAACAAAAAGAATTCAAGCAAGCTTTTGAAGATGCGATTTCTAGAGAAGAAGACCAATATAAGCTAAGAGAAGCTGTTGATAGTGGAGATGTAACTCCAGAGCAACAGAGACATCTGGCCACTACAGTGCTTGATAGAGGGATGTTTGAGGTTTTGACCTCAGAACAAAAAGACCCGGATTTGGTCAAGTCGATAAAAGATTCTTATCTCAACTTGTCGCAGAGAAATATATTAAACAACAAAGCTGCTGAAGATCTGAAAAAATTCTACTCAGAAAAACAAAAATCTATTAAGGACAAAATTGCTAAACTTGAACGTGAGCAAATCGCAATAGAGGGAGATCCTAATTTGTCTGATGAGGAAAGAGATAGAAAGATAAATGATCTTGAGTCTCAGATTGGATCTCTACAAGGAGAGGATAAGGCAATTGAGGGTGAGTTGACAAAAATAGAGATAGTATCTGAGTAATTTTTTAAGAGTAATTTTTAATGAGTAAAAATTTAGTATTTTATCTGTTTTTGTTTTCCATGTTCTTTTCCGGAGAAACATTGGCAGATGCCAGGCAGGCCAGGTTTCGTGACGGCCAAGTTTTGCGCTATCTCTCTTTAGGCGGCAATTACTCTTCCGACCAAAATTCCAAGGAATATAAAATTTCCGGCTCCCATGAATATTTTGGCGATAGATTTATCCACGAGCTCGATCTTTTATATCACACCAGATCCAGCAGCACCTCTAGCCATGGATTAGAAAAGAACCTTGATCTTTACGACGGGGCTCTTTCCAGTAAAATTCTCATCGGCAAAAGCAACAATTATTTTAACTATTACAATCGCAGCAAATATGACGAATTTTCGGATTATTATTATGATCTGACCAATGCAGTTGGCTGGGGCAGGATGTTTTTTGACGGCATTGTGGAAGCCGACATAAATATTGGCTATAACGAGATTAAAAATTTTGATTCACAAATCGTTATTAACCCGAATTTGAAAGCAAGCTTCTGGCTAACGGATAGAATCCGGTTTAGCGTTAAAGCTTATATTTTCCAAGTTCAAGACAGCTATTACGAAGAATTGAAAGCAAGAATTTCTTACAAACTGACGGATGATTTATCGCTTGAGCTTTACAATAATTACGACAAAAAACGCTTTTTTTACAAAACATCCAAGATTGAAAAAACCAAGACGGAAGTGAGTAGAAATGTTGTGTTTAGAATTCGTTATGATTTTTAATTTCTAAAATAGCTCTATTTTATTTCCATTAGAAGCGCTACTACATTTCGGCCTTCTGACATCAAAATATTGTAGGTTCTGCAAGCAGAGCCGGTGCTCATTTCATCAATTGAAATGGCGGGGTAATAGATCCTGACTTTGTTTTTTAAATTGACCGGAATTATCTGGTGATTTTTTCCGGTGCCAATCAGCAATATTTCTGGTTCAAAATCGAAAATCTTTTTCAAATTTTGCTCAAAAAAATCTTCAATTTTTTCTAACCTTACTTGCAAAATTTGGTTATGGGTAAGAATTATTGAATCATGATAAAGAGTTTCATTGATCGTAAACCCTTGTCCACCATAAGAGTTAATGACATTATGATTTTTAGGAATTAGCGGTGTGATATCCATATTTTATCGGTTGCAATTAAGTGTTTATTTGATTTTAATTTAAGCCTGATTTCGCGATGTTCAATTCTTTAAATCTCAATTGACAAGAAAATGAAAAAGCTCACATTCCTAGCCATTATTTATGTGCTTTCCACTAATTTTGCAAATGCTGCAATGTCAATCTCCAGCCCGGATTTTAAACAGGGAGAAATGATTGCCGAGAAAAATGTTTTTAACGGTTTTGGTTGTAGTGGACAAAATATATGGCCGCAAGTTCAAATCATCAATGTTCCTAAAGATACAAAAAGTTTAGCGCTGACAATTCATGATCCAGACGCTCCAACTGGAAGTGGATGGTGGCACTGGATTGTTTACGACATGCCAAGCCGCACCAGAAATATTTTTTCCAGTGATAAAAAAATAAGCCGCGAAGCAACTTTTGGCAGAGAGGCTGTTTTTGGTAGAAATGATTTCGGCACCTTCGATTATGGTGGACCTTGCCCACCAGTTGGACATGGAAAGCATCGTTACATTTTAACTGTCTATGCCCTTAAGGTTGACAGGCTGGAATTGCCGGAAAATCCAACCGCGGCATTAATCGGTTATAACATTAATTCTAATACAATAGAAAAAGCTTCAATCACCTCTTACTATCAAAGATAAACTATGAAAATTAATTTTACCCAATCCGCCTCTTTTAAATCCGGCAAAAATTCTGTCCTGGTTCTGCCAATCAGTGAAGAAGCTGCTAAAAAATCTTCCGAAAATTTTCTGAAAACCGCTAAAGATTTACATGATTTTGGCGGCAAGTCAGGGCAGGTAAGCGTTGTTGCGGGTGATAATGGATTGCTAGTTCTTTTTGGTATCGGTGCTGAGAAAAAATTTGATGATTTGGCAGCGCAAAAAATCGGTGGAAGAATTCTTGCCTATTTAAACAGCAGCAAAATTAAAGAAGCTGTCATCAGTTTTGACAATGAAGGAGAAGCTGCAGCTAATGTTGCATTTGGTGCGCTTTTGCAAAGCTATAGATTCAACAAATATTTTAACGCTAAAAAACATGGCAAAGATGTGGTTGTTAAATCATTAACAATAATTGCCAAAAGCCCAAGCCGCGCTAAACAAAAATTTTCTGATTTGGAAATTGTGGCTGGGAATATCTTTTTAACTCGTGATTTGGTTTCCGAACCTTCAAATGAGCTTAATCCGGAAAGTTACGCAAAATTTTGCCAATCTTTAAAAATTCCTGGATTGGAAGTTGAAGTTTTGGGAGAAAAGGAAATGACTAAGCTTGGAATGCACAGCTTACTTGGTGTAGGGCAGGGCAGCGCTAGAGAATCTAAGATGGTAGTTTTCAAATATTTTGGCGCTAAGAATAAAAAAGAAGCGCCAATTTCTTTTGTTGGCAAGGGTGTGACATTTGATACCGGTGGCATTTCCATCAAGCCGGCAACTAATATGGAAGATATGAAAACCGATATGGCTGGTTCAGCCGTGGTGGTTGGTTTAATGAAATTGTTGGCTGAAAGAAAGGCAAAAGTTAACGCCATTGGTGCGATTGGTTTGGTTGAAAATATGCCTTCAGGAACTGCACAAAAACCAGGAGATGTTGTCAGATCAATGTCCGGCCAAACTATTGAAGTAATCAATACTGATGCGGAAGGAAGATTGGTTTTAGCTGATGTTTTGCATTATACCAATGACAGATTTAAGCCAAAATTTATAGTTGATTTAGCCACTTTGACTGGTGCCATTATCATTGCTTTGGCAGATGTTCATGCTGGTTTATTCTCTAATGATGATGAGCTTTCTAAGCAGCTGGAAGTTGCCGGTAAAAAAACTGGCGAAACATTGTGGAGATTGCCACTTAGTGATGAATATGACGCAATGATCAATTCCGACATTGCTGATATGAAAAATGTTGGCGCAGGAAGAGGTGCTGGCAGTACAACTGCAGCACAGTTTTTACATCGCTTTGTTGGTAAAACCAAATGGGCCCATTTGGATATTGCCGGTGTTGCTTGGAAAGGCAAGGGTGATGCAACCGCAGTTAAAGGCGCAACAGGTTTTGGAGTGAAGTTGTTAAATCAGTTGGTGATAGATAATTACGAGTCATAACCATTTTTGATTATGGAAAAACTATCTCAATCTAAAGAAAAATTATCCAAAGCTTTTGTTGGTTTAGAAAAAGCAGTTTTGGATAAAATAAATGAGATAAAACGCAGCGCTACTGGTGGAGAAAATCAAGACGAGTTAGAAAATTTAAGAGATGAGGTAAGTGATTTACAAAAATCTTTATCGGATCTAGAGGCAGAAAATGAAGCTCTTAAATTAGAAAATAAAGAACTAAGAGAATTAAAAATTAAATTTACCGAAATTGTCAGTGACATTCGAACTGATCTGACGCAAATCAAAAAAACCATCAATAAAAATTAAACAGATGCCAATAATCAATCTGGCCATCGGCAAATCTAAATATGTTATTGATTGTGCCGAAGGGGAGGAAGATAAAGTTGTGACTATGGCCGAGAGGCTAAATAAAAGAATTAATGATTTGTCGCTGGCATCAAAAAATGCTGATGAAAAAACCCTTCTAATGATTTGCGCGTTGATGATTGAAGCGGAATTAGAGGCAGCTCAAAATAACCAAACCGTCTCTAACAAAAAAGTGAATAAGCGGGAAGAAAGCCAGGCTTCAGAAGAGTCAAACGAAGAATCAAAAAATATAATGGCAGATCAATTTGAAGATATTGCCAAACGCATCCAAAAACTAACCGGTAAAATCAGTAACTTATAGAATTTTACTGAATTTTATTCCTCATTTATTCCCCAGATATTTGTTACATCATTTCTTTCTGAGGTCGTTAAAGCACGGTTAAAGACGATTATTTCAGCAATATTATCATTGACTGCTAATGTTTTAGAGGATCGATCGTCAGGCCATAAAAGTGCAAAAATAATTGGTTTTGCTCTGCAATATTTTTTTGATTTAAGCCGCTAGTATAAGGTTTAAATCCTTCTTCTAGTTAAAAAGGAATATCAATATCATCTTCGCTTTCTATTGGATTAATCTGATTATATAACTCACCAATTTTCTTACTATTCTTGATAATTTCTATAATTCTTACTGCCATTTCTTCTAATTTTAAGGCTGGTACAGCTTGTATTTTGGATGCAAAACCTTCTGGAATGCAATCTTTCTCTAGCTTTATTGGGATAATATCGACATTTCTTGAAAGAGCGAAACCAGTTTCTTGCTGACACCAGATACTTTTATTAAAGTCTTTTGTGTTTAAAGATACAAAGCAGTCCATTGTATTTAATGCCTTTTCTATCTCGTTTTGCCAATCCAGTGTTGGATATATATCTTTATGAGCAACAAAACAGTTTATTTTGTAAGGTTGCAAGATTGTTCTTAGGTTAATTGCGCTGGTTAGATTTTTTGTAGAGTGACTGATGAATAATTTTAAATCATTATCATTATTCCAATTCTCTGGATATTTTTTTATCAATGCGGACAAATTCGGAGACAAGCCTAACTCTTCTGCTATAGATTGTAGTTTTTGTTTATCGGCATATAAAAGACTTTCTTTAAAATCTACGTTATTGCCGCTATAATCATACCTCGGTTCTACAGAATAATAATTTAATAAATACGCACTTTCATCATATGAATATTGATTTTTAAGAATTGTTATAACATTTTTAACCAAGTTAATCTTTTCTAAGGGCTTCATATAATTTTCTAATCTTTAATCTTCCGGCAAGTTGGAAAGTCTGATTTATTAATTTGTGCAGTGCATCAATATTGGAAGATGGCTGGGACGGAAGGATTCGAACCTACGGATGACGGGATCAAAACCCGTTGCCTTACCACTTGGCTACGTCCCAATGAGTTGTTTTACAGGAGGGATTTTAAAAAGAGGCGGGATTATCCAATAATGATATTGGCAAGTCAACCCCGCTTTTAAAGGAAATTACTTAAATAATTTGCTGTAATTTTTAGGTTTTCTGGTTTTCCAATAGCCTCTGTGATAGGCATCAGAAGCAAGTAAAGGTACAACTGAAGTTGCTTCGGCAAAAACCATTTGTTCAAAAGTGGTGTCAACTTTTCCCCAAGAGCATGCTTCTTTCAAAGTGGAGCTTGAGCAGGCGCCGTCTCTCACATCGGCAACTGTGATTTGAATGGCATATTTGTGCATTTCAGCTTCAATGCCCAGAATTTCAGCGCAAACAACCGTATCTTGAACAAAGTTTTTCGGAACACCACCGCCAATCATCAATAAGCCAGTTGTGCCAGCCTTGATTTTAATGTCAGTTAATTCTCTGAAATCAGCGATTGAATCTATTGTTAGATGTTTTTTAGGATTTTTAACTTGGTGTAAAACAAGGCCAAAACCTGCGGAAGAATCGGTGAAAGCAGGGCAGAAGATTGGTACATTTTTGTCATAGCAAGTTTCAATCAAAGAATCTTTTTTCTTAGCATTTTTCTTCAAAAATTTGCCCATTTCCCAAATGAATTCACGAGAAGAATATGGTCTCGCTTCTAGAGAATTGGCGATTTTAAAGATTGTTCCGTCACATGCTTGTAAATCTCTTTCATCGATATAAGTGTCATAGATTCTGTCGATGTAATTTTTTCTAAGGAATTTATCATCGATAAATTGCGAGCCTTGATAATGTTTAAAACCAAGAGCTTCAAAAAAATCCATATCAACAATTGAAGCGCCCGTTGAAACAATGGCATCAACCATATTGTTTTTTACTAGCTCAGTATAAAGATTCATGCAACCGCCAGCAGAGGTTGAGCCGGCAAGAGTCAATATGATTGAGCATTTTTTATCCTTCAACATCATGTTGAAAATTTCGGTCGCTTTTGCCAAATCACGGGAAGTGAAAGACATTTTGTTAAAAGCATCGATAATTTTTCTGGCGTCGAAGGACTTGATATCAATATGTTTTACTTCTTTGGAAAGAAGTTCTTTTTTAGAGACCATTACTTAAAAAACTTTGAGATTATTAAAATAGGAATTCTGATTGTAATGCAGGCTCTTCCTTTTCTTCATACATTGAAACCAAAGGTCGGTCAGCAACTTCAATTTGCAGGACTTCATCAAAGCCGTTGAAAGTTGTTCTGATGCTTTTTGAGTAAGCACCAAGGCCGCCAATTTCAATATAGTCACCTTCTTTGATATTTTCCGGTAAATAAAATGGGCCTTTCATGTAATCCAAGCTGTCGCAAGTTGGACCATAAAATCCAAATGCAATCAAATTGCCAGAAAGAATGCTTTGTTCACTATGCCTAATTGCTTTTGTTGGATAGATGAAACCAGGATAACCGGCATCAAAAAGCCCGCCATAAGTTCCATCATTTATGTAAAGCATTTGCTGTTTTCTAGCTTCAACACGAACGATCAAAGAGCCGGATTCTGCCACCAAAGCGCGGCCAGGTTCGCACCAAAGCTCGCAATCTTTTAAGCCAAGCGATTTAACGCTATCATTGATTTCGTCAATATAGCTTTTTAATGCCGGAGGAGTCATGCCCGGATAAGATGATGGAAAACCGCCACCAACATCTAAAACATCCAAGTGGACTTTTGCTTCTTCAACAATTTCTTTGGCAATTGTGATTGCATGGCGATATTCCGAAGGTTCCATACATTGTGAACCAACATGGAAACAGATGCCTAAAGTTTTAGCGGCGCTTCTGACTTTTTTGACTAATGCAATTGCTTCAGCGGGCAAGATTCCGAATTTGCCGGATAGGTCAATTGCCGCGTGAGAATTAGGAATGGCAAGTCTTACATGCAAGGCTAAGTCTTTAGCCATGTTAGTAACTTGCAAAATCTTTTCCAATTCCGAAATGGAATCAAGCGAGAAGTCGCGGATATTATGGTTAAAATAAGCTTCGTGAATTGCCTCTCTGCTCTTGATCGGATGCATAAAATACATCTTGGCTTGTGGGAATAGTTCAGCTATCAGTTTAACTTCCTTTAATGAAGCAACGTCAAAATGTTCCACTCCAGCATTATATAAATGAGTGAGGGCAGCTTTGTCTGGATTGCTTTTTACGGAATATAGAACCTTTCCAGAGAAATTAGTTAAGAACCACCCAGCAGCTTTTTTTATGCTATTTGGCCTAACTGCGTAAACCGGAACCGATGGCTTAACTTTAGCAATCTCAGTTTCGATATAGCTATATTGATGTGATCGAGAAAGAGGATTAGAAGATTTTGACCTTCCATTTTGAAAATTCAAATAACGAATATTTGATTTTAGTGCACCGTCATATTCCATTTCTTGTGATTTATCCCAAAAAAATAAGTGAATAAAAATGTAGATTTCACCTACAAAAAACAGGAGTTTTGTAAAAACAATCCTCTCTAAATTAAGTAACAAATTTTTCAGACGAATCTTTGAAAAGATCAAAGAAGAATACGCCTAAAGTTTTTTAAAAATAACGAAGGGCGAAAAGTAAGTTATTTATTTTATATGTAAATAATTTTCTTAATTTTTTTTCATAAAATGTTTTTTCTGTTTTCGAGAGGTTAATTTTGGTCAAAATTTTTGTGCGCAGATTATTTTGATTAGTCAGGAAAATATTGGGTTGAAAAGCTTTTCAAAATGAGAAATTTATGGTGTTTTTCTTGAGGTTATAAAATTTCAGCAAAAACATATATATAATTTATTTCGCCAGTTTTGTTGGCTATCAGATTAGATAATTCTAATTTCTTAAACCATGAGTGAAATAAAAGACTTGTTTCGAGAGGATATATAGGAATTTAAAATGGTTGGTTCTAAAGGACGATCACGGCGCTAAAATAAAGCGCCGTGAAGAGTGAGTTGAAATTTACTTGCTAGTGCCAGTTTTAGCTGCTGAATTTTCCATTCCTTTAGCTGACATTTGGTTGCTCTTTTGATCAATTTTGTTGATCTGATCTTGCAGATGCTCTTTGCGTTTAGCCATTCTTTGCTGCTTCATTTGTTCCATTGATGCTCTTTTTTGCTCATGGCATTTCATGGCAGTTTCTTTGTTTTGAGCGGAGTTTATGCAAGAAATTGCTTGATCAATAACTGCCTTTTCTTGGTTAAGATTGGCAATGATTTCTGCTTTATGTTTTGCAAAATTCTCTCCGGAATTTTCTCCAGATTGGCCTTGTTCAGCTAGAGCTACAGAACTGGTAAACACAGAAATTGTCAAAGCAATGATTGCAAATTTAGTTTTCATATGGTGTTAAGTTGTGTTTTTAAGGAGGGAAGTTATTTGATCAGAACAATCAAACCGAAAAGCAAGTTAAGTTATGAAAATAAATAGGTCAAGTTGGATTGAAGTGTAAATTTTTGATGATACTAAGAATTACCTAGTATAGTCTGCCCGCATATTTGCGAAATACCAATAGAAGCTGTCTAGAAAACTCCCTCAAGAATTTCAGTATATCGTTAATTGATACTACTTCCTCACTATACATCAGAATAATTATGTCAGATTTTAAAAATTTAAATTTAAGCGCCACGATATTGAGTGCTTTAACCAAAAAGGGTTACGAAACTCCAACGCCGATACAACAGCAATCAATTCCTCATTTGTTGCAAGGTAAAGATTTGTTGGGAATTGCGCAGACCGGAACCGGCAAAACTGCCGCTTTTGCCTTGCCGATCCTGGATAATTTATTTAAGAGCAATAACCAGGTTAGTCCTAATCATGTGCGGGCTTTGATTTTAACTCCAACCAGAGAATTAGCCTCACAAATCGTTGATAATATTAAGCTCTACGGGCATGAGCTGGGGCTTAGATATGCCGTGATATTTGGTGGAGTTAGCATTAATAACCAAATTAAAGCCGTAAAACAGGGCGTAGATATTATCGTTGCAACTCCGGGCCGATTGCTGGATTTGACCAGCCAAGGTCATCTAAGATTTTCCCAGATTGAAATTTTTGTTTTGGACGAAGCAGATAGAATGCTGGATATGGGCTTTATTGGTGATGTTAAAAAAATCATCGCCAAACTTCCTAAAGAAAGACAAACATTATTTTTCTCGGCAACCATGCCAAAAGATGTTGCGGTTTTGGCGGATGCAATTTTGAGTGATCCGGTGAAAGTTGAGGTCACGCCTCAATCGACAACGGTAGAAAAAATTGATCAGCGGGTTAATTTGGTGGAAAAGGCCAATAAGCCGCTTTTACTAAAATCAATTATCGAACAGGAAGGAGAAAAAAATTCCAAAAGTTCTTTTTTAGTATTTTCCAGAACCAAACATGGCGCCAATCGCGTTGTTGAATTTCTAGGAAAACATTCCGTGCAAGTTGCGGCAATACATGGCAATAAATCTCAATCAGCTAGGGAAAAGGCGTTAGAAGGGTTTCGCCAAGGCAAAATCAAGGTTTTGGTTGCAACTGACATCGCTGCGCGCGGCATCGATATTCCTGCCATTACCCATGTGATTAATTACGATATTCCTGAACATCCAGAAAGTTATGTTCATAGAATCGGGCGTACGGCTAGAGCGGGCAGGGAAGGCGTTGCCATTTCTTTTTGCGATAATTCTGAGCGCGATGCTTTGAAAGATATCGAAAAAACTATCGGTCTAAAATTGCCGGTTGATGAGAGTCATCCATTTCACGGCGTCAAGGCCAGTGCTGAGGCAAGGAGTTCACTAGATAAAAGAGAAAGACCGCGCAGTGGATATAAAACTGTTGCCAAACCAAGACCAAGCGGAGAGCGTGAACCATCATTTTTTAGCAAAAATAGAAGATGGAAAACTGATGGTAACAATGGGGGAAGGGCTGCAAGACCATCTTTTTCTGATAGCAAAAAACCAGAATTTGGTGGAGAAAGAGGTCGGGGAACTTCTTTTAACGATAGACCTAGAGAAGATAGATTTAAAGGAGAAAGAGCTAGAGAAGACAGGCCTAGAGAAGATAGATTTAGAGAAGATAGATTTAGAGAAGATCGTCCAAGAGAAAATAGACCTAGAGAAGACAGATTTGGAAAAACTAGGGATAATTTTTCTGATCGTCGCTCATCTCCTTCCAATGCTAGATCTGAAAGGCCAAGATCTTATGAAGATAGAAAATCATTAGCATCTTTTGGCGACAGAAAACCAAGATTTTCAACAGATGGAAATAGTGAAAGACCGGCAAGACGGGATTTTAATAATGACAGATCAAGCTTTTCAAAATCATCTTTTGGTGATAATAATCACCGTTTTGAATTTGGTGAAGCTAGAAGCGAAAGACCGGCATTTAAAGAGCGCCGACCATCTTTTGATCGAGATAAAAAACCGAGTTTTGAAGGTGAATATAGAGGTTCAAAATCATTTTCTAATAGTGACAGAAAACCAAGTTTCGCCGGAAAATTTGGTAAAAAATTCGGCAATAAAAATAATAACCCAAAACCATCAAGACCTAAAAAATAGTTACAATGATTAAAATAAGAGACTTATCAATTTCTTTCGCCGGACATTTAGTTTTTGAAGATGTCAATATCACCATTAATAGGGGAGAGAAGGTTGGTTTTATTGGCCGCAATGGCAGTGGAAAAAGTACATTTCTAAAATTGGTTTTAAGCAAATTAGAACCAGATAGTGGTGAAATTGAGATACCAAAAGGCTATAAAATCGGCCATTTGGAGCAGCATATTAAATTTTCTCACAGCACCGCTATTGCGGAAGTTTGCAGCGTTTTGCCTGAAGAGCGTGAATATGAAGGTTGGAAAGGTGAAGAAATTTTAACTGGCTTGGGTTTTTCACCGGAAGAAATGCAAAAAGATCCAAGCGAATTTTCCGGCGGTTATCAGGTAAAACTTAATTTAGCGAAATTGCTTCTAGACGAGCCAAATATGCTATTACTAGATGAGCCCACTAACTATTTGGATATTCATTCAGTCAGATGGTTAAAAAGATTTTTGCAGGAATGGGATGGTGAGCTGATTTTGATTACGCATGACCGAGATTTTATGGATAGCGTGATTAGCCACACTCTCAATATTCACCGTGGCAATTTCAAAAAAACTTCCGGCAATACCCAAAATGTGCGGGAAAAAATTGCGCTTGAAGAAGAGATGTATGAAAAAACCAGAATCAATGAAGAAAAGCAGCGGGAAAAAACTGAGGAATGGATCAATCGCTTTAAAGCTAAAGCCAGCATGGCCAGTCGGGCTCAGTCCAAAATGAAAATGTTGGAGAAGCAAGATAAGAAGGAAAAGTTAGAACATATCGCCACGCTAGATTTTGAATTTAATTGTCTGCCTTATATCAGCAAAGACAATTTGCTTGAAGTGAACAATATTACATTTGGTTATAACGGCCACGAACCTCTCATCAAGAAACTTTCCTTTCGTATTGGCTTAGAAGATAAAATTTGCGTTATCGGAAAAAATGGTAAAGGTAAATCGACCTTGTTAAAACTTATAACCGGCGATCTATCTCCGCTGGAAGGTGGTGTGAGAATTAACAATAAAACTGAAATCGGCTATTTCGGACAGATGAATATTGATCGTCTAAATCCAGAATTAAGCATTTATGAAGAAATGCAAAATTATGCGCCAACAGTTCCTCAAACCAACGTGCGCCGTGTTTGCGGCAATATGATGTTTTCGGGAACATTATCTAACAAAAAAATTGGTGTGTTATCAGGTGGTGAAAAAAGCCGTGTCATGCTTGGCAAAATTCTCCTCAAACCATCAAATTTATTGCTGCTTGACGAGCCGACAAATCACTTGGATATGGAATCTTGTGACTCTTTAAAGGAGGCGATTAAAAGTTTTGAAGGTGCAGTTTTAATGGTTACTCACAGCGAATATTTTCTAAAAGAAATCGCCAACAAATTGATTGTTTTTGATAATGATAAAATTTCTGTTTTTGAAGGTGGTTATGAGGATTTCTTAAGGAAAGTTGGCTGGAGTGATGAGTAAAATTTATGATTCATCGTCATTACAGAAATAACGGACTTAAAGGCAGACTTAAAGTTTTTAGATAGAACTGCCAACATCGTCATTGCGAGGAGCGTGCGCAGCCAGCGACGTGGCAATCCAAGGATCTTGAGTTTGGATTCATTCTTAAATCTGAGTTTGGTTTAACTTCTTAATTTCTCATCAAATTCTCTGGATTGCCACGTCGCTGGATGCGCACGCTCCTCGCAATGACGAAGGATGGTCTATCTTAAATCTAAAAGATTTTATTCATCATTAATAATTAGACACCAACTTCCCGAATTGTTCCAGAGTCAATTGTTCTGCCCTCAAATTCGCATCAATTTCACATCTTTTTAGCCAATTCTCAGCATCAGGGTAAAATGATTTCAAACTCGATTTAAGCATTTTTCTCCTTTGAGAAAATGCTGCTGCGCAGACTTTTTCTAATTTTCCAAATTCAATATCAGCAACTGGTTTTGCTTTTGGCGAAATCATAACCAGGCTGGATGTAACTTTAGGCGATGGCGTGAAAGATTTTGGTGAAATGTCGAATAATTTTTTAGTGTCGCAAAAGAAATTGGCCATAACTGCCAATCTACCAAAAGCTTTGGAACCTGTTTTGGCGGTGATTCTGTCCACCACTTCTTTTTGAAACATCAAAATCATTAGCTCAATATTTTGGCAATTTTTTATCCATCTAAATAACAATTCCGTGGCGATGTTATATGGTAGATTGGCGATGATCTTGATTTTTTTTCCGGCGCAAAATTCGGCGACATTAAACTTTAATGCATCACCTTTGATGATTTCTAATTGATTAGGATAAAAAGCTTTGAGTTCTTCTAAAGCTGCAATACATCTGTCATCTTGCTCAATAACTGTGAGTTTCTTGGGGTTTAATTTAAGAATTGATCTGGTGAGTCCTCCGGGACCGCCACCAATTTCCAGTACATGAAAATTTTGCAAGTCACCGGCCTGACGGGCGATTTTGTCGGTTAGATTCGCATCTAAAATAAAATTCTGACCTAAAGATCTTTTGGCGTTTAAGCCATATTTTTTGATTGTTTCGGAAGTGGAGAGCATCTGGTCAATTATCAATGAGTTTTCTGGTTTCATTGATAATTGCCGTTTTGAAGATAATTACAATAATTCTTCTGCATCGTGATATTGGTGGCCAAGAGAGTCAGCAACCGCTTTGTAAGTGATTTTGCCGTCAATAACATTCAAGCCGCTTTGTAAATATTTGTTGTCAACTAAAGCCTTTCTATAACCTTTATTTGCGATTGCCAATGTGAAAGGCAAAGTGGCATTTTCCAAAGCCAAAGTAGAAGTTCTTGCAACTGCGCCTGGCATATTGGTTACGCAATAGTGAACTACATTATCCGTTACATAAGTTGGATTGCTGTGAGAAGTTGGTTTGCTGGTTTCAAAACAGCCGCCTTGATCGATTGAAATATCAACCATCACAGAACCGGCTTTCATTTTTTTAACGGTTTTTTTGCTGATTAATTTAGGAGCAGAAGCGCCAGGAATTAGAACTGCGCCAACAACTAAATCGGCTTCAATAACGCTGCTTTCAATATTTTCCATTGAGGCATATAAAACATTGGCAGAATTGCCAAAAATATCGCATAGATAGCGAATTCTATTTAGTGATTTGTCAAGGATTGTAACCTGTGCGCCCATGCCAATTGCCACTTTAGCAGCATTGGTACCAGAAACGCCACCACCTAAAATCACAACTTTGCCTGAAGAAACTCCCGGAACACCACCAAGCAAAACACCTCTACCGCCGCTAGCTTTTTCTAAGGCTTTGGCTCCAGCTTGGATTGATAATTTGCCGGCAACTTCACTCATCGGAGCAAGAAGTGGCAAAGAGTTGTCAGAGGCGCTGACGGTTTCAAAAGCAATCGCAACACATTTAGAGTTGATCAACATTTTTGTAAGTTCAGGTTCAGCAGCCAAATGCAAATAAGAAAAAATGACTTGTCCTTTTTTGATCAATTCACATTCAGATTTTTGCGGTTCTTTAACTTTTAAAATCATTTCAGCTGCAGAATAAACATCTTCCGCTTTAGCGACAATTTTTGCGCCAGCGGCGATATATTGTTCATCAGAAAAATCGATCGCTGCACCAGCATCTTTTTCAACAATAACTTTATGACCAGCAGCAACCATTTCTCTAACTCCAGAAGGGGTAGCGCCAACGCGATATTCATGGTTTTTAATTTCTTTAGGGATGCCGATTAACATATGTTGGATCTAAAATTGATTAGTAATTTATGATGAGGATTTTGCCGTCCTCCGAGGTAAGGCTTGGATGGGCGGCATGGTAAAAGTTGCCAGCTTTTTTTGCAAGCACAATCTCCTTTTCAAAGCTTTTGCCTTTTAAGAAAAGCCCATAACAACTTGGCTTTGAAAATGGTTTTGTGACAGCAAGCAATTTATCTAATGGGGCAAAGGCGCGAGAAGTGATTATATCAAAATTTATTCCCTTAATTTCCTCGACTTTTTTTTGGTGTATAATAATTTTATTGGGAGAGATTTTTTTTGCCAATTCCAAGAACTGGCATTTGCGGAAAGATTTTTCAATAAGGTGAATTTCTTTAATACCTAAAATTGAAAGAACAATGGCTGGAAAGCCAGCGCCAGAGCCAAAATCTCCGACTATCAGGTTTTTATTTTCTATAAATTTTATTAGCTGGGCAGAGTCAAGAATGTGGCGATGCCAGATATCTTCAACAGTTGATTTGCCGATTAAATTATATTCCTGATTGTAGTTTAAAAGCAGCTTCACAAAAGACTCTAGATGTGCAATTTCACTGTCTGAAATCGGGTGAAATTTTTTTATTTCGGCAATTGCTTTTAATTGTTTTTCTTCTATTGTCACTTTCCGCAAATTTTGTTCTTAAGAACCATCTATCCATAATCCAGCAATGAAAATCACAAAACAAGTAAAAAAAATCCTTTCCCATTACGAATCTGACTGTCCTGGCACCAAAACCAATTTGGCTAGAATCCTGATGCAAGGCAAACTTGGTGGAACTGGAAAGATGGTAATTCTCCCGGTTGACCAAGGTTTTGAACATGGACCAGCCAGAAGCTTTGCGGTTAATCCTGAGGCTTATGATCCTCACTATCATTTCCAATTGGCAATTGATGCTGGTTTAAGTGCTTTTGCCGCTCCACTTGGCATGATTGAAAATGGTGCTGATACTTTTGCTGGCGCAATTCCAACTATTCTTAAAGTTAACAGCTCAAACGCCCTGCATAATGGTGGCACTGCTCCATATCAGGCTACAACTGCTTCGGTTAAAGATGCA
Source organism: Rickettsiaceae bacterium (assembly GCA_021323225.1). GTDB lineage: Bacteria > Pseudomonadota > Alphaproteobacteria > Rickettsiales > UBA1997 > JAJTCH01. Next base: position 64,625 of record JAJTCH010000004.1, on the reverse strand, counting down.
ATTCGTTTAGGTTGTTCAGCAATTGGTTTTACTATTTATCCAGGAAGTGATGCTGCTTTTGAAATGATTGAAGAAATCAGGGAATTATCTGAAGAGGCAAAATCTCATGGTCTGGCGGTTGTTGTTTGGTCTTATCCTAGAGGCGGCGATCTATCTAAGGCCGGTGAAACTGCCCTTGATATTTCTGCTTATGCGGCACATATTGCTGCTTTAATTGGTGCTCACATCATCAAGGTTAAATTGCCAACTGCGGCTTTGGAAAATCTTGAAGCAATCAAGGTTTATGACAAGGCAAAAATTCCTGCTAAAACTCTTGAGCAAAGAGTTTCTCACATTGTTCAATCTTGCTTTAATGGTAAAAGATTGGTTGTGTTTTCTGGTGGTAATGCCAAAGGGGAAAATGAACTTTACAATGAAGTTAGAGATATTTATCGCGGTGGCGGTAACGGTTCTATTATTGGTAGAAACACTTTCCAGCGTCCAAGAGTAGAAGCGTTAGCGATGTTAGATAAAATTATTAAGATCTATCAAGGTAAGTTCTAGAGCTTTTTCCAAAATCCAATCTAAATCATCCTTCTTAAAAGGGGGATGATTAGACTTCTTCTTTAAATCCAAGTGCGATTATATAATTTTCAGTCGATTCCTTTCTTGAAGAATTGGGCTTGAAATGTTTTACGGTTTTGAAATGTTGCTTAAATTTTTGCAGCAATTCTCCACCGGCTCCACCTTGGAAAATTTTGCCTACAAATATCCCATCTTCCACCAAAATCTGACTGGCAAAATCCAGAACTTTTTCTAAAAGATCAACAATTCTTAAATGGTCAGTCCTAGCATCTCCACAGGTGTTCTCTGCCATGTCACTTAAAACGATATCGCATTTTCTAGTTTTGGAGAAGTCGCCAGAGATAAAGTTTTTATTGATGAGGAAAATTATATTTTCTGAGGCTTCGGGTTTCAAGAAATCTTGTTGTAGAAATTCTACTCCTTCAATTTGTTTCATCTCCAAAATATCGACGGCAAAAACTTTTCCCTTTCCGACTTTTTCAACTGCCACTTGTGACCAGCCACCCGGCGCCGCTCCTAGGTCGACAACAATTTTCCCTTTTTTAAAAATTTTAAATTTGTCGTCAATCTCGATGATTTTAAAGGCGGATCTGGATCTAAAGCCTTGCTGTTGCGCTTGCTTAACGAAAGGATCATTAATTTGTCTCTTGATCCAAGTTGTAGAAGATTTGCTACGTCTTTTGGCGGTTTTGACTGCGGTGAATTTATTTCTCATAAAATTTAGGTTTTATGAGGCTATCTAGGGAGCAATTTTATTATAATATAAAGCAAAGTACCGATAGTGCCAAGAGCCATAGCTAGCGCATAGTGATAAATATAACCGGTTTGGATTTTGCTGATTCTTCCTGCCAAAGTTTTGCAGGCTGCAGCTAGACCATTTGGACCAGCGCCATCAATGATTTTAATGTCAAAAATTTGCCATAATTTAATGCCTAATTTTTTGATGCCTCTAACAAAAATAAAGTCATAAATTTCATCGAAATACCATTTGTTGAGAGACAATTTGTAAAGTGGAGGCAAAGCTTTTGCTATTTTTGTCGGGATCTGTGGTTTGGACACATAGAACAAATAAGCAAAAGCAATAGCAATCACACCAAGAATCATCGGAAGAGATTTTACTAAGGCCGGTGTATGGTGGATTTCTTCCAAAATTTTATTGTCCGGAGTTGTAAAAATTGCGTTAGCAAAGAAATTATTTTCAAAAGAGATCATGTGTAAAAGATGTTGTCCAACAAAGCCGCTGGCAAGAGCGCCAATTGCCAATAGCAATAGCGGAGCAAGCATGGTTTTTGGTGCTTCATGAGCGTGATCAAAAGTGTGATGATCTGCTCTGTTTTTGCCATTGAAAACTAAAAACAGCAAACGCCAAGAATAAAATGCAGTTAAGAATGCAGCGGTAATTCCCAAGTAAAATGCGGTTTTGCCAAATGTTTCGTGGGACATAAAGGCAGCTTCCAAAATTGCGTCTTTGGAATAGAAGCCGGCGAAAGGAGGGAAGCCAGCTAAAGCTAAAGATCCAATCCACATTATGGCGAAAGTGAAAGGAATTTTTTTCCATAACCCGCCCATTTTTCTAATATCTTGTTCGTGATGCATGGCATGAATAACGCTACCAGCACCAAGAAAAAGCAGAGCCTTGAAAAAACCGTGAGTAAGAAGATGAAATATACCGGCAGAATAAGCAGAAACACCGCAGGCAAAAAACATATATCCCAACTGGCTACAAGTGGAATAGGCAATGATTTTTTTGATGTCATTTTGGGTTATGGCAATTGTGGCAGCAAAGATTGCAGTTGTTGCGCCGACAATTGTTACAACACTTAGGGCAAGTGGAGAATATTCAAAAATTGGTGAGCATCTGGCAACTAAAAATACGCCGGCAGTAACCATGGTGGCGGCGTGAATCAGGGCCGAAACCGGAGTTGGGCCTTCCATGGCGTCAGCTAGCCAGGTGTGTAAACCAATTTGCGCTGATTTCCCCATGGCTCCAACAAAAAGCAAAATGGCGATTGCAGTTATGGTGTTGAATTCTGTTCCAAAAATTGTGAAATGATTTTCCAAGAAATTAGGAACGGCAACAAAAACTTCAGCAAAATTTACTGAACCAAAAGTTAGGTAAATCAAAGCGATGGCAATGATCAAGCCAAAATCGCCGACGCGATTGACAATGAAAGCTTTCATTGCGGCTTTGTTAGCGCTTGGTTTCTTAAACCAGAAGCCGATTAGCAAGTAAGAGGCAAGACCAACTCCTTCCCAACCAACAAAGAGCTGCAAGAAATTGTTGCTGGTGACCAAAATCAACATGAAAAAGGTGAAGAGGGAAAGATAAGACATGAATCTTGGAACGGATTTGTCTTCATCCATATAGCCAATGGAATAGATATGGACGAGAGCGGAAACAAAAGTTACCAACACCAACATGGCAGAAGTTAGGCTGTCAACTTGTAAAGCCCAGCTGGCAGAAAAACTTCCGGAGGTTATCCAATCAAATAAAATGACAGTTTCTTTTTCACCCTTAATGCCGATTTTGAAAAATATTACAAAGGCAAGAATTGCCGATAGTGAGAGCAGGGCAGAATTAAAGATCTGGGCAAATTTTTTGGAAACTAAACTGCATAAGGTGCCAGAAACTAGGGCGCCAAGAAGTGGGAAAAGAAGAATTAATTTTATAAGCATTGTTGGAATTTATCGAAGTTGGGTTTTGCCGGAAAGGGAGACATACCAAAAAACGGCAGTGTAATTAGGCGATCAATAAAATCAATTTTTTTGGTACTTCATTTTATAAATTACCAATAACCATTTCCCCATCTAGCATCACCTCTTCCGTCAATTTTATAGACATTTCCAATTGCTCCTTTGGTAAAATCAACACGGTCATCGCCTGGAATTGGAGGGTTCATACCGGCGTTTTGTAGTTCACCCAACACACTTTGACGGCAATAAACATGTCCACCCCAGAATATGGAGTTATAATCGCTGAAATTCTTTTTAACATCGGCTGGGTTATTCCAATCAACTCCTGCTAGCTCTTTTGGATAACGCTTCCTAACCCTCTCAACATCTTCTGTTGAAGGGCTGGATTTTACAATATCAATGTCGCGGTGCCAGGTATAAAATGACATATATAATGCCCCACCAAATTGCGTGCCAAGACCAGATTCGCAGCCATGTTTCCATCCAAGATAAAAGCCTGGTGTGCCGCCTTTGGCATTTTCAACGCTTTTGAAGATATGGCCATGAGGCTTATACCAGTAGGGTCCGCAGGCTGTAATTGATAGAAAAAGTAAAATGACGAATTTTTTTTGCATTTTATTGTCCAAAAATTTGACCGGTTTGCCAGGTTCCCCAAAGCGGATGGCCACCAAATGCAGTACCACCACCGCCTTTGTTGCCCTGCTGAACTACGCCCCACATGCTGTCAATGCCTCCTCCTCCGATTGCAAAAGGATTGTTCCAAGTTCCTTCTTCATAGTTAATCGTGCTATCAACATTACCTTTACCCATACTAAAAGATGTGCCGGGAGCAAAACCACCATAGATATAAGCATCAGCTGATCCGCCCAAAGTGTGACGTCCGCCTACAATATAGTTAAAGCAGTTAGTCCAACCCCTTGAATAGCCGAATTTATATTCCGGATTATCAATTAAGGTTGGGTCATATTGATATTTATAGCGATCACGATAGAAACCGGTTGAACGATTACGTAATATTGAGCCACATCCATCAGTAAAGCCTTTTTTAAATAAAGGTGTGCCTTCAGGAACTTCAAAACTAGTTCCGGCAAGGAAAGGCGTGGAAGCGCCTTTAAACCAGATGCAATTTGAAAGAAAAAGCAGAGTTAATATCGGAAAAATTTTCTTCATCTATAACCTCCAAACACTGAGCCCCACATGGTTGATCTTTGATCTGTCCAATCTGAACGATAGCAATACCACCAGGCATTATTCCATGCTGTTTGATAATCTGGCGAATACGACATTTTATAACCGTCAACTCTATTGGTTTTGTGATACATTTGATAAAAACTGTTACTGCCGGAAGCCATGCCAACATCGCATCCGTCTTTCCATCCTTGTTGAAAGTCAGGTGAAGCGGTTGCTAAATCTTCTTTAAAATCGTCAGCAGGACTCTGAAATCTTGCTTTGCAAGAGGAAAGAGAAATAAATGTGATAATCAAAATTACAAATTTCATTAGTTTTCTAATGGACCATTAAACATCGGCCAGCCCATAAAGTCACCGACTTGGGTGGCGCAAACGAACACAGCTTTACCATAGGCTAATTGATAAGTTGGATCATGTTGATAGATACCACTACCTAAAGTTAGCTTGTTGAACCTGGCATTCTGGAAGCCCATTTGAGCAAGGGCGCTAGAGCAACCATCATGCCATCCAGCACGAAATTCCGGTGGACCTTCGGGCACTTCCATCTCCATTGTGAATGGTTTGGAGAAGCCACCACAGCCGAAAATTGTAAAGAGTAATATCAAAAGAGTGTTTTTATACCACATCCCAGTCAATTATATAAGTGCATTGCTCATACCCATCCCACCAGCCAACACCATAATCCGGATTTCTTGACATGAGTATTGGGTTTATATGGGTTTGCACGAAGTCTTTTGCGCCTTTTCCAGACGCGTTCCAGGCATTCTCACAACCATTTTTAAAACCCTTGCCATAGTCGGTATCGGTTTCGGGAAAACCTCTAACACCGGTTAATGGGCGTGGTCTGATACCCCAATTCCAGCTTTTTGGCATTGGCTCTGCTACAACTCCACAGGAAGTTATGGATATTGCCAGAGTTGTTATTATTAACATTTGTTTGAGATTTTTCTTAATCACGATTCAATTTTAACCTTTGCGGATTAATAGAAGTTAAACTCCAGTGACAGAAATGCGATATTTTTTTGCCAAATAACGCAAAATATCTTGCCTTTCAGTGCTTTGCAATGTGCGTCCGTAGATAATCACTTCAGAGACATCGACAGCAATATTGCCGCCAATTTTAAAACCATCTAAAGCATCAGTGCCAGCATTTAAGACTGCTCCCGCACCTCCAACTTCAGTGTTATTGTTAACAAAAACTTTTGAATTTGAGCCGTTAAAATTTACTACCAATATGTGATTGCCGCCTTTAGTAAAAGAAGTAGTGCCGGTGCCAGATAAGCCAGCATTGATTGTTATCTGAGTATCTTTTATAGCAATAGAAGGAGTTGCGCCAGATCCTGAGCTGGCAAGTGTTAGAGAGGAGCCAAGATCTGAATTGGGCCTAAAAACAATAAATATAGTGGATGATGCAAGAGCCGTTCCAGAAAAATTAGTAAGAGATATAGAGCCTGGACTAGTTATTTTAACCGCTGGAATATTATTGATGCTACTACCAATATAAGTGATACTACTAGATGCGGCGGTAGTTAAGTTATTACCAGTTAAAAACAAGGATGGTTCCCGATTATACCAATTGGTGATTTGTGCATTTTGAATTGATTTATTGCTGTCAAAACTATCTGCGAGGGAAGTCTCTACCCACAATACCATGTCTGGTATAGTGGTAATTTGTGATGATAGAGTTATTGACTTTGCACTGGATAATTGGGAATTTTTGATCAAGCTGCCGCCTGCCATAACACCGACAACTAAAAAGCCGATGATTAGGATGGTCACTGAAAGTTCAACGAGGGAAAATGCTTTTTTTGAAGGGGGTGATTTTTGCTTTGCGGTTAACATTTTCTAGGTTAAATTGATTGAGCAATTCTGGCTCAGAAATTAACTAGGAGCAAAATTTTATCAAGTAAATTTATGAAAAAAACTAATGATGATTTGTTAAAAATTCTGGTTTGCCCGCTTTGCAAAAATGAGCTCGAATATGATGAAAAAAACCAGGAGTTAATTTGTCATAAATCAAAACTGGCCTATAAGATTGAGAATGGAATCCCAATAATGCTCGCTGAAGAAGCTAGAAAAATTGAAGAATAAAAAGATAAACCCTTACTAATTTAAGCCTATAAATAAAGATTCAGCTAACAATTTTAGTTTGATTATAAGATTGTAAATCTTTATAAAATATCCACATTTCCAAATCAGACAATCAATCCAATTATGATCTCCACTTTGCCAGCAATAAGTCAATTTCCGATATTGTCAGTTTTGACTTTTTTGCCGATTCTTGGCGCTTTATTGGCCTTATTTTTTATCCCATCCGGGAGTAAAAATTCTAACCGCAACCTCTTTGGCTTTGGCCTTTTGGTTAGTTTAATAATATTCGCTCTCTCCATATATTTATTGGTTAAATTTGATAAAGAAGCAGAAAACTTCCAATTCTTCGAAGTTGTTCAGCTTATCTCCGGCTATGACATAAAATATCAAGTTGGTGTTGATGGCATATCGCTTTTGATGATTCTTCTCACTACTTTTTTAACTCCGATTTGCCTTTTGGTTAGCATTCAATCTGTTACCTCAAGAGTTAAGGAATATGTTATTTGCTTCTTGTTATTGGAAGGTTTTGTTATCGGTTCTTTCGTAGCTTTAGACCTAGTCTTATTCTATATATTTTTCGAAGTGATGCTAATTCCGATGTTTTTAATCATCGGCATTTGGGGAGGCAAAAACAGGATTTACGCCGCATTCAAATTCTTCCTTTACACTTTCTTTGGTTCAGTTCTGTTTTTGATAGCAATCATATATATCTATAACCAAACCGGCACTGCCGATATTCTGATTTTAAAAAGTAAACTTTCAGTGCTGAGTCTTGAAGTGCAAAAATGGTTATGGTTGGCATTCTTTATTTCTTTTGCCATCAAGATTCCGATGTTTCCATTTCATACCTGGTTGCCTGATGCTCACGTGCAAGCACCAACAGCTGGTTCGGTAATTCTAGCTGGTATATTGATCAAGCTTGGTGCTTACGGTTTATTGCGTTTTTCTTTGCCACTTTTCCCTGCTGCTTCGGCCTTTTTCACTTCCGCAGTTTTTGCGCTAAGCGCTTTTGCAATTATCTACGCTTCAATTGTGGCCTTGATGCAAGAAGATATGAAAAAGATGATTGCCTATTCTTCGGTTGCTCATATGGGCTTTATAACAATGGGGATTTTTTCCATGAATATGCAAGGCTTGCAAGGTGCAATTATCCAGATGATTAGCCATGGCTTGGTTTCTTCTGCTCTGTTCTTATGTGTTGGCGTGGTTTATGACCGTCTTCATACCAGAGAAATTGCTGACTATGGTGGCTTGGCAAATAAAATGCCAAAATATGCCGCCTTCATGATGGTCTTTACCATGGCGGCAGTGGGTCTACCTGGTACTAGCGGTTTTGTCGGGGAGTTCTTGTCAATTATTGGAACTTTCCAAGTAAGCAAAATCACTGCAATTGTAGCGGCTTTTGGCGTAGTTTTGGGAGCCACTTATATGCTTTGGCTTTATGCAAGAGTAGTGTTTGGAGAAGTGAAGAATGAAAAAGTTGCGGCAATTACCGATGTTAACAAAATCGAATTCTGTGTTTTGTTGTCGCTTGTGCTTCTGGTTATTGCTATCGGTATCTATCCTTCCTTGGCTTTAAGATATTTAGATGTTTCCGCTAAGGAACTTGTAATTCAAACTCTTCCTGTTCAATTTTAACTTGAATTTATGATTAATGTTTTAGCTTTTTTGCCAGAGTCTATCCTCTTTCTCGGCGCTTTGCTTTTGCTGATGATTGATGTTTTTTTTGGCAAAAAGACTGTCAATATGCCAAGAATTTTATTTGTGGCCGCAACAATAATTTCTGTCACTGCTTTGCTTGCTGTTGTAATGAATTTTAACTCCTTTTATTCATCATTTGAAGGCGCTTTTTATAGCAGCCGCTTTACCTCTTTCGTTAAAATAATTGCCATTGCAATTCTCATTTTTAACATCTTTCTATCTGCTGATTTTGTTGAGGAAGAAAGAAGAATCAGCTCAGAATTTCTAGTTCTAATGATGATTGCTACAGTTGGTGGGATGTTGATGATTTCCTCCAATAATTTGTTGGCAATCTATATGGCTTTGGAGCTTCAGTCTTTTTCTCTTTATTTGCTGGCGGCAATCAAAAGAGATTCAAGTAAATCATCAGAAGCTGGTGTGAAATATTTTTTGCTCGGCGCTGCAGCCTCGGGTATATTGCTATTTGGCATTTCTCTTATTTATGGTTTTGCCGGAACAATCGACATCAATTCCCTTATTAGTTATTATCAGGCTAATTATGACCATATACCAGTGGCAATATATTTGGGCTTTGTTTTGGTCACTATTGCGCTGCTGTTTAAAGTTTCTGCCGCTCCCTTTCACATGTGGACGCCGGATGTTTACGAAGGTTCAACCACTATTGTTACCACGCTTTTTGCCTCTTTGGTTAAATTCATCTCCATCATCATTTTAATTCGCCTTTATGTGAGCCTAACTTTTATCTGGCCAGATATGCACCAGATCATCATCACGGTGGCGATTCTGTCTTTATTGGTCGGCGCTTTGGGTGCAATCAGACAAAACAACATCAAAAGAATGCTTGCTTATGGAGCTATCGGTCACATCGGTTTTGTGCTGGCTGGCTTGGCAGTTGCTGATATCAAAGCCATCAAAGCGATGATTTTATACGCAGTGATTTATAGTAGTCTTTCACTTGGTGCCTTTGCGTTTTTGATGATGTTGCAAGATGACAGCAATAAACCAATTGATGCTAAAAGCGACCATATTTACGACATGAAATCAATTGCCGGGTTGGCCAAAACCAGTCCGATAATTGGGATGTCTCTTGCGGTTATCATGTTTTCCATGACCGGCATTCCACCTTTAGCTGGCTTTTTTTCCAAATTCTATATTTTGCTTTCTGTTGTAGAGAGGGGTTTTTACCCATTGGCGGTCATCGCTGTTTTATGCAGCGTTGTCAGTGCCTTTTATTATTTGCGAATCGTTAAAATCATTTATTTTGACGGGCATAATGATAATCAAAAAGATGTTTCTTTAGTCATTAATAACGGTTCAATAGTTTTGATAATAATGGCTCTAGCCAATCTTCTCTTTTTGGCCTATTTAAATCCGCTTATCAAATTGATTTCGGATCTTTTGTAATAAGTTCTGAGATCCGTAAATCCCGTTAGATTTCTTTAATTAGTTGACTCTCATGGCTACACCACTTCTTTCCTCGTCCACTGATATTGCTTTAAAAGGTGAAATAACAGTTGCCGGTGATAAATCAATTTCTCACCGCTCTTTAATTTTTTCCGCTCTTGCTAATGGCCGCAGCACAATTAGTGGACTTTTGGAAGGCGAAGATGTTTTTAAAACTGCGGAAGCGCTTAGAAAAATGGGAGCCGAAATCGAAAGAAAGGAAAATAATGTCTGGCAGGTAAATGGTGTTGGTTATTGTGGTTTGCAAGAGCCAAATGACATTTTGGATATGGGAAATTCAGGCACTTCTACCAGGCTGCTGATGGGTTTAGTTTCGCCATTTAAGTTCACCACTTTTTTTACCGGTGATGCCAGCCTTAGAAAACGCCCGATGAAACGGGTCTTTGATCCAATCAGACAAATTGGTGCACAAGTGGTTGCAAGAAATGACCAGTTGCTTCCGGCGGCAATTATCGGCACTGATGAAGCAATGGCCATCAACTACGAAATGAAAGTGGCTTCCGCCCAAGTTAAAAGCGCCATAATGCTTGCCGCTCTTAATATTCTTGGCACCACAACCATCATTGAACCGGAAAAATGCCGTGATCACACTGAAATCATGATGCAATATTTGGGTCTCGATGTGAAAGTTGAAGACCATAAAAATGGCAGAAAAATTTCTGTTAACGGCTGTAATGATTTTGCCGCCAAAGATTTTACAATTCCGGGTGATATTTCATCTGCCGCTTTCATGATTGTTGCTGCTTTGATCATTCCTGGCTCAAAAATCAGAATCAATAATGTCGGTGTTAATCCTTTAAGAGACGGCATAATTACTACCCTAAAAGAAATGGGTGGCAATATTGAATTGGTTAATCAAAGACTGGTGGGCGGAGAAAAAGTGGCTGATATTTTGGTAGAATATTCTGACCTAAAAGCGGTAGAAGTGCCAGCACATAGAGCTCCGTCAATGATTGACGAATATCCGATTCTGGCAATCGCCGCATCTTTTGCCAAAGGCACCACCAAAATGAACGGTTTGGAAGAGTTAAAAGTAAAAGAAAGCAATCGCCTGCAAGCTATTCTTGATGGCCTCAAACTTTGCGGTGTTGAAGCAAAGGCTGGAGATGATTATCTCGAAGTTACGGGTGGCCCAAAAGAACAAAAAGAAATTGCCAAAATTACAACCCATCTTGATCACCGCATCGCCATGTCTTTTTTGATTATGGGCCTTCGGATAAAGGGTGGTGTGAAGATTGACGATTCAGAAATGATTAAAACCAGCTTCCCGAATTTTGTGAAAATCTTTGCTGGTTTTGGTGTTGATTTTAAAAGTGCTTAGAGAATTGCTAGCTAAGAGCTCCAACGATATTTCTAATCTCCCTTTGTAACTCAAATAAAATTCCTTCCAATTCTTCTATCCAATTATGAGGTGCCTTGCCCTCCATAATTTTTGGTTCGATATATTTTATATGATTGAATAATTTTTCAGCCCCGATATTGGCCGCTGTGCCTTTGATGGAATGGATGTAAAATAGCAGCCTCTTTAAATTTCCGGCATTTTTGCTTGCGGCGATTTTTGACATATTTTCGGCACTGCTTTTGATAAACATGTTGAGAAGCCTCACTTGTTCTTCCTTTGTAAAATTCTCAATCTTTTCTTGGTTCAGGTGATTGGATTTATTGCTGTTTGAGCTTGGGTCATGATTTTTATTTGCGTCGGCGATTTTATTTTCTTCACCCTTTAGCTTTATTTCCTTCTTGCTCAGATAATTGGCAATGATTTTTAGCAACAGTTCTGTCCTGGTTCCCTTGATGAAATAATCAGTCATCTGGCATTCAAAAAAGTGGTGAATGTCTTTTCTGCTGCCATCACCGCTAATTGCTATAATTGGCATTTCATCATGATGGCTGATTTTATTTATTGCCTCGATATTTCTAATTTCTTTTGCCGCTTCATCCCCGTTATGTGGCTGCATATTGATGTCGGTGATTATAGCGTCAAAACTGGATTTGCCGTTTTTATTCAGACTGTTTTGATATAATTCCAGCAATTCTTTTCCATCATTTGCTTCAGTTACAATCATGCCGGCAGTTTCTAAAACTCTTTTTGTAATCATGCGATTGATTTTTTCATCATCAGCTAACAGCAATTTTTTCCCTTTAAGAATTTCCAGATATTCTTCCTTTGTGCCCATATAAGACATGTCATCTTCCAAATCCATCATCCATTTGCTAACCGTGCGATATAGATTGTTGCTGGATAGTTTGTTGAGGTAATAATTAAAATCTTTTCTGTAAGCTGATTCTTTAGCTTCTTCCAAAAATAATTTTTTATTCAATGAGGTCAGGGCAATGATTGGAATTTCCCGGTCATGGATTCTGATCTTCTTTGTGGCTTCAATTCCGTCAATTTCCGGCATCTGCACATCCATCAAAATCAAGTGATATTTATTTTGTTTAGCCATATCAATTGCTTCTTGGCCGCCTTTGGCAAGATCGCAAGAAATGTAAGGCAAGACTCTTTCAATCCTGAGTTTTAAGGTCATAAGATTCACTTCCTGGTCATCAACCAGAAGGATTTTCTTTTTTGAGGCTTCAGCTTTTGCTTCTTCAATTTCTTTCTCGGAAAGAACCGGAAACAACAAAGAGAATCTGGTCCATTTGCCAAGCTCTGATTCGCAAATTATATCTCCGCCAAACAGCTTCATATTTCTTTTGCAAAAGGATAGGCCAAGACCGGTTCCACCTTTTTTGCCGGCAGTATAAAAATCTCCAAATAATTTTGAGATATTGACGGAGGAAATGCCGGGGCCGGTGTCGTGAATGTAAATTATGTTATATTGTTTACCGTCAATTTCTTTTGTATCGCTTCCTACGGTGATTGTGGAGTTGGGATATTCTTTTAAATAATAAAGAGAGTTTTTCAGTAAGTTATAAATGACAAAAGTAAAACGCTCCCCAATAGCTTTGAAGATAAAATCATTTTCTTCGCTGATATCTAATTTGACCTGCGCTTTTTCTTCCTCGCTGCTATAGCCATATTCCGCTATTATCTTTTCCAGAGATTCTTTGGCTTTTAAGCAAGAAAAGTCAGAAGGAGAAATAGGTTTTTCATTCAAGTCGCCAAGTATTGTGTTAATTATGCTATTGGCCTGGGTAGTGGAATTGGAAATGGCGGAGGTGAGGCTAAGCAGGGAATTTCTTTGGTCAAAATCCGCATTTAATAGCGATTCTTCAATTTGAGTTTGGGCAAGATTGATGGCATTTAGCGGATTGCGAAGCTCATGGGCGATTGAACCGGCAAGAGATCTGAGATTGTCTTTGGTGGTTATGATTTGGTGATAATTGCGAATTGCAGTAACCAAAGTGACTTCAAGCTGTAATGCAGAGCTAATTTCTTTTGGGATATAGCCATCAATTTCATAATTTTGCACCACTTCTTTTTCCGGCAGGGAATCTGGATAGCCGGTCCTGAGTATTATTCTTGATTCCTGGTTTTTTAATTTATTCCTGACAAATTCAACAAAATTCAAACCAAGCTTTTTGCTCTCCATCATTATATCAACCAGAATTACGGCGATGTCTGAATGTCGCTCTAAAATTTCCTTACCTTCTTGCAACGAAGATGCTTTTAAAACCAGCAGGTTTTTGTCACAAAAAGACAGGTTTTTTGATAGTAATTCTATGGTTTGGTTAAAAGAGGAGACATTATCTATGGTTAATATTTTCCATGGAGAATCTGGCGAAGAATCATTTTTTAGTGCCATAGTTTTAAGATTGTAAATATGTTTCAATCTTCTTTTTTGACTGCTCAGGAAGAATTTTAATCAATAAAAAATTTCTGGCAGAGTTCATGATGGTATCGAATAAAATCGCTATTTCTTTTTGGAATCTATCAGGAGATAGCTGACTTAAAATGATTTTAATATTGTGGATTTGAATCAGGGAAGAATATTCCTCAAAAGAAAGGCGCTCGGATTTTGTGGTCCCGATGGTCAGGTCTTTTTTCAAATCTTCCAAAGTATAAGAAGCAAGAATTTCTTGCGAGCAATGAACCATTGAGTTAATCCGCGACAATATTTCTCCATATTTTTGTATGGATTTGTCATTGCTTAAAAGATGAAAATAATGTTCTGCTATATTTTCGAGCAGCTCGATATCAGTTTTTGAGGCCGATTCTTTTAGTCTCAATCTATCGCTATAAGATCTTAGGGCAGACCTTACCGCAGCGTAAGTGTCGTCATTATCAGTTATGTTTTTATCAAGATAGCCGTCAATTGGATATTGATCGGCAACTTCCTTTTTAGGGGCAATTCCCGGTTGTCCGGTGTTGAGCAAAATTCTGACATCATTATTTTTTATTTCATCTTTTATGAACCGCACAAGCTCAAGCCCGGCAGTATCTTCTTCCATCATAACATCCAGCAAAATCACTGCAATTTCGTTATTATTTTTCAGGATATTTTTCGCTTCTTCCTTGCTATAAGCGTGGAGAAGCTCAACCCCTTTAGCCTCATGTTCAATGCTTGCCAAACTGATTTCCAGACTTTCATGGATCATTTTTTCATCATCAACTATGAGAACTGGCCATTTGTCTGATTGTGTTTTCATATTTTGCAATTAAACAGGTATTGTGATTATAAAGGTCGTGCCTTTTCCCGGTTTGCTGACACAAGCTATTTCGCCTTTAAGCTGAATTGTAATGATTCTGTAAATTATGTTTAATCCGAGTCCAACACCGCCTGATCCACCTCCGGTTGTGAAAAATGCATCAAAAATTTTTGGTAGATTTTCTTCCGGAATTCCTTTGCCGTAGTCTGAGAAAGTAAGTATTACTTTTTTGTCAAGCTTGGTGATTGTAATGTCAATAACGCCGCCCGCATCATATGCATATTTTTGGGCATTGGTGATCAAATTTTGTATTATCTGGTAAAACAGGCCGGCATCACTATTTAGAACAACTTCATCTCCCATCAGGTTAACTTCAATCTTTTTTCTCTTAAGAGTATCACTCATAGTAGCTAAGCTTTTTTTGATATAACCAAGCAACTCAAAATCTTTGTTTTTTATATTTATCTGGTCTGTGGATATCTCCTTAAAATTCCTGACCAGCTCTGCTGCTCTACTGGCGCTTATCATCAGGTTTTCCGACATCTTATTTAAATTTTTCTCATACTCCTTGGTATCTTCTAAAAGACTTTTCTGATTTTGTAAACTGATTAAATTTAGAAATTTTCTAGTTTGTGATTGAATATTTTGCGCTGACGATCTGATCAAATATATCGGTGTATTTAACTCATGAGCAATTCTTGCAACAGCACGCCCCATTGCCGCCATTTTTTCTGACTTAATCAACTCGTCTTGTGCTTTTGTTAAATTTTCATTGGTTTGTTTTAGTTGGTCACTAAGAATTTTTAATTGATCTCTTTCGGCGTAAGTAATGCTGATGCTTTCATTCATAGAAAAAAGAATAAATATGTAACCACTAATCCAACCAATTGAAGCAATGGGCATAGTGTTTAGAATGCCCAATACCAGGAAAGCATCGTTAAGATATGTAGTCAAAAACAAAATCAATCCTATTAGTTGCAATATTTTGCTTTGAGATTTAAGTGGATCTTTATTGGCCAGGCTTTTAATAGAAAACAAAATAAATGCTAAAGTAGGAATGAATGGTATTGTGGTTCCTAGTTGAATTACATCTCCAGTTGAGCCAGTTAGGATGATTGTTAAAGCAATTGAGATTGATATTTTGTAGACAAGATTCATCCAGTAAAAAACTAGATTTTCTAAATATAAAAAATTAATAAAAAATAAAAATCCCAGACACAATCCTGAATCTGCCATTTTATGTGCAGTTAGCATTGACATGCTAAAACCTGCAACACCGATACTGTTTCCGATAAAATAAATTGAAGTAAAAAAATTGGAAAAAATTAAAGATAATAATTTTTCTTTGGAAATTTTTCCGGTAAAAAGTATCAGATACAAAGGGCATAACGCTAGAAGTATTGCAGCGGCAACAATATTTAGAGTTTCGTCAAAAAGAATTTCTTTTGGATAATGTTTAACAACTTTAGGAAAGTAATGGAAGCGAGCAAAATATTTGGTGTACGAAACTGCCTCCCAAATCAAAATTTCATCTCCTTTAAGCTGGAAACACGGAACAATTAACGATCCATAAAATCCTCTGATATGCTTAAAATCAGGTAATCCAGTGCTGGAAATAATTCTACTGTCTATCTTAAGTTGAGAGGAGGAGTGAATTACGGAAGGAAATTTAATATAGAAAGATGGGTTATTTTTACAGCTTTTTGCAATATTTTTGTTTATTGCTGAAAAAATAAAATAGCCTTCCTCGGTTTTTTCCCAGGCACTAATTATTTTCCATTGCTGAGTGTCGGTTGGATAGTCCTTTATCCCTAAGGTAGAAGATAAAAATAACAATATCGTTATTGCAATTTCATTCATTCACATTCAGGAATAAGATTATATTTTGCCTCAACTTGTAAAGAATTTTACTAAGCTCATTAACGGCTCATGGTGCTAAATACAACAATATTTTTAGTGTGAACTAATCTAATTGATTAGCTTTAAGGACAGCATCTTATAGCTTATAAATGGGTAATGCGAAATTACTATTTTTCCTGAAAATATTTCTCCAACTTGTTTTTCTCTCCATCAAATTTTGCTGCATCAGGCAGGGGTGGTTTTTTCTTGGTAATAACCGGCCAGGT
Organism: Rickettsiaceae bacterium; assembly: GCA_021323225.1. Lineage (GTDB taxonomy): Bacteria > Pseudomonadota > Alphaproteobacteria > Rickettsiales > UBA1997 > JAJTCH01. The sequence continues at coordinate 48,202 of JAJTCH010000004.1, read as the reverse complement.
GCTGGAATATTTGCGGTTTAGTTCTGCCCATTTGACCAGATCTTCTGACTCAGGGAAAATTGCTTCTGCTGGGCACTCGGGCACGCAGACGCCGCAATCGATACATTCGTCCGGGTTGATGACTAGCATAGTTTCGCCTTCGTAAAAGCAATCAACGGGGCAAACTTCTACACAATCGGTGTATTTACATTTGATGCAGTTATCGGTAACGACGTAGGTCATTTGGATATATCAAATCTAAAATTTATATTCCCATATACTGATTTGATATATGGGGTTCCCGCAAGGCGGGGCGGCCGTAGTCGGCCGTAAAATAAATATTTATACTAAATCTAAATTTTTAGATTTGGTATAAATTTAATCTTTTGAGTTTGTTGATATTTATATTGTTTTTAATGCCAATCAGGGCAAAAAATACAAAGTAAAAAAAGAATGCGCCAAACATTAGGAGCAATGGCTCTAGCATTTCCGGGGCTATGGCGATGCCTTTAGATCTTATAATGCTTGCCGGTTGATGTAGCGAATTCCAGAATTCTACTGAAAATTTTATAATTGGAATATTTATAAAGCCAATGATCGAAATGATTGCGGCGATTTTTTCACCTTTGGAAATATCATCAAAGGCATTGATCAAAATTATATAACCAAGATAAAGAAAAAATAAAATCAGCACCGATGTTAGCCTGGCATCCCACACCCACCAGGTTCCCCAAATTGGCTTGCCCCAGATGCTACCGGTAACAAGAGTGATGGCGGTAAAAATTGCCCCGATTGGTGCAATAGATTTGGCAACAAGATAAGAAAACTGGTTTTTCCAGATAAAGCCAGAAAGGTTGGATAGTGCCATGAAGCTATAAATCATCAAAGACATCCAGGCGCAGGGAACATGGATATACATAATTCTGACCGCATCAAATTGCTGATAATCAATTGGGGAAGTAATCAAAGCGCTTCTCAAGCCGAGGGCAAAAAATATTGCCATTGCCAGGACAGAGACTGGCAAAAGCAGGCTATAGATTGATTTGAAATTATTTAGCTTAACTAATTTGATCAGCATTAATTCGAAGTTATTTTTGTGCGGAAATTAAAAATTGGGTGATTTTATCGGTGGCAATTTTTTCCTCACTGCCTTTGTCAAAATTTTTAATCACATATTGTCCACTTTTTACTTCCTCTTCGCCGATGATGATAACAAATTCGGAATTGGCAGAAGTTGCCTTTTTCATTTGTTTCTTCATTGAAGCGCCAAAAATAATTTCGGCATAAAAGCCAGAACTTCTTAATTTGTTAGCTAGTTCCAAAGCTTTTTGCTGTTCATTTTCACTAACATAAATCACAAAAACCGGCCTAGTTGCTTTTACCTCTAAATTTGCAAGCAGCATCAGTCTTTCAATACCAGCAGCAAAGCCAATGGCTGGAAGATTTTGCCCGCCCATTTTAGCAATTAAATTGTCATATCTGCCGCCGGCAAGAACAGTGTTCTGAGCGCCAAGTTCAGTGGCAGACTCAGAAGTGATAAATTCAAAAACTGTTGAGGTGTAATAATCCAGGCCCCTGACCAAGCTTTGATTTATTTTATATTTAACCCCTAAATCACTTAGTGATTGCAAAATTCCATCGAAATTTTGCTTAGCTTCGGCATCATAAAATTTGCTGATTGATGGAATGGTTTTGGATATTTCAATATCTTTTGAATCCTTAGAATCCAATATGCGAAGTGGGTTTTTTTCTAGGCGTTTTTTACTGTCTTCTGACAAATCATTTTGATATTTGGCGAAATATTCCTGCAAGGCCAATTGATAATTTTCCTTGGTTTGTTCAGAGCCGAGAGAATTTAAATTAAGTTCGGTTTTTCCTATAATCCCTAGCTCATCCAAAATTTCTGCCGCCAGCAGAATCATTTCAACATCGTTAAAGAAATGATTTTGTCCGATTGCTTCAAAATTGATTTGATGAAATTGTCTTTGTCGGCCTTTTTGCGGGCGGTCATAGCGAAAAATTGGCCCGAAGGAAAAGAGTTTTTGTGGTAAATTCTGGCTTAGTTCTCCGTTAAAAATAAAAGCTCTAACGATGCCTGCGGTAAATTCCGGGCGAAGAGTAAGAAAATTATCGCCACGATCCGGGAATTTATAAACTTCTTTGGAAATGATGTCGGAAGTCTCACCCAAATTGCGTTCATAAATTTCGCTAAATTCAAAAATTGGGGTAGAAATTTCGTTAAAGCCGTAAAGCCCGGAGATTTTTTTGGCAATATCAACAATATGGTTGAAAGATTCAATTTCATGCCCGTAAAGGTCTTTAGTGCCGCGTACCGGCTGCAATTTTTCTTTGCTTAAAACTTTGCTATTCACAAAAATGTTGTTGATTTGGTGGGAGTTAAAATTCTGTTGCTCTTATAAAAACGGCCCCTAAATTTAGCCGCTAAGAGTTTTTTGTCTATGTTTTCTTATTTTCTATTGGGCGTTCTGCCCAACTGCTTTCAGTTCATTTTATTTTAATGGCAAGTTCCGCCACCCGTTTATTGGGAATCTTATATCGTTAATTAATATTCATATGCCAGAAAAATTGTTCGATTATTCCTACATGCTCCTTTTGGTGGTAATGTTTTTTGTTTGCGCATCTTTTTATAATATTGGCTATTTTGGTACTTTGGGTGATTCCATCTGGTATTTCTTTTATGTTCCCACCACGATTTTTGATATTATCAAAACCGGTTTCATGATGATCGTCCCGATGACTGTTTTATTGTTGGTTTTTAAGCCGATTCTGCTTAATCCAATTCTTAAAGGTGAGCTTCCAAGTGCGAGTTTTTTGATGATTATGTCGGTTCTGGTTCTGATCAGCAACTTCCTCTATTTTGCGGTATTTATTAATTCTTCAAACCAATCGCTTTCCTTACTGTCAGAAATTGCCTTTTACATATTTTCCCTGCTTTGCCTAATTGCTGTCGTCTATTACTTTTTTCTTAATACATCTCCACAAATCTTGATAACCATTTTTCTCATTAGCCTTTTGCCAATCTCGCTGGTCATTGGTTTGGTTGATGCCAGAATTGCCAGCGATTTCTCATATATAGGCAATAGATCGCAGATTTTGCTGCAAAATAATAAGGTGGTTAGTGCGACCATTTTAAGGAGTTTTGAAAAAGGAATTTTCGTTAAACATGGCAAACTTTCCGCTGTTCATTTTATATCAGCAGATAGAATCCAGGAGATAAAATTTGGAGGAGATGGTTTTAATTCTGGGTTATAGTTTTACAGCAAACCCTCACTTTTAAAGCTAAATATGGTGCCATTTTTTCCGATGATCAGATGGTCATAGACCTCCACTCCAATTGTTTTTAAAGCCAGCAAGATTTTATTTGTGTTTGCTATATCGGCCTTGGATGGATTCACATCTCCGCCTGGATGGTTGTGAAGCAAAATTACTGACTTGGCTGAAAAGTTCAGGGATTTTTTAACAATATCGCGCAGGTCAATTTCCACTTCTTCAATATTGCCATTTTTTTCCAGCTCATCGGCAATTAAATGATGCTTTTTATCCAAAAATAAAACCCGAAATTGCTCTTCTTTTAAATTTGCCATGGTGATTTGGCAATAATCGCTAAGCCCTTTCCAGTTACTGATTATTGGTTGATTGCTGATTTTTTGCTTAGCCGTTCTAGTGATAATTTCTTTAACCAGTTTGAAAGAAACCAAGACATTCTCATTTACTTCTTTAAAGCTTTTTAGATTTTGTGCATCAGCATTTAAGAGATTTTCGATTGATCCGAATTCAGCCAGTAATTTTTTTGCAAGTGGCTTAACATCCTTTCTGGCATGTCCAGAGAACAATAATAATTCCAGCAATTCGTAATCGGCAAAATTGCCAGAATTTTTGAGGAATTTTGATTTTACCCTTTTGCGATGGCCCAGATAATGCGGGCTATTTTCTTTTTCCGGTTTCATTTGTAGGAATCAAATTATCGGTAGCAATATTTTCAATGCCCGCTTTAGCTAGGGAATCAGCAGTTTTTTGATCATTAACCGTCCAGGCAAAAATTTTTATGTCATGGAAAATTTTTTTAAATCCCGCATCAATATTTTTATATTGAATTGACAGGCCATAGATATTTTCTTCCTTCAATTTTGCATATAATTTTAGGCGGTCTTTCGGATTTAGCTTTTCAACAACAAAAATTATTTGTGCTTTTTTGCCAAAATATTTCCTGATTTTTTGGTGAATTATTTTAGCCTTTTTTAAATCGGTAATGAAGGGTGCAAAATAGATTTGATCAGGTTTGATTTTAAAATTGTCGGCGGTTTTTTTAGCTTCTTTAATCGCTAAATCGCAATTTTTTTGATGAAGATTTTTAAAATCCAGCCAATATTCCACCTTGTTTTTAAATTCTGAAAAAAGCTCCTGCAAATTTGCTAAATCATCAGCTTTTTTTGGCCGGTCATGTTTTAAAATCAATTGATTTTGCAAATACCAAATATCAACCTCAATTGCCCTGAAATTATTTTTATAAGCGTTTTTAAAGGCTTCCAGACTATTTTGTTTAATCTGTTTTGTAGCCAAGCCGCGATGGGCAAAATTTTTAATCATCTATATGAATCAATATTGTCTAATCAAAACCACATTTAAAAACAAAAATGAGGCAAAGAAACTTGCCAAAATTTTGCTGCAGGGCAGGTTAGTTGCCTGTGCACAAATTTCAATCATAGAAAGCCTTTACTCCTGGGAAGGAAAGATGGTGGGTGAAAAAGAGTTTTTGCTGTCATTAAAAACCAAAACCAGTTTTTATAAGAAAATTGAAAAAATAATTATCCAAAATCATTCATATAAAATTCCGCAAATTATTGCAGTTCCGGTTTCAAAAATTTCTAAAGCTTATCTTGATTGGGTAGAATCCTGTTTAATTTAATCAATACAGAGCTTCCCTGATTTAAGATACAAATTACCCTTTACAGCCTTTGAATTAAAGGCTGTAAAAATTACTATGAAAATTATATTTACCGGCTATGATGCGTCGCTAAGTTTTTAAATGCTCTTAGACGCATTAACTTTTCAAAGCTGACTAGCCTTTAACAGGCTTATCAAATTCACAAGGACAATTTAATAATTATGAACCAGATGTCACGGCAAAGCTTATTGACGGTAATCAAGCTGACATTGCTTTTGGCGTGCCTGTTCATAAAGAAAATAAAATTATACAGCGAAAATTCATTAGCAATTGCCATATATATATTTAGTAAAAGCTTTTGCATCCAATGGAATAGGTCTCAAACTAATTTCACAGAGCCTTCCCCTGCTGTTTTCTGTATAAACTGATAATAATTTAAATTGTCCTTATTAACTTTTATTTAATAAGGATATGTACAAAACCATTCTAATTGACGCTGCCCACAAAGAGGAAACACGCGTTGCCGTTCTTGAAAACGGCATTCTTCAAGATTTTGACCGAGAAGCCCTTGCCATCAAGCAAATCAAGGGCAATATCTATCTAGCCAGAGTTACCAGAGTTGAGCCATCATTACAGGCCGCTTTTGTTGAATATGGTTCTGATCGTCACGGCTTCCTGCCATTTTCTGATATCCATCCCGACTATTACCAACTCTCTGAAGCTGAAAAGCAAAAAATCAAAGATCTTACCAGAGAAAATCTTGCCAAAGCTAAAGAGGAAGAGACTGAAGAAAATATTCCAACTTCTTATAGCAGCTCTTCTGCCGCAAATAATGATGAACCACAAGTGGAGATGACATCCGGCTCTTTTGCGGTTGAAGATGAAACTGATCTTGGTGCTTCCAACGCGGTTAATTTCTACAAAAGATATAATATCCAAGATGTTATCAAGCCGGGCCAGGTAATTTTGGTTCAGGTGCTAAAAGAGGAGAGGGGTAATAAAGGTGCATCAATGACCACCTATATTTCTCTTGCCGGCAAATATTGCGTTTTGATGGCTAATACTGCCAATAAAGGTGGTGTTTCTAAAAAAGTTGATAATTTCCGTGACCGCAAAATTCTTCGCGCCATTTTGGATGAAATCAATGTTCCGGCTGAAAAATCAGTTATTATCAGGACTGCTGGTGTTGGCAAAAAACCGGAAGATATCAAAAGAGACTATGATTATCTAGCCAGAGTTTGGAACAGCATCAGAGAAGCAGCTTTAAGCTCTAGTGCTCCAACCTTTATCCATGCTGAAGATGATGTTATCAAAAAATGCATCAGAGATGTCTATAACGACACGGTAAATGAGGTTGTGGTTGAAGGTAAAGAAGCGTTTGACGCAGTTATAAGCTTCGTCAAATTGACCATGCCGGACAGAGTTGCCAATGTTAAATTGCATGATGAAAGAGTGCCGATTTTCAACAAATATAAAGTTGAGCAACAAATCAGTCTGCTTTATGAAAAGCAAATTTCCCTTCCATCCGGCGGTTCAATCGTTATCGACCATACCGAAGCTTTGGTGGCAATTGACGTCAATTCCGGCCGCGCCAACCGTGAAAGTGGCGTTGAAGAAACTGCCTATAGTACCAACATGGAAGCGGTTAGAGAGGTTGCTAGACAATTAAAATTAAGAGACTTGGCTGGCTTGGTTGTCATTGATTTCATCGATATGTATGACCAAAAACATAGAAGAAATGTTGAAAGAGCCTTGCGTGATGCTTTGCATAACGACCGCGCTCGCATTCAACTTGGCAGAATCAGCATTTTCGGCTTGATGGAAATGTCCAGGCAGCGTCTTGGCGCCAGCTTTTTTGAAACCATCACCGATCCTTGCGAACATTGCAACGGAACTGGCCATGTGCGTTCGGTTGAAATTGTTGCCGTAAGCATCTTGCGGGCAATTCGTCACGCTTGTGCTGATAGGCAGGCGGGGGCAATTCATGTTCACACTTCAAGTAAGGTTATGTCCTACATCCTTAATTACAAAAGGAGTGAAATCAACGCCACTGAGAAAAACTACAATATTCACATCTTCTTGCATAATGACGAAAATGCCGGCATTAACGGTTTTTCCATTAAAAAGAAAAAAGGTTTGTCTGATGAAGAAAAACGCGAGTTAGAGATGGAAGTTTCTACCGGCAAAGTTAACAAACTTGGCATTGAGAGAAACTTACTTGATGATTTTGCTGATGAGGCAGAAACTGAGGAAGTTAGAAGAGATAATCAGCCACATACTGATCACAACAGGCAAGGCGGTAGAAGAAACCGCAGAGACCGTCACAGAAATCGTGATAGAGGTAATTTCCAAGGCAAGCATAATAAAAACAAATTCGACGACAAAAAGAAGAATAATTCTCTTTTTGGCGGTTTGTTCGGTTTGTTCAAGGGCAAATAACCATCTTGAGATATGCAAGATCAGCAGCTAATCGGCAGCGCGATTAAGAGAACCAATATCCGTTTCGATTTAAAAATCATTGCCGATCTAATAGAAGAAAATTCCAAAGTTTTGGATATCGGATGCGGCAGTGGTGAATTATTGCAATATCTAAAAACCAATAAAAATGTTGACGGCAGAGGTCTGGAAATTTTGCAGTCAGATGTCAGTAAAGCCTTAAGCAAAGGCATTTCCGTTATGCAGGGCAATGCCGATAATGACCTGGCCTATTATCCAGATGATAGTTTTGATTATGCAATCTTAAGCCAAACTTTGCAGGCCACTAAAAATCCGCAAGAGATAGTTGTTCAGATGTTAAGGATTGCCAAATTTGCCATTATTTCTTTTCCCAATTTTGCCCATTATAAAAATCGATTTTACCTATTTGCAAAAGGTAAAATGCCGGTAAGTGAGACTATACCTTATCGTTGGTACGATACTCCAAATATCCATTTTTGCTCAATCAGGGATTTTAGGGAATTATGTGCCAAGATGAAATTTACAATCAAAAAATCTATCTATTTAACCAATGACCGCAAGCTAGGTAGATTTATGGGCTCTGAAATTACCGCCAATTTTTTTGCTGAATATGGACTGTTTTTGATATCTAAAAACGAAATTAATCTTGCTACCCAGCACCAAATAATCACGGATAAAAAATCTGATTTGCTCATTAGCTCCGGCAATAGGCCAGCTTTTGCCAATAGCCAAAATTCTTATCAATAAATTTCGGAAGTTAATGAATAGGCCATATTTACTGTTTTTATTGCTTTTTATATCTTGCAACAACACGCATCAGTATAAAAAAAGTGCTAATAAATTTTCTCACTTAGCGCAAGATTATCAAAAATCCTCTTCAAGTAAAAAAGCCCCTCCAACTGAAAGTGCGTGGATTGGCAATGGAAAGGGTGAAAAAAAATATATTCTTGTCAGCAAAGAATCATATATACAAGAAGCTAGAGAGTCGGAAGAATTGGAAAGATATGAAAACCCAAATCTGGATGAAGATAGCTATATCGGCAAATACAAGGTTGGCAATCCATATAAAATTGCCGGAGTTACCTACCAACCGCGAGAATATGACCATTTAGAAGAGGTTGGAATTGCTTCCTGGTATGGTGATGATTTTCACGGCAAGCCAACAGCTAACGGAGAAATTTATCACAAAGGCGATATGACGGCGGCGCACCCAACTTTGCCGCTACCATCGATGGTTAGAATTACCAATTTAAAAAATGGCAGATCGGTGAAAGTGAGAGTTAATGACCGCGGCCCATTTTCTAAAAAGAGAATTGTCGATGTTTCAGAAAGAGCGGCAATTGAACTTGGCTTTAAAAATGAAGGAACCGGCAATGTGAAGTTGGAATATCTAAAAGATGATACTGAAGATATGCTGGAAGATCTTGGCCTATCCAGAGACTAACGAATTTTAAGTAATTATTATTTCTAAATTTATGTCTAACTACAAAAACAAGGAAATCGATTTTTCCAAAACCGCTATAGAAACTAAAGTTGTTAGGGGAGGCGTGCTACGCTCCAATTTTGGCGAAACTGCTGAAGCGATTTTCATGAATTCCGGCTTTGCTTATAACTCTGCTGAAGTAGCTGAAAGCCGTTTTAATGGTGAAGAGCCTGGCTTTGTTTATTCCCGTTATTTAAATCCAACCTTAAAAATGTTGGAAGATAGATTATGTTTAATAGAAGATGCTCCAGCGGCTTGCGTGATGGCCAGTGGCATGGCGGCAGTTTTTGCCTCCATCATGTGCCAAGTTAAAACTGGTGATCATTTCATTGCGTCTCGCGCTTTGTTTGGCTCCTGCTTTTACATTGCTACCCAGATTCTTCCTAATTACGGAATTGATGTAACTTTAGTTGACGGTACCAATTTGGAAGAATGGAAAAAGGCTTTCAAGCCAAATACCAAAGTAGTTTTTATTGAATCTCCATCAAACCCAATTCTTGACCTGGTTGATATCAAAGCTGTTGCAGATCTATGCAAAAAGCACAATGCCAAATTGATTGTCGATAATATTTTCTCTTCGGCGCTAATTCAAAAACCTCTGGAGCTTGGTGCGGATATTGTGGTTTATTCCACAACCAAACATATGGATGGACATGGAAGAACTCTGGGTGGATGCGTTTTAGGAAGTGAAGAATTCATTAAAGAAGTGCTATTGCCTTTCCATCGTCACACCGGTCCAGCACTCAGTCCGTTTAATGCTTGGATTATCTTAAAAGCTTTAGAAACTTTCCCGCTTAGAATTGAAAGACATTGTGAAAACGCGCAGAAAATTGCTGAGTTTTTAGAATCGCACAAAAAAATTAAAAGAGTTATTTATCCAGGCCTAAAGTCGCATCCGCAATATGAAATAGCCAAAAAACAAATGAAAAATGGTGGTGCAATGATTGCGTTTGAAGTGAGCGGAGATAAAAAATCAGTATTCAAATTTATGAATAATTTAAAATTCATCGATATCTCCAACAATCTTGGTGATGCCAAAAGCCTGATCACCCATCCCGCCACTACCACCCATTCCAACCTAACGCCGGAACAAAGAGTTGAAGCTGGCATAACTGAATTAATGTGCAGACTTTCTGTTGGATTGGAGAATGTTGATGATTTGATCGCTGATCTAAGCCAGGCCTTGGCTTAGTAGTGTTTTAAAATCCTGCTGCCTTTGCCGATTTTCTGGCTGTTTTTGATTGCCTTATAGACAAATGAATTAGCCTTTCTGGTTGCATCCTCAATATTCAAACCTTGTGCAATAAAACAGGAAATTGCGGTTGCTAAAGTGCAGCCGGTACCATGAACATCTTTGAAGGATAATTTTTTATTACTGATGATTTTTTCTTCACCATTTTCCTGCAATAAATAATTGAAGATTTTATCTCCCAGATCCAAATGTCCACCTTTGATCAGAACATTTTTTGTTCCTAATTTTTGAATTTTTTTTGCCGCAATTTTCATATCTTTTAGCTCTTTTATTTTTTCATCAGCCAAAATTTCTGCTTCAAAAATGTTCGGAGTAGTTAGAAATGAGTTTGATATCAAATCTGTTTTTAAAACCTTAATGGAATCATCGGTTAAAAGCCTATCTCCGCCGGTTGATACCATAACCGGGTCGGTGATAATCGGAATTTTTTTTGCTTTTTGTTTTAAAATCTCAGCAGTTTTTTTGGTGATTTCTAAATTGCCCAACATGCCGATTTTTATCGCGTCAATTTTTATGTCATCCAAAACGGCATTGATCTGGCCCACAAGAAAATCAACCGGCGGATAAAAAATATCATAAACTTTTGCACTATCTTGAGCGGTAAGGCAAGTGATAGCAGTTGCAGCGTAGGTTTTGAGGGAAGTGGCGGTTTTGATGTCAGCTTGAAGGCCGGCTCCACCGATAGAATCTGAGCCGGCAATGATTAAGATTTTGTTTTTCATTGGACCTTGTTGTTTGGTCGTAAGTTTTTCTGGATTGCCGCGTAGCTTCGCTCCTCGTAATGACGATGTTGGAAATTTTAACGCAGGGATCTCAAAACTGTCATTGCGAGGAGCGAAGCTACGCGGCAATCCAGAAACTAAAATGGCTAAGGTTTTATTTTAACTGAAGCAGTTTGTTTTTTCCTAAAATCTGCCAGATTCTTTGCTAAAGCCTTATCTTCAAGCGCCAAAATTGCTATAGCCAAAAGAGCGGCATTTTTAGCTCCCGCTTCGCCAATTGCCAGTGTTCCAACCGGAATGCCAAAGGGCATTTGGGCGATTGACAAAAGACTATCTAATCCTTTTAAAGCCTTACTTTCAACTGGTACGCCAAGAACGGGGATTTCCGTCATTGCCGCTGTCATGCCTGGTAAATGTGCTGCGCCACCGGCACCGGCGATTATAACTTTTATGCCATTTTTTTTGGCATTTTCAGCAAAATCGCAAAGTCTTTTTGGGGTGCGATGTGCGGAAACAATTTTTACTTCATGAGGAATTTTAAATTCATCCAAAATGTCGCAGGCAAATTTCATAGTAGCAAAGTCGGATTTGCTACCCATGATTACTGAAATTTTATTTGTCATTGATTACCTGGCTTTCTTGATTGTTAAGTTCGTTAACTTTCTTTTTTAAAGTGCCGATTTTCCATTTACTGATAAAATGTTTGCATTTTTCTTTTGTAAGAGAAAATGAGCAGGATAAAAAGCCAAGAAAAACTCCGCCAAAAAAGCAGATCAGCACCAGCAAAAATAATCTGGTTTCAATTTCAAACGGCAAAGGCTCAAGTGAGATTTTGATTGTTTGGACATTGTTGACGCAAAAAATCATGATGATTGCTACGATGAGAACAAAAATTATTTTGCTGATAATGCCAAAAATTTTTCTTAAAAAGTTTTTCATGATTTGATGATTTTTATTAAATCCAGGATTGTGAAGCGGTTTCTAATCAAATTGGCATTACTTAATGCTTGATCGTAAATTTTCCTTTCAAAGCCGATTTTTTCAGAATCTTCGGGCAGCCCAAAATGCCGGTAAAACTTTAACAATTGATTTTTAGTTATAAACACATTTTGTAGCTGTGACCTGATTTTGTGCCAGTTCTGGCCCAGTTCCTGGTTAATTTCCTCAGCTCTTTTTTTATCAATTGCCTTTTTGCTGATTTCGCTAAAAAAATGTTCAGCCAGTTTTTTTCCAAAGATTTTTTCTAAAATAATTTGATCAAAATTGCTTACCGTGATTTGCAGGTTTTCTTGCTGCAGAAGCTTTTCTTGAAGCTCAGCAATGCTTAAAGTGCAAACTGAAATTTGCTCGCCGTGATATGATTTTGAGGCAATTTCCGGGTGCAAAATTTCGATATAATGAGCAACCAAATGTTCCGCTTGGCTAGCAGGGTAACTGCCGCCGGAAATATACATGCCAAGGCCAGAGACGATTAGAATTTCGGCTAGGGTTTGTATAAATTGTTTGTCTTCAATGGAAGTAATTCCAATTAGTTTTTGATAATATGGCGCAAGTAAATCAAAGGGTGTTGCGTCATATTTTGTTCTCAAAATCAGATGTGACAAAAGCCAGTCAAATTGACAAGTTGAAAAACACATACTATCACCGATGCCTGATTTTATTAGCCTGAGCGGTGCGTTTTGTAAAAGCTCCAAATCAAGATAGATCGCACTTGGCAAATGTGCCGGAAGAGAAGTTTTGTGGCTATCAATCGTGATTGAGGCATTGGCAGAAGCATAGCCATTCATTGAAGTGGCGGTACCAAAAATTATATAAGGAATTTGTTTTTTAAAGCTGGCCAGTTTGCACAGATCATTGATGGTGCCGGAGCCAACAGCGATTACCAGATTGTGGTCGGAAATGGTTTTAATAATTTTTGAGAGATTTTCTTGATCTGCCTTTGGGTTTTGTAAAATAAGGCTTTGGCAGGTGATTTGATCGCTAATCTTTTTAGCGATTGTGAAGATATTTTGATCAGAAACTAAAAGAATTTTTTTATCAATAAATCCAATTCCGGCAAGCAGCTCAGCAACTTGATTGGTTAAATCCTGCGCAATTAAAATTTCCTTTATCGGAATGTTGAATTCTTTGATGATCTCTTTAATTGGAACCATTTACGACTTTTTTAACTTCGCTGATAATGTTGGAAAAAATATCAGTCTCATAATTATCATGAACTCCCTGCATTACGGAAGTGATGCGTTCCAGACCCATTCCGGTGTCAATTGATGGTTTTGGCAATGGAGTTTTAGAGCCATCGGCTTTCTTTTCAAATTGCATGAAAACCAAATTCCAAATTTCTGTAAAACGGTCTCCGTCTTGATCTTTGCTGCCCGGCACGCCGCCAAAAATTTTATCGCCATGGTCATAAAAGATTTCCGAGCAAGGCCCACAAGGCCCAACATCGCCCATTGACCAGAAATTGTCGTCAGTTGCGATGCGAATAATTTTATCGTCACTAAAGCCTGCTATCTTTTTCCACAAATTAAATGCTTCGTCATCAGTGTGATAAACTGTTGCCAAAAGCTTTTCTCTTGGAATTTTTAGTTCTTGGTTCAAGAAGTTCCAAGCCAGATAAATCGCCTCTTCCTTAAAATAATCCCCGAAAGAAAAATTGCCCAACATCTCAAAAAAAGTGTGATGGCGCGCAGTATAACCAACATTGTCCAAATCGTTGTGTTTGCCGCCCGCACGAACACATTTTTGCGAAGTTGCAACACGGGTGAATTGCGGCTTTTCAACACCAGTAAAATAATTTTTAAACTGATTCATTCCCGCATTGGAAAACATCAGGGTAGGGTCGTTATGTGGTACTAAAGGGCTGGAAGGTAGGATCTTGTGATTATGTTTTTCAAAGAAACCTAGGAATGAAGTTCTGATTTGATTAGTGAGCATATTATTTTAATTTTTCTTCAATCATTTTTATAAAATTATCAACTCCGTAAAGCGCAATGAAGGAGCCCATTCTTGGGCCTTCATTTTGGCCGAGGAGAATTTGGTATAAAGCGCCAAACCAGTCGCGCATGGTTTTTTCGTAACCGTGTTTTTTGCCGATTTCAAAAACTAGAGTTTGGATTGTTGCTGCGTCGGAATTTTTATCGATAGTTTGTAAAGTGCTTTTGAGGTCTAATATTGCTGTTTTCTCGGCCTCGGTTGATTCGCGATATTTTTTATGAGCCTTGATGAAATCGTTATAATAATTGATGGCGCAAGAAATCATCTTAGCAAGATTTGGAGAATTTTCTTTTGTTAGGCCAGCTTGATATTTAGAGATGAAGCCCCATAAAACCTCATCATTTTCTGGGTTGCAAGCGCTTGCCAAATTTAAAAGCAATGAATAAGCAAGGCCGGATTCTGGCTTTGGAACATTGCCGAAATGGATGTGGAAAGCTGGATTATCAATCTTCTTGGCTTCATCAGTTTCTTTTTCAAAGGCGGAGAGGAATGATAAATATTCGTCCATCGCTTTTGGGATGACATCAAAATAAAGCCTTTTGGCGGTTTTTGGTTTTTGATACATGTAAAGTGACAGAGACTCTGCCGGGGCATATTTCAACCAGTCTTCAACCGAAATTCCATTGCCTTTTGATTTGGAAATTTTGGCGCCGTCAGCGCTTAAAAACATTTCGTAGAAATAATTTACCGGAGGTTCTTTGCCTAGAATTTCGCAAATGCGGCGATAGATTTTTTCATTTGGTAAATGATCTTTGCCGTAAATTTCATAATCAACTTCCAGACTGTACCAACGGGCTCCGAAATCAATTTTCCACTGTAATTTGCAATTGCCGCCGGTAACCGGAATTTCTTTTTGTTTGCCAAATTCATCAACATAAATCACCGTGCCTTTTTCTTTATTGACGCCTTTAACGCCTTTGTCGATCACCTTGCCGGTTTCAGCATCAATTGGCATGAAAGGGCTGTAAGTTTCTTGGCGTTCTTCGCCAAGATTTTTCAACATCAATTCCATCAGCTCGTCATATTTTTCCAACACGCGAAGCATAGTGGAATCAAAAGCGCCGGATTTATATTTATTGGTGGCGGAGATAAATTCATATTCAAAACCAAAAGCATCAAGAAATGCCCGAAGCCTTGCATTCATGTGATGCCCATAGCTTTCATGAGTGCCAAACGGATCGGGAACTGAAGTTAATGGCTTTCCCAAATTGGCTCTAACCAGTTCTTGATTTGGAACATTATCAGGCACTTTTCTAAGCCCGTCTATATCGTCAGAAACGCAAAACATTTTGGTGGGAATATGCGGAGCTAAAAGCGAAAAAGCATGACGCACAAAAGAAGTGCGTACCACTTCGCCAAAAGTGCCAATATGTGGCAAGCCAGATGGACCATAGCCGGTTTCAAAAAGCACATAGCCTTTTTCCGGAGTTTTATTACCGATTTTTTCCAATATTTTTCTAGCTTCTTCAAATGGCCAGGAGGTGGATTTTAGATAGGCTTCTATTTGGTTGGTCATTGTTTTAGTTAAAAAGTTAATTCCCAATATTTAACCGCGTCAGTTGTTCCATAGCCTTTTGGGATGATGTCTTTGGCATAGATGAAACCGAATTTGCTCAAGATTCGTGCGGATTTTTCATTTGTCTGGCCGCATCCTGCCGCCAGTTTTTTCACTTTCAATTTTTCTTTGGCAAACTCAATCAAAGCTTCAGTAATTTCTGAAGCCAGACCTTTGCCCCAAAATTGTGGCATTATAGCAAAACGGATTTCAGTTTGCTCACCGATTTCATCATTTAAAGTTCGTTTTGTCAGACCGGCTCGACCAACAAATTTATCGCTACCAATTTCAAAAATTGCCCATTGAGAAAAGCCGAATTTATTTTGATGCGCTATAAAATCGCTTAAATGTTTTTTAATTTGTTCAGCGGATTGAATATTGTCAATCGTGGTTTTAGCAACTTCCGGATCAGAGTGAAGCTGATAAAGAAGATCAAAATCCGCTTCAGAAAACGGACGCATATAAAGTCTTTTAGTTTGGCAAAGAATCATCTTTTGATTTTTGATTTTCGTTTTTGCTTCCATAGCTAGCATAGTTTAAGGCAGCTACAGCGATGATTACGACCAAACTGGTTATGATTATAATTAACAGAGTTTTCATCGATTAATAAATTCCCATATTATCCGAATTTTCTTCCTCGCTTTCGTTTAATTCATTTTCTTCCGGAACGATTTTAGAATCTTCCTCAACCACATCATCTAGCTTGAAAGCTTCAAAAATGATATTTGATTTTGGGGTTGAAGGTGTTGCCAAAGCGCCTGTTGTGCGGTCAATTTTAACAAATTTAACATCACCCGGAACCCTGAAAGGAGTTGATGGAACATCTTTTAAAGCCTGTTTCATGAAATCAATGAAAACGGGTAGGGCAATTGAAGCGCCGGTTTCGCCGGACCCAAGTGTTTTTGGCGTGTCAAAACCAATATAAACCCCGGCCACTAAATCAGGAGAAAAGCCAACAAACCAGGAATCAATATAATTGTTAGTGGTTCCGGTTTTGCCACCAACTATCTTGCCGATTGATTTAGCGCGAACCGATGTGCCTCTTTGCACAACACCTTCCAACATTGAGGTAATCTGATAAGCGGTTGCAGAGTCGGTGATAACCGGACGGTCATCTGGCAAATATGGAACGACAATTTTGCCGCTGTCATCAGGGCTTACTGTACAACTAATGCAATCTCTTTGATCTCTTTTATAAATGGTTTTGCCATTGCGGTCTTGGATTTTTTCAATCAATGATGGATTTACTTTTTTACCACCATTAACAATTGTTGAATAAGCGCCAACCACATTAATTAAGCTGCTTTCAATTGAACCAAGTACGCTGGAATAAATTGCCGGCGGGTTTGCATTTACACCAAAGCGTGAAATTACTTCTGATACTTTATCAAGCCCAACTTGTTCTGCCACCTTTACTGTTGTGACATTGATGGAATTTTCCAGTCCGGTTCTAAGAGTTATCGGGCCGTAAAATTCGTTGGAATAATTAGTTGGTTTATAAGGTGGCAGGCTACCTCCTTGATTGAGAGTGACTGGTTCATCAACAATAATTGTTGCTGGAGTCATGCCATTTTCCAGGGCTGCAATATAGCCAAAAGTCTTCATCACCGAGCCTGGTTGTCTTTGGGCTTGAGTGGCGCGGTTAAATTGGTTGACTGCATCAACATAGCCGCCCATCATGGCCAAAACTCTGCCGCTATGAGGATCCATCGCCAAAAAGGCGCCATTAACAGTTGGGATTTGTCTTAGATGATATTTGCCGGTGCTGCCTTCAACCTCTTTAACCATGATGACATCTCCGACATTTAAAACATCGCTGATCTTTTTAACTGATGGTCCCAAACTGTTGGTGCCAATATGTTTTCTGGCCCATTTTAGGTTACTTAAATCAATCGTTCCAATATCTCCGCCTTCAACACCGATATTGGCAACATTATTGTTTATGCCAAGAACTATGGCCTTGTACCAATCTTCGCGGTGAATTTCTTTAACCTGAAAATCCCTTAATTTTTCTGTCCAGTTTAGGCTGGAAACATCTTTGATTTTGGTAAGCGCGCCGCGATAGCCATGTTTCATGTCATAATTTTCAATGCCGGTTTGTAGGGCAATGGCGGCATATTTTTGTAGATCAGGATTGAGACTTGTGCGCACCACAATTCCGCTTTCAAAAACATTGTCAGAGCCATAAAGACTGGTCAGCTCTTTCTTGACTGCATCAGAGAAGAAATCGGCCTTAACAATTTCGTCATCACCTTTTTCTTTTAAGACAATTGGTTTTTCTATTGCCTTATCACCGTCTTCTCTTGAGATAAACTGCTCGTCGATCATCCTGTTAATAACCCAATCCCTTCTTACTTTAGCTTTCTCAATATTTTTTCTTGGGTCAAGTTTGGAAGGGGCTTTTGGCAAAGTGGCAAGAAGCGCCATTTCTTCAACCGATAACTCATCAATTGATTTGTCAAAATAAACTTGAGCAGCGGCGGCAACGCCATAAGCTCCAGAGCCAAGATAAATCTGGTTTAAATAGAGTTCTAAAATTTCATCTTTAGAAAAAACCGAAGTCATTTTAAAAGCCAAAATCGCTTCTTTTATTTTACGCTGCAGGGTTTTTTCGTTAGTAAGAAGAAAGTTTTTAACCACCTGTTGAGTAATGGTAGAAGCGCCACCGGAAATTTGGTCGTTAGTTATGACGGAAAAGAAATTTTTGATTGCAGCACGGACAATGGCGATTGGATCAATGCCGGAATGTTTATAAAAATTACTGTCTTCAGCCGCTAGAAAGGCGTCAATCAAATGTTGTGGAATGGCTTTGATTGGAACAAAAATCCTCTTTTCCTTTGAATATTCAGTAAGCAATCTGCCATCAGAGCTGTAAAGACGGGTGGTTACTGACGGGCTGTAAGATTTCAGCTGGTCATAGCTTGGCAAATTGCTGCTATATTTTTTCACCAAAAGAAAGCCGGCTCCAATGCCAAAAAGCAGCAATGCGATTAGGGAGATGAAAATTATGTTTGCGGTTTTAGACATATCAAAACTGGGAGTTGAGTGTATAGAATATCAACACGACTTTGCATATTTATTTGGAAGTCAGAAATATGCAAAGTTGTGTTGATATGCTATAGAAATGAAGATGCACAAAATAATCATCTACTGATAATAATCAATAAATCTGGCTGGCGTTGGCTAGTTAATTTTTTTCTTCTTTTCGTCATCAAATAAAATGCGGTTGGCGGCGCCGTCTAAATCGTCAAATTGTTTGTGTTTTAATGACCATAAAAACACTGCCAGCCAAGCAATGCCGATTAGCAAAGTGAGTGGGATTAAATATATCAAGACTATCATTTATTTTAAGAAATATAAAACTAGAGTTGCGGCCACTAAAGTTTCCTACTTATTTGAATCATATTCAATATCATTATGGATCTAAGATTTAAGTGGTACGCCTTTCTAACTGCCTTTTCCTCTCTTGCTCTTCCCATTCATTATTTTATCAAAATTTTTGTTAATCAGGATGCGGGAATTTTATCTGCCCAAACTATTCCGCTTTTATCGGTCATTATCATTGGCGGTTTGCCGCTACTTTTTAAAATTATAATCAAGGCGCTAAAAGCAGACTTAGGCTCTGATTTACTGGCGGCAATTGCTCTTGTTACAGCCGTTTATTTGAAACAATTTTTAGCTGCTGATCTAATAGTTTTGATGCTTGCCAGTGGGCAGGCTTTAGAGATTTATGCCAGTAAAAAAGCTTCCTTTGCTCTTGAGGCTCTAGCAAAAAGAATCCCGTCAAAGGCGCATAAAAAGGATGGTGGTCAAACCAGAGATATTGAAATTGACCAAATAAAAATCGGCGATCTTATTGCTATTTATCCTTTTGAAATTTGCCCGGTTGATGGCGTAATAGTTGAGGGTAATGGCATGATGGATGAATCCTATTTAACTGGTGAGCCATATCTTCTCTCCAAAGCTCCCGGTTCTGCCGTTCTTTCCGGCGCTATTAATGGTGAAAATTTATTAGTGGTTGAAGCCAGCAAACTAGCGATTGATTCTCGATATGCAAAAATCATGGAAGTAATGAAAGATGCCGAAGAAAAAAGACCGCATTTGCGAAGGATGGCCGATCAGATTGGAGCGATTTTTGCCCCGATAGCATTATCAGTTGCCTTGCTTAGCTGGTATTTGAGCGGAGATGTTATGAGATTTTTGGCGGTGCTGGTAGTTGCGACTCCTTGCCCGCTTTTGATTGCGGTTCCGATAGCAATTATCAGCGCCATATCAGTGGCGGCAAAAAAGGGCATCATTATAAAAGACCCGGTTGTACTTGAACAATTGCCGCTTTGCACCACGGCCATTTTTGATAAAACCGGCACACTAACAATGGGCGCACCGGAAATTACTGAGATTGTTACCATCGGCAATTTTAGTGAAGCAGAAATTTTGCAGCTGGTAGCAAGTTTGGAACAATATTCCAGACATCCTCTAGCTCTTGCCATAATCAAAGAAGCAAAAATAAAAGACATAAATTTTCTACAAGTCAGCGATATTTCTGAAAAGCCAGGCCATGGCTTGAAAGGACATATTTCAGGGAAGGAAATTTTTGTTACCTCAAGAAATAAAATCAGAAATTCTGATGATGAAAATCTTAAACAAGATTTACTCCTCTTGCCGCAAGATAATTCCGGCCTGGAATGTATGGTTGTTGTAAATCACAAAATTGCCGCTTTGATAATTCTTCGCGATAAGCCACAAATCCATGGCAAAAAATTCATAAAACATCTGGGCCCAACGCATCATTTTAAAAAAGTTCTTCTGGTTTCGGGAGATCGAGAATCGGAAGTTAAATATCTGGCCGACTTATTTGATATAACCAGCACTTACTCCTCGCAAAGCCCGGAGCAAAAGCTGGAAATTGTTAGAAAAGAAGCAAAACTTGCTCCAACACTTTTTATGGGCGATGGCATAAATGATGCGCCGGCACTGGCTGCAGCAACTGTTGGTTTGGCTTTTGGCCAGCATAATATTATTGCATCAGAAGCAGCCAAAGCGGTGATAATGGAAAATAGTTTGGTGAAAGTTGATGAGCTAATCCATATCAGCGAATATATGAGAAAAATCGCCTTTCAAAGCGCGGCCGGTGGGATGATTTTAAGTTTCATCGGAATAGTTTTTGCGGCATGTGGATTTTTACCGCCAGTTAGCGGTGCGCTGTTGCAAGAAGCAATTGATGTGCTTGCCATCCTTAATTCTTTGAGAATGATTTGGAAGAAAGATTTTAATTCCGATATTAGATAGCTGTGCTTAAAAACTCCTTGAGAGATTAGTTTTTGTAAATTATTCTGCTCGCTTTCTTAGTTTACCCTCCTCAAACTTTTCAGTTACAAATCGATGGAAAATCTACAAATCTTTTTGCTAGTGTTGCAGATAATTATTGCTGTACTTTTGATTATTCTTGTTCTGGTTCAAAAATCTGATGGCGATTCCTTAAGCGGTATTGGCGGCGGTTCCGGCGGTTTAAACTCAGTTATTTCTTCAAAATCTTCAGCTAATTTCTTAACTAAAGCGACCATGATTTTGGCTGGGTTTTTTATGTTGAATTGTCTGGTTTTGGCTCTGATCTCTTCCAAAATCACCAAATCAAGCGGAATGGAAATTGATAAAGTTATTGAACAGCAAAATAAATCTGGCGAAGCTCCTTTAGATTCTGTTTCTGCTCCAAGCGATAAAAAATAAATTTATAACACAATGAAAGTCACAGCTCTAAATCAAACCCATCGCGACCAAGGTGCTAAAATGGTTGAATTTGCCGGATATGACATGCCGGTTCAATATCCTGACGGAATGCTTAAAGAGCATGAATGGGTGCGTGGCGGTAATGTTGGCTTGTTCGATGTTTCTCACATGGGCCAATTGATTTTAGAAGGTGCTGAAACTGCAAAATTCCTTTCTCACATCACTCCAACTGATTTTGCCAATATCCCAAATTTCCTAGCTAAATATACAGTTCTGACCAATGAAAATGGCGGGATAATTGACGATTTAATTATCACCAAATTATCAGCTGATAAATTTTTTGTTGTTATCAATGCTGGCTGTAAAGAAAAAGATATTGCTTGGATCAAAAAAAATCTGCCTTCAAGCATCAAAATGACCATATTGGATGAGCGTTCTTTGATTGCCATTCAAGGTGAAAAAGCCCAGGAAGTTTTACAAAGCTTAATTGCCGGCAAAAATCTTGAAGACTTACCTTATATGAATATGGGCGAGTTCGAACTAAAAAGCGGCGAGAAAGTTTATATCAGCAGAACTGGCTATACCGGAGAAGATGGTTTTGAAGTTAGTATTGTAAATGATAAAGCTTCGGGCTTTTGGTTGAAATTATGCGAAAATAATTCGGTTAAACCAATTGGGCTTGGTGCAAGAGATTCACTGCGATTAGAAATGGGCTATCCACTTTACGGCCATGATTTGGATGATCAAACTTCACCAATCGAAGCAGCACTTTCATGGGTTGTGAGTAAAGAACATAAAGGTTTTATCGGCGAAAAAAGAGTTTTGGATGAAAAAGCTAATGGTGTTAAGAAAAAAAGAGTCGGCGTTAAACTTCTTGATCGCGGTATTGCCAGAGAGGGAAGTGAGATTAGAAAGGATGGCAAAAAAATCGGTATTTTAAGCAGCGGTGGATTTTCGCCAAATCTAAAAACTTCAATCGGGCAGGGCTATGTTGAATCGGCTTTTGCTAAAACCGGAGAATCTGTTGCGGTAGTTGTTAGAGATAGAGAAATTCCGGCGGTTATTTGTTCACCGGTTTTTGTGGCAGCTAAAACTAAATCTGCTAAAAAATAATTACAAAATTTACTAACCATCAAACATAAAACTAAAATGATAAAATACACAAAAGACCATGAATGGGTAAAAGTTGAAGGCGATGTTGCTACAATCGGCATCACTCAACATGCGGCAGATGCTCTGGGAGAATTGGTTTATGTTGAGCTGCCAAAAGTTGGTAATAAATATAATAAAGGAGATGCTGCGGTTGTGGTTGAATCTTCAAAATCTGCCAGCGATGTTTACACTCCGGTTGCAGGTGAAATTGTCGCAGTTAATGATTCTTTGGTTGCTAATCCGGAAAATGTTAATAACGACACTAACGGTGCTGGTTGGTTGATTAAAATCAAAATGTCTAATCCATCCGATTTAAGCGATGCGATGGATGAAGCCGGTTACCAAAAATATCTATCAGAAAATAACTAGTTGAGGATGCTAGGCCAATATTCGCGGCATCTAAAAATGCCGCGTCTCATTATTTTTAAAGTCCTTTCTTCTTTCTTTTTACTCTCCCTTCTTTTTTCTTCCGTCGCTCGCGCTGAATGCGCAGCCAGTTATTCCGCCCTGGTTTTTGAAGAAAATTCCGACTACATCATTTTTGAAAACCAATCTGATTCCATAATTTATCCAGCCTCTCTAGTTAAGTTGATGACCATCTATCTTGCTTTTGAGGCAATAAAGACTGGTAAATTGAAGATGGATCAAAAGGTAACGGTTTCTAGTCGTGCGGAGGAGGCTTCAAAAATTAACCGTTCCAACACCCTTCATTTAAGGAAAGGAGATCAAGTTTCGGTTTCTGATGCCATCAAAGGCTCAATAGTGAAATCATTTAACGAACTAACAGTTGTACTAGCGGAAGCAGTATCAGGAAGCGAATGGCAATTTGTTAGAGATATGAATAGAAAAGCCAAAAGCTTGGAAATGGCTAGTACCAATTTCCGCAATTCCAGTGGTTTGCCGGATTGCGGCCAATTTACTACTGACGAAGATTTAAAAAAATTGGTTATGGCACTAAGAAAAGACTTTCCTGAGCACAGCCATTTTTTCTCACTAAAGAAATTTATTTATAAAGGAACAAAATATCCCAGCCACAACCATGTCCTGCTTCATTACAAAGGTGCAGAAGGCATGAAAACCGGCTTCACCCGCCTTTCTGGCTTCAACTTAATCTCCTCCGCCAAACGCGGAAATAAAAGAGTAATATCAATTCTAACCGGCTGTGAATCTGCCAAAAAAAGAGATGATTTTACCATCAGTTTATTGGATAGAGCTTTTAAAGAGAAACGTAAGGCCCGCTACTAAACTCAGTCTTGAATTATAAATTTCCCCAGTCCTCCTTTTAGATTTTTAGAATAAATATGTCTGAAAATTTTTATTGCAATTCTTAAAATTAGTTGCAGCATAACACATGTTTAGCTCATTTAATTTATATATAAGGAGAATTAATCATGAAAAGTGTATTGGGTAAAATTAGAAAAAGCAGTAACCCTCTTGATCCCGGAATGATTTCTATATCAAGATCTTTGATGAATGAAATAATGGATCAGGAATTTGATGTGAATTTCAAAGGAACGAAAGAAGATTTTGTTGAGCCATGCGCAAATTTTCTTGTCGCGCTAGAAAAAAATCCTCCTGAAGGTCATATAAAATTTGATGAAGATGCTAGAAAAGAAGAGTTTAGAGAGGGATTAAGAGCTGCTATTTTTTATATGAAAAGCAACAGCAAAGGAAAAGGGGTAAAGACGACATATTTTAATTCTAGTCATAAGTTATATAAAGAGTCATTGAATGCAGCAAGAAAGGCCGTAAGTGAAGAAAATAATAGTGAAAGAGAAAGACAACACGTTATTGCTCATAAAGCGGCATTAGAATCTAGACCTACAATTATACCTCAAGAAATAGGAAGAGGTCGTGCACAAAGCGCTCCTCAGCCATTGTCTAATATTAGTCATGAGGAAGAAAAGGAGAGGCGAGAGTTTCAAGTTCGGCCGGAAGAAAATAGGCAATTGGAAGTTGGTATCACCCAATTGATTAAAAATGCAATGCAGAATGTTGATGATAAAGTGCAATATGGAGTACCTGGTAGTGATAGGGTGAAGATTAGATCGAATGTTTCAAATGCTTTTGAAGTTTTTATTACCCTACTTGCAGAAACTAATAATATAAATATTGAACGCTTACAGGCGAGGCAAGAATTCGCTCTCCAAAAGGCAGCGGAAGAAGCTCTACTTTATATATATAACGCTAAAGGATATGTAAGTAATGAAGATTTTTCAGAAATAGATGTTGATGGCTACACATTTCAAATAGCACTTGGAACATTAAAAAATAATATGGCTCAGGCGGGCTTATCACGTAGAGCATCATCTCCTCCGGAATTTGAATTTAATAGAGGCCAACAATTATACAGTGTCCAACATGGGTTAGGACAAAATCAAGATTTGCAAGTTCTTGGGGAGCGGGTTCAGGAATTTGATGTTATGGAACGTAAAGATGATCGTCCATTTGTTGATAGTCAGATTCATATTGCTAATACTGCGACATCAGTAGTCACTAATTTGTTAAATAATAATAAAATAACATTAAAGGAAGGTGTTCGTGAAGATGAGCTTATCTCTGCATCCGCAAAATTTGTAGCTGAGTTATTAACCTATATAAAAATTGATTTTTCTAATCCGATTCATCAAGAAGCAGTTAAAAATGGGCTTGAAGAGGCTTTAAAATTTATGCAGAATGAACATAGAAATGTAGAAACTCTATATTTATGTGATAAATCTTCGGAAAATTCTGTATTTACAACAGGGCTTGGTACGATTATGGCTTCCATTGATAATTCTGAAAAAATTGCAGCAGAGGAAGTAAGTCGTAAAAGTTCCAGCGGATCTCTTTCTTCAGGAGAGGATCATCGCAGTCAACATTTTAATATTGAGGTCCCTTCTTCGTCTCCTGGGCTTCTAAATTCTTCTTCGGTAGTAAAACAAGAAGAAAAAGATAATGGTAAAATATAACGACTTCTTCTATTCGAATAGAGAAGTCAAAGTTAAAAATTTTTATTGTAATTAGAGGAATTAATTACAGCATGCAAATGGGCTTAGTTTTTCAATTTTTATATAAGGAGAATTTATTATGAGAAGAGATTCTGATAATCTTTTAGCATTTGATAAGATAGCTAAAGAGGTAATGAGTGAAGAGGGAATAAAAAGAAATGTAAAATTTGAAACATCTAAAGGAGAAAAGGGGGATGCTGTTGATCATATTCTCAGACCATGCGCAAATTTTATTTCTGCATTATCAGAAGATGTTTATCGTAATAGCCATATCAAGCTTAATGAAGCTGCTCTTAAAGAGGGATTAAGAACTGCCTTTTTGTTTATACAAAAAGAAGAAAAACACATAAAGGCAAAATCTTTTGATCCTAGGTCCCCTGTATATGTAGAGGCATTTAGTCGTTCAGTAGAAGCTGCAAAAAAGTATTGGACCGAAAGTGTAGCTCAGAGAGAAGCAATGGATTTATACAAAGCTAAACTCGAATCTGAGCGGCAATCTAAATTCATAGCCCAAGCCCAAGCCAATCTCCAATATGAATTGCGGTTATATGTATATGATGAGTTATTTGAAAGAGAGGCTGATCCTGTTATGCGAATGGTAAGAGTGGCAATGATCGCCGCAACTTCTGAAGGGGTAACATATAAAGTACCCGTAATTGAAGGTGTAGCAAATTTTGGGGATATGGAAATTGCCTGTCTAAATATTATGACCCTATTAGCTAGCACTAAAGGAATTAACATTGAGAAGCTGGAACCGCGACAAATGGGAGCTATAACAACAGCATTGAAAGATGGCTTGGCTTATATATCTAATGCAAAAGGATATGTGGATAATAGAGATTTTGCTGAGATAGACTGGGAGAATGGTCCTACATTTGAATTGATGAAAAATAAGATAGATGAAATTCTTGGTGTAGAAAATGCTCTATCTCGCAGAGGATCACATCCAGGAGTAGAAGTTGTAAGAGAGATTGAGCTGCCAAGGAGCCAACCAGTAACTCAATTTAATGGTCCTGATCTATCTCATGTTATTAGACGGCAGCATGAGGTTTGGGAAGGAGTTAAGCTTAGACCGGAACAGCGAGTTCAGGAATATTATGAAGATCGATTTAGTGATGATAGAGAACTGCCGTTTTCTGCTAAACCGCGTATCTCGCAAGAACGAGTTCAGAAATATTATGAAGATCGACTTAGTGATGATGGAGAACTGCCGTTTTCTGCTAAAAAACTTATTTCGCAACATAAAGAAAATAAAGATGGTGTGAGCCATGATAATGTGTCTTATAGAAGTGCTTCAAGAGTAGATATACGGCAAGAAGAGGGGGGTAGAGCTGGTGAATTAGAGCCGTATCAATCACCATCTTTAAAGCAATCTCAAGCTATTCTCCATCCAGATCTAGAAGCTAAGGAGGGAAATGATTTAGATAACCCAGGGGGACATCTATTAGAAGAGGAGCGTAGGGATCATAGCATTCAAAAGATTGCGTCATCAATAATAAAGGATTGTTTTGCTTCACAGGATGCTCCAATCATCAGTGGTGATATTGATGATTTTACTGTTCGATCTATAGATTTCATTAAGGAGTTGATTATATACAAAGAAATTGATTGTAATCATCCTGATGAAATGGATTTAAATGCCATTAAAGAAGGTTTTAAATACGGATTAAAATATATAAAAGATCAACACGGTGATGTAAAAGCAGAGTACTTACTTGGACCATTTGTTGATAATCTTGCATTTACAAGCGCTCTTGGCCTAATGTTGTCATTTAAGCCTGAAAGAGAGAGGGCTATAAGAAGTTCAGAAGAGCCTGGAATGCCTTCTCATTCTCCTAGTTTTTTAAGTGCTGCAGTTGTGGGGCAAAAAGAAAAAGGTAATGAAAGACAATAGAGAAAAATTATTGGTATTGCAGCAGTTGTTTTATATCAGATTTTCAATTCTGATAAAATTCAGCTGACTGATTTGTTTGTGTGACGATAAGTTTTTAATATAGGTGGAAATTTGTTCACTATTAATTTTGTTAAGTTTTAAACCATAAATTATTTTTTCCCCATCAATTTCTTCAATGATAACTTGCTTTGGTGAGTTATCATTGAAGATGTCTTTTATAAAATCACCTTCCTTTGCAAAATTTTTCTCAGCAATAAATCTTAAATAATAGCCATGTTCAATTGCTTTGATGTCAGCAATTTTGGTTTGATTCAAATTATTTGAAGAGATGCCAAATGGCATTGAAAAGCGCCCATTGGCAATATCGATGATGTCAGCTACAACTGCTGAAGCTGTTGTGTTGGAGCCTGCGCCTCTGCCGATTTGTAAATTCCAGTCGCAATTATTGCCAAGGGACAAAATGGCGTTGAAAGAGTCGTTGACATTGGCGATATTGTTTTTGCAAGAAACCAGGCAAGGATAAACCGCTTGTTTGATATTGCCATTTTGCAAATCTTCGAAAACTCCAAATAGCTTGATTTTATAGCCAAATTCTTTGGCAGATTTTATGTCAAAAAGTGAGATTTTGGTGATGCCTTCAATATGCATTTTATCCAGCGTGACAGCGGAATTTTTGGCGATTGCGGCTAGAATGGCGATTTTGTGGGCAGTGTCGATTCCTTCAATGTCAAAAGTTGGGTCGGCTTCGGCATAACCAAGTTTTTGTGCTTGTTTTAG
Source organism: Rickettsiaceae bacterium (assembly GCA_021323225.1). Lineage (GTDB taxonomy): Bacteria > Pseudomonadota > Alphaproteobacteria > Rickettsiales > UBA1997 > JAJTCH01. Next base: position 20,314 of record JAJTCH010000004.1, on the reverse strand, counting down.
GGCATCCTCAAAGCTGATTTCATCCTCCTCCATCTTGCTCAAGATATAGTTGCAAGTGCCATTTAAAATACCATAAATTTTACTGATTTGATTTGCCGCTAAACCTTCTTTGAGGGTTTTGATGACCGGGATAGCGCCGGCAACTGAAGCTTCAAAAGCTAGAGCAACCTGGTTTTCTTCGGCTAATTTTGCAAGCTCAGAGCCATGAGTGGCAATCATCGCTTTATTGGCGGTGATATAATGTTTTTTGTTTTTTAGGGATTTTTTGCAAAGTTCAAGAGCAATTCCATCCGCTCCACCAATGGTTTCAACTACAACATCAATGGTTTTGTCATCCGCTAAATCAAGGGGAGTTTGGTAAAATTTTACCTTTGATTCATCAATAAAATTTTTCTTCGTGCGGGAGGAAACAGCAACCAGATTGATTTTGGCTTTTGACCTTTGATTTAAAAGATCGATTTGTTTGGTTAGAATTTCGTAAACTCCGCCACCAACAATGCCAAGGCCTGCAATTGCGATATTTAGCTGTTTCATTGGGAAGGTGAATTGGAGAATCGAAAGTTAGACCAAAAAGAGATGCGAATTCTATTCCCAATTAGCAGTTAAATTCAAGTTGTTTGTTGTTTTTTATTTACTGCCACCAATAATTTGCGGCCTGTATTTTGAACTTTAAATCCTACCTAGAGCAAGCCTTAATGACCAAGAAAAAACATTATCCCAACCCAGACCAAGATTTTAACTTTGCCAAAAGTGAGGAGAAAATCCTGGAATTCTGGAAGGAAAATAAAATTTTTGAACAATCAATCGCAAACCGCCAGGAAGAAGATTCAGATGAAGGAGATAACACTTCTCCAGCCAGCTGTTGCGTTAGGGGAGATTGTGTTACCCATTCCCATAAAAAAAATGAATTTGTTTTCTATGATGGCCCGCCATTTGCCAACGGCTTGCCGCATTACGGCCATTTGCTAACTGGCTATATCAAAGATATTTTTGCCAGATATCAAGCCATGAAAGGCAAAAAAGTTGAGCGCAAATTTGGTTGGGACACTCACGGTTTGCCGGTGGAAATGGAAGTTGAAAAAGAACTGGGCGTTTCCGGGCAAATCGCCATTAAAGAATATGGCATAGAAAAATTTAACGAAGCCTGCAAAAAATCAGTCATGAAATATGCCGGTGAGTGGAAGAATTATGTGAGCAGGCAAGGGCGCTGGGTTGATTTTGACGGCGGCTATAAAACCATGGATGTTAACTATATGGAATCAGTTTTATGGGCCTTCAAAGAGCTTCATAAAAAAGGTTTGATGTATGAAGATTTGCGCGTCGTTCCTTATTCTTGGGCCTGTCAAACTCCATTATCGAATTTTGAAACAAGGATGGATAATGCTTATCGCAGGAAAGAAAGTAAGGCGGTGACAGTGAAGTTTGAGTTACAACAGATGCCGGAGTTTTTAAAGAAATCCGATATTGATAAAGTTTTTATACTTGCCTGGACGACCACTCCTTGGACTTTGCCATCAAATCTAGCTTTAGCGGTCGGACAAAATATTGACTATGTTGCAATATTTCCATCAGCTAATAATGGAGAAATTTACGTCCTTGCTGAAAATGCGTTGGAAAAATACAAAAAGGAATTTGGAGAATTTGAAACTATAAAAAACTTTAAAGGCGAAATGCTTTTAAAGTTAAATTACAAACCGCTCTTTCCTTATTTTTCTGAACAAGAAAAAGTAAAAAATAACCCAAATTGTTTTTCTATTCTTCATGGTGACTTTGTTTCTACTGAAGATGGAACCGGCATTGTCCACATCGCGCCAGGATTTGGTGAAGATGACCAATTGCTTTCAAAGGTTAATGGAATTCCGACGCTTTGCCCGGTTGATGAAGGTGGGAAATTCACCTCGGAAATTTTTGATTTAGAAAATTTATCTCTGAAACATCGACAAGTTTTTGAAACTAACGACGACATAATCAAATATCTCAAATCAACTAGCGCTTGGTTAAAAACCGAGCAATATTTCCACAATTATCCTCATTGCTGGAGAACGGACACGCCTTTAATTTATAAAGCCTTACCTTCCTGGTATGTAAAAGTTACGGATTTTAAAGATCGCATGTGCGAGTTAAATCGTGGTTTGAAATTTGAAACTGCAAGGCTCAAAGGCCGTTTAGTAAGCGACGAAGATCTTGATTTAATTCATGAAAAAATTCTGGGTAATGAATATGTGAGGAGAAATCACTATTTTCTAGATAAACAGGTTTTTGATAAGGAAGATTCTATCGAGGCGCTGAAATATTATAAGAGGCAGTTGGAGAGCTTTAATTTGCCACGATATATGCTGTTTGAAAAAGATGGTGGAAATTTTATCGGGATGATTGGTTGGTGTTTTTACGACCACAATCAGGAGGATTTTGATAAGGGTGCAATTGAAATTTCTTATGCTTTTACCAAAGATGGTGAAGGGAAGGGTTATGCTACTGAAGCATCAGCAGAGATGATTCAAATGGCGTTTGAAAATTATCCGGTTAAAAAAGTTGCGCTGGCGACAGTTTCTAAAAATGAAGCTTCACAAAAAATTGCTGAGAAACTTGGATTCGCTTTGATTGAGAAAAAAATCTCGCAAAATCCGAAAGGCAGCAAAACCAAACATTACGAAGAATATTATTACGAAAAACAACGGCCGGATTATATCAAATACAGCCCGCGTGGCATCAATTGGATTCCAGAAAATATTCGTGACGGACAATTCGGCAAATGGTTGGAAGGCGCGCGCGATTGGTCAATTTCCAGGAATCGTTTTTGGGGTTGCCCAGTGCCGGTTTGGAGAAGCGACAATCCTGAATTTCCAAGAATTGATGTTTATGGAAGTTTGGAAGAGTTGGAAAAAGATTTTGGTAAATTGCCAAGAGATAAAGAAGGAAAAGTCAATTTGCACCGGCCATTTATTGATGAATTAACCAGACCAAATCCGGATGATAAATCCGGCAAATCAAAAATGGCGCGCGTTACCGATGTGCTTGATTGTTGGTTTGAAAGCGGTTCCATGCCTTTTGCTCAAGCTCATTATCCTTTTGAAAATCGCGATTGGTTTGAAAATAATTTTCCGGCAGATTTTATCACGGAATATTTGGCACAAACCCGTGGTTGGTTTTATACTTTGATGGTTCTATCAACCGCTTTATTTGACAAACCTCCATTTAAAAATGTTATTTGTCACGGCACAATTCTGGATGAAAATTCGCAAAAATTATCCAAAAGGCTAAAAAATTATGCCGATCCGGTAGAAATTTTTTCCACCTATGGATCGGATGCGATGAGGTTTTATATGATCTCGCAGCCAGTCATGAAAGGTCAAGAATTGAGAATTGATAAAGAAGGCAAGGCTATAAAAGATACTTTGCGTATTGCAATTAAGCCGCTTATCAATGCCCATAACTTCTTTTGTTTATATGCCAATTCAGATGGAATAAAGGCAGAGAGGCTTGGTTTTCACAGTTCGGTTACCAATATCATGGATCGTTACATTTTGGCGAAGCTGAAATTTGCAGTGAAAAAAATTGATGAGGCGATGCAAAATTACGACACGCCAACTGCCTGTCATGAATTTGTTCAATTTTTTGAAGTTCTGAATAATTGGTATATTAGAAGAAGCCGCCAAAGATTCTGGAAATCAGAAATTGATGAGGACAAAATCCAGGCCTATAACACATTATTCACCATTTTGATTACGATGTGTGAGGCATGTGCTCCTCTACTGCCATTCACCACTGAAAAGGTTTGGAAGGATTTGAATTAGTTTTATGATTTTTGTAAACTGAAACTTTTCTGGATTGCCGCGTCGCTGGCTTCGCACGCTCCTCGCAATGACGGTTTTAAGAATTGTGTATAAATTTCCAACATCGTCATTGCGAGGAGCGGAGCGACGCGGCAATCCAGACAAAACCAATAAAGATCTATCTGTTTAATCTCATAAACAAATGAACTACCACCACCTCTATCATGCTGGCAATTTTGCTGATGTTTTTAAGCATTTTATTTTGTGTTTATGCTTAGAAAAATTGCAGGAAAAGGAAGCTCCGTTTTTTGTGATTGATACCCATTCAGGGATTGGGAAATATGATCTGACATCGGATTTGGCCAATAAAACTGCTGAATATAAAGATGGAATTTTAAGGATTTTAGAAGCGCCAAATACTCATCCCCTTTTTAGAAATTACCTTAATATCGTTAGAAGATTCAATCAGCTAAACCAGGGAGAAATCAAGACTTACCCTGGCTCACCGCAAATCATAAAACAATTTTTGCGTGAGCAAGATAAAGCAATTTTTGCTGAGCTTCATCCGCAGGATTTTTTGCTTTTAAAAAGAAATTTTGCTGGCAATAAAAAAGTTCAAACTCTTAATCAAGATGGATATTTGCTTTTAAAATCGCATCTTCCGCCGTTAATAAAAAGAGGACTGATATTGATTGATCCGCCTTTTGAAAAAGGTTTTGCGCAGGATGATTTTTCTTCCGTGATTAAATATTTGAAAGAAGGTTATAAAAGATTTGCCACCGGAATTTATCTGATTTGGTATCCGCTTGTTGGAGAAAAATCTGCCGATGATTTTTGGCGAAAGATGAAAAATTTGGGAATAGAAAAAATGCTGCGATCTGAGCTTGTGATTGATCAGAATATCAAGGAAGGTTTTAAAGGTTGTGGAATGATTGTGGTTAATCCGCCTTACCAGTTAGATGAAAAATTGTCTCTTAGTCTGCCTTTGATTTTAAATTATTTAGAGAAAAATCGAGGCAAGGTTTTGTTAGAGAAATTTAGCAGCAACGATTAATTCCATTCCATTTTTCTTGCTCTTTTTGAGAGAAAAATTTCCTTTTACTAAGTGGAGTTTGGTCGGGATGTTCGCGGTAAAAATGTTCAAGATATTTTTGATAACGCTTCTCTGCGCTCAGCAATTGAGAGAATTCAGGAAATAGTTTGAAGTTAAAGAGTTTCTTCCACATGTCTCAATTTATATTTCTTAATTACAATTCTGGTCATATCAAAAATTACTACTAAAAGCAGCAGCGCAAAAAAGGCGGTGAGGCCGGCAACTACATATTGATTTAAAATTAGTTTTGGAGCTAGAGCCATTTTTTCTTCCGGCAAAAGATTATTTTGGAATTTATTTTGTAAGTCTCTAGCGCCAGCAAGTAGTCCAATTCTGACATTATCAGAGAATAATTTTTGCCAAGCGGCAGTTAGAGTGGAAGTGGAAAGCCAGGCTAGGGGCAAAATTGTTACCCAAAAATATTTGAATTTTCTGGATTTGATAATCATCACCGTGGCAATTGCCAAAGCCATTGCTGCCAGGATTTGATTGGCGATGCCAAAAAGCGGCCATAAAATATTTACTCCGCCATTTGGATCGATTACGCCATTATATAAAAAATATCCCCAGGCGCTAACAACCATAAGGCTGGTTAGTAAAACTGAAGGATACCAGGAAGTTCTGCCAAGTGGTTTATAAAATCCGCCTAACACATCTTGCAACATGAAGCGGCAAACTCTGGTTCCGGCATCTAATGTGGTTAAAATAAACACGGCTTCAAACATGATAATGAAGTGATACCAGATTGAAAGCAGGCCATCGCCAAAAGTTTTGCTGAAAATTGTTGCCATGCCAACTGCCAAAGAAGGTGCGCCTCCGGTTCTGTTAAATAATGTTTCTTCCCCGATTTGTTTTGCTAAATGCTCCATTTCTGCCAAGGAAACGGAAAAGCCCCAGCTATTGATGGTTTGCACCGCTTCCGCTGCGGTTTTGCCAACTATTCCTGCTGGGCTGTTAATGGCAAAGAAAGTTCCTGGTTCCATAATGCAAGCGGCAATTAACGCCATTAATGCCACGAAAGATTCTAGAATCATTGAGCCATAGCCGACCATTCTAATATCTTTTTCATTGGAAATTAATTTGGGAGTTGTGCCAGATGCAATCAGTGAATGAAAGCCGGAAATTGCCCCGCAAGCAATGGTGATGAAAACGAATGGGAAAATTTTGCCGGCAAAAATCGGGCCGTCTCCGTTGGTAAATTGAGTAAAGGCGGGCATTTTGATTTCAGGGTGCAAAGCAATTATTGCAATTGCTAGCAAGCTGATTGTGCCGAGTTTTAAAAAGGTTGAGAGGTAATCTCGTGGAGCAAGAAGCATCCAAACTGGCAGAACTGCCGCCACAAATCCATAAACCATGATGGAAAAAGCTAAAGTTTTGCCGTCATACTCAAATAAAGGTTTTAGCAAAGCGCTTTCACCAATCCATTTGCCGCCAAAAACTGCTAAAATCAATAAAGCAAAGCCTAAAATTGAGGCTTCTAAAACTGCACCGGGTCTAAAAAATCTCATATAAATGCCGATAAAGACGGCGATCGGAATAGTGAAGAAGACGGTTGAGGTAGCCCAAGCGCTGTGTTTCATCGCATTGACTACAACCAATCCTAAAACGGAAATCAGAATAATCATAATTAGCATAATGCCGGTGATTGCAGCAAAACCTCCGAATTTTCCTAGCTCATCTTTTGCCATTTGACAGAGAGTTTTTCCGTCATGGCGCACTGAGAAAAACAAAATGACCAAATCCTGGACACAGCCGCCAATCACTGATCCAATCAATATCCATAACATTGAAGGCAAATAGCCGAATTGGGCGGCAAGGGTAGGACCAATCAATGGACCGGGGCCAGCAATGGCTGCGAAATGATGGCCGAAAACTATCCATTTATTTGTTGGTTCATAATCCCTGCCATCGCGGAATTTTTCCGCCGGAGTTTTTCTTTGTGGGTTAATGGTTAAAACTTTGGCGCAAACCCAGGCGGAGTAGAAGCGATATCCGATCAAATAAGTGCAAACTGCTGCGGTGATTATCCATAAACTGCTAATGGTTTCACCCCTGAAAAATCCAATGAAAGCAAAAGAGGAGGCTCCGAAAAGAGAGATAATAATCCACAGGGTGATGCGCCATGGAGTGAGTGGTTTAGACATTTGAAGGGATTTTTAATTTAGATTGGTTTGTACGATAAGTATTGTGTGAACAAAAAACTTGTCAATAAGATATTGATGCTTCTAGAATGGCAAGTTCTTGCCAAAATCTGGCAAAGTCATATCAACTTCATAAGGACTAATATGAATTTATTTCGAACAAAAAACATCAATGAAATCATTGATAATGTAGAGCATTCTTCCCTAAAGAAAAGTTTAGGGGCGGTTGATCTAATTTTGCTTGGTATCGGTTGTACAATCGGAACCGGTATTTTTGTGTTAACTGGAATTGGTGCCGCTAAATATGCTGGCCCTGCAATTTCCCTTTCTTATCTATTCTCTGCTTTTGCCTGTGCTTTTGCTGCACTAGCTTATGCTGAACTTGCTTCTATGGTTCCAGCCTCTGGAAGTGCTTATACTTATACTTACGCTGTTATTGGCGAATTTCTTGCCTGGCTTGTTGGCTGGGGCTTGATTTTGGAATATGGTGTTGGGGCTGCAACCGTTGCTTCTGGTTGGTCCGGCTATATGGTTGGTATTCTTAATACGGGTGGAATTCACTTGCCGGAATATCTGATCAAAACTCCTGCTGATGGTGGGATTATTAATCTTCCTGCAGTTCTCATTGCTTTATTCATTGGTCTTCTTTTGATTCGTGGCACTAAAGAAAGCGTAGTTTTCAACCGCATTTTGGTTGGTGTTAAATTAACCGCTATTTTTATCTTTTTGGTTGTTGCAACTCCAATGGTTAAGACCACAAACTGGATTGATTTTATGCCTTTCGGTATCCATGGCATTTTCTTGGGTGCGGCAACAATATTCTTTGCCTATATCGGTTTTGATGCTGTAGCTACTGCTGCTGAAGAATGTAAAAATCCTAAACGCGATTTGCCAATTGGTATCATTGGTTCATTAGCAATCAGTGCCTTGCTTTATGTTGCGGTAGCTTTGGTTTTAACTGGTATTGCTGATTATAAATTATTGGATAATGCCGAGCCTTTAGCTTTTGCACTTCGCATTAATGGTAGCAATATTGGTTCAGCATTAGTTGCAGTTGGCGCTATTACCGGTATGACAACAGTGCTTCTAGTGTTGATGTATGGCCAATCTAGAATTTTCTTTGTGATGTCTAGGGACAAATTGATTCCAGGCTTCTTCAATAAAATTCATCCAAGATTTAACACTCCATATATTAGTGCTATCATCGTTGCTTTTGCTGTGGCTTTAACTTCCGGCTTAACCCCAATCCACACTTTGGGTCACATGACATCTCTTGGCACTTTATTTGCCTTTGTGGTTGTAGCGGTTGGTGTGATGGTGCTTAGAAAAACCAGACCTGATCTAGCCAGACCATTTAGATGTCCGGCAGTTAATGTGGTTGCGCCAATGGCAGTTTTGACTTGCGGATATTTGATCTATAATCTGCTTTTAGAAACCGGCAAACCATTTTTGATTTGGTCTGTAATTGGTTTGATCATTTATTTCTCTTACAGCTACAGAAATAGTCCGCTTAATAAGAAATAAGAATTTAAAAAGGTCGGCATTTGTAATGCCGACCTTAGTTCTAAGAAAGGCTGGCCAAAAACCCTTTGTTAACCAGGCCAGCTTTTCCATACAAAAACTCTTCTCCATCTAAATCCTCAATTTTTCCTCCCGCAGCTAAAAGCAAGGCATGACCAGCTGCTATATCCCATTCCATCGATCTTCTTAGATGCAAATATAAATCTACTCTTCCTTCAATTAGATACAAAAATTTGAGTGATGAAGAGCATTTTAAAACTGAAATCAATTTATCTTCTTTTTTCCAATCATGGTTTTTTACGGCATGAAAATGTTCCAGAATATCTTTATCAGCACTTCTCTTGCTGGCGATTATTGCAAAATCATTTGTAGATTTTTTTTGCGGAATAAAAATTTCACCCGTCTGATTTTTTGCGTTATATTTAATCAAATCACCATTTTCATTGGTGTAATAAAATGGCAATCCTGGAATTGCCGGAGCATAAATTAAGCCAAAAACCGGTTTTTGGTTTTTAATCAAAGCAATATTTATGGTGAATTCTGCATCACTATTGGCAAAGCTGCTGGTGCCATCAATTGGATCAATCAGCCAAAAAATTCCATTATCAAAATCACGATTTTGCCGTTCTTCACAAATTACCGGAATATGCGGAGCAATTTTTTCCAGCTCCGAAAAAATCAAATCGCTAATCAAAGAATCGGCAATTGTTAGGGGAGAATTATCGGCCTTTTTTTTAACATCCAAATTTTTGCTGCCAAAATGCGACATGGCGATTTCACCGGCCTCAAGGGCAGTTTTAACTATTGCTTTAATTTGTGATTGATTAAGAATATCCGCCTTTTTAGCGGCCGCTTCAGCCATTTTGAGTTTCTAAAATTATATGAAAAACCATCAGATTAAAGTTAAAGAAATTAAGTCTCTACAGGAGATGTTGCAACAATTTCCGTTGCTAAAACAGCTAAATCCAAAATTAAAAAAGAAAGATTATGAGCAAATGCTAAAAGCAATGACCAAAAATGGTTATAGAATGATCGGCGCTTTTGACAGGGAAAATTGTGTTGGCCTAAGCGGAGTTTGGGTTAACACCAAAATATGGTGCGGTAAATATATTGAGCCGGATAATGTTGTGGTTGATAAAAATTATCGCTCAAAAGGAGTTGGCAAATTGCTGATTGATTGGATAATTGAAGAAGGAAAAAATCTGGGCTGCAAAACTTCAACTCTTGATTCATATGTTGCCAATAGCAAGTCCCATTCTTTCTATTTCCGTGAGGGATATGTCGTCAATGGTTTTCATTTTTATAGGGAGATATAATGTCTGAATTTCAATATGCTGGCAGTTTCAAAAGAGGCTTTGCCAATTCAATTGATGTGTTAATTGCTAACTTAATCAGGGTTGTGGCGGTGATGCTTCTTGGTAATTTATGGCTTGGAGAGCAAATAAGAAAATTTAAGGAAGATTTTGAGACTAAGTTTGAAAGTGATTTTATCGGCAAAGATCCGGAGAGAATCAATTTCTTAGTTCAGCACTCGGTTTTCAAATCAATCCTGATATTTTGCTTGCTGGTTTTTGCTTCCGGAGCCGTTTATTACATTTTGCTTAATGCCTCAAAATATCGCGGCACTATTGGTAAAAAGCTAATGAAAATAATGATCGTAAAAAATGACGGGGAAAAATTAACTATTTTTGAAAGCTTCTGGCATTATCTTCTCTCGCTAATCCCTTGGATTTTCGTTGCCTATATTCTTGCTTACCAAATGGTTCACAGCGTTAGTATTTATCAGGCTATAACGGAAAATATGTTTAACCTGGTTTTAGGTGTGATCGCTTTATTTTGGCTGCAAACCAATATCATCACCAAGAAAAAAGCCACGGTTCCAGATATGATTTGTAAGGTGATGGTAGTAAATAAAGAAGCTAGCTAAGAACTGTTTTTGCCAAAGTTAAGACATAAATTCTTTTAGCTCCGCTTCTTTTCAATTCTTTACAGCAACTTTCGCAAGTTGCACCAGTTGTGATTACGTCATCGATCAGAAGAATATTTTTATCTTTGATTTGCTTCAAATATTTCTTCTTGGTTTTAAAAATTCCCGCCACATTTCTTCTTCTGGTTTTTTGATTCAACGTTGTTTGCTGCGCGTTATTCTCGGTTCTGACCAGTAAATCAGAAATCAATTTTTTGCCGGATAGTTCGGCAAAATGTTTGGCTAAAAGCGCCGCCTGATTATATTTTCTTCTGATGATCCTAAATTTATGAAGTGGCACTGGGGCAATAAAATCAATCTCTTGTAGAATTTCCATAGCTTGCTTAAACATTAAATTGGCAAAATATTTCGCTAAATAAGTTTGGTCAAAATATTTAAATTTTGTGACCAGGATTTTGCTGTTTTCATCATAATTTAGAACTGACAGAGCTTTAAAATATTCAGGCTTCTCTTTCGAACATTTGCCGCAAATTATTTGATCTTCCACCTCAAATTCAAAAGGGTGAAAGCAAATATCACAGGCTGGTTTTTGCAAAAAATACAATTTGTTCCAATCCTCTACACAAAAGCTGCCGCCATCGATTATTTTATTGCAGATTAGACAGCTCTTGGGGAAAATGACAGCTAAGAATCTTCGAAATAAACTTCTAATCATATTGTGACGCTTTTTAACCGCTTCCTTCTTAAGCAAAACCGCAATCGAATTGCTGATAAATTTTCTAACGCAAATTTTATCCACCAAGAAGTGGCCGAAATAATTGTTGAAACCATCTTGGATTGCAAAAGAAATTTTGACGATATCTTGGAAATTGGCGCTAGAAATGGGGAATTGGGAAAGAAAATTGCCACTTTAAAAAACGCTAAACAGCTTTTTCAAGCTGATTATTCAGCAAAAATGGTGCAGAAAAATAAGCTGGATTTAGTGATGGATGAAGAAAATTTATGTTTTAAAGAACAGTCTTTTGATCTGGTTCTTAGTAATTTGAATTTACATTTTATCAATGATGTTCCTAAAAATTTATTGGCGATAAGAGATGCGTTAAAGCCAGGGGGAATGATAATTGCGAGTTTTTTTGGTGAAGAAAATTTAAAGGAATTAAAAGAAGTTTTTTTGCAAACAGAGCAAAAATTTTATGATGGCGTAACGCCAAGAATTGCTCCGAATATTGATGTTAAAACTGCAGGAATGCTGCTGCAAAAGGCTGGTTTTGCTGATGTGGTAGCGCAAAAACATAGTTTTGAAGTTGAATATCAGAATCCAAAAAAGCTCCTCGAAGATTTAAAAACCATGGGCGAGGGTAATATAATAAACGCCAGAAGCCGCAAGTTCCTAACCAAAAGCTTCTTATTTGATTTGACAAATTTATACCAAAAACTATATTGCCGCGCCGATAATAGCTCGACAGCAACATTTGAAATCGTCATTCTCAGCGGATGGAAAAAGAAATAAATCAACAGAAAAAACTTTATATTAAAACTTACGGCTGCCAGATGAATAGCTATGATTCTGACCGCATGCAGGATTTGATGAAGGCGGTTGGTTATCAAAATGTTGATGCGCCGGACAATGCGGACATGGTCATCATCAACACTTGCCATATCAGGGAAAAAGCGGCGGAGAAATTATATTGCGATTTAGGCCGGATAAAAAAACACAAAGAAAATTTGAAAAAACAAGGCAGGCAAATGATCGTTGCCGTTGCTGGATGCGTAGGGCAGGCGGAAGGTGAAGAGATTTTTAAAAGAGCGCCGGTAACTGACATTATTGTTGGTCCGGAAAGTTACCAAACTCTGCCGGATTTAGTTGGCAAGGTGTTGCGTGATAAAGGTGGACGTCAAATTGATTTGGATTTTAAGCCGGATAATAAATTTGATATTTTAAAGGAAAGCCAGGAGAAAAGTCAGGTTAGCAGTTTTCTGTCTATTCAAGAAGGTTGCGACAAATTCTGCACTTTTTGTGTTGTGCCTTATACCAGAGGCGCAGAATTTTCTCGTCCGGTAACGCAAATTTATGAAGAGGCTTTGAGCCTAGCAGCAAGAGGCGCTGCAGAAATTTATCTGCTTGGGCAAAATGTTAATGCCTATCACGGAATTGATGAAAATGGTAATAATTTTAACCTGGCAAAACTGGTTAGAAAAATTGCTGAAATCCCACAAATTCAAAGAATCAGATACACAACTTCCCATCCAAGAGATATGGATGAAGAGCTGATTTTGGCGCATAGAGATATTGGAAAATTAATGCCGTTTTTGCATCTTCCAGTCCAATCCGGTTCCAATAATGTTTTGAAGATGATGAACCGCAAACATACAAGACAAGATTATTTTAAGATTATTGATAAGCTAAGAGAAGCAAGGCCTGATATCGGATTATCTTCCGATTTCATAGTCGGATTTCCGGGAGAAACTGATCAGGATTTTAAAGATACTTTGGATTTGGTTGAGAAGGTTGGTTTTTCGCAATGTTATTCTTTTAAATATTCACCGCGTCCAGGCACTCCTGCCCAAAATGCCAATGACCAAATTGCCGAAGAAGTTAAAGATGCCAGATTGCAAGAGTTGCAAACGCTACTTACCAAACAGCAAATTGCCTATAATAAAGAATTTGAAGGTAGGGTGATGAAAGTTCTGTTTGATAGAAAACCAGGTGCGATGGGTAAAAAATCTGCTGGACAAATAATTGGCAAAAGCCCGTATTTACAATCGGTGGTAATTGATGATTCGGAGCAAAAATATCTTGGAAAATTAGTAGATGTGAAAATTCTTAAGTCCCGTCCAAGCAGTTTAATGGGGGAAGTTTTGTAAAGGTAGGATAGTTTATTTTTTGCTCCCTAAATATTATTGACAGTTTGCGAAAAAAATTAATACTCTCGCGAATCTTTTACCCTATAGAAAATCAGAATCAAATATGACCGACAATATAGAGCCAAAAAAAATAATGGTTATAGAGGACAACAAGTTGAACCAGAAAATTGCTGCCATGATCATTAAGCAGCTTGGCCATGATGTGATTCAAATTTTTGAGAGCAAAACTGCAGTTGAGGCTATAGAAAAAGAAAGGCCGGACTTGATAATATTAGATATTTTGATGCCAGAGGTTTCTGGCGTTGACATTTGCAGAAATATAAAAAGTAATAATGAATTAAAGCATATTCCTGTTATTGTTGTTACTTCCCTTTCTAGTGAGGAAGATAAAAAACATATCTCTGAATCCGGCTGTGATAACTATATTGCAAAACCTTTCCTGCCTCATATATTTGCCCAGTCAGTTGCCAAATATATCCCGGTAAAGACGGTTGATTGGCAATAGCTTGAAATAAATCCAACTTAAAAACATATCGCTCCAGCAGTGGTCAACAAAGCAAGAAATATAATATTTTGTTTGTTACTGTCTCTCCTTTCCTCTTGCGATAATTCCATATCATATCTTTTTACCTATCAATCCAGCCTTAGAATCATTGAGCGCCAAGACCATCAAAAATGCGTTTCCCAAGGCTTAGATTATGGTGAATGGGACGAAATCATTACCGAAATGTATTGGCGCTGCCGCTATAATTTAGTCATGGCTAGAAAAGTTGATGACGCGGTTGATGCAGCAACCATGCGCAACAATGCCGTTATTGATAAAATCAGTGAAGAAATATTAAAAAATCTCACCCGGGCCAAATATTCTGTCTTGGCAAAAATTGAAGATGATATTGAGCTGACTGACCACAATAAATGCGTCGCTATGGGCAATAAGCTTGGCATTGGGGAATCGTCTGACGGTTATTATCGTTGCCGCCAAAATCTTATTTTATCCAGAATTCCACCGGCACCAAAAGTTACCAATGTTTTTGAAACGGCAGTTATGCCCGAAGGAAAATCCAAAGAATATTTGGAAATGGCCGAGAATGATAGAAAGAGCGGCAAAGAATCGGCGGCGGTTATGGAATTATTGCACAAATATCCGAATTGCATGGCGCTAAATATTGAAAGTGAGGACTTTAAAAAATGCTCTGCTGCAACTGATGAATCAAGACAATGTTTGGCGAATGTACCTTCTCTTAGAATTAAAAAAGAAATGGAAGATAAAATTTATTGCCAGCAACAGGCCTTTGTTCAATTCCCTGATAATTACGCTTTAGCAAAAGACAAATCCCGAACTGAAATTGCAAAATTACGAGAAGAAATTAAAAAAGATAAAGGAGAAAAAATTAACCGCGAAAACAACGCTACATTGCTTTATTTAGAAGGCGAAAAAAATGTCTCTAATATAGGTCGCGATGAAGAATTTAGTGGGGATGATGAGAAAAAATATAAGGAAAGAATTTATGGTAAAGTTGAGCTTTTACGCGTAAGAGAGCGCTTCATCTATCAATGTAACAAAAAAATGGATGAAAAGCTGCCGGAGTTTGTCAGTCAAGCTAATGAAGATTGCGGGAAGATTGCTAAAAACTGGGCTAGTAAGTAAATATTTTCTTAATTTGTATTGCTGGTCTAAACATTATTCTCAATGTTATTCAGGCCATGTGCTATCACACGCGACCGGGGTACGCGCCGTGATGAATAAATATAACTTAAAAGTGCAATCAAAAGCGCTTAAATAGACTTTTTTCAGCATAAATTTGCTTGAAAATTTATTTCCAGGACTCTATAAATACCCGCTCTTTTAAAAGTTCTAACTAATCAATTCATCTTTAATGCAAGTAGTTATCACCAACAGAGGCCACCTAGAAATGGCCATTCGTAGCTTTAGAAAAAAGACCCAAAAAGAGGGTTTGGTTAAAGAGGCTAGAAGAAGAAAGGCCTATGAAAAGCCATCTGAAGAAAAAAAGAGAAGAAAACAAGAAAGTTTAGCTAAAACTAAAAGAAGTCGCAGAAAAGGTTTTACTGGCTATATCGGCTAGTTAACTTTCCCTCCTAATTTTCTCCAAGAGTGCCATCTAAGGTCTAAGATGTAGTTATAATTGGAATTCGGCTGTAATAATTGTTATGACAAAAAAAGACAAAAAGCTGATTCTCTTTATTATTTCTGTAGTCATTGTTTTCTGGTTCTCATTTCTTTCTATATCATCTCTTCTTTCTACTATTTCCTTCCACAATTCTGAGACCAGCAGCCTTTCTGAAGGCAATCTTAAATGGATTAATGTTTCAAGAAATCTCTCCACTTCCGATTTAAAAAACCGTGTTATCCTGCTCGACTTTTGGACTTATGCTTGCGTAAATTGCATGCAAATGATACCGGAAGTTAAAAAGTTGGAGCAAGAATTTGGCGATAAGCTTTTAGTCGTGGGCGTTCATTCCGGCAAATTTGATAATGAGAAAGAAATTGAAAATATCAAAAAAGCGGTTTTGAAATATGATATTTCACATCCGGTTGTAAATGACGCTAATTTTAAAATCTGGAAAAGCTTTGATGTTTCGGCTTGGCCAACATTGATCCTACTGGATCCAAGCGGAACTGTTAGAAAAAAATATGAGGGAGAAGTTGCGGCTTCAACTATAAGTCAAGATGTTAAGAAATTAATTGAAAAATATCGCGGGCGATTGAATAACAACAAACTGCCAATTGCTTTAGAAAAAAACAAAGTCATTGATCTGGTTTTAAAATTCCCTTCAAAAATTAAGCTTGCCAGAGATTTTTCATATCAAGAAATTTCTAGAACTAGTGCTTTGGTTATCTCCAATACCGGAAAAAACAGCATTATAATTGTTGATTTAAGAGGTAATGTCTTATTGGAAATTGGTTCCGGTGTTGCAGGTTTTGAAGATGGAAAAATCAAAGAAGCTTCTTTTAATTCTCCTCGGGGCATATTGTTTAAAGACAATATTTTATATGTGGCAGATACAGGAAACCACGCCTTGCGCAAGATTGATTTTAAGAGGGGAGAAGTAACCACAATTGCTGGCAACGGGACTAGGGGTGGAGTTATAAGTTCTGAAGTCAAAGCATCTGAAGCAGCTTTAGCTTCGCCATGGGATTTAGAATTTTTTCCTGACAAAAAAACCATCATCATCGCCAATGCGGGTACGCACCAGTTGCTAAAATATAATATTGATTCCAAGAGTTTAACTCCTTTTGCCGGCAATGGTTCGGAAGATTTAGTGGATGGCAAATATCCCAATAATTCCCTGGCTCAACCAAGCGGGCTCAGCGCTGCTAATGATAAACTATATTTTGTTGATTCAGAAAGCTCGTCTTTAAGAGTTGTGCAAAAAAATGGTGAAGTCAGCACTTTGATTGGCAAGGGACTGTTTGATTTTGGCCATGAAAATGGCGATAAAAATAAAGCGCTAATGCAACATCCGGTTGGTTTAACAGCGGATGATTTTGGCGTTTATATTGCTGACACCCACAATCACCTTATTCGCAAATATAGTTTTAGTAGCAATGAGTTAAGTGATTTTAGTGGTTCTGTTAAAGGTGATGGGATAGGTGGTAAAAACGATACCAATTATAACGAGCCAGAAGCGATTATTTCTGTTCTGGATAAATTCTACATCGCCGATACTAACAATAACCGCATTGTTGAATTACATGAAAATTCAGGCAATTCAAAGCTTCTAAATATCGAGCCAAAATCAAAAACCCTTAGTGAGAGCCTTGTTGAATATTTACCTAATTTGGAAACAGTAAATGCTCACTCAGTTAAAAGTGATAGTCCGGTAACTTTAATTTTTGATATAAAAACCGGTTGGAAAATTAATGATTCGGCCCCCAGCTTTCTAAATTTGGTAGAAATAAATAGTGAAAAAGAAGCTAGTTTAATTGCTGCTTTTGACAGTGCCGCGATAAAATCCGGCTCGGTACAACTGCCAGAATTATCGGGCCAACATATATATTATTTACAAGGCTCTTTTTATTATTGTCAGGATAAAGAAAATTCCATATGCCTGATAAAAAATTACGAGCAAAAGCTGGAGCCAAAAAAATTTGGCAGTGACAAAATTAAAATCGAATTTATTTACCAATAATTTTAACCTTTATTAGAGCAATATTATGGATATCAGCAAAATCTCTCCCGGCAAAAATCTTCCTGAACAAATTAACGTCATTATCGAAGTTCCTATGAATTCTGACCCGGTAAAATATGAAATGGACAAAGAATCCGGCGCAATTTTTGTTGACCGCTTCCTTGCCACGCCAATGTTTTATCCTTGCAATTATGGCTTTATTCCTGGCACTTTATCTGACGATGGAGATCCGGCTGACGTATTAGTTGTTTCTGATTATCCGGTTATCCCAGGTTCAGTAATTGCTGCTAAACCGGTTGGGGTTTTGATTATGGAAGATGAAAAAGGAATGGATGAAAAAATCCTTGCAGTGCCAGCAAAAAAACTAAATTCCCAATTTGAAAATGTTGAAAATTATACCGATTTACCAGCTTCACTAATCGGCAAAATCAGCCATTTTTTTGAAAGATATAAAGATTTAGAAAAAGGCAAATGGGTAAAAATCAAAGGTTTTGAAGATGCTTCCAAAGCAAAGGAATTGATTTTAGAAGCTTATCAAAGAGCGGAGAAATAAAGCTTCTTTACAAAACTATCATTAAAAACATCAATATACCCATTAATATTTTCCGCAGTGCATTTTATATTTAAATGCTTTGAATCTATAAAAACTGGTTCTTCTTAAGAATAGTTTTTGGTTTTAGGCGGTTTTTATAAATGCATTACTTGTCTTGCCTGTGTCTTATCTTTTAAGATTTTTATCTATGGGTTTGATGCTGGCAAGACCGTTATTGGCTATTGCTTCATTTTGTTTCTTTGGCATTTCCGCTCTTGCCGTTCCACTTCCAATCACCCCAGACACCTCCACCAACACTGTAATAGACCACGCCCCAAACGGCATTCCTGTTGTCAATATAGCCACACCTTCCGGCACTTCCGGCGTCTCCCACAACCGCTTCTTAGATTATAATGTTGGCGGTTCCGGTTTGATTCTCAACAACTCAGTTGGTGATGTTAACGGTGTTGTTGTTAGCAGTCTTGGTGGATTGATAGGTGGTAATGCTAATTTGGTTGGTGTTGGTGGCTCTAACTCTGCTTCGATTATTTTGAATGAAGTTACTTCTTCTCGTATTTCTCGCATTGCCGGTTACACAGAAATTGCCGGCAGAAGTGCAGATCTGATCATTGCCAATCCAAATGGCATTGTCATGGATGGTGCCGGCTTTATTAATGTTTCTAGATTTACAGGTGTGGTTGGTGCTGTTGACAGGATTGGTTCTGGTGTTGGGGGTTCTGGTGTCGCAGGAGCTGCCAGTGACATTTCTTTTGCTTTAAGTGGCAGTAATTATCAAATTGCCAATGGCTTCTTACCTGAGCTAGTAGTCTCTGGTTTAGGAGTTGATTTTGAATCAGTTGCTTCTGCTGACCTTGTGTCGTCTGTTATGAGGATTGTTGCTCCTGTTTATGGTAATCTTGGTGGCGAGGTAAATCTTCGTTCCGGTGATTTAGCTTTTGATTATTTGTCTCGTAATGTCACTTCAGACAATTCAACCCCAGGAAGCAACTTACCTTCTGAGATTGCCATTGACGCTTCTGCTCTTGGTAAAATCCAAGCTGGTAAAATCCAAGCTGGTAAAATCTTCATCATCGCAACCAAGGAAGGATTTGGTGTTAAATATTCTGGTGATTTACTAGCCCAGGGTGGTGCTTCTGCTTCTGGTGTTGTAATTGACGCTCTTGGTAATGTTAGTTATGGTAATATTGTTTCTGAGGTTGGGGATATTGAGGTTAGTTCTAGGGGTGGATCGATTACTCAAAATGGGGTTTCTCATACTAGAGATTCAGGAAGTGACATTAGACTCAGCGCTGCCACTGATTTTACCAATTTAGGCCAGATTGTCTCTGGCAGGGATTTGAATATTGCTGCAACAAATTTAGCAAACTCCGCCTCAGGTCAACTTATCGCGGCAAAAGATATAACCTTAACCGCATCACAGATTGTTAACTCAGGCTCAATTTATTCTGGCAGTAAAGTTAATATCACCGCATCTGATTACATAACCAACAATTACGATATTGTCTCTCTTGGTCTTTTGTCTTCTGATGGGATATTTATCAATGCCGGGACTTTAAATAATAATCAACAGATTGCCGCTAACCAGAAGGTTACAATCAGTGCTGGCGCCTTGAACAACAACATAAATGGCGGAGCTGCCGCAACCCTCTTTGCCGGCAGTCTGCTTGATATCGATCTGGGAAGCTCTAATTACGATATTACAGGAATTGTAGAAAGCGCAGGAGATATAAATATCAAAGCAGGAAACATCACCAACAAGACTACCATCCAGGCCTATGGCTCAATTGCAATTGATGCGCAAGATCAGTTTAGCAATGGCAGTCTTAATCCTTCTATTGATAGTCCAAACAGCAACACCAAGATCATTGCTGGTGATAACCTTACCATCACCGCAACCAACTTACTTAGCAACTACGCAACTCTTTCTTCTGGAATAGATCTAACTCTCACCTCAACTAACTCCAACATCAACAACAACCAATATGCAGAAATCATTGGTGGAATTGGAACTCTTACACTCTCTGCCAAGAATGGCACCATACTTCAAAACAGCACCCACAGTCTGGTTAGTAACGGTAACCTAACTCTAGATGTAGTTGACTTCATCAATGACGGTAGAGTTGATATTGCAGGAGACTTCACTCTCAATGTTGCAAACAATTTGATCAACCAAGCCGGTTCAATGATCTATTCCGGAAACAACATGACGCTAAATGTTGTTAACAACCTGACAAATAACAGTGGTGCTGCAATCTTTGCTCTTGGTGATCTCACCATACAAAAATATGA
>JAJTCH010000003.1 GCA_021323225.1 Rickettsiaceae bacterium | reverse complement strand
TCCGTTTTGAGTGATTGATCCAGTCCTGGAAGTAACCTCAATATCACCATCTTCAGCAGCAATATTGCCATAACTGACATTTCCAGAAGCATCAATTACCACTCCGCCTGCAGACTGCCCACCCTGCGCTAAAAGATCAGCATCATATTTAACACCGAATCCTTCCTTGGTTGCGATTATGAAGATTTTACCGGCTTGGATCTTGCCTAAGCTAGAAGCGTCAATTGCTACTTCAGATGGAAGATTGGTGCCGGGAGTTGAATTGTCTGAGGTGACTTCTTTGGTTGAGTAATTAAAACTTTGGTCACCACTTCTTAGATTTACTTCATTACTGCCACCATAAATAGGTGCCAGAATCTTCATGACAGAAGAAACCAGATCAGTTGATCCTACGCTTTCTAGATCAATATCGGAACCAGTAATTACTAACTCAGGTAAGAAGCCATGGGTAACTTGGTAACTATGACCGCTTAAAGTAAAAGAAATGTTACCAGCAGAACCTCCAACACCAGAACCAATCCTATCAACAGCACCAACAACACCTGTAAATCTAGAAACATTAATAAAGCCAGCACCATCCATGATAATGCCATTTGGATTGGCGATGATCAGATCTGCAGCATGGCCAGCGATTTCTGTGTAACCAGCAATACGGGAAATTCTTGAAGAAGTAACTTCATTTAAAATTACCGAAGCAAAACCAGATCCTCCAGAACCAACCAAATTAGGATTGCCAGTGATCAAACCGCCAAGACTACTACTTACAACACCGTTAACATCGCCAACTGAGTTGTTGAGAATTAGACCAGAAGTACCGACATTGTAGTCAGAAAAACGGTTGTGGGAGACGCCGGAATTGCCGGAAGGCGCAGCTATATTAACAACAGGAATGCCGTTTTGGGCGTGGTCTAGTTGGGTGTTGGTGGAGTTGTCGGTAACTAAAGGGAGGGGAGAATCAGAAGCGAGAGCAGGAGAATAAAAAACAAACAAGAAGAAAAATGCCAATAGCATTCTTGCGAGCGCTGCACTTCTAGATACCAATTTTAAAAGATAATCCACGAAGTGAGACACAAATATGAGTTTGAAACCAAGAAGAAAAGATGTCTCAAAATAAAAAAGCCACCTCTTAAAAAAGAACTAATTTTAGAAGGCGCTTATTTAAATTATTTAAGCGTTAAATGCACTAAGAATGCTTAGGAGAAATATTAATGGGTGTATTGATGGGATTTATGAGAGGGTGTTAAGACAATAGAAAAAGGATATAGATCTCTTATAGATAAAATCTTGGAAAACTAACTTCTAAAATAGGTGATTTAAATAATTATTTAAGTCCCCTCAAAATCCCTTCAATTTCTTTCTCTAGCTCAGAATAAATCTTCTCCAACCCCTCCAGCCACCCATGCGGCTGTTTCCCATTTCTAATTTCCGGCTCAATGGTTTTGATGTAAGCGAATAATTTATCAGCCCCAATATTGGCAGCAGTGCCTTTGATGGAGTGGAGGTGAAATAAGGTTTTTTCCTTGTCTCCGGCATTTTTGCTTTCAGTAACTTTTGATATGTTTTCTGCAGTATTCTTGATGAATAGTTTTAGAAGCGATATCTGTTCTTCTTTGGTAAAATATTCAAAACTATCAAGATTGAGGTGAGAATTTATATTGTTGTTCTTATTTGTTAGGGCTTCCTCTCTTTTGCTACATTCATCATTTAATCCCAATTCCTCCCCCTTCCTAACCAAATAATTAGCAATAATCTTTGGTAGCAGCCCTGGATTGGTGCCTTTAATAAAGTAATCCGTCATCTGACACTCAAAAAAGTGATGGATATCTTCTTTTCTGCCATCACCACTTAATGCAATGATTGGCATTTCGTCATGGTGGCTGATTTTATTTATGGCTTCGATTCTTCTGATTTCTTTTGTTGCTTCATCACCATTATGTGGTGGCATGTTGATGTCAGTGATTATGATGTCAAAGCTGGATTGGTGATTTGCATCCAGGCTGTTTTTATATAATTCTAACAGTTCTTTACCGTTATTTACTTCAGTTACAACCAGCCCTGAACTTTCTAGCACTCTTTTGGTCATCATGCGATTGAGCCTTTCATCATCAGCAAGAATGGCTTTTTTATCTTTTAGAACTTCCAGATATTCTTCCTTTGTCCCCACATAAGATAGCTGGTCTTCCAAATCCATTATCCATTTGCTAACCGCCCTATATAAAATATTGTCACCAGATAGCTTGCTTAGATAGTAATTAAAATTTTCCCTGGAAGTTGCAAAGTCAATCTCTTCTAAAAATAATTCTTTATTCAAGGATGTCAGGGCAATTATCGGCACTTCTTTGTCATAATCCCTAATTCTTTTTGCCGCTTCAATTCCGTCAATTTCTGGCATCTGCACATCCATTAAAATCAGGTGATATTTGTTTTCTTTTGCCATATTGATAGCCTCTTTCCCACCTTTGGCAATATCACAGGAGATGTCAGGCAGGATTCGTTCTATCTTTGATCCATTTTCCAAGCTCAGATTCACAAATAATATCACCACCAAATAGCTTCATGTTTCGTTTGCAAAAAGCCAGACCAAGACCAGTTCCTTCTTTCTTGCCTGAAGTGTAAAAATCTCCGAATAGTTTTGGTATTGCATTGGTAGCAATTCCTGGGCCGGTATCGTGGATATAGATTGTGTTATATGGTGTACCGTTAACTTCTTTTTTGTCGGTGCCGATTGTTATTGTTGATTCTGGATATTCCTTTAAGTAGTAAAGAGCGTTTTTTAGCAAGTTATAAATGATAAAGGTAAAGCGTTCAGGGATTGCTTTGAAGGTGAAGCTGCTCTCTTCTTCTATATGTAATTTAACACGTTCTTTTTCTTGCTCACTGCTATAGCCATATTCTGCCATTATATTTTCCAGAGAATCTTTAGCTTTTAAGTAAGAAAAATCGGAATCAGAGATAGGCTTTTCACTTAGATCGCTCAATATCATATTAATTATACTATTAGCCTGAGCGACAGAAGAAGAGATGGCAGAGGTGAAGCTTAATAGTGAATTTCTTTTATCAAGAGTGGGATGATTTTTATTTTCCTTTTCTACTTCTTTGTGTGCTTCACTTACATTCAATAATGATTGCTCAATTTGGCTTTGAGCAAGATTGATAGCATTTAAGGGGTTGCGGAGTTCATGGGCAATGGAACCGGCTAGGGATTGTGCAGTAATTCTCTCTAACTCTATTACTCTTTTTACATAGCTATAGCTAAGAGCAACGCCAGTAACAATAGAAAAGTTAAATACTGGCAAATAAACAAACACCATCAAATCGTAATCAAAATAGACCAATTCTGGCATAAATATCAAAGAGTATAAGATAGCAGATACTACCCCTATGGTAATATTAATTGCTAGCAAAGCGTAATTTGATATAAGCGCAGCTAAAAAGAATACCATACCAACTTCTGCCATAGACCAAATTATAGAGAATTTGGTGTTGATAACATAGGTAGTAAAGATAAATGGTAGATTAAAAGATGCGTTAAAGAACCAGTATAGAGGAAGAATCTTTTTTAAATTCTCGGGCCAATACTTAATCGTAAACAAAGAAAGACAGGTAATTGTACCCATAATTCTAAGCAGAGGAATTTCTGGTTGAGGATCAACATACGTCCACCAGAACCAATAAAATGGATGGCCTATGGCTCCCACAAAACCGAAAGCAAGAATATTGTATTTTGAAACTGAAAGATTTTGATCTAACGCTCTTTTAAACCACGAGAAAAAATTTAGGCATAAATTTTTCATATTAAAGCCGGTTTATGTCTCTTATTGATATTGCAAAAAGTAGAAAAGAAGAAAGGAATTTAGAATTTATAAAACTGATATTTATTAAGAATAAGCTGCAAATAGGTATTTATATTATGATTGATTAATATCAAAACATTTATGCTTTTGACCGCTTATCAAAATTTGAATGAAGAGGTAGCAAAAGACATACCAGCACTTCCCACCCAAAATAGGATATGGTCTTTTTTCTTTAACTTACCCTCTTTTTCAGCTAAGGCCATAGCGCCTGGTATAGAGGCCGATATCAAATTGCCGGTGTGCTGATAAATATGATATATTTTGTCCTCAATTCCAACTTTCTCCCCATATTTATGCCACTCCGATTTGGAAGAAGCGTGAGTAAAAACAATATCAATATCTTCTCTTTCAATTGATGCAGATTTAAACAATTTCACTATTTCAGTTTGTCCAGTATCGTGCAGATCATATCCATAAGAAGTAAAATGCATTGCTCCATTATTGGCAGTTTTTTCGGTCGGTTCACAATAATCTTTATATTCATCCAAAGGCACAACGCACAGATCAGATAAATCAGCACGAGAGGAAAAGTTAAAAGAGAAATTTTTGGGATCGTTAGGAGATAGAATAGTGCAAGTTGCTCCTTCACCAATAGTAAAAGTAGGAAAAGTATAGGTAAGTTGCTCTTCTTTAGTTAGGGCATAGTTTTTAAAGAAAGTGCCAGCTTGAACTGTAAATTCTCCATTTACTATCATAGCACTTTTGTATGCCCCAGTTTTAAAGAGACTATCAACTACTTGCATCGTTGCTATCCAGCTCATGCAAGCATCTGTTATATCAAAACATCTAACTCTCTTCATTCCCAGAGAGTGTGCGATGGCATAAGCATTTCCTGGCTCTAAAAACCCTTTACCAATTCCAACATATACCAAAAGATCGATATCATCTTTTTCAAGATTAGCTTTTTTTAAAGATTCTTCGGCCGCTTTCTTAATATGGTCAATTGGTTTTTCTTTAATTTGTCTATTTAGCCAGAATCTGGTTTCAGCTCCTGTTTTTCTTAAGATTATATCAATCTTCCTTAAGGTTTTTTCTAAATCACCGGAAAATTTTGGCTTAGAATGAAATCTGATTAGATCAATTACTTCTTCATTACTAACTTTCCAGGATGGTAGGCTGAGAGATACTGCTTCGATTTTCATAAAATTTAAGTCGGTTAATGGTTGGGCATTTATTAGCATTAATAGCTACCTTTTAAACATAGCAAAACTGCTAAGGGTTACTATATCTAAATAAAGCACGAGAAAATAAGAATTTGATTTATCAGCTTTGAAACGCAGACAGAATTAGATTTTCTACGAGATGTAGAAAATTGATAAGATAAATTAATAGGTAGCTTTGATTAGGTCATCTTAAAAAGTAATAATTGCATAGAGGGATAAGATGCAGGAAAAAGAAATAGCATCTGCTTTATTGCTCTAAGAACACAAGACCGCTCCTATGCCGAGTTCGTTTATTATAACAAAAAAGCAAACATTCTCTTTTAAAGAAGGAACCAATTATCTCCGGCAAAGGCGGATTAAGTTAACGAAGTAACGGGACTTATCTTATACCTATTGAAACATTTCCCAAGAATTCGAGAAAGGGAAAAATAATTCTTAAGTTAAAACACAATTTTCTAATTCTCTTTTCTTTTATCTCCCACCTCTCCTACTCCTATCAAGTAGTTAGCAATAATCTTAATTAACAACTCCGGCTTGCTTCCCTTAATAAAATAATCCGTCATCTGACACTCAAAGAAATGAAGCCGCCTCTAAAATCTTTTTGGTCATAATTAGATTTATCCTTTCATCATCAGCTAAAAGCAGCTTTTTATCTTTTAGAACTTTCAGATATTCTTCTTTGCTTCCGATATAATGCAGGTTATCTTCTAGGTCCATTATCCACTTGCTGACAGCGCGGCATAAAATATTATCAGTGGATAATTTATTGAGGTAGTAATTGAAACTCTCTTTTGAAATCACAAAGTTGATTTCTTCCAGTAATGATTCCTTACTTAGCGAAGTTAGCGCAATGATAGGAACTTCTTTATCATGAAGACGGATCTTTCTTGCTGCCTCGACTCCGTTGGTTTCAGGCATCTGCACATCCATTAAGATCAGATGATATTTGTTTTCTTTTGCCATATTGATAGCCTCTTTCCCACCTTTGGCAATATCACAGGAGATATCAGGCAATATTCTCTCTATCTTTGATTTTAGAGTTATCAGATTTACTTCTTGGTCATCAACCAGAAGAACTTTTCTTTTTCTGGATTCGGTTTTTGCTAATTCAATTTCGGATTCAGAAAGAATTGGGAAGAGTAAAGAGAATTTAGTCCAACCATTCTTTTTATTGCCGTTATTGCTGTCATTGCCATTGTTATCATCTCCAAGCTCTGACTCGCAGATAATATCACCACCAAAGAGTTTCATATTCCTTTTGCAAAAGGCTAAACCAAGTCCTGTTCCTTCTTTCTTGCCTGAGGTGTAAAAGTCTCCGAATAGTTTTGGTATTGTATTGGTAGCAATTCCTGGGCCGGTGTCGTGAACATAAATCACATTATACTGTTTGCCGTCAATTTCTTTTACTTCTGTGCCGATTGTTATTGTTGATTCAGGATATTGATCAAGATAGTAAAGGGCGTTTTTTAGGAGGTTGAATATTATGTAAGTAAAGCGATCGGGGACTGCTTTGAATACAAAATTATTTTGTTCATTTTCTTTTCCACTTTCTGGTAGTAACAGATTTATCTTGGCTCTCTCTTCATCACTTCTATAGCCATATTTTTCCAGGATTTCTGGTAGGGCTTTAGCTGGGTTTAGATAGGCGAAATCTTCTGGGTTAATTTTCTTTTCGCTTAGATCGCCCAGGATTATGTTGATGATATTATTGGCGTTGGAAGTGGCGTCTGTTATGTGGGAGGTTAGGGATAGGAGTTTGGATTTTGCATCACCAGAATTTTTTACATTTGTTTTATCGAATTCTGGAACCAAATCTTTAATTTGGGAACCAATTAGGTTTATGGTGTTTAGGGGGTTTCGGAGTTCGTGGGCGATGGAGCCTGCTAGGGATTTTAGGATTTTTGTTCTTTCTTCTGACACGATTCTGGATATGCCTTCAACATTACTGCGACTAAAAATTGTTCCTGAAGCAATAACAAATATGAAAGTTGATAGATAGAGAATTGATTCTGTGCCAAGATTGAAGAATGTTATTAATGGCTCAAAAATCATTTCATTACTGATCAAGCCATGAAAAAATAATGCAAGTAAAACACCTATTAAAAGATCAATAAAAAGCATAA
Source organism: Rickettsiaceae bacterium (assembly GCA_021323225.1). GTDB lineage: Bacteria > Pseudomonadota > Alphaproteobacteria > Rickettsiales > UBA1997 > JAJTCH01. Next base: position 169,414 of record JAJTCH010000003.1, on the reverse strand, counting down.
ACCAATGAGGTATAAATATGATAAGAATATATAGCATTATCACTTCCCATATTGGCCATGTTTTAATAAAGCCATTATTTAGAGCGGTTAAAGTTATCAGAAATGGTAAGTTGTAAATTAGCATGAAATGCCAATAGAAAGGGAAAAGCGGCTTAAGCTTTTTAGGCCAAAGCTCTTTTGTAGCTAAAGATAAACAGACAAGGCCAGCGGAGGTTTTTAGAATCATATTGTCCCATGGCATCTTAAAAATATACAAATGCAAAGCAGCAAATACGGGGTGTCCAAAACTTCCAAGGATAACAACGGCTTTTATGTTTTCATTGTTAATTATCGTTCCTTTAGTAAACGCATTTTTTAAAAAAGTTTTTAAGTCAAACTTCAATTTACAAGATCTCTCCTCCATAGCGAAAATTAGTTCTAATGCAGTCAGTGTACTGAGTTTCTAGTTTTATTTAGAATTATTTTTTACTTGAATTGCCCTGGAGCTATTACAACTAGAATATTCGTAATATTCTTTTTAGCAGCTAATTTAAAGGAATGTAAGGCAATTATTATTTTCTGTGGTAGCTCTATTTCTCTTTTCTTTTTTAGCTCTACTTCGTCTCTTTCTTGATCAAGTAATTGGCAATAATCTTAATCAATAACTCCGGCTTGCTTCCCTTAATAAAATAATCCGTCATCTGACACTCAAAGAAATGATAGATATCTTCCCTTCCGCCATCACCACTAAGGGCAAGCCGCCTCTAAAATCTTTTTGGTCATAATTAGATTTATCCTTTCATCATCAGCTAAAAGCAGCTTTTTATCTTTTAGAACTTTCAGATATTCTTCTTTTGTTCCTATATAAGACAAATCATCTTCCATCCCAATCATCCACTTTGTTAATGTGCGAAACAGGATGTTGTCGGGCACTGTTTTGTCTAAGTAATGATTAAAACTATTGCTGTTTGATAGCTGATTTGCCTCTTGTAGAAATGATTCCTTATTTAAGGAAGTTAAAGCAATTATTGGAGTTTTTTTGTCATGATTTTTGATTCTTTTTGCCACTTCAATCCCATTAATTTCAGGCATCTGAACATCCATTAATATCAAATCATATTTATCCTGCCTTACCATCCTTACTGCCTCTTTTCCATTTGTTATAATATCACATGAAATATCTGGCAGAAATTTTTCTATTTTTGATTTAGTGGTGATCAAGTTAACTTCCCGTTCATCAACCAATAATATTTTTTTCTTTTTGATATCTGATTTTGCTTTTTCAACTTCTTCTTCAGAAAGAATAGGAAAGAGCAAAGAAAATTTGGTCCATTTTCCAAGCTCTGATTCACAAATAATATCACCGCCGAATAGCTTCATGTTTCTTTTGCAAAAAGCTAAACCAAGCCCCGTTCCTTCTTTTTTACCGGAGGTGTAAAAGTCACCAAATAGTTTTGGGATAATGTGAGGAGCAATTCCTGGGCCGGTGTCGTGAATGTAGATTATGTTATGCTGTTTGCCGTCAACTTCTCTTACTTCGGTGCCGATTGTTATTGTAGAGCTGGGATATTCTTTTAAATAGTAAAGAGCGTTCTTTAATAAGTTATAGATGATAAAGGTAAAACGATCAGGGATGGCTTTGAAGGTAAAGTTATTTTCTTCTTTGATATCCAGCTTCACTTGAGCTTTTTCTTCCTTACCGTTGTAACTATATTCTGCTATTATCTTTTCTAGGGAATCTTTGGTTTTTAGATAAGAAAAATCAGAAGGGGAAAGAGGCTTTTCAGTTAGGTCACTCAATATCATATTGATTATGTTATTGGCCTGGGTGACGGAGTTAGATATAGTAGATGTTAAGCTGAGCAGTGAATTTCTTTTATTAAAAATAGGATTTAGATCACCAGTTTCTTTATCTGCATCAATCAGATCAGATAGTGATTCCTCAATTTGGTTTTGGGCAAGATTGATGGCATTTAATGGATTACGAAGTTCGTGAGCAATGGATCCCGCAAGGGCTCTTAAAGATTCTGCCTTATCTTCTAAGAACTTTTGTTTTTTAAAAAAGTTATACGCCTCGCAACATAAAATAAGAATAGCAGAGCTAACAAATAAATGGATCTTGCTACTTGGCAAATAATTTCCTGTAAAAGCAAAATTCAATAAAACGAAAATTACCAAACATGTCGAATAGACTATAGTTCTGCTAAAAATCAGGCTTATTACTAAACTTAAATCGAGCAATTTATGGCGAACTATTGCGTAGGTAATTATTGTTAGACTGATCGTAATGAATATTATTCCTGGGGGGTAAAACTCAATTCCATAATTACAAAGATAGTCAACAGCAGCAAATAAATATATCAACAATCCTACCATGCAGTAACGCAACTGTGATTTGATTCTATAAGTGTTAATCTCTACTTGTTTTTTATATGTTATGTATAGACCACGAAGAACTACGGTAGTAGTTTGAAGCACATGGATAGGATGTAGCGAACCTGCTTTTGGATAGAAACCCCAGAAATAGATGTAAATTCCCGAGATAAAAAGATCAGAAAAAATTAGAAATAATGCCAGTAAGAATGATAAGGCGTAAGAGTAATAAACTCTTTTTAATTCATCATTCCTGCCACTTAAAATGGCTAAAAAATGATACAAGGTTGTTGGCAAGAATAAAATGAATACCCAACCAAGCTTTGCTAAATAAAATCCAACAATTTCATTTTTTACCTGAAAAAGAATTGCCCATATAAATTGCCACATAAATGTTGTTAAACACAGGGCAAAAAATACTTTGGCAAGAGGACTATTTTTATTTTGTTTAATTACAAAAAACCCAACGAATAAAAAGTAACAAGCAACAATAGCTGGAAGCAACGAGAACATAACCGATCAAGAAACTTGGTTAATATTGATAACTGGCACATAAGGCCCACAGCTATAAAGAATTTCTAAAATTAATCCAGAAATTCTTAACCATATTATTTCTTTTTCTAGTCTTATAGAACCTGTTTATTTTGACTAAAATTTTCTAAGGCAATCTTAAAAAATCTAGGGGGAAAGAATCACTTAGAACATATCCGACTTTAACAAACATCTAATCTTCTGAAAAATAAGCACTCCTTATTAAGGAAAGGATCAGTCTGTAATGAGAATTTTTTGGTGGGTTAAAAAACAGATCTATCCAGCAAGGCCAGCTTGGTTGCGTCTGATCACATCGCTGATTTTTAGCAGAATGTCTTGTTTGATGGCACTATATTCTGCCCATTTTTTGGTGCTGGTAAAGGCATCAACAAAAAGCTCTACTGAAGATTCTCCGAATTTGCTTAGATTTACCAAGATTCCGCAGGATTTATCAATTCCTTCATGGTTATTGATCATGCGTTTTATCTGGGAAATTATATTGTCGATTTTGTCGATATCCTCATACCTGATTCTTACCGTTTCGTGGATGTGGCGGTGAGTCATGCGCGAGGGATTTTCCACAATCAAAGTGCTAAATATTGAATTGGGAACATAGATCATTCTTTTATCAAAAGTGCGCACATGGGTTAAGCGCCAGCCTATATGTTCAACAACTCCTTCAATTTTTCTGTCTGGGGAGCGGATCCAATCTCCCACCACAAAAGGACGGTCAAAATAAATCATCATTGAGCCAAAAAAATTGGCCAACAGATCTTTAGCGGCAAGACCGGCAATAATGCCCCCTGCCCCGCCAAAAGCGACAAGTCCGCTAACGCTAACACCGGCAACGTCCATCAACATTATTGCCGCAATTAAAACCACCACAATTTTTAACGCCTTGAGTATGGTGGAAATATTAAGTGTGTCATTACTATGTTCTTCCGAGCTTCTCTTTAAATATTTCTCATATTTTTTAATTAACCTCCAAAAGAACCAGCTTAAACAGAAGATAATTCCAAGGTTTTTCAGAAGATAAATTTCATGGGAAGGATCCAGCCGCAACCTGGCACCGCCTATTTTTATCATTGCTATTGCCGCCATAATCCACACAAAAACTTTTAGCGGCGATTTTGCTGACGATAAAGTTAAGTCATCCCAAATAGTTTTATTATGCGCTAATTTTTTTTGGAAAAACTCAAGAACATAGCCAATTACGAAAGAAGCCAATAAAGCCCCTGCTACAACAGCCAATATCTCTACTATCCAAACCACTTCTTTCGGCAATCCAAGCATATGATTAGTTGTTAATTAAAGGTAGTTTAGGCTAGTTCAACTCATCATAAATTTTGTATTCACATTGAGGATGATGTTATCAAAAATTGATAAAAAATTTGACTTAGAACCTCAAAATGCCAGGATAAACCCATCACCAACAACCAGCCGAAATATGAAAAAATTATTCAGAGTTATAGAAATATTCACTGATCAAAATTCTCTAGAAAATTTAAAAAGATTTTCTCTTCCGGTCATGTGCACGATCGGTTTAACTACCGCCTGGATATTAATAGTCTTAAAAATTTCATCCTTGGCAGAAATTGCTAAATTTGTTCATCTGCTTGCCAATGGATTTTTTGCCTTTCTGGCATTGAAGCTTTATGCGGAAAACCGGCAATGGAAAAGTTCCAAATATTTATCATATGCCGCATTGACATTTGTCGTTATCAGCTTTGTCTCATTTAATGAAAGCTATAACGAGGGCTTTGGAGCATTTTTTACTCTCGGATTATTTTTGTTGGTAATAGCGGCGCCCTTTTTGGGCAGAGAACCAGATAATGCCCTTCCTTCTATTTTTACTTCCGCCATTCTCAGCAATTCATTTTTTGCATTTTTATCAGCCGCCATATTAACAGCTGGCACCTATGCAATTTGGGCAAGCATAAAATATTTATTCGGAATAGAGATAAGTTCAAAACTTCCCTTGGTTTTAACTATCATATATTTTCACTTTCTAATACCCCTATATCTGCTAGCCTGGATACCAAAGGATTTTAGCAAGAAGGAAGAATGTGATTATCCAAGAGACATTAAATTCATCACCCTCTTTGTGATGGTTCCGCTGGTCAGTTTTTATATGGCAATACTCTATGCCTATATGGTTAAAATTCTCATGTTGCAGGAATTGCCGAAGGGGATTTTGGGTTACATGATTTCGGCTTTTGGCATTATTGGTGCTGCCACGCATTTCCTTACTTTTCCACTGATTGAAAATGCCAACCGCCTGGCAAAATTATTTTACCGCTATTTTTATCACCTGCTGATCATTCCGGTTTTGCTGCTTTTTTGGTCAATTGCACTGCGCATAAGCGATTATGGCGTAACTGAACGCAGATATTTTTTGGTATTGCTAACAATTTGGTTTGCTAGTTCGTGCTTCTATATGGTTTTTTCTGCAAGAAAAAAACTGGTGGCTGTACCAACAATTCTTTCCATATTGCTTATCTTTACTTTGATCGGGCCTTGGAGTGCATCTTCAATATCAACAGCAAGCCAGATAAAGCGTTTGGAATCTTTGCTAAAACAAGAACATCTTCTGCAGGATGGAAAAATTGTTAAACCAGATCACGAACTGCCTTTGGAATATAAGCAAAATGTCAGCAGCATAATCTATTATCTGGCATTAAAAAAAGAGATTGGAGCCATTAAAAAATGGTTTCCAAAAGATAGCTACATATCAAATGCCAATAGCAATTCTTATATTGATGGCAAAAAAATCATCGAGGAAGATTTAGGATTTACCTATGTCCCAGCCTCACAAGTAAAAAATGATTCGAAAGGAAATGAAGTTTCTTTTTTCACAAAAAATCCGCCGGATTTATTTAATGCAGCAATAGATATAAGAGGAAATTTTGATTATATAATTTCTTTTAGCAGCTCATCTAAACCTCAAACCTGGGCAAATATCCTCTATAAAAATAAAGATGCCGAGTTCAAAATTACAATCGAAGGTGAAGATTTGGTGATATCCGACAATAAAGGCTCTAGCACCAAAATTAATTTGGAAAAAATCATCAATGATTTAAAAAATTCCAAACAAGAAGAAAATGATTTTACACTTCTTTTCAACCAAGATAATTTCCGCATCAAAATTTATATAAGAAGAATATGGCTCACAATTCACGAAGGTAACATTCAAAATAAAGAATACAATATCACCGGTATGATGCTGGTCAAAACACCGAACCACTAACCATTAACCAAAATAAACTATGAAAAAATTTAGCCTAATTTTTTGTTCAATTGCTCTAATGGTTGGAGCAACAAATTCTGCCAGCGCCAAACAAGAAACTTATGTTGAAGGACATTATAGAAAAGACGGAAGCTATGTTAAGGGACATTACAAAACCATCCCTGACCGTAACATCCGCAATAATTATAGTACGAAGGGGAATTATAATCCGCATACCGGAGAGGAAGGAAAGATAGATCCGGATCAGAATTAGATTTATTTTAAAGACAAAACTTGAGAGGAATAATTAATAAAAGAGCAGCAGTTCTTTGTTAAGCCACACAACAAGAAAGAAAAGGGGGAAAATTATTCCTATCTAGATGCTCCTTCTTGTTCAGATTTGACTCTTTTGGCATATTTTTCTACCAATTCTTCCTTACCATCTTTTTCTTTATCGTCTTTATCTTCACCTTCAAGTTGAACAAGCTTCTTAGCCTCAACTTGAACAAGATCTTCAGCCCAAGAAACTGATTTATTACGACCCTCATTACGATCCTCTTCTCTCCTTCTCTTCAAAATACCCTTCGGGTTTTCCAATAATTTAATGGCTTCCTTTTCTATAAAAGAATCTATTTTTGCAGCGATCGACGATATACCACTTTGAAAGTCATGTCCATACTCCATCTGACAACGATTTTTATATTCATTTTGTCTGTAACTATATAAATCCAAATATAAAGACGTTAATGTATCCAGATTTTCCTTTCCTGTTTCTTCTACCTCTTTAAATAATATTCCTTCCCTGTGTTTTTCGCTTATTGTCTTGTATAAAGATAATGACTCTCTAGATTTAATTACTTCATCATATAATGCTGCTGCCTTTTCCAAAACTGCAGCCACTTCCTTTTCGAAAGCCTCATGTAATTCTTTAGGAATTTTTCCAACTCTATGCTGAGCGCTTCCTTTTGTAAAATTAATATCTATTTGTACCTCAGGAAGCTCATGAAGAAGTTCGTAAGCAGAACGAAAGGAGCGGCGATCTTCATTGTTGTTCTTTACTTCACCCGATGTGTCTTCATTGTTATCTGATGCCTTGGACATATTTTTTCTGTTGTTTAGGTTCCGAGTTGATAGCGTTAACCAGATTGACCTTAAGAGAAGATAATGGGGGCCTAGGTAGAATATTTACGCACTGCCCATTTTGTTTCATCTCTTGACATGTCTGATTAAACATATTCTGAAAATCCTCTTTGGTTACTATTTCTTGAGCCTTATCAACAACTTCTTTTAGCCTATCAAAAAAAATGAACATCTGATCGATATCCTTAGGCATCAAATCTCCGTTTAGACCTTCTAAGTCTGGAGTTTGTTTTATTATCTCATTTAAAAACTCTTTGTTATTTATGGGCTCTTTTTTGCTATTACGTTCTTGCATAATCATACCCGCCCTTTGCAGGCCATCTGCTATCTCCTGTTTAATATCAGGAGAAAATAAAACTTTTCCTCTTCTACCCAACTCTCCAATCAATTTCTCAGTATTTGTTTCTTTTAACCTAGGATAAGGAGAAGGCGACTCTGAAGCACTGCTAGGACTAGGTGTAGCATGCATTGGTCGTCCGACTTCTGAATAGGGATGAAGTTTATCATATTCTGCCTTAATTTCTTTATATTTTAAAAGAATTCCCTCTGCAGTTATATCTGCACGCATCATTTCCTCACCCGTTTTAGATCTTGTCCTGCGGATTCCAGGTAGTCGTTGATCTCGAGAATGTTGGATGATAAAAGGCGGATATTTTGATTTTACATTCATAAAGCCAGGAGCTTGCCAATTTTTCTCAAAACTGTCGTGCTTACCTCTCACACCGTGGGTTTCCCTAGTTGACGCATCTCCATATCCTATCATTCCCTTGGCGCATCCAAAAGATGATGCTAGTTCATCATATCTGCCCACATCAATTCCACTACTGGATAAATTTTTATATTCTAAGCTTCCCGCTTCACACAATAACGCAAGAAATTCTTGGTGACCCTCCTCTAAAACCTCCACAAACTCACCCTGATTATAATCAAATATCTCCATCCCAGCTTCTTCATTTTTGCGTATAATCACCGCCCCTTGATTTCTATATTTATTGGTAACTTTTTCATCGGCTGAAATTATTTTTAAATCAAAATTTCTATCTTCAACTTCTTTATCGCCTACTTCTTTAAAAACCCTATTCAAAGCCTTTATAGTATGCCGGCAATCAAGACAACAAACTTTTGAGATACCGACATATATCCGCTCTTTTCTTTCTGCCTTACCTAAAAGATTTTCCTCCCTAAATAGATGATCAATTACCCTCAATTCTGCATGTAATCCTCTACTTTCTTCGTCTTTTACTATTTTAAATTTTGTACCTTTTAACGACTCATTATTTCTAAATATATTCTCAATTTTTTTGAAATCATGAGCAGCTCTAGACAAAGCATCATATGTTGCCAATATACTTGTTGCCGTTTGTGTTGGGTTAGAACTCCTATTTTTCTTTAGATTAAATTTAGCAATTATTTGTTTTGGATTCCAATTTTCCCACTCTTTGTGATTCTCTAATAGATCACCCAAAATAATATCAATTATATCTGTTTGACCTTTATGTATTGTACCTGGATATCCTTGTCCGGCCAATTTTTGTAAACATATTTTTTTGAATATCTCTTTTCTTGTAATTTCTCTAGCTGCAACCATCTCATCTTTTTCTTCCTGTAGGAGCAACTCTAATCCGGTATATTTTTCTGTATCTAAACCCAAATAATTTGCCAGCTCTTCTATCATCACATAACCCTCCGCACCGGAATTTCCCGTGTTTTTATCCAGTTCGTTATTTGTAAAGACAAATTTATTATTGATAAAACAAACTGCCGAGCATGAACTTGCGCCTTCAAGCAATCTTGCAAGATTATCTAATATGGCATTATCAAATCCCTTTTCTTCTACTGATAATTCAAAAAATTGATCTTGATCAATATCCATTGAATCATCTTTGCTTTCTATTTCTTCTATCTTCGCATGCTTGTTTGGAGACTGAATTAAATCTGGTGACGGTGAAAGTTCATCACTTCTTCTTTTAGACTTTGACACAAAAACTTAGGCTACTAATTAATAAAATTTTAAAAAACTAATCTAACTCTTGAAAGTGTGATTCTGTTTATAGAAACTCATACCACCCTACTCCATCAGCTTTCTTGCAGCTGCTAAAGCCTCATCAGTGATTTGTTCGGCAGATAACATTCTGGCAATTTCACGTTCTCGCGCCTCTAAATCAAGAGTTGTAATTTTGGTGGTGGTTATATTTTGTTTGGTGGATTTTTCAACCCTTAGATGATAATTGGCCTTAGCGGCAATTTGCGGATGGTGGGTAACGACAAGAATTTGGGCGTTTTTGGATAGAAGTTTTAGTCTTTCTCCAACAGCGTTAGCAACAGCGCCGCCGATACCGGAGTCAATCTCGTCAAAAATCAGAATTGGAGTGGATTTAATTTCTAGCAAAGCAACTTTTAGCGCCAGCATGAATCTTGAAAGTTCGCCTCCAGAAGCAATTTTGGAAATATCATCCAGATTGCTGCTGGCATTGGTTGCGGCAGCAAATTTGACGGCATCAATTCCATTTCTTCCATAATTTTGCTCACCCAGATTTTCAACTTTTACCTCAAATTTTACTGAAGACATTTTTAAAAAAGCCAGCTCCTTTTCAACTTTCTCTTTCAATTTTGTGGCATAACTATGCCTAATTTTGCTGAGCTCTTTGGCTTTCTCCAAATATTTTTTCTCACAAATAATTTTTTCTTTTTCCAAGCTTCCCGACAAAACAGAAAAATTTTCTACCACTTTTAATTTCTCCTGCGCATCTTCTAGAAATTGCTGCAACTCATCAATTCCGACATTAAATTTCCTAGCCAAACTTCTAATTAAAAACAGCCTTTCTTCAATTTCTTCAAGACTTAAATCTCCAGCTTCAAAGCCCGACATTATTGAATCGATAATCGATTTTGCCTGTTCATTTTGGGTAGAAATTACATCTAAAATTCCAACCAGTTTTTCCAATTTATTTTCTTCATCATCAAGCAAATTTCCTAAATTCTGATTACGAATCAGCAGCTTATTTGCAGAAAATATTTTGCTATCCGCATCATTAATATCGGTGGAAATTTCATTCATCAAACTGCTGATTTTCTCCTGGTTTAAAATCAAATTGCGTTTGGCAACCAGCATCTCTTCTTCTCCCGCTTGCGGACTTGCTTCTTGCAGCTCATTTATGACATGGCGCAAATAATCTTGTTCTCTTTCATTTTGCTCTTTCTTTTCATTCAATTCCTGCAGCTTTTTTTTCACATTTTGCAAATCGTCAAAAGCCTGATTCACTTCCAAAAGCAGATTTTTTGCATTGGCATATTGGTCAAGAATTGTGCGGTGAAAACTAGATTCTAAAAGATTATTTTGAGCATGCTGGCCGTGAATTTCCACCAAAGTTGCTCCAACCTGGCTAAGAAGATTTACACCAACTGAAATATCATTGATAAAAGCCTTGCTTCCGCTTTCCGTAATGGTTCTTCTCAAAATCAAATGATGCGGATTTTCCGGATTTAAAAGTCCGTTTTCTTCCAGAGTTTCTAAACAAGTCTGGTTATTAGTAATGTCAAATTCCGCCACCACCAACCCTTGAGCAGCACCATTTTTTAGCAAGCGATTATTAGAACGATAACCAATCGCAAGCCCAAGCGCATCCAGCAAAATCGATTTTCCCGAGCCGGTTTCTCCGGTTAAAACGCAGAAATTATCAGCCAGCTTTATTTCCAGCCGATCAATTAAAACAATATTGCTGACAGAGATTGAATTAAGCACTTGCTTATTTAGATATTTTGCAGGATTTAATAAGTCGAGTTTTTGCTAAGTTGTTTTTCTGGATTGCCACGTCGCTTCGCTCCTCTCTGGTGACGATGCGGGAAGTTTAGTGTAAAACATTAACGCCGTCACCAGAGAGGAGCGAAGCGACGTGGCAATCCAGAAAAGTCACAAAAAGAATTCAGACTTAAAAATTAACTACCAACACAAATATATCAATATGTTTGAACTCCACCCGCAATTAAAAAAAGACACAATTTTTGTCAAAGACCTAAAACTTTGCCAACTTTTGTTAATGAACAACTCCCTCTACAAATGGTTTATCCTGGTTCCCAAAAAGCCAGATTTAGTTGAAATCATTGACCTTTCCGATGATGAGCAAATGCTGCTAATGAAAGAAATCGCCCATATCAGCAAGATCATCAAACAAGAATTCCAGCCCGATAAACTAAATATTGCAGCTTTAGGAAATATGGTTCCTCAGCTCCACATCCATATCATCGCCAGATTTAAAAATGACAAAACTTTTCCCAAGCCGGTTTGGGTTAGTTCTGAGAGTTGTGAATATGAGGGAGAAGAAATAAAAAAAATTATAGAAAGCATCTCAAATATAATTTGATATATAAGATATAAGAATTAAAAATCTCTTATTGATTTTTATTGATAATATTCATTAATCAAAAACATTACCTATGAAAAACATATTGTTAAGAAACAGTAGAGATGAAAAAAGAGAAAGATTGCTTAAAAATAATCAAGCGCAAGAACAAGAATTGCGTCAACAAACTACTTATCAAACATATGAAAGAGATCTTGAGGAAGCGAGTAGATTTCTTACCAGCAACACAGAACAAAGACTTGAAATATTACGTAAACTCATTTTAGAGACATTGCCTTTTGCTTTATCTCTTGATCAAAATTTTGATAAATTTGGTAATCCAGTTCTTAAAGATGAGGAAAGCACACTTGCCGCAATATTACGTTCCAATATAGGAAAACTAAAATCTGAAAAAGAAGAAGAGTTCAAAGAACTTTTTAATGATTTAAAGATTTGGGCTGATAGCCGCAACCATCCTGCATGTAAAGAGTTTTCATATATTATGGGATGGTTATATGGAAATTCTATATTAGAACACAAAGACAAATTTAAGGCTGTAGAACACTATTATAAGAGATCTGCTAAAATGGGCTATATACCAGCAAAAAGTGCTTTAGGAAGATATTATTTTGATCTAGAAGATGTAAAAAAGGGAATAAAATTGCTTGAAGAAGCAAGCAATCAAGGAGATATAGATGCCAAATATAGGTTAGGAGCCATACCTAATAATTACCTAGGTTTGCAAAGAGGATTCTCACAGGACAAAATCAATAAATCATCAGAACAAAAACTAAAACTACTTGAAGAAGCTGCTGCTCAAGACCATGCATCCGCATTATGCGCTCTTGGGCAAAAATTTGAGATGGGAATCGATGGCGTCTTGGAAGCAAATCCGGAGAGGACCGTAGAATTATATAAACAAGCCGCCATACAAAGGCATGTTCAAGCAACACTTAATTTATCATACTGTCTAGAACATGGTATAGGCACAAAGAAAGATTTAACCGAATCTGCAAATCTAACATTTAGATATAGTACCAGAAGCCCCAAAGAAAGGATTATAAAACAAAATTTGCCGATAATCGTCAAAATAATCGCTTTGAGGCTGGGAGATCTTTATGAGCAAAATAAAGAGCTGATAGATGAAACATTAAGACAATTTCTCCATAAGAAATTCATTCCTGATCCAAATGATGCAAAAATGATGAGGGAGTTTGCCGATAATTTACAAAATGCTGTAACAGAAAATGTACCTACCCCTAAGGAAGAGCAACAGAATATTGCATTTGCTAGAAGAATTGCCTCTCAAAAAATTGTCGTCGAAATAAGTCATGAAGAGATTTTTTATGACTCAAACAAAGAAATAATAGATGCTGCAGAAAAATCCTTTCGCAAAGGATATAATGAAAAAATTAGAAAACTTGAAGAAGAAGCCCAAATGCTTAGCCAGAAGTTCCAGTCAGAGATCATAAACTCTTTTGCTGCAAGAATAGTTGAGGCATTGGGCAGAAAATATGAACAAAGAAGTCCTGATGAAATAGATGGTGAAGAAACTAAAGAAGAAGTGCCGCCTCAAACAATTTCACACCCTTCTGGCGCAACATTAAAACCACAAACATCAGAAGAAAAATGGGCAGAAGCGCAGGGAAGATAAGTAACTTCACATCCACATCATCGCCAGATTTAAAAATGATAAATTTCCTATTTGGCAATAATTAGGAATTTATAATTATTGCCGATCGTGGCCTTTAAATCACTTTATCCCCAATTTTAATTCCTAGTTTTTGCACAAGACCGCCATTAATTTCTAGAACTTTAATTGCGGGTTCGTTTGAGGAAATTATCTCTAAAGATTCTGGTTTAGTTTGGGATTTGATATCAACAACCATTCCATTTTGATCAATAAATATCATATCCAGCGGGATTTTGGTGTTTTTCATCCACATTGAAATTATTTGTTCTCTTTCAAATTCAAAAATCATTCCGCAATTTTCTGGAAGGTTTTCTACCCACATCAGTCCTGTTTCCCGGTCTTTTTCTGTTTTTGCAATCTTAACAAAAAAATTATTAATCTTGCCGCTTTGGATATTTTTTATCTGTAAAAGATTATTATATTTATGCTGTGGTTGTTTGGCAGAAAAGCCGGATAGAGCAATCAGGAAAAGGCTGGTGGTGAATAGTCTTATTAGCTTTTTTGACAGTTTCATTTTGTAAATAGGGGAAATTTAGCAATGTAGTTTTTTAAATTTTGATTGTTATCTTTTGCCAAAATTTTTCAACCTCGTCACTTCAAAAAATGCTCCAGGAAAATAGCAATTTAGAAACTCTCATCAAGCTGTTTTCCAAGCTCCCTTCCCTTGGCCCTAGATCTGCAAGAAGAATTGTTTTGCATCTGCTGGATAATCAAGACAAGGTCATGGCGCCTTTAATTTTCTGTTTGAAGGACACCAAGGAAACTATCAAACATTGTCAGATTTGCGGTAATTTGGATAGTTTTGAAATTTGTTCTATTTGCAGTAACAAGTCCAGAGATGAAAGTTTGATTTGCGTTGTTGAAGAAGTTTCTGACCTATGGGCGATTGAAAAAAGCGGAGTGTTTAAAGGCAAATACCATATTTTGGGTGGAGTTCTTTCCGCCATAAATGGTAAGGGCCCAGGAGATTTAAATATTGCAACTTTGGTTGACAGAATCAAAAAAACTGCACCGAAAGAAATTATTTTGGCAACCAATTCAACAATGGAAGGCCAAACAACTGCTTTCTATTTGCTGGAATTGTTGAAGGAATTTGATGTAAAAATTTCTAAACTCACTTCCGGCATTCCGATTGGCAGCGAGCTAGATTATTTAGATGAAGGAACTTTGGGAGTAGCATTCAAAACCAGAGGTGGATTTTGAAACTCAACCTCAAGACAAAAACCAGCAAAATTAAATCTTACCAATTCGGCCTGCTAGCTGAATTAATCGCCATAATTTTCCTACGGCTCAAAGGTTATAAAATTCTAAAGCGTCGTTACAAAACCTTTGTTGGAGAAATTGATATTATTGCCAGGAAGAAAAACGCAATTATCGCCATTGAAGTGAAAGCCAGAAAAAAACAGATCCACCAAAATAGTTTTTTAATTGATGAGGTGGTGGGAGAAAATCAAAAAAAGCGAATTAAAAGAGCTTTAATGGTTTTTATGTCGGCAAATTTTAGGAAATATTTTGGCCATTCTACCCGTTTTGATTTGATCGTTATTTCTCCCCGTAAGCTTCCCCTTCATCTGATCGGATTTTGGGAATAAAAAGTCCCATAGTGATACAGTTTTAAAACATGATTTTTTAATTTTTTTTCTATTCACAAAGTTTTCCTGTAGACAGTTTAAAAACTATATGTAGTATTCGCCGCGCAAATTCGTTACTATATATAGTACAAAACCCCAATATATATGACCAAAACCAAAACCAACAAAATAACAAAAGCCGTTACTAATTCCGCTCCTAAAAAAAACAATTTTAAGATCAAAATTGATGAGAAAAAAGACGATCGTTTGAGCGTTTTTGGCAAGGCAGTTTTGAAAGATCGTTACCTAATGCCGGATGAATCTTACCAAGATTTATTCGCCAGAGTTGCAAATTATTATGCTGATGATGAAGCCCATGCTAATCGTTTATATGATTATATTTCTAACTTATGGTTCATGCCGGCCACACCGATTTTGAGTAATGGCGGAACTGATCGCGGCTTGCCGATTTCTTGCTTCCTAAACGAATCTACTGACTCCTTGCATGGTATCGTCGATTTGTGGAATGAGAATGTCTGGCTGGCATCACGCGGAGGAGGTATTGGCAGCTATTGGGGCAATTTGCGTTCAATTGGTGAAACTGTGCGCGGCAATGGCAAAACTTCTGGCATCATCCCTTTCATCAAAGTTATGGATTCGCAAACTTTGGCAATTTCTCAAGGCAGCCTTCGAAGAGGCAGCGCCGCAGTTTATCTTCCGATTGACCACCCGGAGATTGAAGAATTTATCGATATCAGACGCCCCAATGGTGGAGATCCAAATCGCCGTTCGCTCAATTTGCATCATGGCATTGCCGTTACTGACGAGTTCATGAAAGCGGTTGAAAAAGGCGGAATGTGGGAGCTAAAAAGCCCTTATACCGGCAAAACCGTTGATAAAGTTAAAGCCAGAGATTTGTGGGTGAAACTCATCACCGCCAGGATTGAAACCGGTGAACCTTATATTCTCTTTATTGATGCCGTTAATCGCGCCATCCCGGAACATCACAAAAAACTGGGCTTAAAAGTTAAAACTTCCAACCTATGTAGTGAAATTACTTTGCCAACCGGCATTGACCATTTAGGTAAAGACCGCACTGCAGTTTGCTGCCTTTCTTCTCTAAACTTGGAATATTATGAAGAATGGAAAGACAACAAACAGATGATCGAAGATGTGATGCGCTTTTTGGATAATGTTTTGCAAGATTTTATCGACACCGCACCAGATTCAATGAGCAAAGCAAAATATTCTGCCATGAGGGAAAGAAGTGTTGGACTTGGCGTTATGGGCTTTCACTCTTTCTTGCAAAGCAAGAATGTGCCAATGGAATCTGCCATGGCAAAAGTTTGGAATAAAAAAATCTTCCAGCAAATCAAAATTGGTGTTGATGACGCTTCAGTAAAACTTGCTAAAGAACGCGGCGCCTGCCCGGATGCGACAGAAGTTGGATCTATGGAGAGATTTTCCAACAAAATGGCAATTGCCCCAACCGCTTCAATTTCAATTATTGCCGGCAATTCTTCACCTGGCATTGAGCCTTTTGCCGCTAACAGTTTCACGCAAAAAACTTTGACCGGCTCCTTCAATGTGCGCAATAAAAATTTGGTCAAATTGCTGGAGTCCAAGGGGAAAAATACCGATGACATCTGGTCTTCAATCACCACTAATGAAGGCTCAGTGCAGCATCTGGATTTCCTTGACGAACATGAAAAACTGGTATTTAAAACCGCACCGGAAATTGACCAGAAATGGATTATCGACCTTTCTGCAGAACGCGGAGAATATATCTGCCAAGCACAAAGTCTGAATGTATTCATGCCTGGCGATGTTTCTAAAAAAGTGTTGCATGATATTCACTTCCGCGCCTGGAAAAAAGGCTTGAAGAGTCTTTATTATTGCCGTTCAACTTCAATACAAAGGGCTGATAAAGTTTCTCACAAAACTGTGGAAAATGTCATGGATTTGGGAACTAAAACTGATCAAATTGCCCCAGAAAGTGGCGAGAAATATGAAGAATGTTTGTCTTGTCAGTGATTAATTGATTACAGGAACTCTAAAGCAATTCTTGGTGCTATTCTGGCAAAACCGGAATGACACCAAGAATAAAGAAGACAAAGCGAAGAATTGATCGATATGTTGCAAATTAATCATTTAATATGCACACTAACCCCTTCAAACCAATCCTTCGACGCAATCAATTCACTTTTTAAAATTGGAGTTCGTTAAAAAAATATATCACAATTTTGAAAAGCTAATAAGGCAGGCATTTTCGCGCCATGCTTTTGCCTCCAAATTATTTCTGGCGGTTTTCTTTATTGGACTTGCCACTTTATTTTATAGCCGCGCCCTATTTTCTGATCCCACCAAGCTTTGCTCTGAACTTGAAGCCTCCATCACTCCTGATCCTGGAGATAACTGCTATTACATGCGTAGTTCTATTAACAATGCCTTACTGCCTTTATGTGCAAGCCGCTATAGCAGTGGAACCGCAAACCGGCCAAGAGAAAATTGCGCGGATATAATTGACTTACCTTTATGTTCTGTTCTTGGCGGCACTGCCAGTCCGGGGAGAAATTGCGTTAATCAATGCGACCCAACCAAATCTACCGACATACATAATAAAAACTGCATTCACTTTTGCAGCGTAGGAGAAGCAGAAAATGCCAATTGCAAAAAAATAGAATGCCACCAAATGGCAGCTACAGAAACGCCGGATCCAAACTCAACTGGGGGAAATTGCAAATTGCTCAGCTGCCGGAGATTGACTTTAGATGAAATAAAAGATCCAAAATTCTTTGCGGATGACAATAAGAAATATTGCGACGCGGATGAAAAATGTTACAACTTTCCACAATCATATTTGCCTTATCTAACTGTCCGGCCAAGCAAACCGACCTGCAAAATCCATAATTGTAAACCAAGCTCAACAGTCTGCGGCGCTGATGACAGATTAAATATACCGAGTATAGGCAATTACCAAGAGGATTACATAAGATATATCAATGTTGGTTTGCCACTCGAATCTGAGCTGTTATGCACCCCAGTAAATTGCAAAACATCAAGCAAAAGAAGCTATCGCTGCACTCCGGAAGACAGTGAAAATCCCACTACTCTTAATCCTAATTGTGATAGCACTAGCAGTTGCCTTGGTGGCTATTGTGAGAGAGACATTGATTGCAACAAACCACCAGTGGCAATTGAATGTGATTCACCAATTAAGCCAGGGGAAGAATGCAGGCCAGAATGCATAACTACCACACCGGAAACACAAAATAATGACATTGTCGATCTTTATGATGCCTGGTTTTATCGCCCGACTATTCCCGGCCCCGATCAAACTAATTTTGCAAATATTAACAAAAATGACCTTTGCTACAGCGACAATGATATGAAGGAAAATGGCTGGGGAACCGTAGCTTGGATATTCGGATATTTTCATAGCGGCACAACGCGTTCACCTGGACATTGCAGCGCACGCAGAACCGAAGCAAGAGGTTTAGGTTATGGCTCTTTATGTGGAGCAAGAGGCAATATTTTTGTCGCGCCGCGTGATGATGCGGGCTATGTAAAAGGCGTCAATACCAGATATAACGGCAATATAGGAATCTACACTATCAGATCTTGCTTGAGATACCAAAATGCACTGCGCCTTGGCGCTTGCGGCTCAAGAGAATGTGGCATTGATTGCGCTTTTGGAACTTGCGGCGTTCAATGGTGCGGCTCTGATATATGCCGTGATATAACTGTCATTTCCAGCGATAATGATTTTGCTACGTCCGAGACAGAAGACACTTTAGAGGGACTACCAGATCCTGATAAACTCGGCATCTCTGGTACAATTGATCGCTATGTCAGAATGACCGCCAAAAGATATGGTAGAAGGATATGCACTTTTATCCAACTTAAAGGCGCAACCGCCTATGGCAATCAAAATCTTACCGGTCGTGAATTTTTAACCGATTCCACCTGCGCTAATGATGAAAGAAAGAGCCCTGATGGCACTTGTCCAAATGGCTATAACACCACCTGTATTTATGGCCCAAAAAATGCAGATGGCATATGCCAAGGCCGCAATAGTAACGACGAACCAGGTAGTGCACATATCTGGAGAACCGTCAAAAGAATCTCATATATCGGCAATAGTTTGGGTGATAACCCCCCAAGAAGAGGATATCTTGATGTGAATGGCAGATTCTTTGCCGAGCAGGAATGTGCTAAAATCCCGCTTCGCGTTGGACCAAAAAATTTCTATGTTGTGGCCACGATAGAAAATTCCCCAAATTTATTCGAACCACCTTTATTCATCAAAAATGTCATGGTCAAAAAAGGGGGCATTATTTCTGAGCCAAAAGAAGGTGAAGAATATGGTCCTACTGATTTTTATCAGCCGGAAGTTTTGGTTAGTTTTGGCAATGCTGACAAATTAATCAGTCTTAATGCAGATGAAACAAGCGGCGATACTGCCGAGCTTCATAACTCAACTGCTGTTCTTAACCGCAGGATCAACGTCTTTATCAAAAAAGAATATAGTGAGACCAATTCAGAGCCAATATTGTGCTTATATCGAATGTTTAATGACCAATCTGGCCAGCCTCTTAGCCCCTCAAGAATACAATGTGTTAAGAGAAACAAGCCGCAAATGGCATCAGTCAAAGCTGATCCGGATAATAAATTTAATAGCGCCAAATTGATACTCACCTTACCGGATGATCCAATTTCAGACAGAAAATGGGCTTTTGAAAATCCATATGTAAATAAAGAATCCTGCAAAATTATTGAAGGCTATAAAATTTGCTCCAAAAGAGATGAATGTTCCGAATTGCTTTATGACTGTATGGACAACGAGGCTAAATTATATAGCAAACCGGATGATACCTATTTAAAAAATGTGAAAAATCTGTGCAACAAAACAATATTTCCTAAATGCAATCGTAAGCTTGGCATCACCCAAAATGGCAGCGATTTCGCAAGCCAGATCAAAGATGGTTTTGTTGTCGATCCCAATTACCAAAATTTCTGGGATGTTTTCAAAGACGAAACAAAAGCAAAAATTGATCCAAAATTCAGCAATGCTTATGGCTGGTTTAACGAAATCTGCATCAATAAAGGTTTTGAAGATAAGCTAAAAACAGTGGTAGCCTATAGAACAATTGATGGTGTGCTTGGAAAATGCAAAATTGATGCGGCCAAAAGCCAATATTTGCAAGATGCCAATCCATCCACCAATTGCAATGCCGGAGGTAAAGCGCCTTATTGCGTTTGCTCGGTAGCGGTTGAAGGCGTGATATTGCCGGCAGGCATGGAAACCAGAACCGAAACTCTTAGAGAGGCAGGGCTTTGCATTGATATTCCGCTACCAAGATTTTGCCCGGCAATTGATTATAGAAAAAACTATGTCATTAACCCGGCCGATCCTTATTTTGTCAATTCATCAATCCAGAATTCACTTGGCGCTTCAGGCGTTATTGCTTCAGGAATCCATCAATCTCATCTTAATAGGTCAGACTCTCCAGCTGGCATTGCTTATGGCCATGCCGAATTCAATTCCACTTTGCAAGGCACTAAAAATGTGCAAGGCAGTTGCAACGGATTTTGGACTTATAACGGCAACAAAAAACCAATAATGATCTGCAATAATGACGGAACATGGGTGGATTTTGACACTGCCAGTGCCTGTGTTCGCCATTCTTGCCCGGAAATCAGCACTCAAATCAATTCCACAACTCTTGGCATTTATACCAATAATTATGCCGATGGAGAAGTTGGCATGAATCGTGGCATTAAACATGGTTTTGCCATTTGGCCAAAACATGTGAAAACCACAGAATTGCCGGAAGTTGTTGGATCCGCCTCTTGCATTCCAGGCTTTAAGATGCTTGGTTCCACAGCCGAGCAAGATGCTGATGGAAATATAATTTCTTATAGCACAACCGGCATTCAACCAGCCCGCTATTGTGACCAAGTTGGCAATTGGACATCTCCTGGAGTTGGTTTTGCAGGAGGTATCGGCGCACCATGTGAACGCATCAAATGCCCGGCAATTACAACCGCCACCGAAGAAACCGGCGGCGCAACTTTCGTTGAAAAATGGGCCTCAAGAAGCACTGATCCGAATTTAGCAGAGGCAGAGTCAACATCATTCGGCACTTGCGCAGCGCCATATATTCAAACCGGATCAATTGCTCCAACACTGCGCTGCGATCACCTTGGCAATTGGGCAAAGAAAAACGGACATCTGGATGTGCAAAATCCTTGCAGCGGTGTGGTAACTCCTCCGTCACCAACAGCTAAATGCAATTCAATTAATCCTGTTGACGATTCCACAAAAGCAACAAGTGGTTATGCCAGCTGGCCTGAAACCAATGGCGGTAGTACAGCAACCGGAACTTGCGTTTATGAGTATCTTATAGCAACACCATTTCCAAGCTTTATTGAAACGCGCCCTACCAGAACTTGCATCAATAACGGTGACGGCTCATTTTCATGGGGGCCGATTTCCAGCCCTTGCGTTCCAGACTTCTGCCCAGAAGTAGGACCTCTCAATGCCAATTCCACAAATGGCTTTGCAACCTGGCCCAAAACTGGTTCCGCAGGAGCAAGCGGTGTTGAAGGCACATGCGCTTCCGGCTACAACAAAAATGGTGGCAATAACCCAATTAGACAATGTAATAAAAACCATAATATTGTTTCATGGGGTCCAGTGAATTTTCCTTGTATTAAGTAATTGGGTAATTCCTCTCTTCTGGATTACCACATCACTTTGCTCCAAAGCAGAATGAACAAAGGTCAAGCCGGATGCCCTTTGCGGTAATGCGGTCATCAAGCCTTCCCGTGAAAGTGGAAAATTTTATCTCATAGCTTTCAACATCGTCATTGCGATGAGCATAGCGATGCTGCAATCCAGAAAATAACAACTTTTACAGATCGTGATACAAATCTTGATCTGCATAGTGATTTTATTCAGAAATAATTATCATACGTCTTCAGTGTCATTCCGGCGCAGGCCGGAATCCAGGAAGTCTTGCAATAATCACCTAATTTGAGTTTGTCATCAGAATCCCCTGGATTCCGGCCTGCGCCGAAATGACACTGAGAATAAAAATAACACCGAAAAAATAATCAAATTCACAAAAATAACTAATGTCTCTCAACCATTTCAAACTCCATTCCCAATTCCAACCGGCGGGCGATCAACCGCAAGCAATTGACAAACTTGTTGAAGGTTTAAATTCCGGCAAGAAGGAACAAGTTTTGCTTGGCGTTACCGGCTCGGGCAAAACTTTTACCATGGCCAATGTCATTGCCAAAACCCAGCGCCCTGCCCTGGTCATGGCTCATAATAAAACTCTTGCTGCGCAACTTTATGGCGAGATGAAGGAATTTTTTCCGCATAACCAAGTTGGCTATTTCGTCTCCTATTACGATTATTACCAGCCCGAAGCTTATATTCCAAAGACCGACACTTTCATTGAAAAAGACAGCTCAATTAACGAAGAAATTGACCGGTTGCGCCACCAAGCAACCAGGGCTTTCTTCGAAAATCGCGATTCAATAGTTGTTGCCTCTGTCTCTTGCATTTATGGCATCGGCTCGCCAGAATTTTACGGCAAAATGGCAATTCGCCTCAAAGAAGGAGAAGAAATCAGCCGCCAAAAATTGCTTAGCCGTTTGGTTGATTTGCAATATCAAAGAAATGAAATCACTTTTGAACGCGGAGATTTTAGAGCCAAGGGCGATATAGTTGATGTGTTTCCATCGCATCTGGATGACCGGGCCTGGAAGATGGTATTTTTTGGCGACGAGCTTGAAGAAATTAACGAATTTGATCCGCTGACGGGAGAATTTTTAGGAAAACTTTCCGAAATCGCCATTTATCCCAGCTCTCATTATGTAACGCCGGAAAATCAGATTAAAGAAGCTATAATCCATATCAAAACTGATTTACGCCAAAGGCTGGAATTTCTTGAAAAGGAAAAAAGATTGGTTGAAGCGCAAAGGCTGGAACAGCGCACCATGTTTGATATGGAAATGTTGCTAGAAACCGGAACTTGCAAAGGAATTGAAAATTATTCACGCTATTTAACCGGCCGCCCTGCAGGTTTTGCACCGCCAACTTTGTTTGAATATCTACCAAAAGACGCTCTGCTTTTTGTTGATGAAAGCCATGTTTCCGTGCCGCAAATTGACGGAATGTATAAGGGTGATTTTGCCAGAAAAACCAATTTGGTGGAATATGGTTTTCGCCTGCCAAGCGCCATGGATAACCGACCGCTGAAATTCAGTGAATGGGAAAAATTTAAGCCGCAAACAATTTATGTTTCCGCAACGCCGGGAAAATATGAATTGGAAAAAGTAAAAACAGAATATCAAAATTCTTCCTCAAAAAACCCGGATCAAATTCAGCCAAAAGATTATATAATTGAGCAAATCATCCGCCCAACCGGCTTGCTTGATCCGATTTGCGAGATACGCCCGGCCAAAACCCAGATTGATGATTTGATGAATGAAATCAAACTCACCAAACAAAAAGGCTTTCGCACTCTAGTTACTGCCCTCACCAAAAAAATGGCGGAAGATTTAAGCGAATATTTAAATGATTGCGGACTCAAAACAATCTATATGCATTCAGAAGTTGAAACTTTAGAACGCATAGAAATTATCCGCGATTTGCGCCAAGGAATTCACGATGTTTTGGTTGGGGTAAATTTGCTTAGAGAAGGTTTGGATATTCCTGAATGCGCTCTAGTTGCAATTTTGGATGCTGATAAAGAAGGTTTTTTGCGCAACGAAACCTCATTAATTCAAACCATCGGAAGAGCTGCTAGAAACTCCGAATCAAAAGTAATTTTATATGCCGATAAAGAAACTAAATCGATCACCGCAGCTTTGAGCGAAACCAGAAGAAGAAGAAAGCTTCAAGAGGAATATAACAAAAAACACAATATAACCCCAACCACCACCAATAAATCTTTCTCCTCCCCGCTTGATAATCTCTACAACAAAAGCAAAGAAGCAAAATTATCCAGAAGCAAAAAGAAATTAGGCAATGATGAAAATTACGACGAAATTTTCGCCGAAGCCAAAAAAGGAAATTTCAATAATTTAGACAAGAAAATTTCTGAGCTCAAAAAAACAATGCAACAAGCCGCCGCAAATTTGGATTTCGAAATCGCCGCAGAATTGCGTGATAAAATCAGGAAGCTGGAAGAGGTAAAGTTGATTTAGTTAAGTATATTATGATTAATAGATTTGGCATAAATCTATGATCGAAATTACAAACCACAGTCACAAGTAATAGAAAATACTACAAATCTTTTTACCTTATACCAAATAAACTATCCATTGATAGCCATTAACAAAGAGATTTTTCTTTTGAATTTTGTCAGAAGACGATTTGTACTAGGATGTATATTGAGTCTTCTGACAAAAGATCAAAAGGAAAAGACTGAATTTAATGGCTATCAATGGATAGTTTATTTGGTATAGACCTATTGCTCCTCCTTTTCTCTTCTTGCAATTCCTCAATTTGCTTTTCAGAGAGATTTAGTAAAGTGTTATTCTTATAATTCAGCAGACATGACGCCTCGTGAACTATCTGTAATATTCTCTTTAACTTTCCCGAATAGCTCTACAAGTTTATCTCTTTTGAGTTTATCTGATGGTTCTTTAGGTATAGCTTCGGGTATAGCAATTTTTAGGTAATAGTTTGGATTATCTTTATCATAAGCGATGCCCTGATATATTGTTGCTCCAAGTTTTTCAAATTGATCAATCAGTTCCTCATTATGAGGATTATCGGAAAATTCTTCTATTTCTGAAAGTGATTCGAACTCTAAACAAAAGCTGTTTTGAGTAGAAGTTATGTCAGCTCTTGATAGCTGTTTGTCAGTTAAGATAAAAATATATGGATTAACATCCTCTGCAGCAATTGCTGATACGCTTGAGACTTTAGTGGAAGGGGTTAATGCCTCATCTTTTCTTTCTTCATTATACATTTTTTCCAAAGCAGGGAAAATTGTTTCGCAATTTTTTCTAAATTGATCGAAATATCCATTACATAAAACTCTCGGAACTGATTTTTTAAGAATTAGATATACCCCAATATTAATGTTATTTGCTTCGTAATCAGAAAAATCATCCCCTAATTTTTCTTCGGATAACTCATCACTATCTAATCTTTCCAGTAATTCTGCCATCTTCTCTTCTCCACCAATCAAATCTTTTACCAGGTCATTATACTTAGCTATAAGTTTTCCCTTATCATCCCGAAATGATTTTCTTAGTTCTGCAATCAAACCGTTAGGAGAAATGAAGCTGTCATTGATAATTTTGGCTTGTAACGGGTTAATTCCGGCAGTATCACTGGTAAGATTATCTCCCCCACCATTTAATATCGGAGGAGCAATTTTTTGTGAGAAAACGGAATATAATATTTGAGCACAAGGGTCGGTAATCAGTGACTGATAAAGGGCAAGATTAAATTGTGTGGCAATGTTGGCAACGCAACCATCTCCTAAAGTCTGGATACAGGAGGCAAATTTGCCAATACCTTCCTTAGTTTGAAAAAGACAGACCAATTCATTTTTGTTGTCAGCAAAAAAATCCAGGAGTTTTGTTTGATTATCCTCGTTAATCTTAACTTCAAGACCTAGTGCTTTTTTTAGGAAGGATATTATTACTTCTTGATCAGTAAGATCTTTTTCTGGTTTGGTTATTAATTCTTTAAAGTCAGCAAGAATTCCTAGGAGCTTTTCTTGGTTATTTTTACTAACCTCATCTTTAAGATTCAGCGCTTTTTTGAAGAAGGATATTACTTCTTGATCACTGACCTCATCCTTTTGCTCCTCTTTCGATTTAGCCAATAATTCTTTGAATCCAGCGAGAATTTCCTCACTAATCTCACCCTCAAGATTTAGTACCTTCTTAAAGAATGATGTTACTTTTTCTTTGGTAAGCTCTGCTTTTGATTTGGATAATAATGTTTTGAATTCAGCAAGAATCTCTGGCTGTTTCTCTACTGCAATTGTTGAATCTTCAAAATTTATCTGACAATTACTGATTAATTCATCACTCAGCCCCGGAATTGGCGGCACCATTCTTTGCAAATAAGAGCTTAAATGATGCATCGATGGTAGGCTTTTACCAGTCAAAGCTTTTAGTTTTTTACGTTCTTTACCTGATATATAAAGGTATTTTTCTGGGAGAAAAAAATTTGCTATTATCTCATTGTGAAATTCCGGATTCAAAATTGAAATAAAGCCCTCCATATCGTCCTTAATATCATAATAAGAGAAGATTGAGGACAATGTGGCCGTTTCAGAAATGTTAGAACCAAACAACTCTTTTAATATTTTAAGTCCCGCTTTTGTTACGCACTCTTCCAGTTTGGCTTTGCCAAGTAACCTGGCCATGGATTGATAGTTTGCATGAATTCTTCCTTCGGCAATTTTTAGAATATCTAAATTGCTCAACTCTAATTCATTTTCTATTCCCCTCAGAAAATCAAGCGCAATATCGTCTTGTTTTAAGTTGCTGAGGAATTTCTTGATGATAGATAAATTTTCTTCTGTTTTTTCAAACATTTCAGATTCGATACAAGCATTAAAAAGATCAGCCTGTATCATTTCATTGTTTGGGTACAGATCATGGCAGAGATTTAGGATATTTGGGAAGGTAAGAGAAGTATAATTGCAAATATCTTCTACATCTTCAGCACTATACTTATTAAAAATAAGATTAGATCCAATAACTTTAACGAGGTTTTCATACAATATTTCCGGCGGCAGACTACATAACCATAATACTGCAATCTTAACAAAATCTTCCTCTGAAACTAATAATGATTGGCCTTTAATAAAATCAAAATCTCGATCTCTAACCCATTTCGTTATTATTTCCTCAAAAACATCTTCTTCAAAACCACAATCTGATGACAATTCTTTAATAGAATTAAAACTAATCTCATCAAGACCTATTTTGTTTCCTGGTTCTTTAATCCAGGATAAGAAAAAGGAATAAATTTCACGACTATTATGCTGATTTTTTTCTTGGCTAAAATATTTTTCTAAACGACCTTTAAGATCATTAAAACTAATTTTGTTTTCTGGTTTCTTAAGCCAAACTTTTAAAATGTTATCATATTTTCTTCTATAATCAGAACTTAATGAAAATGTTTCGATAAGGAAATCGAAACTAAAATTGTGTTTTGGGTCTTTTAGATAGGATTCTAAAAAAGATGAATGCTTTAATGGAGGCATTACTCTAAGTTTTTGCCTTAGCAAATTTGTGTAGGCGTCAAGCAGAGCAATCTGCATTGCCTCGTTATTAGGATATAGGTCATTGCAGAGATTTGGAATATCAGTATCTGGAAAACCGAGTCCTTTGCATAATTCTACGACTTTTTTAACATCATTTCTATACTCACTACCAAGAAGATCAGAACTAATAACTTTTACAAAATTTTCATACAAGATTTCTGATGGTAGGGAAGAGATCCACAATCCTGCTATCCTAAAAAGATTTTCTTTATCAAGATTTAATAATGATTGGCGTTGAATAAAATCAAAATCTCGACCTTCAACCCATATTTCTATAATTTCATTAACATCATCTTCATCATCAGGATCAGAATTTGATGACAGCTCTATAATAGAATTAAAACTAATTTTGCGTTTATTTTCCGGTTTCTCGATCCAAGCCAAGAGCAATGAATTATCTTGATATTCACTAACCGATGACAATTTTTGTTTAAGCTCATCAAGGCTAAGATTGTTTTCTGGTTTTTTGAGCCATTTTACAAAAAGTGATTCATCTCTATATTCGCTAAGAGATAGAGATATCTCTTTAACCTCATCAAGGCTAAGATTGTTTTCTGGTTCTTCAAGCCAGACTAAGAAAAATGATTGAATTGCACTACAATAATCATAATCATATCCTTTCGCTCCTTGATTATAATGTTTCTTTAAAAGAAATCTGGGATAATCAGCATTAATCTTGTTTGTTGGTTTTTCAATCCAGGCTTCCATAACTTTACGATATTCCCACTCCACCCTAAGCGATGCTGCTGCTTCAATAAGAAAATCAAAACTAAAATTATTCTGTGGCTCTTTCAGATAGGATTTTAAAAAAGATGATCGTTCTGATACATCCATTAATTCAATCTCTTGTTTTAATAAAGCTTCTGATGAGACTTCTAATTCTTTTGTCTCTAGTTCTTTTGTCTCTAGTTCTGGTTTCATATATTTTTCTATTGGTTTGCTAGAATTTTAATATTTTTGAAATTTAAATTTTTATAAAAAGCTATTGCTTGTTTCTAACAAGAGATAATCAAATTAAATTTGAAATTATTGGTAAATTTTTATAATTCAAAGAAAAACTGAATGTAAGGGGAATGCAGCTTGGAGAGGCAGCAATATCTTTTTTAAAGAATTTGAAAAGGAATTTGATGCTTCTGGGCTTAGAAGAATATTGCCACCAATATCAATAACTGACGGAAAAGAGGTTATAGAATCTTGTTTCAAAAATGAGCAATTCATTTGCAGTTCTGATGATCTTAACAAAATTATAATACCGTCAACCAACCAATCTTACTAGCGCCGCGAAGGAAATAAGATCAAATTTCCAACCGATAGAAAAATATCCCTACTTATCCAGACAGAAATATAAAAATTTGCAGGCTCTGACTGCATAGATTTTCCTATAATATTTCATCTGACTCATTATTTGCAAAATGAAGTGCCGATAATTCCAAGATTCAGCAAAAGCATGATTGCTGGTTGTCAGATCAATTTTAACAATCCTGCTATTGCTTTAAAAAACCTGGAAGCTCTTAAAAAATTTAGTCTTGACGAACCTTCTACCCAAGAAGAAGTAAAAGAGCCGGAACAATTTTATGATTCTTTCATCACGCCGGAAAATCAGGCAACAATTCTTCGTGAATTCAAAAGATTATTAGACGCAAAAAAGAAGGTCTGACCAATGGAGAAGTAACATTTTGTAAAAAAATGCTAAATCTTGAAGTTGAAATTAATGAGAAAACCAGACAAAACTTAGGGAACTTTTTTTTCGAGAATAAAAATAATTTTATCTATCTTTTTAAAAATGAAGGGGCTTAAGCAAATTTACCATCTGCATCTATAGCGGCTGGATGGATGCGTTACCACATTGCCACTCATTTGAAATCGCCGCAGAATTGCGGGATAAAATCAGGAAGCTGGAAGAAATAAAGCTGATTTGAAGCGACCAACTCATTTAAAACCCCACATTTATTGAATGTCCCTCCTGGTTAAGCGTTAGAAGCTCTAAAATAAAGGTTTTTACCTTAAAAATAGCCCAAAAGGCAAAATAGATTTGTAAATTAACTTTTTACCTATACAAGGAAAATTCATATCAAAACCACATCTCATAACATAATCTCAAAAGTTAAAATTCATGCCGGAAAATAGCAAAGGGTCTAAGGAATTATCCATGTCCGATTCACAAGCAGTAATTGCTCTGGAAAATAAAATGTCATTATCACTCAAAGACAGGAAAGGTATATTGTCCTGGCTTAGTGAGCCTGGCAATAATCTCAGTTTTGATGAAATTATAGAAATAATAAAATCATTTGGAGATTTAGATTCAGAAGAAAAATATAGTGAAATTGAAAAAATATGGGTTGAAAAATCAAAAGAAAATTTAAGTAGCGATGAATTCATAGATCTTATGATCCAGCTTAATCAAAATGATTTTAGCAGAATCATAAGATTATATAAAATGTCCGCTATTACACATAATGAATTACCTTACTTATGTATAATGTCTTATCTAGAGAATGAAACTTCTCAGGCAAATCTCTTTTCAAAATTTATCAATGGTGATTTACTGCAAAAAACACCTGCAGATATAAAAATTATTAAAAAGTTTATTTCCCGCCTAAAGAATAATTATGTTGCACTCAATTTTCTGGAAGCAATTAAGGAAAAGGAAATATTGGGAGAGGAAGATATTGCGGAGATCAAGGGTGATATAAAACGCAAAGAGCAACAATCTGTGGTAGCATCTAATAAATCTAAACCGATAGATGATCTTAAAAAGAAATTAAGCTCGTTATTAAGCAATCAAAATTCTGAGGGCAACCGTATTAAAATTCTAGAATCGTGGTTTGAAGAACAGGGTAATAATCTTGGCGCTGAGGATATTAAAGAGATATTGGATTCTAAAGAAATAGTAAATTTTTCCTCATCTTACACTCCTAGGCTTGCAAAATTATGTATTGAAAAATTAAAGCCAAACCTGAGCACCAATGATCTTGCACAAATTATTGTGAAACTAGGCATTAAATATTATCATTATACAAATTCATCATTATATGAAAAAGCCTTACTTCCAAATAGTGAAATCATTACATTATGCAAAATATTGCACCCAGATGACGAAATTTCTCAGGCAGAACTCTTTAATCAATTTATTGAGGACAGAATTTTACAAAAAACGCCGACAGATATAAGAATTATCAAAAATTTTATTTCCGGGCTACGAAGTGATGAAGCTGTATACATGGTATTTAGAAGAGCGCAAACACCTCTGTTTAGAGAAATGGATAATCCAGAAGAATGGAATATGTTGGAACAACAGGATCTTCTGGAAATATTTGAAAATAGAATAGGCAACAAATACCAATCTATAGCCTCACTGCTTGAGAATACAAAATATATAAATTTCTTAACAGAAGAAGGATCTAAATATTTCCACTCAATGATAGAAAGATTGAGGAGGGACGAAGCATTGCCTGAAGAAGAATTAAAAGAATCGGATCTATCTCCGATGGATGAGCTTAAAAGGAACTTAAGCTTATTATTAAATAATCGAGATGTTTTGGAATTTCCACATAAAGAGCCGATAAATAATAAAGCCCTTGATGGTTTCATATCGCTTCTACACGAAAAAGCAGAAAACCGGGAAGCATATTCTATTTTGCTATCCTGGCTTAAAGAAAATTCTGATCATGTATTGAATATTGGTCTTGCTGAACTCGTAAAAAAAACTGTAAATCTTTCATATCATCATTGTAATGATATTCTTAGAATTTGGCTCAACAACCCTAAAAATAACATTAGTTTTGATGAAATTGTAAAAATCGCCAATCTAGAAAAGGAAGAAATTACATCTCACGATATTGTATTGGCGTGGCTTAAAAAAGCAGAGAACAATATTGACCTTGAACAGCTTATCAAAATAAAAGAATCATTTAAGGGTTTTGAAGATCCGAACAAAAAAATTATCCCAAATGTTGAAACGGGCAATAATCTTTTAAGTAATTGGATAGGAAAACCGGAAAATAATATTAGTCCCGACCAATTTAAATGGTTATCACCACTACTTCTTAAAGAGCAGAGAGATCAGTTCTTGCTTACATTGATCCATAAGTTTGAGAATAGTCATGGTCTTGGAATTGAGGAGTTTAGAAAATTCACATCATTAACGGATAATCAAAATACAAAAGACAATGCTATATTTTTTTGGATCAGACAAAATAATTGCAGCGTTAATGACATCATAAATATTCTAAAATCCGACTTGGCACATATAACAAACCAAGAAGAATTTAGGACAATTATAGCATTGTGGAAAGAAACAGAGCTTTCAAATCAAGATATTCCTAGAATATGTAGAGGGCTATATCCGAATAACGAAATTTCTCAGACATATCTCTTTTTTCAATTTCTTAATTACGGATTACTTCAACAAACACCAGATGATATAGAAATCATCAAACAATTCATTTCTAACCTGAGAACTGATTATATTGCTCTTGATACATTAAGAGCAGCGCAAAACTATCTGAGGGAAAGAGATATTCTAGAAATCGCCAAAGATAGAATAGGCAGCAAATATCATGTCATACCTTCGCTGCTTGGTGATGCAAAATTAGAAGATTGCCTGACAGAAGAAGGAATCACAACACTAAAAGAATTATTTGGCGAAAATATTGATGACATCACTTTAAAATCAGTGTTTGCCTATTATGACATCAATGATGATATGGGGAATTTTTTAGCGCTTTTAAAGCAAGAATTCCGCGAACAAATGGCAGAGAATTTCCACCCTACAGAAAATTATGCTTATATTTCAGAATCAGAAGCGGAGAAATTAACGATATTATTTGATGATCTTGGCTTACCAAAAATGGAATATCTAACCAGATATTTAAAAAGCAAAGTTCAATTTGAAGAAATTTTAGAATTAAGCCAGGAGACAATTGATGATTGCCAGATCAATTTTCAAGATTCCCTTGTTGCACCAGAACAGCATCCCGAACTTATTGAGGAATTCAAAAGATTATTAGCCACAAAAGAAGAAAATCTTGCTGATAAAGAAATATATTCGTTTTTTAAAACATTGCTCAATCTTGATATTGAGATTAGTGAAAAAAATCAGGAAAAACTTAAGGAATATTTTGTCAGAAATAAAAGCAAACTAATGTGTCTTCTTCAAAAAGAAGGAGGCTTAGCTGGTTTGACCAACTCTATCGGCAGCTTAGAGGATGGCTGTGTTGCCAATTTTGCCAGCAAAGTTGAAACGGAAATTTTGAAGGTTTTGATACCAGATTCTTGCGCTCGATTATTATATTGCGTTTTTTCAGAAAAGATCGCTGTGCCGATATTGAATAATAGCGGCGAAGACCACCTCACCGACCAAGCTTCAGGAGTTAGTATATTAGATTTACCTGTAATTGATAATAGCCTCATCTCATATAAAGGGTTGGTGGAAGAACTAAAAAAATCATTTCGTGATAGTGAAGGCAATTTTATTCCAAAGCGCAGTGATTTGATTGAAGAATTAGTGGGAGGTGAAGAGAATGTCACCAAACTAACCAAAAGACTAAATGACCTTTCGGAAGAAAAATCAGGCGATGAATTTGATAATTATCAAACAGATTACATTGATATCGGAACATATCTCGTCCTTAAAAAAGCACTACCGGAAATTTTAAATGACCAATCTTTAGAAAAATTTAAAACTGACTGCGAGAAGATTTTCCCTGATTTGGAGCAAATGCATAATGAGGAAGAGAAAGAAAGGGAGGAGAAGGAAAGACCTTCCGCTTCTCCTGAACCCATTGACATACATCCGCAAATTCAACAACAGGCAGGAAGAGAAAATTAACTCAATTTTCCACAAATTATTCGCGAGAACCGATTTGTTTAATGGCGACTTCTCCAGCATTTGCCATCGATACCTTACCGGAAGGAAAAAGCTCTTCTACTGATTTTATTAATGGCTGTAATTTCGCCGCTTCTTTTTCAACAGTTTTTGCTAAAAGTTTTTTGTCGAATTTTTCTTCATCAAATC
Organism: Rickettsiaceae bacterium; assembly: GCA_021323225.1. GTDB lineage: Bacteria > Pseudomonadota > Alphaproteobacteria > Rickettsiales > UBA1997 > JAJTCH01. Next base: position 136,228 of record JAJTCH010000003.1, on the reverse strand, counting down.
TATAGGTCTTTTTTGTGCCGCAAAATCCACCTTTGGTAATAATAAACGCACTCTCGCAAACTTTAGCACAGGCATTGCAAAAATCCTCCAGCGCTTTTTTGTTTCCGTCTTTATAAAGCTTTTCTAGAAGCTGGTCTGTGGGGTTTTTATTATCAATTAGGATTTGCAGAATTTGGTCAAAAATCTTATCACCATCTTTGACTTGAAGACGAAGTGTGCCGAATTTTTTATATTGCGCTCTCCAGGAAATGGCTTTAGCGATATTGGCACGATTTACTGTTTCTTCAGTTGAGACAACTGCAGCTGCCACATGCAAAACGTAAGGTCTTGGCTGCCATCTTTCTTTTTCTAGAAATATCTGACACTCCTCTAATATTTCTTCAAAATATGCCAGCTCCCTATCATATATCCTCTTTACAACATCATATCCTGACGCAGTACATAATTCTGTGATGACTGCAATTCGTTCTTCTTTCCATGCCTTGCCATGGCGCTCTTCATATGATGGGGCATTATATGGAAGCAGCATGGCAGAAACTGCGTGCTGTTCTTTATCTGTTAATGCCATCATTTCTGCTTCTTTGGAAGCATTTATGATTTTAACATAATCGGATTTTTGTCCTTTCTTGTAAGCTTTAAATTTGTTTTGTGCTATCACGGTAATGACTAGATGCATCATCTCGTGGATTGATGTACATGCACTATCGGCCTTATTGTTAATATCCAAAGCAATATATATTGTACCAGTACCTCCTTCAGCTTCTCCCGCAGAATCTTTTCTTCCACCTAATGCCGACACATCACCTCCTTTGGTGGCTCGAATAGAAAGCTTCGGTGCTCCATTTATTGCCTTCCAAGCAGCTATATCCATGATTGGACGATTTTCTTTAACATTATATAATTCATGGCATATTGCCCGAAAAAGAACCTTTTCTTGTTTGCGGCAAGTACGGTCAAAGTCAACAATATCGGCCAATATATCCGGAGTGGAAGGAAGCTGAGATTCTACATAAAAAGAAGGTAAAATCTGACGGACCACAGGCCGAGAATTTTCTTGATTATCTCTTTGCGGTTCTCCATCTTTTTTCTCCTCTTCATAACTTACGCCACCTACATTGGCGATATACCATTGCTTTTTAAATATATCGGCAAGATTGGAATACATATATGAGGCAGGATGTAGTTCTATGGCTCTTTTATAATCCTCTATAGCATTCTGATAATTCCCTATCTTCAAATAAAGATCGGATCTGGTAGTAAGATATATGTCACTTTCCGGTTGGAGTTTTAAAGCTTCTGAGTAACTGAATATAGCTTGATTATAATCCTCTAAGTCATGATAAACCTCTCCAATCTTGCTATATATTTCTGCTAATATTAGCGGCTCGTTAGAAAAATTTAGAGCTTGTGAATAATTTATTATAGCTTGGGGATAGTTACCAGCATTACAATAAGCATCTCCCAGCTTGTTATATGAATCAAAACTTTGATTTAACCTTAGAGCTTCTTCACATACTTTAATGGTTTTTTCATAATACTGTTCGAGATCTATATTTTTGCTCATGATTTATTATGATTAGTTGGTAATAAAAAAGGTCAAACTAACTCAAAGATTTATAAAGTGAAGAATTAAGAAAGAATAAAGGAAAAATGCCGGTTTCAGTAGAAAAAATAAGAGATTATATAGCACAAAATACCAATCATGATAGCGGGGTGTTGAAGCTAGGAATATTGCAGGAAGATTTTCTGGATGATCCGGAAATCTTATGGGAAGCGATGCTTACTGCTAATGTCAAGAAACTTGCCATACACATTGCCCATCATAACACCTCTAAAACCATAAATGTGTTATGCAAAAAACTATTGCCTCACGCCGATATCTCTTTTGTTGATTTTAGTGACAGCCACATCAATAACCCACAAGCGCTAGCAATGCTAGGTAAAGGATTGCGTGATCTTAAAAATAGGTTTGAAAAAGAGATAGAAGTTGTTTTAAGCGCCAATTACATTCAAGACAAAAAGGCACTTACGGCCCTGTGCAAAGAAGTATTGCCTTATACCAACAATATAGCAATTAATCTAAGCGATAATCGCATAAATAGCCCGGAAGCTCTTATGGCCTTAGGACACGGATTGTCAAATCTCGAAAGAATAATAGAGATCGATTTGAGTGATAACAGAATTAGCGAGGCAAAAGAAATTAACGCATTAGCCAAAGGATTACTTGGCTCACGGGTTAGATATCTTAATCTTTCCAACAATAGTTTAAGTGGCATCGGATGCACAGAGGCACTACTGAAAATGGTAAATAACAATTCCAACTTATGTATTATCAATCTGGAAAACACCAGCCTTTCTAATGAAAATAAAACACTAATCAAAAAAGCTTGCGAACCAAACCTTTCCAAAGAGCGCGCCCGTCAGCTTTTAGAATGGACAGAAGAACGGGATATGGAGAAAATGCCAGTGAATGTTTTTAATGCCATAATGGCTTATGATAGCGAATATCCCGTTCAATTAGAAGGTTTCGGCATTATTGATAGCCAAACATTGTCAGCCCCCTCCAAGGCTCCCAAACCTTCCAGATGGCGGATATTATGCGGATGTATTGAGTCAGCTAAAGATATTGAAGCTATCCCACTACCCGATAAAAACTGGGTAGAACACATCCAGAATTTTGAGGATAAAGAAGGGCAACAAAGATAAGTCTGATAATTTATATAATTCACGAAGAATTATTGACTCTTGATTTTACACTCCTCCTATTCTTCTCTCCACATCCCTATGAGTTTTATCTGACCAAGGTCAACTATCAGAATGGCGCAGCCTTTCATATATTCCAGAAGGGAACAGATGGTAACTTTTTTCTAGAGAAAAGCCATATTATATAAGAAAATACTTGAATAAATAAAACTTATAGATTAATTGACTTTTCTAAAATTCTCCAAACATTTTACCAGGATTAAACTACACAATTTTAAATTCCCCAAATTGAAACCATATGCCAGAAGAATTAAAAGAAACGGTCGTAGCTAATTTACTATCCGAAGAAGAGTTGGAAGGAAAATTGCAGGCAGTTGATGAAAGCAAACGCAGCGATGTTGTAAAATCTTTAATCAAAGATCTAGGAGATAATTTTACTTTCCCGCTTCTTAAAAAATCGTTATTACTAACACCGCAATCTGATCACGATGAACTTTTGCGACCTTGGTTTAAAATACCGGGAAATAATGTTAGTTTTGATATTTTTTCCACAGAAATATTGCCGCTAATAGATGAGGAGAAATATGACATAGCTTTCTCCTATTTTCTCCAAGGAAATGCACCGGAAAATAATTTTGACTTTGAAACTCTCATTAGAAAGGCACTGCCATTATTAGTCAAAACAGGTTTCGGTTACACCCTGCCCGCATGGTTTAGAAAGAATAAACTTGTTTTGCAGGACCTAATTGAAAAAGCGCTTCCTTTACTGCCAAAAGATAGACATCACGATGTTTTATTATCTTATCTTCCCTCATTATCTTCAGAAGAACAAAGTGAAACTCTCGTAAAAATTATTGATGATAATTTACTCACCGAAAGCAAATATGATTTTAATGAAATTGCCGATTTCTTCATAAATTTTTATATTCTCTCAAACAATCTTATACCCTCTCTATGTATTGGTTTGTATCAAAATAATGAGTCGATGCAGGCCGCTCTGTTTGAGGCGTTTCTTAATAAAAACATGCTCAACAAGGCAGATGATCTTCCGATGATCAAGGAATTTATTTCTAACCTAAAAGAAGATGACGTTGTTCTTAAGTTGTTGAAAAAAGTTCAAAACCAGCTGCGGCTAGAAGAAAAAGATATTTTAGACATTGCCAGCAGCAGAACTCATGGCAAATATCAATCCATATATCAGTTACTTTGTGATGCAGAATTAAAAAATTCTGTAACGGAAGAAGGATTGGGAAAATTAAGAAGATTATTCGGTCAAGGTTACGACCAAATTCCTTTGAACAATTTATTTTTCTACTACGAAATTAAGGGCAATGTTAATGGCTTTATATCCCTGCTTAATCCGGAATTCAAGGATCAAGTAAAATCCAGATTTAAACCTACAGACAAATATATCTATATATCAGGATCGGAATATGAAAGTTTTCGTGCTCTAACTGGCGCAAATCTGCCATCGGTAAAATTCTTAAGTTCTTATTTAGAAAATGAAGCACCGCCAATTAAAAGAGTCAATGAAAAGTTAATTGATAATTGCTGGATAAATTTTAACAGCCCTCAAATTGCCGCAGAAAATTTAAATAATCCTGGAAAATTAAGTCTTGAAGAATCAGATGAATCAAAAGAAGAGTCAGGCTATTCGAACAAAGAGCAAGATCCCACTATTCTAGCAAAACAAGAGAAAATTTTGGCAGAGTTCAAAAGATTATTAAAAATAGAAAAAGAGGAACTTGTTGATAGTGAAGTAACGGAATTTTTTAAAGCCGTATTAAATATTGATGCCGATATTAACGAAAAAAACCAAAAAAAACTCAAAGAACTTTTTGCCGAAAATAAAAGTGAACTAATTTATCTTTTTAAAATTGAGGGAACTTTAGATAGGCTTAACAGCTGGTTTTACACCATAGGGGATGGTTGCGTCGCTAATATTGGCACCCAATTAAAAAATTTCCTGTTCCAATCCCTCATAACTGATCCTTGCGCCCAAATATTATATCCCATCTTTTGCGAAAAAATTGTTACACCGGTATTAAATAGCGGTGGAGACCGTTTGCGCAGCAGCCCTAATGGAATTAACATATTTCATACCGATGCAATCAATAACAGTTTTATTTTTCCTAATGGCTTAGTGGCAGAATTAAAAAAATCACTTCTTGATACTCAATATAACGAGCTAATTTCTAGCTTAATTGGCGGGGAAGAGCAGATGGAAAAACTAATAGAAAATCTGCAGCAAATAATGGAAGACCAGCCACATGATTTGGCCACATTTAAAGAAAACAATTTAGATATTGGGGCCTATCTCGTACTCAAAAAAACATTACCAGAAATTTTCGACAGCGAATATCTAAAAGAATTTAGAGAACATTGCGAAAAGATTTTTCCTTATTTGGAAGAATTGCATTATGAAGAAAAACCAAGAGGGGAAGGAAGAAAAGAATATTATTCTTCAATGTCAGGGTCTCTCTTATCACCATCAGCCTGTTCTCTTTTTTCGCCAAAAGATTTTTTATTGTCACTTTCAACCCCTTCTGCTTCTCCTCAAAATTCTGCTGCTGCCAAATTTCCAAGACAGGGGGAAAGTCCATTAATAATTATATAAACTTTACCTTTGTGACCCACCTTCTTTAGTCTCAAAATTCTGGGCACGCTCTGCCCAGCTGTTATTAGACACATAATAGAAGTTAAAAATAACCAAAGTGATGAAGAAATTTTCGCCGCTAAGGGTCACCAAGAAAGGTAATATTGATACTCTAAACAAGTAAGTTGCGAAACTAAAAACTGATTTAAGAAATATCAAATCTTGACGTTGATTTAATAAATTAATAATCATATTAATTTACATGATATGAACTAACTTTAATTATCTACCCCCCTCTTTTAAAACTTCCCAACTACAATCACCAAAATGGAATTTAAAATAACTGACGCACAAATCGTCAATGGCGAAATAGCTATTGATATACCAAAAGGTACAACATATCTCGATTTGAGTGGTTGCCAAACTTTAGTCTCTTTGCCGGAAAATCTGCCATATGACTTAGAATCACTTAATTTAAACGGATGTATTGCCCTTAAAAGCCTACCAACAAACCTGACAGACAATCTAGACTTCCTTTATTTGAGAGGATGTTGCTCTCTTGAAAGGACAGGAGAATTGACAAATTTATTGAGGGATTTGGAAGAGAATGAATGCGAAATAGAACGTCCTGAACATTGGTTAACTCCTATAGAAAGATTGATTGATTCCGTTTTAATTTATAAAGCAAGCGAGCCAGCAGGAGCACCTTCAACGGTTGAACTTTTCAAACGCTTCTTGAGAGAGGGATTACAAGAGCGGGGAGGTTTTGATGAAACTCTTAGCAAGACGCAGCCATTTGTTGATTTTATCAGCCAAGATCCAGAACAACTGGCATGGATAGAAGAAATTGCCAAACTTTATCTGGATGGCTGCGTAAATCAGCCGGTTAATGGTTTTATGAAAATCAATGCCTGGATGCGAGTGGCGCAGGAAGCGGAAATAGTCGACAAAATCAATGCTGCACGGCAATTGATGATAATTGACTATATTGAAAATTTCGCGGCTCAGAATGATAAATTCAAAACTCTTCCAGACTTTAATAACATAGAAGTTGAGCTGGGAGTTATGTTGATCAAAGAAGTGCATGAGATGCTAATTCAAGATGGCCATAAAGCATGGAATGGCCTCCCGGATACAGTTTTTTACGAGGAAAGAACCGAAGATTTGCTAAATAAGAAAGGAATCGATATTGGCGAAGAAATTATTGCCGCTTATGAAATAGCAAATCACATTCTTAGCAAACCTCTAGAAGATATAGCTGATTATCTACTTGAAAAACATGGTGAGACTTGGGCAAATATTGCCTTTCCGGAAGTGAAGTCTGAGATCAATCAAGAATATCAACCCAAACGCCAGAAGCTGGAAATATTGTCAGATCCGGGTTTATATGTTGAAAGCAAAGAAGAAACCCCGCTTGATCCAATGGATCCATTAGCGGAATTTAAAAGCAAAACCAATGCCCAAAAAGAGATAATGGTAAAAGAAATATATGATGTTTTAAATAATGAGGAAGCAGCAAAAATCCAAGAAAAAATTGTAAAATTAACAAAAGAAGCAATCGCTGTAAATGCCATGGAAGATGTCTCGGGTGAAGAAAAAGAAGATGCTCCTACAACAAATGCCTCAAAAGTACGAGCTGTAAAAGTTGATAAAAAGCGTCGTTACCAAGAAATTATCTAAAGGAAATTGTAGAAATCTGGTAGCAGAAGAGATAAATCCAAATGCCTGAAATGCATATCGTAATTCTCTTATGAAACTAGCAATAAAATCTGAAAATATGATTAATGATGGATGAGGAGAAAGCTGGCAATAAATTCTCCTATCTCTCCCTCTCTATTTCCTTATGGCTTTTTACTCGATCAGGATCAAGATCAACTATCAGGATAGTGCCCCCTCCAACCTCTTTTGGAAGAGAAATTTTATCAGCAAAAAGGCGCATGTTGCCAAAGCGTTTGCCGACTGTTTTAACTTCCCAATCTCCATCAATATATTTAAATCCTGAACTTCCTGAAGCGCTTTTAACTCTCTTTCCTTCCTCAACAATATTCATTACTGCAGTGCGGTAGTCTTCATCTTCCATTTTATCATAATTTATGACGCAGCACCACATTTTTTCTGTTCCTTCCACATCATATAATTTCTGCCTTATTCCTTCATGTTCAACATAATGCCCATCTTCATTTCGAAAATAGCGGGCAGAAATTTTCTTCACATTTTCTTTTTCATCTCTTATTTCATATTCAATGGAACACTCCACTTCCGATCCCTTTCCTTCATCCAATATTACTGCAGTAGCGGAAGCAACGGATTTGGATGGTTCTTCACCGGAAAACATTTTGGCGGCTTCTCGGAGAGCATCAGATGCTTGAGGAAATCGGTGGGTTTTTATTTTTTCTTTTGCATGAATGACATCGTCAAATACCTTAGCACGCTCTTCTGGTTTAAGGCTCCAATCATACGGAACCGCAAATAATGTTTCGGGAAGTTGTGACTTGTCTTTTTCTTCCAATTCCGGGGTCGAAGAACGCAACTTACGCCGAAAATCACGGGTAAATCCACACAATTTTTCTTTAGATTTATAAAGTTGCTCTAGTCTACGCAGTCTCTCTTCTTCAGAAATATTTAATGAATAATGTGAAATATAGTTAAATCCACAAAATGATACCATAAGCCATGCCAGTGATGAAACATAAAGCATTCCTGCATTCAAACTAAGCATAGCCAATGAGGCAAGAACTACTATAGCAGCCCCCCATGATCCAGGATAATCGTTCTGTATTTCTTTATCATATAACCCTTTATCGTCCAACTCTTTAAATCCTGTTTTTAAGGACGATTTAATTGATGACCTTACCTTTAGAAAATACTTTTTATCTTCCATTGACGACTGAATGCCATCCAAAAGTTCTACACTATTTTTATTTCTGAACTCTAACCCTACTCTGAGTGAATGTGAGTCAATTATTTCTTTTAAAATAGCTTTCCTAGGAACCTTACCACGCTTTTCATAAAACTTTTCCTCAACATTTAATCGAAACCTATCTATAGAAACCTCTAAGGAATAGGTTTCTTTGATTATGAGAAATAACTGCTGAGTTATGAATTGCCAATGAGGTTTTTCATACTCCTTTTTTATAGATGCCTCAAAATCATTGAAAGAAACAGGTGGGTTTTTTCCACTCATTATATACAAAACCATAGCTGATCTTAAATAATCATTTATCTGACCTTCTATAAAACGATCACGCGAGCTCTCTTCACGAAAAAATCCCATTTCTGCCTGAGTAGAACAAATAGCCGCACTAGCCTGCTTTTTCCAAAAATCTTTTCCGACATCACTCAATCTCTTCAACCCACCTTTATCTGAAAGACCAAAAAATATGTTAACAATTCTTTCACCCTCTGAATCTAATTCTTGATAGAATTTATAAGAAGAAGGATTGTTATCATGAACAAAAGGCTTTAGCCGATAGAGTCCGGATTTTGAACAAAATTCGTGGATTTCCTCACAATAGAATTGGTAGGTATCTGGATTGTTTTCTTTTTGGTTTTGTGATTTTAATTTTCTTGCAAACTCTAAGATAAGATTTTCCTCTTCTTTCTGATTATTTCCCTGAACTTTTTTTGCTCTCATATTTTATTTGTTTGGTTAAATATTGCTCCCAATCTTGATTAAAGCGCCAATAGATTTCGCGATAAAATGAGAAAACTATAATAAATAAATTAACTAAATAGATTAATAATCATATTATCTAATCTTATGACATAAGAAACACTCACAAAAGCAGACTTCATTGTTATTAAAGATAAGCACCATATTAACCAATCTATTTATTTCATTTCATATATGCCAAATTTAGACCCAAAAAGAGGACACAGAGCCTTATTGCACGCAGCACAAAATGGGAATTTAGCAGCCATAATATCGCTGGCAGAAGCTGGTATAGATATTAACTCGCAAATAGACGCTAAAGATGTGAGATCGAGAAAGGCGAGTATTGAGGATAAAAGAGATGATGGTAAGAAAAATCGCTTAGTGGCACATATTGGCGAAACCGCTTTACATATTGCAGTCAGACTTAAATTTATCCATATCACTAGACATCTAATATATCTGGGAGCAAATCTTGATATTCAAGATTATCAAGGAAATACACCATTACATTTGGTAGTATTGGATGGAGATATGGAAGCAGTTATAGATCTTAATAAAGCCGGAGCAGATCTTAATGCACGCAATAAAAATGGTAATGCAGCTTTACATTTTGCGGTATTAAATAACCATGAAGAAATGGTAAAATATCTGTTAAAAGCAGGCGCAAATTATGATCTTGTAGATAACGGTAAATATAGCCCATTACATAGCGCCGCAAGTGTAGGCAATCTGAAAATATTCGAAACACTTCATATGGCTGGAGCAAATATTTACGCAAAAAGCGGACTCGGTGAAACCACTATGCATTTAGCAGCGCAACAAAAAGAGGGAAAAGATATATTGAATTATTTATTGCGTTTCGGAGTAGAAGTTGATGTCAAGGATAGCAATGGATACACCCCAACACACTGGGCAACATATAACAATAATTCCGAAGGATTTGAGACACTTCATGCAAAAGGAGCAAATCCGGACGCAGAAGATGAATTTGACAGAACAGCTCTACATTTAGCAGCAATCGAAGGATATGAAGAAATGGTAGATTGTTTGTTAAAAGCTAAAGCAGACCCGTTCAAAATAGATGCACAGGGATTTACTGCTTTAGATTATGCAAGAAACGGTGGCCATTTAGATATTGCAAAATATTTGGAAGAATTCATGTCTAAGCAAGATGAGGAAATTAAAAATGAACCATCCACAACAATTAAACCCTATAAAGAAGACACCGCAATTTTACAAGCTATCGACGGTAGACGCTGTGACAGAATTTGATAGACATTCACTTCTTGCAAAATGATGTTGGAATTTTAGAACATCGCCTTTGCAAGAAACCCATATCCTAAATAAATCTCATCTCTTTTATCAAAAATCATTTCGGTTAATCTTTCCCAACATCTCCTTCTTTTATATTTCATTTATTTGATCGTTACAAAAACATCTGGCTATAGATAACACAGCAAAGCCCCACTAGTTTGAAACTCTTCATTGTAATGATTTTTATATCTCAATGTTATTAACCACAATAGGCCCCATATCAATTCTTGTTATTATAGAATTTTATGATTAGATGCCCGGCCAGAAAACATAGAGTTTCTCTTTGGTGAACAATCATCATAGGCCCTTTTTATCCAACTATGGCAATTAATCTTTGCTGTGGTTTGTTGCCAAATTTGAGTAAATTTTAATGAGATCATTAACGATAAATAACCGTGACATTATTGACGGAAAATTATCAATAGAATTGCCACAAGATCTTGAAGAACTTGATCTTTCAGGATGCACCTCCCTCACCTCTCTGCCGCCGCTGCCAAAAACACTAAAATTCCTTAATTTAAACCACTGTAAAAATTTAGTTCGGATAAAAGAATTGATAGAAGAACTAAAAAATCTGCAGGACAAATCAGACTGCAAGATCACATGGCCTGAACATTCTAATCCTCTTATGCGTAAGGTTGTGAGACAAGGCAACCGGAATTTTAAGATAAAAAAATCTCATCAAAGAACCTTTGATGCAACCACCGAACAACTTTCCCACCCGATAAATATAATTGAAAGAGCAGAAGAAAATTTTGGAAACCTGTTACAACGCCTTGAAACCGGTGAAGGTTATTTCAGGATAGAAGATTTCTTTGGCTTGCCATTACCGCATGATTTTCCTGATCTTGAAGCCCATGCAAATAAAATATTTGAAGCACATTATTTACAATCTTTTGCCGTTTCATCCGGCAGACAGAAAGCTTTAAGGCCAGCGGAATTGCGCAAACAAGAAGAGGTGCAAAGGCTAATTCACGGCGCCATGCATGCCAGCCGGGTTGCGGCCCTGATTCCAATTATGGCGAATTTATACAGAAAATATGGTGATAAAGAAGCACAACTTTTAAGCAATGAAGATATTTTGCTCGCTCAAATTGCTGCCCTGTTTCACGACTCAGCGCGTTTGAGAGATGGTGAAGATTTGTGGGATAGTGAAAGCGGCGAGTTATGCTATAATTATTTAAAATCACAAGGGATAAAAGACGAAAGGGCCAGGATTTTTTCTGACGCAATCAGACACAAGGACACACCGGGGATTAAAAGTATTATCCATAAATTGATTCATGATGCAGACTGCGCCGACATATTGCGCTTGGGTTACGAGTTCAGAATAGAGGAAATGGATTTTTATAAAGATATTGCCTCTAAAAATCCTGAGGCGCTGTATGAATTAGAAAATGTTTTGCTAGAAATTAGAGGAGTAATAGCACAACAATTTGACTTAAAAGGAGACAAAGAAGCGGCAACAATAACTCTTTATGGCTCAGCCATTCAAGATGGAGAGGGTATTAATGCCACTTTTGATCCAGAAGAAAAGAAAAAATATGAACATGCTAATAACTGCTTTTGCGAGGTGGCGAAAAATATTACAAGTTTTCCAACTTTATCAGAGCTTAATATTCCAATTCAAAATGAAGAAAAGAAGGAAGAAGAAAAAACACCGCAACTAAAATCCCCAAAAACAACAAAAGCACCGGAAGAAGAAAAATCTGCCGCCAAAGAAGAAGATTGGCTAAAAGAACTGGAAAACCGGTTAAGACCCATATTATCCGAAGAAGAATTTATCCTTTTTAAAAATCTCATGGAGATGGATTTATTTCTGCATCACACCACCAAGTCAAGCATCATCCATGATATAATATCTGACAAATTAACATTATTCCCTGCCCTGCAAGATCCAAAAGAGCAAGAAAGATGGGAGAAAAAAAATATAAATAACAACACCTTAAAATTTGGCGGCATAAATGAAAATGTGTTTTTCGGCCTGTCAGCAGGAATGTCACATTTCAATCTTCCTCTATTTCTCCAAAAGAAAAATGATCAGACAACAATATTGATAAATGTAAAAGAAATAACAAAACATAATCCCGATGCCTTGAGAGGACTATGGTCTAGCGGACATTTTTATAGCCATGATAATGAAATAGATAAAACAGCAAAAAAAGCGCAAAATACAGTTGTAGGCGGTACAGAAGTTAGCTGGCGTCATTCAAAAAATATTAACGGCGAAAAGGAATTTTATCGCGAAATCTATTATAAAGATGGTGATGGAATCCGTTACCAACGCAACAATTTAGGGGAAGAAATATCAACAGGAAAATATCTGTGGCCATCTTTTGCTTTACGCTTTATAGAGCACCTTAGACTGCTTGGCGAAAATAATCCGGTGCGCCAACATATTCTAACAAATCCTCAGGATAAAAACATTCTTAGCGCAGCAATCGAGGAATTAATGCCTCTGGATCTTTTTGAAATGAAACTTCCGGTTGGAATTTTACTGAACCAACCAGGAGTTACTATTTTATATGATAAAACACCAGAGGAAGAGCAAATACCAAAAAATCTTCCTCATGCCAAAATACTATCTCGCGAAGAAATTGCGGAAGAAGTTAATACGGCCGCAATGGATGGCGATATTGAAAGCTTAGAAACTTTTTTAAATAAGGATTATCCGCTTGACGGACATTTTTATTCTTCATTAAATCAGCCAAGTCCTCTGATGACCGCAATAACGGAAGGACAGGCAGAAACCGTTAAATGGCTTATAAAACATGGCGCCAACAAAAAATATTTTGAGCAAAGCCTGATTAGCGCAAGAACATATCACACAAAATCGGCAATAAATTACGAAAAATCAGAACTTCTGGTCTCAGCGCTGGAAAACCCGGGAATGTTGGAGATATTGGAAGAGAATGGGTTTAAAATCGACAGCATTATTTTTAATAAAGGTGCCTTATTTGCTGCCGTCAAAAATGGTGATAGCGCTATGGTAAGAATTATGTTGGAAAAATTTCCCGAGCGTTACAATCCAAATACTAAAGACCAAAAAGGATATACCGCGCTGCATTATGCAACGCTATATAACTATCCTGAGATAATTGAAATACTTATAGAGGCAGATGCAGATTTAAACGCAAGAGATAAAGATGGAAATACCGCAATACACTTAGCAGTAAAAAAACACTATTTTGAAATTCTGCAAAACTTACTAGAGCAAGAAGCAAGCGCAGACATTGTCAATAATCATGGCTATACTGCACTACATTACGCCACTTTGCATGGCATAGACAAAGCGGTTAAAATAATATGCATGGATGACATGCCAGATCTTGATAAGAGAACAAATGGTGATGGCTATACAGCCTTACATATTGCGGTGGCAGAATCACAAATGAAAATCTTGGAAAACTTGCTAAAAGCGGGAGCAAATCCCGACATAAAAGACGAAAATAGCCAAACTCCGCTACACCTAGCAGCGATGAAAGGAAAATTAGATATGGTCAAAATGATTTGTGGATATCAGACGAATTTTAATTTAAGGGACAAAGCAGAAAAAACAGCGCTAGATCTGGCAAGAGAAAAAGGAGAGGAAGAAGTTGTGGAACATCCTCAAGAAATGATTGAAGCAAGAGAAGAGGAAATGCCTTCAAATATTGTAGCCAACCCACAAACAAAAATACCAAACAAAGAACATATAAAAAGTTAGAGCAAGTTCTTTCAAATCATTTTTTGCAACACACATTACCCCCAATCAACAAATAACATTTCAATATGAGTAAACAAAAGCAAGATGCACAAATATTAGAACTAAAAGAAGAAAAAGAAGAAGCGCAATCGGAAAAGAATCCATTAAATAACCGCTTTGTACAAAAAACTTTAGTCCTTGCCAGAGATATAAAAGCAAAAAAATCTTATCAAAAAACTAGAAAAGCAAGCATTGACATACTTCCAAGTCCATTATCAATAAATACAAAAAAAGAAAAAAATCTCGAAAATCTGGAAGAACGCCTTAGAACTGGCAGAGGTTATCATCGAGTAGCAGATTATTTTGGCCTTCCACTACCAGCAGGATTTTCTCCATATATAGCAGAACATGCCGATGAGATATTGCCACTTTATTTGCACCCTTTTCCAACTTTGAGAATAGGAGCTCCATTAAAATTTGAAGAACTAAGAGCGCAGAAAAATATACAAAGAGAAGAAAATGGCGCTATGCAAGCCAGCCGCATTGGTATCTATATTTTATCCATGATTCATCTCCATCATAAACATGGTAGCCAAGAAGCCTCAAATCTAACATCTGAAGATATAGTTCTGATTCAAATTGCAGCTTTATTTAACAATGCCGCCCAACAGAGTCCTGGAAGCAACAAATGGCTCAGCGAAAGCGGAGAAATGTGCCATGACTATTTTATAAAACACGGCATAGACGAGGAGCGAGCCAGAATTTTCTCTAATGCCCTTAGACAGAAGGATACACTGGGACCTAAAACCATCGCCCACAAATTAATTCATGACGCTGTTTTGATTGATAGATTATGCCAAGGCAAGAATGTTGAATTGAAGGATACGAATTTTTACCAAGATATTGCATGCAAGGATCAGCAAGCATTAAGAGATTTAGAATCGCTGGCATTAAAAATCAGGGAAGCAATTGCAAGTCAGAATGATTTAAAAGAAGGAGCCTGCATCACGCTGGATGGCGCACCTATTAGAAATGGTGAAGCTATTCCTGCCACTTTTGATCCAGAGAAAAAGAAAAAATATGAGCATGCCCAAAATTGCTTTAGGGAAGCAATGCTTAACATGAAAGGATTCTTGCCCTTATATGAATCTCATATGGTTGAAGAAAGAAAAGAGGAACATCCTGTCCAAAGATCTTCTTCACTCGCAGAAGAAATGATGGTGGAACTGGAAGAGAAGGATGAAAATCAGCAACCTTCGCCAGTAATTTCTGAGCGAGAATCACAATTAATTTCGATGTTCTTGCATATATATTTGCACCACACCATGCCCAGAAAAGTGGCAAATGCAATATTCTCATCTGCAATATTATCATCAAAAGTGCCCGCTTTGCGCGACCCTGAGGAGCAGAAACGTTGGGGAGAACCAACAATAACATCACACACTCCTGCATTTGGTGGAATTAATGACAATGTATTTTTCGGACTATGCTTGTCAATGTCACATTTTAGCATCCCAAAATTTACTGAGGGAGAAGATATAGTAACGGTATTTATAGATGTAGAAGAACTGCTTAGATCAAACCCATATGCTCCTCTGCTAAAGTTCTGGATAAGCGGTCATTTTTTCCATTATCAAGCAGTCATAGATAGGAGCCTGGAAGAAGGAGAGGACGCTCTTATTGATGGCACTAAATTTAGCTGGCGTCACCTGAAAAATATCCTAGGTAAAACAGAGTTTTCCCAAGAAATGTTCTATGAAGATCCCGATGGCACAATAAGATACCAGCGCATCAACCTTGGGGACGAAATAAATGCAGGAGAAAACTTTCGGGAGGTGTTAGCTCTTCGTTTCATAGAACACCTACGCCTTCTTAGGAAAGATAACAGGCTGCGTCAAGAGATTCTGCAAAATCCTGATAATAAAGTGGCCCTTAGTAAAGCAATGGATAACTTATTGCGCGTTGATTTTTGCGAAGGAAAACTGCCGTCTGGATTATCGCTTAACCAACCAGGTGTCACACTTATATATTCCAAGACATTAGCTGAAGATGAGAAATCTGCTCTGCAAAAAAAATTCCCTCATATAAAATTCCTGAGTTATGAAGAAATAGCACAAGAAATGGCTACTGCCGCTAAAACCGGAGATATCGAGGCTTTAAAATTAATGTTTAAGAAGAATTATCCTCTTGATGGCCATTGCTATCGAATAACCCGCCAACCTACCCCACTCATTGCAGCAATTAGAGCCGGAAAGTCAGAAGTAGTAGAGTGGCTCATACAAAATGGAGCGAGTCAAAAATGTTTTGAAGGAGGATTATTTGGCGCAGCAATATATACTGCCGCATCAATGACCAATTATGAAAAAATTGAGCTCTTGGAAGCGTCATATAACAATCCAGAAATGCTACAACTTCTTCACGATAATAAATTCAACAGCAAAAATATTATCTTTGAAGGAATTTTATTTACAGCTGCAGATAGATTTAACGGTGGTCCAATAGCTAGATTTTTGTTAGATAATTTCCGAAATCGCTATCGCTTTGACCTAAATCTTAAAAATAAGGAAGGGCTTACTCCGTTACATCTAGCGGTGTTATCTGGTAATTTAGAATTTATTAAAACATTAGATGAGTTTGGCGCAGACCTTAATGCGCTTGACAATAGCGGCAACAATCTGCTGCATTATGCCGCATATCATAATCGCCCGGAAATCGTCTCATATCTTGCTGACCGGGGCTTTGATATTAACGCCACAAATAAAGAAGATGTTACTCCGTTACAACTAGGCATAAAATATTGCACTTTAGAAACAGTTAAAGAATTAGAGGCATCCGGCGCAGATCTTAATGTTGTTGACGAGGCAGGAAATACACTTCTGCATGATGCAGCATATTACAACCGCCCGGAAATCGTAACATATTTTCTTAGTCGAGGTCTTGATATTAACGCCAAAAGTAACGCACCTTACCACAATACCGTAATAGACTATGCAGCAAATAACGAAGGAAATCTAAATATAATAATATTACTGCGCGAAGCTGGGGCTATAGCAGATTACCGTACTTTGAAAATTGCAGTAGCTGCAGGAGCTGTAGATATCATAAAATATCTCATAGAGGAATGCAAAATAGATCCAAATCACAAAACTGATCCATCACCCCTAATATGTTACGCAATAACTCATAAAAAATTAAACTCGCTTGCAACACTTCATAAGGCCGGAGCAGAGCTTGTTATTTCAGACAAACGAAATTTGTCATTTCTAAGAGATGCAGTAGAGCGAGGAAATATAGAAATTGTAAAATATCTATTAAATGAAGGCAGGCTAGATCTTCATGCCAATAAAAATGCCAATAACTATAAAGGTAAACCCACCCCATTAGAATTAGCAAAAAATTCATGACCAGCAACGAGATGCGAATAGCGACAGAGCCAAAGAACTTTCAACAATGATAGATCTCATGGAAAGCACAGTAGATTTTCGAAAAATAGCTAAAGCTATTTGCCAATCAGCCAGAACCAGTTCTACGGGTAAAAAAATAATTTCCACCGGAGCGGTAAAGAAACTGGAAATACTTGAAGATAAGATATATGGCTATCTCATCACTGCCTATGATTGGGAATTGGATGAGCTAAAAGCAGATCTTGGGCATGGAACAGAAATATTTCAGAAAAAAATTGATTTGTTAGGTGCGGCAGTTGCAAAACACCTTAAGCCCAGATTATCTCACCGCCTTCTTCCAGGCAGAAGTTATGATATAGAATCAGAAGCAGTGGCAAATGTTTTTAACAAGAAAGAAACGGTAAGAACTGTTATTATGGGAGATATAATAAAACCATCCTCTGCAAAAAAACTAATTGGAGAGGAAAAAGAAAATATAAGATAAGAATTAGTTAGTTGTTGATGGTTAATGATTGGTTAACAATTAACCATTTGTAAATATTTTTTCCACACTCTACATCGCAACAAATCCCTTGCGATAGCTAATCGCTTCCATCAAATGTGTTTGGCTGATATTTTGTGCTTCGTCCAAATCGGCAATTGTTCTAGCGACACGCAAAATTCTGTTGTAACCACGAATTGAAATTCCCATTTTTTCTATTGTGGCTTTGAGGATTTTTTGGCTTTGCTCATCTAACTCGGTATATTTTTCCAACACTTTACCATTGGCTTTGGAGTTTAATTTTAAAGTAGCTTCGGCCATCAATTCTTCTTGTTCATAACGCTGTTTTTGAACTTCTCTGGCTTTGGCAACCCTCTTCGCAACTGTTTCAGTCTTTTCTCTTTTGCTGGAATTATCTTCAAAAATATCAATTTGCGGAACTTCAATAATGATGTCCATTCTGTCCATCAAAGGGCCAGAAATTTTTGCTTGATAATCTCTGCCGCAAACCGGCGCTTTATTGCAGGCTTTGTTTTGATCGGATAAATAACCGCAGCGGCATGGGTTCATTGCTGCAACTAGCTGAAAATTGGCCGGATAATTTATGTGAGATAAAACGCGCGAGATTGTGACATTGCCATTTTCAATTGGCTGGCGTAGAGAATCTAAAACCTGTCTTGGAAATTCTGCCAACTCATCCAAAAATAAAACGCCGTTATGAGCAAGAGAAATTTCTCCGGGCTTGGCGCGTGAGCCACCGCCAACCATGGCAGGCATTGAACAAGAATGATGCGGATCACGAAATGGTCTTTTCCAAATTAATTCACCATTTGAGATTCCACCGCTGATGCTGTGAACCATGTTAATCTCGAGCATCTCTTTTAAATCAGGAGCAGGAATTAAACCGGGAAGACGCGAGGCAAGCATTGATTTTCCAGTACCAGGAGGGCCAATCAGCAAAATATTATGACCGCCGGCAGCGGCAATTTCTAAAGCTCTTTTGGCAGTTTCTTGGCCTTTAATATCTTCTAAATCAGGATAATTGAAAACTTGTTTTGTGGTATTTGGAACAGGCTGAGAGAGAAGTTGCGTCCCTTTAAAATGATTGAGCAAAACAAGTAAATTTTTTGGCGCGAGGATTGAAAGTTCTCCCGCCCAAACTGCTTCCTGCTTGCAAATTTCCGGGCAAATTATTCCGGCATTTCTTTGTGATGCGCCAATTGCAGCAGAGAGAATTCCATTCACTTGCGTGACAGTTCCATCCAGCGAAAGCTCACCCAAGCAATAATAATTATCAATATCCTCCTGCTTCAATGCTCCCATCTCAATCAACAACCCAAGTGCAATCGCCAAATCAAAATGACTTCCTTCCTTTAAAAGATCAGCTGGCGCTAAATTCACCGTAATTCTGTTATAAGGCAGCGCCAAACCAAGCGAACTAATTGCCGCCCTAACCCGCTCCTTAGATTCCCCAACCGCTTTATCCGGCAGGCCAACTATTGTAAAACTTGAATTTCCTGAAGAAGAGATTTTGACTTGAACATCAACATCAACAACATCAATGCCGGAGAAGGCAAAGGTTTTTACTTTGGCAACCATTAATTGTGGAATTTAGTTTTAATGAAAATAGAAAATGAAATATTAATCTTGAAAAAATCTTAATCCAATCACTCTCCTGAGGACAGTTTATTTTGATATTCTTTCCTTCGTCATTGCGAGGAGCGTGCGATAGCCAGCGACGCGGCAATCCAGAAAACTCGATGAGGAATTCGGAAGTTAAAAACGAACTCGGGTTTAAGAACGAATCCAAAATGAAAGATTCCTGTATTACCGCGTTGCTGGCTATCGCACGCTCCTCGCAATGACGACTTCCAAAGCAACCAATCCTAATATTTAAAAAACATCCGCGACGGACTATCAATCACATCAAACTCGCCATTTTCAATTTCTAGCACCGCAAAATTTCTTTGCACAATTCCATTTGGCAAAAAGCGGAACAAGCCATCAACTCCCTCAAAGCTGTTTTTGGAAGAAATATAATTAACAAAATCCGCGGCAGATAATTCCCGGTTTTTTGATTTTCTAACTGCCTCAGCAACAGCAACCATCGCATCATGGGCAATTGAAGTAATGCGCGGCGGGAAGCTGTTATAAGTTTTGTAATATTCTTTCTCAAAATCGCGATATTTGTCAGAATTTGTAGAGGTAAACCAACCACCAATTAAATTAGGATCTTTCAAAACATCCACATCATCCCAATTGCTGCTGCCGATAATTTGTATTTCGCGCTCATCCTTATTATATTTTTTTATCAGGCTGACAATTTTAGAAAGCACCGCACCGGATTCAGGAATAAAAATCACATCGGCATAAATTTTATTATCCTCAATTGTAACTGGTGAATTTTTTCTAGCTGCAACACGAGGCGGCACCGTGTAAGCGCCAACGGTTTTTGAAACCACTCTTTCCAAATCTTTGGTGCTGTTGGTATACATTCCGGCACTGATCAAATTAGCATCTTTTCTTCTCACCATCTCTTTCAAGATTTCTGTAAATTTTTTGCCATATTGGTTGTTCGGCGCAATGATGGCGAAATTTTCTTTGCCCGATGAAATGGCATAGCTAGTGATTCTTTCAATTTGCTGCTCTGGCAAAAAGCCCATCAAAAAAACTCCTTTTTTATTTGCCAAATCCTGATTGTTGGAAAATGACAAAATCGTCATCTGACCAGGAGAAACAAGCTTTAACATCTCCTCAACATCGCTACTGAAAACCGGCCCGATAACAGTTTTAATATTTTGCTCAGCAATTTTGCTGACTGATTTCTTCAAATCTTCACTATCAAAAACCACTAAATCGATATCGGCATTTTTGTCATTTTCAAATAAAGACATAGTGATAGAGTTGAGCAGCGCTTCACCCAGCTCTTTATTTTTGCCGGAAAGCGGTAATAAAGCGGCGACCTTAACTTTCTTTTTAATAATTTTAGTTTGAGGAACGGCTTGAACTGGTAAAGTTTGAGGCCCGGCTTTAGGAGTTGCAGAATTATGAATTGGCTTTGGCAACGCTGCTGCCTTTGATTGCGCCTCAGTTTTTTTATTTGCGTTTTTCTTTTTAGTAATTTCCTGAGTAATTGCCGAGCAAGAAATAAATAAAAACAAACAAGACAAGGTGATGAAAAATTTTCTAGCCAGCTTCATTAGATTGGATTTTTAATGTGGATATTCGAGGCAAATTTCGCCTCATTTAAAACTCATTTTCGGTAAATATGCAAGAATTTTTAAACTCCAACACACCAGCTCTACATGTGGTCGCAACTCCAATTGGTAATTTGGAAGATATAACTTTACGCGCCATAACTATTCTCAAAAATTGTGACTTCATAATCTGTGAAGACAGCCGCGTCACATCAAAATTATTGAATCATCTAGAGATCAAAAAACCTTTCATAATTTATAATGATCACAGCACAAATGAGGTGAGAGAAAAAATTTTGAACTTTGCTTTGCAAGGCAAAAAACTGGCTTTGGTGAGTGATGCCGGAACACCATTAATTTCTGATCCCGGCTATAAATTGGTAAATTTTTTGCTGGAAAATAATTGCCAAATTTTATCAGTCCCTGGCCCCTGCTCTGCTATCGCCGCTCTTTCAGTTTCCGGCATGCCCAGTGATAGATTCATGTTTGCTGGCTTTATTCCCAATTCTGCAATTGCCCGAGAAAATTTCCTAAAAGATTTAGTAAATATCGAAGCAACTTTAATTTTCTTTGAAACCAGCAACAGATTAAGTGCAAGCTTGGAGACAATGCTAAAAACTTTCGGCAACCGCACAGCATGCGTTTCAAGAGAAATCACCAAACTCCACGAACAAACCAAAAAAGCTGATTTGCAAGAGCTAATAAATTATTACGAACAAAATCCACCAAAAGGTGAAATCGTAATTTTGCTTTCTACAGCAGCAAAAAAAGGTGAAATAAATTTGGAAGAAATTGATGAAAAGCTAAAACAAGGATTAAATACAATGAAACCGAAAGATCTTGTCTCACTAGTTGCGGATAATCTTGGGGTTAATAAGAAATTGGTTTATCAGAGGATGCTAGAATTAGTAAAAGAAAAATAGTGACGGAAGAAATAGATGGATAAATAATTTTACCCTTGGCAATGCACTCTTGCATCTATATTTCCTGCAACTCCCACAATTTAGCGTAAAGACTATTCTCTTTAGCCAAAAGCTGATCATGAGTTCCTTCTTCAACAATATTTCCCTCTTCCATTACCACAATTCGATCCATATGTTTCAAGGTTGAAAGACGGTGCGCAATTGCAATTACGGTTTTGGATTTATCTTCAATCAACACATCCAAACTAGCTTGAATCTGTTTTTCAGTTTTAGAATCAAGGCTGGAAGTAGCTTCGTCTAAAATCAAAATCGGAGCATCTTTTAAAATGGCTCTGGCAATGGCAATTCTCTGGCGCTGGCCACCGCTAACTTTCACACCTCTTTCGCCAACAATTGCATTATAGCCATCTTTCATTTTCAAAATATCATCATGGATTTTTGCTTTTTTGCAGGCAGCAATTATTTCTTCCTCAGTTGCATCATATTTGGCAATTTGCAGATTTTCTAAAATAGAGCGGTGAAACATAGTTATGTCTTGCGGAATTACCGACAAATTCCGGCGCAAAACTTCCTGCGATAAATCAAAAATTGAAACTCCATCCAACAAAATATCACCCTGTTTTATATCAAAATAACGAAGTATCGCTTTGATCAGAGTGGTTTTACCAGCACCGCTTTGGCCAACCAGCCCGATTTTTTCACCCGCTTTTATTTTGAGATTGAAGTGGTTAAGAATTTTTGGCGATGTTTCGCTATAAGCAAAACTGACATTTCTAAATTCAATCGCACCTTTAATTTTAACATCCGACTCACTTTTTTCTTTATCCACCACATCATAATTTTCATTAACGAACTGATAAGAAGCCTTGATTTTGGCGATCTGCGGGTTAATTCCAAAAAGCACATGGTCAATGATAGTGGCAATATCACCATGAAGTTTCAGCACGATCATGGCAATGAAAGTAAAGCCACCAGCTGTTATTTGCCCGCTTTGAAATAAATAAGCCATCAGATAAATCTGCGCAGCAGCCATTATCACCGTCATTAAAGTGTCAGAATTATCGATCCAAAAAGCATCAAAACGGCGTGTTTTTTTCTCTAATTTTTGACGCTTGAATAAAGAAGGAATCAATTTCAATTTCGATTCCGCATCAATATTTCCAACAACTTTAATGCCAAAAATATTGGCGATAGAATCATTAATAACTCCAGTCGTTTGTTGGCTTGCCGTTGTGAATGATTCTTGCAGATGCAATTGCTTTTTAAGCAAAAAACAAGTCAGCGGCGTATAAATAGCAAAAAACGCAACCTGCACAATGCCGACAAATAAATTCACCTTAAACAAAAACAGCGTACCAAAAACTATTGCCCACAACACCACCAAAGACCGAAAGGCGCTGGTGATAAAATCGTTAAGATTAGACTGAAACCCGTTAATCTTATCCGCAATTTCGCCCGACATTCTTGAGTCAAACCAATGCAGGGAATGTTTAATGGTTTTGTAATAAATATCTAAAGTCAGCTTGGTGTTTAAAGTGGTTTTGTATTTAATGGCCAGCAAACGGGCAATAAAAAACATCCCATGCTGCAAAAATTTATACATCACAAACAAACATAAAAGCAGAGTCACATTGGCATTAACATCCGAGCCAATCTCATCAATAATTTCCTTGATTTTGTAATGAACTGAAATCTCAAAAAACGAAGCAACAACTGAGATTACAAACAAACTGATGAAGTAGATTTTGTACTCCAGAGCAATTTCTTTGAGATAAGATTTTAGGGATTTGTTTTGATTATTTGTCACTTAGATAGAAAAGACTTAACAAGGATGGATAACAATTGGCAATTTAGATTGAGCAAGAATCTTGGTTATATGAAAAGATTATTAAAGAAATAAAACTTAAAGCAAAATTAAATATTTTTACAATTTTAGAGGCTTTGCTTAGCAAGTTTACTATCTTCCGTCACCTTCTTGACCTTGCGGCTTGTCCTTCTCCTCTCCTTCTTTTACGAGATTAATCCAGTGAGGAGATTCTTTAATGATTGTTGCTGTTGGATGTGGCACTTTTGGAACAAATGATTCCATAGCCGCTAACGAATTGAGTCTTTTAGCAATTTCACTCGTAACATCTGAGCCAATTTGATCCTTATCTTCTAATTCATCTTTGGAATTCACATTATTTTTTTGTCCAGTTTGCAACACTAAATCATGCGGGATTTTAGCTGCAACTTTTACTGGCTTATCTAACGGATGATCTTCTGCCATTCCTAATTTTTTAACAAAACCTTGCGCATCTTTGCTATTTTCAAGCAAAAGCACATTACCCCGATTAGCATCATATCCATATTTATTAGCAGCATTTAACACATCTTGCATGGTTAAAGTTCCAATAGCTCTTGGATCGTCACTATTAGTAACGCGATAAATGACGGCATATTGTTCATCGAATGGGAAAAAAGCATCTCTTTTTTCTCTGGGATCACCACTAGTATTGCGCTTATCCATATGCTCAACAATGGTGGAAACATCGCAATGCGCTAGAGCAATTATTAATGGGCAGGAAAAATTGCGATCCAAACAATATTGATTAAATCCGGCAATCACATCATAAGATTCGAATGGAATCAGGTCTAATATTGATGGCAATCCTTTTTTAGAATTTTGGATAGCGCGCTCATAAATATTTTCCATCATCTTATCACGATGTGGTCTTTTATTAACTTTAATAAATTGATCATGGTGTTTTTGTACCAAATCATGAAGAGATTTTATAGTTTTTTCATCAAAAGTAATCTTGTCAGCTTCTGATAGGCTAATAAAATTTCTAACTTTCTCATCATCTAGATTTTCATCAAGCAAAGACAGGCTTGCACCTTCTATTGCTAACTTTCCAGAAGCTATTGTGCCTATAATGCGACCTTCTTTTAGGAATGGATTTTGTCTTAATTGCTCAAATATCTCCAAGCTTTCTAGATCACCAACAATAATGTTGAGACGGTCTTGATATAAATCATCATACCTGCCTAGTTCCAAATCAAGACCATCTTCTTGCCAGTCTAAAGGATGTGGATTTAACTTATCCTGGCTTTTTAATTCTTTGACAATTGTGCTTTTACCTGCAGAAGAAGTGCCAATCAGTAGCACTATTGAAGCTTTGCCACGATCTTTGCTCATAAAATTAATTGGATATAATTGGATATTTTTGTGGATATTTCGTCATAAACAAGTTATCTAATTAATTAATATTTAACAAATAAAACAGCTCCAAATGTCAATCAGATACCAAGTTAAAATAACTCCGGCAATTCTTAATCTCATCAGTGAAATTGATGAATTTAAAGGCAAGTGGCAGGCAATCAATACTTTGTCTCCTGACCGTCTTCGGATGTTAAAGAAATCAGCAACTATTGAATCAATTGCCTCCAGCACTCGCATTGAAGGCGTTAAATTAACTGACGAACAGGTTGAAACTCTTCTTTCTAAGGTCAGAAAAAAATCTTTTAAAAATAGGGATGAAGAAGAAGTGGCCGGTTACTCCGACGCAATGAATTTGATTTTAGAAAATTTTGAAGATTTAAAACTTACAGAAAATCACATCAAACAACTTCATTCAATTCTGCTAAAACACAGTTCAAAAGATATTCGTCATCGCGGTGAATATAAAAAACTTAATAACCATGTTGTTGCCTTTGACTCATCCGGTAAAGAAATCGGCATAGTTTTTAAGACCGCTACTCCCTTTGAAACACCAATGAAAATGGCTGATTTGGTTGAATGGACAAACAAGACAATACAGCTAAGAGAAACCCACCCACTGATTAGTGCAGGAATTTTTATTGTGATCTTTCTGGCAATTCACCCATTTCAAGATGGCAATGGCA
Organism: Rickettsiaceae bacterium; assembly: GCA_021323225.1. Classification (GTDB taxonomy): domain Bacteria; phylum Pseudomonadota; class Alphaproteobacteria; order Rickettsiales; family UBA1997; genus JAJTCH01. The sequence goes on along the minus strand of JAJTCH010000003.1, from coordinate 110,385 downwards.
GATTATCAAGAATTTTGACCAATCTGCTTTTGCTTAAACTTGACTATAGCTATGTCCAATATAGCTCGCTTGAAAGCATCATCGAGGACAATAAAGATCTTTATTACAAAAATTTAAGAGACTGCCAAATTACTTTAGATTCTAAAAAACCGAAATTTGAAAACTGGATTTTATTCTTCCTAAAATCGCTCAAGAAACAGAAAGACAATTTAGAGAAAAAAGTAAAGGCCGAGAAAATTCTCCAAGAAAATTTCCATCCACTTCATTTAGAAATCCTGAAAATCCTCAAAAACCATGACCGCCTTTCCGTATCAGAAATCCAAAACCTATCTGGCGCAAACCGCAATACTCTAAAGGTAAAATTGCGTGAGTTAGTTGAGATGAAGAAAATCAGGGCTTTTGGTAAAGGAAGAGGGGTTGCTTATGCTTTGGCTTAAAATCTCATCACAGCTAAATAAAAAATTCCTTCAAACATTCGGCTGGAGTTAGAAATCCAGACTAACGGGGGTAGTTTCTTAAATTTACTAACACCAAAACAATTGCTATAATATGAAAAATCCTAGCGTTAAAAGAAAAATCATTATTACTGCCTCAGGAATTTGGACTGTGATTAGTCTTATTCTATCTCTTTGCATAACAGAGGATAATGACAAAGGATATTTTTTAAGTAATTTTTTAACCTTATTTATATCGTTTTTAACTTTAACTATCCCAGTCTGGCTTTATTGGATTGCATTTTGGATTTGGGGAGATGTTATGGACAAGTTAATTGGTAATTTTTTTTCTATCTCATTCATAACTAATCTTAGAAGAAAAATAACTCCCTCACTCAGAAAAGTATCTTATGTAGTAATTTTATTATTCTCCATGCTTGTAGCTGCATCATTAGCACACACAACTGTTAAAAGTTTCTTTGAAAATAGAAAAGTTATCGCAGGTATTAAAGAGCTATCCGCTATAGGAGCTACAGAAGTTGAGATAGAAGACCTTATAGCAAAAACAAGAAATCATAAAATTAGTTCCGGAAACCTATTGGAGGAAAAGTCTTTTCGTTCTATTATATTAAGAAATGTAGTATCTCAGATAAACAAACAAAGCCCTACCAAAATTGACGAGTTAACCTACTTGATTGAAGCTAAAACTGATGGAGACAGAACCCTCTCTTACAAATATAGAGTGGATGTTAATGATGATGAAGGAAAAAGGATTTTTGATAAGTCTAAAGATACTATGTATTGGGATCGAAAAAAATATTGGTGCCAAGATGAGCGAGCTGTCGAATTTAGAAAAATGAAAGCAATCATAATATATGAGTATTTTTCTAAAGAAAAAACACTTGTGGGAAGCTACTTGATTGATATCCAAAAAGAGTGTGAGGAAGATTTATTACAATATCTTCCCAAATAGCATTTTCATAAAAATGACGCGGCCATTTCTAGTTTTACCCTTTTAATCCTCTACAAAACTTTTTAAATCTCCGTTTGGGCTGCACTTGATTTTGAATATTGAGTTCCACTCTAATAGTAGGGAGCATTTCCAAGTAATGGTGGAGCTAAGCGGAGTCGAACCGCTGACCTCTTGCATGCCATGCAAGCGCACTACCAGCTGTGCTATAGCCCCAGATATGATTGGTGGGAATTTTGGACGGCGACAAGAAAAAATAATAAATTAACCGTTAACAATTAATCATTAATCATTAACAATTATAGGGCTTGCCGCGAAAAGAGCGGTCAATTTAGACTCATCGCTTTGTAAAATCAATCCATAATGTCAGAAAATAATCAGTTAAAAATCACCTTTCCTGATGGTGCCAAGAAGGAATTTGCGCTTGGGATAACTGGCGCAGAAATTGCTAAATCAATTTCCACCAGCTTGGCCAAAGCGGCTTTAGCTGTTAAGGTTAATGGTGAATTATGGGATTTATCACGCGCAATTGAAAATGATGCTATTGTGTCAATCATTACCGCAAAATCTCCTGAGGCGTTGGAAATTATTCGCCATGATACTGCACATTTGATGGCAGAGGCGGTGAAGGAGCTTTTTCCTGAAACTCAGGTGACTATTGGGCCAGCAATTGAGAATGGATTTTATTATGATTTTGCGCGTTCCACTCCTTTTGCATTGGAAGATTTGGAGAAGATTGAAAAGAAAATGCTGGAAATTTCCAAACGTGATGAAGCCATAAAGAGAGAGGTTTGGAACCGTGATGATGCGGTGAAGTTTTTCAATTCGATTGGTGAAAAATATAAGGCGGAAATTATTGCCTCAATTCCTGCTGATCAAAAAATCACTCTTTATCGCCAGGGCAATTTCATTGATCTGTGCCGCGGGCCGCATTTGCCTTCCACTTCCTATGTCAAACATTTCAAGCTGATGAAGCTTGCTGGCGCTTATTGGCGCGGTGATTCTAAAAATGAAATGTTGCAGCGCATTTACGGCACTGCTTGGGAAAGCAAGGAATCTTTGGATAATTATTTGCACATGCTTGAAGAGGCGGAAAAACGCGATCACCGCAAAATCGGCCGTGCAATGGATTTATTCCATGTTCAAGAAGAAGCTGTTGGTTCAGTATTTTGGCATCCAAAAGGCTGGACAATTTATCGCGAAATTGAAAATTACATTCGCCAAAAGCTGGAAAAAAACGGCTATGTTGAAGTCAAAACTCCGCAAATGGTCGACAAAATTTTGTGGGAAAAATCCGGCCATTGGGAAAAATTCCGTGAAAATATGTTTGTTGCTGAAAGCGAAGATCGAACTCTTGCAATCAAACCAATGAACTGTCCGTGCCATGTGCAGATTTTTAATCAGGAGCTAAAATCTTACCGCCAATTGCCACTTCGCATGGCAGAATTTGGCTCATGTCATCGCAATGAATCTTCCGGCTCACTGCATGGCATCATGCGTGTTAGAGCTTTTACTCAAGATGATGCGCATATTTTTTGTGAAGAAAATCAGATCAATGAAGAGACTGTAAAATTCTGTAAATTGCTTAAAGAAGTTTATAGCGATTTTGGTTTTGAAAAAGTTGCGGTGAAATTTTCTACCAGGCCAGAAAAACGTGCCGGATCAGAAGAAACCTGGGATCGCGCTGAAGCAGCACTTGCTGAAGCAGTAAAAAAAGCTGGATTAGAATATGAAATTCAACCGGGCGAAGGTGCATTTTACGGGCCAAAATTAGAATTCCACTTAACTGACGCAATTGGCAGAACTTGGCAATGCGGCACTTTGCAAGTTGATTTCATTTTGCCGGAAAGACTTGATGCATCTTATATTGCCTCAGATGGCTCTAGGAAGCGCCCTGTCATGTTGCACCGCGCGATTATCGGAACTTTTGAAAGATTTATCGGAATTTTAATTGAAAACTGCGCCGGTAAATTTCCATTATGGTTAGCGCCACTGCAAATGGTTGTTGCGCCAATTACTAATGATTTTGACGATTATGCTTTAGAAGTTTTAGAAAAACTAAAAGCACAAAATTTTAGGGTTGAAGCTGATTTAACCGCGGAAAAAATCAACTACAAAATCCGTGAACATTCTCTAAAAAAAGTGCCCTATATTTTAGCCGTTGGCGCTAGAGAAAAAGAGGCTGGATCGGTTGCGGTTAGAACTCTTGGTGAGGAAGGACAAAAGGTGATGAATTTGGAAGAATTTATCGCAATGGCAAAAAAACAAATTAATGACAAAAAATAAAATGACAGACCAAAAAATTAAAAGAGCGCTGATTTCTGTTTCTGACAAAACTGGAATTGTTGAATTGGCAAAATTTTTGAGTGAGCAAAAGGTGGAAATTATTTCTACCGGCGGCACTTTTAAATTGCTTAAGCAAAACCATATTCAAGCTAAAGATATTTCTGAATTTACCGGCTTTCCTGAAATTATGGATGGTCGCGTTAAAACGCTTCACCCTAAAGTTCACGGCGCTTTGCTTGCGGTTTTGGACAATAAAGAACATCAAAAACAGGCAAAGGAGAATGATATTTCTTCAATCGATTTGGCGATCATCAATCTTTATCCATTTGTTGAAACCGTGAAAAAAGGCGCGCAGTATGATGAGGTGATTGAAAATATTGATATTGGCGGACCTTCGATGATCAGATCAGCGGCAAAAAATCATCTTTATAAAACCGTTATCACCAATGCTGCGGATTATGAAAATTTAAAAACGCAGATGCAGAAAAATCATGGCGCAACCACTTTAGAATATAGAAAAGAAATGGCGCGCAAGGCCTTCACTACAACAGCTAATTATGACCAGGCTATTTCTGATTATTTCACCAAAAACCAGCAAATCGATTTTGCTCCGCAACTAATTTTGCCATATAGTTTAAAACAAACTTTACGCTATGGCGAAAACGCCCATCAAAAGGCTGCGCTTTATGCTTATGATTTTACGGAATCCGGCATTACTTCTGCCAAACAGCTGCAAGGCAAAGAGCTGAGCTATAATAATTTCAACGATGCCGATGCTGCTTTTAATATTGTTCTAGAATTTTCTGAACCGGCAGTTGCAATCGTGAAACATGCTAATCCTTGCGGCGTAGCAATTGATTGTGACATTAGCAGCGCCTATAAAAAAGCTTTCGAGGCCGATTCTAAAAGTGCTTTTGGCGGCATTGTCGCTTTAAACAGAATTGTTGATAAAGAACTAGCAAATGTGATTTCTCAAATATTTTATGAGGTGATTATTGCGCCGGATTTTTCTAATGATGCGTTGCAGGTTTTTGAGAAGAAAAAGAATTTGCGTTTGTTAAAAACCTCTTTTGCAAAACAGGAAAATCAAAAACAAATCCGTTCAATCTCTGGCGGGCTTTTAGTTCAAGATATTGATGATACGGAGATCAAAGCAAAAGATTTAAAAACTGCCGGAAATCAAGAACCAAATAAAGAGCAAAAAGAGCAACAGATCTTTGCCATGAAAATTTGCCGCCATATTAAATCAAATGCGATTGTGGTGGTAAATAATTTTCAAACTGTTGGTATCGGCGCCGGCCAGATGAATCGCGTTGATTCGGTTGGAATTGCCTGTGAAAAAGCGGCAAAATTTGTGAATGCCGAAGGTAAAATCATCAATAAAGCAATTGGTGGCATACTTGCCTCTGACGCCTTCTTCCCCTTCCCTGACAATATTGAAATTGCCCATAAATACGGAATTTCTGCCATCGTTGCACCGTCCGGTTCAATAAAAGACCCGGATGTAATTTCTGCCTGCAACGCGCATAAAATTCCTCTGTCATTTATTTCCAGTAGGCATTTTAGGCATTAGCATTCCTGGCTTCTCCTACTCCATACAATAGTTCTTCTGGATTGCCACGTTGCTGGCTGCACACGCTCCTCGCAATGACGGTTGAGAATTTATCTCATAACTTCCGTCATCGTCACTACGAGGAAGGGCTTTAGCCCTGACGCGGCAATCCAGAAAATTCAAGTGGGTTTGGAATTATGCTCTAGGTAGGACTAAAGACCGATCAACTGCTCAGGCAATATCTTCTTATCATACAAAGCTCGTCCAACAATTACGCCGTTGATATTGAGCTCTTTGATTTTTATCACATCATCAATCGAGCCAATTCCGCCGGAAGCAATAACCGGAATGGAAGTGCTTTCCGCCAGTTTTTTGGTACCTTCAAAATCGGCGCCTTGCCCTGTTCCGTCACGGTTTATATCGGTATAAATTATCGCTGCAACGCCAGCATCTTCAAATTTTTTAGCTAGATCAATGACAGAAGTTGAAGAGTCTTCAAGCCAACCATGGGTTGCAACCATGCCGTTTTTGGCATCAATGCCGACTGCAATTTTTCCGGGAAATTTTTTTGCTGCTTCTTTGACTAAGTAAGAATTTTGTAAAGCAACGGTACCAAGAATGACGCGGCTGATTCCCAGCACAAGCCATTTTTCAATTGCTTCTAAATTTCTAATACCACCGCCTAATTGAGCGGGAATTGTGATGGCTTGGAGAATTTCTTTAACTGACTTTTCATTGGCTGAGCTGCCAATAATAGCACCATCCAGGTCAACAATGTGCAAAAACTTAAAGCCTTGATCTTGAAAATATTTTGCTTGGGAGGCAGGAGAATCATTGAATATAGTCACCTGCGCCATATCACCCTTATATAGGCGAACGCATTTGCCGTCTTTTAAATCAATGGCTGGATATATAATCATTTGGGGAGAAAAAATAGAAGCCTAGCCGCCTTGGGAGAAGCGACTAGGCGCAACCTTTGCCTAATTTTTTAAAGGAGGCGGCGGGATTTTATTTAATAGGACTCTAAGGTCAAGAACTAACTAGCACAAGAAGCTAAATCTCTGACAAAATCACTCATCATTTTTACATAGCCATTCTCCTTGGAGCTAGAACTTGAGCCAGAACCCATAACATCAGTCAATAGAAAATTTATTCTGTTGGATTGGGCAAGAAATGATGCCATCACACTTTTTTCCCTAAGTCCGCTCATTACGCAAGTGACTCCTTCTTTCCTTATCAAGCCGTTGATGATGGCAATATCAGACTGGGTGGTGACCTCATCCGGCTTATATCTAATCACGGCTGCGGCCGGAAGATTGTAATATTTTTCAAAATATGAAGTGACATTTTGATCAAGAATAAAACTCTTTGGCTTCACTTTTGCCAGGTTAATAATATTTTTCTGGTCCATCACCTTAATATCAGCTTTAAACTGTTCTAAATTTTTTTTATACATCTCGGAATTAGGTGGATAGAGAGCCGATAAAACATTGGCAATTTCTGAAGCCATGGCAATGGCATTTTGCGGGTTCATCCAAATGTAAGGGTCATCACTGCCGCCACCAAATCTGGAGCTAATGCTCAATAATTTTATGCCTTTTGCTTTAATCAACTGGACTGTTTTCGGCTGTTTTTGCAATATGGATAAATTACTTAACAAATTGGTCTCCAAATTATCGCTGATATAAAAAACCACATCAGTATTTGAAAGAGAACCAAAAGCGCCGGAAGCCCTGAAATTATACTCATATAGCGGGAAGTACGGATGAACCAATAATGAATTGTCTTGTTCGCGGCCGCTTATAAATTTAGCAATTTGGTAAACGGGATTGATAGAACTGGCAATTTTTGGCGGCTTACTCAACGCTTGATCGGCAAGAGATTGTTTGATAAAAATCAGGCAAAAAAACAGGATTTTTAAAAATTTATTCATACAAATATTGAAATTGTAACTATAAAAAAGAGCCTATCCTAGCTCCTTTAGAAGGTATTTACTTAAGTTTAAATAACCAGCAAATTTAAAACCGATGTTAAAACCAGGACCTAGTTTTGTGAGCAATAAATACTAAATTGGCTATTTCGCTTTAATAGGAAGCATGCATGTTGTGTTCTGTTTTTCATAATCATAAAGATCTCCATCATCACTTATTTTTGGCGCGCAACCTTGATATTTTGCGCAACCAGCCAAATCTCTGACAAAATCACTTATCATTTTTACATAGCCATTCTCTTTAGAACCAAGACCAGAGAACGAACCAGAACCCATCACATCAATCATGGAAAATTTTATTCCGTTGGTTTGAGCAAGATATAACGCTTCAATATTTCTTTCCCGGAATCCGCTTGCTATACAAGAAATATTTTTTTGTTTTACCAAACCATCAATTTCGTCCATATATCTTTGGCTTAAAACTTCATCTGGCCTATTTCTTATTACAGCTGCTGCCGGCAAATTATAATATCTTTCAAAATATGCAGTGACATTTTGGTCAAAAATAAAGCTCTTTGGATTTACACCAGCCAAGGCAGCAATATTTTTTTGATCCATAGTTTTAATATCTTCTTTAAACCGCTCTAAATTTTTTTTATATATATTGGCACTAGGCGGGTAAAGATCAGATAAAATATCAGCAATTTCTGAAGCCATGGCAATGGCATTTTGCGGATCCATCCAAATATAAAGATCATCATTGCCGCCAAATCTGGTAGTGGTAGTAATTAATTTTATATTTTTTGCTTTAATCAGCTGAACTATTTTTGGCCGTTTTTGAAGTACAAAAAAATCGCCGGATAAATTAGCTTCCAATTCGTCACTGATATAGAAAACCACATCAATATTTGCAAGATGCCCAAACTCACCGGAAGATCTAAAATTATAGCCCAGCACCGGCAAATTGACATTAAGCAATAATGAATTGTCTTCTTCGCGGCCACTTATAAATTTGGCGATTTGGTAAACGGGATTGATAGAGCTGGCAATTTTTGGAGGTATTTTCAATGCTTGATCGGCAAAAGATTGTTTGGTACAAATCAAACAAAAGAGCAAAATTCTTAAAAAATTATTCATAAAATTATTGGTACTGTGATAGCAAAAGAAGGCCCTGCATTAGTCAGTTTGAAAGGTATTTCCTTAAGTTTAAATAACCAGAAAATTCTAAAAAACATCAATCTGGAGCTAAAAAAAGGCGAGATCACTACTTTGATTGGGCCAAATGGCGGTGGAAAAACTTCTATTGCGCGCATTTTGATTGGTATATTAAAACCGGATTCGGGGAAAGTTTTTATCAGTAAAAAAGCCAGGATTGGTTATATGCCGCAGAAGTTGGAAATTGAAAAAACTATTCCGCTTAAGGTAATTGATTTTTTAAATTTGAATCACGCCAATCCAGGCAAAGCTCAAGAGGAAATCAAGAAATTTTCTAAAAAACTCAATATCGAAAATATTTTAGAAAAATCAATCCATGAAATTTCCGGCGGACAATTGCAAAAAGTTTCTCTGGTTCGAAGCCTCATAAACAATCCGGATCTATTGGTTTTAGACGAACCAACTCAATATATGGATATCGCCGCCCAGGCAGAATTTTACCAAATTATTGAAGAGATTAGGACACAAAAACATTGTGCAGTTTTGATAATTTCTCACGACTTGCACATCGTTATGCAAAAAACCAACCAGGTAATTTGCGTTAATCACCATATTTGCTGCGAAGGCAGCCCGGAATCAATTAATAACCATCCGGAATATTTATCACTGTTTGGCAATAACAAGATTGACAATATTGCAATATATTCTCATCATCACGACCATCAACATTAATAACTTCAATATATACTACCTTGGAAAAGTTCAATTCAGTAAAACAAATTTCCTATTTGTCAGATTTCAAATGCCAGGCAGATAAATGCCCGGATGACTGTTGCACCAGATGGTCAGTCTCGGTTGACCCTAACACTAAAAATCTTTTTGAAAAAGAAGCGCCGGAAATTTTAAAACTAACAGAAGAAGTTAGCGGAGAAGTTAAGATGATTAAAAACCAAACCGGTAATGACAACACCAACACTTGCATTGCACTTGGCGCGGACAAGCTTTGCAAAATCCAGAAAGAATATGGGCCAAGATTTTTGCCGGATATTTGCTATTCATATCCAAGGAGTTACAAGCGATTTAAAAATGATGTTTACATGACATCAAATATCGGCTGTCCGGAAAGTGCCAAGCACGCAATCTTGGCCAAAGATGGCTATCAGTGGAATGAAGTTCAGCCAGAAAGAATGAATTCCTACATCTCCGATCTAACCCGTTCATCCTTTGCAGAACAAAGCCCGGAAAATATAGTCGGGGTTTGCAACCAGTTTTTAAAAGCGATTGATAATTGGCAAAATAGCGCCGATGAAACCTTGGTAAAGCTCATCATCAGCACCATTAAGTTAAATAAAGTCAACCAAGCTGAATGGATAAATTCAGTGGAAGAAATATTAAACCAAGCCTCAATCGGCGATATTGACGAGAAATTGCAAGAAGCTAAAAACAATGGTTTTAACCTGCAAAATAGTCTTGATAACCTACTTGCAGGGCTAAGAGAATTAACCAGCGACAGAAGCAAAAGGATTAAATATGAAGAAGTGACAAATCTGATTTATTCCGAGGCCAAAAATTATGCCCAGATAAAAGAAAGCTGGGAGCAAGGAGCCAAGGAATCGATGGATAAAATTTTGAAAAATTATCTAAAAGCAAAATTGACAGAAACCCTATTTCCAATCGCCTGTTATTTTTCTGATATTAAAGATGAGCTGGTTTTGATAGCGGTGCAATATATCTATCTAAGGCTGGCTTTGATGTGTTATGCTAAACAAAATGAAGGAAAAATTTCTGACGATTTGGTAGTGACAATTGTTCAAACTTTGGAACGAACAAATTATTCCCTCAAAAAACAAAAATTGCTGAATAATTATAAGTTATTTATGAAGCTCGATTTGGAAAAAATTGCCGCCTTGGCACTTAATTATTAGATTAGTGTTACGCTTGAGAAAAACCTCAAGCGTAACTTTTAATTTATTTTGCAATAAAGCTAGGATAGCAGAACCAGACTAGAAGAAGAACGATAGGGGCAACCAACATTAAACCGTCAAAACGATCAAGAACGCCGCCATGGCCAGGGATGATATTTCCTGAATCTTTCACACCAAAAGTTCTTTTGAATTTTGATTCCAAAAGATCACTACATTGCTCAATAATAGACAACACAGCGCTGATAAAGATGAAGAAAACCATACCGCCACTAAACATGAATGAGCTTAAAAAACCAATCACCATACTGGCAGCAACGCCTCCCCATAGACCAGACCAGGTTTTATTCGGGCTAACAGAAGGCATTAATTTTGCACCGCCGAAATTCTTGCCGGCAAAATAAGCAAAAATATCAGTTGCGCAGATTACCGAAAACATCCAAAGCACAATACCCGAGTCAATTTCTCTCAGTTTTAAAACTGCAGCCATAGGCAATAAAATATAGAAAAAACCAATCAACTGCCATTTTTGTTTATCTTTAGCAGGTTTGGTTAACTCAATCCATTCATAGGTCATAAGAATAGTGATAGCAATTACCAACAAATAAAATAGGCCTTTAAAAAAACAAATGGCAAGAATGCCCACAAAAAACATAACAAAACCAGAGATAGTTCTGGTTTTAAGGTCGGAAGAATCGTCAAATCTGCTCATGCGCGCTACCATTGCATCAAACAAGCCGCTGATCTTTTTAGTGCAACCGCAAGCAATTTGAGAAGCTTTATTTAAATGATTATTTTTCAAGTCTTTTTCCATAATTACGTTTTCTTTGATTGAAATCCAAAATGGCATTTTCCAAATCCTGCTTAGAAAAGTCCGGCCAAAATTTTTCAGTAAAATAAAGCTCGGTATAGGCAAGTTGCCAAAGTAAAAAATTACTCAGGCGCAACTCACCGGCAGTTCTAATAAGAATGTCAGGATCGGGAATCTGTGGTTGATAAAGATTTTGACTGACCAAGGACTGGTCAATTTGATCAAAGCTAACTTTCCCCTTTTGGATGTCAACTATTATTCTTTTTAGTCCATCGACAATTTCCTGGCGAGAGCCATAATCAAAGGCTACATTCAAGCAAATTGCCTTGTTATCTTTAGTTTGCTCTTCAATCTTTTTGATTTTTTCAACTATAGATTTTTCAACATTTTGCAGATTGCCGGAGACAACAATTTTTACATCATTTTTAACCAACTCATCAATTTCTTTCGTCAAATATTCTTTAAGCAAAAGCATCAAATAGCTGACTTCATCTTTTGGTCTTTGCCAGTTTTCTGTAGAGAAAGCGTAAATGGTGAGATATTTAACCCCGAATTCTATTGCGGATTTAACCAGAGTCTTGATTGCTTGGGAACCGGCTTTGTGGCCGGCAGCGGTTGGCAGGTTTTTTGACTTCGCCCATCTGGCATTACCATCCATTATAACAGCAATATGGGTTGGAATGGTAAGGCTATTAGACACCATTAGCTAATTAGATTTTCATCAACTCTTTTTCTTTAGCTAAAACTGCATCATCAATTTTTTTAACATATTCGTCAGTGATTTTTTGAACGATGTCAGCAAAAGAGTGGGCATCATCTTTGGAAATTCCAAGCTCTTTTTCCTGTTTTTTAAAATCATCCAAAATATCTCTTCTGGAATTTCTAACCGCTACTTTTTTATCTTCACCATATTTCTTGGCCAGTTTTACAAGGTCGCGACGTCTTTCTTCGCTAAGTTTTGGAATAGTGATGCGCAAGGTTTGGCCATCAATCATCGGGTTAAATCCAAGATTAGAATTTACGATTCCTTTTTCAATTGGCTTAACCATAGATTTGTCCCAGGCCTGAACCAAAATTGTTGAAGCATCAGGGGTAGAAACATTGGCAACTTGTGAAATTGGCATAAAACTGCCATAGGCCTCAACTCTAACAGCATCAAGCAAAGACGGATTCGCTCTGCCGGTGCTGATGCTATCAAGATCTTTTTTTAAAAAAGACATGATGTCATCCATCTTCTTTCTAGCCTTATTTGATAGGTCGTTAATCATATAAGTTTGTGAATTTAGTTGATAATTGTGAACTTGCCTTGCGAGTTAATTACATCTTGCAAAGCATTCTCACTCTTGATTGAAAAAACCACAATCGGCAATTTATTGTCTTTTGCCAAAGTAATTGCGGTTTGATCCATTACTTTCAAATCTTGCTTGATAACATCGCGATAGCTTAAGCGGTCATAACGAGTTGCATCAGGAGTGGTTTTTGGATCAGCAGAATAAACGCCATCAACTTGCGTGCCTTTAAAAATAGCATCGCAACCAGTTTCAATCGCCCTCAAAACTGCAGCAGTGTCAGTGGTAAAAAACGGGTTTCCGGTGCCGGCAGCAAAAATCACTACCCTGCCCTTTTCTAGATGTCTAACTGCTCTTCTTTTGATATATGGCTCGCAAATGCTTTCCATATGGATGGCGGATTGCATTCTGGTTGCAACACCGGCTTTTTCTAAAGCGCTTTGTAGAGCCAAGCCATTAATGCAGGTGGCAAGCATGCCCATATAATCGGCACTGGCGCGCTCCATGCCAGCGGCAGAAGCAGAAACGCCACGAAAAATATTACCGCCACCAACCACAATACAAATCTGGCAACCTTCTTTTGCTGCATTGATGATTTGATTACAAATGCGAGATATGGCAATTGGATCATGGCCAAAACCTTTATCGCCCATCATCGCTTCGCCCGATACTTTGAAGAGAATTCTCTTGTAATTCATGCGTCCTGATTTGGATTGCGTTAAAGGTTAAGTAACGAATTATTGCTTAGTCATTGAAGCAACTTCAGCGGCAAAATCATTTTCTTTCTTTTCAATTCCTTCACCAAGAATGAAAAGTTTGAAGCCGGAAATATTGGTCTCAGAACCAATTTCTTTACTGAAATTTTTAAGCAAATCTTTGATTTTAACTTTGTCATCCATAACAAAATTTTGCTCAAGCAAAACGACTTCTTCATAATATTTTCTAACCTGACCTTCCATCATTTTTTCAATAATATTGTCTGGCTTACCGGAAGCTTTTGCCTTTTCTTTCAAAATCTCCATTTCTCTTTTTAACTTATCAGCACTAACTGATTCAATCGTAAGAACATCAGGCTTTGCAGCAGCAATATGCATCGCAATTTGCTTCCCTAATTCTTCCAATTTAGCTTTATCTCCTGCGGATTCAATAGCGACCAAAACGGCAATTTTGCCAAGGTTTGGAGCAACTGCACTATGGATATAGCTAACGATTGAACCATTTTTAACGGATAGGTTATCAACTCTTCTGATATTGATATTTTCTCCAATCACACCAATTTGGTTTTTCAATTCTTCATCAACAGCGATAGATGAATTTGGATAGTTAGAAGCCTTAAGTTTTTCAACATCAGAACCGCAGCCGAAAGAAACACTGGCAAGGGCTTTAACAAAATCCTGGAATTTTTGGTTTCTAGCTACAAAGTCGGTTTCAGAATTCACTTCCAAAATCACTCCGTCTGAGCCTTTAATTGCAACTGCAACAAGACCTTCAGAGGTAATTCTGCCGCCTTTTTTAACTGCTGCTGAAAGGCCTTTTTTTCTAAGCCAATCAACTGATTTTTCAAAATCATCGCCATTTTCCGCAAGGGCTTTGTTGCAATCAGCAATGCCACACCCTGTTGTTTCACGAAGTTTTTTAATTAATGCTAAATCTGCCATAACTTGAATTTTTTAAATTGATCAGGAAATTGTCCTATCTAGCTTGAGCCAGATAGGACAATTTTATTTTATTTTTTAGTCGTTTTTTTAGCCGGAGCTTTAGCCGCAGGCTTTTTCTTTACATCAGCTTTTTTATCAGCAGTCGGTTTTGCTGGTTTGCTTTCTTTTGGTTCTGCCTTTTGTGCAACTTCTTCAGATGGTTCTTCTTCGTCTTTTTTAACGGCAGGTTTAGCAAATTTTTCTTTCTCTTTACCAGCTTTTTCTTTTGAAAATTCCGGCTTTTTAGCTTCAGATTTTTTAGAGTTAGAAGCTTCCAAAATTGCATCAGAAGAAGCGCCTTCAAACTTGCTGATATCAACTCCGGCAATTGCCATATTTTCCTTAATGCCCGCTAAAATCGCATCAGAAAGCAAACGGCAATATAATTTGATTGATTTAACCGAGTCGTCATTACCAGGAATTGGGAAAGTAACGCCATCAGGATTAACGTTGGTATCAAGAATAGCCATGATCGGAACACCAAGTTTTTTAGCTTCCGCCATTGCAAGAGCTTCACGGTTAATGTCCACAATAAACACCAAATCAGGATAACCACCCATATTTCTAATACCGCCCAAAGCTTTGTCTAGCTTATCTCTTTGACGATCAAGAACTAGTCTTTCTTTTTTGTTTAAACCAATTTCATCATTAGAAAGTTGCTCTTCAATTTTCTTCAAAGTTTTGATTGATTGGGAAATGGTTTTCCAGTTAGTCAACATCCCACCTAACCAGCGTTGGTTAACATAATATTGACCACATCTTTTAGCAGCTTCTTCAACCGCATCAAAAGCCTGTTTTTTAGTGGCAATAAACAAAATTCTGCCATTATTTTTGGCAATTTCCTTAACTGTTTTTAGGGCGTTGTGTAAGCAAATCGCAGTTTGCTCAAGATCAATAATGCTTAAGTCGTTTTTGTCACCAAAAATATATTTAGACATTTTCGGATTACGACGCATGGTCTTGTGACCAAAATGCACACCAGCTTCCAAAAGCTGTTTAATGGTGAATTGAGGAAGGGAAGTAGAGGAGTTTTTTTCTTTAGTCATAAATTTATTTATTGGTTAATTACAAATATCGGCAAAGAAATTACTTTTTCAAGTAACACCAATAGCAGCCAATATTCAGGATTAAATTGCATTGAAACATACAAGGGACGTGCATTTTAAGGGCCTAAATCTTATTTTGCAATTCCAATTATATTGATCTCTCATGCGTTGAGATTATTTTTTATTTTTATGGCGCGCTAACTTAACCACTCTTCTAGACAATATTTTCATATGTGAACAAATCTCATCTAGCCACTTATTCTGCCAAGCTGCCTTATAAGCTGTGGCTGAATTTTTTCTTAGCTCTATCTTGGTATTATATTTTAGAGCCTCTTTATGACACATTTCTTTTGTCCAATAATTGTTGGGCTTTTTAATTTCTTTCATGTGAGAACAAATTTCATCAATCCATCCTTTTTTATAGGCCATAGAGCAAGCAGCACTTGATTTTTTTTGAAATTCAACTCTTGACTGATACTTCAAAGCTTCTTTGTGACATGCTTCCTTTGTCCAATAACCATTAGGATTGCGCAATGTTATCATGTGCGCGCAAATTTCATTCAGCCAATTATTATTGAGAGATTCTCGATATGCACTAACAGCCTTTTTCTGGAATTCGACTTTAGTCAAATATTTTGAAGCTTCTTCTGCGCATTTTTCTTTTGTCCAATAACCGTCTGGTTTACGGAATTGGGTCATGTGCAGGCATATTTCATCCATCCAGCAATTAATCTGTGCTGCATGCACAGCTCCTGCTGAATTTTTTTTGAACTCACTTCTAGTTTTGTATTTCAAAGCTTCTTTTGCGCATGCTACTTTTGTCCACATAAGAATGCTTCCACCTACAGCACCAGCCTTACAAAGATTTAATACCTTCCATCCATCTTTATGGTATTGATCAATAAAATCTTGCTCAACAATCTTAGCTTGATTCACATCAAGATAATCTGTTTTTTGTAAAAACTTATACTCCTGACAATTTTGATTAAAGTGTTTATAAACTACACAATTTGGGTTGCTGAGATGGGCCCTCTCTCTTCTTTTAATATTATAGCTTAAACCTACATAAACATATCTATCTTTAAATTCAAAAGCATAAATGGCTCTAATTTTGCGACTTCCTATTATTTTGAAATGTTCGCTAATTTCATTTAACCAACCGTTTTTACTTGCAGCAACATAGGCACTACCTAAATTTTTGTGAAATTCACTATGGGTCGAGTATTTTAAAGCTTCCTTCTTGCAAGTTTCATAATCCCAATGGTTTTTAACATTTTGAAGTCTTTTCATGTGGGAACAAATCTCATCTAACCACTTGTTTTTTCTTGCTGCACCACAAGCACTACTTGCGCCTCTTTCAAACTCTTTTCTTGTTGTATATTTTGAAGCCTCTCCTGCACATTTTTCTTTTGTCCAAAAACCATTAGGTTTTTTAATTTCTCTCATGTGCAAGCAAATTTCATCAACCCATCCTTTTTTACTTGCAACCATGTAAGCACTTTGAGACTTTTCAAAGAATTCTGTTCTTGTGTGATATTTTTGTGCCTCATTAACGCACTTTTCTTTTGACCAATATCCATTTGGCTTTTTCTTCTTTGACATGTGCAGACAACATTCATCAAGCCATCCATGCTTGTAAGCAAAATTATATATGGTGCCTGACTGCACTTTGAAGGCAGTTCTATCTTTGTATTTAATCGCCTCTTCTTTGCATGTCTCTTTTGTAAAAAAGATTTTTCTACTCATTTTTTTACCTCAGTTAAATTAAAATCCTTTAAACATCTTAAATATACAATTCACCGAATCTATTAGGACATCATTTGATGTAAACATAAAGTCAGCACCATAAATGTGATCCTGCATAAGTTTCAGAAACCATAATGTATATCGTTACACTTTATGGTTTTAATTATACTTTCCTGTTTTTAATTAAATCATTCCTGGATTGCCACGTCACTGGCTGCGCACGCTCCTCGCAATGACGATGTTGGAAGTTGAGATAAATTTTCCATTTCATTACTGCGATTATTGAAAGTTTCTAGAGCAAACTCTCCACACCGTCATTGCGAGGAGCGTGCGCAGCCAGTGACGTGGCAATCCAGGGATTTGTCGTTAGATTTTCAATCTTCCATCAAAACCAAAAAACAAAATTAAATAAAAATCCACAAAACTATATTTCGAAAATTCACATCCCCCCTTCCCCAACTTATATATTGATATTAAAAATCATTAATTGATAATGATTATCAATCTCACCAGAAATCAAAATCTTCTTAAGTTATCAAATCTTTTGTCACCCAGAAAATATTCAGTACAGCAATGCTCTTTCGCCATAGTTTTATTGGCACATTTGGCGTTGGTGTTTTTTGTGTTTTTTAAAAAGGATAATTCGGTAACTCCGGTTTTGTCTTTTAGCGTTATGATCAATGATTTAGCGGTTAGTCCTAATGCCGTTTCGGCAGCTGCAACTGCTACTTCAAAAAATCAGGCGAAAAAAGTGGATAAAAAAATTGTTGAAGATGACAAACAAGGCGAAAAGCAAAAGCCGGTTGAAGAGCAAGAATTGGAGAAGCTGAAAAAAGCAAAAATTGATAACGCGGTTGATTCCAGGCAGCAAAATGCAGTTTTTTCTAAACAGACTGCAGCCATATTTGACGCGGCTTATTTGAAAAATCCGACTCCGTCTTATCCTCCGCTATCTAGAAAATTAAAAGAGCAAGGTTTGGTTTTGCTGGATGTTTATGTTAGTGAAGCAGGAAATGTTAAAGAAATTAAAATCGCTAAAAGCTCCGGCTTTTCGCGGCTTGATAATGCGGCTTTGGCAACAGTTAAAAACTGGCGCTTTGTGCCGGCAAAAAAAGACCAACAGCTTGTGGCCTCTTGGGTACAAGTTCCTATCAACTTTGTTTTAGAGTAAAAATGACTGAATATGGAGTAAGCAATTTTTGGACTAGCGGTGATTTTATCAGTCACTTGGTGGCACTGATTTTATTTGTGATGTCGGTTTTAAGCTGGACGCAAATTGTCAGCAAATCTTACCGTTTCTGGAAGCAGAAAAAAATCCTCACTGCCCTAGAAAATTTCTGGCAGGAAATAACCATTAGCAAAGCAATAGAAAAATTGGGTAAAGAAGTTGGAAATAATAATTCTTTTTTCAATTTAGCTAGCCAAGCGGTTGATGCTGCGGAACATTTTGATGAGGAAAAAGATCATCATATTGAACATGGCTTAAATCGCGGTGAATTTATCACCCGCACTTTGAGACAAAGCATCAATCGTAGCACTGCCAAGTTAGAATCTGGTTTAACCATGCTTGCTTCAATTGGCGCCATTGCTCCTTTTGTTGGTTTGTTTGGAACGGTTTACGGAATTTATCATGCTTTACTAGGAATCAGTGCACAAGGTTCTGCCACTCTAGATAAAGTTTCCGGCCCGGTTGGTGAAGCTTTGATTATGACTGCCGCTGGTTTATTCGTCGCCATTCCATCCGTTTTGGCCTATAACGCTTTTGTCAGGTTAAATCGCTTAGAGCTCATGGAGCTTGATGGCTTTGCCCATGATCTATATTCCTATTTAAGCAACGGTGTCAAAGCCAGCAGCAAAAAAAGAGGAGAATAAAATGTCTTTCGGCGGATTTAACAAAGAAAACGGCACTCCGATGAGCGAAATCAACACCACGCCTTTAGTGGATGTGATGTTGGTCTTGCTGATAATTTTCATCATCACCGCGCCTTTGATTACCAGCAATGTCAATATCAATTTGCCCAAGAGCAATTCTTCAGCCAGCACTCCAACCCCTAATGTCATCAATATCGGCGTGGATGAAAAAGAAAGAATATTTTGGAACGGAAGAGAAATTAAAGAACAAGATTTACCGGAACTTTTAAAAAACGCTGCACTAAATAAACCAGACACCGAACTGCGTTTACAAGCCGACCGCAATACGCGCTATGAAGAAATCACTGAAATAATGTTTGCAGCTAAAAAGGCCGGAATCACCAAAATGAGCTTTTCAGCAAAAGCAGGAAATTAGAGTCTATTCCTAATTTGATTTAGGAATAGACTCTGGTCAATTAACGTTGATTTTCTCTAGATTATTGTCTAGAGAATTCCCAACTTCTTTCGCAATCTTACATTTATTAAATTGCTTCTTATTTTTGATTAGAAGCCGATAATCCTTTTTGAGCTATTGCTGACGCATTTTGAGGAGATGCTGATGGTTCTTGTCCTTCTTGTTTGCTCATATCCAACAGAACTTTATTCACTGCAGCTTTAAAGCCAAAAATGATACAATCTAACTCATCTTTATCAGCTACAAACCCATTAATTCTTTTTTGATCATCACGCACTACTTTTATATAACCAAACGCTTCGCTTAGCAATTTCATAGCTTTAGATGCAATCTCTGGAAATGGCTTATCCCCTTCGATAGAAACAAAAAAATTATCAGAGCCCTTATTTTTGGTACATAAAATGGGATATTCCCCCATTCTATCTTCCGCAAAAATTTTTCTTAATTTATTCTGCACCTCATCAGTATATTCGATATTTTGCTGTAAAGCCATATTGGCAGCTCTTTGTTCTATATATTCATGGCCATATCTTTCAGTAACCGCTTTATACAAATTACCCAAAAATTCTTGCACTCCATAATAAGAACCAACTCCTATAATCTTTCTATCTGATCGCGATAATTCTGACACATCTCCTTCAAATTGATCCATTTTCATTGCACGACCTATTATCTCGCTTTCATGTTTAGAAAATCCGCTAGCACTTTCTAGCACAAGTAAAAAAGAGGTATCAATATTAACATAGCTTATTTCAATCCCTAAAATATTCTGTACTATTGCTTCATTTGACAATTTTCCTTTCTGTGATGCTGGCAAAGAAACCGCAGATTCTCCCTCCTTTTCTTCACGCTCTCCTGAAACGCTTTGCTCAACTTGATTTCCAGCTTGACCCTTAGAAGCTTGATCAAGTTTTATTTTTTCCTCTGATAGGGTTTTTAAAAATAGATCTTTATCTTCATTTGGCATAGAAATACTGGCTACAAGACCATTATTTCCTAGAGTTATTGTTATGTCACACTCATCAAACAATTCTTTTGCCGCAAGCTTTATCACTTCACTTGCATCAGAAGAGAAGCTTAACTCGCCTTTAGCTGGTTTAATAAAAGTACTACCAAAAAGATCTTTATTATCTGGTGTAGAATTAATTCCAAATAACTTGATTCCCAAAATGTGTGCCATTTTTATTCCGAATCGCTGAGCTTCGAATTCTGGAGATTCTCCTGAATTGACAGGTTGCGACATATCTACCGCAGCTGCTGAATTTTCCGATAACTGAGGAACAATTTGTTTTTCAACCACCAAAGATTGTTCTTGAGAAATAGATTGAGATGGTTTTTCTGCGGCGACTGGGCTGTTTGGTGACGCTACTTCTTTAGGAGAATTTTGCTCTGGTTTTATTTCCTTAATCTTTTCTTTCAGAACTTCCAAAAATAGATCCGATGCATCCCGGCTTACAGAAAATCCTCCATTAGGCAATTGTGAAATAATATTATTATCATCGAAAAAGCTTATCATATCCTCTATAGCTGAGCTCAGCTCTAGCTTAGAATTTCTAGGAAGTTGAAAATAGATATGATTATCATTATTACGGTCAGCTTTAGAATAAACCTGGACTCCTAAAATCCGCTCTATTTCCATTCCGAATTTCTGAACAATAAATTCAGTTGGCTCTTCCTCACCTTTTCCTTCTGCTACTTTTGGTGTGCTCACTGCTTTTGGCGTGCCACCTCTCTTCTGTCCTTCAGCAATACCTATATTCACTTCATTTAATTTTTTTCTAACTGCATCCATGGCCTTTTGCTGAGGAGCCGCATGTACTTTTAAGGCTAATTCTCTTGCCTCATTTCCACGATTTTGCCTCACACCAACTTGCCCCAAGAAATTTATAACTGATGGCACGGCTTTGTGAGAAATAGTAACGGAATTGTTATCACTTTTAATTGCATCCAATAATTCATCTCTCTGAACTTTTTCTTCAAAATCTTTTATAGTTCCAATTGTTGATGCCTCAAAAGACTGTCCTGCAGGAAGACTAATTTTAATATCTTTGGAACCTACTATTACACTAATCGTTTTTCCCTCCAAACCCATAAAAAGATTCTGCAATTGGTTTGCTCGTGCAATATCTTCATTGGATAACTTATAACCTTCTTGCACTTTGATGCCTGGATTTAAAACTAAACTTGGTCTCATGATTTACTCTTTAAATTAAATTAATTAATACGAACTCTACCCTAGTTGCCTAAGGCGGGCGCACATTAGTTTAATAAATCATGATGTCAATTAATATTTATATAACTCTATTGAATGAATTAGTATTGGATGTGTTGCTCATCGTGATTTTTCAATGAAATTGGAGACAATAAAAAAATCTTAAATAAATATTTGCATTTGATGATGATAATGATTATCATTCTCATAGAATTTAATCAGAATTTTCCGATTACTGATTTTTCTTAGAGCCTATCTTCGAGCTCTAGCCTTTTTACAATCAATCAATACTGCATCTAAATATATGAACAGCAAACCAAATAGACTGGAAATTGCTAATAGACAAATTAATAAATTTTCTACTACAGCATTGGCCTTAATCATTTCTCTATCTTCCTCTGTAACATTTGCGGAAGAATCGACAAAATTGCCGACAGTCACAGTTAAAGAAAAATCGGAAAAAGAAGACAAAGGTTATAAAAGCGGCACAACTAATATCGGGAAAACTAACCAGGCAGCAAAAGATGTTCCTCAATCATTAACCATTGTTAATCGCGATTTGATGGATGATCGTGGCGCAACAACTTTTCAGGATGCTTTGCGGAATGTGGCAGGCCTTACTTTTAACGCCGGTGAAGGCGGAAGAGTTGGTGATAATATCACAATTCGCGGCTTTGGCGCTTCCAGTGATTTATACCGCGATGGTATGCGCGACAATGCCCAATATAATCGTGACATATTTGATGTAGAACAGGTTGAAGCTTTGCGCGGTGCAGCTTCAATGTTATTTGGCCGCGGTTCTACCGGTGGCATTATCAACCAAGTTTCTAAAGAACCGGAATTAGGCAAAACTTCCAATGTCAATTTAACTGTCGGCAGTCACTCTTTCTTCCGCGAAACTTTGGATTATAACCAAGAAGTCGGTGATTCTGCCGCGATCAGACTCAATGTCATGAAAACCGATTCTGAAAGCCATCGTAAAACAGTGAAACGCGATAGTTTTGGTGTCGCCCCTTCTTTCAAATGGGGAATTGATACCGCAAATGAATTTTTACTTTCTTATAGCCATTTGGAATATGACGACACGCCGGATTACGGTATTCCACTTCGAAATGCTGATGGCGCAAGACCAGTCAGAGTTGATTATGACAATTTTTATGGCTTAAAAAGCGATTCTCAAAAAGATTCTTCTGATGTTTATACCGGTAAGTGGACTCATAAATTTGATGATGATAGTCAGCTTAAAACCACTATTCGCCACCATAATGTAGATAGGAATTTATTTGCAACCGCTCCTAGATTTAATACCGCTCCAACAGACACAAGCACTGTAGTAAGTCGCCAAAGACAAGCGAGAGGTGCCGAAGAACAAACCAACACCTTCCAATCAGAATTTAGCAGCAAATTTAAGCTTCTTGATATGAAACATGAAGGCTTGATCGGAATTGAATATTTATATGAAACTGCCGACCGCTGGACCAATACCGGTGCCGCTGCCAACCCAACTACTGATCTGTATCATCCAAATCCTTCAGAGCCTTTTGCTACAACTTTTACCAGAACAAACCCAATCAGCTTCAAAGATACTGATCTTGGAATATATGCTCAGGATTTAATCGAATTCGTACCGAATTGGAAATTATTGCTTGGCGGTAGATATGACGATTTCAGGGCTGATTATAAAAGCACTACCACTGCTACTGGCGCAACAACCAGATATAGCCGTAATGACCGTGTTTTCAGCTATCGCACCGGCTTGATGTATCAACCTTCTGATTATTCAACTTATTATGTGTCTTACGGAACTTCCTTCAACCCGTCAGGAGACCTCTATGCAATTGAAGCCCTAACCAATGCTAATGCCGGCAAAACTGACCCGGAAAAAAGTGTTAATATGGAAGTTGGCGGTAAGTGGGAATTGTTTGATGGCAATTTATCACTACGCACTGCCCTATTCAGGTCAGAAAAAACCAATGAAAGAAATACTGACCCGGCAGTTACCAGCGTAGTTTTATTATCAGGAAAAAGACATACCGACGGCGTTGAATTTGAAGCCAATGGTAAGCTAACTGCAAATTGGGAATTATTTGGTTCCATCGCCCTTATGGATGCAAAAATCGACAAACATATCAATCCAAGAATTGTTGGTTTAGCACCTGCCAATACTCCGAAAGTTTCCGGTAATATTTGGACCACTTACAAACTAACCCCTGAATTCAAAATTGGTGGCGGCGTTGATTTTGTAGGTGAAAGAACAGCATTTTCCACAAGCGGCGCCCCTGGCACCATGCCAAATGTTAGAAAAGTTGCAGGTTATGCCAGATATGACGCAATGGCAGAATGGAGCAAAAAGCAATATTCCGTAAGGCTAAATGTGTTTAACTTGCTTAACAAAGAATATTATGATTCCATCTATCAAACCAGTGGCGCTCACGCTATTCCGGGAATTGACAGATCGGCGCAAGTGACTGTCGGCTATAAATTCTAGTAATAATTTTTTACATACATGCTGATTCAGGTAAAGGAATTACTCTCTGCCGAAACCGTAAAACACTGCCGTGATTTACTGCAAAATTCCACATGGAAAGATGGCAAACACACGGCAGGCTTACAGTCAAGCCAGGTAAAGAACAACCAGCAACTTCCTGAAGAAGCGGCAGAACTTCCAGAATTAAGACAAATCATTATGCAAAATTTGCAGCGTAATGGTTTGTTTTTTTCTGCTGCTTTACCGAGAAGAGTTTTCCCACCGCTTTTCAACCGCTATAGCGGAGAAACAAATTCCTTCGGCAATCACGTTGATAACGCAATTCGCACCATGAGGACCACGGGAGAAAGCATCAGAACTGATGTTTCATGCACGGTTTTTTTATGCGACCCAAGTGAGTATGAAGGTGGAGAATTGGTGATTGAAGATACTTTTGGCACCAACAGCATCAAGCTTAAAGCCGGAGATGCCATACTTTATCCCGCCACCAGCTTGCATCGCGTAAATCCGGTTACCAAAGGAGAAAGACTGGCAAGCTTTTTTTGGATTGAATCGATGGTGAGAAGCAACGACCATCGCAGAATTTTATTCGATATGGATTTGGCAATTACGGCCTTGAGAAACACTTCTGGCGATAGCCAACCAGTTGTCACCCTCACCGCCTGCTATCACAATTTGTTAAGACTCTGGTCAGAGACCTAAATCATTTTCCAGCCCCTTCTTGCATTTCAATAATCTTTCCCGGCACAACTTTTCCATTCTCAATATGGGCTGGCACATATTCTCCTTTCTCAATTCTTGGAACACGAATTGCAAAAAACAAAAAGCAAATTATGGCAATAAATAAGCTTAGATATAGAATCGTGACAAAGCGCTGGTTATATAGCGAGAAGTCGCCTACAGCTTTCTCGTCATTTTGCTTTCCGACATTTTTTTCAGCTTCTTGATAAGTTGCGTTGATAATCTTCCCGGATTTTTCTGCTTCTCTTTTGGCAATGATGGCGCGGTTAATTTTTTTGAAGGCAATCCATAAGCAATAAATCAAAATCGGCAATAATGCCGGCCAGATTTTAAGCAGAAATTTTATGATCATAATTTTGAATTATTAGTTTGAATGAAACAGTCCGAGAAGCCGCTTTCTATCTATATCCATTACCCATTTTGCAAGTCAAAGTGCCCGTATTGTGATTTTAATTCCCATATTTTCAAGCAAATTGATGAGCAAAATTTTCTCCAAGCCTACTTAAATGAACTTAGATATTTCGCGCCTCAATTAAAACAAAGAAAAATTAATACCATCTTTTTTGGCGGCGGAACTCCATCTTTAATGCCAGCTTATTTTGTTGAAAAACTTCTGGAAGAAATTGCCAAACTCTGGTCGCTTGATGAAAATTGTGAAGTCACTTTAGAAGCAAATCCAACTTCCTTCGAAGCCACAAAATTCAAGGATTTTAAACGCTGCGGCATCAACCGCCTGTCAATTGGAATTCAAGCTTTGAATGATTCTGATCTAAAATTTTTAGGACGAGAACATAGCGCCGCAGAAGCAATTAACACAATCAAGACTGCCGGAGAAATTTTTGATAATTATTCTTTCGATTTAATTTACGCGCGGCCAAATCAAAATTTAAAAGATTGGGAAATAGAGCTGCAAACCGCAATTTCATTATCTGCAAACCATCTCTCGCTCTATCAGCTTACAATTGAAAAAGGCACTAAATTTTATGGACAATATTTGAATAAAGAATTTGCTTTGCCGGATGAAAATCTCTCGGCAGATTTATATGAAACAACAAATGAAATTTGCACAAAAAACAATTTGCAGCTTTATGAAATTTCTAACTACGCCCGCCCGGGCTTTGAGTGTAAGCATAATTTGGCTTATTGGAAATCAGATGATTATTTAGGGATTGGCGCTGGTGCACATTCTAGAATTTATCTTGATGGCGAGAAAGAAAGATCAGCAATCATGATGCTACACCAGCCATCTACCTGGCTTGAAGCCGCAACTACAAAAGGCGCAGCAATTCAACAAATGGAAAAAATCAACGAAGAAGAATTGTTGGAAGAAGTGATTTTAATGGGATTGCGTTTGAAAGAAGGAATAGATAATCAAATTTTTCAAAAACATTGTTCTAAAAATATTGACGAAATTTTTGATTTAAAAAAGTTAGAAATTCTGGTGCAAAATAATCTGGTTGAGATTGCAAACAACAATATCAAAATCCCTTATCAAAGCCTGATTCTAGCTAACTCAATTATCAGAAAAATAATTGAAGCTATATCGAATTAACAATATAGCAAAAAAGTCAGCCTCCATATCAATAACGCTGTTGAGAACTTGACTCACAACTTCCAACATCGTCATTGCGAGGAGCGTGCACAGCCAGCGACGCGGCAATCCAGAGATCTTGCTTTTGGATTCATGCTTAAATCCAATTCCGTTTTAGCTTCCGAATTCTCCATCAAGTTTTCTGGATTGCCGCGTCGCTGGCTGTGCACGCTCCTCGCAATGACAACTGCAACCACTAAGTCCTATTAATGAACTTCTTTTTCTGAGCAAATTCTGCAATTGATTCTACAAAAGAAATTATATTTTCTCTCATCTCAAAACTGTCAATTCTTTCAAAAGCGCTTCTCAATTTTTTTATCTCATCACTTTTTTCCGCTTCTGATTTCTGCAACTCCTCTTCCGATTTAAATTCGATATTGTGAAAATCTTCATCTCTGACATAGCCTTCAAAAAAGCTGGAAATCGGCTTGCCAAAAATCTGCGCCAATTCATACAATCTGCTGGCGCTGACTCTATTGGCGCCAATTTCATATTTTTGGATTTGCTGCAAACTGACGCCCACCAATTCTCCAACTTTGTCCTGAGTCATTTTAGACATCATCCTGATTTCACGCAGTTTTTTGCCGATGTGAATATCGATTGGATTTGTAAATAGATTACTCACCGGAATTTGGTATGACGCTTTTTAAAGTTCTCTTTCCTGCATCCGCAGCGCGGCGCACTTCTTTTCCTGCCAGCAAATCTTTGATTTCATCGCCGCTTAGAGTTTCAAATTCAAGCAAACCTTTTGCTAAAATTTCCAGATCAGATCTTTTTTCGGTCAGGATTTTTTTGGCTCTTTGCAAGGCTTCGTCAACTATGCGTTTGGTTTCAGAATCAATTAATTTTGTGGTTTCTTCCGAGATAACATTTTCATTGCCATAAGATTGACCATTGCGATCAGCACCATAATCAACAGTACCAACCTTGTCGCTAAGACCCCATTTAGTGACCATAGCTTTGGCCATTTTAGTTGCTTGTTCAATGTCGGAAGAAGCACCAGTGGTGACTTTATCATAACCAAAAACCAACTCTTCAGCAGCACGGCCAGCCATGGCAACTGCTAAATCATCATGAAGTTTGGCACGAGAAACAGAAAATCTATCAACTTCCGGTAAGCGCATGACAAGGCCCAAAGCTCTTCCACGAGGAATTATAGTTGCTTTATGAATTGGATCAGAATTTGCGCAATTGAGGGAAACAAGAGCATGACCACCTTCATGATAGGCAGTTAAGATTTTTTCATCCTGCTGCATCACCATTGATTTGCGTTCTGCACCCATCATGATTTTATCTTTGGCATCTTCCAGATTTTGCATAGTCACCAACATCTGATTGGACTTGGCTGCAAGCAATGCAGATTCATTAACCAAATTTGCCAAATCAGCACCGGAAAATCCTGGCGTTCCCCTGGCAAGCTGTTTGATATCAACATCGGGCGCGGTTTGTACTTTTTTGATGTGAACATTCAAAATTTGTTCTCTGCCGATAATATCCGGAGCTGGAACTACAATTTGACGGTCGAAACGGCCCGGACGAAGTAAGGCTTTATCCAAAACATCAGGGCGATTTGTTGCAGCAATTACAATCACACCTTCATTGTCAGAGAATCCATCCATCTCCACCAAAAGCTGGTTGAGGGTTTGTTCTCTTTCATCATTACCGCCACCAATACCGCTACCTCTGTGTCTTCCAACCGCATCGATCTCGTCGATAAAGATTATGCAAGGTGCATTTTTTTTGCCTTGCTCAAACATATCACGCACTCTGCTGGCACCTACACCAACAAACATTTCCACGAAGTCAGAACCAGAAATTGAGAAGAATGGAACACCCGCTTCACCGGCAATTGCTCTGGCTAACAATGTTTTTCCTGTTCCCGGAGAACCGATTAATAGACAACCGCGCGGAATTCTTGCGCCAAGTTTAATATATTTTCCCGGCTCTTTTAAAAAATCGACTAGCTCGCTGAGTTCACCTTTTGCTTCGTCAATACCGGCAACATCAGCAAAAGTGACTTTGCCTTTTGCTTCTTGCAATAATTTGGCCTTGGATTTTCCAAAACTAAAAGCTTTATTGCCAGCTCCACCCATATTTCTCATGAAGCCAAACCATAAGAAAATCATGATCAAAAACGGCAACCACCCTAAAATGCCACCGATTATTTTCTCAGATTTAGAAACCAGCGGAGAAGCGTTAACTTCAATATTTTTCTCCTGCAATTTCTCTACCAAATTCGGATATTCCGGCAAAAAGGTGTAAAACTCTTCACCGCTTTTTAAAGTGCCGATCAAGTCCTTACCTTTGATGTCAACCTTAGCAACTTCTCCGCCATCAACTTTGGCAATAAATTGCGAGAAGGAAATTTTATTGGCATTAAGCCCACCTTCACCGCCAAAGATGCTGGAGATAAACATCACCACCAAAAAAATGGCCAGCCAGATTAGAAAGTTCTTTTTGTTATTTGGGGTTTTATTTGGCATCGCTTGCATAGTTCAGCTTTTTTATTGGTTAATTAACTTTTTCCTTCATCAGTTTGAAGGTGATACTGTCATAAAGAGCGCGATAAGATGCATCAACAATATTGGCAGAAACGCCAATTGTGTGCCATTTATGACCCTGGTTATCCATTGATTCAATCTGCACTCTGGTGATTGCTTCTGTGCCGTCCGATGGAGTTAGGATACGCACTTTATAATCACTTAAAGAAACATTTTTTAAAATCGGATAGCGGCGCGAAAGAGCTTTGCGCAGCGCCTTGTCAAGGGCATTGACCGGGCCGTTACCTTCAGCAACCGACATGACAATTTTTTTGCCGACTTTTATTTTGATTGTGGCTTCCGAAGTTAGAGTGGGAACATTTTTGGAATTATTTTTCCTCTCATCCAAAATCCGAAAGCTAACCAACTCAAAATAAGTCGGAACAACGCTTAAAAATCTTTTAGCTAAAATCTCAAAACTGGCATCGGCACCGTCATAGGCATAGCCCTTCGCTTCCAACTCTTTCACTTTATTTACCAAATCAGAAATTTGGCTATATTTGATGTCACCTTCGGCTTCACTAAGCCCAATTTCTTTTAAGCGGCTGATGATATTTGATCTTCCAGCCTGATCAGAAATCATAATCTTGCGTTTATTGCCGACTTTTTCCGGTTCAATATGTTCATAAGATTTCGGATTCTTGGCAATTGCCGAAACATGCAAACCGCCTTTATGGGCAAAGGCAAATTCGCCAACAAAGGGTGCAAAACGGTCTCTTGGCTTAACCAATAAATCATCCAAAAAATTAGAGGTTTTGATCAGGTTTTTTAACTGAGTTTCAGAAATGCCGACATCATAATTCATCTTCAGCATCAAAGTGGGAATAATGCTGGTCAAATTGGCATTGCCGCATCTTTCACCCAAGCCATTTATGGTGCCTTGCACTTGTCTAACTCCTGCTTCAACCGCCGCAATGGAATTAGCAACCGCATTGCCGGTATCGTTATGGCAATGAATGCCCAAATTTTTGCCGGGAATTTTTTTGACAACTTCTTTGACAATAGCAGAAATTTCACTTGGTAAAGTCCCACCATTGGTATCGCAAAGCACAACCCATTTTGCGCCATTTTCATAAGCAGTTTCAACCACTTTCATAGCAAATTTCGGATTGGCTTTATAGCCATCAAAAAAATGCTCAGCATCAAACATCGGTTCTTTCTTGCTCTTTTTGATATAGGCAATTGATTCGCCAATCATTTTCAAATTTTCTTCTTCAGAAATATTAAGAGCGTGGGTCAAATGAAAATCCCAAGCCTTACCGACAATACAAATTGAGTTTGCCGGGCTATTGATTAAAGCGCTTAAACCCGGATCATTTTTAACCGAAGAATTTGGCCTTCTGGTCATGCCAAAAGCGGTAAAATTGGAATTTTTAAGCTTTGGCAAATTGCCAAAAAATTCATCATCAGTTGGGTTGGCTCCCGGCCAGCCGCCTTCAATATAATCGATTCCAAGCTCATCTATCATCAGCGCAATTTCTCTTTTATCGCGAACACTAAAATTCACCGTGCTGGTTTGCGCACCATCGCGAAGGGTTGAATCATAAAGATAAACCCGTTCTTTTTTATTTTTGCTTTCGGCTTTTTTTACCATTTTTTAATTGTTAAATTTTAAACAATTCAGCAATACATAATAATTACTTTAGGAAAAAACTAGACATGCCAATAACAGCAAATACTAGCGAGGCTAACCAAAAGCTTCTAACCACTTTCTTTTCACTCCAACCCAGCTTTTCAAAATGATGATGAATTGGCGCCATTAAAAAAATTCTTTTCTTGCGTAGCTTATAAGAACCGACTTGCAATATCACTGAAACCGCCTCAATTACAAAGAGTAAACCGATTATTCCAAACAGAATTTCTTTCTTCAAAATAATTGCCAAAACTCCGAGTGAAGCCCCGATACCAAGACTGCCGACATCTCCCATAAAAATTTTGGCTGGCTTTAAATTGAATTTCAAAAATGCCAAAATCCCACCAATTAAAGCAGCACAAAACATTATTAGCTGGGCAGTGTTTTCAATATTTAAAATGCCTAAATTATTGGAAAGATATGGGTTGGAAGTGGCATAGATTATAAAGGCAAAGCAAGCTAGAGTGATGATTGCCGGCACACTAACCAAGCCATCCAGGCCATCAGTCAAATTAACGGCATTAGCAGCGCCGACAATAACAAAAGTAGCAAAAAAGATATAGAAATTGCCCAAATCAAAACCAACATTTAAGAACGGAATTTCCACCACGCCATTGAAATAAATGTCATTGGTTGATTTCAAAAAAAACATCACCGCACTAACAATGGCAAATTGTATAACCAGTTTGATGCTGCCCTTAAAGCCGTCAGTATTTTTCTTGGCCACTTTCAAATAATCATCAATAAAGCCAATAATGGCGAAAGAAACCATCACAAATAAAGCAATCAAAACATAATTATTTTTGATATTGGCAAATAAAACCGAGGCCAACAAAGTGCCAAGAATAATGAATATGCCACCCATGGTTGGGGTTTTTTTCTTCTCAGTTAGATGAGTTTGTGGGCCGCTTTCACGAATTGGCTGATAGAGATTTTGCTTCTCATGAATAAATCTGATGAAAAACCTGATGCCAAGAAAAGTTAGCAGAAATGCCGTGAGGGTAATAAAAGATAAACGAAAAATTACCTGAAGAAGATAGGAATCAAAAAAAGCCGTAGAGAGGCCGGAGAGATGGCTATAAAGCATTTGTTAATTATTGTTATTGAAGATATTCAATCAATTTTTCCATCTTTATTCCTCTTGACCCTTTTACAAGAATTATATCGCCATTTTGAGGTTTAAACTGGAGATTTTGTGACGCCAAAGAAGAATTTTGGAAATTGCCAATGATTTTTTCCGGCTTAATTTCGGTAACCAGATTTTGCATCAAATCACCAACCAAAAGCACCAAATCAATGTTATAGTCGGATATATAATTGGCAATTGCTTTATGCTCGCGGCTAGCGAATTCTCCAAGCTCCAGCATGTCACCCAAAAAAGCGATTGCCCGAGAATTTTTTTGGCAATTTTTTAAATCGGCTAAAAATTTTAAACCGGCTTCCATCGAAGAAATATTGGCATTATAGCTATCGTCAATGATGGTGAATTTTATCCCGTCTTTCTCAACATTCATCAAATTGCCTCTGCCCTTTGGTGTTTGCAGAGTTTTTAGCGATTCCAAACCAGCGCCCATATTTTTTCCAATCAGCTCCAAGCAAGCAATGGCAAGGAGAGAGTTAAAAATTACAACCTGGTTAAGACTACTGATTTGATAGCTGATTTTTTGCTTTGATTTGGCAATCATTGCGTCGACTTTGGAATTACAATCAGCACCCCTCTCTACCGCTAAAAGCCTAACATCGCTAATTTCCCTGCTGCCAAAACTGATGATATTCTTGTTAGGAATTTTTTTATCAAGAGCCTGGTTTTTTAAAAGATCAAAATGGCGGTTATCAGCATTAAGCAGCACAAATCCGTCCTCAACCATTCCTGCAAAAATTTCTGATTTTGCTAAAGCAATTTCTTCCTCATTTTTAAAATTGCCAATATGAGCCGCGCCAACAGTAGTGATAATGGCGATATGCGGCTTAGCCATCTTTGATAAAAGCTCAATTTCACCGGCATGATTCATGCCCATTTCAAAAATGCCAAATTCAGTATCGGCAGGCATATTGACCAAAGATAATGGCAGACCGAAATGATTGTTAAAATTTCCTGCATTAGCAAAAGTTTTTCCTTGCGAAGAAAAAACAGTTTTGAGCATTTCTTTAACACCGGTTTTACCAACTGAGCCAGTCACACCAATGATTTTGGCTTTAGTTCTATTTCTAGCAAAAATTGCCAATTGGTTGAAAGCTTCCACACAATTCTTTACTAAAATTAATCTTTTGTCGCCGTTAAATTCATCAGGAATTTTCTCAACAAAAGCAGCAACGCAGCCATTTTCAAAAGCTGAAGCTAAAAAATTATGCCCATCGTTAAACTCGCCTTTAAATGCAATAAATAAGCCTTTATCCGTTTTAGTTCGGCTATCGATCGTTACCTGGTTAATTTCTGAATCAACCTGGATAGGTGAAACCAAATGATCTTTCAGGGCAGTTTTAATTTCTGATATTTTCCACATAAATTTCTAAGGAAGAATTAACTTAAAAAGAGATCAACCACGCAATTTTTCACAAACTATTTTTAAAGTTTGTGGATAAATAATATGTTCCTGTTTTAGGATTTTAGCAGATAAAGTTTCCACCGTGTCATCAGGCATCACTTCAACTGCCGCTTGCTTAATAATTGGCCCAGAATCCATTTCTTGCACCACAAAATGTGTTGTGCAACCGGAAATTTTAACACCATAATTTATGGCATCAAAAACTGCTTTATCACCCTTAAAAGCTGGCAAAAGTGAAGGGTGAATGTTAATTATCCTGCCTACAAATTTTTCTACAAACCAACCGGATAAAATTCTCATAAATCCGGCAAGACAAATTACCTGACAATTATTTTCCTCAATTAGTTTAGCCATTTCACGGTCAAATTCTTCTCTTGAAGAAAAATTTTTGTGATCAATAACGGCAGTTTTGATAGAATTTTCTTTAGCAAATTCAAGCCCGGTAGCCTCTTTTTTATTGGAAATGACCAATGCAATTTCCGCCGGATAATCCACATTTTTGGCAACTTCAATCAAGGCCCGCATATTTGAACCACGTCCGGAAATTAAAATTGCGGTTTTGATTTTTTGCATGTGAATTTATAAAAATTTTCATTATATACTCGGGAAAGTTCAAACTTTCAAGGCTTTGGACAAGCTTTTTAAGCCATCTGATAGAATTCTCAAAAAAATAAAATGAACAAAAAAGAGCTTGAAGATTCAATAGAAGCAACAATAAAAGCCATCTGCAAAAATGAAAAACTGGATATTCATTTCAACTTAAATGAGCTTGATTTTGCAAGCATCAACCAACATTCTTTTTCTGGCAAACAAGTTTTTCTTCCCAATTTTTTTGCCGGAAGCGATGCAAGAACAATGCGCGGATTTGGTGATTTGGCGGCCATTTATCTTAAACTTCATGACAAAGAAATTCATAAAAAAAATTTGCCGGATTTTTCTTCACAAAAATTATTTGATGACTTTGAAAAATTCCGCCTAATCAAACAAGGCTGTGCCGAATTTAGAGGTATGGCGATCAATCTGGAAGAAATATTGCTGCAAAATTTGGAAAAAATTCAGGATTATTCCTTCCTGCCATTTCTGCTTTTGGGTGATGATCCGGTTTTTAGCAGTGAATTAACTAACAAACTAAAAGCTTATAACAAAATTATCGGCAAAGATTTAGCGGCCAAAATAAATCAATTATCAAAATTAACGAAAGATCAAGAAGCCTTTTCGGGCAAGGTTTTAGAGCTGCTTGAATTTTTAAATAACCAAGAACAAAAAGAATCAGAAAATAAAAAACCATCTGAAAAAAACCAGGAAAAACCTGAGGAAAAAACTGATGAGCCGGAAGAAAAAGAAGAGAAAAATAACGAGCAAGAAACTGAAATCAAAACTTCTCAAACGGCAATTGCCAATGAGCAAAAAAAAGAAATAAAAGCAACTGATCAAAAAATATTGGAAGTGCTTGAAAGTTTACCAACAGAAGGTCAAAGCAATAGTAAAACAGATTTAAAATTTGTTTTTGAATATAAAATTTTCACCAAAAAATTTGACCAGATAATAAAGGCGGAAAATTTATCAAATACCAAAGAACTAGAAAATCTGCGCCACCAACTTGATTTAAAATTAGAAAAGCTGCAAAAAATTTCTAAACATTTGACCGGAAAATTAAAAAGAAAATTGCTGGCAAAAAAGCAGATATTTTGTGAATTCAATAAAGAAGATGGTTTGCTGGACCGCAAGAAACTCGGCCAAATTATCGCCAAACCATTTTTTGGCAATAGCTTCATGACCATTAGGGAAGATGATTATCAAAACACCACCTTGTCGATTTTGCTTGATAATTCCGGCTCCATGCGCGGCACACCGATTGTGATGTCGGCAATGGCAGCAGAAATTATCGCTAAAATTTTTGAAGGTTTTGGCATTAAAACCGAAATTTTGGGCTTTACTACTTCCGATTGGCGTGGCGGACAATCTAAAAAATTATGGGAAGAAATCGGCAGGCCGGAAAATCCAGGACGTCTTTCGGACCTGCGCCACATAATTTATAAACATGCTGATAAATCTTTTAAGAAATCCAGAAATAATTTGGCACTGATGCTAAAAGACGGGATTTTGAAAGAAAATATTGATGGTGAAGCCTTAATTTGGGCCAGTACCAGGCTAAAAAATCGCTCTGAAAAAAGAAAAATTTTATTGGTAATTTCTGATGGCACACCAGTTGATGACAGCACCAACTCCAACAATAACCATGATATTTTAAGCGACCATCTACACCAAACAATCCACCGCCTGGAAAAACATTCCAAAATAGAAATCGCCGCCATTGGCATTGGCCACAATGTGGGAGATTTCTACCATAACTCAATCACTGTTCAGAACCTTGAAGAGCTGGGGGATGTGATGATTAATAAAATTTGTGATTTGCTATAGATAATCACTTGAAAAAGTTGATCAGAAATTGATTATTGTGCCTCCAAAAATCACCTGAGAAACATGCGAAACGAAAACAGCCAAAATAAAATTATAGATCAGGAAATTGCCAGTCGCGAGCTTTATAATATTGAAGCTGAGCAAACCATCTTGGGCACAATCATCA
Source organism: Rickettsiaceae bacterium (assembly GCA_021323225.1). Taxonomy (GTDB): domain Bacteria; phylum Pseudomonadota; class Alphaproteobacteria; order Rickettsiales; family UBA1997; genus JAJTCH01. Next base: position 74,883 of record JAJTCH010000003.1, on the reverse strand, counting down.
TCAATAACGAATATGTCAACCGGGTGGTAGATTTTTTGCTGCCTGAGCATTTTTATGAGCCGGCCAATAAGAAGATTTTTGAGCAGATCATTCATACGATCAACAAGGTCAATATCATTGCTAACCAAGTTACCTTAAAACAGTTTTTTGAAAATGATCAAACCATCAAAGCAATTGGTGGCGCGGCCTATCTTTCCACTTTACTTTCCAGAGCAACCGGCATTATCGACATTGCTGATTATGCCAGGCTGGTTTACGACCTGGCTTTGAAGCGCGAGTTGGTGATGATTGGCGGTGATATTGTAAGCAAGGCTTACAAGGCTGATGAACAAATTAGCGCCATCACTCAAGTTGAAGAGGCAGAAAATAAATTATTTAATCTAACCAAACATGGTAGCGGCAGTTCTGATTTTAGAAGTATCTCAGCTCCGCTAAAGCAAACTTTGGAAAAAGCCTTTATTGCCAGAAATAGAGATAGCCATATTAGCGGCGTTTCCACCGGGCTGGATGATGTCGATAAAATTCTGGGTGGTATGCAAAATTCTGACCTGATCATTCTGGCTGGCCGTCCTTCAATGGGCAAAACCGCCCTTGCCATTAATGTTGCTGTTAATGCCTGCAAATTTTTAAACAAAGATGCAACCGAGGCAAAAGACAAAAAGGCGGTTGGATTTTTCTCACTTGAAATGTCAGCTGACCAGTTATCTGCCCGTATTTTGTCGATGGAAACTAGCTTGAATGCCGGTAAATTCAGAACCGGAGAAATTAGCGAACAAGATTGGGAAGTGATTGTGCAAAGGAGCGCTGAAATTTCTGAAATGCCATTTTTCATTGATGACACCCCTGCCCTGACAATTGCTTCAATCAGAACCAGGGTGAGAAGAATGATTAGAAAACATAGTTTGGCACTTTTGATGATCGATTATTTGCAGCTAATTGATGGCTCATCCAAAAAATCATCAGAAAGCCGCGTGCAAGAAATCTCTGAAATCACCCGAGGACTTAAGGCGATTGCTAAAGAATTCAACATTCCAGTAATTGCTTTGTCACAGCTTTCACGGGCCGTTGAGCAAAGAGAAGATAAACGCCCACAATTATCTGACTTGAGAGAATCAGGAAGTATTGAGCAAGATGCCGACGTGGTTGCCTTTATTTATCGTGAGAGCTATTACGAAGAAAGAAAAAGGCCGGGAGAAGATGAGAAAGATAAATTTGACAAATGGAAGCATAAAATGGACGAGCTTCGCAATAGGTCAGAGCTAATTATTGCTAAACAAAGAAATGGCCCGATTGGGACGGTACATCTTTATTTTGATCCGGAATTTACCAGATTCAATAATTTAGATTTGCATCATTAATCGAGCCAGAAAATATTTAGGCTTTCTTTTGCGAGGAATTGGAAACCGGCTTTCCCGATTTCAAAGCTTTTATCCTTTCTTGCAAATCTTTCATAAAGCCATCAAGTCCACTTTTGGTAATTACTGATCCAAATTCTGATCTTTGAGTTTCAATCAAACTAACACCTTCTGCAACTATATCAAAAACCAAAAATTTTGGTTCAGCTTTTTCAGTGTTTTTTCTCACTCTAAAATCAACATTAACAGTTGGAGCGTCATTTTTAGGGAAGAATAAGCATTTAGCGGTATAATAATTTCCGTCACTGGTAACTGAAGTGATAGAAAATTTTTCACCACTATAGCCATTAAATTTTGGGCTATAAGTGTTGATCATAAATTCGCGATAGAGCTTTTTGAATTGGTCTTTTTGCTCCCCAGTGGCAGTTCTGTAGTGTCTTCCTAAAACAAATTTTGCTATCCAATCGGTATCAACCACTGGTTCAATAATTGCAACCAAACGGTCTCTTCTTTGATTAACGCTAAGCTTGCTATTGCCGGCGGTATCTATGATTTTATTTCCAAAATCATTAACAAATTTTTCTACATCTTTTATATCATCAGCAAAAGATGGGTTGGCAAAAAATAAACAAACCAAAACTGAAGAGAGAATTTTTTTCATATTTCTAATTTATTGGTTGGGTAATAACTTATTGTTTATTGTCAACTAAGGCTTGTCTTCTTTGCAGATAAGCGCTGCGCATTGTTGAATAAACATCGAAAGAATTTTTTCTCATATCATCCACAACTTCCACCAACCCATCTCTGGTGTTAATTGCACTGCCTACAGCAAGAGAAATTGCCACTTCATCACTTATAAAATCTCCACTTCCGCCAATTTCTAGTGCATTAAAAGAAAGTGGACTTACCGCCCTTTCTATAGCAAAGCCGGAAAAATCCCTAAAATTGCTTGGACCAAGAAATGGAATAATTAAATAAGGGCCGGTGCCCATGCCATATTTGGCAAAAACTTGTCCTAAATCTTCTTCGTTATATTTGATTTTTTTGCTACCGGCAACATCAAATAAACCCCCAACACCAAGAGTTGTGTTGATTAAAAAAGACGAAAAACTAGCCATGGAATTATGCCCATCTCCTTGCAGAAGAGAATTGATAATTGAAAAAGGTGTAGTGATGTTGTTAACAAAATTATTGACTGAGTTCCTAACAACTTTTGGCACTTTGCGATATTGCATGACAACCGGCAAGGCAATGTTTTTATCAAGCATTTCGTTAAATGCAAAAGTCTTGCGGTTGAAGCTTTCAAAAGGATCGTAAATTTTGAATTCCTGTCCACCAATTGCTCCTTCTTCACCTTGATAATCTTCATCAAAATTAAATTGCGGAGCCGGAGCGGCTAAAAGATGAACGGGGGCGAAGACCAAAAGTGAAGCAACAAGAGCTAATTTGAAAACAAATATTTTCACTATTTCGCAAATAATTGGGATATATCCTTAAAAGCCTTGAATTCAAGCGCATTACCGCTTGGATCAAGAAAAAACATGGTCGCCTGTTCGCCAACTTTACCTTTAAAACGAATATAAGGTTCAATAACAAATTTGATTTTATGTTCCTTCAAACGGTCAGCAAATTTATGCCAATCATCCCAGCCAAGCACAACACCAAAATGCGGCACCGGCACATCATGGCCGTCAACTGGATTTGAAGTGTCGATAAATTTTTCTTTATCTTCTTTTAAATGAGTAACCAGTTGATGACCAAAAAAGTTCCAGTCAATCCAGTGATCATTCGATCTGCCTTCCTCAAAACCCATAAACTCACCATAAAATTGGCGGGTTTTTTTCAGATCACTGACTGGAATTGCTAGATGGAATGGCTGGATTGGCATGATAAATTTTAAGCTTTAATTTCAAAAACCGCGTCAACTTCAACAGAAACACCGCGAGGCAGAGAACCAGCGCCCATAGCAAATCTGGCATGTTTGCCAGCATCACCAAAAACTTCCACCATTAAATCTGAAGCGCCGTTAGCAACAACCGGATGGTTAGCAAAATCAGGAGTTGCATTAACAAAAATGCCGAGCTTAACGCATTTAACAACCTTGTCCAAATCGCCATCGCAAGCAATTTTTAAATTGGCAAGAAGATTGATGGCGCAAATGCGCGCAGCTTTTTGTCCGTCTTCAATAGAAATATTTTCACCCAATTTACCGACAAACTTCACCTCACCATTTTCAATCGGCAATTGACCGGAAATGAAAATTTGGTTACCGGTTTTTACAAAAGGCACATAATTTGCAACCGGCGCTATAGGTGCTGGCAAGTCAATATTAAGTGATTTGAGTTTTTGATCTATTTTGCTGGACATTATTTGGATTAGTTGAAGTGGTTATAAGAAGTGAGTGGTCAGATAATTGCATTTAAAACCAAAAATTTCCACCTTTTATTTGGCAAAATCTCTCAAGACAAATTTTGCACAAAGCTGTTGAATTATTGGCAAATAATGAATAGACTGCGCCGTCTTTTTAGAGACATGCTCTAAGCAAAATCAACTTCAATTCCCCTAAACTTATATGCGTTATTTGGCACTTACAAAGCAAGATCATGATGAGATGCTAAAAGAAATCGGCACTAGCGTGCCTGGCATTTCTTCAATTGACGATTTATATGACGCAGTTCCTAAAGATGTTCTTTTAAAAAAACCAATTTCCGGATTACCTAACCATCAAGGTGAAATTGAAGTTGAGAATTTTCTTAGCAATTTAAGTAAAAAAAATCGCCCGGCAAATTCAGCGCCGTTTTTTCTTGGCGCCGGATGCTATAATCACCATATTCCAGCCGCCGTTGACCATATCATTCAAAGGTCAGAATTTTTAACTTCCTACACTCCTTATCAGCCAGAAATTGCTCAAGGCACTTTGGCAACCATCTTTCAATTTCAAAGCACCATCGCCCTTTTAACCGGGATGGAAGTTGCTAACGCCTCAATGTATGATGGCGCAACAGCTCTTGCAGAAGCAGTTTTGATGACACTTAGAATTAAAAAAGACCGTAAAAATATTTATCTCCACAATGCTCTAAATGCTGACTACAAAAATGTTCTTAGCACTTACACCGATTTAGCCGGAGCAGAAATTAATCAAAATTTGGATGAAAAAACTGCCTGCGTTATAGTTAGCTATCCTGATTTTCATGGCAATATTGCTGATCTCGCTGAAGTTAGAAAAAAATGCGATGCAGCTGGTGCCCTAATGATTGTCGTAGTAACTGAAATTCTTTCTCTTGGTTTGCTAGAAGCCCCAAAAATGGCTGATATTGTGGTTGGAGAAGCTTCTTCAGTTGGCGTTGGAATGAATTTCGGTGGCCCACATTTAGGTTTCTTTGCCTGCAAAAAATCCGATGTTCGCCAAATGCCAGGCAGAATTTGCGGCCTCACAACTGACGAAGATGGCAAGCCAGGTTATGTCTTAACGCTAAACGCCAGAGAACAACATATCCGCCGCGAAAAAGCCACTTCTAATATCTGCTCCAATCAAGGCCTATGTGCCACTGCCTTCACCATCCATTCCATGCTTTTAGGTGAAATTGGCTTCAAACATCTAGCTTTAATCAATCATAAAAAAGCCTGTGATTTAGCTGCAAAACTTGCAAAAGTTGGCGGCGTGAAAATCTTAAATAAAAATTTCTTCAACGAATTCACCATCGAACTTTCTAAAGATTCTTTTGCAGTAAATAAAAAATTATTGGAAAAAAATATTATTGGTGGCTTAGCGCTTGAAGGTAATAAATTGTTGGTTGCAGCAACTGAGCTAACTTCTGAAAATGATATAGAAATTTTTGCTAAAGAACTAGCAGAAATCCTAAAATAAATCACACGACATTATCTAATTTCACACGCAAATTTTTTAAATTATGGCTGAAAATTTCATTCCTTCTCAAGTTGGTTTAAACAACTCTACTGAGCTTCTAATCAAACAAAGTCGCAAAGGCGCTATTGGCGTGGATTTACCAGAAGTTGCAAATTTTGAATTAAAAACCGGACAAAAGCCTAGGGCGGAAATCGGTTTGCCGCAGGTGAATGAACCTCAGGTAATTCGTCATTTTGTGCGTTTATCGCAACAAAATTATTCTATTGATGGCGGTTTTTATCCGCTTGGTTCTTGCACCATGAAACATAATCCGCGTTTAAATGAAAAAGTGGCGCGTTTGGCTGGCTTTGCCAATATTCATCCTTTGCAAGACGAATCAACCGTTCAAGGTGCTTTGGAATTGATGCATAATTTGCAATATTGGTTAGCAACTTTAACTGGGCTTGATGCCGTTTCTCTGGCTCCAGCCGCCGGCGCTCAAGGCGAATTGGCCGGAATGTTGGTAATTAGAAAAGCTTTGATGGCAAAAGGTTCGGCCAGGAAAATTGTTTTAATTCCAGATTCTGCTCATGGCACTAACCCAGCAACTGCAGCAGTGTGCGGTTATCAAATCAAAGTTGTGCCATCTGATAAAGAAGGTTTGGTTGATTTTGATGCTTTCAAAAAATTAATTACCGAACATGGTACTGATATAGCAGGCATCATGCTTACCAATCCTAACACTTGCGGAAAATTTGAGCCAAAAATTCGTGAAATTGCTGACGAAATTCACAAAATCGGCGCTTATTTTTATTGCGACGGCGCCAATTTTAACGCCATTGTCGGCAAGGTTAGACCGGCAGATTTGGGTGTGGATGTTATGCATTTTAACCTGCATAAAACCTTCTCAACTCCACATGGTGGCGGTGGCCCTGGTTCTGGACCAATTGCAGTTAGAAAAGAATTGGCAGAATTTTTGCCTTCTCCACAAGTTGCAAAAGATGGCGACCAATTCAAATTTATCAGCCCGAAAAATTCTGTCGGTAAAGTTAAAGGCTTTAACGGACAATTCGGCATGATGGTTCGCGCCTTGTCTTACATGCTTTCTCATGGCACAGACGGTTTACAAAAAGTTGCTGAAGACGCAGTTTTATCTGCTAATTATGTTTTGGCAAAACTCAAAAATTATTATCACGTGCCTTTCTCTGGCAATTGCATGCATGAATGTTTGCTAACTGATAGATTGCAAAAAGCTAAAAATATCAGCACCTTAGATATCGCTAAAGCTCTAGTTGAATATGGCTTCCACCCAATGACAGTTTTCTTCCCACTTGTAGTTTCTGGCGCCATGTTGATTGAACCAACCGAAACTGAAACTAAAGAATCAGTTGATCAATTCATCAACACCATGATTTATATCGCCAAGGAAATTGAAAATGGTAACGGCGACAAGTTCCATTCTTATCCAGTTTCTACTCCAAGAAGAAGATTGGACGAAGTTAAAGCCGCTAAGACTCCGATTCTTACTTGGATGGAAGAATCAAACTAATCTCAGGCTTCACTCCTGGATTGCCACGTCGCTTCGCTCCTCGCAATGACGGCCTTGAGAATTGTTACCAAACTTTCCAACATCGTCATTGCGAGGAGCGAAGCGACGTGGCAATCCAGGAGTGATTAAACCAGGAACCACTTCAAATAATCATACACCAATACTAAGCCATGCCTCAATTCGATAAATCAAAACTCCCATCCCGCTATGTAACCAACTCCCATGGTTGCGAAGCAAGGAAGACAATGCTTTACAACATCCAAACCGATTTATATCCGCAAGGACTTTCCGAAGATGATTTGCAAAAACCTTTTGTCGGCGTAGTTAGTGCGTGGAATGAGGCTGCTCCTTGCAACATCGCTTTGCAACGCCAGGCTCAACCGGTTAAAAAAGGCGTGAAGGAAGCTGGGGCAACTCCAAGAGAATTCACCACCATCACAGTTACAGACGGCATCGCTAATGGTCATCAAGGCATGAAATCATCTCTTGTTTCACGCGAAGTAATTGCCGATTCAATTGAACTGACTATGCGTGGCCATTGCTATGATGCCTTGGTTGGTTTAGCTGGCTGCGATAAATCTTTGCCAGGCATGATGATGGCAATGTGCAGGCTTAATGTTCCAAGTGTTTTTATGTATGGCGGCTCAATTTTGCCGGGCAAATTTAAAGGCAAAGACGTGACTATCGTTGATGTGTTTGAAGGCGTTGGACAACATGATGCAGGCAAAATGACTATTGAAGATTTAAAGGCTTTATCAAAAGCAGCCTGTCCTTCTGCTGGCGCTTGCGGTGGCCAATTCACTGCCAACACAATGGCTTGCGTTAGTGAGGCAATCGGCCTGGCACTTCCCGGCTCATCTGGCGCTCCTGCACCTTACACTTCAAGAGATGAATATGCTTACCAATCAGGTTTAGCTGTTGTTGAATTGATCAAAAATAATATTCGCCCAAGAGATATTGTTACCAAAAAGGCCTTAGAAAATGCTGCAACAATCGTTGCCGCAACCGGAGGCTCAACTAACGCAGCACTACATTTACCAGCAATTGCAGCAGAATGCGGAATTGATTTTGATATTTTTGCAGTCGGAGAAATCTTCAAAAAAACTCCATATATTGCTGATATGAAACCAGGTGGAAAATATGTCGCCAAAGATTTATATGAAGCCGGTGGTGTACAAATGATTTTAAAAATTCTGCTTGATGCCGGATTTATTCATGGCGATTGCATGACAGTAACTGGCAAAACTATGGCAGAAAATTTGCGCGATATAAAATTTAATGAAAAGCAAGATGTGGTTTACAAACCAGAAAAGCCACTTTCTCCAACCGGCGGCGTAGTAGTTTTAAAAGGCAATTTAGCTCCGGACGGCGCAATTGTAAAAGTTGCTGGAATGAGCAAAGAAAAGCAAAAATTCACCGGCAGCGCTCTTGTATTTGACACTGAGGAAGACTGTTTCAAAGCAGTTGAAAACAAACAATATAAAGCAGGCGATGTTTTGGTGATTAGATATGAAGGCCCGAAAGGCGGCCCGGGAATGCGTGAAATGCTTGCAACCACAGCAGCAATTTACGGACAAGGAATGGGTGATAAAGTTGCACTAATTACCGATGGCAGATTTTCCGGCGGCACGCGCGGCTTTTGCGTTGGCCATATCAGCCCAGAAGCCTATGACGGCGGCACCATCGCCTTATTAAAAAACGGCGATAAAATTACCCTCGATGCAATCAATGGCACAATTGATGTTGATTTATCGGAAGAGGAGCTGCAAGCAAGAAAACAAAAATGGCAAAAGAAGCAAAGTGATTACACCACCGGAACTTTGTGGAAATATACTCAAACTGTTGGCAGCGCGAGATTTGGTGCTGTGACTCATCCGGGCGCTAAAGCTGAAACTAAATGTTACGCTGATATTTAAAATCTGTTTAGAAGTATTGTAGAAATAATGACTACTACAAAAAACACAAAATCAGAACATAAACACTCTTTTTGGAAGACTCCAATAGAGCGCGCAATGTTTGGATTTGAATCAGAGATAGATTGTAATCCTAAGCGTTTTTTTAACTTTGAATACATACAAGGTCTTCTTAGACAAGAAGCTAACTCTCTAAGAACATACTCTAAAACTTTTACAACATTACTAATATTGAATTCTTTAGCATTATTTTATATGCGAGGAATTCAACTGAATTTATCAATAGCAGGTTTTGGACTTCAAAATATTCCAGCGTCAGCAGAAATAATTTGTTTGTTTCTTGGTTTAAATATTTTTGGTTTCTCTATTTATAGCTTGAACATAATACTATTCTCCCGGATAAGATATGCTGTAATTCACAGACTAGTTGGAACCGATCTAGTAAATATGGCACTAGTTCATTTGAAAGATAACGGCCTGTGGATCGATCTTTTGACGCCACGCTTTATCGGATACTCCTCTGGAAAAGCTGAAAAATTAGTTTCGTGGATTTTTATGGTGACGATGATGCTTTTCAGTTTTGCAATATTTTTGGCATCTGCAGCTTCTATTTGGTCTCTTTATAAATTCATTCTGGAGACAAAAGATATTGGCTTTTATTCGATTATTATTTCTTCTACTGGATTGGTTATGGGCATTTTAGGATTTTTAATTTTTATTTTTACCCAATACATACCTTGCAAATTTACTTGTCCTCTACCGATATCAGCAACTCCAGATTCAGTAGCTCTATCAAAAGTAGATAGTAATAAGATGCCCTAACAAATCTTACGAGATATGTAGACAAAACATTTGACAATTGGTGCACGGTTATAAACCACAATCCGATACGAGTCCTATAAAATTAAAATTATAATTATGACGAATAACACAACAAAAACTGATGATCAAAAACCGGTAATTTTCAAAAAGCCGGCATCTCCTTTTAACAATGATCCGCATAATAACAGGGGTGGTAAAGGCGGCAAGAGAGGTTCGGCTGCAGCTTCTGGCTCTGGTCATAAAATGAAATCGATTAGTGTGCCGAAATTTAAAGGTGGCAGTGGTGGGGATAGATAGCGCTTTATTATAATCTCTATTTATTTTCTCATTTTCGCCTTATCATTCTTGCAAAAATTCACCAATTTAGTTCGATAGAATTTTGCAATTTTTACTCTCCACGCTTTTCATTCTAGCTCTAGATTTTCTTGAGCGATTTGTTGCCCTAGAAAATCTAGATCGAAAATCAAAAAGGAGATTTAATCGATTCCAAACAGCACCTAAAAATCCACCCAAAAATGGAAAATCTCTACCCCATCATCAAATCTCTTCACATCATCGCTGTTATTTCCTGGATGTGCGGCCTGCTTTATTTGCCACGACTTTTTGTCTATCACACCAAAGCAAAAACTGGCGAAGAACTTGATCTAACCTTACAAATAATGGAAAAAAAACTGCTGCGTCTTATCATGAACCCGGCAATGATCGCAACTTTCATTTTTGGTTTTTGGTTGATTCATATTGTTGGTTTCAGCGGTGGTTGGCTTCATGCTAAAATTACTCTTGTTATCATCCTAGCTGGCTTCCACGGCTTTCTTGCCAAATGCCGCAAAAATTTTGAACAAGGCATAAATCAAAGAAGTGAAAAATTTTACCGCATCATCAATGAAGTACCAACCTTGCTGATGGTTGCTATAATTTTTCTAGTAATTTTAAAACCTTTTTAGGAGGCAAATATGCAAGACCTAATCCCGATCAATAAAGAAAATGGTTTTGATGTCGAGCTTGATATCAGATATGCCACCAACAACAATGTCACCGGCGAAAAAATTTATGATCAGCCACATTCCTCTTTGCATAAAGACGCGGCACAAGCATTAGTAAAAGCAATCAAGTTAGCAAAAATTCAAGGTTTGAGATTCAAAATTTTTGACGCCTTCCGCCCAATCACCTCACAAGAATTTTTATTTGAAAAATTCCCTGACGGAGGTTTTGTTTCCAATCCAAAAACAGGCGCCGTTCCACATTGCAGAGGCGTGGCAGTTGATCTAACTTTAATTGATGAATCAGGAAAAGAGTTGGATATGGGAACTGATTTTGACAATTTCACCGATCTGGCAGCCCATGGCAGCACCGAAATCTCCGCCCTCGCCCAAAAAAACCGCTATATTTTATTCGGCATCATGATGACTGCCGGATGGGATTTTTACAGCAAGGAATGGTGGCATTACCAGCTTCCTAATTGCCGTGATTATCCGATTATTCGATAGCACGAATTCAAATTCTATCTCAGTTCCATCACTAATTAAGAAAATGCCAAAAGCAAAAAAGATTACAACGGTAGTAGCAGCAATTGTTATGTCTACAACTGTGGTTTATCACTATTCAAGAAGTGATTACAAACACTGGATAGATGCCGACAAAGATTGCCAAAATACTAGGCAGGAAGTTTTAATTGCTGAGAGTTTAGAAAAAGTAACACTTGATCAAAAAGGATGCGCAGTGGTTAAAGGCAAATGGCACGATCCTTACACCGACAAATATTTTACAAATCCAAATGATTTGGATATCGACCATTTCGTTCCGCTTGGGGAAGTTGATAGAAGTGGTGGTCACCAATGGCCAAAAGATAAAAAGATGAAATATGCTAATGACCTGAGCAATCCTGAAGTTTTAATCGCGGTTTATAAAAGTGCCAATAGGGCAAAAGGCGACAAAGACCCCTCTGATTGGCTGCCGCCTAATAAAAAATTCCAATGCGATTACATTAAAATTTGGCAGAAAATTAAAAAACAGTGGGCACTTGAAATGGATCAGAAAGAAAAAGATTTTATCAGTCAAAAGAACAAGGAATGTAAGCAGCCAATAATTCGCAAAACAGCAGGAAAATGATAACAAATTATTTCCTAAAAAACCTCGCCAAATCCCGAATATGTGAGACGGTTTGAATATTCACTTCCTGCAAATTATTTTTAATTCCCTTCCAGCTTTTCAATTTCTCCACTCCGCTAGGCACAATAATATTTTCAAAGCCCAGTTTTGCTGCTTCTTTTAATCTGGTGTCGATACCAGAAACCATGCGCACTTCGCCGCTTAGTCCTAGCTCGCCCATGATGGCGCAGTTATTGGGTAGTGGAATATCGCGGGCGGCAGAAATTAGTGCTGCGGCAACTGCCAAATCAGCGCCCGGTTCATTGATTTTTAAGCCGCCGGCCACATTTAAATAAACTTCCTTATCGCCCAAATTCAAACCGAATCTGGCATTTAAAATAGCAATAATCATCGCCAACCGATTTAGATCCCAGCCAACAACTGCGCGTCTTGGTGTTGGCATAAAGGAAGGAGTAATTAAAGCCTGCACCTCAACTAAAATTGGTCTAGTGCCTTCCATGCCTGCAAACACAGCTGCGCCGCTAATATTTTCAGTTCTGCTTGATAAAAATAACGCACTTGGATTAGTAACTTCTGCCAACCCCATATCATTCATTTCAAACACGCCGATTTCATTGGCGGCGCCGTAGCGGTTTTTGATTGAGCGCAAAATACGAAATTGATGTCCACGCTCGCCTTCAAAATAAAGCACGGTATCGACCAAATGCTCCAGAACCTTCGGACCAGCGATTTGCCCGTCTTTAGTAACATGACTAACAATCACCAGAATGATATTTTTTCGCTTAGCAAGCATGGTCAATTCACCAGCTGAAGCCCTCACCTGCGAAACAGTGCCCGGAGCAGAAGATAAATCTTCAATATACATAGTTTGGATAGAGTCAATAATCACCACTGTTGGCGGCTCTTTATTATCCATGGTTTTTAAAATATCCAAGACATTGGTGGTGGAAGCTAATTTCACACCTGACTTTTCCAGGCCCAATCTCTTAGCGCGCAAACGCACTTGATCAATCGACTCTTCACCAGAAATGTAGTAAATGTTATTACCCAAATTTGCCAAAGAGGCTGCTGATTGAAGAAGCAAGGTTGATTTACCAATTCCCGGATCGCCACCAATCAAAACCGCCGAGCCCTTTACCAACCCGCCGCCCAAAACTCTATCCAACTCCGCAATCCCAACTTGAATGCGGGGAATATCAATACCAACGGAATCCAAACCGGCCATTTCGATTTTGCTTCCTTTCTCTTTAGTAGTTTTTGCGTTAGATAAAATATTTGTGGTCAAGCTACCACCATCACGATTTGCTGCGCCACCAAATTCATATTCTTCAATCAGAGAATTCCAAGAGCCGCAATCTGGGCACTTACCCGCCCATTTGCTGTGAATTGTGCCGCATTCCTGGCAGGAATAGGTTGTTTTATTTGCCATCTGTTTTTGTAAATTTAGAATTGCGGGTGAACCGCTTTAAGAGCCATCCATGTTAATTCCAACACAAATGAAGACAACCCAAAAAAATACCGAGCTGTTGAAATCACAAATGAAAAAGCTTGGACTGGATTTTTTCCTCATTCCAAATAGCGATGAATTTGCCAGCGAATATTTGCCGGAATATGCCAAGAGATTGCAATTTGTCACTGGCTTTACCGGATCCAACGCATTTGCAATTATCGGACAGAAAAAATCGGCTTTTTGGACAGACGGCAGATACACATTGCAAGCGGCGGCAGAAGTTGATGCTGATGTTTTTGAAATTTACAATTTAGCAGATAAATCTCCTCTTGCTTGGCTTCGTTCTTTGTCGCCTTCACCTTCGCATAAAATTGGATTTGATCCAAAACTTCACAGCATAAATTCCATAAAGAATTATCAAAAATATTTTGGAGAAAATTTAATTTCATTGGAACAAAACCCGATTGATTCTATTTGGCAGAGCCAGCCGCAAAAGCTGCAAAGCAAGATTTTTGAGCACCAAATAAAATATTGCGGAGAATCAAGCGCAGATAAAATCAAAAAAATTATCGCCGTAATGGATCAAAAAACTGATGCAATAATTTTGACAAATCCAACTTCGGTTTGCTGGCTTTTCAACATCCGCGCAAGTGATATTGAATATTCGCCATTGCTTCTCAGCTATGCAATTATTCATTCCAGTGGTAAAGCAAAATTATTTGATGAAGCTTCTTTGAAGAGTGAAATTAAAAATTCCAAAAATATCCAACTTGATTTTAACCAAGCAAATTACTGGCTCTGTGATGTTTTGCAAAAACAAAAAATTAACATTATCGACAAGACTGATCCTTGCCTGATTCATAAAGCAATAAAAAATAAAACCGAAATTAAAAACGCCATCAAGGCACATCAGCTCGATGGATTGGCCGTTACTAGATTTTTATTTTGGCTGGAAAATTCACTTTCTAAAAAACAAAAACTTGATGAAATTTCTGTAGCAGAAAAACTTTTAGAATTTAGAAAAGCTGGTAAAGAATTTTTTTATCCAAGCTTTGCAACTATTGCTGGCTTTGGTTCCAACGGAGCAATTGTTCATTACCATGCAAGTAAAAAAACCAATAAAATCATCAAAGGAAATTCATTATTTTTGATTGATTCCGGCGGACAATATTTGGAAGGAACAACAGATGTGACCAGGACAATTGCTGTTGGCAAGCCAAGTAAGGAAATGATCAGAAATTTCACTCTTGTTTTAAAAGGCCATATTGCAATTGCTCTTGCAAAATTTCCTGCCGGCACAACCGGAAATAATCTTGATATTTTAGCTAGATACAATCTTTGGCAAAATGGTTTGGATTATGAACATGGAACAGGCCATGGCGTTGGCAGCTTTTCATCAGTTCACGAATCTCCACCCTCAATTAGCAAAAGAAGTGATGGAGTTGCACTGCAAGAAGGAATGATTTTGTCTAACGAACCTGGCTATTACAAAACAGGAGAATATGGAATCAGAATTGAGAATTTGATTTTGGTAGAAAAATGTGAAGAGAAAACTGCAAAATTTTTGCAATTTAAAACTCTAACTCTTGTGCCGATTGATCCAAAATTAGTTGATTTTGAAATGCTCAGCAAGCAAGAAAAATCATGGCTTAGCGATTATCATTCGACAATTTATAAAGAGCTGAAAAGTGATTTGAAATCGGAAGAGAAAAAATGGCTGGAGAAAATTGTTGGGATTTATTCCAAATAAATCCTCGGTGTCATTCTGGCGAAAGCCAGAATCCAGAGGACTATAAACCGAACTCGATGAAAGATGGATTCTGGCTTTCGCCAGAATGACACCGAGAAAAATTGATATTTTGGAAATCAAAAAATATTGAAAAAAACAATAAACCAGACCTAAGAAATCTGATAAGTTATCGATTTTAAATATTCACTTTCCGGTAAAAACGGATGAAGTGGGTGATCAAAACCGGCGCCGAAAATTCTGATTATTTTAGCATTTTTACCAGCCTTTTCAATGCCAGTCGCTGTTGCCTTGATCAAGTCTTGCAAACCAGCATTGTGAGAGCAAGAAGCGATAAATAAATAGCCACCTTTCGTCACTAATTTAGCGGCAATTTTAGTTAATTTTTCATAGCCTTTGATGCCGGTGAAAAAATCTTTTTTGGATTTGATAAAAGCGGGCGGATCAAGCACCACAACTTGGAATTTTTTGCCGGCTTGAATCAGATTTTCTAACTCATCAAAAACTTTGCCGTTAATAAATTTGCAATCACCATTCAAATTATTAAGTGCGATATTTTTTTGGACATTGCTAATTGCCAAATCAGAAGAATCCACAAAAGTGACTGATTTAGCTTCCGCCGCTGCAGCATTGATCCCAAAGCCTCCATTATAACAATAGCAATCCAAAATATCTGCGTCTTTGGCAAGAGTGGAAATGAATTTACGATTTTGCGCCTGATCAAAAAACCAGCCGGTTTTTTGTCCTGCAATTGGATCAAAATAAAATTTCAAACCATTTTCAATAAGAATATTTTTCTCTGGCAATTCGCTCTGAACAATTTTTACATATTCTTCCAAACCTTCTAATTTTCTGGCTGGAATATCATTTCTGAGAGCAATGATCGCATCAGTAAAAATTGTGTTTAAGGCAGCAATTAATAATTCCAACAAATTTTCCATTCCGGCAGTTGCGATTTGTAAAACTAACAAATTATCAAAGCGGTCGATAATCAAGCCTGGTAAGCCATCGGCTTCGGAATGAATTAAGCGATAATAAGATTGTGGAAAAAATTTCTGTCTTACTTCCAGAGCTGATTGAATTTTTTTCACCAAAAAATTCTGATTAATTTCCTGATTTTCTGTTCTGCTCAAGATGCGAACTGCAATCAAAGAATGGCGATTATAATAACCGGTTCCCAAAAAATTTCCGAAGCAATTTACAACTTTAACTAAAGCTCCAGAGCCAATTTCAGCAAGACTTGGCGAGGGTTCAATTTCATTAGAATAAACCCAAGGATGGCCAGCATTAATTTTCCTGTCTTGCCCTTTTTTGATTTTGATTAGATGCATAATTTTTAGTTTATTAAATTCAATTGCTCCGAGAACCCATCCTATATCTCGCTAGGATGATACGGAAATGAGTGGTTTGCGAGAACCGGAGGCAGCGTACATCAGTACGTGAGCACCGGAAGCACAGCAAACCATTCATTTACGTCCAGCCTAGTAGAAATAGAGGTTGGGTTCTAAGAGTTGAGATCGTCGAGTGCCAAGATGGCGGCATTTTTTTGTGCTTCTTTTTTGGAAGAACCAAGAGCGCTATATTGTTTTTGGTCAATTTCTAAAGTAGCGGTAAAGACCGGCTGGTGGCTATTGCCGCCGGTTTGTTTTATATCGTAAATCGGAGATTTTTTGGATTTAGATTGAACTATTTCTTGTAGCAACGAAACCGGATCTTGCGGAGGAGTTTGATTTTCATCAATAATTTTTTGCCAATTTTTTAAAATAAATTCCTGGCAACTTTCTAAACCGGAATCAAGATAAATCGCGCCAATCAACGCTTCGCAAGCATTTTCCAAATTCTTTTTATTGGTTTTACCACCAATAATATTTTCTCCTTCCGATAATTTTAAAACTTCGCTAATGCCAATATTTTGAGCAACTTGCGATAATACATCTCCGGAAACAAGATGGGCTTGTCTTCTAGAAAGTGCGCCTTCATTTTCAGCTGGATATTTTTTAATGAGAATTTCTGCAATCACCATCCCTAAAACAGCATCACCTAAAAATTCTAGCCTTTGGTAATTGGCAGTATGGCTAGTTTTAGAAAGGCTCGGATGAGTCAAAGCTTCCTCTAGCAAAGAGGAATTTTTAAACTGATAACCAATGATTTGTAAAAACTTTTCTAACTTATCCATCTAAACCCCAATAACAAATATTCCAAGCTCATCTGCCAATTTAATGACTTCTTTTTGATTGATGATCAGACAATAATTTTCCTGCACAGCAATACCGGCAAAACCGCACTGGGCAAGGTTTTTTATTGTATCAACGCCAAGGGCGGGCAAATCAATTTTGGTATTTTGGTTTTTCTTTTTCATCTTCACTAAAACTGGTTTTGAGCCTTGTTTGAAACCTAAATCTGCACATCTTTTTATCAAAGCATCCGTTCCTTCGATTGCTTCAACGCCAATAATTTGTTTTTGTTGAACCGCAATTGCCTGGCCAATATCAAGGCTAGACATCACTTGTAAAGCATTTTGCCCGATTGCAACATCTTTCAACATTTCACTATCCGGTTTTGCATTTCCCAGCACACCTTTTTTTGCTACCAGATCATCAATAATTTTGTCAGCGCCAATAATTGCAAAACCTTCCTTCTCAAAAAAACTGATGATTGTAGAAAGCAAATTATCATCACCAAAAAATTTATTTCCCAAAATTTTGGAAAGCAAAATTGCGCCTTTAGCATCAACCTTCATACCTGCCATTGAAGGCTTGGTGACACCACCGGCAAAAACTAATTCCTTAACATTATTGGTTTTTAAAATATTGAGGATTTTAGAAATTTCTCCAAAACCGATTATATGGTGGTCAAACTGTAAAAAATCGGCATTGCTAGATTCGCCGGCAATTAAAATTACCAAAAAATTGCGCTGTTGTTCCTGGCATTTTTTGATGATCATTTTTGGCAATTCGCCTTTTCCGGCGATGATCGCTAATTTAGAAAAATTATTATCCGGCATGGTTCAGGCTTGCTCCTCCATCGATAAATAAAATGTGACCGGTTACAAAATTACCATTTAATAAATATCTCATTCCTTCAACGATATCTTGCTCGCTTGCAATTTTACGCAGGGGAATTTTGGTCAGCAATTTTTTAACTTCCAAGTCAGGATCTGTCTCATCAATATTACTTATAAAACCAGGTGCAATGGCATTAACACGAATATTTGGAGCTAATTGCAAAGCTGACATTTGAGTGAATTCTGCCAGAGACTTTTTGCTTAAAAGATAGTGGAAATATTTGGTTTCAACTCTGGTAATATTTTTATCAATCATGTTGATGATGTTACCCGCAAGCTGATTTTGCGTACAATTTTGCGCTAAAGCTTTACTTAAAAGTACCGGAACTTTTAGGTGAATTGTGAAATTTTTTTCCAGTTCTTCTATATCACTTTCCAGAAAATTTGATTGATAAAAAATTGAAGCATTATTGATTAGAACGCTCCAATTCTCTATGCGTTTCATTTCTTCAACCAGATGATCAACTTCTTTTGCATTCAGTAAATCTGCTTTGATTATTTTGCATTTAACTCCAATGCCGCTGATTTCTTCTTGCAGCTTTTTAGCTTCCGTTAAAGAGTTGTTGTAGTGCAAAACAATGTCATAACCATCTTTTGCCAAGGCCTTGGCCAATTCTCTACCAATCTTGCTAGCGCCACCAGTGATTAAAGCCGTTTTATGCATTTCTAAACAATAAAATATTATCGTAAATTTCTCTTAAAACCGGTTTTATGCCTTCTCCAGAAACACCGGAAATTGCAAAAATCTTTTTGTTCTTTCCGGCTGCTTTTTTGAGAATTTTAATTTTTTCTTTCACTTCTTCTTCGCTTAGCAAATCAATTTTGTTTAGCGCAATTATTTCCGGTTTTTCTTTTAGGCTCTCCGCATAATCTTCCAGCTCTTTTCTGATGATTCGATAACTATCTGCCACATCTTCGCTTGATGCATCGATTAAATGCAAAATCACTCCGCATCTTTCAATATGTTTTAGAAATTTATCACCCAAGCCTTTGCCTAAACTGGCATTTTCAATCAGGCCCGGAATATCAGCCAAAATAAATTCCTTATTATCAATGTAAACCACGCCGAGTTGAGGCTTGAGAGTAGTAAAAGGATAATCAGCAATTTTTGGCTTAGCCCGAGTTGTTGCAGCTAAGAAAGTTGATTTTCCGGCATTTGGCAAGCCAACCAAACCAGCATCGGAAATAAGTTTTAGTTGTAATCTCAATTCCAATTCTTCAGCCGGAAAACCTGGCATTGCTTTCTTTGGAGCTTGGTTGACAGAACTTTTAAATCTGGCATTACCAAAACCACCATTGCCTCCTTTGGCAATCATCACTTTTTGGCCTTCTTCCATCATGTCAGCCAGCAAAGTGCCGGTATTTTCATCAAAAACTTGCGTGCCAATTGGCAATTTTAAAACCAGATCATCACCATTAGAACCATGACAGTTACTACCCTTTCCTTGTTCGCCATCTTGAGCTTTGAAATGTTGTTGGAATCGAAAATCGACCAAAGTATTTAAATTTCTAACACATTCAAAAATAACATCTCCACCTTTGCCGCCATCTCCGCCATTTGGTCCACCGCGGGGAATAAATTTTTCACGACGAAAAGCTACGCAACCATTGCCGCCTTTGCCGGATTCAACAAATATTTTTACTTCATCGATAAATTGCATAACTAAAACTTTACCAAACCATTACTAACAATAATTAAACCATCTTTTTCAATCACTTCACCGCCAGCTTCTTTAGCTAGCAATAAAACTGATTTGAGAAAATTTTTATCAGCGACATCAAAAATACATAGATCAATTTTACCAGCCGCAAAATAAGCAACATCGAGGCTTGCGCAATTGCTGATTTGTAAAATTGCTTTTTTATCTTGTAAATCTTTAACAATTGGATTGCCAGTTAAGTTCTGATTAGCAACCCCGCATAAAATTCCATCTTTTAACTCGCGCTTGGAAACACGAATTTTGCGGTTATTCAAAAAAACACCGGAACCTTTTTCGCAAATATAAAACTCGTTGCCGGTAATATTAATTATTGTTGAGCTAATAATTTCTTTCGTGCCATCTTTAGCTAAATGTTCCAACGCAACGAAGCTGGTGAATGAAGGAATTGAACGAGATAAATTAAGCAAACCGTCAATCGGACAAATTATATATTGATATTCCGAAGCCGGATTGTTGGTGATTTTTCTACCACCAACCAGTTCAAAATTATATTCACCACGAACTTTTTTTAGCTCGTCAATCAGAGTTTCCTCAACTCTTTTATAACAAGAATTGGCAAATTTTACTGCAGAAAAATTATTGCTTTGCAAATTTTCCAACTCGATAAAATCTCGTCCTAAACGGATGGAAACTTTTTCTAAAGATTTGATAACAACATTTAAATTTGGGGAACGAAGCATCTTAAATTTTGTTAGATTAGTATTTGCGTTCTTCAGGAAGAATGATGGCTAGACTATCGCCAATTGGCTTCACCATAACTTCTTTAGTCTTAAAGTCAAAATTGTTATTGGTAATGTCAAAGCTGACCAAACTATGTTTTAACCAATTTTTATCATCACGATTTAAAAAATCTTCCCGTAAATGAGCACCACGGCTTTCTTCACGCCGCAAGGCAGAGTAGGCTGTGGCAATTGATTGCAAAAGCAGATTTTCGGTCTGGAAAAACTCAACTAACTCATCATTCCATAATAAATTTTTGTTTTTTATTTCTACAAATTCAAGCTGGTCTTTAAGGCGCAGAAGCTCTGACAAACCTTCCCCAAGCAATTCTTTATTTCTGAAAACACCAACAAATTTTTCGACAATAATTTTGGATTTTGTCTTGATTGAAAATGAGGATTGATCTCCTTTTTGCTGCAAAATTGTTTCAATTCTTTTAAGTTTTGAATCAATAATTTCAGTTATATTTGCTTCATCTAAGCAATTTTTGTTAAGCTCCGAAGCCGCTATTTTACCGGATAAATCACCAAATACTAAAATATCTAAAAGCGAGTTGCAGCCTAAACGATTAGCTCCATGAACTGAAACGCAAGCCGCTTCGCCAATTGCCATCAAGCCTTCTATAACATCATTATCAAACAAAACTTGGCAATTGATATTGGTTGGAATGCCGCCCATTGTGTAATGCGCTGCCGGAGCAATTGGAATTGGTTGCGTGAGAGCATCAATTTTAGCAAAAGATTTAGCAATTTCTAAAACTGTTGGAATTTTTTCTCTGATCTTTTTTTCACCCAAATGGCTAATCACTAAATGGACTTGATCTTTATTTTCTCCGCAGCCGCGGCCTTCATAAATTTCGGTGGCAATTGCCCTTGAGATGACATCACGCGAGGCTAAATCGCCATAATTTGGAGCATATTTGCTCATGAATTTTTCACCTTTTGCATTTATCAAATAACCACCCTCACCTCTTGCGGCTTCGGAAATCAACAAACCAGTTCCGTAAAGACTGGTTGGGTGAAATTGTACAAATTCCATATCTTGCAATTGCAATCCGTCTTTTAAAATAAAAGCATTACCGTCTCCCGTACAAATATCTGATGAAGTGGTGTTTTGATAAATTTGGCTATAACCGCCAGTTGCAAGAATAGTGATTTTTGATTTGAAATTATTTATTTCTCCACTGCTTAAATCTATGGCAACCGCACCTAGACACTGCTTTTTACCTGACATCAGCAAGTCAGTGACAAAATATTCGCTAAAAAATTTGACGCCTTTTTTTAGACATTGCTGATAAATTGTGTGCAAAATTGTGTGTCCGGTATTGTCCTTTGAAAAACAAGCGCGGTGAGCTAATTCACCTTGCCCGAAATCAGTTTTTTGCCCGCCATAAATTCTTTGGTCAATTTTTCCTTCTAGATTTCTAGAGAATATTACTCCGATATTTTCTAAATTTATCACCGTTTGTGCAGCCGCTTTACACATTAATTCAACCGCATCATGATCTGCCAAATAATCCGCACCTTTTATTGTATCGTAGCAATGCCACTGCCAATCGTCTTTGGTGATATTGCCAAGCGCGGCATTAATTCCGCCTTTTGCTGCAACTGTATGGCTTTGGGTTGGAAAAACTTTGCTGATAACAGCCACATCTTTAATGCCATTTTCAACGCAAGATAAAGCAGACATTAGCCCAGCACCACCGGCACCGATAATGATTACCTGGAAATCCCTCTTTTTGATGTTTTTTTGACTTATGAAATGTGTCTTGCTCTGAGGTAAGATTTGGCTTGTATTGCCCTGCCCCAGCATGTCATTCCTACTAATTGGATACAATATCAGCAACGAAATAATTTGATAAAAAACTTTCAAAATATAATTAGCTATTGTAAAAAAACACCTCCAATTTTTTAGATCTAACTATAGCTACCAATCATGACTAAAAGAAGAGTTGTTGTAACCGGCATTGGAGCTGTTACTCCCCTTGCCTGCGGCGCCATAAAAACCTGGGAAAGAATCATTCAAGGAGATTCCGGCCTCGGCAAAATCACTGCTTTTGATGTAGATAGCACTGATATTCCATGCAAGATTGCAGGACAAGTTAAAGATGGAACTGGCGAAGGAGAATTTGATGTAAATAAATTCATTGATCCGAAGGAACAAAAAAAGATGGATCGCTTCATCCATTTTGCAATTGCTGCAGCTATTGAAGCGGTTGAGGATTCCGGCTGGAAACCAACCACTGAAGAAGATCAATTTAGAACCGGCGTTATGGTTGGCTCAGGGATTGGGGGTTTACCTTTAATTGAGAGAACAACTTTATTTGTTAAAGAGAAAGGCGCCAAAAAAATTAGCCCATTCTTTATTCCTGCCAGCTTAGCTAATCTAGCTTCCGGCCATATCTCAATAAAATATGGCTTTATGGGCCCAAACCAATGCGTTGTTACTGCTTGTGCAACCGGAAGTCACGCTATTGGCGATTCCGCTAGAATGATTGAATATGGCGATGTTGACGTAATGGTTTGCGGCGGCGCTGAATCTACAGTTTGCGAAATTGGCGTTGGTGGTTTTGCTGCACTTAGAGCTTTATCAACCAGTTTTAACGATAATCCAAGTGCTGGTTCCAGACCTTGGGACAAAGCCCGCGATGGTTTCGTTATGGGCGAAGGCGCTGGAATAGTTGTGTTAGAAGAATATGAGCACGCTAAAAAACGCGGCGCTAAAATTTATGGAGAAGTTATCGGCTATGGTCTATCTGGCGATGCCCATCATATCACCGCACCAGAAATGAACGGACGCAGCGCTACCTATGCTATGAAAATGGCACTGCATCACGCAAAAGTAAATCCGTCTGATGTTGGATATATCAACGCGCATGGCACTTCTACACCACTTGGTGATGAGATTGAAATCAATGGCATTAAAAAAGTTTTCGGTGATGCCGCTTACAAACTCTCTGTTTCTTCCACAAAATCTTCTATCGGCCACTTACTTGGTGCGGCTGGTGCTGTTGAAGCAATATTCAGTCTACTTTCTATCAGAGATGGAATAATCCCACCAACTTTGAACTTAGAGAATCCTTCAGATTCTTGCGACCTTGACCTAACTCCAAAAATTGCCAAAGAAAAAGCATTTGATGTTGCTCTTTCTAATTCCTTCGGCTTCGGCGGAACCAACGCTTGCTTGGTATTCAGAAAAGTCTAGCTAAAGCGAATCTATAATAATCTTAAAAAGGCCCAAACCATTAATGTTTAAGAAAATTATAAAAAATATCTGTGTATTTTTTTCGCTTTCGGTTTTTGCGTTTTTGGTCACTATATTATCCCTGATAATGTATTTTAATGCGCCAAATAATTATCACAAACAGGATAAAAAATTCATTATTGAAAATGGCCTAACCTTTAGGAAAGTGGTTGAAAAACTTCACCAAGAGAAGATTATCCGCAGCCCTAACGCATTTCTCTATGTTTCTCAGCTAGTTAAAGGACGCGATCCAACAGTTAGATATGGGGAATATTTCTTTGAGAAAAACCTCTCTTATTACAAAATTCTGCACAAGATGATTAAGGGCTATGTCTCTTTCCGCAAGGTTACTATTGCTGAAGGACTGAGCACAAATTCTGCCCTAAAAATTATTCACAATTCCTATGGCCTAATCGGCGACATACAAGAAAATGTTCCGGAAGGTTCTTTATTGCCGGAAACATATTTTTATTCTTACAATGATACTAAGCTGGCAACTCTTAGAAGAATGCAAGCTGACATGCAAAAAACCATTGATGAGTTATGGGAAAAAAGGGACCAATCAATTCCACTCAAAAATAAGTTTGAAGCAATCATTCTTGCTTCAATTGTTGAAAAGGAATCCGGTATTGCATCAGAACGCGGCAAAGTAGCTTCAGTCTTTATAAATCGCCTTAGAAAAGGTATGAAATTACAATCAGATCCAACAATTGTTTATTCCTTCACCCTTGGCAATAAAGCCCTGGAAAGACCCATTAGAAAAAGTGACATCAACAATACTTCCAAATACAACACTTATCATATTTATGGATTGCCACCTGGACCAATTTGCAACCCAGGCATTGAATCTATCAAAGCAGTTTTAAATCCTCCTAGCACTGACTATCTTTATTTTGTAGCTAGTGGCGTTGGTGGCGGACATAACTTCTCTTCCAACATCAAAGACCACAATGCCTATGTTGCAAGATATTATCAAATTTTGAAAGAAAAGGGAGTTGTTGCCAATCCTAACTAACCTTCAAAATAGCCTGTTAATAGAAGCATCTGCAACACAAGAATTGATGATTGTATTTTAAAAACATATCCATAGAATTGCCCATCCTTTTTTACAAATTTTATCAACCCCAACCCCGGCCGCAAAGGCTTTTTAAGTTATGACCAAAAATCAAGCAACCAATCAAGAACTAGAAAATCAATTCATCCTAAAAGAAAATTTTGCCGAGCTATTGGCGGAATATGAAAAGGACTGTCAGGTTCTAAAAGAAGGCACCGTCGTTAAAGGTGTAGTTGTTGGCATTAGCGACAAAGGTGTCGCAGTTGATATTGGAGCTAAGTCAATCGGATATGTTCCTTTAACAGAATTCAGATCTGACGGCAATATAGAAGAAGGTGATGTTGTCGATGTAATGCTAGAAAGACTAGAAAATAAAAAAGGTGATCTATTAATCAGCAGAGACAATGCTAGAAAATACAATAACTGGAATTTCCTAAAACAATGTTTAGAAGATAAAACCATCATTGAAGGTAAAGTTCTTGGCAAAGTTAAGGGTGGTTATGCCGTTGAGCTTGACGGTATTATTGCCTTCTTGCCTAGAAGCCAAGTTGATACCATGCTTTTATCTGACGACACTTTCCTAATTGGCAAAGTTGAAAAATTATTAGTCCTTAAAATTGACGATGTTAGAGGTAACGTAGTTGTTTCTAGAAGAGCAATATTAGAAGTACAAAGAGACAAAGAAAGATCGGAAGTTCTATCAACCATCAAAATTGGTGATGTTATGGAAGGTACAGTTAAAAACATCACTGATTACGGTGCCTTTATTGATTTTGGAAGTTTCGATGGTCTATTGCATTTAACTGACATCTCCTGGTGCCGCGTTCGCCACCCTTCCGAAGTTCTAAGCGTTGGCCAGCAAGTTAAAGTTCAAATCATTAAATATGATGAAAGCACTAAGAGAGTTTCTCTTGGTATGAAACAACTACAAGATAATCCTTGGCAATCAATTGAAAACCGCTATCCGGTTGGCAGCGTAGTTAAAGGTAAAGTTACCAATATCGCTACTTACGGCGCTTTCGTTGAAATTGAGAATGGCATTGAAGGCTTAGTCCATGTTTCTGAAATGAGCTGGTTTAAAAACAATCTTACACCAAATAAATTCCTATCTTCCGGACAAGAAGTTCAGGTTATGATTTTGGATATCGATTCCAAAAACCACCGCATCTCGTTGGGCATGAAACAATGCGACAAAAATCCTTGGCAAAGCTTTTCTGAAAGCCATTTTGTTGGCGATATTGTCGAAGGAACAATCAAAAACTACACTGAATTTGGCTTATTCATTGGTTTTGATAGTGGCGTTGACGGATTAGTTCACGTTTCAGATATTTCTTGGACAGGAAATGGCGAAGAATTAATGAAAACCTACAAGAAAGACGAAAAAATTAAAGTTATGGTTCTTGGAAGTAATTATGAAAAAGAACGCATTTCACTTGGCATCAAACAACTCGAAAATGCAAATTTCAAAGCTGATCTTGAAAAAATCGTTCCTGGCTTGGTAGTTTCCTCCGTAGTTGTCAATGTTAAGAAAGATTTTATAGAAGTTGAGCTTGATATTGGCTTAAAAGCAATTATCAAGAGACTTGATGTCAGTAAAAACAAGCAAGATCAAAAGACTGAAAAATTTGAAGTTGGCGATCGCATCGAAGCTAAAGTTATCTTGTTTAACAATGTAACTGGCAAGATGTTGCTTTCTATCAAAGATATGGAATCTGACGAACAAGAATCCTATATCTATTCTGATAATGAAGAATCCAGCGGCTCAAATCTAGGCAGCATATTGGGTGAAGCATTGCAAGAATCAAACGCAGAAAAAGCTAAAGAAGAAAAGTAATAAGCAGCCATGTCTTTATCTTCTGATAATTTCACAGCACTAATTCATCTTAGAGACCAGGCTAGGAAGTGGAAGAATGTATCATTTTTAATGATAATTGCTCTTCTACTTCTAGCTCTTCATATTCTTTTTGGCGCAAGCGAATCAGCCAATATCGATTCTGGTGGAGATTATATTGCCAACATCAAGGTCGAAGGAATGATCCTTGATGATGATTATCGCAGTGAAATTTTAGGAAAAATCGCTGAGCAAAAAAATATCAAGGCAGTAATTGTCAACATTAATAGCCCAGGTGGTGGAATTGTTGGTAGTGAAATTCTCTATGAAAATTTAAGAGAAATTGCCAAGAATAAGCCGATTGTAGTGCTTATGGGTTCTCTTGCTGCTTCTGGTGGCTATATGGCATCATTGGCTTCTGACTATATCATTGCCAGGAATGGCACTTTAACTGGCTCTATAGGCGTATTGATGCAAAGCAGCGAAGTAACTGATCTTGCAAATAAATTGGGTATTAAGTTTTTAACTTATAAATCATCTCCCCTCAAAGGTTCCCCGTCTCCATTTGAAAAGACCAATCCGCAAGTTAATCAAGTCATTAATGAGTCTATAGCTGATAGCTATAAATTTTTCTCTGATCTCGTAAAAGAACGTCGCGGTGATAGACTGGATAAGAAAAATCTAGCAACTATTATTGATGGTAGAGTTTTTACCGGCAGACAAGCTTTAAAAAATGGTTTGATTGATGAAATCGGCGGCAAAAATGAAGCGCTAAAATATTTGAGCACTATCCACAAAGTTGACATTGCAAAATTTCCAGTTAAAAATATCGAATTGGAAAAACCAGATGACACTTTGTTCGGAAAGCTACTGGGGGAAGAAGCCATGATTAAAATTATAACAAAAGTCACCGGCTTTAACTCACAGGGTGGACAGATAATGTCCATATTCAATTTTTAATTTCTGCCAAATCACTAATTCTTTTTGTTTGTTACTTGTTTGCTTTATCCCAGACTAATAACCGGCAAAATAATTTTTAACAATCAACTTAATATTTTATGTCTAACAATCAGGAAATTTTTAACAAAGTAAAAAAAATCATCGTTGATCACCTAGGAGTGGAAGAAGCGAAGGTGGTTGATACCGCAAGTTTCATTGACGATCTTGGTGCTGATAGTTTAGACCAAGTTGAATTGGTTATGGCTTTTGAAGAAGAATTCGGCATCGAAATTCCTGATGAAGCTGCAGAACATATCACAACAGTTGGTAGCGCTGTAAAACACATAGCTGAAAACATTAATTAGCTAAATCTTCAGGACTTGCGCAAACTCACTTAGCGCAAGTTCTCTTGATTATATCGGTATATGCCTTTCTTTCAAAAATGAACGAACATGCTTTTGTAAGCAAAATTCATTTCCCCCTTCCCTCTCAACTTAGCATCTTATTTAACCACCTATTAAAAAATGGAGATGAGCTCCGCATTGTTGGTGGTGCGGTTCGCGATTTTTTAGCCAAAAAGAATATCACTGATTTTGATCTAGCCTGTAAATATCTTCCTGAGCAAACCTCTGCTCTGCTTCAAAAAAATAAAATCAAAACTATCGATAGCAGCATAAAATATGGCACCATAACCGCCATTGTTGATGGTCAACAATTTCAAGTCACCACCTTAAGAAAAGACACCAGGTCTTTTGGTCGGGATTGCGAAGTAGAGTTTGTTGACGATTTTTACGAAGATGCAAAAAGGAGGGATTTCACTATCAATGCTCTATCAGTTGATTTTGCTGGTCATCTTTATGATTATTTTGGAGGGTTATCTGACTTAGAAAATAAAATTGTAAAATTCATTGGCAATGCCGATGAAAGGATAAAAGAAGACTATCTGCGAATCCTGCGCTTCTTTCGTTTCTCTTGTTACTACGCCAAAGATCTTGATAAAGAAGGATTAGAAGCCTGCATTAAATACAAAAGTCATTTGAAAGATTTATCCTCTGAGAGGATCAGGGAAGAATTCTTTAAAATCTTAAAATGCCAAAATAGAGAAAATTTGCTCTCGATTTTGAAGGTGATGCAAGATACTGAAATACTAGATTTGATCCTTGGGCATCGTGATGAAAAGCGAATTAATATCCTAAAAAATCTTTTTGCTATAGAAGATAGGCTAAGAAATGAGAATGAATTGAATGATTATTTTGAGCCTTTGATGCTCTTATCCGTCATAACAAAAAATGCTGAAGTAGAATTTATTTTATCAAATGCTGAAAAAAAATATCTTCAAACTATTAGCAACTCAGTAGCACGCTCCGATATAAACAATCAGAACATATCTAAAAAAAATCTACTAAAGTTACTGCTAGATTTTGATCAAAAAACACTAACCGATATTCTCACAATTCGATTAGCTTCGCAGGATAATCTTGAAAATTTTATTGATGATTTTTTGCAAATGCGCAGAATTATCCGGACTAGCGTAATTCCTGATTTCCCCGTCAATGGTAATGATTTAATCCAGCTAGAAGTTGAGCCGAAGAATATTGGCAAAGCCTTAAAAGCAGCTAAAGAATATTGGTGGCAAAGCGACTTTCTTGCGACTAAGCAAGAAATATGCTCATTCATAAAAACACAACAAATCAAATGAGATCAAATAACGATCCCTTCTCGCAAATTACTAAATCCATTGCCGTCGAATTAGAGCAAGTCAATAAAACAATAATTGATAGCGCTAAAGGTAAAGCAGATTTAATTGGAGAAATAACTAATCATTTAGTTTCCAGCGGCGGCAAAAGAGTGCGCCCTATCCTCACTATTTTAGGCACAAAACTTTGCGGCTATGATCAAGGAAACAGACATTGCAATTTGGCAGCCGCGGTCGAGTTAATCCACACTGCAACTTTACTTCACGATGATGTGGTGGATGGCAGCAGCTTAAGAAGAGGCAAAAAAACTGCCAATGCTATTTGGGATAACAAAGCTAGCATTTTGGTTGGGGATTATCTGCTCTCAGTTGCGTTTCAGATTATGGTTAAAGATGGCTCTTTGGAAGTGCTGGATATTCTATCAAAAACTTCCGGAATTCTCTCTGATGGGGAAGTGATGCAACTGATGAATTCAAGCGATATAACAATTTCTGAAGAAAAATATTTAGAAATTATATCCTATAAAACCGCAGTTTTATTTGCTGCCGCCTTGCAAATCGGCGCAGTAATCACCAATGCTGGAACAATCAAACAAAAGGCTCTGGCCGATTTTGGAAATAATTTAGGAATCGCCTTTCAAATTATCGACGATGTTTTGGATTATGCAGCAAGTGAAGAAATTTTAGGAAAAGAAATCGGCAATGATTTTTTTGAGGGAAAAATCACCCTGCCAATTATCCTGACTTACCAAAAAGCCAGTGATGCAGAAAAAGCCAAAATCAAAGATATATTTT
Source organism: Rickettsiaceae bacterium (assembly GCA_021323225.1). Lineage (GTDB taxonomy): Bacteria > Pseudomonadota > Alphaproteobacteria > Rickettsiales > UBA1997 > JAJTCH01. Next base: position 45,028 of record JAJTCH010000003.1, on the reverse strand, counting down.
TCAACAATCTTATAAATGGCACGGAGCAAAAAAACAGCCAATCTTTTGCTGAAATTATGACTTTGATTAAAAAATATGACGGGCTGGAAGAGTCAACCAAGAAGGCCCTATTCTATAAAGAAGCGGCCATAAGAAATCTTTCCGCCTTTTCTGATTGCCAGGAAAAATTAATGCTTCTATCTATATTGGAATATGCGGTTTCCAGAAAGCATTAAAATCTGTTTTTAAACTATTTATAGCCCACTTCTTCTGTCTTTTTGCTAATCTTTCTTGATTGCCGCGTCGCCTACGTCTCCTTGCAATGATGGCGTTGGAAGTTTTAGTGCAGGAATTTCATGTCGTCATTATATCCGGGAGACCCCTGCTTCTAGCGATAGCCTCTCAGTCATAATACACCGAGCGTGTGAAATCAATTACAGAAACTAGATTAACTATAAATCGGAAATTGCTCACAAAGCTTTCTAACTTCAGCCTTAACTTTTGCTTCCAATCCTTTATTTCCTTCTTCACCATTTTTAACAAAACCCTCTAACACATCGCAAATCCAATTACCGATTTGTTTGAATTCAGTTTCTTTAAAGCCGCGGGTAGTTCCGGCTGAAGTACCGAAGCGAAGTCCTGAAGTTACAAATGGGCTTCTTGGATCATTTGGAATGGCATTTTTGTTGCAAGTTAGCCCCGCTCTTTCCAAAACTTTTTCCGCTTCTTTGCCGGTTAGATCAACAAGTGGAGTCAGATCAACCACCATCAGATGACAATCAGTACCATCAGTGGTAATTTTAAGCCCTCTTTTAATTAAAACTTCAGCTAAAGCTTTAGCATTTTTGACAACCTGTTTTCCATAATCTTTAAATTCCGGCTGTAAAGCTTCACCAAAAGCCACGGCTTTAGCAGCAATTACATGCATCAATGGGCCGCCTTGCAAACCAGGAAATACAGCAGAATTAATTTTTTTAGCCAGTTCTTCATCATTAGTTAAAATGATGCCGCCTCTTGGGCCGCGCAAAGTTTTGTGAGTTGTGGAAGTAACAATATGAGCATATTCCATCGGCGAAGGATAAACGCCGGCAGCAACCAAGCCAGCGATATGCGCCATATCAACCATCAACAAAGCACCAACTTCATCAGCAATTTTTCTGAATCTTTTAAAATCAACAATTCGCGGATAAGAAGAAATGCCGGCGATGATAATTTTTGGTTTATATTCTCTTGCCAAAGCTTCCATCTGATCATAATCAATCAAACCATTATCAGTTCTAATTCCATATTGCACTGATTTTAACCACATGCCGGAAATTGTTTTCATCGCCCCGTGAGTCAAGTGTCCGCCTGCCGCTAACGACATTCCAAGAATCGTGTCACCCGGCTGTAAAAACGCCAAATAAACCGCCAAATTAGCAGAAGCACCGGAATGCGGCTGCACATTAGCAAATTTTGCATCAAACAATTTACAGATTCTGTCAATTGCCAAAGCCTCAACCTCATCAACAAATTCACAACCACCGTAATATCTCTTGGCTGGATAACCCTCAGCATATTTGTTGGTCAACACTGAACCTTGCGCTTCAAGCACTGCCGGACTAACAATATTTTCAGAAGCAATCAATTCGATTTGATATTTCTGACGATCAAGTTCTTTTTTGATGGAAGAAAAAATTTCTTTGTCTTGTTCGTGAAGAGATTTTGCTGGGAAGGTCATAAATTTTTATTTTTTAAAGTTGGAAATTGTGATTAGTAATTTGCGATTAAAATAAAATCTTGCATAAGTTTAGCAACTAAAACCATCTACTTGTTCTCATTGCTCTCAATGTCTCACCAAGACTTGGATTCTTTGGGCTTTTATCGGGAGGCAGAAACCCTTTCACATCATCCAAAACTTCTTTCATTTTGTCATCACTATATGACGAGTTTTTATATTTGTCTGACATTTCATTTATAAGCGCCACAAAATTTCTTAATATTTTATATCCCGGCTCAGGATTTGCGGATTTTGATATATTTGATTTTAAAATCTGAAGTTTACTTAACATACAATCAATAATTCCCGGCTCTTTATAAGGCTGATCTGGCTTTATATATATTCCCTCTTCTTCTGATTCTGCATCCGGACTGGAAGTTTCCGACTCTTCTTTTTGCTCTAGCTCGAAAGCCTCCACTTCAGAATTATCTTCTTTTGGATTAGAAGATTTTTTGCGAACAGGAAGATCCAAAAATACCCTCTTTAATGCATCAAGTTTCTCGCCAACATTTTTCACATCAATATCTTCCAATATACGAGCTGCAATCAGGCCCATTGACCTTAGGTTTAGATCAGATAATGCTTCTTTAAGACCAGCGCTTTTAGGGCCAGAGCTAATTTCTTTTATGCTCTCAATGAAAGAATCCATTATTACTTGCTGCCTGTTTTCTCCCTCTATAAAAATTTCTCTCACTAAAAAATTAGTTACAAATTTGTCACATTTTTCACTTCTCAATAATAAAGCCAGGGTTTTGCTTTCTCCTTTTATCGCACAAGACAATAAGGGATTACTTTCCGCTGAAAACCCCGCCCCTAAATTCAAAAGATATTGCACTACTTCATTATGAATGGTTTTTTGATCCAGATAATTATCAAAGGCTGTTTTGCCACTTTCATCCTTTTGATTCAGAAGCATTACAACTAATTCCCGGTCATTTTGAAATCTTTCTTTGATGGCATCGATATAGCCCGTTAGAAAGTCCATCTTTTTACCCTCGCTTAAAGCAAGAGATAATGGATTGCGACCACTTTCATCAAGACATTCCGATAAAGTTTTTGCACTAATAAATTTTAAAATAATACCAAAGGTTTGCTTATATCCCTTGCTAGCTGCTTGGTGTAAGCAGTTGCTTTCTTTGATCATCCTTTCCAAAAACTCAGGATCTTTCTCCGCGTTATCTGATAAATATTTCCGAGTATCCCTATCTCTATTTGCCGCTACTTTCTCTCTTAATTTATTCTTTATTGAATATTCCTTAAAAATATTAGTTAGAGGATCTTTATTTAGAGGCTGTTCATTGACCATTGTCTCGCGCTCCAGATAGCTTTTGATTAGCTGCTCAAATTCTTTTTTAAAGTTATCAATTTGTCCCTCTTTGGTAGAGCCAGGCCCTCTCCTTGAGTTGGAAAAAGCTCTTGCACGTGGAGTTAAAGCTTCAGCCAGAGATCTTGGGGTTGCAACACCATCCGACATATCATCTTTTGACTCTGACGATTCAAAATGTTCTTTATTTTGTGGTAAGTAGATAAAGTCCAACGCATATTTAAAACCAGTTATATCACCTCTTTTAAACATGGTTTCCGCTATAGTGAACATATAAGTAGGATCCGAATTCCGAGAATGAAAATTCCGAAGAATTGCCGGCATATCACAATTCATTCCTTTGTCGAAAAGAGCGTTGATAATCCTTCCAAATAACTCAATCCTATCTTGCCCCTTAAGCCCAAATATTCTGTTCTTTATCATATATTGCAGAGCCGTATATGAATCGGATCTGTCACTTACAACCCTGTTTACATCTGTATTGCGAATTATTTGTAGTGCCAGCCCCTCAAAGTCCGGCGACAAAATTTTCATTGTACCCAAAGCAGCACTTAAAACCGTTAGCTGCTCATTTGAGTGCTTTTTAGCTTTTATAATAGGAAATAATTTGACATCTAATATGCCCGGGTTCTCTGCGATAAATTGTTCAAATAATTTATAATTTTCAGTTTGTTGCTTGCCAAAATTTACCTTCCCTTCTTCAGAAGCATCTAACGGAGTTATAGAGTTTATTATTGAATATAGTTGCTCCCCAGGATTTTGTTCCGGCTCATTTTCTAAATGCCATTTAAGACTATCTGACAATGTCGGATTGTCTTTAAATAACTTTTGCCAGTTTTTTGTTACTGATTTTTTTGTTTCTTCTTCTTGTGGAGAAAGACGGAAGCTGAAAAGTGGGGAATTACCTCTTGACATGTGATTGTAATACTAATTTGAAGTTAACACATCGCTGTACGTATCAATCCCCATGAAAATCATAGACAAAATTCTTGCCTAGCAGCGCTACAAAGAAAGTTCAGAAGCCCTTTCTCCATGCCATATTATAGAATCAGGTGTGATGGAAATCGGGCTTAAGTCAGGCATACCCAACTTTGTACCCCAGCTATAATATATTTTAAAATTATAGGAGGTGTTAAGTAGCATTAGCTCGCTATTTCTTTCGTCAGCAATATATCTTTTGCCATGCACCTTCATGATTGTCGATAAATATCCATTCTCCATCCGATCAAAACCCAGGGCTTTTAGATGAGCTTTGTCGTCAGGCTTTAGCTCTGTAAAGATGGTTTTAATCATTATATGTCCATCGATATTGTTTTCAGAATCAATTCTTAAATGAGACAGTCTTGGATCTATATATAAAATATTGTGGTTTCTCCAGAATAGTAAACTCTTCATCAAATTGCTGTTATCGGGGAAAATATAGTGATATTTTTGGCCGATAAAGGCAACTTCTCTGCCGTTTTTTGCAGTGACAAATTGGCTTACTGGATCCTCATATCTTCTAAGCCATACAAGGTCTACGATTGCGCAAGATGATATGAAAAATAATGATGTGATGAGTAAAATTAGTTTTAGTTTTTTCATAAAGAATCTCCGTGTTTAATCTTTGATTAACAACAAAAGCACACCATGAGGCAAAACAGTTTATAAATTGAAATTGCCTTATTTCATGGAGCAATTGCTGATTTTTAAAGAGCCAAGATGCATCTTTAAAATATTTGAGGGAAGAAATTTATAATCCAAATCTTCCCCAAATTCCCTTTTCTTCGATTTTGTCGCTTATAGCTTCGACAAAACCAAACTCATTCATTTTATTTGACAATAGCTCTTTGATCAACCCCTTCTTTTTTGGCTCTATATTTATAAATTTAATGTCCTTGCCGAATTTCTCTTTCATAGCTTTTCTCATATCAGAAATTGCATCCACCAAACCAATCTGCACTGCAGCTTTGCCGGACCAGAAAGCACCGTTGAATAATTCTTCCTCAGATTTCCTTAATTTGTCTTTCCTTTTTTCTAAAACCAAATTTTTAAAACTTTCATAAACATCTTTTTGGGCAGCTTTTAGGATTTGGATATTTTCCGGATTTTCAGGAGAGAATGGATCTAAGACTGCTTTATTTTTTCCTTCAGCATAAATTCTTCTTTCAACACCAATTTTCTTGATCAATTCTTGAAAACCAAAACCGGCAGAAATTACGCCGATTGAACCGATAATTGAGGCGTCATGAGCAAACATTTCATCGCCAGCGCATAAAATGAAATATCCACCAGACGCCGCAACGTCTTGGGCGAAAGTGAAAACTGGAATTTTTTTCTCAAGCGCCAATTCTCTGATTCTGTTATAAATCAACTCTGACTGAACCGGGGAGCCACCGGGAGAGTTAACATTAATTGCTACTGCTTTCAATTTCTTGGTGCTAAAAGCTTTTTCTAAAAGCGGTTCAACATTTTCGATATTAATGCCCGGATCAATTTTCCCACCCTTTCCAATAACACCATGGAGGTTAACCACAGCCACGTTTCCCTTGGACTTGCAACAAATAATGCTTTTTATTTTGTAGCATAATTTAGTGATTGGACATTTGGTGTTTTTACAATTTGATTGGTTTGTATTTTCGCAGTTCATTTTAAAAATTATGTTTAAGAAAAATTTTGCCAAAGATTGGCGATTTGGAAATAAATTTTTTCCAGTAACTCTGGATACTGATAAGTAAATATAAAAACAATATTGAAATAACTGAAATCCATAGACCAGAAGTGCCAAATATCTGCATGATGAAGCCAGTGGTAAAGATGCCAAAGACATTTCCTATCAAACAAATTTTTGCAAAAGCACTATTTACAGCCAGTCTTTGAGTTGGCCTATATTTCTCGTTAATCAGAATTAATGCCGGCAATTTAATACCAACCATAAAACCAAAAAGCAGAAATAACAAAATTGCCATTACACTTACATCTTTTGTAAAAAATAATGAAATCGCACAGATAAAAGATAAAGCCGTTGAAACCAAAATTAAAAAACGTCGGTTGATGATGTCGGTAAAATATCCCATCGGAATTGAAAAGATGGTGCCAAACAGAAGAACTGAGAATAGAAACGAAGCTTGAGAAATACTAACTCCACTTCTAATGCCATAGATGATCAAGAAAGTATTGATGGAAGATTGGACATAATTGAAAGTAAAGCCACCAAACATGATTTTGGGAGAAACCCTAATATATCTCAAAATGCCGACTTTTTTACTTTCCTTCACAATAACATTTTCCCCTCTAAACAAAAACATTGGCAGCATTGAACAAACATAAAATAGAGAGGCAATAACATATGGCAAAAGCCCATCATGACCAATATATTGCAACAAAATTGGCCCTAATGCGTTGCCAAAAGACATCAACATGCCGCCTGATGAAACAATAATTGCCTTGCGATGCGGTGGAGAAATATCGAGAGTTAGAGATTGTCTGGTAATTGAAAAAGCAAAAAGAGCGGTGCCAAAAATAAAAATGGTCAATAACCAGACTAAATAGCCCAGATATTGATACATCACAATGGTGAGGATAGAAGCGGTTATGGTGGAGATTTGGATGGTTCTGATAACGCCAAATTTTCTGGCAAATTTTGGTAGATATCGGGAGAAGAAGATGCCGGCGCAGATTTGCGTAACTGCCGAAATGGAAATTAATGTTTCATTGCCAACAAATTTATCCATCTTGATTGCAATAAGAACCGCAATCATGCCAAATGGAATGGACGACAAAAAAATCGAAAGATAAATGGAAAAGATATTGATGATTAGTCGTCTATTGCCGTTCATTAAATTCTGAGCTAGATCATTTTTCTAACATCACTTAATTTGCCATTAACTGCTGCTGCAACTGCCATTTCTGGACTAACCAGATGCGTTCTGCCGCCCCTGCCCTGTCTGCCTTCAAAATTGCGGTTAGAAGTTGAAGCGCAACGCTCTCCTGCTTCCAATTGATCAGCATTCATTGCTAAACACATGGAGCAACCAGGTTGACGCCATTCAAAACCAGCTTCTACAAAAATTTTATCCAAACCTTCTTTTTCGGCTTGCTCTTTAACTAAACCAGAACCAGGAACAACCATGGCCAATTTGATATTTTTGGCGACCTTTTTTCCCTTGGCTAATTTGGCAGCGTTACGCAAATCTTCAATCCGGCCATTAGTGCAAGAACCGATAAAAACTTTATCAATCACAATATCTTCCAGCTTCATTCCCGACTTTAATCCCATATATTCCAGAGATCTTTTAACTGCTTCCGCCTTACCATGATCAGCAAAATCTGATGGGGAAGGAACATTGGCAGTAATTGGCAAAGCATCTTCTGGACTAGTTCCCCAAGTTACTTGCGGAGCAATTTCTGCAGCTTTTAGAATTATTGTTTGGTCATATTTAGCATCAGGATCTGATTTTAGTGATTCCCAATATTTAACCGCCTTGTCAAAATCTTCACCTTGCGGCGCCATCGGGCGGTTTTTTAAATATTCATAAGTTATTTGATCAGGCGCGATTAAGCCAGCTTTAGCGCCAGCTTCAATTGACATATTGCAAATTGTCATTCTGCCTTCCATCGACAAATTACTGATTGCTTCACCAGCATATTCAATTACATATCCGGTGCCGCCGGCAGTACCGATTTTGCCGATAATGGCCAAAATGATGTCTTTAGCAGTGACGCCAAAACCAGTTTTTCCCTCAACTTTTACCAACATGTTTTTAGCACGTCTTTGAATCAAAGTTTGGGTAGCTAAAACATGCTCCACTTCTGAAGTGCCAATACCAAAAGCTAAAGCGCCGAAAGCGCCGTGGGTTGAGGTGTGGGAATCTCCGCAAACAATCACCATACCTGGCTGAGTCAATCCCTGTTCCGGGCCAACAATATGAACAATACCCTGTTTTTTATCATCCAAGTCAAAATATTTTATGCCGAATTCTTTGCAATTAGCTTCCAGGGTTTCAACCTGAATGCGTGAAGTTTTATCTTTGATGCCGGAAGTTCCATGACCACGATCTGCATTTGTAGTTGGCACATTGTGATCTGCAACCGCTAAATGAGAGGATGGATTTCTAGGTTTTCTGCCAGCCATTCTCAAACCTTCAAAAGCCTGAGGCGATGTTACTTCATGAATTAATTGGCGATCAACATAAAGTAATTGGCTGGAACCGTCATCGTCAATAAGATGCGAGTCCCAAATTTTATCATATAAAGTTTTTACGGTCATTTTGATGTTCTGGATAAGTAAAGTGGGGAAGAAGACAGGCCCTAGAGTCTATAAAGAAAAATTTAATTTCCAACCAACAACAAAAGAATTGCTATTAGATAAATCATGGCAATAAAGGCACCAATTTTAGATAGGCTATTAACAAAGGTAAGAGAAGGAAGTTTTAGTTCAAAAAATCTCAGAGAATAAATCGCAAATGAAGATAAAACTAAAATTGCTGAATAAAAAACGGCAAAAAAACCGTTATTAACATAATCAGCCAACACAAAAAAGGCACAAAGCAAAACCAACGGTGATAGAAAATTTATTGCAGATATTAGCAATTTATCACTTTTCATTTTTACACTAGATAACAAAAAACCCCGCAAGCCATCAAGACCTGCGGGGTTTTTAAATTAGTTAAAACCAAAATTAAGAATTAGGATCAACCTGGAAAGCCAAAGAACAAGCCTTATAAATTGAAGTAAGTGTATAGGTAGTACCAGAGCTGCAATTGTTATTTGTAAGTTGAACTAGAGAACTCACCTTGCCAAGGTTCGCTATACCATCATCCATTTTAACATCAATTGATGCGGCATCAGTTTGAGTTAATTGAGAATTATTAGTAGCAGAAGCACCAGACCCACCAACAACAAGAGCAGTCAGAGACACAGCTGCAGTACCAAGACTTGCACCAGCTGGAACACCAGCAGATAGCACAATTACATTTTGATTAGGAGTGCCTGTACCAGTTAAAGTTATATTATCAAATGTCCAAGTGCCATTTTTACTTCTCGAAGCAGGAGCATTAGTACCAGCAACTAATGCTGGAGAAGCCGAAGAGACTATATCAGTGGTGGCAGGAGTAAATGAATCGGTTATAAAACTATCATTTTTTAATTGTTGCCAAGCTACATTATTCTCTATACGTCCAGTAGTGGCAGTGGCGTGGGCGTTTATATAATTAAGAACACCATCAAGGTTGCCAACGCTCGTACTGGCAGCTGGATTTGCGGTTCCTATCGCATTATTATAATCCCCTGGAAGAGAATTATATTTTGTATAAAAGGCGTTAACTACTGTCTGATAACCCCTGGCTTCGTTCATAATGGTGCGAAGTTGAGCGTTATTAACCAAGCTGGCCCCACCAACAACACCAGCAACCAACAAACCAATGATGATGATGACTATTGACAACTCAATCAGTGAGAATGCTTTTTTTCTATTAGGAGTAAAAGTTTTTTTATGCATATAAATAGAAAGTGAGATAATTAAACTTAAATAAATCGGTTAAAGAAAAACCAAATTTCCCGACAAACTAAATATCAGGATCAACTTGGAATGATAAAGCACAAACTGTAGTTGTAGCAGAAGTTGTATAGGTAGTTGCGCCATTACAAGCAGATAAACCATTTCCATCACCTAGAACAGTAGGGCTAGCTGTTAAGGTTCCATCGGCATCACCCGCAGACCTGACCTTACCAGTTCTAGGCGCAGTATCATCCATTTTGGTATCAATTGATAGAGCGTCAATTGGAAGTAGAGCCCCTGTTGGCTGCATATTTTGAACTGTTACAGCACTAGCAGCAATTGCAGGAGCAGTAACAGTACCAGTAAGAATAAGCTGATTTTGATTGCTAGCAAGCACATAATCAAATGCCCATCCCGAATTAGGAAGCTTTGAAGTTGGTATTCCACTAGCACCACCAGCAGTAGGCGTGCCGGTAATTGAAAGACCAGGTGTCAAGACATAAGTACTAGCCACTATCTCTCCATTAGCAGCAGTATTCGCACTACCAGGGGTAAATACAGCATCAACAAAGCCACCATTTTTCAATTGCTGCCAAGCAAGATTACCTTCCAAACGATTAGTTGCAGTACCAAGAGCCGCATTAGCATAAAATTGAATTTTACCATCAGCATTGCCAAGAACAGTAGCAACATTAGGAGCGGTAAATGAACCACCAACATTTTGATTATAGTCACCTGGCAAAGCCTGGAATCTTTCATAAAAAGCGTTTACGGCAGTTTGATAGCCTCTAGCTTCACTGATTACACCACGCAATGTAGCGTTTTTGGTTAAGCTGGCACCGCCAATAACGGCAGCAACCAATAGACCGATAACGATGATGACTATGGCCAATTCGACAAGTGAGAATGCTTTTCTTTTTTTCGACGCAAGAATCTTCTTATGCATAGCTTGTATGTGATATAATTTGATTATTTAGACAAAGATAACTAGTGGGGAATATAAATTGATCGGTGCAAGTTATGGTGACAAATAATTTAAGTCAACAAAATTTTAAAGAAATTAAGGATGCTACCTACAGCCAAATTTAATAATTTCAAAAAACTCTTTTTCATCAAGACTAGCCCCACCAACTAAAAGCCCATCAATATTTTTTACATTCAAAATTTCTACAGCATTTTCTTTATTCACTGATCCGCCATAAATAATTTTTAGCTCGGAAATATCCTTCCTATTTTGTAACTGTTTTTTGATTGATGCAGCAATTTCCTCAATCTCAATTGCTTTTGGTATTAATCCTGTTCCTATAGACCAAAGCGGCTCATAAGCAATAATCAATTTTTTATCTCCCAAATGTTCGGGCAAAGAATTTGTTAATTGATCAGCAATAAAATCTTGATAACTATTTTCTTCTCTTTGTTTTTTTGATTCTCCTACACAAAGAATTGGGGTTAGATTTTTTCTAAGTGCAGCAGCAATTTTTTTGGCAATTATTTGATCACTTTCCGCATGATGATTTCTTCTTTCACTATGGCCAAGAATCACATAAGAAGCTCCACAATCACTAATCATTAAAGCACTGATGTCTCCGGTGAAAGAGCCTTGCTCATGCTGGCTGCAATCTTGCGCTCCAAGTTTAATTATTCTTGTTTCGGAGATCATTTTATCTAAATCTTCCTCTTCAATTTCATCAATATTTTTGTGAAGCTTTTCGAGCTCATCAAGCTTGCGATAGATTAAAATTGAATCTATATGTTCAATCATAATTGATGGCGGGCATAAAACAATTTCCGGTAGATTTTCTGACGGTTGCGTGTCTAATTTTTCGCTCAAATTTTCCACCCAAATCTCTGCCTGGTCAAATGAGCTATTCATTTTCCAGTTAGCTATGATGATTTTTTTGTCCATATTGATTTTCCTAGTTTTTGAAGAATGTTTTTTAATTCTTTATCTTCAATTTTTGTTGTTGATTCCAAAATGAAATCTTGCTGTTTTTGATTAATTTCTTCAGCAACTTCTTTTGGTTTTTGATCAAGCTGTTTTGGTTCTTGAATAATCCTAATTTCAGAAATTATTTTATAGCCGTAATAGCTGGCAATATTTTCAATAATCTGGCTGGAATTAGCTTCTAAATAAAAACCAATTGAAGAGTTATAAGCGCTGATGCTCAAAACTCCGTTAGCTTTTTTATTTTTCTCAAATTTAACTTTTTTCGGATGGCAAAATTGCCAGCATTTTTCTCCGACAATTTTTTGCCAGTTTTTGCTCAAATTACCCAGAATCAAAAAATCATCTTTTCTCTTGGCAAAAATTGGTTTTAGAACTTGTCCAATTTTATCTGTTAATGGAGACAAACCATGATTTTGCTTCATTACTTAGCTTTTTCTTCTGTCACTTCTTGCGGTTCTTCCGGCAAAGATAAGGCACCTTTTTTGCCACAGGAAGTTAGAAAAATTGAAAATAAAATCAGGATCAAAAGTGATTTTTTCATTATTATTTTAAGGATTTTTTAGCTTCATTAATTGCCGCTTTAACTGCTTTTGGAGAAGTTCCACCAAAACTGTCACGACTTTTGACCGAATTTTCTACGGTTAAAAATTGATAAATTTCTTTAGTGATTTTTGGCTCAATTTTTTGCATTTCTTTCAAGGATAAATCCTGCAAATCACAATTTTTTTGCTCCGCCAATTTCACAATTGTGCCGGTAATGTGATGACATTTTCTAAAAGGCAAACCAAGATTTTTTACCAGCCAATCCGCTAAATCAGTAGCTGTAGAATAGCCGGCACTTGCCATTTTTTTCATATTTTCTTTTTTCACTTTCAAATCTTGCATCATGCCATCAATCGCCAAAATGCAGATCACGATATTTTTATGAATATCAAAAATTGGCTCTTTGTCTTCTTGCAAATCCTTGGAATAAGCCAAAGGCAAGCCTTTAAGAACCGTCAGCAAATTAATTAGCGATCCGAAAATTCTTCCGCTTTTTCCTCTGATTAATTCCGCCGCATCAGGATTTTTCTTCTGTGGCATGATTGAACTGCCGGAAGTAAAGGCATCGGAAAGAGAAATAAAATCAAAACCCTTGCTCATCCATATCACAATTTCTTCGGCAATTCGTGATAAATGAGTTGCTAAAATTGCAGTGTTGGAGGCAAATTCAATAGCAAAATCACGGTCAGAAACGCCGTCAATTGAATTGGACATTGGCCGATCAAAACCAAGTAATTTAGCAGCTAAAAAACGATCGATCGGAAATGAGGTTCCGGCTAATGCAGCAGAACCAAGCGGAGATTCGGCTAGTCTTTTTTTAGAATCATTAAAACGACTAACATCGCGTTTGATCATTTCAAAATAAGCCATCAAATGATGGGCAAAAGAAATTGGCTGCGCGGTTTGTAAATGGGTGAAACCGGGCATAATGGTTTCAACATTTTCTTCAGCTTTTTTGAGGATAGTTTTTTGCAGATTTTTCAGCAATTTTTCAATCTCATCAGTCGCATCTCGCACATATAATTTAAAATCGGTTGCCACTTGATCATTCCTTGATCTTGCAGTGTGCAACTTGCCCGCCACATCGCCAATAATTTCTGCCAAACGGCCTTCAATATTTAAATGAATATCTTCTAACTCATTTTTGAATTTAAATTTTCCTTCCTCAATTTCTTTTTCAATTTGTTTGAGCCCGGAAATAATTTTTTCTGCTTCGCTTTTTTGCAAAATATTCACTTTGGCAAGCATTTGGCAATGAGCGATAGAAGCACGAATATCTTGGCGATAAAGCTGTTTATCAAAACTAATTGAGCAATTAATTGCCTGCATCACTTCAGAAGGCGCATTTGAGAAACGACCGCCCCACATTTGATTTGCCTGCTTTGTTACTGATTTTTTATTCATGATTATTTTAAAAATTAGTTAGCAATTAATTTTTCTAGCTCCTCTCCGAATACCGGATATCTCCATCCAGATAAAATCTTATCAACAGATTTATTGCCAGAAATTATGGCTTGAAGTGAAGACTGATTAATTATCAATTCCGGGCTAATTTGAAATTTCTCCGCTTGAGAAATTAAAAGCGCCCTGCTCTTTTGATAAATTATTTTCTGTTCTTCGCTTAATTTAGAACTGATTTGCAATTCCTCTTTTTCCAACTGAAAATCAATCGGATAATTTTTATCCTGAAGCAAATTTATAATTTCCTCTTCAATTGGCTGCGATATTTTGGTTTTAAAACCACATTTTGCAAGTTGATCAATAGTTTTTGGATTACTAAAAGCAATTTTATCCAGCAAATCATCTTTGATTACAAAACTGCGCGGAACATTATATTTCCTAGCTAGATCATCCCTCCATTTAACAAGTTTTGTAACATTTTCTCTATAAATAGCACTTTTATTTATGAAGGAAAAATTTTTGCAAAGGTCGTCTTTAGCAAGCGCTTTAGCAATATTTAAATCCATTTCTTGCACTGCCCAATCAAGCTTATTTTGCTCGGCCAATTTAGTTTTTAAAATTTGGTAAATTTTTGGCAGGTGCAAAACATCAATTCTGGCATATTCAATTTGCTCTTTTGTTAAAGGCCGCTTTTGCCAGTCGCTTCTTTGGTGGTTTTTATCAATATCCTCATCAAGTAAATTTTTTGCTAAATTGCTATAGCTAATGGCAAAGCCAACTCCCGATAAAGCAGCCATTATTTGCGTATCAAAAATTGATTGGGGCTTAGTTTGTTCAGGGAAATTTTGCAGCAAAACTTCAATATCTTGTCTTGAAGAATGAATAATTTTGATAATTTCTGGATCATTTAAAATTGCAAAAAATGGCTGTAAATCAAGGCCGGAAAGTGCATCAATTAAATAACATTCACCTTCAACATTAATTTGGATTAGGCAGAGAACTGGCTTATAAGTAGTTTCACGAACAAATTCGGTATCAATCGCCACAATTTTGTTTTTATTAATCAAATGACAAATTTCTACTAACTGCTCTTGTTTGAAGATCGGCACAAAATTGGAATTAATTAAAAATGATGAAGAGGCAGTAGGGCCAATGGCGGGGCCAAATTAGCGGCAATTTTCCTTGCTTATAACTGCGTTAAAAAGTTAAAATCCGCCCTCTTTTTAACTTATCAACTATTAAACTGCCAATAAAGAATGTCTTTTCTCGCAAAAAATCTTTCTAACATCAAACCTTCTCCAACTATCGCCGTCAGCATGAAAGCGGCAGAGCTGAAAGCGCAAGGCAAAGATATTATCAGCCTGGGAATGGGTGAGCCGGATTTTGACACACCGCAAAATATTAAAGATGCGGCCATAAAGGCCATACAAAATGGTGACACAAAATATACCGCTGTTGATGGAACTGCGGCTTTGAAAAAGGCCATAATTAACAAGCTGAAAAAAGACAATAATTTAGAATATCAGCCTAACCAAATCGTAGTTTCTACCGGCGCTAAACAGGTTATTTATAACGCCTTGATGGCCACATTAAATGCCGGAGATGAGGTGATCATCCCCGCTCCTTATTGGGTTTCTTATCCGGATATGGTTTTGCTTGGTTGTGGCGTGCCGGTTTTTGTTGATGGTCAAGCTTCCAACAATTTCAAAATCCTTCCGCAAGATTTGGAAAAAGCGATTACTCCAAAAACCAAATGGATCATTTTAAATTCTCCAAGCAATCCAACTGGTGGCTGCTATACAGCGCAGGAATTAAGAGGTTTGGCAGATGTCTTGTTAAAGCATCCGCAAGTTCATATATTGTCTGACGATATTTACGAATATCTGATTTTTGATGGAATGAAATTTGCCAATATCGCTGAAGTAGAACCGAAATTAAAAGAAAGAACTTTGGTGGTAAATGGCGTATCAAAAGCATATTCAATGACTGGCTGGAGAATTGGCTACGCTGCGGGAGAAGCTTCACTTATTAAAGCAATGGCAATGATCCAATCCCAAAGCACCTCTTCCACAACTTCCATGGGCCAAGCCGCCGCGGTTGAAGCAATGAATGGCGATCAGAGTTATGTCACCAATTCTTTAAAAATTTTCCAATCCAGGAGAGATATGGTGGTGAAAATGTTAAATGATATTGATGGAATTGAATGCAATATACCAAATGGCGCATTTTATGTTTTCCCTTCTTGCGCTGGTTTATTTGGCAAAAAAACTCCTGACGGAAAAATTATTAAAGATTCTAACGACTTCGCCAGCTATTTGCTGGAAAGCGCTCTGGTTGCGGTTGTGCCTGGCATTGCCTTTGGTGCTGAAGGATTTTTTAGAATCTCCTACGCTGCTTCGGAAGAATTTTTGAAGAATGCGATGAATAGAATCGCGCAAGCTTGCAAAAAATGTGTGTAAAAGAATAAATTTATGTTACTAGCAATTGATATAGGCAACACCAACATTGTGCTTGGGTTGTTTGAAGGTGAAAAATTATCGCACAAATTCCGCTTGGAAACTAATATCCAAAAATCAGCGGAAGATTATGCGATCGATATAATTGAACTGTTTTTAAACGACAAAATTGATTGTTTAAAAATCTCCACTGTATCAATTGTTTCAGTGGTCCCGAATTTTACCAATGTCATCGAAACTGCAGTTAAAAAATTCTATAACGGCAATATTTTAGTTGTTGGCAGAGACATCAAACTCAAAATCGAAGTCACTCTAAAAAATAAACAAGAAGTTGGTTTTGACCGTTTGATAAATGCAATTGCCGGCCATGAAAAATTCGGCAATAATTTGATCATTATTGATTTTGGAACGGCAACAACTTTTGATGTGGTTGGAGAACATGGTGAATATCTTGGTGGTGTAATTGCTCCAGGCGTTAATCTCTCCATCAAAGCTTTGCATGACATGACAGCGCAGCTTCCAAAAATTCAGCTCAAGCCTCAAAAAAATGTTATCGGCAAATCAACTTTTGAAGCGATAAATTCTGGGATTTATTTTGGTTATATAAGTTTAGTGGAAGGTTTGGTTGCTAAAATTAAAGCCGAACAAAATTGCGAGATGAAAGTCATCATCACCGGCGGATTATCAACACTTTTTGGCGAGGCGCTAACCATGCCAAACCTTGTTCAACCGGATTTGACCTTAGAAGGATTGCGACTGGCGACAATTAAAAAATAATTATGTTCGACAACATAACCAACGGTTTTTCCAAAATATTCGATTCCCTTTCCGGGAAAAAATTTATCTCCGAAGACAATCTAAATGAAGCAATGCGCGAAATTAGAATTGCGCTTTTGGAGGCTGATGTTGCATTGCCTGTTGTTAAGGAATTTATTGGCAAAGTTAAGGAAAAAGCGATTGGAGAACAGGTGATAAAAAACGTCTCACCTGGACAAATGATTGTTAAAATTGTTCATGATGAGCTGGTTAAAATTCTGGGCAGCGATAAAGCGGAAATTAATTTGAATGCTAGAGAGCCAGTGATTTTGTTGATGGTTGGTTTGCAAGGATCCGGCAAAACTACAAGCTGCGGCAAACTGGCTAGTTATCTGCAACGCAAACATAATAAAAAACGCATTTTACTTGCTTCACTCGATACCGAACGACCGGCAGCACAGCAACAATTGGAAGTTTTGGCAAAAAAAACCGGAGTAGATAATTTAGAGATCATCCAAAATCAAAAACCGTTTGAAATCGCTAAAAGAGCCGTTAAACAAGCAAGTGATCATGGTTATGAAATTCTGATTTTAGATAGCGCAGGCAGAACTCACATCAATGAAGAATTGATGGAAGAAATTTCGCAAATCAAAAAAATCACTAATCCAACTGAAACTATTTTAGTCATCGATTCTCTGATTGGACAAGATGCAATCAATGTCGCCAACAGTTTTAAAAATGGCTTAGGAATTGACGGCGTAATTTTAACCAGAATCGACGGTGACTCTCGTGGTGGTGTAGCAATCACCATGAAAATGGCCACTGGTTGCCCGATTAAATTTCTAGGCAGCGGAGAAAAACCGGAAGATTTAGAAATTTTTGATCCGGAGAGAATTGCCTCCAGAATTTTGGGAATGGGCGATGTGGTTTCTTTGGTAGAAAAGGCAGCAGAAGTTTTTGATCAAGATGAACTCAAAAAAGCAGAATCACGCCTGCGCAAAGGCCAGTTCAATTTAAATGATTTGTTATCGCAAATCAGGAATATGAAAAAAATGGGCGGGCTTGGCAGTATTTTAAAATTCTTGCCAGGAGCCGGACAAATTAGGGAACAATTACAAAATCCAAAAATTGAAAAAGAAATTAAAAAACAAGAAGCATTGATTAGTTCAATGACGCCAAAAGAAAGATTGAAACCGGAGATTTTAAATTCCTCCCGCAAGAGAAGAATTGCTGCTGGAGCTGGTGGAACAATACAAGAAGTCAACCAGCTGCTAAAAAAGTTTAAACAAATGCAAAAAATGATGGAAAAGGTTGGAAAAATGGATCAAAATTCTATTTCAGAAATGATGAGTAAATTTGACGGAAAATAATCACAACAAAATTACCTTAATAACTAAAAATAAATTTATGAAAAAGAATACAAAAAAGAGAACCAAATTAATCGTCTCACTACTGGTGCTAATCCTTCTTATTGCCTCTGCAATTGGTGGATTCATAATTTTTTCCAATCAAAAAAATGGCAAAGTTGCAGCCACTGTTAATGGTGAAAAAATCTATCAATCTGAGTTGGAAGATAGAGTGGCAAAAATGCTTTCCAGCAGAAATCCAGCAGGTGTTGAGCAAAAAATTGCCATTGATAACCTGCCACAGCAAGTTATTGAGGCTGTAGCTAAAGATATTTATCTGCAAAGAGAAATAGACAAAATTGCCGGAAAATCAAAAGAAGCAAAAGATGGAAAGATCAAAAAGCAAGCTGAAGAATATAAAAAAGGCCTTATCCGTCAGGCTTATCTTGCTGCGGCAATAAAAAAAGAAGTTACTGAGGAAACAATTAAAAATAAATATACCCAACTTTCTACTGAATTAGCGGGCAAAAAAGAAATGCATTTGAGACATATCATGGTTTCAAGCCAGGAAAAAATTGAAAAGATCAAATCTATGTTAAAAACCACTTCTTTTGAAAAACTTGCTAAACAATATTCAGAAGATGGAGCAAATGCAGCTAAAGGTGGCGATTTAGGATATGTTGTCCCTGACCGTTTGGATGAAGATTTCAGCAAAGCTATTTCTGAGTTAAAAAAGAACCAAATTTCTGCCCCAATCAAAACTAAATTCGGCTGGCATATTGTAAAAGTGGAAGATGTTAGAGATGTTAAAATCCCAACTTTTGAAGAAGCAAAGGCTGAGATAGAACAAAGCATGAAGCGCGAAGTTGTAGAAAAACTCTTTGGCAAAATTACTGAAAATAGCAAAGTAAAAATTCTTATCGATTTGAAGTCGCAAGAAAATAAAGAACCTGCAACTCCAGAAGATAAAGAAGAAGTTAAAACTCCGGAAGCTGTAAACACCCCGGAAGCTGCAAAGGATGATGTAAAGGATGACACAAAAAAATAAGTTAATATCCAAAACTGATAATCAGATTTGGATCTATGGCCGCCATCCAGTTCTGGCGGCCTTGCTTAATCCAAGAAGAAAAATCTATCAAATTTTAGTTACCCCTCATAATGAGGCTGATCTTAAAAAATTTATTACTGATAAGAAAATTAAGATTGATAAAAGCCTGATCAAAATTGTTGATGGCGAATCTCTATCAAGTCTTTTCCCAATTGGGTCTACCCATCAAGGTTTTGCTCTAAAAACTTCTCTTATAACAATTTTTTCTTTCAACCATTTTTTGGATAAAATCCAAAATCTTGATAGCAAAAATCTCCCTCCCCTCCTGGTTTTAGACAACCTAACAGATCCACAAAATATTGGTGCTGTCATAAGGAGCGCGGTTGCTTTTGGGTTTAAAAATATTGTTGTTAACGAAAGAAATTTTCCAATTCATAGTCCGGTAATTGCCAAAGCAGCATCAGGAATGTTGGAGCTAGTCGAGCTAATTGCCGGAGGAAATTTTAATCATTTGTTATCAGAATTAAAAAAGCTTGGCTATTGGTCAGTTGGCTTGGATGGCACGGCAAAAGCCGATGTAAAAGAAGTAAAAAATTTCCAACCAATTGCTTTGGTGCTTGGTAGCGAAGGTGAAGGCATTCGCAGATTGGTAAAAGAAAATTGCGATTTGCTGGTTAAAATACCAATCAGCAATGAAACCGAAAGCCTAAACGCCTCTAACGCTGCTGCAATTGCAATGTATAAAATTTATGCCGGATAAAAATCACCAACAAATAAAACTTGGCGGCACAATTGGTATCTTTGGCGGCGGACAGCTAGGCCAGATGACCTGTTTTGCCGCGCGCAAACTTGGCTATAAAACTTTAGTATTTTCTGATATTGATAATTGCCCAGCTAAAATTGCTACCGATGAAATTATCGTTGCTGATTATTTAGATAAAAAAGCACTGCAAGAATTTGCCGATAAAATCGATATTGCCACTTTGGAATTTGAAAATATTCCGGTTGAGGCAGTTGATTTTATTGCTAAACAAAAACCGGTCTACCCTGGTGCTGATGTCTTAAAAATTACTCAAAATCGTTTGAGAGAAAAAGATTTTGTCAATTCGATAGGAATTAAAACCACTGATTATAGACCTATTCATTCTTTAAAAGATCTGCAAGAAGGATTGAAAGAATTTGGCTTTAAAGCAGTTTTAAAAACCGCAACTATGGGCTATGACGGAAAGGGACAGCAGGTTTTGAATCAAAACAATAATTTGGAAGAAATTTGGAAAAACTTTTCCGGTCAGGAATTAATTTTAGAAAAATTTTCCGATTTTGATCAGGAAATTTCAGCAATTGTTGCCAGAAGTGTTAATAAAGAAATTTCTTGTTACGAACCTTTAACCAACATCCACAAAAACGGCATTTTAAACCAAAGTATTTATCCAGCAAAAGTCAGTGAAAAAACTGCTAAACAAGCAATAGAAATTGCCAGCAAAATTGCTGGTGAGTTAAATTTGATTGGACTTTTAGCAGTAGAATTTTTTGTTTTAAAAGACGGCTCACTGCTAGTTAACGAACTCGCCCCCCGGCCGCACAACTCAGGACATTTTTCAATGGATGCTTGCCATACCAGCCAATTTGAACAACTAATTCGCGCTATATGTGGATTGTCACTTGGTGATGTTAGTTTTCACTCTCAAGGCTATATGCAAAATCTGATCGGCGATGATGTTTTAAAAATGGAAAAATACCAACAAAATCAACAAGCTAAAATACATCTCTACGGCAAAGATAAAATTGCAGCCGGTAGAAAAATGGGACATGTCAATATCATCTCTTAATCAATAATGGATCGCCAATTACTGCTTTCAAAATTTCTTAAAGATAACAAAATCATCAATTACAAAATTGAGAAAATTGCCGGCGATGCCTCATTTCGCCATTATTTTCGAGTGATTAATGAAGATGGAAAAAAATTCATCGTGATGGATGCGCCACCAGAACATGAAGATGTAAAACCATTTTGCAAAATTGCTAATTTTTTGCTGAGCAATAATTTTTCTGCACCACAAATTTTTGCTGCCGATTATCAAAACGGATTTTTATTGCTGGAAGATTTTGGCGATGATAGTTATCGAAAAATTCTGGAACGTCATAGTTCAAAGCAAGATCAATTATATCAAGATGCAATTGAGTTGCTGGTTGAATTAGAAAATATCAATCCACCCAAAGATTTACCAATATATAACAACGAGTTGTTGCTAAGAGAAGTTATGCTTTTTGTTGATTGGTATTTGCCAAATATAGCTAAAAAGCCATTAGACGAAAAACAAAAACAAAAATTTTGTGATGCCTGGCTGGATCTATTCTCCAAATTAAGCGCACCAAAAATGCTGGTTTTGAGAGATTATCATGCTGATAATTTAATGTTGCTTGAAGAAAGAAATGGAATCAAAAAAGTTGGCTTGCTTGATTTTCAAGACGCAGTAGCTGGTGTTGCCGCTTATGACTTGGTGTCACTTCTTGAAGATGCCAGACGCGATGTGAGTAAAGATTTGCAAGAAAAAATGTTGCAACATTATTTGGAAAAATCAAACTGCAACAAAGAACAATTTTTGCTTGATTACCAAATTTTATCACTGCAGAGAAATACCAAAATTATCGGCATTTTCTCCCGTCTATCATTTAGAGATAATAAAAAAAATTATCTGGATTTTTTACCAAGAGTCTTCGGTTATGTTAATTCCAGATTAGAGAGCAATCTTTTCCAAACAATCAAACCATTCTTAAATTTATGACCGACAGTTTTCTTAAGGCCTTCACACAAAGATTGGAGCAAGAGCAAGAAGAATTAAAAGCAGCAAAAGAAGTGACAGAAGCTGTATTTCCGGTTATTGATAAGCTAACCAGAAGCAATATTTTGAACCCCGTTGTTTTAAAAACCAAACTTGCCGCTTTAAACCCAAAATATCGCGATGCGGTTTATGGTCTGTGCAGAATTTCTACCGATGCCGGCCCAGAAGGCTCATTTATTGTTTTAGATCCAAAAAAAGTTTTGTCGATAATTGAAGAAATTGAAACAGAAGAACAATATGAAAATAGACACAAGAATGGAAAGAAATTTATATTAGGAATAACAAAGAAAGTAGCTAACTCAATCAAGAGTTTAGTGTCGTCAAAACTTTCTGCTTTATGTTATTTGATTAATGATTTGATTAGGAGAAAAATTATTGAAGTGCCATCTCCTGACGCCATAAAAGGAAATGTTAAAGTCACAGCTTTGGCCCCTGAAAAATCCAGAGAACACTGATAAATTACGATTTTTTTCTACCAATTCTTTCGTAATTTAAGCCAATCACCAATCCCAAAACAACAGTCGCATATCCAATCAATTGCGCTGCTGATGGTTTGGCAATATAGCCAAATAGAGCATGCAATATTTTTCCCAAAAGCCCTTGTTCTGAAATCAAGAATGAGCTGTCCCAAACCGGGTAAAAAATTTCTGATATTATTCCGGCATTTGATAAAAAACCGATTGCTTGCGCCACCATTCCTGCTGCCAAGAAAATTAACAACCAGCTAGTAACGGTAAAAAGATGCCTGCTTAAAACTTTTATCAAGCCATAATAAAAGGCAAAACCAACCACAAGACCACATAATAAGCCAGCTATGGCACCTGAAATTAAATCGAAAATATTATCACCGGAAGCAAAAGAACCATAGCCGAATAAAACTATCTCCGCCCCTTCCCTAAGAACGGTAAATGCCACTACCGGCATTATAGCAAAAAGGGATTGATCACCTTGTGCAACTGATTTTCCAAGCTGTTTTAGATCGGCCGAGATTTGCTTGCCATATTTTTTCATCCAGATGATTGTCCAAGAAACCATCGCGGAAGAAATTAACAAAATAATTGCGTTAAAAACTTCCTGGCCAGTACCGTCAAGCGAAGAGGAGATATTATCGGTAAAAAATGCCAATAGCAGCGAACCAGCAATTCCCAGTCCAATACCAGCAAAAATCCATTTATTTCTGCCTTTTACGCCGTTAGTGGCAGCAACTAAAATGCTTATAACCAGGGCAATTTCAAAAATTTCCCTAAAGACGATGATGGCAATTTTTAGCATGATTTTTATAAGAAGAGAAATTGATAATGGTTATCATTATCATACCCGGAAAGCAGAAGTCAACAGGCGGGAAAAATGAAATTATGGATTGAAGAAACCAGGAAAGAAAATTTTCAACCCGGTTAGTTCAAAGACCAATCCGGGTCAGTTGCGCCTTCAGAAGCAACGGTTGGAATTTCCCGATCAAAGCCGGTCAAAATATCGACCACACGAAGTCTTGGAATGCTAGCTTTTCCATAGCCAGCATCTTTACGGCTATAAATTAGATAACGGCTTGATGGTGACCATTTTGCTCCTTCAACCAAATAGCCAGTGATAAGAGTTTTTTCATTTTTACCCTGAGCATCAAACAAACCGATACTGAATTGGCCAGATTTTATTTTTGTAAAGGCAATAAATTTGCCATCCGGAGACCAAACAGGTTTGGAATAAGACCCTCCCTCGGAGCTGATTCTTTTAACATCATCTCCGTCAGAATCCATTATGTAAATTTGTTCAGAACCAGTTCTATCAGAACTGAAAACTATATATTTTCCATCAGGAGAATAAGAAGGAGTGGTGTCGATTGCTCTAGTACTTGTGATTCTTGTTAATTTATTGGTGAGCAAATTCATTTGATAAATATTGCTATTACCATTTTCAATCACACAGAAAACAATTTCGTTTTTATCGCGCGGGTTAAAGGCCGGAGCAAAAGTTGTATTTCTAAAGCCACCAACTTTTCTTACTAAATTAGTGTTGGTGTCGATGCTGTAGATCTGCGGTTTTTCACCAAAGAAGCGGACAAACAAAATTTCATTTTTTTGCTTGGAAAAAGTTGGAGTTAAAACCAAGTCTTTTCCATTAGTTAAATAACGGCGGTTTTCTCCGTCAAAATCCATCATGACAAGTCTTTTGGTTCGCTTCAAAGCTCCACCACTTTCTGCAACATAAACAATTTTGCTATCAAAATGGCCGATTTTTTCACCGGTTGTAGCTTTATAAATTTCATCCGAAATCATGTTAGCAATTTTTTTATAATTGCCTTTGCTGGAAGAATAAACTTTGCCAAAAATTTGTCTCTCATCCAACACATCCCATAATCTGATTTTCATTTCCAGATCACCATTGGCATTAAATCCGGCATCGGCAATTAAAAGCATTCCAACCCCAGCAGAGTTGTATTTTGTAAGATCCGGAACCTTTTCAATCGATAATTTATCAGCGGCAATATCAGTATTTTTGATTGATTCTTTCTGAATTATATCAAACAGATCGGTGCCTTTTAAATTGCGTTTTACTTTAAACAAAATTTCTTCAGCAACATTTTTTGAGCCGTCATTTTTTGTTAGGTTCTCAACTGAGCTGATCAGGATTTTGGATTTAGGAATGTCTTTGCTATCAATCCTAAAATTGATTGCGGCATTGGCCCCATTAAGGGAAAGGATGCTGCAGAAGAAAAGGGTTACAATTTTACTGATAATTTTGCGGCTCATTTTTATCCTAAAGTTTCAATTATTATATTGTGATTGGTATAAACACATAGATCGGCAGCGATCTTCATAGATTTTTTTAATATATCCTCAACGCTCAAATCAGCAACATCAATCAAGGCGCGCGCAGCACAAAGAGCAAAATTTCCGCCTGAACCAATTCCAATAACTCCATCTTCAGGCTCTACAACATCGCCACTTCCGGTTAAAATCAGTGAATTATTTTTATCGACAACAATCATCATTGCTTCCAATTTTCTTAAATATTTATCAGTGCGCCAATCTTTAGCCATTTCAACACAAGCGCGAGTTAATTGGTTTGGGTATTGTTCAAGCTTAGCTTCCAATCTTTCAAATAAAGTGAAGGCATCAGCAGTAGCTCCGGCAAAACCAGCGATGATTGAACCATCACCTAATTTGCGAACTTTTTTTGCGGTTGATTTTAAAACTGTAGAACCAAAGGAAACTTGTCCATCACCAGCAATTGCAACTTTGCCATTTTTTCTCACCGATAAAATAGTGGTTCCATAGATTTTGTTTGGCTGATGTGTCATCACAAATTTGTTTGAAAATTAGAGGCGGGATAACTATAAAACAAAGCTTAACAAAGTCTTTTCACAAACTCAATTTCTTTGATGAAATCTTCCCTTCGCAGCTTCTTCGGGCTTAATATTCCGATCATTTTTTTCCTTGGAATTTCAAGCGGCTTACCGCTTGCCCTTGTTCTTTCTACCTTAAAAGTTTTTTTGACTGATCTTAATTTTGACATCAAAACCATTGGCTTTTTTTCCTTAATTGCCCTGCCCTATAGTTTAAAATTTCTTTGGGCTCCAATGCTAGATTTCGCCTCCATACCCTGCCTAACTAAATATCTCGGCAAGAGAAAATCATGGATGATTTTCACCCAGCTTCTATTGATATTTAGTATTGCCGGTCTCGGATTCTTTAGTCAATACGGTATTGTGGCCATTGCTATAATCGCAATATTAATTGCCATATTTTCAGCAACGCAAGATATGGTGATTGACGCTTACAGAATTGAAGCCATTAAAACGGAAGATCAAGGTTTTGCCGCCAGTTTTTATGTCTATGGCTATAGAATGGGCATGTTAATTTCCGGAGCAGGAGCTTTGGTTTTGTCGGAAAAAATCTCATGGGATAAAGTCTATTATTCACTATCCGCTGTTATGCTGGTGGGAATTTTAACCACTTTATTTGCCAAAGAAAATTTGCAAAAAACTAAAGCAAAGCACAATTTCAAAGAATGGGTAGAGATTGCTATTTTTGATCCGGTGAAAGATTTTTTTGAAAGAAAAAATTGGTTTTTAATTTTCCCCTTCATAATTTTATTCAAGTTATGCGATGCCTTTGCTGGCTCCATAACCCTACCATTTCTACTTCAAATTGGTTTTAGTAAAACCGAAATAGCCACAATCGTCAAAACTTTTGGTCTTTTTGCAACTTTAGGTGGAGCACTGCTAGGCGGGATTTTGGTTAAAGAATTAAAGCTTACTAAAAGCTTATGGATTGCGCTAATTCTACAGACAATTTCTAATCTAGGCTTTTGCTATCAAGCAATGGAGGGTCATAATGTTAACACGCTCTACTGGGTAATTTTTATTGAGAATTTCAGCGGCGGAATTGGTGACGCAGTGTTTGTGGCCTATTTGAGCAGTCTGTGTAATGTTGCTTTTACCGCAACTCAATATGCAATTTTGGTTTCGCTAGCTTCACTGGCGAGAGCCGTTCTTTCTTCAAGCGCTGGATTGGCAGCTGCTGATTTTGGGTGGATAAATTTCTTTTTCTTCTCTTCAACTCTGGCTTTGCCGGCTCTGGTGATTTTATTTTTCTTAAATAGAGCTTCCAAGCGTTAAACGGTTTTTTGCATCTACTGCCACGACCTTTGGTTTAAACTTAGCGGCTTCTTTTGCATCTAGTCCACAATAGGCAACAATAATAACGATATCACCCTTGTAAACCATTCTTGCTGCCGCACCATTTACTTTAATTGCTCCACTGCCGCGCTCTGCTGCTATTGTATAAGTGCTGAATCTTGTACCATTATTAACATCTAAAACATCAACTTTTTCATATGGCAAAATACCAGCTGCATCAAGCAAATCTTCATCAATTGAAATTGATCCTTCATAATGCAAATCCGCCTCGGTAATAGTAGCGCGGTGAATTTTGGCTTTCATCAAAGTCAGTTGCATAAAGAATAATTTATTAATTGTTAGCGATTAATTTCTTTAAAGAATCAATGGAGTCAGGATTAAAAAGTGTGGAAATATCTCCTAGATCTTCTTCCCCCGCAACCAGTTTTTTTAGGATTCTACGCATAATTTTTCCCGATCTGGTTTTTGGTAGGTCAGGCACAATATAGATTTTATCAGGTTTGGCAATAGCAGAAATATGTTTTTCTATTAATTGCAAAATTTCATCTTTAATTTTTTGGTCATCATTTTTAGGAGAACTTTTCATGATGACAAAAGCACAAATACCCTCACCTTTTATTTGGTGCGGATATCCAACCACCGCAGATTCGCTAACTAAATTATGCATGTTAATTGCATTTTCAATCTCAGCAGTTCCCAGGCGATGACCAGCGGTATTGATTACATCATCTACCCGGCCAATAATTCTAAATAGCCCATTCTCATTTTTAAACGCACCATCGCCGGAAAAATAATAGCCGGAAAATCTCTTGAAATAAGTATCAAAACATTTTTTGTGATCACCCCAAACAGTTCTGATAATTGATGGCCAAGGATGTTTGAAACACAAATTACCAACCATATTTGGCTTAGTGATTTCTTTGCCATCATCATCCAGCAAAATCGGCATAATGCCAGGCAGGGGCATTCCTGCAAAAGCTGGTTTGCTTTTAGTTTTATTGCCAAGGGAAGAAATCAAGATTCCACCAGTTTCAGTTTGCCACCAGGTATCAACTATATCACATTTTTTCTTGCCGACTTTTTCATCATACCAATGCCAGGCTTCTTCATTAATTGGTTCGCCTACGCTTCCCAAAATTTTAAGAGATGACAAATCAAATCCCCTCACAAATTCTTCACCCTTTTGCATCAGCGCTCTAATTGCAGTTGGCGCGGTGTAAAAAATATTAACCTTATATTTGTCGATGATTTGCCAAAATCTTGAAGCGGTTGGATAAGTTGGAATTCCTTCAAACATCAGAATTTTTCCGCCATTTAAAAGCGGGCCATAAACTAGATAAGAATGGCCAGTGATCCAGCCAATATCAGCGGTGCAGAAAAATAAATCATTTTCTTGATAGTCAAAAACATTCGCAAAAGAGTAAGCTGCATAAACCATATAGCCAGCTGTGCTATGCACAACTCCCTTTGGCTTTCCGGTTGAGCCTGAAGTGTATAAAATGAAGAGCGGATCTTCAGAATTTACCGCTACCGGTTTAGCATTTTTGCTATGCTTAATGATTTCATTTTGCCAAATAATGATGTTTTTAGAGCTGATAAAATGCTCATTACTTCTCTTATAAACAATAATATTTTCAATAGTATTCGGCCCTTGCGCTGCTTCATTGGCCACATCAAATAATTTTATGGTTTTATCACCACGATATAAATAATCGGCAGTAATCAACATCTTGGCACCCGAATCTTCAATTCGACTAGCCAAAGCCACACTTGAAAAACCGGCAAATACCACATTATGCACCGCACCAATTCTGGCGCAGGCTAGCATGGCTATAACAGCTTCCGGAATCATCGGCATATAGATGCACACACGATCTCCAGCTTTTATGCCGTTAGCTAAAAGTAGATTGGAAAATTGGCAAACTTGCTCAAATAGCTCGCGATAAGTAAGTGATCTAGAAGGTGTGGAAGGCTCATTCGCTTCCCAAATAATTGCTATATCATCAGCTTTTTTTGATAAATGGCGATCCAGGCAATTACTGGAGATGTTAACTTTTCCACCACCAAACCATTCAACCCTCAATTCTTTAAAATCAAATTTAAGAACGCGATCCCACTCTTTAAGCCAGACAAAATTTCTGGCGATATCAGCCCAGAAGCTTTCTGGGCCATCTAGAGCTTTTTTATATTCTTCCTGATAATGAGCTTCCGATAAAACTTTATATGACAATCTAACCTCTTATGAATAAAGACAAAATCAACAACGCAGACAAAAATACAAAGGCAATTTTCCATTTCTTCTCTCTAAGTTTCATCTCTTTAATCTCTTGATTTAACTGATCAAAATTCATCTGATTATTTTTAGAAAAATTCTCCGGCATTTTTTTTACCATCTGCATAAATTCTAAAACCACATCTCTGATTTTGGCATCAAAGCCAATATTTTGCGTCGCCCATTCTTTTACAAATGGCTTAGCCAAATCCCAAATATTTAGGTTTTTATCCAAAAAAACGCCAACTCCTTCAACTAGCATCATGGTTTTTTGCAATAACAGCAATTCCGGCCTGGTTTTTAGCTGGTATCTCTTGGTCATTTTAAGCAAATTGGCAAGCAATTTTGCCATTGAAATTTCATTAACCGAGCGACCAACAACAGATTCGCCGATGATTCTGCATGATAATGTAAATTCTTCCAAATTAATATTCTTTGGCACCAAACCAGCATCAATATGTAACTTCGCCACTCTAGCGTAATCCTGCTTTAAGAAGGACATCAAAATTTCAGCTATGGCAATTCTGGTTTTTTTATCGATTGATCCGGTAATGCCAAAATCAACAGCGGCGATATCACCATTTTTCATCAAGAATAGATTTCCTAGATGCATATCGGCATGAAACAGGCCGTGGACATAAACCTGATTAAAATAGCTGATGACCAGATTTTTAGCGATTTCTTTCCTATCAAAACCGCTACTTAAAATTGCCTTTTTGTCGGAAAATGGAATTCCATCAATCCATTCTAAAACCAAGATTTTAGGAGTGCTTAATTGCCAATAGACTTTTGGAATATAAAAACCTTTAACATCTTTTAATTTATCTTTCATTTCTGAAGCTGCTGCCGCCTCAAAAGAAAGATCCAATTCCTTTTTGCTGCAATCCTCTAGTAGTTCGGCAATATTTAGAAATTTTTCCTTTGAGTATTTAGAAACAAAACCAAATAAAAATGCAATTATCTTTAAGGTAGAAACATCTCTTCTAACAATAGTGGCGATATGTGGCCGAAGAATTTTCACTGCCACAATATCGCCCGCAAAAGTTTTAGCCTTATGCACCTGAGCAACGGAGGCTGAAGCAACTGGTTTAGCTTTAAATTCCAAAAATAACTGATCAAGCTTCTTTCCTGATTCTTCTTCAATAATCTTTTTAGCTTTTTTAAAAGAAAAACCCGGCAATCTATCCTGAAATCCACTAAGAATTTCAGCTAAATCATCACCGACCAAATCAGGACGATTAGACAATAATTGACCAAGTTTTATAAAAGTTGGACCAGAAAGCTTTAGAAAAAAATAGATAGATTTGTTCCTGAAAAATGGAAACAGGAATAGCGAGAGAATGAAGAAAAACAAAAGACGCAGAAGATTGATGATACCGAAGATTACCATCATATTGAATTTCTACTTATCGACAGTGGTTGGAGCAGCGGTTGGCTTTACAGGACTTGGAGCTTGGTGATTTGCGGCATTGGTAGCGTTAGTATCAACCTTAATCTTTGACAAATCAACATCAACACCAGCCCAGCCAAATAACTTATTTAGCAATTGTGATATGATATCTAAAATATTGTTAGAAACTTCATGCAACCTACCAAAAATGGTCTTTAGAATTTCAGCCGATTCCGGAGATAATTTTAAAATCACTACCAAATCATCAACCGTAATGATGTTAACCATAACCATCACAAATAAAACAGAGAATGCGGTGGAAAATAATAAAACAATGGTCTGGAAACTAAGAAATTCAACAATCTGTTTCATTATAAGATATTTTGATTTGAGCAACTTTGTAAGGATTACTTGGACTCTTCCAAATCTATACATTCTCCAAAATAAGTTACAGGAGAAACTGGTTTAGCATTGTAATTTTGCTCAATTAATTCGGAAAAGGTAACATCATAGATTCTCTCTTGCCTAGAGCTTATCTTGAAAGATAAATCACCACTTTTATTAATACAATATTTATTCTTCCGCAGAAATTTCATCAATAATTTTAACTCAGCAACACTCATTTTTGAATATAAGGCGCTTGGCTTGGATTTAATATTTCGCTTTAGAAATTCCTCATCAACTGCAAAGGAAAAAGTTTTTTTACCAACAGAATTAGAAAGGGATAATTTAGCGTAATTGCTATCCAGAGCAGTAGAGCAGGAGTATAAAGAAATGGCCAGAAGAGAAATAATGACTTTGAGAGAGAGGCTCACACAATGAGATTAACTAGTTCTACTAAATGAAAATAATAAACTTAGAAAAGAAAAAATAACTATTCGGCTGGAGCAGCTTTTTCATCACTAAGAAAATCAAGCTTTTCTCTGATTCTTGAAGCTTTTCCGGTAAGATTTCTTAAATAATATAATTTAGCACGACGAACCACGCCTTGTTTAACCAATTCAATACCAGCAAGTAGTGGAGAGTAAAGTGGGAATTTTCTTTCCACACCCACACCGCTGCTAATTTTTCTTACAGTGAAAGTGGAGTTATAATTACCAAAAGCTTTACTTTTAGCAATAACTACCCCCATAAACACCTGGATTCTGGTGGTGGTTCCTTCGGTGATTTTATATTTTACTTTAACAGTATCGCCAACTTTAAAATTAGGCACAAACTTATCTAAACCGCCTCTAGCTTCATTTATTTTTGTAGCTTGATCAGAGTTAAATTGCTCAATTAAATTAGTCATCGTTTTATATGATTTTGTTATAATTAATTATCTATTTCTTTTTGGCTTCAGATTGTTGCTCAGTTACTTCTCTATCCACTAATTCAACAATAGCCATTGGGGCTTTATCTCCGGTTCTAAAACCGAATTTCATTATTCTAGTATAACCGCCATTACGGTTTTTAACCCTAGCAGCGATATCTGAAAATAATTTATTCACCACAGTTTCATCTCTTAAGATAGCCAAAACTTGTCTGCGATTTGCCAGAGTATCGCTCTTAGCAATAGTGATAATTTTTTCCACGAAAGGTCTAAGATCCTTTGCTTTTGGCAGAGTGGTTTTGATTAATTCATTCTTTAACAAGGCATTAGAAAGATTCATGAATAGCGCCTTTCTGTGAGAACTGGTTCTATTTAACTTTCTACCCTTAATTCCGTGCTTCATAACTTAATTTATTCTTTGATTAATGCTCTTCTAAAATTACTTAAAAATCATTTTTGCTCTTTGCTTTTGCTAGCTCTTCAATATTTTTTGGCGGCCAGTTAGGTAGTTTCATACCGAAGCTTAAACCCATCAACTTAAGATTATCCTTAAGCTCATTGAGAGATTTTCTGCCAAAATTAGAGGTTTTTAACATTTCTGATTCAGTTCTGATAACTAAATCACCAACATAAATAATATTCTCATTTTTCAAGCAGTTGTAAGATCTAACAGAAAGTTCTAATTCATCAATGGTTTTGAGCAAGTTCTTGTTGAATTCCGGTTCAGAACCAGAATCTTTTTTTACATCAACAATTTTGCTCACATCAAAATTAACAAATACTTCTAGCTGTTCTTGAATGATCTTAGCAGCAACACCGAGCGCATCTTGCGGGGTGATAGTGCCATTTGTATCGATTTCCATTATTAGCTTATCATAATCAGTTATTTGTCCGACTCTGGCATTTTCAACTTTATAAGACACTCTTTTGATGGGGCTAAACATTGAATCAATAGCTATCAAACCAAGATTGCCTTCAGTTTTTCTGCCTTGATCAACAGCAACATAACCTTTACCGCACTCAACATTTATTTGAATATCAATTTTAGCATCTTTGTTCAAAGTACAAATCACCAAATCTTTATTGATAATTTCTGCACCGTTATTTACCTCGATTGAACCAGCAAGAACTGGTCCTGGTTTGTTAGCAGAGAGTTTCAGGGTGCAAGGAGAAGCATCAGGTTTATTGATCGCTAAAGATTTGATATTCATTATTATATTTATCACATCTTCTTTAACGCCATCTATTACTCCATATTCGTGCAATACGCCATCAATTTTAATTGAAGTTGCAGCAAATCCGGCAATTGAAGAAAGCAAAACTCTTCTCAAGGCATTTCCCAAAGTATCGCCAAAACCTCTTTCAAAAGGCTCCATAACAATTATGGCACTTTTATTTGGATCAATACCGTCTTTAACAATGATGCTGGCTGGTTTTGACAATAACTTCCAACTCTCTTTTAAAATAGCCATATTTATGAATTCAAATGATTTTTAATGGAAAATAGACTTAAACCCTTCTCCTCTTTGCTGGTCTGCAACCGTTATGCGGGTGATAAGTTTTGTCTATTATAGAAGTAACATTGATATTGGCAGCTTGAAGAGCGCGAAGAGATGCTTCTCTACCAACACCAGGACCGATTATCTCAACGACAGCAGATTGTAGTCCGCATTCCTTAGCTGCCTCAACAGCACTTTGAGTAGCAACTTGTGCAGCATATGGAGTAGCTTTTCTTGAACCTTTGAATCCATGTTTTCCAGCTGATGACCAACAAACTAAATTACCTTGTGGGTCAGTAATTGAAATTATGGTATTATTGAAGGTGGCACAAACATGAACCACGCCATTAACAACATTCTTTTTCTTTTTAGCAGATGTTTTTTTGCCGCTATATTTTACCATATATTATTGTTTATTTAGTTACTTTTTTCTTACCAGCAATAGCGACGCCCTTGCCCTTTCTAGTTCTAGCATTGGTATGAGTTCTCTGACCTCTAACCGGCAATTTTTTAACATGCCTAATTCCTCGGTAGCAACCTAAATCAACCAATCTTTTTACATCTGAGGCTCTTTTTCTTCTTAAGTCTCCCTCTAAAACAGGATATTCTTTCTCAAGCAATGCTCTAACTTCAGCAAGCTTTGATTCAGGAACTTCATGAGTTCTAGTCAAAGGATTAATTTTTAATTTCTTGCAAATCTTATTGGCGCTAGTAACACCAATCCCATATATGTAGGTCAAAGAAATGACAAATCTTTTTTCTTTTGGTATATTAACACCAGCTATTCTTGCCAAGTAAACTCCTTAAATTTGTTGGTTAATCTAATATGATATTTTGAATGGGTGAAAATCTATCAAAATACAACTGAAGTGACTAAATGCCAAACTTCTCTTTGCATATTTTGTTAATCTCAGAATTAACAAGGGCGATATTTTTTAAACCATCCACTGAATAAATCAAGCTTTTCTTTCCATAAAAGCTAATAAGTTCTCTAGTATTATCATTATATACTTGAAGACGATTTTTTACCGTTTCTTCATTATCATCACTTCTACTAATAAACTCAGTACTGCCACATTTATCACAAATATTTGGCACTTTTGTTTGATTAAAGAAATGGTTGTAAACAGTGCCACATTTTTTACATGAAAAACGGCCGGAAATTCTTTTTACTAAAACATCTTCATCAACTTCAATATTAAGCACTAAATTAATCTTCTTTCCAACATCAGAAAGCATCACTTCTAATATTTCAGCCTGGTGTAAATTTCTTGGAAAGCCATCCAATATAAAGCCACTGACACAATCAATATCAGAAATACGCTTTTTGATTATATCAACCACAACCGAATCTGGCACTAATTGACCAGAATCCATATAAGTTTTAGCTAAGACCCCAACCTCACTTTTATCAGCTACTTCCTTTCTTAATATTTCTCCAGCTGAAATATTTGGAATTTTTAAATCATTGGCTAACAAAGCCGCTTGAGTTCCCTTTCCCGAGCCTGGCGCTCCAAGAAAAATGATATTGATCATTTATGCCCTCAATTTTACCCGTTTTCTCTTACCAGTATTGCTATATTTGGTAGAAAAAAGATGAGACTGAATTTGATTGACTAAATCCAGTATAACATTAACTACAATTAGTACGCCAGTACCGCCAATATGCAGTGGTATTGAATAATTGATAATTAAGATCTCTGGAATAATACAAACAAATATTAGATATATTGCTCCGATTAAAGTCAGCCTAGCAATTATTTTATCTAAATAAGCTGAGGTATTAGACCCAGGTCTGATACCAGAAATAAAGCAGTTACTTTTCTTCAAATTACTAGCTACATCTTTGGTATTAAAAATGATCGAAGAATAGAAGAAAGAGAAAAATAAAATCAGAGCTGCGTATATTGATAAATATATTGGCCCACCTCTAGACAAGAATGATAAAAACACTTCACTGCCACCACCCATAAATTGTCCAATTGCCGACGGAAACATTAAAATTGAGCTGGCAAAAATTGGCGGTATGACACCAGAGATATTAATTTTAAGTGGTAAAAACGAGGAGTCTGACATTCCATTGACTCTCATCATTGCGCCGTTTGGATATTGAATTTTGATACGACGATGGGTTTTTTCAACGAATGCCACTAAAGCAACAAAAAAAATGAAGGAAGCAAAAAACAGCACGACAAAAACAATTGAGTACACCCCACTTCTAGAGAGGTCCATAAATTGCGCAAAAGTAGTTGGAATTGAAGAAACTATGCCGACAAAAATGATGAGGGAAATTCCATTTCCGATACCAGATGTAGTTATTCTTTCTCCAAACCACATCAACATTACTGTGCCGCCAACTAAACTGACACAAGTTGTCCATAAAAATATTTTGGAATCGCTGATAAACATATTATTACCAGCTGAAGAAAGGGCGTAATAGACACTAATGGATTGGAACACGGCCAAGATTATAGTAAGATATCTTGTGTATTGATTTATTTTTGCTCTTCCGTAATCACCCTCTTTTTTTAAAGCCTCAAGACCTTTGTACATTGAGGTTAAAATCTGCATTATAATAGAAGCGGTAATATAAGGCATAATGTTTAGAGCAAAAATACTCATACGCTCTAAAGCACCACCAGAAAAAAGATTAACCATGCCAAACATGCTCGACCCTTTTCCAGTAAAGAACTTTTGCACTACCTCACCATTGATGCCAGGAATTGGCACAAAAGTACCGAATCTGTAAATCAACAGGATAAAAAGGGTAAATAATATTCTCTTTTTTAAATCAGAATTTTGCACCTTGTATTAAAATATGGGCGTTAAGAGGAATATAATAATGTATACTTGTAGACAGAAGATGGGCTACGGTCTTTCTGGAAAGCAAAGATCTTAGATTGCCTATCCAGCAAAAGATTGTGCTGACTTGGAGTAAAAATCCACTTTAAATTTTAGACCCGAATTCACCTTGTCACCTTTGGACATAATTAACTTAACCTTAACATCTTGGCTACTTATCAAACCAGCAGCAAATAGCTTTTCTTTTGTAACAGATGTAGAGATATCAATTTTTTTGCTTTCAACTAAAGATAAAACATTGCGTAAATTTACTACCTCATATCTATCACCACGATGGCTTTTAAAACCCTTTTTAGGCAATCTCATGTAAATTGGGGTTTGGCCCCCTTCAAAACCTTTCATGGCAGAACCAGTTCTAGCTTTTTGTCCTTTGACGCCGCGGCCAGAAGTTTTCCCAGTACCAGAGCCAATTCCACGACCAACTCTTTTACGGTTATTAGTTTTTAACTTAGCGATATTATTTAGGATTTGCATAACAATTATTTTTATACAGCAGAAACTTTAATAAGATGACTCACCTTCTTAACCATGCCCAAAACATCTTTGGAAGCTACAAGCTCAGAGCTGGTATTAATGCCCCTCAAACCCAAACCAATCAAAGTAGCTTTTTGACTTTTAACTGATTTAGACCCACTTCTAACTTGAGTAATAGAAACTTTTTTATCTAACAAATCATCAAATAACATTTAAACCTCACCATTATTGTTGTTGCTTGTTTTTGAAACCGAATTTCTCTTTTTAATAATTTCAGAAATTTCTTTTGATCTTTTATCAGCAATACTTCTAGGCGATGATAATTTGCTTAAGGCCTGAAAAGTAGCCCATACCATGTTATAAGGGTTTGAGGTCCCAAGAGACTTAGACACAACATCATGTATTCCAGCACATTCAAATATCGCCCTCATTGCACCACCAGCAATTACACCGGTACCAGCTGGAGCTGATCTCATGCTAACTTTTGCTGAGCAAAATTTACCTTCTACATCATGATGAATAGTTCTACCTTCTTTAAGAGGAACTCTGACTAAAGATTTTTTGGCAGCTTCAAATGCTTTTCTTTTTGCATCCACAACTTCCTTGGCATTACCTTTACCAAATCCTACTTTGCCAGCTCTATCGCCAACAACTACCAAAGCAGTAAAAGAAAAGTTTTTACCACCTTTAACAGTTTTAGAAACTTTATTAACCGCAACCAGCTTTTCTACTAATTCGACCGGATTCTTATTAGGTTTTGACATCTGCTTTAATTATTTAAATTTAATTAGTTAGAATTTTAGACCAGCTTCGCGACAAGAATCAGCTAATGCCATAACTCTACCGCCATATAGATATTGTCCTTTGTCGAATACTACTTCTTTTATACCACTATCAACACAGGCCTTGCCAAACTTTTTGCCAACAATTTTGGCAATCTCAATACCACTTGCGTCTTTAATATCTTTTTCATCTATAGATAGAGATGAGCAAGATTGTAAAACTTTGCCACTCATATCTATCAACTGTACATAGATGTTTTTGTTTGATCTAAAAACAGATATTTTTGATCTCTGATTTTTATTTTTTTTCTTGATGTTATTTCTAACTCTCAATTGTCTTTTGCGAGAACTACTAGCTGACATAGCGAATACTTTTGTTTAATTATTTTTTCTTACCTTCTTTTCGAACAATTGCCTTACCAGCAATTTTGATGCCTTTACCTTTATATGGTTCAGGCTTTCTAAAAGAAATTATTTCAGAAGCTACTTGTCCAACCAGCACTTTATCATCACTAGTTAAGACAATTAGATTTGGTTTCTCAAAAACAGCAGCAACATTTTTTGGCAATAGATAAAAAATTTCATGACTATATCCCAGACTCATGAAGAGTCCACCCTTATCTACTGCAGCTTTATAGCCAACTCCATTAATCTCTAAAGTAATTTTGAATGGAGTTTGAAGGCCCAAAACAATATTTTTGACATTACTTCTATCCATACCAACATCAGTTGAAGCCTTTTCAAAACCTTCTTTGGCTGAGAATTTGACTTCATCTCCCACATAAGAGATATTGACAGAAGGACTTACTTGATAGGATTTTTTGACCTTACCATTATCAAAATTTATCACTCTACCGCTAACACTAACTTTGATATTGCTAGGCAATTTAACCGGTAACTTACCAACTCGTGACATAAATCTTGTACCTTTTTCTAAAAATTAAATTTGAATTAAAATATCTTTAATAAAACTTCACCGCCAATCTTGCTATTTCTTGCAGCATGATCCGAAACGATACCACTAGAAGTAGAAATAATAACCATACCCAAGCCATTTCTAACAACCGGAATTTTATCGGCAGTGCAATACACTCTTTTACCAGGCTTAGAAATAACAGAAATTTCACTAACAACTGGATTAGAAAGATGATATTTTAGATGAATATCAAACTTGCTTATTCCGCTGTCTTGATTAACTCTGCTATAGTTCAATATATAGCCTTCTTCTTTTAGAATTTTTAATATACCTTCTCTTAATTTAGAAACCGGAGAGCTAACCACCCTACGACCCACCATATAACCGTTACGGATAATGGCTGCTAAATCAGAAACTGAATGATTCACTGACATCTTGTAATTACCAACTTGATTTGATTAAACCAGGAATTTGACCCCAAGAAGCTAGTTCTCTTATGGCTATCCTAGACAAGGAGAATTTTCTGTAAACGCCTCTTGGCCTTCCAGTAAGACTGCACCTATTTCTATATCTAATTTCAGCACTGTTTCTAGGCAGTTCTGATAGTTTAATTTGAGCTTTTAATCTATCTTCAAAAGGCAAATCAGCATTCTTTGCGATATTCGATAAGGCAGATCTCTTGTTTTTTAGCCTAGTGGCTAAATCCTTTCTTCTTAAATTTTTATTAATTGAACTTTTTTTAGCCATAAATTATTTGATAGGTAGATTAAGCTTTTTTAAGAGATATACTGACTCTTCCTTGCTTTTAGCATTAGTAACAATGGTAATGTTCATACCAAACATCTTTAGAATATTATCTAGATCAACTTCCAAAAATACGTTATGTTCTTTGAGGCCAAAGCTATAATGTCCACTCTGATTAAAACCCTTAGAAGATAATCCTCTAAAATCCCTAATTCTAGGTAATGCAATATAAACCAAGCGATCCATAAACTCATACATCTTTTTACCTCTCAAAGTCACCATACAGCCAATCGCCATATTTTCTCTCAATTTGAAAGTTGCGATTGATTTATTAGATTTTGTCAAAACTGCTTTTTGCCCAGCAATAGCAGAAACTTGATTTGCAAGATATGAAAGAAATTTATTATCACTATCAACTGCTTTAATTCCAACATTAATGCTAACTTTTTTTAGCTGAGGAACTTCCATATCATTTTTATAGGAAAACTGCTTCTTCAAATCAGCTATGGATTTTTTATACAATTCCTTTGTGTAAGACATCGTTTTTACAAATTTCAATATTCAATTATTAATCAATTTTCTTACCGGTTTTTTTAGAAACACGAATTTTTTTGGTAAAATTTTTACCTTTTCCTTCTTCAACTCGGAAAGCAATTTTTACTGGCTTACCATTCTCAATATGAGAAATATTAGAAATGTGGATTGACATTTCTTTTTTGGTTATTTCTCCAGACTGATTAGAAGTCGGCTTTTTATGTATAGTTGCCAAATTCACACCAGCAATAACCACACGTTCATCTTGTACTGACAAGATATTGCCGGTTTTACCTTTATTTGAACCAGACACAACTATAACCTGATCATTCTTTTTAAATTTAAGCGCCATCTATAATACCTCCGAAGCAAGTGAAACGATTTTTAAAAAATTCTTTTGTCTGACTTCCCTAGCAACAGGACCAAAAACACGAGTTGCAACAGGCTCTCCATCTTTATCAACCAAAACAACCGCATTGTCATCAAAAACAATGAAGCTTCCGTCTGGTCTAACGGTTTTGTTCTTGGTTCTAACAATAACCGCTTTAGCAACTTGACCTTTTTTAACTTTTGATCCAGGTATAACATCGGTAATTGAAACAACTATAATATCACCAACCGATGTAATCATGTGATTACTTCCACCCAAAACTTTGATGCACCTGGCAGATTTAGCGCCCGAGTTATCGGCCACTACCAGATTTGTTTGCATTTGAATCATTTTCTTAGAACCTTTTAATTTAAAATATTTGGTTATTTAAGTATCCATCTTTTATTTTTTGATATCGGCCTAGTTTCAGAAATTGTAACTTCTTCGCCAATATTCAATTTTTTATCACCCTCATAATGCACTAAATATTTTTTATGAGAGGTAAGATATTTCCCATATTTTTTGTGCGCCTTATACGAAGTTGCTTCCGCTTTGAAAGTCTTATTATCAATTATGCTTAAAATTTTTACTTTCATATTTATGCATTAACCTTTGTAAACAACCTAGCAATTTCTTTTCTAGTATTTTTCATATTTTTAGCTGCCTCAAAATCACCAGAGGAACGCTTAATTCTCATCATCAAAAGACTTTTCTTTTTTGACGAGATCTCTTGTAAAAGAGATTTTTTATCTTCAGTAGCAGACATGACTATTAGATCAAATTAACAATTTTAGTCTTAAAAGGTAGCTTCGCTGAAGCTTTAGTTAGGGCAAGAATTGATGATTGCTCATCAACTCCATCAATCTCAAATATAATTCTACCTGGCTTAATCTTAGCAATATAATATTCTACATTACCTTTACCACTACCCATTCTTACTTCAGCAGGTTTTTTTGTAACCGGAGTATGAGGGAAAACCGAGATCCACATTTTGCCAGATCTTTTCATGTAACGGCTAAGAACTTTTCTGGCTGATTCTATTTGCTTAGAGTTCAATTTACATGGCTCTAGGGATTTTAAACCAAAAGAACCATAAGCTAAGCTATTGCCGGAATTGGCATTTCCTAGGATTTTTTTACCGCCTTTTTGGGCCTTTCTATATTTTGTTTTACTTGGTACTAGCATGCGAATATTTCAGATTATTTTTTATCTACAAATCCCTTATGGACCCAGACTTTAACACCAATAACACCATAAGTTGTGTAGGCATTAGCAGTTGCATAGTCAATATCACATCTCAAAGTATGAAGAGGGACTGACCCTTCTTTATACCATTCAGTTCTAGCAATTTCAGCACCACCCAATCTTCCAGAGCAGGAAATTTTTATACCTAAAGCACCGTATTTAAGAGCCGATTGCATCGACTTTTTCATAACTTTCTTGAAAGCAGCGCGACTTTCTAATTGTTTTGCAATAGACTGAGCGATTAGGGAAGCATTAATATCCGGCTTATCAACCTCAACAACCTTAACGTCAACTTTTACACCAGAAATTTTTTCAACTGCTTGGTTAATCTTTTCAATATCTGAACCTTTTTTACCTATCAAAACACCTGGTTTAGAAGTTTTGATAATGAGATTAACTTTATCCGACGGTCTTTCAATAATGACATTAGATATGCCGCAATGAGCATACTTAGTTTTAATAAATTTTCTTATCTGGATGTCATTAATCAGTTTTTTGGCGTATGATTTTTTATCAAACCAAACTGATTCCCAGCCCTTTTTGTTTACAATTCTAAAACCAACTGGATTAACTTTTTGACCCACTGTTCGTACCTCGCGTTATTAATTTTGTTTTTCCACTAATACAACTCTGATGTTGCTAAAAGTTTTTAATATTCGACTTGATCTGCCTCTAGCTCTTGCACTGAATCTCTTCAAAGCAAAGGCACGACCGACATCAATTCTTTTAACGAATAAATTATCAACATCCATATTATGGTTATTTTCTGCGTTAGACATTGCTGAATAAACCAGGTCTCTTACTGGCTTAGCAACTTTCAAATTGCAAAATTTAAGTTTCATTAAAACTTCTGCTACCGGCAAGTTTATAAGATTGCCTGTAAGTTTCATAACTTTAAGCGGACTAGATTTAACAGCATTTAAATATGCCACCGCTAGTTTTTCTTCTGAGTTTTTTTGATCTACTTTCTTAGTCATATTCTAGGCTTTTTTAATAGTTTTATCAGCAGAATGTCCGTAAAAAGTTCTAGTTGGCGCAAACTCACCAAATTTATGGCCGACCATACCTTCGCTAACTAAAACGGAGACAAATTTTTTGCCATTATAGACAGCAAAATTAACACCAACAAATTGTGGAAGAATGGTAGATCTTCTAGACCAAATTTTAATAATTTGCTTCTTTGAAGAGCTGTTATATTCCTTAACTTTTTTTAGTAAATAACCATCAACAAATGGCAATTTCCAAGATGACCTAGGCATAATTATTTCTTATGTCGATTTTTAACAATTAAACGATTTGACTTTTTTCTTGATCTAGTTTTTTTACCTTTAGCTGACTTACCAGTTGGAGAAACAGGGTGGCGGCCACCAGAAGTTCTTCCTTCACCACCACCATGTGGGTGATCAACAGGGTTCATTGCTACCCCTCTAACTGTTGGTCTAATACCAAGCCACCTAGATCTGCCGGCTTTACCAATAGAGATATTTTTGTTATCTAAATTTGAAACTGAACCAATAGTTGCCATACAATCAAGCAAAAATAATCTGATTTCTCCAGATTGCATTTTTACCAAGGCATAACCACCATCTTTACCAACCAATTGTGAATAAGTACCTGCTGATCTTGAAACTGCAGCACCACAACCTGGTTTTAATTCAATATTATGAATTATTGATCCAATAGGAATGACTGAAAGAGGCATTGAATTACCAATTTTCACGTCAACTAGTTGTTTTGAAGAAACAATTTTATCGCCAACTTTTAATTTGTGAGGAGCGATTATATAAGAATAAACTCCATCAGTATATTTGATCAGCGCAATAAAAGCAGTTCTGTTTGGATCATATTCTAATCTTTCAACAACAGCCTCAATATCAAACCTATTTCTCTTGAAATCCACGATACGATAAGATTTCTTATGTCCACCGGATTTATGTCTAACTGTTATATGACCTTTGTTATTTCTTCCAGCTTGAACAGGGGAGGTAGTGGTTAAAATCTTCAAAGGAGAGGATTTCCACAGTTCACTTCTGTCTACCAACTTCAATTGTCTTAAAGCTGGAGTAATAGCTTTATAATTTTTGATTGCCATTTTATCTAATTTAAACCTTCGAAGTTGATTGATTGACCTTCCTTCAGAGTAACCAGAGCTTTCTTGTAAGAAGTTCTTTCGCCAATTATACCTTTAAATCTCTTAATTTTGCCTGAAACATTGCTGATATTTACTTTTGTAACATCAACAGCAAATATTGCCTTTAGCAAAGATTTGATTTCACTTTTGTCACAATCATTACTGACTTCAAAACAATATTTGTTTTGTTCAAGCTGTTTGTTTGACTTTTCGGTATAAATCAGACCTTTTATTTTATCGTAATTAACCGCACCCATTACAATGCCACCTCTTTGATTGTTTGAAATAAATTTTTATCAAGCACTAGAAAGTCAAAGTTAAGAATGTCATAAACATTCAAGCCTTTGAAATCCAAGGCTTTAACATTTTTTAGATTACGAGTTGGTTTTACAATCTCGTTAGATCCAGCCTTTGATTGGTATAAAAACAAAGCTTGGTCTATCTTATTAGATTTAAGCAATTTGCTAACATTTGCAGTTTTTAGTCCACTATCGCATGAAAATAAAACTAGTTTATTTTCCTTAATTTTTAATTTGATTACATCAGAAAGAGCGGTTTTAACAATTTTCTTTGGTAAGCTGTAATCAAAAGATCTAGCTCTTGGACCAAAGCAAGTTCTACCGCCTCTAAATTGTACTGATCTTTTACTACCTTGTCTTGCATGACCAGTTCCTTTTTGTTTATGTGGCTTTGCAGTAGTTCCTGAAATCTCTGCCATAGTTTTAGTTTGAGCAGAGCCCGTTCTTTTTTTGGATAATTGCCAACTTAAAACATAGGCAACAGATCTAGGACTTTCGAAACCAGAATTCTGATCAACAGCAAAATCAAGCTTAGTTGTTGTAACTTCCGAAGTGGAAAAATTAATATTTTTCAAATCAACCATAAATATCTACTAATTAGCGATTTTAATTACCACATCACTACCATTGGTACCTGGAATTGCGCCTTTAATTCCGATAGTGTTATTTTCTTTGTTAATCATCAAAACTTGTAAGTTCTTAACGGTGATTTTATCAACACCCATGTGTCCAGCCATTTTTTTGCCTTTGAAAACTTTACCCGGATCTTGTCTTTGACCAGTTGAACCGTGAGATCTATGAGATACAGAAACACCGTGGCTAGCTTCAAGACCACGAAAATTATGTCTCTTCATGACACCAGCAAAACCTTTACCTGTTGAGATACCACTTACACTAACAACATCACCTTCTTTTAGAAGATTTTCAACATTAATAACGTCGCCGGTTTTATAGCCAGAATCTTTTTGAACTCTGCAACCATAGATTTTTTTATGTACTGGGACATTTTTCTTAGTAAAAACACCAGCAACTGATTTAGAAATTCCTTTTGTGCCAGATGCTTTGTTAAAGCCGATCAGAATATTATCAAACTCTTTTTCAGCATTAACATTTAAATCGAGTACGCAATTGTCATATAGCTGAACCATGGTAAAAGCAACAGCAGCGCCGCTTTCTTGATAAACATGGCTCATCCCGATTTTTTTGGCAATTAAATTAATCATTAGTTACTAGCCCCGTTGATTGCAATCTTGATATTAACGCCTGATGAAAGATTGAGCTTCATTAAGGCATCTACGGTTTGAGCAGTTGGAGAAATAATCAGCAATCTTTTTGATGATCTGATCTCAAATTGTTCTCTAGAATCTTTATCGACGTGAGGACCACGAATAACCGTAAATTTCTTGATTTTGGTTGGCAAAGGAATTGGACCCTTTACTGCAGCGCCAGTTCTTTTAACGGTATTAATGATCTCTTGCATTGCCTTGTTTAGTACAACGTGATCGAAAGATTCAAGAGATATTTTTATTCCTTCCTTATTGCTCATGATAAGTTTTCAATTACAAAATGTTTTACAGCTTTACTTAATTACCC
Source organism: Rickettsiaceae bacterium (assembly GCA_021323225.1). Classification (GTDB taxonomy): domain Bacteria; phylum Pseudomonadota; class Alphaproteobacteria; order Rickettsiales; family UBA1997; genus JAJTCH01. The sequence continues at coordinate 85 of JAJTCH010000003.1, read as the reverse complement.
TACTAACCACCCCAGCCCCAACAGTTCTGCCACCTTCACGGATAGCAAAACGAAGACCTTCTTCCATGGCGATTGGTGCGATTAA
>JAJTCH010000006.1 GCA_021323225.1 Rickettsiaceae bacterium | reverse complement strand
TTAATCGCACCAATCGCCATGGAAGAAGGTCTTCGTTTTGCTATCCGTGAAGGTGGCAGAACTGTTGGGGCTGGGGTGGTTAGTAGGGTAATTAAGTAAGTAGTTTGTTAGATGACTTGATCTTCTAACAAATGCTTGTCCCCGCGAAAGCGGGGACCTGAAATAATAAAGTTAATAATTATTTAGGAGCGTAGCTCAACTGGTAGAGTAGCGGTCTCCAAAACCGTTGGTTGGGGGTTCGATTCCTCTCGCTCCTGCCAAATTTATTATACTTATTTTTGCCGCTGGGGTTTGGCATAGCCAATGCCCGCTTGAAACTAAAAATGATGTTTATCGTTTTTGCGGTGGAGCAATTGCTTCAAACCTCCAAAACCTTTCGTTTGGGGTTCGATCCTTATTGCTCTTGCCATCTTATTAATAATATTAGAAGCAGGCTTAATGCTGTTATTTTTTAAAGACGTAATTGCTGAATTAAAAAAGCTCCATACTCCCACCAAAAAAGAAGTTTACATTACAACTATAACAATACTTGTTGTAGTTGCGGCGTCAGCTTTGGTGATAATGCTTGCTGATTTCTTAATTTCAAAAATTATTAAAATTTTATTTGGTTTGTAGATGGAACATAAATGGTACATACTTAATGTCATGGCTGGTCAAGAACAAAAGATCGCTAGTGACATCAAATTAATGATGGGAAAGTCTCTTGGTAATGATGTTTCCGATATATTGGTTCCGTGCAAACAGGTTACCAAAATAAAAAAAGGGCAAAAAGTTCAGGAAAATCAAAAACTGTTTCCAGGATATGTTTTTATCAATGCCAATTTGAGCGGCAATGCCTATAACATCATTAATGCCATTCCTAAAACCATGAGCTTTTTGGGTAGTAAAAATAATCCCCAGCCGGTTTCGGAAGAAAAGATGAAAGATATATTAGCTCTAGTTCAAACTGGTAGCAGCGAAACTGCCAAGACTCAAACTTTCGAAATTGGCGAAATTTTGAATATAATCGATGGTCCATTTGAATCATTCTCTGGTGCAGTTGAAAATTTTGATCAAGAAAAGCAAAGGGTAAGAATATCAGTTTTAATTTTTGGCAGAGCTACTTCAGTTGAGCTTGATGTTAACCAGGTTGAAAAAGTTTCTTAATTTTTTGTTGAAGTTAGCTTACAAGCCTTTTTCTGTACAGTTTCTAAGGAAAGAGAGAGTTTGATGAAGTTAGGAGCTGGGGTTGCAATTGGTAGAATTTAGTATTTTCATATCATTGGCTTGTCTATTTTTAACCTTCACAAAAGACTCTAAAAATAATTTATTTGTGCCTTGCATAATTAAATTTAATCAGTAAATTAACACGCCTGCATTTTTTATATCACGAATTTTTAATCGATTTTTTGGCGAAAGCGTTATGGGGAAAAGTAAAAAAGAAGTACTTGGTCTAATCAAATTACAAGTACCAGTTGGCAAGGCGAACCCAGCTCCTCCAATAGGTCCAGCTTTGGGTCAAAAAGGTCTAAATATCATGGAGTTTTGTAAGCAATTCAATGCCATGAAATTTGCTTTTGAACCTGGCACTCCAATTCCAGTTACTATAGTTGCATATAAGGATAAAAGTTTCACCTTTACAACTAAAAATCCCCCGGTTTCTTACCTAATAATGCAAGAAATAAAACTTGCTAAAGGCTCTTCTAATCCTGGAAAAGATAGTGCTGGCAAAATCAACAAAGCCCAAATTCTTTCAGTTGCTAAAAAGAAAATGGCGGATATGAACGCAACCGATCTTGAAGCTTGTGCTAAAATGGTTGCTGGTTCAGCTCTTTCTATGGGTCTTGAAGTAGTCGAATAATTAACGAAATAAAATATGTCTAAAGATAATAATGTAGCTGACATCTATAATTTAGAAGAAGCATTAAAAAAAGTTTTAGATCTCAGCAAACAGTCAGAGAGAAAATTTGTTGAATCAGTTGATATTGCCGTCAATCTTGGTATTGATGGTAAACAATCTGACCAAATGGTAAAAGGTTCCTTGGTGCTTCCAAATGGTTCTGGCAAAAAAGTTAGAGTTTTGGTTTTTGCTGCTAATGATGAAGTAAAAAAAGCTGCTTTATCTGCTGGTGCTGCTTTTGCTGGTTTAGAAGATTTGGTTTCAAAAATTGAAGGTGGATTTTTAGATTTTGACTGCTGCATTGCTACCCCTGATGTTATGCAAAAAATCAGCAAAGTTGCTAAAAAACTTGGTCCACGTGGGTTAATGCCAAGCCCAAAAAATGGCACTGTTACTACTGATGTTAAAAAAGCAGTTGAAGACGCACTAAAAGGTAAAGTTGATTTTAAGAGCGATAAAGCTGGCACAGTTCATTGCTTGGTTGGTAAAGCTAATTTTGAGTTTGATGCTCTACTTGGCAATTTAAAGGCTGTTATAAAATCAATAAAAGATGCCAAGCCTGAAGCGGCAAAAGGAAAATATATTAAAGATTTCTATATTAACACGACGATGGGTACGGCTGTAAAAGTTGCTACCCAGTCTTTGTAATTTTGTAAGAAGGGAACAATGAACAGAACACAAAAGGCCGATTTAGTGGCCTCAATGAGAGAATCTCTAACAAAAAGCAATTTTGTTGTATTGCTGCATTATAGAGGCTTGTCTGATAAGCAACTATACGATTTTAGGTTGGGCCTAAAATCTAAAGGGGTAAAGATGAAAATCATGAAAAACACCTTGGCCAAAGTTGCTATTAAAGGTTCTGATTTGGAAGTTTTATCTCAATATTTATCAGGGCCGACTGCTATTTGTTATGCTAACGACCCTGTTTCTCTTGCTAAGGCTGCTATAGCTTCAGCTAAAGAAAATGAAGCTCTAAAAATACAAGTTGGCTATCTAAATAAGTCTGTTTTATCGAAAGATGCTATTGATAGCTTGTCAAAATTGGGTTCTTTGGAAGAGGTGAGATCTTCATTCTTAAGTGTATTGCAAGGTGCTCAATCGCAGTTTGTAAGAGTTTTAAACGCTCCTGCTTCAGGAGTGGTTTCTGTTATTAACAACTACGTTTCTTCTAAAAAATAAATTTTATCAACTTCTAACTAACTTAACTAAACGGTAACTATAATGTCCACTAATCTAAACGAAATCTGCGAAAAACTATCTTCACTAACAGTTCTTGAGCTTTCTGAGCTTAGCAAAATGTTGGAAGGAAAATGGGGTGTTAGCGCTGCTGCCCCAGTTGCTGTTGCTGCTGCTCCAGCTGCCGCTGCTGCTCCTGCTGAAGAAAAAGACAAATTTGATGTTGTTTTAAAATCTGCTGGTGACAATAAAATCAATGTCATCAAAGAAGTTAGAGCTATTACTGGTCTTGGTTTGACTGAAGCAAAAGCAGTAGTTGAATCTGCTCCAAAAACTATTAAGGAAGGTGTTGCCAAAGCTGAAGCTGAAGAAATTAAGAAAAAGCTTGAAGCTGCAGGCGCTAAAGTTGAATTAGCTTAAGTAAGATAAGCGAAATCAAAAAATGAACAGCATCTTTGGTGCTGTTCATTTTTGCGTTTTCAAAATCCTTTCAATTCTAAATACTCAGCATTGTTACATTAAGCGTAACAAGTTATATGCGCAGCCACGCGTTTTGCGGGGAAATAAACATCTTAAAAGCTCTTTATTTTCAGCGCTTAACAAGCGAGGTGTTGCCCTCATTTTGTATCAAAACAAATATAGGTTATTCACGTGAAACCAGTTCGTCATACCAGCTCTTCGATTTTTAGGAAAAAATTTACTAATAGTCGCTACGAAGAAGAGATTCCTCATTTGATATCCCTACAAAGAGAATCATATTCAAAATTTTTACAAAGTGACGTTGATCCTAACGAGAGAGGTTTTTTTGGTATACAATCGGTATTCAAGACCTTCTTTCCACTTTCTGATTCCAGCGGCAAAGTTACTCTCGAATTTATAAAATATGTCTTGGGTGAACAAAAATATGACCCAAATGAATGCCTATTTTCAGGCAGAACTTATTCTGCCCCTTTAAAAGTTCAACTAAGATTGATTTTGTGGGATCAAGAAGAAGGTTCTGAAGTTAGAGAAGTTAAGACAATTAAAGAACAAGAAGTTTATCTGTGTGATATTCCACTAATGACAGAAGGTGGAAGTTTTATCATTAACGGCGCTGAAAGAGTTATTGTTTCTCAGATGAGAAGGGCTCCAGGTGTTTTCTTTGACAGTGAAAATGTCAAAGCCTCCGGTTCCAAAATGTATACCGCCAAAATTATTCCGCATATCGGATCATGGCTGGATTTCGAATTTGATACCAAAGATATTCTCTATTTCAGAATCGACAAAAAAAGAAAGATTCCAGTTTCAACCTTGCTCAAAGCAATGGGCATGTCAGTTCAAGACATTATCTGCGATTTTTATGGCAAGATAAATATTTTCTCGACCAAAAATGGTTGGGCAGCAAATTATAATTTTGAAACTGCACTTGGTAAAAAGCTTACATCTGATTTGATTGATGCTGAAACCGGTAAAGTAGCGATTAAAGAAGGTACTAAAATTACCAAAAAAGTTATTGAAAAACTAAAAGAAGAAAAATTTAAAAGCTATATTTTAACCGATGATATTCTGCTCGGTTATGTAATGGCAGAAAACTTAATTGACAATGAAACCGGTGAGGTTTTGTTAGAAGCTGGAAGTCTTGTTACTGCTGAAAGTTTGGAAGTTTTAACCAAGCTTAATTTCAAATCAGTCAATGTCATCAATCCAAGCAAATCAGATATTGGCCCTTATCTATATAACACGATTTTGGTGGATAAAAACCAAACTCAAAAAGATGCCACTTACGATATCTATAAAGCAATCAGGTTGGGTGAGGTTCCTGCCTCTTTTGAAGTAGCAAAAAATTTCTTTGACAATTTGCTTTTGTCTCCAGCTAGATATGATTTATCTGATGTTGGAAGAATGAAAATGAATCACCGTTTGGATCTTAAAGTTGATCGTTCAATTTTGCATTTGACCCCAGACGATATCAAACAAACTGTAAAAATCTTAAGCTTGATTAAGCATAATGATTTGAAAACCGACGATATCGATAACCTTGCTAACCGTAGAGTGAGAGCTGTTGGTGAATTGATTGAAAACCAGTTAAGAATTGGTGTTGCTAGAATTGAGAAATCAATCATTGAAAAGCTAAACGCAATTGATGTTGATAATATTGTTCCTCAAAATCTAATCAACGCTAAGCCTTTGATCACTGCGATTAAAGACTTCTTTGCGACTTCCCAGCTTTCACAATTCATGGATCAAACCAATCCTCTTTCTGAAATCACTCACAAGAGAAGACTTTCAGCTTTAGGACCTGGTGGTTTGACCAGAGAAAGAGCGGGTTTTGAAGTTCGTGACGTACATCCAACTCACTATGGAAGAATTTGTCCGATTGAAACTCCAGAAGGTCAAAATATCGGTTTGATTAATAGCTTGGCGACATTTGCCCATGTTAATGATTATGGCTTTATTGAGACCCCTTATCGTAAGGTGGTTGATGGCAAAATTACTGATAAAGTAACTTATCTGTCAGCTCTTGAAGAATCTGAATATAGCATTGCTCAATCCAGAATCCCAGTTGATAGCAAAGGTAATATTACTGCTGATCTAGTTAGTTGTCGTAAAAATGGTGAATTTATCATGATGTCTCCGGACAAAATTGATTTTGTTGATGTTTCAACCAAGCAGATAGTTTCTATTGCTACAACATTAATTCCATTTTTAGAAAATGACGATGCTAACCGTGCTTTGATGGGTTCGAACATGCAACGTCAAGCAGTTCCTTTGGTTAATCCTGACGTGCCTTTGGTTGGTACCGGTATGGAATCAATCATTGCTCTTGATTCTTGCGCAGTCGTTAAAAACAAATATGACGGTGTGGTTAAGTTTGTTGACTCTTCTAAAATAATTGTTGAGTCGCTTTCTAAAGATCATCTTCCTCATGTTGAGATATATAATTTGGTTAAGTATAACCGCACCAACCAAGATACTTGTATCAATCAACTTCCTACTGTTGTTGTTGGCCAACAGGTCTCTGCTGGTGAAATTATCTCTGATGGTCACAGCATAAAAAGTGGTGAAATTGCTTTAGGAAAAAATGTCCGCGTCGCCTTCATGCCTTGGAACGGTTATAACTTTGAAGACTCAATAGTTATTTCTGAAAAATTATTATCTGAAGAAGCCTTCACCTCTATCCATATTGAAGAGCTAGAGATTGTTGCGAGAGATACTAGATTAGGCCCTGAAGAAATAACCCGTGATATTCCAAATGTTAGCGAAGAAGCCCTAGGTAAATTGGACGAAGAAGGCATTATTCATATCGGTGCTGAAATCAGAGCGGGAGATTTATTGGTTGGTAAGACTACTCCGAAAAGTGAGTCTCCAATGACTCCGGAAGAAAAACTTTTGAAAGTAATTTTTGGTGAAAAAGCATCAGATGTTAAAGATTCATCGCTTTATGCTCCAATTGGCATTAGCGGCGTTATAGTTGATGTTAAAGTTTTCTCCAGAAAAGGTATCGAAAAGGATGAAAGACTAGTCAGCATTGAAATGCAGCAAGTTGAAGAATTATCCAAGAAAAAGGCTCTGAAAATTGCCTTTTTGGATGATTCAATCAAAAACAGCATCATCGATTTAGTTGATGGACATAAATTATCATCCAATGTCGATAAGTTAAAATCCGGTACAATTTTAAAGAAGAAAGAAATCCAGTCTTTATCTAGATCACATCTAATGAAGATTGTTGTCAGCGATGACAAGGTAATGGATAAAATTGAAGCCATAGCTAAACATTATCAAGCAGAAATTGCTATTTTGGAAAAAGACTTTAACGACAAAGTCTCCAAGATCAAAGCTGGTGATGAGCTTGCGCAAGGCGTTTTGAAAGTGGTTAAAGTTTATGTTGCTTCAAAATATAAGCTTCAACCAGGTGATAAAATGGCCGGACGCCATGGTAATAAAGGTGTAGTCTCCAAGATTGCTCCAGTTGAAGATATGCCTTATTCCGAAGATGGTGTGCCAGTTGATATCGTGCTTAACCCATTAGGGGTTCCATCGCGTATGAATATTGGTCAAATTCTTGAAACTCACTTGGGTTGGGCATCAGTTAATATCGGAAAACAAATTGCTGAATTGCTTGATAGCATTGCTTTAGGTAAAGAGAAGCTAATTAATGATTTGAGGGAAAAGTTATTATCGGTTTATTCTGGTGAAGCTGAATCCAAGAAAATCAAAGCCATGAAAGATAATGAGCTATTAGAATTTGCTAAAACTTTGGAAGGTGGCGTTCCTTTTGCGACTGGTACTTTTGAGGGTATAAAAGAAGAAGATATCAGCAAATTGTTAGATATATCCGGAGTTGATCAATCTGGCCAAATTAGGCTTATTGATGGTAAAACCGGAGAATTCTTCGACCGCAAAGTGACTGTGGGCTATATTTATATGCTCAAACTTCACCACTTGGTGGATAACAAAATTCACGCTCGTTCTATTGGCCCTTACAGCTTGATCACTCAACAACCTCTTGGTGGTAAGTCGCATTTCGGTGGTCAAAGATTTGGTGAAATGGAATGCTGGGCTCTTCAGGCATATGGTGCAGCTTATACTTTACAGGAAATGCTCACCGTTAAGTCTGATGATGTGATTGGTAGAATAAAAATTTATGAATCAATCATTCAAGGCAATCAGAATTTCACTTGCGGCATTCCTGAATCATTCAATGTTATGATTAAGGAAGTCAGATCACTGGGCTTAAATATTGAATTGGTAGAAAAATAAATATTCTCTGTGAGCAAAGCGAATTAGAGAATATGGATCCCGGATTTGCTCCGGGGTCCAAAAAACAAAATTATAAATAATTTTTAAAATTATGTCTTTAGGCGGAACATCTTCACATGGTTTATTAAGTCTCTCTAATCAAGCAGTTGATGTAGCAGATTTTAATGCCATTAAAATTTCTATTGCTGATCCGGATAAAATTCGCTCCTGGTCTTTCGGAGAAGTTACCAAACCGGAAACAATCAATTATAGAACCTTCAAACCTGAAAGAGATGGTTTGTTCTGCGCAAGAATTTTTGGCCCGATCAAAGATTACGAATGTCTCTGCGGTAAATATAAAAGAATCAAATATAAAGGTATTACCTGCGAAAAATGCGGCGTGGAAGTTACTTCCTCAAAAGTTAGAAGAGACCGCATGGGTCATATTGAGCTTGCTGCCCCAATTGCTCATATCTGGTTTTTAAAATCCCTTCCATCAAGACTAAGTACACTTCTTGGCTTAACTCTAAAAGTTATTGAGAAAATCATTTATTTTGAAACTTACATTGTTGTTGATGCTTTAATGTCTCCACTAAAAGATGGCGATGTTTTAAGCGAAGATGAATATCAAAAATATAAAGAAGAATATGGATATGGCAGCTTCATTGCTGAAATGGGAGCTGAAGCAATCCAAAAATTATTGGCAAAATTAGATCTAAAAAAACTACAAAAATCATTAAGGGAAGAATTGATCGACCTGACTTCTGAGCTTAAGAGAGAGAAGGTAGTTAAAAGATTGAAGTTGGTAGAAAATTTCATTGAATCTGGCAATAGACCGGAACATATGATCATGAATGTTCTTCCGGTTATCCCGCCTGATATTAGACCGTTAGTTATGCTTGATGGTGGCAGATTTGCTACCTCAGATCTAAACGAATTATATCGTCGTGTTATCAATAGAAACAACCGTTTGAAGAGATTGCTTGAGCTTGGAGCTCCAGAAATTATCATCAAAAATGAAAAAAGAATGTTGCAAGAGTCAGTAGATGCCTTGCTTGATAATGGTAGAAGTGGAAGTGTTGTTAAAAACGCCAACAAAAAGCCTTTTAAATCTTTGAGCGACATGCTTAAAGGTAAACAAGGTCGTTTCCGTCAAAACTTGCTTGGTAAGCGTGTGGACTATTCTGGTCGTTCGGTAATCGTAGTTGGCCCTGAGTTAAAGCTTCATCAATGTGGCTTGCCAAAGAAAATGGCTTTGGAACTGTTCAAGCCTTTCATCTATTCTAAGCTGGAACTATATGGAAAATCTCCTTCCATCAAAGTTTCCAAGAAAATGGTTGAATCAGAAAATCCTGAAATCTGGGATATTTTAGATGAAGTTATTAAAGAACATCCTGTTTTATTAAACCGTGCGCCAACTCTACATAGACTTGGTATTCAAGCTTTTGAGCCATTGCTAACTGAAGGTAAAGCCATTCAACTTCACCCATTGGTTTGCGCCGCTTTCAACGCGGACTTCGACGGTGACCAAATGGCAGTGCATGTCCCGCTTTCTATAGAAGCGCAAGTTGAGTGCAGAGTGTTGATGATGTCAACCAATAATATCTTAAGCCCCGCTAATGGTAAGCCAATTATCGTGCCTTCTCAAGACATTATTCTGGGTCTTTATTACCTATCCATGGAAAATAGAGATGGTGGTAAAGAATCTTTGATTACTGATCGAGCTGAGTTGGAGCATGCTTTGTATAACCATTCTATTTCTCTACATAGCAAAATAAAATATCGTTACAGCCTAAAAGATAAAAATGGTCAGGTAACTTCTGCTATTGCAGATACTACTCCGGGAAGGGTGATGATCTACAATATTTTGCCAGAATGTATTAAAGGCAATTTTGATTTGATAAATAGGCCAATGACTAAAAAGGCTGTTACCAATTTGATCGACTCTGTTTACAGAAGCTCTGGTCAAAAAGAGACAGTAATGTTCTGCGATCGTATTATGGCTCTTGGCTTTAAATATGCCTGCAAATCCGGTATTTCCATCGGTAAAAATGATATGGTGATTCCTGATTCCAAAACTGGCCATATCAATGAATCTTTGGCTAAAGTTAAGAAATTAGAACAGCAACATCGTGATGGTTTGATCACTACTGGTGAAAGATATAACAAAATTATCGATGAGTGGACTAATTGTACTGATAAGATTTCTAAAGAAATGATGAAGTCTATCTCTAGCCATAAGCAAGCTCGTGATGCCAATTCTATCTATATGATGGCGGATTCCGGCGCTAGAGGCTCTGAAAACCAAATCAAACAGGTTGCTGGTATGAGAGGTTTGATGGCTAAGTCATCTGGTGAAATTATTGAAACTCCAATTACCGCTAACTTTAAAGAGGGTTTAAGTGTTTTGGAATATTTCATTTCCGCTTACGGTGCCAGAAAAGGTTTGGCCGATACAGCTTTAAAAACAGCTAACTCCGGTTACCTAACCAGAAGATTGGTTGACGTTTCTCAAGATTGCATCGTTATTGAAGAAGACTGCGGTACTAAGAGTGGTGTTGATCTGGAAGGTGTGGTTGACGATGGTAGAGTAATTGTCTCTGTTGGAGAGCAAGTGCTTGGCCGTGTTGCGCTAGAAAATATCAAAGCTCCTAATGGCAATGTTCTTGTTAAAGCTGGAGCAATGATTGATGAAAATCTGGCTGACAATATTGAAAAAAGTGGCATTAAAAATGTCAAAGCTAGATCAGTTCTAACTTGCCAAACCAAAGGTGGTGTTTGTGTTAAATGCTACGGACGTGATCTTGCTACAGGAGATTTGGTCAGTATTGGTGAAGCAGTTGGTGTTGTTGCTGCTCAGTCAATTGGTGAGCCGGGAACGCAGTTAACAATGAGAACTTTCCATATTGGTGGTGCGGCTTTGAGAGGAGCGGAGCAATCTTCAATTTCTGCTATCGCTGATGGCCAGTTAAGAATCTCTGGTAAAAATAATATTAAAAACCGCAATGGCAAAATTGTGGTTGTAAGCCGCAATTGTGAGATCTCAATTTTGGATAAAGACCAAAATGAAATCCACAGTTATAAACTTCCATATGGTGCTATTATTACTCATAAAAATGGTGAGATAGTGAAGAAGGGAGATCATTTGGCTGAGTGGGATCCATATAACATACCGGTCGTTGTTGAATCTGATGGTGTGATTGAATATGGCGATTTATTGGAAAATGTTTCGCTTAGAGAAAAAATTGATGATTCAACCGGTATTTCAACCAAGCTTGTCATGGATTGGAAGCAATATAGCAAACAGGACCTGAAGCCTAGAATTACCATTTCGGATAATAAAAATGATATCAGCAAAGAATATCTTCTTTCTGTTGGTACGTTGATTTCTGTTGTTAATGGAGACGAAGTTAAGGCCGGCGACATCATTGCTAAAATTCCTAAAGAATCTTCAAAAACCCGAGATATTACTGGTGGTCTACCAAGGGTTGCTGAATTGTTTGAAGCAAGAAAGCCAAAGAATGCCGCCGTTATGTCTGAAATTGACGGTAGAGTTGAATTTGGTAAAGATTACAAAATCAAGAGACGCCTTATCATAAGATCTGATGATGCCAGCATAGAGCCGGTTGAATATATGGTTGCCAAAAACAGGCACTTGTTTATCGGTGAAGGCGATTATGTCAAGAAAGGCGATATTTTGGTTGATGGAAGTCTTGTTCCTCATGATATATTGCGCATTTTAGGTATTAGAGCCTTTGCTAACTTTATGGTTGGTGAGGTGCAAAAAGTATATCGTATGCAAGGCGTAAAAATTGACGATAAACATATTGAAGTTATCTTGAGCATGATGCTTAAGAGAGTTGAAATTACCAAACCTGGAGATACAACCTTGCTCAGTGGTGAATATGTTGATCGTGATATATTTGAACAAATCAACAAAAAAGCTGCTGCTGAAGGTTTGAAACAGGCTGAATCTTCTCCGGTTCTTCTTGGTATTACCAAAGCTTCACTACAAACCAAGTCATTTATCTCTGCTGCTTCGTTCCAAGAAACTACTAAAGTTTTGACTGATGCGGCGGTACAGGGCAAATATGATGATTTAGCTGGTTTGAAAGAAAATATCATTGTCGGCAGATTGATTCCAGCTGGTACTGGTCTGATTATGGACAAGTTCAAGAGTACTGCTAATAAATCTGAAAACCTGTAACCTATAAATTCTGAAAGCCCCAAATATTTTTTGGGGCTTTCCTTTTTTGCTTCTGCTCTCATCTTTAAAGAACGGCAATAATGAATTCATTTTTAGATTTATGGCATAAATTTAAAAAGAATCATCGTGGATATTTTGCTCTAATTCTCTTCCTCCTCTTATTTTTTATCAGTCTCTTTGCGGAATTAGTCGCTAATGATAAGCCTCTATTAGTAAAGTATCGCAATCATCTCTATTTCCCAATTTTAAAGTCCTATTCAGAAACAGTTTTTAGTGGTGATTTTGTAACTGAGGCAAATTACCGAGATCCATATTTACAAAATCTTATCAATCAAGATGGTTGGATAATTTTTCCACCCATTCCTTACGGCCCATCAACAATTAATTACAATATTTCCAAACCAGCTCCAAGCGCTCCTGATTCACAAAACTGGTTGGGTACTGATAGTAATGGCAGAGATGTTTTGGCGAGGTTGATTTATGGTCTGAGAATTTCTTTAGCTTTTGGCCTGGTTTTAACTTTCTTTAGCGCTCTAATCGGCATAATTTTGGGCGCTGTTCAAGGCTATTTTGGTGGATTGGTTGATTTGTTGTTTCAAAGATTTATGGAAATTTGGTCCAGTTTGCCGGTGCTATTTTTGCTAATTATTTTATCTTCAATAATTGAGCCAGGCTTTTTCATTTTGCTGTTTTTGATGCTTATCTTTAGTTGGATGTCTTTAGTTGGATTGGTACGGGCAGAATTTTTAAGGGTAAGAAATTTTGATTTTGTGCGCTCTGCAAAATCCATCGGTGCTGGCAATTTTAGAATAATTTTTGTCCATATTTTGCCCAATGCCCTGTCTAGCACTTTAGCTGCATTACCATTTTTCTTAAGCCATTCGATCATTACTTTAACCGCTCTCGATTTTTTGGGTTTTGGCTTGCCGATTGAAACTCCATCTCTTGGAGAATTGCTTGCCCAAGGAAAAGATAACATTTCTGCTTATCATCTAGGAATTAGTGGTTTTATAGCTGTAACTTTGATTTCTTCTTTATTAATATTTATTGGCGAAGCCATCCGCGATATTTTTGATGTTCGAAATATTTAATTTACCGAAATTTATAATTCTTAACCCTCGTCAATATTGATATATGGACAACAAACAGCGGATTAAACTAAAATTAGCCTTCTCTCTCATTGAGCTTTCAGTAGTTATTTTTGTTATCGGTGTTCTGATAATCGGTGTCCTTAAAGGATCAGCAATAATAAGAGCAGCAAAACTTCAGTCTGCACAATCACTAACCACAAATTCTCCGGTTGCTTCAATAGATGCTCTAGTATTGTGGATGGAGCCAACTCTCGAAAGAAGTTTTGATTCTAGCGAAAGACTCGCTGGTCCAATAAGTAGGTGGAATGATATAAATCCTCAATCCAAGGATGGTTACAATGCAAGCCAAACAACTACCAATAGGAAACCAACTTACACTGAAAGTGCCATCAATGGATTGCCGGCATTAAAGTTTGATGGTACTGATTGGATGAGGATGATAATATCATCAGTAACTTCTGATAGGTTGGAGGTGTTTGTTGTGGCCAATAGAACTGCTAGCGCGCCCCTCACTTCTTCTGTGGTCTTTTATAAAACCGGCTCAACAGCCGATTTTAACAACTTGGAATCACTCGTTGTGGCATATGAAAATGCTAATAATGATCGGTTACAAAGCCAAAGAATAGCTGGCTTATCTAGAAAATTACCTGGTCCTGGCACCAATATCCCCTATATTTTTTCCACCAGTTTTGACGGCACCAATAATATTGCTTATTACAATGGAACCGCCCTGAACACGACTGCTTCCAGCGGCAATTTTGGTTTTGATAATATCCTAATCGGTGCCAGATGGAGTCCTGAAAATAGCATGTATATTGGCTATATTGCGGAATTAATTGTTTTTGACCGCAATCTTACCGTTACCGAGAGAAAAGATGTGACAAAATATCTATCTGATAAATGGGGTATTAAGGTTCAGTAAAAGATTTTTAAACCAAAAGTTCTCCTGTTGCTGTAATTGATGGTTTAAAACTATGGCTTGAACCCACTTCAGACAAAAGCTTTAATTCTAGTGAAAAAATTGACGGGGGTGCTGGTGGTAATGGTACAATTACCAAATGGTATGATATAAATCCTCAATATAGCATTGGCTTAAGTGCAGATCAGTCAACAGCAGCCAATATGCCGATATATACCGAAAATGCCATTAACGGATTACCATCTCTAAAATTTGCGGGTAATGATTGGATTAGGGCGGCAATACCACCAGTAACCTCTGAAACATTGGAAATATTTACCGTTTGCAAGAGAATCGCGGCTGTGGCCAATACCACATCCACTTCTTTTTATAAAGCCGGATCATTTAATGATGCTAGTTTTACAGAAGGGTTTATTTTGGCATTTGAAGGCGCATCAAGTAATACATTGAACACCTTTAGGTTGGCAGCAAAATCTATTGCAACTCATCCCGGCAATAATGCGCCTTACATCTTTTCCACCCGTTTTGACGGCGTCAATAATACTGTCTATCTTAATGGTATTGCTCAGAGTGCCGTTGCTTCAACGGGAAATTTTGGTTTTGATAATGTTTTGATTGGCGCGAGATTGACCACTAGCTCCCCATCTACTATGTATAATGGTTATGTTGCGGAATTAATTGTTTTTAACCGTACTTTAACCACCACTGAAAGACAGAGTGTGATAAATGGGGTATTAAGGTTCAGTAAAAGATTTTTAATCTAAACATTATTTAAGTTAACAATAAGTCCAATCATTACGGCTATATGACAAACATAAAACCACATAAAAACAAATTAGCCTTTTCTCTTATTGAACTTTCAGTAGTCATTCTTGTTGTCGGTATTTTAGTGATTGGCGTTACCAAGGGTACAAACATCATAAGGTCTGCCAAATTGCAAAGGCGGTAGTGGTTTAAGCGCAACTCAGTCAACCGCAGGAAACAAACCAACTTATACTGAAAATGCCATCAATAATTTGCCTGCCTTAAAATTTGATGGTGGTGATTGGATTAGAGCAACAATACCAGCCATAACTTCCAACACATTGGAAGTGTTTACCGTATGTAAGAGAATTGCGTTTGTAGCAAATACTGCTTCCACCACCTTTTATAAAACAGGTACGGCAAATGATAATCTTGTTGTAGAAAATGCTATTTTAGCATATGAAGGAGGAAGTGCTGCTGGTAACCGATTAGAAGCCTACAGGGCTGTCGGTCAATCCTTGAAATCGCCACATCCGGGCAATAATGTTCCTTATATTTTTTCCACCAGTTTTAATGGCACCAACAATACTTCTTACTATAACGGAGCTGCCCAAACTCCAGTTGGTTCAACCGGCAATTTTGGCTTTGACAATGTTTTGATTGGCTCTAGATGGCAATCGAGCGCTCCAGGCTTTATGTATAACGGTTATGTAGCGGAATTAATTGTTTTTAACCGCAACCTTACAGCTACCGAGAGAAAAGATGTAACAAAGTATCTGGGAGATAAATGGGGCATTAAGGTTCAATAGAAACATATCTTTTAATTTTTATTTAGAAGTGCATGACAAATAAACAGCAAAATAAACCAAAATTAGCCTTCTCTCTTATTGAGCTTTCAGTTGTCATTCTTGTTATTGGTATTTTGGTTGTCGGCATCACTAAAGGTATGTCGATAATGAGGTCTGCAAAGCTTCAATCTGCACAATCATTAACCCAGAGTTCTCCAGTTGCCCTAATAGATGGATTGAAATTATGGCTAGAAAGGCGGTAGTGGTTTAAGCGCAACTCAGTCAACCGCAGGAAACAAACCAACTTATACTGAAAATGCCATCAATAATTTGCCTGCCTTAAAATTTGATGGCGGTGATTGGATTAGAGCAACAATACCTGCCATAACTTCCAACACATTGGAAGTGTTTACCGTATGTAAGAGAATTGCGCTTGTATCAAATGCTGCCACTACAGTCTTTTATAAAACTGGTGCAGCAAATGATAGTAGTAGTGCAGAATCATTTATATTTGCATGGGAGCGCCTTTCTGCCCCTTACGCATTAGCGATTTACAGAGCTGGTAGTTTGAGATCCATGAAATCACTACATCCTGGCAACAATATCCCATATATTTTTTCCACCAGCTTTGATGGAACCGACAATGTTTCTTACTACAACGGGACTGCCCAGACGGCAGCCGCTTCAACCGGCAATTTTGGCTTTGACAATGTCTTGATTGGCTCCAGATGGGAATCAAACGTCCCAAGTGTCATGTATAATGGTTATATTGGAGAGTTAATTGTTTTTAATCGTGTTTTGACTGCAACCGAAAGAAAAGATGTAACAAAATATCTGGGAGATAAATGGGGAATCAAGGTTCAGTAATGTGGTAATTTGTTAATCACAAAAAATAAAAATTTCATGATCAATTTACAAAAAAATAAAACTAAATCATCTAGCAAACTAGCCTTCTCCCTCATCGAACTTTCAGTAGTCATCCTAATCATTGGCATTTTAGTAATCGGTATTACTAAAGGTTCGGCAATAGTAAGAGCAGCAAAGCTTCAGTCTGCACAATCACTAACTCTAAGCTCTCCGGTTGCATCAATAGACGCTTTAAGATTTTGGTTTGAACCAACTCTGGATAAAAGTTTTGATGCAAGTGAAAAGCTTACCGGCCCAATTAGCAAATGGTATGACACAAACCCGCAATCCAGTAACATGATGAGTGCGGATCAAACAACTGCAAGCGCCAAGCCAACTTATACCGCCAGCGCCATCAATGGTTTGCCGGCTTTAAAGTTTGATGGTAGTGATTGGCTGAGGATGGTAATACAGACATCAACTTCTGATAAACTGGAAGTATTTACCGTTTGCAAGAGAAGTGCGTTAGTGGTACTCAGTTCTTCTGCTGTATTTCATAAAGCCGGGACAAATGATAATGATAATGTGGGAAGATTTATTTTAGCAAATGAAGGTCTTAGTTCCCCTTTCCAATTAGCGACCGCTAGGAATGGTACAAAATCTGTAAGGTCGCCACATCCGGGCAATAATATTCCTTATATTTTCTCTACCAGCTTTGATGGTACCAATAACACTGCTTATTATAACGGAACTGCTCAGACCGCGGTTGCTTCAACCGGCAATTTCGATTTTGATAATGTTTTAATTGGCGCCAGATATACCGGTGGTGTTGAAAACTCCATGTACAACGGCTATATCGCAGAACTGATTGTTTTTGACCGTAATCTTACTGCTACCGAGAGAAAAGATGTGACAAAATATTTGGGAAATAAATGGGGAATTGCAGTCCAATAAACTCTATTTTAACAATTAGCTGTTTTTAAAATAAATCATCAATATGAAACAAAACAAAGCCAAATTAGCCTTCTCCCTAATTGAACTCTCAGTAGTCATCCTCGTCATCGGTATTCTAGTAATTGGCATTACTAAAGGCACCTCTCTTATGAGGTCCGCAAAATTACAATCTGCACAATCCCTGACCAAAAATTCTCCGGTTAGCGTAATTGATGGTTTAAAGCTATGGCTCGAATCTACTTCCGATAAAAGCTTTAATTCTAGTGAAAAAACTGATGGTGGTGCCGGTGGTAACGGTACAATCACCAAGTGGTATGATATAAACCCTCAATATAGTAATGGCTTGAGTGCAGACCAATCGACTGCAGCCAATATGCCTATATATACCTCAAATGCCATTAACGGTTTGCCGGCTTTAAAATTTGCAGGTAATGATTGGATAAGGGCAACAATACCGATGATCACTTCCGAAACATTGGAAGTGTTTACTGTTTGCAAGAGAATTGCATTTGTAAGCAACACCTCTTCTGCTAGCTTTCATAGAGGTCTTACAGGGAGTGATAATGACTCTGTGGAAGAGCTTGTTTTGGCATGGGAAAGAGCGGTTGTAGCCAATAATCGATTGGAAGCCTACAGAGCTAATGTCATTAAATCCGCAAAAGCACCACATCCGGGTAATAATATTCCTTATATTTTCTCTACCAGATTTGATGGCACCAATAATACTTCCTATTATAATGGAGTTGCTCAAACTCCATTTGCTTCAACCGGCAATTTCGGTTTTGACAATATTTTAGTTGGGGGCAGATGGGACTCTGGTGCTGTAATTTCTATGTTTAATGGCTATATTGGTGAGTTAATTATTTTTAACCGCTCTTTGACTGCCACCGAGAGAAAAGATGTAACGAAATATCTAGGAGATAAATGGGGAATTGAGGTTCAGTAATTTTATTATTTGCTGAAATATTCGGCAATTTTTTGGGCAATAGTTTTACTAATTCCCTTTACTCTCATCAAATCTTCAACCCCAGCCTCTTTTATCGCAGCGACAGATCCGAAATGATTTAGTAACAGAGATTTTCTTTTGCTGCCAATATCGCCTATTTCATCTAGCTCAGATTTATAAATTGATTTTGCCCTTTTTTGGCGATTAAAGCCAATTGCAAAACGGTGAGCTTCATCGCGCAGTCTTTGCAAATAATGCATCAAAGGTGAATGTTTTGGTAGAGTGAAGCTTTGCTTATTAACAATATGGAACCACTCTTCTCCGGCATTACGGTTTTCTCCTTTTGACATTGCTGTAAATGGAATTTCTATCCCAATTTTTTTAAACACTTCATTAGCTGCGTTAAGTTGGCCTTTGCCACCATCAATAATCACCAGATCCGGCTTGGTATTTTCTTCCATTTTTTTGAATCTTCTGGTCAAAACTTGGCGCAAAAAACTGCAATCATCTTTTTTATCCAACTCTTCAATTCTGATGCTAAATTTGCGATAGGCATTTTTTATAAAACCTTCTCTTCCAGCAACCACAAAGGCTCCAACAGCGAATTGCCCGCTGGTGTGGCTATTGTCATAAATTTCAATTCTCTTGGGAATTTCCGGTAAATCTAAAAGCTGTTTCAACTGCGCCAGCATTTCCATATCTTTGATTTGACTGGATAATTTTTTATCCAACTCTTCTTTGGCTAGCTTTAAATATTCCTGCATGAGGTTGAATTTGCTGCCTTGGCGCGGGATAGAAATTTTAATATTTTTATCAAATCCGGTTTCGTGGCTTATCAGCAAATTATTTGGCAAATCCTGTTCCGCATAAAATTGCTCTAAAAAAGCATCCATAATTTCTCCATCTGAATCATCTTCGGCAATATTTAAAAAATATGGTTTGGAGCCGTAATTATTGCCGTTCCTGAAAAATGAAACTATGATACAGGCTAAATTTCCTTTTCTAACCAAAGCCACAAAATCAATATTTTCATCACCTTGCAGATGGATATTTTGCTTAGCTTGAATGATGGACAAAGATTTGATTCGATCGCGTAAAATTCTGGCTTTTTCAAACTCCAGATTGTCGCTATATCTTTGCATTTCCTTTGACAAATCTTCCTGTAAATTGGCCTTTTTTCCGCCCAGAAAATCTAAAACTTCTTTAATCAATTGCCCGTAATCATCTTGAGTGATATTGCCCACGCAAGGGGCAGAGCATCTCTTAATTTGATATTCCATACATGGTTTTGTGCGGGACTTAAACTCATTATCCGAGCAGCTACGCAGTAAAAAACTCTTCTTTAGATAATCAATAGTTTCATAAATTGCCCGGCTATTGGCAAAGGGCCCAAAATATTTTCCTTTAACGGATTTTTTATTGCGGTGCGTGGAAATTGAAGGGAAGGGGTGAGAAGTATCAACCAAAATATTGGCAAAAGTTTTGTCATCGCGCAGCAAAATATTGTATCGCGGCATCAGTTTTTTAATCAGATTGCATTCCAGCAATAATGCTTCTGACTCAGTATTGGTTGTGGTAACCTCAATTTTTGTCGCAAGAGATAACATTTTCCTGATGCGGCTATTATGGCGCTTATCGTCTAAATAGCTTTTTAAACGCTTCTTTAAACTTTTAGCTTTACCAACATAAAGCGCCTTGTCGGCATCATCCAAAAACCGGTAAACGCCGGCACTGTCGGTAACTTCAAGAATTTGTTTTTTTAGCTGTTCTTTCACTGGATTATTTAAGGCTAGCTGATATTGTTTGCCGTCTATATTTTCTACCTATTTTCATTCCCCAATATGGTCCTCAAAAAAGAACAATTAGAAGAAATACAAAATTTACGCAACTGCAAATCAACCACACTCCGTCCTGTCTCTGAAGGTTTGGAAGAAGTTTTATACAAGCCATTTGAGATTTTAGATCACGGCTTTGTCAGAGTGGTTGATTATATGGGCAATGACTCTTCAGTTGTGCAAGCTGCACGTGTTTCTTATGGTGCTGGCACTAAGAAAGTTAATGCTGATAAAGGTTTAATCAATTATCTAATCAGCCATCGTCATACTACGCCATTTGAAATGTGTGAAATCAAATTCCACATCAAATTGCCGATCTTTGTTGCTAGACAATGGATCCGCCATAGAACCGCATCAGTTAACGAATATTCTGCCCGTTATTCAATAATGGAAGATGAATTTTATATCCCAAAAGCAGAAGTTTTATCGCCGCAATCTAAGGTTAATCATCAAGGAAGAGATGAAAGCAAGCCACTTAGCGCTGCTCAGCAAAAACGGGTTTTAGAGCTGCTAAAAAATGATGCCAAACAATGTTATGATCACTATCTGGAAATGATCAACCAAGACAGTTCCGGCAATATTGTTGATGAAAATAAAGATGGTTTGGCTCGTGAATTAGCGAGAATGAATCTGCCAATCAATTGCTACACCCAATGGTACTGGAAAATTGATTTGCATAATTTGCTCAATTTCCTATTCTTGCGCGCCGATGCACACGCCCAGTACGAGATTCGCGAATATGCCAATGTGATGTTGGAAATTACCAAAAAATGGGTGCCACATTGCTATGAAGCTTTCATTAAATATCGCTCAACCGGTAAAGAACTTTCCGGCGCGGCAATTGAAGTTTTGAAAAAGAAATTAAAAGGAGAAAAAATCACTCAGGAAGAAAGTGGTATCAGCCTTCGTGAATGGAGTGAGCTAGTTAAAATTTTCGGCATCAGTTAACAATAAATCTGCAAATTATGTTAAGTTTTTCTCATCTTATAGTTGTTCTCATCATCATTTTAGTGCTTTTTGGTGCCGGTAAATTGCCTCACGTCATGGGTGATATCGGTAAGGGAATTAAAAATTTCCGCAAAAATATTAAAGATGAAGAAGATTCGGCCAAGCAAATCAGTGACCAAAATCAAGACAAAAAGTAGAGTTACCAGTGAGTGAAAAAAAAGTAGTTACCACTGAGATTCTAGAGGGCGTTATCAATAAAACTTCCGCTGACAAAATCTCAATTAATGATCTAATTGTGGCGATGGATGCCGGTGGTTTTGGCCTGATCATGACCATCTTTTCTCTGCCGATTATTATTCCACTTCCACCACCTTTTCCTAGCCTGATCTCCATTCCAATGGTGGTGTTTTCATTTCAGATGATGCTTGGCTACAAATCACCAAAGCTACCTAAGAGATTTTCCAATTTCTCCATCAAGAGAAGCGTTTTGGCTATGATGGTTGAAAAATCTTCCCCTTATATCAAAAAAGCGGAGAGCTTTGTAAGGCCAAGGCTTTTGCCGCTTAGCTCAGATTGGTTTATAAAGATAATTGGATTTTTCTGTTTTGCTTTTTCAATGTCAGTTTTATTGCCTTTGCCACTTTCAAATTTTATTCCGGGCCTTGGTGTTTTGATTGCTTCTTTTGGGCTTCTGGGCAAAGATGGGATAATAATTTTGTTGGGTCTATTAATCGGCTGTTTAGGCGTTGTAATTACTGCAGCTGCTGTTTTTCTTGGAGTTGAAGCGGTATATTTGGTTAAGAATTGGATTATTAATTGGCTCTTTTGATGGATAAAGAAATTCTAATCAAATCCCTACTTTACAAATCCTTGCATCGCGGATGTAAAGAGACTGATATTTTGCTTGGGAAATTTGCCGAGTCTAATATCAGGAAATTTGGCGATGAAGATTTAACAATTTATTCCGATTTGGTCCTGGAGGATGATGTTATGATCTATGATTGGATCTTGCAGATAAGTCAGGCGCCAAAAAAATATCAAAATTTAATCAATAATATTCGCCAATTTCACAATCTTTAAAATGCAAAAATTTAGTGAGGTTTTAATCAATATTTTGGATGAAATGGAGTTTCTAGTAAGAGTATTGTCTTCTGCCCAGATCTACTATTCCAGCATTGATGATTCTTCTGAAGCAATGATAAAAAATGCCAAACTTCATATCACCAATGCGGTGATTGATTTGGCAACCGACCTAGAACATAAGATTAACCGCAGATCAGATAGAAATAATGATTTTACCAAACAGATTGAGAAAAATCTGGAAGATGCTTCCAGGATTTTAAAAGATCTTCCTGGTGAACATAAAATCAAGAGCTTTAGTGATATCGAACTTTCAATCGCTGACTATATTGGCTTCATAAAAGATTATTCAGTCTATGCCGGCGATATGGTGGAAGATTTTAATATGGAAGAAAAAAGGACTTTAAATAGCAAAATTATCAATATCAAAGCAAGACGCACCGTTTAACTACATCGAGTAAAGTTATGAAATTTATAGACAAAATTTTTACCAAAGATCCCAAAAAACCTCCAGTCAACAATAAGGCGGCTCTTGATTTTATCGCAAGTTGCAACGCTTCTGAAAAATGGTTTGAGGATGATTATCAATCTTTGAGTGGTGAGGCGAATAAAAAAGTCATCGATTACATAACGCAATTTGGCTTGGAAAAAAGCAGCAAATCTTTTGCTTTAATGCCGGAGTTAAAAACCTCAATTGCGGATTATTTTAAAAGATGTGACATCGATTGCTCTTCAAAAAACATCATCATCAGCTCCGGCATTTTTGAGTTGCTACAAGATTTATACAATGTGGTTGGCTTCAAAGAAGGTGAAAAAGTTTTATTTGCCCTACCGCTTTCTTCCTATTTTATTCAAGAATGTCACGACAATAATATTGCAACTGAATTTTTAAACACCGATGCTAAAAATAACTGGAAGATAATTCCGTCGGAGCTTGAAACTGCTTTACAAACTCAAACTATCAAAATCCTTTTTCTTAATTATCCAAATAATATTTCCGGCGCTATCTTAACCAAAGAAGAGGCTGAAAAATTGGCTGAAATAATTGCCAAATATCCAAATTTATTAGTGGTGGTTGATGAGTCCTTGAGAATATTAAATTCCGATTCACAGCAATTTTCTCTAGGGGCAATTGCAGAAATTTCTTCTCGAGTAATTACAATTGGAAGTCTGAAAGGTTCTGGCCTTGGCAATCTGGATATTTATTTTGCCTGCGTAAAAGATGAATCTGAAGCCAAAAAATTATCAAGTGAGACAACTAACATTTCTACCCTCAACCAACAAATTGCCATCGCTGCTTTAGCGGAAAATAAAGACAATAAAGAACATATAGAAGAAATCATTGAGCATTGCCGCCAAAATCATCAGCAAGTCACTGAAGAGCTCAAAGAAATTAACAATAATCTCGGCCAAAAATTTAATAAAAAAGAAGAATTTGTTAAACCATATTTAAAATCCAACCCAGTTAGCGATTCAATGCTGGTACAGTTTGATGGTTTAAAAGGAAGTGCCAGCCAAACCGGCGTTCTTAACACCGATTTAGATATGGCAAAATTTTTAAAATCAGAAGCGGGAATTGCGATGATGCCGGGCCAATGTTATTTGCTGCCGGAAGAGGAAATGGTTTTGAAATTTCATCTCTTAAAATCAAAACAAGAGTTAAAAGACGGATTCAAAAAAATCAACCAGGCTTTGGTTCAATTAAAGATGTTGAGCAAAAGTCTTTCTTCTGCAACTGGTGTTAAGGTGGAAGGAACAAATGAGAAGAGCAGATAACAGGCGGTAATTAATTTCCATATTAGGCAAGATCGTCATTGCGAGGAGCGTGCGTAGCCAGCGACGCGGCAATCCAGAGATCTTGAGTTTGGATTCGTTCTTAAACCAGAATTTATTTTAACCTCCGAATATATCATCAAGTTTTCTGGATTGCCGCGTCGCTGGCTACGCACGCTCCTCGCAATGACGACAATATTTTAATAATATTCAGTTAATGTTGTCGGGGTTCTAAGCTGATTTTTTCATCAAAGAAAAATTGATAAAAACTGATAGCAAAAGTTCTGAATCAAAATTGCTGTTTTTGCATTTCACTTCCAATTCTTGAAGCTTTAAAAAAAGAATATTGATGCTTTGCTGGCTCCACATCTGTAGATGTTTTTTAAAAGATGCCTGTTGCTTAAAAAAGATATTGTGAATCTTCATTTCTAAATCCAAATTACTGCCATTTTCCAGCGCATTTTTCGCTAAAGATAATTTGGTGAAATAATTTGTAATAAACCTAATTATGGTGATTGCGGAGGTCTTCTCGGCAAATAATTTCTCCAAAAGCAGAATCGATTTTTTCAAATCACGATTGGCAAATTCTTCAACCAATTGAAAGGCAGAAATTTCCGCTAAATCGGCAATACTGTCTTGCAGAATATCTGTTGTTATATGTTTTTCTTTCCCCATAAATAAAGCCAGCTTGTCAATCTCGTTCAAAATTATCTGACGGTTTTTGCCAAATTTTTCGATCAAAAGAGGAACTGCTTCCTCTTCAAAAGTAAAATTTTGCTCCTTAAATTTTTGGCGGATAATTCCAGAAATTGTGGCTGCGTCATCTTCATAGCAGGCAATGCTGGCAATATATGGACTGGTTTCAGCAAATTTTCTAAGAGAAGAGCTTTTGTCTAAATCTCCGGCTGAAATTAAAATAAAATTGTCACCGGTAATTTTAAAATCACTTTGTTTTTTTGGCGCTTCAAAAATCATTTTTAAACTTTCCGTCACCTTATTTCCGCCATCAACCATAATCAGTTTCCTGCCACCTAGCATTGAAATTGCGGCAAATTCATCGGCCAGCAAACCTTTATCTTCATCAATTTGTTTTTCATTTAAACTCACCACCAAAAACGCATCAGATAAATCAGCAACAATTGAAGTGGCGATTTTTTTGGAGCGAATTGAAACTAATCCAGATTCCGGCCCATAAACCAAAGCGGCAAAAATTTCTTTATTTTGGGCAATAGTATTTATGAATGAGTCAGCTTGGAAAGGCTTGATTTGCATTGCTATAAAGAGGTGGGTAATTAAAATTGGCGACCTTCACTATAACAATTTCCAATTGAAATGAAAGCAGAAATATCATCTTTAATTTCCAACATCGAAGGAGATTTGGCGCTAATTGCGAGGTGTCTTTGACATTGAGAATCTTTCAAAAAAACTCGAAGAATTAGAAAAGCAAAGTGAAACATTAGATTGGCAGGATAATGAAAAATCCGGCCGCGTGATGCAAGAAAAAAGCCGGGTTGAATCCACATTAAATGACTATAATTCTCTCAAGCAAAACCTCAAAGATAATGTGGAATTGTTAGAAATTGCTGAAGCTGAAAATGATTCAGCAATCATTTCTGAAATTGAAAAATCCCTCCAAGAACTGCAATCAAAAGTTAATAAAAGCAAAGTTGAATCTTTATTTTCCGGTGATGCCGATAAAAATGATTGTTTCATTGAAATCAATGCCGGAGCAGGTGGAAGCGATGCCTGTGATTTTGCTTCTATGCTACTTCGCATGTATTTGCGCTGGGCAGAAAGACATGGATTTAAAGCTGAATTAGTTCATTGCTTGGATGGTGAAGAAGCAGGAATAAAATCTGCCACTATAAAAATTACCGGCCATAATGCTTTTGGCTGGGCCAAAACTGAAAGTGGTGTACATCGTTTGGTTAGAATTTCTCCTTTTAACGCCAATGGCAAAAGGCAAACCGGCTTTGCCAGTATCTGGGTTTATCCGATTGTTGATGACGACATCAATATTGAAGTTTTGGAAAAAGATTTGCGCATCGATACTTTTCGCGCTTCCGGTGCTGGTGGACAGCATGTTAATAAAACTGATTCCGCAGTGCGTTTCACTCACTTGCCAACCGGCATTGTTGTTCAATGCCAAAGTGACAGATCGCAAATCAGAAATCGTGCTGAAGCGATGAAGATGCTAAAATCAAGGCTCTATGAAGCAGAAATTAGAAAGAGAGAAGAAGAACAATCCAAAATAAATGCCGGCAAAACCGACAATAGCTGGGGCCATCAAATTCGTTCCTATGTTATGCATCCTTACCATATGGTAAAGGATCTGCGCACCGGATATGAAGTTGGTAATTACCAGTCAGTTCTTGATGGTGATTTGGACGGATTTATTATGGCGACTTTGAGTCAAAAAATTAGTAACACAGAAAATTAAAATGAAAGAAAAATTCTACCTAACTGAAACCCTGCCGCCTTATATTTTTGCTGCCATTTACAAGCTTAAGCAAGAGGCAATTGCTAATGGTGTTGACATTATTGATTTTGGAATGGGCAATCCTGATTCTGCGCCGCCAGAGCATGTTAGAGAAAAATTGTCAGAACTTTCCCGCAATCCGAAATTATATGGCTATTCCGTTGTTGGCGGTGTTGATGATTTAAGGCGCGCTTTAGCTTCTTATTATCAAAAGCGTTTTGGAGTGAGGCTGGATCATAAAAGTGAATGTTTGGTGACAATCGGCGCTAAAGAAGGCATCGCCAGTTTAGCAACTGCCATTTCTTCACCGGATGATTATGTTGTTGTTGCTAATCCCGGTTATCCAATCCACACTTTTGCCTTTGTAATTGCTAAAGGAAATTTGCAATCAATTGATGCAATTGAGCCGGATGATTTTTTAAGAAAATTTAAAGAACTGGTAAAAAATGCCACTAAGAAACCAGTGGCGGTGATTGTCAATTATCCAAGCAATCCAACCTCACAAGTGGTTGATTTGGCTTTTTACCAAGAGCTGGTTGATTTCTGTCGCAGGGAAAAAATCTATATCATTTCCGACATCGCTTACTGTGAAATCTATTTTGATGACGCAACAAAACCGCACAGTATTCTGGAAATTGAAGGCGCCAAAGAAATTGCGATTGAGTTTAGCTCAGTCAGCAAAAGCTATTCAATGGCTGGCTGCCGCGTTGGTTTTGCTTGCGGCAATCCAACTCTTATAGCGGCTTTGCATAAGGTTAAATCTTATTTGGATTATGGTTCTTTTGAGCCATTGCAATTGGCTGCAATTGATGCTTTGTCAGAAAAAAGTGATAAATATTTAAAAGAACTGCGTCAAAAATATTTTAAAAGAGCCAAATTTTTGGTAGAGCTGCTTGATAAAGAATTAAGCTGGAAAGTTGAAATGCCAAAGGCCAGCATGTTTTTATGGGCAAAAATTCCGCAAGAATTATTTACTAAAACCGGAACCAAAACTTCTTTCGATTTTTGCAAAGCTCTAATCGAAAAAATCGGCGTAGCTCTTTCCGCCGGTAGCAGTTTTGGAGAAAATGGTGAAGGCTATGCCCGCTTTTCCCTGATTCGTGAAGAAGACGAAATGATTGAAGCGGTTAGAAGAATTAAGAATTTGAATTACAAAAAATAATCAGTAGATTGTCCGCCGATTAGGGCCAACCAACCGCAAAGAACAATGAAAGATAACAAAATTTCTGCCAAAAATGTCGATTTATTTTACGGTACAAAACAGGCTTTATTTGATGTTAATCTTAATTTCAAACCTAACAGCGCTACGGCTTTAATTGGACCTTCTGGTTGTGGCAAATCTTCCTTCCTGCGTTGTTTAAACAGGATGAATGACACCATCAGTAGCTGCAAAGTTAGCGGTGAAATTACTATTGATGGTAAGGATATTTACCAAAAAGATCTGGATGTAGTTTTCCTGCGCTCCCGTGTCGGCATGGTTTTTCAAAAGCCAAATCCTTTCTTGAAAAGCATTTATGAAAATGTTGCTTACGGCCCAAGAATCCACGGGCTTTTTAACAGTAAATCAGAATTAGACCAAATTGTAGAAACCAGTTTACAAAAAGCCGGATTATGGAATGAAGTTAAAGATCGTTTGAATGATCAAGCTTCCGGCCTATCCGGCGGTCAACAACAAAGATTATGCATCGCCAGAACCATTGCCGTAAAACCGGAAGTAATTTTAATGGACGAACCTTGCTCCGCCCTAGACCCAATCGCCACCGCTAAAATTGAAGAACTAATCGACGAGTTAAAAGAACATTTCACCATCATCATCGTCACCCACTCAATGCAACAAGCGGCCCGCATTTCCGATATGACTGCCTTTTTTAATATGGGAAAAGTTGTGGAATATGACGCCACCGATGTAATTTTCACCAATCCAAAAAATCAGCAAACCAGCGATTATATCACTGGTAGATTTGGTTGATTTCTCTTTATCTTTTCTGCAGTAGATTTTAGCAATTCTCTAGGACCTTTAGTAAGGCTGTTTTTTGAAGTAAAATTTTTCAAGAATTTATGACATATAACACGCAGCAGTTGGAAAAAGAGGGAGTTGTTTTTTCTTATACTCCCTTTCGTCAATCAGCTACTATGGAGCTATTTGATGAGAATTGGGGAGGGTCTTGCAATGTAATGTCTTACCAATGGATATATCAAAAAGCTAGAAATGGAGAAGAAGATTTTTTTAAACCAACTTCTTATGAAATAACCAATCCTAATCTACCGCATCCGGTTATTGTTGGCGATAATAGTTCCAAAGGATCCGATGTTTCTTCCGTTAAAAAATCGCTAGGTAATTCATATAAAGTCCATACAGCTTCTGTAAAGATGAAAGAAATGTTGGATGGTGATAGTGATACTAAGGAATTAATAAATAGTGAATCTAGTGATCATAACAGTGCTGTTATAGTGGAATATATAGGATCTAAAAGATATCACTTCGGTGTAATCCGTGTAGATTTTAAAGTTTTTGATAGTCCTGAAGGGGGAGAGAATCATAAAGACTTTGCTCATGCCATTGCTTTTGCAAAAATGAGCGACAAGGTCTCATTTTTTGATCCCAACCACGGTGAAATAACTTTTGAGAAAGTTGAGGATTTTAAGAAATGGTTTACTCTAGAAACCAGGGAAGGATGTCTGCGCTATATTACTCATCCTGGTAAAGTTTATAAGGCTGATGATTTGTTTCCTACCAAAAAAGATGAATCCTCTTTTATTCAAAATCCGCAAGAAGCTGCTGAAGAAAAAGAAGTAGAATATGACAATACAATATTTGCTAAGATTTTGCTTAGAAAAAGAGTAAACAGAAAATCAAATTTTTTCCTATCAAATTCTTGCAAAATTAGTTCATGTTCTGGAGCAAATTATGTCTGTCCAGAAGAGATAATTCAGGATCCTAAATTCAAAATTAATGAAGTGGATTATCATACCGGAAAGGACAAGGTGCCAGTTGTAATGCCGGAAGAAACAGAAGAAGTTGTGGCTGAAAATTCTGTTCAAAAAGATAAGGAGGAAGAGGTGGTTCCTGCGCCAATTAAAGAGAAAGAATTATTTTTAGAAAAAGCAGAAATCGATAATGAGAAAATAGAAGAAAATAAAGGCATGGCGGGGTTTACATATCACCTTGATCCAACTCCAATTCCAAGGCCAAAGCCAAAAGCAATTCCAAGACCGGTTCCAAAATCGCAATTGGATCAAGTTGTTTTAAGCCAGCAAGAAATACCCGATCCGGAAATTAAAACTAAAACCAAAAAACCTGGTCTATGGCAGAGATTGTGTTGTGGTGATATTGATAAGCAAAAATAGTTATAAGTTTAAAACTCAATTTATTAAGGGTTCATGAAAACATATAACATAAAACAACTCAAAGAAGATGAAGTTGCTTTTTCATACACTCCATTTTTCCAGCATGCCTCTGTGGAAAGATTGGATGAAAATTGGGAAGGATCTTGCAATGTGGCGTCGCATCAATGGATATATAACAAAGCTAGAAATGGAGAAGAAAAATTTTTGCAGACAATCTCTTATAAAATAACCAATCCCAGTTTGCCACATCCGGTAATTTTTGGCGATAATAATCCTGAGGGAATTGATATTGTTGCTGTACAAAAATCATTCAGTCCAAGCCATTTGTTAAAAGCTAAGCCAGATGGTTCGGAATATAAAAGAGAGGATATAGCGGGGCAGGTGATAAGAATAGAATATCCGGATGAGTCTCGTGATTATGGTGCTTCGCTGGCAAATTTTATAGGGTCTGAGAAATATCACTTTGGTGTTATTAGAGTTCCGGTGGAAGGTTTGCTGAAGCCAACTGCCCATGCTGTTGCTTTTGCTAAAATGAATGATAAGACTGCATTTTTTGATCCTAATTATGGTGAAATAGTTTTTGAGAAATTTGAAGATTTCAAGAAATGGTTTGTTGCCGAAACCAGGCAGGAAGGCTGTTTATACTATATCACATCTCTTTACAAAAGAGCTAAATTCGAAGACTTGTTTCCAATTCAAATTTCTGATCAGTTGGCTTTGGAAGAAATTGTTGGTGAAAAAGAAGGAGAATATGACGGAAAAAGAATGGTTGAAATTTTATTGAAGAAGCAAAAAGCAAGAAGAGCAGAGCGTTGCAACACGGATTATTGTGCGGTTATATCATTTTCTGCGGACAAATATATATGCCCACAAGAAATTGTGCAGGATCCTAAATTCAAAGCTAATGAAGTAGATTATTATGCCGGACAGGACAATGTGCCAGTTGTAAAATTCCAAGAAATAGAGGTTGTGGCTGAAGATTCTGCTCAACGAGATAAAGAGGAATTGTTTTTAGAACAAGCAGAAGTCGATGATAAGAAAGTAGAAGAAGATAAAGGTATGGCTGGATTTACATATCATCTTAATTCCTCAATCCCAAGACCAATGCCAAAGCTACAACCAAATCAGGTTGTTTTAAATCAGCAAGAAATTCCAGATCCAGAAATGAACTCCAAAACTAAAAAAGATAATTCGTGGCAGAGACTGTGCGGTGATAACGTTGATATCGATAAGCAAAAATAATTATAAGTTTAAACCTCAAATCCACTAAGATTTTATGAGACAATATAACATAGAGCAGCTGAAAAAAGACCGAGTTGTTTTTTCTTATACTCCATTTTCTCAAGCATCCATTATGGAGCGATTTGATGAGGATTGGAAGGGGTCTTGTTATGTAATGGCTTATCAATGGATATATCATAAAGTCAGGAATGGAAAAAAGAATTTTTCTAAACCAGTCTATTATGAAATAAATGATCCCAGCTTCCCGCACCCAGTAATTGTTGGCGATAATGATGCCAGTGGACCTGACATATCCGCTATTAGAAAATCATTGGGTGATGCATATAAACATGAAACAGTTCCTGCAGAAATGATAGAAATGCTAGATGATGATGGCGACGAAGAAGAAGCGATAAATAATGAATCTAGCGACAGTAATAGCAATATGTTGGCGGATTATATAGGATCTAAAAAATATCATTTCTGTGTTATTGGTATTGGGTTTAATATTCTTACTGACTCTGATAGAGAAAATGCCATACAGTCCGGTCATGCGGTTGCTTTTGTGAAAATGAGTGACAAAGTTTCATTTTTTGACCCCAATAATGGTGAAATAACTTTTAAGAAATTCGAAGATTTTAAAAAATGGTTTGCCGCGGAAACCAGAGAGGGATGTTTACGTTACATCACGCATTTTGGTAAATTTTATTATGCTGTAGATTTATTCCCTCGCCAAATTTTCCAGCCTGTCGATCAAGAATTGCAACAAGGAGCTGAAGAAAAAGAAGGATATGACAACACAAAATTCATGCAGATTTTGCAGCAAAAGGAAGAAGCCAGAGAATCAAAATTTCTCCATGTATTTTCTTGCATTGTAAGATCATATTTTGGCAAAAAATATGTTTGTCCTGAGGAGGTGATTCAGGATCCTAAATTCAAAGTTAATGAAGTGGATTATCACACTGGAAAAGACAAAGTTCCTAAAGAAGAGGAAGGGAGGAGTGAACAATCAAGCGGTATGGCGGGATTTACATATCATCACGATGAGACGCCAATTCCAAGGCCCATGCCACGCTCGCCAAAACAAAATTCTTTAGGATCTAATCCGAATGATAAATCTAAGGAAAGTCGTTAGTGTGAGGAGTTAAGATGCTCCAATATTGCCTGTCTAACTGCAACACCTGCTTCTACCTGATTTAAGATTAAGCTGAAATTTTCATCATCGGCCAGTTCGGAAGAAATTTCGACATCACGATTTATTGGGCCGGGGTGAAGAACGATAACATCTTTTTTAGCTGATTTTAGCTTTTCGTGATTTAGTCCAAATAACCGGTAATATTCTGCCATTCCAGGAATAAAACAGCCCAGCATTCTTTCTTGTTGAATGCGCAGCATCATAACCACATCAGCATCTTTAATTCCTTCTTGCAGATTTTGATAAGTCTTGATCCCCCATTTTTTACCAACCCAATTTTCAAAATCTTTGACTAGCAAAGTTGGAGGCATAATCAGACGGATTTTGGCGCCTAGGCGGCTGAGTAAAATTATGTTTGATCTTGCAACTCGTGAGTGCAAAACATCGCCGCAAATTGCAATTTCCAGGTCTTTTATTTTGCCTTTATTTTGCAAGATGGTGAAAGCATCTAGTAGTGCTTGGCTTGGATGCTCGTTAGTTCCATCCCCGCCATTGATAACAGCAGAGTCAATGTGATTTGCCAACATCGCAACAAT
Organism: Rickettsiaceae bacterium; assembly: GCA_021323225.1. Taxonomy (GTDB): domain Bacteria; phylum Pseudomonadota; class Alphaproteobacteria; order Rickettsiales; family UBA1997; genus JAJTCH01. The sequence goes on along the minus strand of JAJTCH010000006.1, from coordinate 35,972 downwards.
GCCGCTGGCATTATGGCGAATTGCCACAAAATCAGGATTCATGGCATTGATGGTTTTTGTGGTGTCGGTGATGGTTTCGCCCTTTTTTAGTGAGGAAAGAGAAATGTCGATATTGACAACTTCTGCACCCAAATTTTTAGCGGCTATTTCGAAGGAAGTTCTGGTGCGGGTGGAATTTTCGAAGAAAAAATTAACCAGAATTCTTCCTTTCAAAATTGGAGTAAAAATGCCTTTTTGATTATTTTCAAAATGTTTTTTGGAGGAGGAAAAAATCTTGTCTAAATCTTGGTCGCTAAGATCATTGATAGAAATTAGATTCTTATTTTTGCCCATCAGATTTTCTGGTTAGATATTTAAAGACACTCTCCAAGTCCGCTTGTTTGGTGGAAATATCAGCGATTTTAAGTTGGTTTTTTTCCAAAAGCGACAGAATTTCAATGATGTTAATTTTGCTTGGTTGGTAGTTGATGTTCAATTGATTTTTATCTTTGAGTGTAATTGTTAAGTCTTTGTCGGTAAGGTTTGGCGCCTTTTCAATGTCTCCGGCTAAAGTTACGATCAGCTCTTTATTTTCCGGCATCATTCGCATCAAATCATTTTTCTTTTCACAGGCGATAACTTTGCCGTGATTGATAATGGCAATCTCATCGCACAGTTCTTCTGCTTCTTCCAAGTAATGAGTGGTTAAAACGATTGTGGTGCCAGCATCATTAAGTTTGCGAACATAATTCCACAATTGGGTTCTAAGTTCCACATCAACACCGGCAGTTGGTTCGTCTAGTACCAAAACTTCCGGATTATGAACCAAAGCTTTTGCAACCAATAACCGTCTTTTCATGCCGCCAGAAAGGCTGCGCGGAGCTGCTTTGATTTTATCTTTCAGGCCAAGAGCTTCGATTATTTCTTCAGTTTTACGATCCTGCTTTCTGATGCCATAATAGCCAGCATAAATTTCTAGCGTTTCATAAACATTAAAGAATGGGTCAATCACCAACTCTTGCGGCACAATGCCGATTTTAAATTTGGTTTGATTAGTCTCGGTATCTAAATCAAAACCGGCAATTTTCACTGTGCCTGATGTTTTATTAACCAGCCCGGCTAGAATATTGATGATAGTTGATTTGCCGGCGCCATTTGGGCCAAGAAGGCCGAAAATTGATCCTTTTTTTACTTGCAGATCAACGCCCTTCAGAGCTTCCTTGGCAGAAGATTTTTTGGATTTTTGGTAGATTTTTGTAAGATTTTTTATTTCAATGGCTGGATGATTCATAAGCTGTGGCTTTGCTCTTTATTAAAGCAGAAATTTTAAATTTTTATTTTAAACATGTCGAAGGATATTTCCGAACCAAATAGCCACAAAACTTTAGCTGCAACTTTGCAAGAAGAAGACCGTGCTGAAAATATTTTGCGCCCACTTTACCTCCAGGATTTTTGCGGCCAGGAAAAAATTAAAGATAATTTGCAGGTTTTTATCAACGCTGCCAAGAACCGTGGTGACAGTCTTGATCACACTTTGTTTTACGGCCCGCCAGGACTTGGCAAAACTACTTTGGCGCAAATTATTGCCCATGAAATGGGAGTTGGATTTAAGGGAACTTCCGGGCCAATCATTACTAAGGCAGGAGATTTGGCGGCGATTCTCACCAATCTTCAAGCGGGAGATGTTTTGTTTATCGATGAAATTCACCGTTTGAGCAGCGCAGTTGAAGAAGTTTTATATTCCGCGATGGAAGATTATAAGCTCGATATCATCATCGGTGAAGGCCCAGCAGCAAGAGCAATTAAAATTGATTTGCCGAAATTCACTCTAGTTGCAGCCACAACTAGAATCGGGCTTTTAACCAATCCACTTCGCGACCGTTTTGGCATCCCTCTGCGTCTTAATTTTTATGAAACTAAAGAGCTACAAAAAATTATCATCCGCGATGCTAAAATCCTGCAAACTAAAATTAATGAAGACGCAGCTTTTGAAATTGCCAGAAGATCACGCGGCACACCAAGAATCAGCATCAGACTACTAAAAAGAGTGCGCGATTTTTTGGTTGATCACGGCAAAAATGTAATTGATAAAGAACTGGCGGATTTAGCTCTGAAGCGTTTGGAAATTGATGATCAAGGCCTAGATGCTTCTGATCATCGCTATCTAAAATTCATTGCCATCAATTATAATGGCGGCCCGGTTGGAATTGAAACTATTGCTTCGGCAATTGGTGAAGAGAGAGATTCTATTGAAGATACTATTGAGCCTTATTTGATCCAAAGAGGTTTGGTCGAGAAAACTCCGCGTGGGAGGATTTTAACTAAGATTGCTCTGGAACATGTCCATTCAAGCCTTGGTTAGAAGAAATAATAAAAATAGTTTTTATTCCGATTGTTTTTTCTGGATTGCCACGTCGCTTTGCTCCTCGCAATGACGATGTTGGAAGTTTTAACGAAATAATCTCAGCCGTCATTGCGAGGAGCGTGTGCAGCCAGCGACGCGGCAATCCAGGGATTTTGCTTTTTGGATTGGTATTTTGAAATCCACTTTATTCCAAGAAATAAAAAAGCCCGAATCCAATAAATGGATCCGGGCTTTTTTAAATCACAAATTTAGAAATTCTTTCTACAAATCCAAAATCAATCTTCTCGGATCTTCAAGCAATTCTTTGATTCTCACCAAGAAAGTAACCGCCTCTTTACCATCAATGATTCTGTGATCGTAAGACAAAGCAAGATACATCATTGGGCGGATTTTGATTTCGCCATTTACAACCATTGGGCGTTCTTGGATTTTGTGCATGCCAAGGATGCCTGATTGTGGAGGATTGATGATTGGGGTGGACATTAGCGAGCCATAAACACCGCCGTTAGAGATGGTGAAAGTGGCGCCCATTAGATCTGCGATTGCCAATTTTCCGTCACGGGCTTTTTTGCCTAATTCTGCAATGCCGCCTTCAATTTGAGCAAGACCCAATTGATCGGCGTCTCTTAGAACCGGAACAACCAAACCTTGTGGTGAACCAACTGCAACACCGATGTCATAGAAATTTTTATAGACAATATCAGTGCCGTCAATTTCAGCATTAACAGCTGGGATTTCTTTCAAAGCGGCAATTGAGGCTTTGACGAAGAAAGACATGAAGCCGAGTTTGATGCCATGTTTTTTCTCAAATACATCTTTATATTCATTTCTGAGCGCCATGATATTGGTCATATCCACTTCGTTGAAAGTAGTCAAAATGGCGGCAGTGTTTTGAGATTCTTTCAATCTTTCTGCAACTTTTAAGCGTAGCTTTGACATTTTAACTCTCTCGACTGGTTTCTCACCAGGAGCAGCTGGTCTTGCTGCTTGAGGAGCGGAAGCTGCATTTAGCGCATCGCCTTTAGTGATTCTGCCATCTTTGCCGGTGCCGGTAATTGAAGAAGTATCAAGATTATTTTCAGAAATAATTCTTTGCGGGGCAGGGGAAAGATGAGCGCTTTTGTTGCTTGGAGTTTCAGTTTTTGCTTCTGCCTTTGGTGCTTCTGCGGTGGCTGGTTTTGCTGATACGGTAACATTACCCTCCTGCATAACGGCAATTAAATCACCAACTTTAACATTGTCGCCTTCTTTAACTTTTAGCTCAGTAATAGTGCCGCTTTTTGGCGCGTTAACTTCAAGCGTGACTTTGTCAGTTTCGAGTTCAACTAATAATTCGTCAGCTTTGATGCTGTCTCCAACTTTTTTATATAATTTAGCAATTCCTGCTTCACTAACTGATTCTCCAAGTGGCGGAACTTTTATTTCTATTGTCATTTGATGTTGGTGGTTAGTTGTTAAATTAGTTTTTAATTAGTGCAAATTTTTGTTTATTTTCCAATAAATTTCTTATCAATCTTAGCTAAGCGCTTCTTCAATTAAAGCTGCTTGTTCTTTAGCGTGATAGCTGCCATAGCCGGTTGCCGGAGATGCTGATGCAACTCTTCCAACATATTTAGGGCGAGGATATTTTGCTTTTATTTTGATCAAAACATTTTCTAAAAGCTCGCTGATGAAATGCCATGAGCCCATATTTTTAGGTTCTTCCTGGCACCAAACAATTTCAGCATTTTTATATTTTTTAAGCTCAGTTTCTAACTCAGCAGCTGGGAAAGGATAAAGCTGTTCAACTCTAACCAAAGCTACATTATTGATCTTCCTGTCAGTTCTGGCTTGCAGCAAATCATAATAAACTTTACCTGAGCAAAGTACGACTTTTTTAACTGCATCAGCTGCTAATTTTTCAGTTTCTCCAATTACGGTTTGGAAATTTTGATCAGTAAAATCAGCAAGTTTTGAAACTGCTAATTTATGGCGCAGCAATGATTTTGGTGACATGACGATCAAAGGCTTGCGATCCTGAGAATGGATTTGGCGGCGCAAACAGTGGAAGAAATTAGCTGGAGTGGTGATGTTAACCACGCGCATATTGTCATCAGCGCAAAGTTGTAAGAAACGTTCTAGCCTTGCGGAAGAATGTTCCGGGCCTTGTCCTTCATAGCCGTGAGGAAGTAGGCAAACTAGACCGGATTTTCTAAGCCATTTAACTTCACTGGAAGCAATGAATTGGTCAAATATCATTTGCGCACCATTGGCGAAGTCACCGAATTGAGCTTCCCAAATTGTTAATGTGTCGGGAGATGCAAGTGAATAACCATATTCAAAACCAAGAACTCCAAGTTCAGATAGAATACTGTCGTGAACTTCATATTTAGCGGCTTTTTCGCCCAAACTGTTTAGTGGAAGATATTCCTGGCCGTTAACCGCATCATGTAAAACTGAATGGCGATGTGAGAAAGTGCCGCGGCCGGAATCCTGACCGGTGATGCGCACTGGGAAGCCTTCATCAAGAAGTGAGGCAAAAGCAAGAGCTTCACCATTGCCCCAATCAATATCTTCTCCAGCTTCAACCGCTTTTTGCCTTTCTTCCATCTGTTTTATGATTTTTGGATTGGCGTTAAAATTTTGCGGAGCTTGGCTAATTTTTTTAGATAATTCTTTAAGTTTTTTAGCCGGAACTTTGGTGTTTGGAATTGAGCTATCAGCTTTGATATGTTTCCAATAAGACTTTAACCAATCACCTTCTTTAGGTTTATATTTTGCTGCTGCATCAAATTCTGAGCCTAGATGATTGTTGAATTCATCAACCATTTTTTGATATTCGCCTTCAGTTAAAGTGCCTTCATCAATTAACTGTTTAGAATAAATAGCTTCCAGGCTTGGATGGTTTTTGATTTTGCTATACATGAGCGGCTGGGTGTAAAGCGGCTCATCGCCTTCATTATGGCCATATTTGCGGTAGCAGATTAGATCAATCACGACATCTTTTTTGAAGACCTGGCGATATTTGGCTATGACATGGGCAACTCTAACAACTGCTTCTGCATCATCACCATTAACGTGGAAAATTGGGGCATCAATGCCTTTTGCTAAGTCAGAAGCATAAGTTGTGCTTCGTGAATCTTCCGGATTAGCGGTGAAGCCAATTTGATTATTAATAATAAGATGTACGATACCTCCAACATCATATCCTCTAAGACCGCTCATCATCAGGGCCTCGGCCACGCTGCCTTGTCCGGCAAAAGCGGCATCACCATGGATCAAGAAAGCCATTGCTTCGGTTCTGCTCTCGTCTTGATATTGGTCTTGAGTAGCGCGTACTCTGCCGGCAACAACCGGATTAACTACTTCTAAGTGAGATGGGTTGAAGGCAAGAGACAGGTCAATTTTTTTGCCGTCAATATTGCGGGTTGAAGAATAACCCATGTGATATTTGACGTCTCCTGATTTGGTCAGTTCAGATGGAATGCCGGGAGTTCCTTGAAATTCAGAAAAAATTTGGTGATACGGTTTTTGCATCACGCCGGTTAAAACATTCAACCGGCCTCTATGGGCCATACCAAAAATAATTTTTTTAACACCGTCTTTTGCTGCAACATCAATGATTTTTTCTATGGCTGCAATTGATGAGTCTCCGCCTTCAACGGAAAATCTTTTGGCACCAGGAAATCTTTTGTGAAGAAATTGTTCAAATTTTTCAGTGCGGATAATTTCTTTTAAAATCTTGATTTTTTCTTGTTTAGCAACAGGAGTAAGAACTGCTGTTTCAATTTCTTTTGCTAGCCAATTTTTAATTTCTGAGTCGTTGATATAGGTAAATTGGGAGCCGATAGTGTTTTTGTAAATTTGATCCAACAAAGAAATTACATCGCTGACTTTGGCTTTTGAAAACCCAAGTAACCCGCCAAGTTCAACTTCTTTATCCAAATCTGCCTGACCTATGTTATGAAATTCTAGAGTTAATTCTGGTACTGTCTTTTTTGGAGAAAGAGCTAGAGGATCAAGATTAGCACCCAAATGGCCAAATCTTTTATAGGCTAAAATCAGGTTAGCAGTGCGTATAGATAAAATCTGGTTGCCGCTGTCTGCAGCTACTGGAGCTGCTTTTAAATCTTTTTTCAGTTCTTTTTTGCTAAGGGAAGAAATGTCAAACTCTTCACCACCAACAACTTTTAAATTGCGGTTGGCCCAGCTAGCGCCTTTTTTGTCTTTTAAGCTAGCGTCTAAATCGTCAAAATTATCAGCAAAGAATTTTTGCCAATCTTGATCAACCGAATTTTTATCTTTTAAATATTGTGAAAATAATTCCTGGATGAAAGTGAGGTTGCCACTAAAAAATGTGGAATTGATAGGTTGTTGTTTGGTCATATTAAAGATTAATTGCTGACACGCTGGGGCCCAAAAAGGTTGCCGATTCTATGTATGCGGCTGATAATTTCAATAATTTTCTACTTGATTTTGTCAACAAAATCAGTGCCTGCGGATATAGTTTTATCTCTGGTTTTGGTTAATTTGTTTGCTTTTATCCGGTCGGCGATTGCCTGTTTATCTGTATCAGATGCCGCCCATCTTGTTCCTATACTCATTTTGTCTACTGCGCCCTCTTGTTCCAACTGACCTCTTGCTTCTGCATATTCTTTGCTGGCAAAGCCTCGTTTAAAGCTAGATTTTGTAGCATCCCAAGCAGATTTTATAGGCTTAGCCACCCCCTCATTCAATTGTGAAGAAAGGGGAGGAGGAGTGGTGTCAGACCATCTAGGAATTGGGAGTGTGCCAGGTTGAATGCCGTGTTCTTTTGCCTCAAGAAATGAATTCTTTGCTTTATTATATGTAGACCGTGCTTCGTCTGATATATACTCTCCCACCTTTTCTGTTCTAGTTAATCCAACCGTCAAATCACCTTTCTTAACCGCATCTCTCAAAGCCTGTCTTTCCTCATCTGTTTCTGCATTCTTCAATGCGCTCTTAATTTGAGAGCCGGAAAGTGAAGTTTTAACATCTTTATCGGCAAGACTGCTGCTTAAATTGCCACCTTTTTTCCAGGCTTGTTTTGCCATATCTGCGGCGGTGGTTGCTCTCATTTTGGCTTTTGTGCCAATGAGTCTGCTTGCTTCTTTGTCATCCATTCCCATTTCTTTTGCTTTTGCCATCATTGCGGATTTTTTAGCGTCCTGCAGCATCTTTTCTTGTTCAGCCGGAGATTTTTTGGCAAGATCTGCGGCATTTTTCTTTTTATAATCATCGACTCCTTTTTCGCCAGCCTTGGCAAGAGTATTGCGATTTTCCGTATCTTTTTTGTCCTGTTCTTTGGTTTTTTTGCGGTCTTCCTCAGCTTTTTTGCCAGAATCAAACAAGAAGCGGTCTGCTGATTGTAATGCACTATCAGTATGTTTGCCGATTTTGTCCTGATATTGTTTTTTAGCTGCTGCATTCATGGCTTTAGCGGCATCCTTAATACCACTAGACAGGCTGCTTGCTGATACTGAACCGCCTATAGAGGCGCCAAGATCAGTCATAAAGCCAATAAATTGGCCCATTAATGTGGCAATGACATAGATGAATAGAATGGAAAAGAGTGAAGGTATTCCTTCCGGATTACCAATATTGCCGACTTCAGATTGTAGACCAAGATTTGGTGGTATGGAGGCAATAGTCCAGAAGGACAACAATTTTATCCTGGTGAAATAAAGATTGATTACCCAAACATCATCCCAGCAAATTCTATAACCAAGTGCCATTTTCACGACTTCATAAACCATCATATTGAAAAAGGCGAGGGTGGTGAGCAAGAAAACCTGTTGCAGCGAAAGGCCAATTAACTCACCCAGCCATTTGTCAAACATGTCTTTAGTTTGGTTAAACAAACTGGTGAGGAAGAAAAGCGGTCCCATGACAAAGAGGATTGATATCAAAACCTGCGCAGCTAGATAAAGCAAGATGGCATTGGCAACAGCATAAACATAAATGAAGAAGCTGAGATAAATGATGTAGAGATATGCCCAACCAAAAATACTGGCAAATAGGAATGCTGAAATTTTCTTTTGCACGGCAGATGAAAAGAACATTCCAAAAACCTTGTCAACACTGCCAAAGAGGATGGATTTGTCGCTAAAATCACCAAGGGCAATGGCATTTTGAAGTTCCGCTGATTGGTCAAAGGAGCTGGCCATCAGGAAGGTGACATAATTAGTACCATCTTTGAAAAAGCTGACAAAAATTCTCTCAAACCAATACCAGCCGGTTGGGCTGATAAAGAGATAAACTATGCCGATTTTTATGATTCTGGTGAGGATTTCGGTTTGTGAAAATTCACTAACGCCCATTAAATAACCAAGGCCGTAGAAGCTGATCATTAATATGATCAATATTTCGACAATTGCCTGGAATCTAGGATCGCCTACTGTTGAAGTGTATATGCGTTCCGCTTGTCCTGGCTTGTTGCTGCTTGGATCGCCATCTATAACGGCAACAACTGGTGAAATAACCTGGTCAGCAATTTTAGAGATTGTTGATTGTTTATTTTCCACCCGAACCACCACCTGATATTGCCCTGAATTATTATAATATTTGCTGGCGCAGAAATATTGTTTGTGGCATTTGCTGTCTTCGGCTCCCACTTCTTCTGATCCACCACAAATTCTGTTGGTAGTGCCAGCTTCTGCGGCATCATAGAAAATATTATCGACAATTATGCCATCGCAAGCGCCATCTGTAGGGCAAGTATGGCTCGCATTTAAAACTGGGTTGGCAATATTGCAATTTCCAATATCAGGATCTTTGATTTTGAAGGAGATTCTGAGATTGGATAGACGGGAAGATTTTGCATCATCACTATTGTCACCTGTCGCATCAGAACCATCATAGGAATGGCGATAATAATTTACTCCCGGCTCAGTTTGATAAGATGGGCCGTCACCGGCTGGCACCATGCTAGGATTGACACCATCACCAGCAACATTGTTGAATCTTAAGATACTGCCGAAAGGATCAAATTGATAATAGCTGGTAACTTTTGGAAACTGGTTTTCAACTGTCGGATTTTCGATAGTGACGATATTTGGCTGACTGGCCACTTGAGTTGGAATTGTTACGCTGGAACATTTTGTCTTGCTACTATCTTCCTGGCATAAAATTGCTTCCAGCCATTGGCCATTTTGAAATTCTCTTTTACCCGACAGGCTGATCTTATAGCCGTTTGAGCCGTTATAAGAAGGACCAGAGCTGTTGTTGCTATAACTATTAAATTGTTGTTCAGTGAAGTCTTTGCCGTCAAGAACCAAAAATTTTAATCTGCTATTTTTTTCAGGGATTATTGATTGGTTAAGAGTATAAACTTTTCTTGTTGATTCTACTTTTCCGCTATCGGCAAAACTGCTGAAATTTCCATATTGACCGTTGAAATCAGATAATAATTTGGCACCTTTGGAAATATTGTCATCACTAAGCTGAGCGCCGGTAAAGCCGGTGTCAGGAGGAATGTTGGAAACTTTGCCGCGATAATTTTCCAAATCATAACATTGGATAAGATCAAGATTGGTGGTGGTGCTAATAGTGCCATTGGCAGTTTTGCAGGCCCGGCAAGTTGCCTCAGTTATGGCAGGTGGACCGGCACTGGCGCAACTGTCATTAAAGCTATAAACACATTCAACATTTGGACAATAAGAGGCTGCATTATTCGCAGTTGGCGTGCTGGCCGCAGTATTTAAAAGACATTGATTGCTCATGCAAATCACATGTTGCTCATTATCCATTCCTCTTTTGCATGATGGATTAGGCACGTCAACACTGGCATTACCGCGGCATAAAAAGGCAGGGCGTTCTTCAATTTTCATCGCCATGCCGATGCCGCATTGTCTTTTAATTGCTATGCCCAAATTCGATCCGGCAGTCCAGGTGCCGTTCCAGCTCTCAGGGTCAAAGCGGATAACTTGCCCTTTTCTGACGAAGATTTTTTGGGTTGTCCAATTTTTATCAGATGAAGTATTTAAAGTAGTGCTTGTTGATATAGTTAAATTGCTAAGTGGATCATTCGAAGTGACAGTCTCGAAAGAATCATATTCGTAAAAATCAGCTTCATCAAAATCGGCAGTAGTCGTAGAATCAACACGGCTGCCATCTGGGTTAATAATTCTTCCTTTTAAGCTGCAATTTTCGCTACCAGTGCCGGAGATGCCAAGCATGGTAAATTTTAAAAATCCGGATTTTTCAATTTTTATGTCCTGCAGTTTTTGAAGGCGATAGGCAATTACGCGTCCGCAATTGGTGGTTCCGTTGGTATAATTTGTGCTATTGTTAGAAAGAAGGAGCTTGTCGCCGGGCTCTAGAGCAATATATTTGTCGCTCCAAATCAAGGTATCGATAGTAATATTGCCGCCAGGAATTGCTGTGCTGCCAGATTCGATATTGTAAGTCAAAGGTGGAATTGTGCCGCTGCCTAGATTGCAACTATTGTCTGAACTGAGATTTCTAAAACTCACCCTAACTGCATAAGAATTGCTATTGGTGATTGATTTTCCTGATGATAAATCGCCAATTAGTCCACCAGAAGCTGTATCGCTAACTGTAGGGGAGCAGTCTGGATCACAGACAGTGCCGGTAAATGGGTCATAATTAAGTTGCACCAATCCATCACCAGTCCATCTGATCATTCCACCAATCAATCCTAAATTATCAGCTTTTGCGGCGGAAGTAATTGAATAGAGTTGCTGGGCTTTTGAATTGTCGGTTGTAGGGTAGTCAGGCGGGCTATAAGGCAAGCTCTGGCAAGATGATTGCATAAGATTAGTGCCGTTGTCATAGTTGCAAGACCATAATTTGTCATCCGCAAAAAGTGGCGTGCCTTTAGTGCCGTTAGTTTCTGAATTTTGAGAAATGTCAAACTGGTATCCTTCAGGATGGGGAATGGTGTAAAGCACCAATCTTCTAGCCCCGTTTAGAACTTTCCTTAATTGGTCGGTGGTTGATATATCTCCCAGCTCATTTTTTACATCATCAATATCTGCATTATCAACCCAGCTGCCGCTAAACTCCATATTCTTCGGAGTATTGGCTTGTAGATCGATAAAGGAAGGATTGAAACCAATATTTCCGGATTGCAGATTGTGATCAGTCGCTTTGACATAAATAGGTGATGCTCTGTCGCCTCCTAAAGTAACGGTGCCGATAGCCCTAATGAAAATCTTTGAGCCAGGCGTGAGAGTAACACCCATATTCTTACCGGCTTCTTTAGTGTGGGTAGGGGTCCAGTTTGGCTCGGCCGAAGAAACATCTGCGCTATTTTTATTGATGCAATCAACGCGGCATTGCTCAATACATTGTTGTTTAATAGAAGGTGGAGTTTCGGATGGTATAGTTGGTTTTGGTGTCTTGGAATTGCCAACACTAGTTAGTGCGCCAGTAAATGTACCACTGCAGCCAGTACCGGAAGAGTTGGTGTATTGAATATCACCGGTATCGTCAACAATCGTAACATTGCCTGACATCAAGCAAACTTTAAGCCCCGAACCTTGATCGCCAAATTCTTTGTCAGCCTGATAATCACAACTTTCGCTAAGATTATTGGCGGGAACATTGAGAATTTCCTGGTCATATTCTCCAAAATCATCAGCTTCGATACAGCCTTGGTCATTACAGGAGGAAAAGGACAAAAGCAAAAAACCAAGCAAAAATAATTTGCCAACCGCTGATCTAAAATTTTTTATTTTGTTGGTGGAGAATAATTTTGGCAATGTCGTCGTGAGGATTTGGTGGGCCTTGAATCGAGGGGAAAGTTTATTTGCGTAAAGTTTTATTACAATCTTTTTTAAAGCTAGAGCAAATTGGCTATAAGACCCGCGACCCTCATGGTTTCATCAAGTTTCTTCGGGTGATAATTTTCTAGCATTTCTGTCTTTTCATCCAGCTTTCTGGCAAAGCCACCGGAAAATAAATCCTCATGAAATTTCAGATGTTTTTCAGAGCAAATTTGTGGTGGATTGAAAATGTAGACCGGTTTTCCAATTGAACAAATCTCTGAACACATGGAGATTGAGTCCCCAGTAGCAATGACAAAATCCGCCGCAGCTAAGGCCGCAAAATAAGGATTTTGCCAATCTTTGCTTTGCCATTTAAAAAATATTTTTTGGCAATTTAGGCTTTGATCTAAAATTTCAGTAATTTCGTCCCCGGTTCTTCGGCTATTTAAAACCAAAAGATTGCCACTCATTTTATTAGTTATTTTGCTAACCATTCCTCCTAAGTCCTTAGCAATTCTTTCATCAAAATTACCTTTTTTTGAAGAACCACCAACCAACAAAGTTATTTTTGGGGAGCTGATTTTATCTAGCTGGGAAGCAAATTTTTTATATTCAGTTTCGAGAATATCACTACTGATTTTAGTCAAAGCGCCGTTGATTCTGATGACATTTGACTGATTCGTTTCTTTGTCATGTCCGGGCAAAATTACCACATCAAATTTTTTGAAATCCAAATTCGGATTCATGATTTGAATTGCAAAAGCAGAGTAATGTTTTTTTAGGAAAGCAGCTATAGGAGCAGTTTTCCTGCCAGCGGAAATGATGATTTTTGGCGCAGGATTTTGATTAAGAAGTGAGTCTTTAGATATTTTATCAATTCCCGTCAGCCCACAAATTTTGAGGAAATTTGGTAGTCTGGCAAAATTATTGTAACTGATTTTTTTAATCTGAGTTTTGAATGGAGTAATTGAAGAAAGCTTTTCAGCTAGCCCAATGCCCTGAGAATAATTACCAGGTCTATCATCAGCTAAAACCCAAATTTCACTTTTATTAGACATTTTTTTTAATTTTTCTGACCAGTTCTTGCTCAACATTTTTAGAGACAAAATCTGAAATATTGCCACCCAGTCTGGCAACTTCTTTCACCAAACGAGAGGCGATGAAATGAGTTGATTCTGAGGCAGGAAGAAAGATGGTTTGAATATTTGGGTCGAGCTTGGAATTCATTCCAAACATTTGAAATTCATATTCAAAATCAGATACAGCGCGCAAGCCCCGAACGATAATTTCACATTTTTTTTGCCTGGCAAACTCAATCAGTAATCCTTCAAAACCAACTACTTCAATGACTTTGCCGTGATTGATATTGGCCATTTCTTGTTCAATTAATTTCACCCTTTCTTCAACTGAAAAAAGCGGATTCTTAGCGCTATCTTTTGCGACTGCAATAACCAAGCGATCGACAATTTTTAAAGCGCGCTTGATAATGTCTAAATGACCAAAAGTGATAGGGTCAAAAGTGCCGGGATAAATGGCGGTTTTTGTTGAATTCATTGGCTGATGAAATGGTTAAATAACATTGCCATATTAATTTTGGCTAAATTAAAATCCAGCACCTGTTTTTTAACCAAGCCGTTCCAAATGAAAATCACTATTATCTCCATCGGAAAATTTCGTAAAAATGATCCTAACCAGGAATTATTTTTGAATTACCAAAAAAGACTTTCCTGGAAATTAGAGTTAAAAGAGTTGGAAACAAAAGGTAATTTGCAAGGTGAAGTTTTGAAGGCAAAAGAAGCAGAGTTGTTGTTAAGTAATGTTCCAAATTCAGCAAAAATCATTGCTTTGGATGAGAGGGGAAAAATATTTTCTAGCCAGGAGTTCGCTGGCGCAATTGAAAATTTGGCAAATACAGGAAGTAGCAATTTAGCTTTCGTAATTGGCGGTGCTGACGGTCTTAGTGAGGAATTGAAAAAGAAGGCTGATTTGGTTTTGTCTTTTGGAAAAATGACTTTTCCACATCTAATGATTCGCGCTTTTTTAGCGGAGCAAATTTATCGAGCTCAGACAATTATTAATAATCATCCTTATCATCGGGCCTAAATCTCTTTTTTAGCGCCGGTTTTTTCATTGACCTTCATCGCCCATTTGCTTCTGGTGTGGCCCCTTTCGTTATCAACCAGTCCTCGAATTCTTGATTTTTGTTCCCGATTTGGCCCCGCTTTATCTCTCCATTTCCTGTCATTCATATCGGGAGATTTTCTTTTGCTCAGCTTTGGTGATGAACTTGGTCTGTCTAAAGATTTTTGCGGTTTGTTGCTGATTTTGGCCTTGGCTTCTTCAATTGTTTTTTCGCGGCTTTTATCGTGAGCTCTTTTGTGATTCATCACGATTGTATCAACAAACATCCTTCTTTTGCGCATCATCAGCTTCTTCCACTTGGCCTTGCTCATGCCTTTTCTTCTTCCGAAGAATAGCGGAACTAGGCGCATGCCAAGGCTGGCTGGCACTCTGCCTGAGGCAATAGAATGAATATCCGAAGCAAGTTCTATTTTGCTTACTAGGCTCATTTATGTTGATTGAAATTCGATTTTAAAGCCTTTAAACCGGCCAGAATTCTTATAAAACCTAACTATTTTCCGATGCAAAAACCGGCGAAGATAACATCTAAAATATCGTCAACTTCAACTTTGCCGTTAATTTTGCCAATTTCTCTAATTGCCAGTCTCAGATCTTCAGCGGCAAATTCAATATTTTTTTGTAGGCAAAATTGTGATAAATTATCGATTATATTGTTCAAAGCCTGACGATATCTGGCTCTAGTAATTGGTGGTGAAGAATTTTGAAAAGCTAGAGTTTGAACTTTTTTTTCTATCTCGCCAAGTAAAATTTCTAAACCGATTTTATTTTTGACGGAAATTAGAATTGGTTGAAAGCCGTTAATTTTTTCTGGAACAGATTTTTTCAGATCAATTTTATTCACCGCAATAATTGTATTTTCATCAAGCTCACCCAGTTCTTCTAAAAAATTCTGTTGATTTTCTACATCTGTTACCACAATTTTTAAATCTGCTGCCTTGGCTTTTTGCAAAGCTCTCTTAACTCCTTCTTTCTCAATTAAATCTTGAGTTTCTCTAATTCCGGCAGTGTCAGAAATAATAACCGCAACTCCGCCAATATCTAAATGAACATCAATTACATCGCGTGTTGTTCCGGCAATTTCAGAAACAATTGCCACTTCGCTTTTAGCTAAATAATTTATCAAACTGGATTTGCCGACATTTGGCGCGCCAATAATGGCAAGGCTCAAACCTTGGCGGATTTTTTCTCCTCTTTGATTGTCGTTTAAATGCGTTTTGATTTCAGAAATTAAATTTGAAATTCTGCTTTCCAAATTATCAATAATATCTTGCGGCAAATCTTCGTCGGGAAAATCAATAAAGGCTTCAATATTGGCGGTGATTTTGATTAGTTCTTGGCGCCAATTTTCATAAATTTTTCCAAGCTCTCCTTGCAATTGCAAAAGCGCCTGGCGGTGTTGTGCTAGAGTTTCGGATTCAATTAAGTCAACAATTGCTTCTGCTTGAATCAGGTCAATTTTGTTATTCAAAAACGCTCTTTTAGAAAATTCTCCAGCTTCTGCCATTCTGACATTTTCAATTTCTGAGAGCAGATCAATAATTTTTCTCGCAATATAAATTGAGCCGTGAAGTGAGATTTCAACAACATCTTCCCCCGTAAAACTATTCGGGCCTTTAAAAAAAGTTACCAATGCATGATCAATAGTCTCGCCATTTTTTGAATCTTTGAGAGCTACAAATTCGGATTTTCTATCTTCTAATTTTTTTGTAACACCTAAAAATTTCAAACATTCCGAAGCTTTGTTGCCGGAAATTCTAAGAACAATAATAGCTGATTTAGCGAGAGGAGTTATGGGAGCAAAAATTGTGTCCATGAAATGTGAAGATTTTAATCAATTTAATTGTGCTTAGTGTTGGTGTCATTCCGGATGAAGTCTTTCTAAGTCTCTACAAGCCTAAGAAATTCTAGCTCCGGAATGACACCGAGAAAAATAAATAAATCCTATTACTTAAAATCTTCTAAAAAAACTTTGCTGCCTAAAGGGAAAAGAATTTCATCATGGGTGGAAACAATAACCATTCCACCATCTTTTACTCTGGTGCTGATCAAATTAAAAACCAATTCTCTAGAAGATTGATCAAGATTAACTGTTGGTTCATCAAGCAGCCAAATGGTTGAGGGCTGATAAAGCAGCTTTGATAAAAGCAATTTTTTTTGCCAACCGTTAGAGAGTTGATTAACCGGCGTTTCCAAAATTTCTTCCAAACCAAAATATCTAATGGCAGACGGAAGAAGAATTTCTGTGCCGGAAATGCCAGCAAAAAAAGATAGATTTTGCCAAGCAGTGAGCTGTGGTTTTAAAAAATTTTTATGACCAATATAATTAACATCGCTTGCAAAATCTTGGTAAAAATCTCTGACATTTTCTCCATTCCACAAAATTTCTCCAACACTTGGCTGACAAAGCCCAGCAATATTTTTCAGCAAAGTAGTTTTGCCACAGCCATTTTTTCCAACCAAAAGCAAGCAAGAGCCAAGACCAATTGAAAAGCCAAGCTCTTTAAAAATTACCTGTTGGTTTTTGTGATAGGTGATATTATCTAATGTCAGCATTTTGCCTTACTTAAACACGAATTTCCGGACTTACAATGAAAGAACTAAAATTTTTCGAAAGCGCATCATTATTAAAAGAAAAGCCAAAAAAGCTAATGGTTTTTTTGCATGGCTATGGCTCAAATGGTGAAGATTTGATTGGGTTGGCGAGGGAATTTAAAAATGAATTTCCGGACATGCATTTCATTTCTCCCAATGCACCTTTTGCTTTGGAACATAATTTTTATCCCGGCTATCAATGGTTTTCTTTAGCAAATTATGATCCGCAAATCATCTTTCCGCAAATATTGGAAGCCAATCTTATATTGGATAATTTCATCGATTTACAATTGAAAAGATTAGAAATTGATAGGAAAAATTTGGTTGTAACCGGTTTTTCACAAGGCTCGATGATGGCAATGTATAACTCGCTTCGTAATACCGAAGAAGTGGGCGGAGTCCTTGCTTATTCCGGCAGGTTGATTTTGCCGACAATGCTTGGCGAACAAATAAAATCTAAACCAAAAATTTGCTTAATTCACGGCACGGCAGATGAGGTTTTGCCTTTCGATCATTTTTTGGAAGCAAAGAAAATCCTAGCACAAGAAAAAATTCCTTTCGAAGACCACAAAATAGAAGGGCTTGGCCATGGAATTGACCATAACGGGATTAAAATCGGGAGAGATTTTTTGAGTAAAATTCACTAAAGAAATTTAAGAAACGACACAACAAGGATTGTGTTCTGGACTTAATCTTCCAGAACCTTCTCTAGTAGTCATTGCTGATTTTGGTTTATTCCCTATTTCTTCATCTTTTTCTTCATCTAGTACTACAATTGCACCATGTGGTGTATGTTTTTGTTGTTTTTCTCCAATTTTTTTCAGATTTTTACTAAGAATAGCTCGTGATTCTAATAACACGCTTGCCAGTGTCGGATCTAATTGATATGAAAGACATGCCGTTTCACCAACTATATACAACCCTCCGGTAAATTCATTAACTCTCTTCTCAAGATTGGTTTTGAATAATTTGCTACATTTAATTTGAACTCCCCTTTTAACATATTCCAGAATTTGATCTGTGTGGACCCACGGCAAATCTTCTATACTCTCATCTATAATCAACATTTTGAG
This sequence comes from Rickettsiaceae bacterium, assembly GCA_021323225.1. Taxonomy (GTDB): domain Bacteria; phylum Pseudomonadota; class Alphaproteobacteria; order Rickettsiales; family UBA1997; genus JAJTCH01. The sequence continues at coordinate 18,090 of JAJTCH010000006.1, read as the reverse complement.
ATTTGGTAATAATTTGTTAATGTTTTTAATGACCTCGTCATCAATTGATCTCTGGTTAGCGGAAAGTTTAAGTGTATCCACTTTCCGACCTCTTGAACTTAAGATTTTACTTAGCCCAGATTCATTTGGGTTTTGTGGTTGTGGAAAATATTCAGCGGGGTTACCTATCAGGGTTGCAACGGTTCTATTTTCGTTAAGAATTACGGGTGAGTTGTTGGGTCTCATGATTAAGAATAAGAACTAATTGGGGAGATATTGTGGTGTTATATAAGGCTAAAACCAATCTCCAAATCATTATCTTCGATTTTATTTTGGAAATAATGTTGGTGATTTTTTAGTTGTTCAGAATTTGTGCTGATGGAAATTTTGTCCGCCAGAACCTGTTCCTTTAGATAATCTTGATAATTGTTGATCACTTCTAAAAGCGCTTTGTTGCTGCTATAAAAGGCAATTTCAATATGGTTGGAAATATCTAAATTAGCGTCTTTGCGGTTTTGTTGAATTGCTCTGACCACATCTCTTGCTAAACCTTCCTCTTCTAATTCTTTAGTAACTTTTATATCAAGTTCAACTAGGCAATCATTACTTGAAAGAGGTGAAGTGGTGTCTTGATTTTTGGTGATTAATTTTATTTCAAATTCGTCATCAGCCAATATTTCTCCGGCGATTTCGATTTTATTGTCGGCAAGTTTTTTCCATTTATTTTCTTTTGCAGCGGCGGTGATTTCTTTAATTTTGCTACCAAATTTGGCGCCGATTTTTTTGAAATTGATTTGCAGTTTCAGCTCTGCCAAATTGCCGATTTCTTCAATGATTTCAATATTCTTAACATTCACTTCATCAGCGATAATGTCTTTATATTGCAGCATTTTAGCGGCATTTTTGCCGATGATTGTGAGTTTGTTTAGCGGCAATCTAACGCGCAGATTTTTTTGGTCGCGAATGAATAAAGCAGTGCTGCAAATTTGTCGCACCATATCCATTTCTTCCATCAAAGCTTCTTCTGAAGAGAGAAAAGAAATATCAGGAAAATCTTGTAAATGTACGGAAGAGTTTTTGTTCATTTGATTAGGCCTGTTTTGAGATAATGCCGATTTGTATTGCCTCTTCACCAAATTCAGCCAATTTGTTTTTTACTAAAGCGATGTCGTTTTTATCGACGATTAAAACCATGCCGATGCCGCAATTGAAGGTGCGGTGCATTTCTTCATCTTCAACATTTCCTTCATTTTGCAGAAATTGGAATAATTCAGGAAGTTGCCAAGAGGAATAATCAATATCGGCAAATAAATTTTTTGGTAAAACTCTTGGGATATTTTCTAACAAACCACCACCAGTAATGTGCGCTAGCCCTTTAACTTTGCCGGTTTTGATGGCGTTTAAACAAGAGCGGACATAAATTTTAGTAGGCTCAAGCAAAGCTGATCCAAGTGTTTTTTTATTTGAGAGTTGATGATCTAGGCTGATATTTTTTTCTTTCAAAATATGCCTGACTAAAGAAAAGCCGTTGGAATGAACGCCGCTTGATTTTAGGCCTAGAATTATATCTCCAGCAGCAATATTTTTCGGTAAAATATTTTCCCGTTCAACAACGCCAACAGTAAATCCTGCTAAATCATAATCTCCTGCACCATATAATCCTGGCATCTCTGCGGTCTCTCCACCAATCAAAGCACAATTGGCCATTTTGCATCCAGCTGCAATGCCTTTGATAACATCACTTGCAACATCAAGTGATAATTTTCCTGAAGCGAAATAATCGAGGAAGAATAATGGCTCTGCGCCTTGGACAACTAAATCATTAACGCACATTGCAACTAAGTCGATGCCAATAGTGTCATGCAAATTCAGGTCTTTAGCGATTTTTAGTTTAGTGCCAACGCCATCGGTTGAAGAAACTAAAATTGGATCTTTATAACCGCATTTTGCCAAATCAAACAAAGCGCCAAAACCTCCTAGATCGGCGTCTGCACCGGTACGGATGGTTGACTTTGCAAATGGCTTAATGCGATTGACCAATTCATTGCCGGCGTCGATATCGACACCGGAATCTTTGTAGCTTAATTTTCTATTATTTTCGCTAGTTTTCATTTGCAGAATTAAGTTGTGTCAATTATCTTACACGGGCAGTTTGAAGCCCAGCATTATTCCCCCAATTAAACCTAATGTCAATTTCCGATATGACCTATCAGATGGTAAAATCGTGGAGATTTTATCTTATTTTTATTTTGTTTTTTAATGTCAGTTTGGCTAATGCCGCTGGGTCTGAACAATATGCCGTAAATGGTATTGTTATAAACGCAGCCGCCAAATCCCCGGCTCAGGCAAGAACCACTGCTATTGCTAACGGACAAAGAAATGCCTTTGTCATATTACTAAACCGTTTGGGAGTTGATGAAAAATTTGCTGCTAATTTTGGGGATGACGCAATTTCTGATATGGTTTCTTCAAGGCAAATTATTGATGAAAAAATTGCCGGAAATAATTATTCAGCAACTCTAAATCTTATTTTCTCAGAAAGTTTCGTAAAACATTATTTGGGAGATAAAACTAAATTTGCAGAGGTTCCAAAGGCAGAATCTTATTTAATTATTCCAATAAAGTTAGAGAAGCAAAAATCTGTGTTGTGGGAAGAGAATAACGATTGGAAATATGCATTTGAAAATATCATCAAAAGCAAAAAAACCACCTCAATCAAATTGCCGAAAGGTGATGTGGAGGATATGGTCAGTTTCAATAGCAAAAACCTTAACGCCGACAATTTTACAAATTTTGATGCAATTGCAGGTAAGTATAAAATTGATGCGATAATACTCACTTACTTCGATTTTGATTCCATAGAAAATAAGGTGAATATCACTTTAAAAATTATCCATAAATTTCAAGTCAATTCAGTTCGCCTCGATTTTGTTAATGTTAGCCAATTACCTTTGGAAGAATTGGTTAATAAAGTTGCCGCTAAAACTTTTGATTACATTGCCGACCTTTCCAAAACTGAAAGTGGGGAATCATCACAATCCGGTTTGATTTCTACAAATATTGATATTTTAGTTTCCAATCTTGATGAATGGCTGGCAATAAAAAGCAAATTGGAAGATCCTAAAATTGCTTCTAGCCTGAAGATAATTTCCATCTCTAAAGACATGATTAAAACAGAAATTATCTATAACAGAAGCAATGGTGACATAATCAATTTTTTTGCTAAAAAGAATTTATTTTTGCAAAAGAAAAGTGAGGGTGGCTATATCCTTTCTCTAACAAAGAACCAAACTAATCAATGAAACTCAAAGACAAATTCGTCATATATTTGATAATTTCCGTCTTATTTTTAGCCTTTCTTTATAGTATCAAATCAATTTTATCTCCCTTCATAGTAGCCGTTGTTCTTGCTTATTTTCTTGATCCTCTAGCCGATAGGTTGGAAAAATTTGGCTTTTCTAGAATTTGGGCAACCACAATAATTTGGGGTAGCTTTTTGGTTTCTATCACTTTGCTACTAGTGCTGCTTTTGCCACTTCTTTATGGTCAAATGGTTAGCTTATTTGCTGCCATTCCTGGCTATGTTAATGTTGCTATTGAAAATTTTTATCCACGGGCTTTTTCCTTTGCAACCAAATATGGAATTGATCTTGAGCCGGATTTTCGTTCTTATTTTAGCAACCAAACTATTTCAGATATTTTTAGCCTATCAGGCAATATTGTCAGCAATGTTATGCAGTCCGGCATTGTGCTGGTCAATATTTTATCGCTAATTTTTATCACGCCAATTCTGGTATTTTATATGCTAAGAGATTGGGACTTGCTGATTAATAAAATCAACCATTATCTGCCTGCTAATTACAAAAAAGATATCAGGGGCATTTTTAAAGATATTGACCGAACCCTTTCTGGTTATGTTCATGGACAATTCAATGTTTGTATTATCCTGGGTATATTTTATGCGCTGGGTTTGAGTTTGGTTAGCCTCAATTTTGGATTTTTGGTTGGATTTTTAACCGGCATTTTTTCTTTCATTCCTTATGTTGGCATGCTTTTTGGAGTTTTGATTGCCATCTTTATTGGCTTGTTTCAATGGGGCATAGATTCTCTCCATATAGGTCTGGTTGCTTTGGTGTTTTTGATCGGACAAATTCTTGAATCGAATTTTTTAACGCCAAATTTAGTTGGTGGAAAAATCGGGCTACATCCGGTTTGGATAATATTTGGGGTGTTTGTCTTTGGTGTGTTATTCGGATTTTTCGGAATTTTATTCGCTATGCCTCTAACCGCTATTTGCGGGGTTATAATCAAATTTATTGTTCTTCAATATAAGAAGAATTTCGTCGACTAACTGATTATTATTTAAAAAATAATCACGTGCCTGCTGATAATTCGGCAGAATTTTCAAATCATATTGAATATCGAAGGCATTACCATAAGTTGCTGGCTGCGGCTTCATTTCTTTCTCCGTTATTTTCAATATTGCCAGCAAAAAAAACATGCTTGCTAAATAAATATCAATATCACTTCCTCCTAAACGAAATTCCAATCTCCTATCTTCTTCTATCTTAACGGGAGGAATACGAAGCAGGGCGCTGCGATTATCATAGCCCCAGCCGATACTGGTTGGTGCCGGATATTTACCATTGCGGTATAAATTGCGATTTAGCTCTAAATCGAATCTTAAATAATCTTTTTCTTCTGGCGCAAAAATCAGCATCATGTTCTCAACCGATCCAAGCAACGCCGCAACAGATTGCAAGAGATATTGGCTTTCTTCTTCACTAGTTCTGGCAAAGAGATAATTATTATTTTGAATTAAGCTGAAATTAATTTGCAAAGCGCTACCACAATCATTTTTATAGACCTGGGAAGAGAAATTTACCTGCAAATTATCTCCAAAATCGTTAGCAATTTTCTTGGCAATTTTTTTAACTTTTAAAATATCTTCGCAGAGCTGCAAAATATCAAGATAAGGTTTGGTTTTAACTTCAATTTGTCCAGCGCCTTGCTCTAACTCTACTGCCAATAGATTGATATTTTGTGTTGCAATCGCCTGTTTAAGATGGGAAATAAATTCTCGAACTAAATTTGGATCTACGGGTAAATTGTTTTTTTGCAGGTAAAATTCCAGCTCGATGCCAATTTGTGGTTGCAGATTTTGAGATTGGAAATCTTGTAGGATTAACTTAAGGAGGGATTTTTTATGTTGGCAGATAATGTTAAGAGAATCAATCATCTGCCAATAATTTTGTTAAGCAGATTATAGATTATTTCTTACCCATTCATAAAGAGCGCTTTTTGGTAAAGAGCCGACTTTGGTGTCTACTAATTTACCATCTTTGAAAATCATCAAAGTTGGAATACCGCGCACTGATAATTTGGAAGGAGTTTCCGGATTGTCATCAATATTGCATTTGTAAACTTTGATTTTATCGCCCAACTCTTTTGCTAACTCATCAATTACAGGAGAAAGCTGTTTACAAGGGCCGCACCATGGCGCCCAAAAGTCAACTAAAGCTAGTGACCCGGATTCAATTACTTCTTTCTGAAAATTATCATCGCTAATTTCTTGTGTCATATGATTTATTATTTATTGGATTGTTTGATTCTGGCTATTTTGATCTTGATTGGCTATTGATACAGGAATGATCCTGCCCTCAACTATTGTATTTGTGTCTATCAAGTATCCCTGATTAAAGCTTAGGCTAAAATTAATTTCAACTTCATTATTCTGGTTGACTGGAGCGCCTTCACTAGATTTTTTATTAGCGATAATTCTCCATCTACTAATACTCATGGTCCAAACAATATCAACTTTATTTTGGTTGATTGATTTAACATAAAATTCGTTACCGACTTTATTGTCCTTGTAAGAAATTTTTTGGTCATTGATCCAGATCGACCAATTATTTGGAGCCTTATATAAAATCAGTCCTAAATAGACATAAGATACAGGCCTTTTTTCTGCCTCTCCCCCCGATTTATTTTCTTCGCCTTCTGTTAAAGATTTTTTGAGAGGCGTATTATTTTTGTAGCTGTCAATTGCCTCTTGTATTCTTGATAATTGTTCGTCGGTATACATTAAGGATATATTTGTCCCTTTATTATCGGAGTTTTTGGTTTTAAGTGCCGAGTCAGCATTTTGTATCTTTTGTTGTATTTGAGATGTTATTTCTTTACCTATAGTTTTTACTTCCTTTACCAATTGTCTTTCCTCTGTTTTGCTGTTTCCTTGATTATTGTTGGCAACATTTTCTGCATTTTGCTTAATCTGATCTTGGCCTTGCTGAGCGTAGGCCAACATAGTTTGAAGGCAGAACAAGAAAGCCGTAATTTGTAAAATTTTATTTACCCGCTTTTTCATCTGCTGGAGTATTTTTAGTTTTGTATTTTAAGAAGTACCAAGAAAAACTAACTTTAGTTGAAACTGAACCGGTATTTTTCCCCATGCTAATATTTATAAGATCTTCTTCGGTATATTCTTTTTTGCTCTTCTTAACGGATATGTCATTGATAATTGTGTATCCGGTGAATGTTGTTAAAAATTCATCAATAAAATTAGCGGCAATTGTGTCTGTTGGGGTTTCAAGACTAATTGTGCAATTTACTACATTTGTTTCCAAAACCCGGCCCTTATAAACACCATTTTGTAGAACTTCTGGTGGAGAAATGGTTATTGAAGGATTGATACCATATTTTGCAGCCATGCTGTCAAATACATCCCTCACTTCAGAAATTTTAATTTCACGAAGGAAATCTTTTTTCTTATTGTCGGCATCTATCCAAAATTGCTTATATTTTTGGACCTCTCTAAGTCTTGTTTCAATATTACTTACTTTGTTTTTTAGATCCTCAACTTGAGTGGTGAAGTCGGAGAGTTGATTTTGATAAAATTGTGATGAAATGTTGTGATATGCAATAATGGCTATAATTGCGGCTATTGATGCCAAGACAAAACATATGGCAGTAATAATTCTTTTTTTTAGGCCGCTAATCTTTTCCTTATAGTGAGGAATGAGGCTAATTGGTGTGGGGCTGGAACTGGCTGTGACCGTTACTGCGGTATTTTTGTTTTGGGGAGCGGGGCTATGCATTTATTGGTTATGCCTGTTGGTTTCTGCGTTTAGATCAAAAGGTAGAAAATAATATTTTTTACTAAAATCAACACCTTTAGCTACCTCGGAATATTTTATGTTATATTGCGGCAATTGTTTCTTGGTCTCAAGACTCATAGTGTCAAATTTTTTCAGTAAAGTTTCGACATTGCCACTTTGATCTGATATCTCTCCTGATAGTGCTAATGCTGTCCGGCCAGAAACCACCCCTAATTTAGGATTATAATCTGTTATCTGATAGGAAAAAGAGTTGGCGATTACCCCGTATTTTTTTATGATTGATAATTTATCAAAAAGACTGGCAAAGGTGACTTCACTCTTGCTTAATACTTCGTTAACTTTTCCAAATTCCACAATCTCATCTGCAAAACTATCGCTTCCACTTTGTTGTTTAGTTTTATATCCACCTTCTGAAGCGGCATTGTTAACACTTTGATACTGCTCAATTAGGCTAGCTTTTTCAATTGTAACTTTTGATAAAGTGCTGCTTAGATTATATTTTTCAATAAGTGATTTTGCCAAAGTCAAGAAGATGCCCGCTATAAGTATGATTTGTGCATAAGAGAGAAATTTTACCAACATATGCATTTTATCAAAAAAGGAAATATGCGGATTCATGAATCGACATATTTTTTTGCTACTATTTGCAAAATAATTGGCAATTACAATATCGGAAAAATTAGCTGCACTTTTACTGGTGGCATTAACGAGGCCAAGTTTAGTGGAAATTTGATGCGGTGAGTAGCTGATAAAATTTACTTCTTTATTGCCAATATGTTTGATTTTTTCGATTACTTCGTCAGGCAGAATGTTGATTGTAACAATATCTTGCAATCTAAGATTTTGGAAAATCATCTTCAGATATTCATTGGCATGAAGAATGTCTTGCTCAAACTGATGTGGAAAATTTTGGTCGTCAAAGTTGTAATTTACCACCCTGGTAAACACAATCATTTGATTATTGAAGACGATATGTCTAACGCCGCTTATTTTGTTGTCGACGATAAAAGAGAAAATAGTTTTATCATCGATTTTTATTTTATGATCAGTCTTTATGGTCTCAATAATTGATGTGAGCAGATGGTGAGACTCAATTGGCAACATGTAAACGCCAACAAGTTGGTTTGGCATTTCAAGCAAAAATTCAACCCAATTGTCAACTTCAGTAGAATGTTGGGCTGATATAAAAACACATTCCCATTTGCGCTGCTTTTTATTTTGTGTGCCGTAGTAATTATAGAAGCTTTCAGTTTTGCTTTTATCTTTTTCCAGATTGCGCTTGGCTATTTTATGAAAATCGAAAACATTAACTAATGGATAAGTAACCCTCCTATAGTTCTGATCAACGGTATCAAGTAAAACATAAGTTGGGACCAACTTATGTTTTGTAAAAAGCTCTTTTAGGTGTTTCTTGTTTTCATCATTTAAGGTGCTAACTAGAATTTTATTCTGGATTTTTTTCCCGTCGTGCAAAACAACAATTGCACCATATTCGCCGATGCTAATAGTAAATTTCTTCTTGTTGATCATAGGCTTATTTTGTTATCCGGAGTCTTATTCGGCGCGTTATTACAGGCTCTTGCAACTATTTAGCGATAATACAAAAAACGGGATTCTATGTGATGATCTACAAATTACAAGATTAGAAGTGATCTATTGCAAAAGAAGATAAATTAGCCTGTGCGCTAATTTTGTAAGATGTGAAAAAGCTAGAATTATTCTTTAAATTGTAAGTCGAAAAGAATTTTACTTACCTAGGATCTTTTTGTACTCAATTGTTTAAACTGACCATCTATAGAAGCCCCATCTTCAACCGAAAGTGATTGATATTCTAAATTACCAACAATTCTTGCTTTGCTAAAAACATTGATGTTTCTGGCTTGTATATTGCCGTTAAAACTGCCACGAATATTGATGGAATCAGCAACAATTTCACCACAAACTATACCCTCTTCTCTAATGATGATAGAGTTACTGTTAATATGACCTTCAATTTCGCCTTCAATTTCCACCATTCCTGAACTGTAAATTTCACCCTTAATTTTTGCATCTTTAGCAATTATGGATGGCATAGATTTAAGAGAAACTGCCATTTGTTCTATAGTCTTGCCAAAAGAATCTGAATGATTGCCATTTTTTAATGAATCGATAAGTGATCTCACAGTGTTTTTAATGGTCATGAATAGGGTTTAATTTAGGATTTCTTGTCCGGCTTGTAAAAATTTTCTCGGATTAAGTGGAGTATTTTTATATCTGACTTCGTAGTGAAGATGCTGACCGGTGCTTCTGCCAGTACTTCCCTGAATGGCGATTACTTGTGATTTTTGTACAATATCACCTTCTTTAACATTAAGTTTAGATAAATGGCCATATCTGGTGGTTAATCCATAGCCATGATCAATTATTATCGTATTGCCATAGGTGCTATATTTACCGGCAAAAATTACTTTTCCAATTGATGGGCTGATTATTTGTGCACTATTCTTACCAACGAAATCCATGCCTTTATGAGATGCTAAAACTTTTTTTATTGGATCAACTCTTTTGCCAAAAATGCTTGATACATAATAATTCTTCATTGGTGCGGAAAGTGGGGCAAAATGTATTAGTCTTTCTAGGCTAGATAAATATTCAATTTCACTTTTAATGCCAAAATTACTATCGGATTTAAAAATTTTAGAATTGGTAAATGAAGATACCGGGTTCTTGAACTTATAAAAAGGACCACCCTGTCTGCTTGATAATTCATCTTTATTATTCAAAGAGATGGCATCATGTTCATCTTCTTCATTCGAATGATTATTGATTGCTACTCTATTTTTGCTTACCAGGGTAATACCTGCGGTGGCAAATTTTTGGTTTAAGTCCGCTATTCTTTTGTTTGCTAGATCTTTTATATTATCTAATACCAGACTGGAATCGGCAATTTTGGTGGCAATTTCTTTTCCTTGGGAGTTGAGTTTCAAATTACCAAATAGATCACTAACTTTTTCATCGGTGCTTTTCTGGTCTTGCTTCTTTTCATTACTATAGCCGGAAACTGAGATAAAATAATCATTGATCTCTTTTAAACTAGCATTGATAGAGTCAATTCTTTCTTCAAAGATGCTATTTGCTTTTTTTAAATTGCTGATCTCAATTGACTTCTTTTCAACTATGGAGCTGTATCTAAGTGATGTGATGAATATGTCTACAATCCAGAACAATACAAGCAACATGGTAACTTGGGTAAGGGGGCCAACAGAATAGCTTTTAATCTGTTGCTTAGATACCAAAAGGATGGTTTTTTTGCCAAAGACTTTTTTTAGGAAAACCACAATAAAATAACTAATCCTTAGTGCCAAAATTAGTATTCTGCTGGCTGTAATACGTACTATACTCATTGTCTTAAGCAACCTGTTTTGTTCAAATTTGCCAAGAATTCAAGTGCCTTAGCAAAGCACTGTTTATTAATACCGGAATTTAATCAGACTAGGTGATTAATCGGGTGGATAGGGGTTATTATGATGTGAGAACGGCTTCAATCTAAAGCTCTCTAGAACCAAAAATTTCGGCGCAATCTTATGACAAAATTGTCAGATTAGTCAAGAATTAATTCTCAGTGCTGTAGTTTGGGGACTCGCTAGTGATAGTGATGCTATGCGGATGACTTTCTTTTAATCCGGAATTGGTAATTTTGACAAATTCACAATTTTTATGCATCTCTTTTATGGTGCTGTTTCCGGTGTAACCCATTGATGATTTTAAACCGCCAACCAGTTGATGAATAACCTCCGCAACATGACCTTTATAAGGAACTCTGCCTTCGACACCTTCCGGTACCAGTTTCAATTTGTCAGAAACATTTTCCTGGAAATAACGGTCGGCGGAACCGCGCGCCATGGCACCAAGTGAGCCCATGCCACGATACATTTTGTAAGATCTTCCTTTAAAAAGAATAGTTTCTCCCGGGCTTTCTTCGGTTCCTGCCAACAACGAGCCAAGCATAACGCAAGATGCGCCTGCGGCAATTGCTTTTGCTAAATCTCCTGAAAATCTAATTCCTCCATCAGAGATAAAAGGTATTTTTTTCTTTGAGCAAATTTCAGCAACATCCAAAACTGCTGATAATTGTGGAACTCCAACCCCGGCAACAATTCTAGTTGTGCAAATTGATCCTGGGCCAATACCAACTTTTACGGAATCAGCGCCGGCATCAATTAGCATTTCGGCTGCTTGTGAAGTAGCGATATTGCCGGCAATCAAGTCAATTTTTGGGTAATGTTTTTTAATTTCTTTAACCATTTCAATTACACCCTTAGAATGACCATGTGCGGTATCAACTACCAAAACATCAACTCCCGCCTCTATCAAACTTTCTGCTCTTTTAAATCCATCTTTACCAACACCGACTGCCGCGGCAACTCTCAAGCGGCCTTCATCATCTTTGCAGGCGCTTGGAAATTGTTTAGATTTTTCAATATCTTTTCCGGTAATCAATCCAATGCAGTTGTTATCGGCATCGGTGATTAAAATTCTTTCAATTTTATTTTTGTGTAAAAGTTGTTTAGCTTCTTGCTTACTTATATTGCTTCTGGCAGTTACCAAATTTTCTTTGGTCATTAATTCATAAATCGGCTGCTTTTTATCAGTGGCAAAACGCACATCGCGATTGGTCAAAATGCCAACCAATTTTGTGCTGCCAGCTTTTTTTACAACCGGAATTCCTGAAATTCCGTAACGATTCATGATTTGTAGAGCATCACCTAAAGTTTCATTCGGCGTGATTGTAAGCGGATTAATAACGATTCCTGATTCAAATTTTTTAACTTTTCTAACTTCATCAGCTTGATCTTTTATGCTTAAATTTTTATGTATGCATCCCATGCCGCCAGACTGTGCCATGGCTATTGCCATTTTGCTTTCAGTAACGGTATCCATTGCAGAAGAAATGATGGGAATATTTAGCTCAATATTTTTGGTGATTTTAGTTTTGGTCTCAGCGTCAAAGGGAAGAATTTCTGAATAAGCTGGCTTTAATAGAACATCGTCAAATGTCAAATAATGTGATGCTTCGGTGATTTCTTTAAGAGAATGTTTCGCCATGCTGATGAAATTGAAATTTAAAATAAGACCATCTATTTTGGGCTTCCGATAAATAAAAGACAATCAAATTTACAGATAACATGCTTTCCCAAGTAGAAAAATTATGTCTTGATAAAAAGATAAAACTTACCGCCAATCGCAGAATTGTTGCTAGAGTTATATCAGAATCCCATGACCATCCTGATGTTGAGGAGCTATATAAAAGAGCTTCCAAAATAAAGTCGGATATTGGTATTGCTACAGTTTATAGAGCGGTAAAAATGTTTGAAGAAGAGGGGGTCATCACCAGACATGATTTTGGAAAAGGAAGATATAAAGCAAGATATGAAGAGCTAAATGACCATCATCATGATCATTTAATAGATGTTAATTCCGGAAAAGTGATTGAATTTTTCAATGAAGAAATTGAAAAATTGAAGGAAAAAATTGCTAAAGATCTAGGCTATAAATTGGTTGATCACAAACTAGAACTTTACGCAGTTCCAATTAAATCCACTTCCAAATGATTGAAGAAATTCTCAGTCAATCCTTAAAATTTGAAGGCGTTAATAATAGTAAGAAATTTTCTGAATTATTTTCTAGCCTTTATTCTATTGATTTGTTCAAAGATGGATTAGATTTAATTTTAACCAGGGCAGAAGAAAGAAGTTTGGCTTTTGAAGTTAAGATAATAAAAGACTGGGATACAAATGTTGGCTGTTATCTGACTGATCAAAGAAAAATCTACAATAAATTTCTCAAAACTTTTACCCACCAACTTGACCACAAAATAATTATTCGAAGTCTGGCAGTTAATGTCCTAGCCCATGAAATGGCTCATTGTCTGGATGTAGAAAGTGGTTTGGTGTTAAATGAAGATTTTAGAACTGCCATTGGCTTTGATATGAAAGATCGCAAAGCTGACAGCGTTGTTTTGTCATCAACAATTCAGAGATTGATGGTTGATGCGCTAAAATCATATCCCGAGAACCAATTTATTTCCGAGCTATTTGCCAGATATTTTGAACTGCTTAGCACTTCCCGTGATGTTGAGCCAAATGGAAGTTTTTTAACCTCTCAAGTGACAGATTATTTTGCTAATACCTCAAAATGGATAAGAGAAGTTTTTAATCCAAGAATAAAAAGCAAAATTTCTCCCAAAATTGCTAGCTATACGAGCGGGTTAATAGCAAATAATAGTTTTAAAACAGAAGCTAAATTTGCCGATAACTCTAAATCTTTTTATAAAAGATCTGATCAATCTGGAAAAAAATCCTGGTCTGCCAATGTCAGTTCCAATAACTCTTGGCAACAATCTTGGCAGAAACATCAAGAGCTAGAAGATAAAAAAAATAAATAAAATGGCAGTTTACACAAAGCTAAGTAGTGCAGAAATTGCCGGTTTTATAAAGCAGAATTATCAAATTGGGGAATTGGTTTCCTTTAAGGAAATTATTGATGGTATAGATAACTCCAATTTTATTATTGAGACCGATAAAGGAAAATTCATCCTTACTATTTTTGAAAATAGAATAAACAGAGATGAGCTGCCGTTTTTTATGGATCTAAAACTCCATCTAACAAAGCATGGCATTAATTGTGCAAAGCCGGTTGAAAATAAATCTGGTCTTTTGCTTTCGAGTATCAAGAACAAATCTACATCTATTGTCAGCTTTTTAAATGGCACTACTTTAAAGCCTCAGGAAAATGGTTTATATTCTTCAATTTCTACCAATCATTGTTCGCAAATAGGATCAGTTTTGGCTTTAATGCATAACGCGGTTATTGATTTTGCAGGTTTTAGGAAAAATGATTTAGGAATTTTGGGCTGGAGAAAATTATTTGATAAAATTTCAGATAGAATTGAAAACTATCAAAACGGCCTAAAACAAGAAGTAGAGTCTTACATTAATTTTTTAGAGCAAAATTGGCAAAGCCATCATCAATCCGGCGCTATTCATGCCGATTTATTTCCGGACAATGTTTTTTTTGATGAAAGTGGAAATTTAAGTGGAGTGATAGATTTTTATTTTGCTGCCAATGATCTTTTTATCTATGATCTAGCAATAGCCATCAATGCCTGGTGCTTTGATGGAAATAATAAATTCAGTGAGGAAAAATACATGGCACTTTTAAATCAATATCAAAAAAATCGCGACATCAATCCAGATGAAATAAATTTCCTTAAAGTAGCGTTAATTGGAGCTTCGATGCGCTTTTTACTAACAAGGCTTAACGACTTATTTTTCACCCCAGCTGATTCCTTAGTAAAAATTAAAGATCCAAAAGAATATCTTCAAAAAATCAGATTCTTCTTTGACAAATACGAAAACAAAATTGTTAAAAAATATTGACTATAAAATATCGCTTGCCTAAACTGCCGCCTCTTATTTTTCCGCTAGTGCTTTAGATAGATGATCTACATAAGCAAAATCAGCAAAATTTTCGAAAGAGCAAATTCAACTAAAAATGCCTACAGTCAATCAATTGGTGAGAAATCCAAGGGTTAAACAAACCAGAAAAAACAAGGTTCCGGCAATGAAAGCTTGTCCACAAAAAAGAGGTGTTTGTACCAAGGTTTATACAACAACTCCAAAAAAACCTAACTCAGCACTTCGTAAAGTTGCCCGTGTTAAATTAACTAACGGGTTTGAAGTTATCGCTTATATCCCAGGTGAAGGTCACAATCTACAAGAACACAGTGTTGTAACTATCCGTGGTGGAAGGGTAAAAGACTTGCCAGGTGTTAGATATCACATTGTTAGAGGTTCCCTTGATACCCAAGGTGTTAAAAACCGTAAACAATCTCGCTCCAAATATGGTGCATCAAAACCTAAATAAGCAATCAATATAACAATTTTTTAAGTTAAGACCAATGAGAAGAAGAGCAGCCCCGAAAAGAAAAATTATCCCTGATGCTAAATTCGGTGAAATCATCATCACCAAATTAGTTAACCGTCTTATGGAAGATGGCAAAAAATCTGTAGTTGAAAGATCAGTTTATGATGCATTTTCTTTAGTTGAAAAGAAAATGAAGAAAAATCCTTTAGAAATTTTTAGACTAGTTTTGGATAATGTCACTCCTAGACTTGAAGTTAGATCTAGAAGAATTGGTGGTGCTACTTATCAAATTCCAGTTGAAGTTTCCGACCGCAGAGGTACTGCTTTGGCTTTAAAATGGCTTAAAACCGCTATCCAAAAATCTTCAGGTAGAAATCTGGCTGAAAAAATAGTTTTTGCTTTTGGTGAAGCCGCTGAAAATAAAGGTTGGGCCGTTAAAAAGAGAGAAGAAGTTTTTAAAATGGCTGAAGCTAATAAAGCATTTGCTCACTATCGTTGGTAGATATTTGGTTCAAGTCACAAGATTAGACTTTCTGGTCTAATTATCTTTAGCTTTCTTATCTAATTTCCATCGAAAATCCTAAATAAATTAAACTGCACTGCATCATGGCACGCGAAATCGCAATCGAGAAATACCGCAATATTGGCATCATGGCTCATATTGATGCTGGTAAAACTACTACTACCGAAAGAATTCTATATTACACCGGAAAATCTCACAAAATCGGTGAAGTTCATGAGGGTGCCGCAACCATGGACTGGATGGAACAAGAGCAAGAAAGAGGCATTACAATCACTTCCGCTGCTACAACTTGTTTTTGGAAAAATCACCGTATCAACATTATTGACACACCTGGCCACGTTGACTTTACCATCGAAGTAGAAAGATCATTACGTGTTTTGGATGGTGCTGTTGCTGTATTTGATGCAGTTGCTGGTGTTGAACCTCAATCAGAAACAGTTTGGAGACAAGCCAATAAATATCGTGTTCCAAGAATGTGCTTTGTGAACAAAATGGACAGAGTAGGGGCGAACTTCTACCGTTGTGTAGAAATGATGAAAAGCAGACTTGCTGCCAAACCGTTGATTATCCAACTGCCAATAAATGAAGGTGAAGATTATGGTGGGTTGATTGATTTAGTTAAGATGAAAGCAGTTGTTTGGAAAGATGAAACTATGGGAGCTGATTTTACATATGAAGCAATCCCAGATTCTATGAAAGAAAAAGCTGAAGAATATCGCCGAAATTTAGTTGAAACTGCTGTTGAACAAGATGATGCATTGATGGAAAAATATTTAAATGGGGAAGAAATTTCTACAGAAGAACTGCAAAAATGTATTAGAAAAGGAACTGTTAACGCTTCCTTTGTTCCGGTTTTAAATGGTACTGCTTTTAAAAATAAAGGTGTACAAACACTACTTGATGCGGTTGTAGATTATCTTCCAAGCCCTAAAGATATTGGCTTTATTAGTGGCACAAAACTTGGCACTGATGAGCCAATTAAAGTTACTTGCGATGATACTAAATTTGCTGGTCTAGCCTTTAAAATCATGACTGATCCATTTGTTGGTTCACTAACATTTGTTAGAATTTATTCTGGCACTTTAGAAACCGGTATGGGCTTGAATAATACAATTAAAGGATCAAAAGAAAGAGTTGGCCGAATCCTATTAATGCATGCCAATAACCGTGAAGATATTAAAACTGCATATGCTGGTGATATTGTTGCTTTAGCTGGTTTAAAAAATACCACTACAGGCGACACTTTAGTTGACCAAGACAATAAAATTATTTTGGAAAAAATGGATTTTCCAGATCCGGTAATTGAAGTTTCAGTTGAGCCAAAATCAACAGCTGACCAAGAAAAAATGGGTATTGCTCTTTCTCGTTTGGCTTCAGAAGATCCATCCCTTAGAATTGAAAGTGATCCTGAATCAGGACAAACAATCTTAAAAGGAATGGGCGAATTACATCTTGAGATCATTGTTGATCGTATGAAGAGAGAATTCAAAGTTGATGCAAATATCGGTCAACCTAAAGTAGCTTATCGTGAAACAATCACTAAAAAAGTTGAAATTGATTACACTCACAAAAAACAATCTGGTGGTGCCGGTCAATTTGCAAAAGTTAAAATTTCTTTTGAGCCACTTCCTGAAGATGTTGCCGAAGATTATGTTTTCGAAAGTAAAATCGTTGGTGGTAGAGTTCCTAAGGAATATATTCCTGGCGTTGAAAAAGGTCTAGTTTCTGCCAAAGAAAATGGTTTTTTAGCTGGTTATCCGGTAGTTAGATTAAAAACCCAATTGCTTGATGGTGCTTATCATGATGTTGACTCTAGTGTTTTAGCTTTTGAAATTGCAGCTAGAAGCGCTTTTAGAGAAGCAATGGAAAAAGCTGGTCCAGTTCTATTGGAGCCAATGATGAAAGTGGAAGTAGTAACTCCTGAAGATTATATGGGCGACGTAATCGGTGATATAAATAGCAGAAGAGGACAAATCAATAATTTAGAAGCCAGAGATAATGTGCAGGTAATTACTGCTAAAGTTCCTCTTGCTTCAATGTTTGGATATGTAAATAGCTTGCGTTCCTTGTCTCAAGGACGTGCTCAATATGCAATGGAATTTGAATCTTACCAGCAAGTTCCAAATGCAGTAGCGGAAGAAATTAAAGCAAAAAAAGCATAAGTAAAAATAATTGAAATAATTATTGCCTTTTATTTGTTTTAGTTCAAAATACGCCCTCTTTTTATTTGGATAAGAGTTTTCAAATCGCTGATTTGCCTTGAACTACAAGGCTTCCGCAAGTATTTGCTGCAGTTTTTGGATCACAAATTATTCCAGTATAAAAATTCTGGCTGTAAACCAATTTGGAGTTTAAAACTCTAAATGAAAAATTGTTCATAATGCATAGT
Source organism: Rickettsiaceae bacterium (assembly GCA_021323225.1). Lineage (GTDB taxonomy): Bacteria > Pseudomonadota > Alphaproteobacteria > Rickettsiales > UBA1997 > JAJTCH01. Next base: position 176 of record JAJTCH010000006.1, on the reverse strand, counting down.
GTAAAGACCAATCTAGGTTATCCTTTATTGAGGTCTTGATAGTTTTTTTAATTTTTAACGTATAATTTTCTTAACAAATGTCCAAAGCAAAATTCGACCGCGCCAAACCCCATGTCAATATCGGCACAATCGGCCACGTTGACCACGGCAAAACAACCCTAACCGCTGCTATTACT
>JAJTCH010000002.1 GCA_021323225.1 Rickettsiaceae bacterium | reverse complement strand
CCATTTTCCAAGCTCAGATTCACAAATAATATCACCACCAAATAGCTTCATGTTTCGTTTGCAAAAAGCCAGACCAAGACCAGTTCCTTCTTTCTTGCCGGAAGTGTAAAAATCTCCGAATAGTTTTGGTATTGCATTGGTAGCAATTCCTGGGCCGGTGTCGTGGATGTAGATTGTGTTATATTGTGTACCGTTAACTTCTTTTTTGTCGGTGCCGATTGTTATTGTGGAGTTAGGATATTGGTCAAGATAGTAAAGGGCGTTTTTTAGGAGGTTGAATATTATGTAGGTGAAGCGGTCTGGAACTGCTTTGAATAAAAAGTTACCTTCTTCATTTTCTTTTCCAGTTTCTGGTAGTAACAGATTTATCTTGGCTCTCTCTTCATCATTTTTATAGCCATATTTTTCCAGGATTTCTGGTAGGGCTTTAGCTGGATTTAGATAGGAAAAGTCTTCTGGGTTAATCTTCTTCTCGCTTAGATCACCTAGGATTATGTTGATGATGTTATTGGCGTTGGAGGTGGCGTCTGTTATGTGGGAGGTTAGGGATAGGAGTTTGGATTTTGCATCACCAGAATTTTCTACATTTGTTTTATCAAATTCTGGAGCCAAATCTTTAATTTGGGAACCAATTAGGTTTATGGTGTTTAGGGGGTTTCGGAGTTCGTGGGCGATGGAGCCGGCTAGGGATTTTAGGATTTTTAACTCTTGACCATAAATTACATCCTTTGACAAGGCCAGACCTTTATTGTTACTGTAACTAAAAACATATGCAGCAATAAATGTCAGCGAATAGATTGGTAGGTGTTTAATAATATCCTGGCTAAAGTAAATAGAATTAGGACTTGTAAAAAAACAGAATATTGCAGCAAAAAATATTCCACTAAATATTGTAAGCAATGAAAGTATGATGCTACTTAAAAATAATACTGTAGTAAAAATCATTGTTGCTTCAGCAACAAACCAGATATCAGAAAAGTTATTAAGAATTAGATTTATCGTAAAAAAGAATGGGAGATTATAAATTACGGTAAAAATCCAGTAATAATAAAGCCATTTATTTTGCGACTCTTCTCTTTTTAAAGCTGCTGCTGATAGCAAAATCACACAAGTCAAGAATCCTACCGATCGCAAATAAAGATTTTCATAAATCTGCGGATCAATATAAGTCCAGTAAAACCCAAAGAATATGTGACCTACTCCAGCAGCGATTGCTAAAGCAAAATAGTTATATTTATTATCCTTTTCTTCCTTTAGAAAGAATTGTCTTAAAGATTCACTGATTTTGAGGAGCTTTTGCATTTGAATTGACCTTAGTTTAGCAAAGAACAAATTTGCAGGAGCCTTTGTTATTTTGTTATAAATATAAGTCAACTGATTAAATGATTGCTAGAAATAGAGGCCTTATCTGGAGCTTTTTGATGAAGAAAAATCTTATCATTAGAAATACCGCCGTAAAAGTATTTATGAGCAAGCTCAGCATACATTTTTTTGTATTGCTCTAGCTCAAGATGAATTTTGCTAATTCTTTGCAAAGATGAAAATGGCACTATTTTATGACTAGCAGCAAATACTATTTCCATTGTATTTAAATTTTCATCCCCAGAAAAATTGCTCATAACCCAAGAGAAATAATATTTATTATTTTCACATTTTTTGTAGAAAATTGATAATTTTGCTTCTTCATCTATGAAGGTTGGAGCCTTAACGTCCATATCTGCAGAATCTAGATAATAGACCAAATTCTCATCTTGAGTTATGTTATTTAAGAATTTTCCTAAAGTGTTTATCGTCATATAAGCCAAGACTCCAACCGGCAAAATAGGGCAGTTCTTAAAATGACCAGCACATTGATAAGGCTTCATTTTTGGCAGTATGGCGCTCAAGATATTATTGCCAATCCTGATATCTTTGTACTCAAAAGCTTCTCGATAAGGGCTCAACTCTAGATCTTGAGTTGGTTTCGTATGCTTTTTAAATACTCTATCAAATAATTTTTCACTAAAAAGCTGATAACCAACTTTAAAATCAAAAATTATCTCTCCACTTAAAGTAACAAGGCAAGTTAGGGCAGAAGCTTCCTTTTCTGCATAACTACAGGCCTTTGCCAAAACATAAAGTTGCTCACTTTTGCGAAATATATTTTGTTCTGGGGTGTCAACACCAGCTCTCTTTCTGGCTTTAACGGCCAAATAATATTGCTTTTCCTCTTTATTTGCAGCTAATGCACAGCTACCAAGTATCGCCATATGTCTACTTGCTTCGGCAGAACTCATGGGAGTGGATTCAAAAATAACTGGTTGCTCTACTTTTACTGGCGATATTAAAATATCTTGAAACTGATAAATCTTATCAAATGCAAAATAAGGCCTTGATACAAATATTTTGCTCAGCAAAAGATTCGTATCTAGCTGGCTTGGATTATTTAGCAAAGCCTCTGGTAGCTTTTTTGCTACTTCATGAAGTTGTTCAAAATCATTTTGTTCAATTTTAAATTGATTATCTTTCATATTTTCCCCGAAAAATAGAGTTAGTAAAATCCGGCTTTCAAATGAAGACGGGATTAAATTCTCTACAAAATTTGGAAAATTGATAAGCTAAATTGATAAGAGGATTAAGATAGGTTTATTTTGAAAATATAAGAACAACAGATAGAGATGGATTTAATTAAGATGTTGCTTTGATTACACAGTATTTAATTCTCTCCTCGAACTTCGCAGCTTTTATTTGAAATGGGATTACTAGAACAAAAATTGGATAAAAGAATTAAACAACTAACCTCTATATTCTAAGAGTAACATTTTACATGGATTTAGAAAAATTGTTAATTTGATTCTAGCAGAGAAGATTGTCTAACCATTGAGGTAAAGATGTAGTTTTATTTTCTATCTCTTGATATTCTTTGTCCTTTAGCTCTGATCTCATCTACTTCTTAATCAAGTAGTTAGCAATAATCTTTAGCAACAACTCCGGCTTGCTTCCCTTAATAAAATAATCCGTCATCTGACATTCAAAGAAGTGATGTATGTCTTCTTTTTTGCCGTCACCACTAAAAGCAATAATTGGCATTTCATCATGGTGACTGATTTTATATGTGCTCTCAATATTTCTTATTTCTTTTGTAACATCATCACCATTATATGGTGGCATGTTGATGTCAGTAATTATGATATCGAAGCTTGATTTGCCATTTGCATCTAAACTATTTTTATATAGCTGAAGAAGTTCTTCACCGTTATTTGCTTCAGTTACAATTATTCCAGCCGTCTCGAGAACTCTTCTGGTCATAATGCGGTTGAGTCTTTCGTCATCAGCAAGAATAACTTTTTTGCTCTTTAAGGCTTCCAGATATTCTTCTTTTGCGCCCACATAAGACATTTCATCTTCTAGGCCTGTTATCCATTTGCTAACTGTGCGGTATAGGAGGTTGGTGGCTGATAGCTTACTTAAATAGTAACTAAAATCTTTCTTAGACTTTGCTACTTCAATTTCTTCTAAAAATAGTTCTTTGTTCAATGAAGTTAGTGCAATAATTGGCACTTCTTTATCATAAGTTCTAATCTTTTTTGCAGCTTCAATCCCATCAATTTTAGGCATTTGGATATCCATTAAAATCAGATGATATTTGTTTTCTTTTGCCATACTGATAGCTTCTTTGCCACCCTGGGCAATATCACAGGATATATCTGGCAGGATTCGCTCTATTTTTGATTTTAGCATAATTAGATTTACTTCTTGATCATCGACCAACAGGATTTTCCTTCTTCTGGATTCAATCTTTGCAGCTTCAATTTCAGGTTCAGAAAGGATTGGAAAGAGCAAGGAAAATCTTGTCCAGCCATTCTTTCCATGGCCAAATTCAGATTCACAGATAATGTCACCATCAAATAGTTTCATATTTCTTTTACAAAAAGCCAAACCAAGACCGGTTCCTTCTTTCTTACCGGAAGTGTAAAAGTCGCCAAATAATTTTGGGATGATGTGAGGGGCAATTCCTGGGCCGGTATCATGGATATAAATTGCGTTATACGAAATACCATTGATTCCTTTTGTGTCGGTACCGATTGCTATGGTGGATTCAGGATATTGATCAAGATAGTAAAGAGCGTTTTTGAGAAGGTTAAATATTATGTAAGCAAAGCGGTCTGGGATTGCTTTGAATAGAAAATTATCTTGTTCATTTGTTGGCAATAGAAGTTTTATCTTTTTTCTTTCTTCCTCGCTTTTATAACCATATTTTTCCAGGATTTCAGGAAGAACTTTGCTTGGTCTTAGGTAAGCAAAATCTGCCCGATCAATCTTTTTCTCACTTAAATCAGCAAGAATTATATTGATTATGTTGTTGGCATTGTACGTTGCATCCGTTATGTGGGAAGTGAGATTTAGGAGTTTAGATTTTGCATCACTAGAATTTTCCACATTTGTTCTATCAAATTGCGGAGCCAAATCTTTAATTTGGGAACCAATTAGGTTTATGGTGTTGAGAGGGTTGCGTAATTCGTGGGCGATGGAGCCGGTTAGAGATAGCAATTGAACTTTTTCTTCAAGGTATTTTTGTTTTTCTTGCGCCTTAATCCCCATTACGTTGCTGCGGTTAAATATATAGGCAGCAACCATAGCAAGCATGTAAACAATAGAATGAGATAACAATAAATCTGCTGGGTATATATTCATCTGGTCTGTGATAGCAGAAAAGATGACGGCACCAAAAACCCCAACAATTATGGCTGATATAGCCGCAAAAATATTTGGGATAAATAAAATAACGGTAAAGATCATTACAATCTCCTCCATTAACCAAATATCAATCAGGTTATTTTTTATTAAATTTACGGTGAAAAAGAATGGTAGGTTATAAATAACGATAAATAGCCAGTAAAATGGCAAAATTTTCTTAAATAAATCCTCTCTATATGTCATAAAAAGGAGGACCAAACAACTCAATCCACCTATTATTCTAAGAGTAGCGTTTTCATATGGATTTGGAATAACATATACCCACCAAAACCAATGTACAGGATGCGCTATAACAGCTATAAAACCAAAGGCAAATAAATGGTATTTGTTATACTTAAGTTTGTTCAGCAGATATTGGAGCATATCTTATTATTTGGTTTTTGGGGTAAATTATCTAATTGAACCATTAGTCAGATGTTGAGCACAATGATTTTTTATTATCCTTATAACGATAGCGGTTGGTAAGATAGGATATTCTTTAAAAATTGATTCCCCGCTAGAGGCGGCGGTCTTAGAGATGATGAAATGATGAAATCAGGATCGCAGTTACAAACTACAACCCATATCTAGGGATGACTGGTTTTATGTTAGAAGAGTTTTGATCACTTCCGGATTAATGCCCTAACCTTGCAATGACGATGTTGGCAATTTTAGTTCAAAAAGTCAGTATTTGCCGAGAACTGATCAAGCATCATTTCTTTTTTTCCGCCTGTTTTCCGATCTTTTATTTCCACCAAATTATTTGCAGCACCTTTAGGGCCGATGATGATTTGGGTTGGGATGCCGATTAGATCCATGTTGGAGAATTTTTGGCCGGCGCCGTTTTTGGTGTCGTCATATAAAACTTCAACATTCTTCGCTAGCAATTTCTGATAAATTTCTTCGCAGATTTTATCGCATGTCTCGTCGCCATTTTTAAGATTGATTAATGCCACATCAAAAGGCGCAACTGATTTGTGCCAGATAATTCCTTTGTCATCAAAATTAGCTTCAATAATTGCCGCCACAAGTCTGGAAACGCCAATACCATAAGAGCCCATTTGTGGCACAATTTCTTTGCCTTCTTGGTTGGTGATTGTTGCTTTCATTGCCTTGGAATATTTATCGCCAAAATGGAAAATATGGCCAATTTCAATGCCGCGTCTTGAGGCAATTTCACTTTCGGGAATCGGGCAATTTTTTGTATCATGCATTTCATCTGCTGCGGTGTAAAGACTTTGCATGGCTTTGATATCGACTGTTGGCGCTTTTCTTAACTCGTCGAATTTTTTGTCATAATAAACCGTGCTTTCTCCGGTATCGGCTAGGATGTGGAATTCGTGAGATAAATCACCCCCAATTGCACCAGTATCTGCCTTTACCGCCATTGCATCCAAACCCATTCTCTTGAAAATTTTGAAATAAGTTGCATACATCAAATCATAAGATTTTTTGGCGGATTCGTAATCAAGATCGAAGGAATAGCCGTCTTTCATCAAAAACTCCCTGCCCCGCATCACGCCAAAACGCGGGCGGATTTCATCGCGGAATTTCCACTGAATTTGATAAAAATTTTTGGGTAAATCTTTATAGCTGGTAACATTTTTCCTAAAAATGTCGGTGACAATTTCTTCATGAGTTGGACCGTAAAGCAAATCGCGATCATGGCGGTCTTTGATGCGAAGCATCTCTTTGCCATAATCATTATAACGGCCGGACTCTAGCCACAAATCAGCAGGTTGAATTGTTGGCATTAAAATTTCTAAACATCCTGATTTGTCAATTTCATCACGAATGATGTTGGAAATTTTGTTTAAAACTTTAAGACCCAAAGGCAACCAGCTATAAATGCCGGAATTGGTTTGGCGAATCATGCCCGCGCGAATCATCAATTGATGCGAAACAATTTTGGCATCAATTGGATTTTCTTTTAAAGTAGGAAGGAAATAGTTGGAAAGACGCATTTTTATAATGGTTAATTGTTAATTATTTCCGCTCTTTTTTCAAAAGCATCAATCATTTTATCAGTGGCTTTTTCGAAGATCAGCCCAATCATCTTGCCAAGAATTATTGATTTGAATTCAAAATCAATGAAAAACTTGACCTGGCAACTCACCTTGCCGGAAGCATCTTTTAATTCTTTCATTTCCCATTTATTGACCAGATTTTTAAATGGCCCGTCTATTGCCACCACATTAATTAAAAATTCTTCGTCACCAATTTTCTTTGTCTTGATGTCGGAAGAATATTTTTGTGAAAATCCTTTGAAGCTGATTACCAAATCGGCATTGATGTGATTTTCATCAAATCGCTGGGTAATTTTTGCCGCTAAGCACCAGGGTAAAAATTGCGGATATTTTTCGATATCCATTACCAAGTCAAAAATTTGTTTGGCGCTATATGGCAAAATTTTTGTTTCGCTATGTGATGGCATTTATGCTGCTGATAAAAATAATTCAGTAAAAATTATTGGCTAATATTGAACTTCTAAAATCGTAGCTCATGAGAATTTCTAATAACTATATTAAGAATTTTTAAGGCTTAGATTTATTGACTTAAAAAAATATTTGTTGTTACCTCGAGCTCTATTTGATGCTTGGTTTTATATTACACGATCACCATATCAATCACTAAATGAATTAATCTTTTTTGATTATAGCGTAGATGAGCTTTACCCTTAAGCATATCACCTCGCAATTCATCACATTACTTTCTTTGCTCCAAGAAAATTTTGATAAATTTAGGTTACGAGATTTACTTAAGTTAAGATATTTTGATAGAAAATAAATTGAGAAATCAGTTTGATTTTACACTATTAATACCTACTAATACCTACTTTTTATTGAAATTTTCAATTGTTGGTTAATCGGTACATTTAGAACGCTAATAATTATTTACGTTTGGAAGAGTAAATATGACAAAATCTATTTCTGAGATTGCTGATTTTATAACCTTCAAAAGTGCCCAAGGAGTAGCTGTTAGAGGAACTTTGCTCAAAATCTCGCAGAATCAAATCGTTTTTGAAACCTATAATCTCTATTCGTTAGTACAGCTCAGTGAAGTTCTAAATAATGTCACCATATATAGGTTTAATAAAGCGGCATATGTAGGAAAAGCCGTTGTGAGCAATCTGATTAATACCGGACTATTATTGATTGTATCTGCCACCTTGGTAGATCCGTGGCTTGAGTCCATAAAACCAGGTCAATTACCGAATATTGAGGATGAAGCAGAAAAATTCGTTTCTGAGTGGAATCAAATAAGTGAAAATGTACTTCCTGATTATCAGCTATCAGTTAACAAAATGCGTTCATTCTTAACTGACATGAGCAGATGGGTAAGGCAATTTGATGCAATTGATAAGAAATCATACGGCTATAATGATGAAGAACTAATAAACAAAATATCAGAGCCATTGCTCTCGAATTTGGCGGGACTGCTATTCGGATTTGAAGTTGAAGCAAAAAAGATTGATAAATCCCAACTGAATGTTTGCAAGAGATTTGCCCAGACGGAACTACATCCATTAATGATGCAATCCCCATTTGCTCATAGGACATTTAGCAAGCCGCTAGGCTATGCCGGAGATTATGAAATGGTTAATATGATGCTTAGAAATCCATATGAAGGAGAGACCATCTATGCAAAACTTTTTAATCTGTTTCTCTTAAAAGCAGGCCCTGCTGAAGCCCATAGAAACCGCATCGATATTCTTCTGGAAAAAATAAAAGAAACGGCGATCAGGGCTGGGAAAGAAAATCGCCGGGCACAAATTTTTAACTTTGCCTGTGGACCGGCCGCCGAAATTCAAAGATTTATTGCCACAGAGGAAATATCTGAAAACTGTGATTTTATTTTATTAGATTTTAGCAAAGAAACTCTGGACTATACCAGCAATATTATAGAGCAAGTTAAAAGGGGAAGTAACCGCAAAAAGGTTGGAATCAGACTTATCAATAAATCAGTAAATGATATTTTAAAAAACGCTATCGGACTAAGAAGTTCTGAATCTGAGTCACTAAAAGATTTTGACTTGGTCTATTGCGCAGGATTGTTTGATTATCTATCGGACAGAATTTGCACAAAATTGCTTGGATTATTTTTTTCGCAACTAAAGACAAATGGAGAGCTTCTTGTCACAAATGTCCACTCTAACAATCCCGTTAAAGCACTAATGGAACATCTTTTGGAGTGGTACTTGATCTATCGTGACGAAGAAAGTTTTTCTACATTAATAGAAGCTAATCAAAAGAAAATTTATACAGACAAAACGGGGTTTAACATTTTTCTAGAAGCTAAAAAGTCATAATTTTTTCATGGAAGAATTCCAACAAACTTATATCGAAGCTGACAAAAATCTTAGGGTCAAAAGATCGATTATCGGCTGCATTTTAAGCATCATTTTGGTGCCAGCAGGATTTAGTCTTGATTGGTTTTTGTACCCAGATTTTATGATGGAGTTTTTAACGCTTCGTCTTGCCTGCTCGCTAATCACAATATTTGTTCTTGCTCTTCACTACACAGAATTTGGCAAGAATCATATTAAATATCTTTCTTTTATATGGCTGACATTGATACCAATAATTATCTGCACGATGATTTTTATGACAGATCGGCATCTATCGACTTATTATGCAGGGTTAAATCTCGTTATACTTGCAACGGCGGTAGTCTTGCCATTTACCATCATGGAAATGACAATTTTCTGTGCCATAACAATTTTTTGTTATCTTATAGCCGCCGTTCATTTTCCCCTAACGCAAGGAGATATACTTTACAACAACCTGTATTTCCTGGTTCTCACATCAATCATCAGCATAACCTCCTCTTACTTTAACTCGCAATATCGGTTCCATGAATTTCGCCTCAACCATGAACTCAAAAAAACAATAAATACTTTAAAAACAACCCGGGACAAACTTATTCAAAGTGAAAAGATAAACGCCATCGGCACTTTATCTGCGGGATTGCTGCATGAGGTCAATAATCCCTTAAATTACACGATATCAGCATTATATCTAATGAAGACAGATAGCTATGTCAGCACCAATGAGGAGCTCAAAGATATAGTTAAAGATATGGAAGATGGCATGACACGAATTAAAAATATTGTTAGTGATCTAAGAGCATTCGCCTATCCAGAAAGAGCTGACGTAAAAAACAGATTTTCCGTATATGACGTGGTGCAAAACACACTTAGATTTACCGCTAGCGAGTATCAAGGGGTTGAAAGAATAATAGACATACCAAAAGACTTAATGGCAGATGGCTCTCAAACCCATATTGTACAGGTTCTAATCAATCTCATTTTTAATGCCGGTAAAGCAATAATTAAATCTGGGACAAAAAAGGGAATTATCAGAATTGATGCCAGAAAGGAAAATAACCGCGTTATAATTTCAGTCTCAGATAATGGCATCGGCATGAGCGAAGAAATTCGCCAAAAGGTCTTTGATCCATTTTTTACCACTAATGATGTGGGAGAAGGAATGGGTCTTGGTCTTAGCGTTAGCCATACGATTATTAAAAATCACGGTGGCAATTTGATGGTGGAAAGCAAATTGGGAGAAGGTAGTAAATTTTATTTTGACCTACCTTGCGGTTAGAAGGATTCTTAAAATTTCTTTTATTAATTTCTTCTGTGCGTTATTGACTGACTTACAAAACAACACAATTTTATTTTATGCGCCTTCATCCTTGATTCTCTAGAGAGAAAGGGGGTAAAACAATTAATAAAAATAAATAGAGTAATCCGTATGACAAAAAATAAAAAATCCCAGTTCAATATCTTGTTCGTAGATGACGAAGAAAATGCGCGTAAATATTTTGAAAAATCATTAAAGGAAAGTTTCAATATCCTAACCGCCAGCAATATTGAAGAGGCAAGAAATATAGTAAATGAGCAATCTAAAAATATTGGTATTGTCATCACCGATCAAAGAATGCCGGGCGGCAACGGTGTTAAATTGCTAAAATTTCTTAAAGAAAATCACCCCAATATTATTCGCCTGCTTACAACCGCCTATTCAGATTTGTCGGATGCAATTGAAGCGGTAAATAGTGGAGAAATTTTGCGCTATATCCAAAAACCATGGGATTATAACCTTCTCAAAATTGAACTTGAGCAAGCTTTAGAGCTTTTTGAATTGCACTCAGAACGCAGGCAAATGCTAACTGAAAAGCTTATAATTAAGAAAAAATTTATCAAAATAGAAAGGGTTAAAATCCTGCTCTTATTCGCCAGAGTTTTCAAGTTCTTGAACTTCTCTGACGCTATAATAAAAAATTTTATAACAGCATTTGCCAACCGCTCCACAGTTTCAGAAGATGAAAGTTGGAAAGAGTTTGAGTTTGGCAATCAGGAAATTTTGGAAGTTAAATTTCTTACCGACTTGATGGATAGACTGCAAGATGCTATTCCATATTCTGGTAATTATGGATTTAACCAAAACTTAAACAGCGATAACTTGAAATCGATGCTGGAAGAAGAGGCACGCAAAATGAATTTATCTCTTACAGTTAGAATTGCAGGCCAAGCGCAAACTAAAGTTAATTCTGAAAGCCTGAATATATTGGTGAAAAAATTAGCAGAAATTGCCGCTTTATCAAAAGCCCCAACTTCATTTGTGATTGATAAAATTGAAGGTGGCCTTTCTATAAATTTTGAAGCCAAAGAGCTTGAAGGTGATAATATTTTCACCGCCAACCCAAATAAAACCGCTTCAGTGCTTTATGTTAATTTGCTGATTTGCTATTTAATTACAGGCCATCATGGCGGCATAATTGAAATTTCAGGAAGCGAAAAGCAAAACTTGAATTGCACAATAAAACTTCCGGCCGACTGTGAAAAAAATAGCTTTATTCCCACTTCACAAGAATCGATAGAAAATTCCATCCTGGGTGCCATGATCTCTTAAAATAAAATGGCCGACACAGATCATCTATGTCGGCCATTTTAAATATCACGGTTTTTTAAATTAAATTTTAAACCTACAAAATCCTTCCAACCAGATTCACCTTTGAATCAAGCCAGATATTTTCCGGACTGATAAATCCTCTTTTATCATAATCAAATTCTATTCCGGCTTTGGAAAAACATTCATAGACTAGCTCGGAACAAATATATTCCCGGTCATTTTCTTTTTTGCCTATTCCAAGTGTGATACGAGCTAAGATTTTAGCAATTTCATCTTTGTCATAAGGTCGGGTTAATTCGTCAGTTCCAAACTGTGCTGCCTTATTTACAACATTAGAATTGACATTGTTGCATCTGGCAACAACCGCCTGCCCTTTGTAAGGCTTGTTACGCTCATAGTCACTTAAATATTTTGACAAAGGAGCAAATCTTACTCCCATATCTTCAACACTTTCCAAAAGCAAAACCCGGTCTATTGCATCAATTCTAAATATGATGCCGACATGGCTCCAGGAAGAATCGGTAACTTTTCTTATAGCTTTTGACACTAAGTAATCACCGGAGGTAAAAAATAAATCGCCGGATTTCAAAGTTGAGCGCAATTGCTGATAAGGAATAACAGGAAGGGCCTTGATTTGTTTTGATTCTATTTTTGCTGCCATAAATTAATTATTTTGATTGTTATTAATCCCCAATCTCCAATATCAAACTTCCAGAACAGCTTTTCCATCCCTCTTCTGTCCATTATCTACAGGAATAGCACTAGCTTGCGAAGGAGAGCGACCTGGTGAAAAATCAGAAAAATCTTGACCTTCTTCTACTTGAGAATCCTTTCTTTCCTTCAATAGCCCATCCTCTTCTCCAACTTCTCTCTTTCTTCCCACTTGCGGTTGTATTGCTTTTTTAAAGACAATATCTGCTGCTGCTAGAGATAGAATTTTAACATGATTTGCGGAATGTTCTCCTGCTAGTAAAGCTGCAGTACTGGCTGCCTTAGATACCGCATCTCTAAGAGCCCCTAGCGCCACTCCTTCAACCCCTACTTTTCTTCCAAAAGTATTTACCGCCTCTGCCGCTGCAGTTCCCGCACTCTCTGCTGCATCTTTCATGTTTAAATCGTTAACTTGTCTTAATGCATCTGTAGCACTTTGTGCATTTTGTAATGCCTCTCTACCTCTTTCCGCTTCTGCAGCTATTGCCACTTGCGCCGCCATTGCAGATGCATCCATTCTTCTTCCTTCCTGACGATCACGCAATGCTTTATAACATATGCCAAGACAACAACAAAACAATGCAGTACCAACAACAACACCTACACCAATAGCAGATGCAGGATCAAACTCTATGCGAATTGTTTTATCATCTTTATTGGGAGATGGCGCTGGTGTTACAGGAGGCCAGGTAGGAATCATTGTTGGAACAACGGTCGGACTAAAAGTTACCTGCGTTAAAGAACGCATGGCTGGAGATTTCACAAGCGCTGCCCGAGAAGAGCTATAGTGTAAAATATCAGCCACATAATAACCTGCAGAATTTTCTGTCAGCACAAAATTATATAAATGATCCGTCTCGTTACCATTATCACTTTCTTTCAGCATCACAGAAAATGACCCATCATCACTTTGTCCGCAAAAAGCTCCGGTAATATTTTTGCCGACAATTTCCTTAAAAGAATCAGAATCAACCTGAATTTTGCTTCCTTCAAATTCGATCGCAACCGAATCACCATTTTTTTCAATAACACATCTCTCGCCATCTATTGATACTGCAGCTGTAGTTGCCAATTCTTCTTGTCTAAAAGCTTCAACGGCTTTAGCAAGAGATTTTGCAACATTATTCGGCTCAGAACCCTGGTCATTATTATCAAGCAGTGCCTGATTAGGAAGAGTTTCAATGTTCTGACCAAAAACTTTGGCAGCCATCACAAAAAGAGCAAATATTCCGAAAGATTTTTTATTGTTACTTGGCATAGATCTATAAAATTAAATTTAATAATAATAACTCAGTAACTTATACCTACTTATATCGCCTATTCAACTTTTGCCAAAATAAATTTGAGACCTAATTTGGAAATTAAATAATTTTGTAATACTGACAAATTTTGAGCTTTAGACATAAAACTAATATGAACATCTGGAAGCAAAAGATAAATTACATCTCTCATTAAGCCTTTTATTTTTGCTTTGACTTCCTCATTCCATTCAAAACGCAGAATTTCATCAATAATACGAACCGCAATTCCTTTTTTGCGCAGCCAAATGGCAAGCACCAAACGATTGGCCCCGCTCCAATAATTAACACCGGTAATTGGTTTATATTGTTCATTCTAAGAAACTTATTAGTTGCTAAAATATCTTTTTGAGAATAGGAATATTTGATAATTGGTAATTAACCCAATTAAACAAAATGCAATTATTTATGAAAGAAAAACAACTAGGCGAACAAATTCTTTTAGCTTCAGGAGAACTGAGATTTAGTGGCAAGCCTGGCTGGCTGGATAGAAGATTGAGAGAAAAGAATGAAAGAAAAATCATCTTTGAAGAAAGATATATTGATCCGGCGAGTGAAGAATATCAGGAACTTTGCCAAGCTGCTTATGATGATTTTAAAGAGAATTATGGAGATGAAAGCAAAAGAGAGCTACAAAAAGTAGAAAAAAAATATAAAGAGCTTTTAAAAGAAGCGGAAGCAAAAGATGGGATAAAATGGATGAGTGTCTTTGTCAGCAATTTAGGCCTTGCCAGTCAAGTGAGAGGTGCTTTGATGTCGTCACAAAATGATCTTCAAAACAGGTCTGAAGAAACCAAAATTGAACCAGATATTGGTTTACAGGTAACAGAATCAAAACCAGCAGAATTTTCTTCACTGGCATCACAAGAAATTATTGGTGAAGAAGGATTTCTTGAATCGCCATCTGTTTTTGAGAAAGGCGAAGAGGAAGATAAAGAAGAAAGCCAGATAGCGTCATTCGCAAATTCATTAGCAGATTCAGCAGTTCAAACAGTTGGTGATGCCATAGATTGGTTAAATGAAAGATCAAATGGAATTGCTTATGGGATGGTAATGATTGGAGCAGCAAGCATGGCAACAAGCTCTGGATCTGTGGCAGCAACCGTTGCTGCAGCTGGATTTTTTCTTCCTGAAGTGGAAGCAAACAAAGGGATGGAAGTTGACGGTTGGATTACAAATTATTGTGGCCCAACAATAAAATGTAATTTCTTAAGAGAAGCAGCTAAAAAGAAAAAAATAGGACTGATCGAATTTGATCAAAAGCAATTGATAAGTGAAATAGATACGAGAACTAAAACACTTATTATTCAAGCGCATGGTAATGAAAATGGTGAACAACTTATAGAAACAGATCACCCTATGCAACCAGATGAGCTTGCCACATATTTCCCAAATGTTAGATTTACTCATGCTTTAGGCTGTAAAATTGGCACAAACCCGCAACAGAATTTTGGTGAAAATTCTCTTAAGGTTGGACAATTTCTTTTTCTTCATGCTGGAAATGAAAGGATTACTGATGAGGCCGATAGACAAATTACCTCATTCTTATCCTTAAAATCAAATCTAGGATTCCCTTCTGCAAACCCACTGAAAATTATATATAAGCGAAGAGCCAAGACCTCTATCTTTGCTCAACTATTACCTTTTTCGCTATCAGAAATAGCTTCAGCGATAAAGGACGGCGCAGAAATTGATGAGCTATATAATTTGATAACAACACATATAGCGCTGCAAAAAAAATCTGCTTTAAAGAAGTTATCTGCCAATAAAAAAGATAAAGACTTATTGGTGGAGCTAGAAAAGCTAGGCTATAGAGATTTTTCTGTTGATGTAGATTTTATAGAAAAAGAGAAATTGGTTAAAAATTATTTGTGGGAGTCTTGCCATTCTGTAGCTATTTATGAAGGCATTTCTCCCGCAAAATTAGAAGATCTTAGGACGATAATTGGATCCGGTCTTGTTGATGTAGATCAGACATTTAGTGATGGAGCTTCTACTATTTCTTATATAGCAGCAGCAGAGGGTCATTACAAATATCTTGAAATCTTAGTAGACAGAAAAGCTAATCTAGATAAGGCAAACAATGATGGTGTAACCCCACTATTTGCAGCATCCCAAAATGGTCATCATAAATGTGTTGAGACCTTACTAACAAATGAATTAAATAAAGCCGATCCAGATAAAGCAAAAAATGATGGCGCAACTCCACTATTTGTAGCATCTCAAATGGGACATCATGAATGCATCAAGACCTTATTAGAGAAAGGAG
This sequence comes from Rickettsiaceae bacterium, assembly GCA_021323225.1. GTDB lineage: Bacteria > Pseudomonadota > Alphaproteobacteria > Rickettsiales > UBA1997 > JAJTCH01. The sequence continues at coordinate 325,290 of JAJTCH010000002.1, read as the reverse complement.
CTGATCCAGATAAAACAACGAGTAGTGGCGCAACTCCACTATTTATAGCATCTCAAAAAGGCCATCATGAATGTATCAAGGCCTTATTTGCAAATAAATCAAATAAAGCCGATCCAGATAAAGCAACAAATAATGGCATCACACCATTATTGAACGCAATATATGAATACAGAGAAAACCCAGATCTTAAAAACAGAGAGACTATCATTCTTTTAATTAAAGATGGTGCAGATCCGGAATTAAAAACACTTAAACATGGAACTGCTTATCAATTTGCTGGCAAGGATCAGGCTTTAATAAAGCAGATGAAAGAAGCTCGTGACAAATATCTTAAAGAACGAAAAGAAAATGAGAAAAAGCCAAGCAGCACAGTAGAAAAACCAAAACCGACCTCGCTTAAAGATGGTGAAGTGGGAGAAATTGCTATGGGACTTTAGATTTGGTAAAGGGATCTGAAGAAAATTTAATATTTCTTAAGCAATGATGGAATTTGTGAAATATCCTCTGTCGTTGTTTTTTGAATAAAATATTTTTCTCTAGTTGGATGTTGAAACAAGATAAAATCTTAACTTTTAATATCTCCTAATCATGACACGCAACAGTAACAAAACTTCCTGGTTTAGAGTCATCATCTTTTCAATGATTGCCTCATCTTTAGCTAGAGCAGAGACTGAAGAAGTGCAGGTTAATAACGGGCAGAATCCGGAATCAGATAATGTCATGGAAATCTTTTCTGATGCCGTTAGGAAGTTTAGGAGAAGTGAATTGACTGTAGAATCTAATTCTTTCGCATTACCTCTATCAACTTCACAGCAAGTTATTGATGCCGAAGGGATTTTTGAATCTCCAGCTATATTTGAGGAAGAGAAAGAAGAAGACCATTTAACTTCTTATAAAAACCAAGAAGAGAAAAGTGTAGAATCCTGGTTAAATGGAATGGCAATATTCGCCGCATCAGGAATTGCCGGAATGGCCTCAAGATCTTCCATATTTCCAACTATTGTTACAGCAGGATTGATCTCTTCTTCATCTTCTCCGGCAGAAGCAGTGATAGTTGGAAACGAAAATTATCCGACTGCAGTTTATTGCGGAACAACAGTGGATTGCAGTTATTTAAGGGATGCCGCAAAAGACAAAAGCAAAAAACTAAAACTGATTGAAGTTGGTCAGGGAAAATCAATAAAAGGCCCATATAAAAAGATAAAAAGACTTATCAGTCCCAATCATGCTGATAAACATGGCAAGCAAATGTTAGCTCTGGATCTTGTTATGCGCCCTGATGATCTAGCTAAAAGATATTGTCCGAATGCTGTAGCCATTCATGCCATTGGCTGTGAAATTGGCTCTAATCCAGAGCAAAATTTTGGTCAAAATTCACTTGGTCCCAGCCAAGTTCTTTTTTTATATGGCGGCAACAGAACTATTGCCGAATCAAATGTAAAACGAATTTCCTCATTTTTGGCTTTGGAACCAAATTCAAAATTTCCTCCCACAGAAATTATACATGTCGTATCAAAACAAGGGACTTCAAAAAAACCATCTTCCATATTTGCCAAATTGTCGCCATTTCCCCTGCCTATGCTTACTTATGCAATAGAAAAAGGAGCACAAATCGATCAGCTATATAATTTGATGGCCCAATATGTGATGCGGCAAAAAGAAGAGGCTCTAAAAACTCCCAATAATTCAGAAGCTAAAAAATTAATTGCCGGAGAATTAGAAAGACTAGGCTTTAGAGATTTTGCTGCTGATATAGATTTTTCAACAAAATCAATGTTGGTTCAGGATTATTTATGGCATCTTTGCTATTCTCATGCAGCTTCATACCAAAGACCGCTTCCTTCTGAATTAAGATATTTTCAGGCGGCAATTAAATCCGGCTTTGTGGATGTGAATTATGAAACGGAAGGTGGATATACTATTTCTTTTGCGGCAGCGGAGCATAATCAACCCGCATATCTGGCGATTTCGATAAATAACAAAACTGATTTAAATAAAGCAAACCGCAATGGCGAAACTCCAACCGCAATAGCGACTTGGAAAGGCTATAAGGAATGTCTTAAAATTTTGCTGGATAACGAAGCCGATCCAAAAATAGCAGCAAATGACGGAACCACTCCTCTCCATTTGGCAGCACAAAATGGCCGTTATGAATCCGTTGAAATTCTGGCACGAAAAAAAGCGGATCTAGATCAACCGAATAAAAGTGGTGTGACGCCACTAATGTTGGCAATATATGTATATAATATTGGACCAAATTCCGCACAAAAGAAAACTATCCTTTCCCTGATTGAACATGGAGCAAACCCGGAATTAAAGATTCCACATAAACCACATGAAACTGCTTATATATTTGCCGGCAAAGACCAGGCTTTGGTAAAAGAAATGAAAGAAGCCCGCAGCAAATATCTTAAGAGTGAAAAAGAAAATAAAAAAACTCCAAGCGATGAGGTAAAAAATCCCATATCAGCTCCACTGAAAGATAACGAAGTGGGAGAAGTTACTATGGGGCTTTAGATTGTCATAAATGGGACTTGAAAATCTAATATTGCTCAAGCAATTCAGAAGCCTTGGCTCTAATTTCATCAGGCACGGACGGATTTCGTAAAAGAATTTTCAGAGTTGTTTTGTGGGTGAGATATTTTTCTTTGGTTAGAAGTTTGGCAAAAGTTTCCGGTGGAGTTTTTTTATTTGCGGCAAGTCCCCAATCAATCAGGTAATTTTTCTTTCTTGAAGTTAAAAACTCTAGGCGCGTTGCTTAGATAAATTTTTACGTAGGTGATTAAGTAACCGGAAACAAAAAATCCGATAAAAGAAATTGCAAAAACAAACGGGATAAAAATAAATCCGATGACGGCCGTGGAGGAGGTTGAGCTTAATATGCCCCAAACACATAAAGCACAAACAACAGCCGCACCGAGAATCCCCATTAATAATCCGGTTTTTGCTGGAGGACTGAATTTCATTTGGATTTTGGAATATTCTTAAGAGTTAAACCGAAGCACTTCTTTCTGGATTACTGCCTACTCTGGCAGCAGCAGGATTTTCAATTCCATCTCCAGGAACATCAGGCACAAGATCTCGAGGAGCAATCTCACCCAATCCTCTATTTTCCAATAAATTAGCAAGCAATTCTCTTTGACCGTTATGATCTCTTTGATCAATTTCTAGTAATCGCTGATCAGCAGCAATATCCTGAACTGCATTCAGCACTCTAGGATTAACAACATCTCTCATGCGACTACAAAGATTAGCAATCCTTCTACCCGCAACCATACCGGCTCCGATAACCAACATAACACCAGAAACTGCCAGCATCCCTACCTTTTTATCCTGGTCTTCACTTAAGTCTCTGTGAAATATTGCAAGCAAACTACCAGCCATTAATAATGCTGCTCCTACTTTTTCAGTTGTGTTAGGTCTGGCTCCACCATTTCTCATATTAAGTCCTTATTTTTAGTTAATAATTTTTTTAAACTTTACACAAAATCTTGCTCTTAATTATCAAAATAAACTGATTTTTGAAACTCTAAACTTTTTCCATCACAAAATTCTTCAATTCAACATTTCTAACATTCTTCATTTGTTCCTTCACAACTCTAAATCCCTTACTCAAGAAAAACGGTTTAGCAGTTATACTAACTTCAGCAAAAATTCTGGTGAGATTTTTTTGAGTTGCCTGAGCTTCAATTTTTTTAATCAGCGCTGAGCCAATGCCCCTGCCCTGAAATTGATGATGAACATAAAAACAATCGATATGGCCATTATCTTCAAACTCGGCAAAGCCAACAATTTTATCTTCAATCACCGCAACAATAGGCAACAGTTTTTGCCATTTCTTTTGCCAGCCATCTAATTGCAAACAACTCTCCGGCGCCCAGGCATTTAGCTGCTCTCTTGAATAATCTTGGCTATTGATGTTGTGGATAGTGTGATAATAAATATCCACTAAAGACCTGGCATCGCTTGGTTGATATGGTCTGGTTTTGATTTTGGTCATTGCTTGGTTTTGGATTTTCAATTTTTTTATTCTGAAATTAAAATTCTCTCGGAGCAATTCTCAAACTTAATTATTCCCTCGGTGTCATTCTGGCGAAGGCCAGAATCCAGGAAAAGCAAAAACTGAACTCAACTTTAACTTCTGGATTCCGGATGAAGATTTTCTAGTGCTCTAATGAGCCCAAGAAAATCTAGCTCCGGAATGACAAACTGGAAGACTGAGAAATTGAGATAATGAAAAATAAATAAAGAAGATTAAACGCTTTCTGAAATTTTTTGTGCAACCGTCAAAATTGTCATGCTTTTCTTTTCTAAAAATTTAGAGCCATCCATTTCATGTTGCTCAAGAACTTTAAAACCAGTTCTGCGCAACATTTCTTCCAACTGCTTCGCGCTATAAATTTGTAAGGAAAATTTATTGCTAAAAGTTTTTGGCTTCTCCGCTTTTTTCTGCGTCATATAACTATCGTAAGAAGTCAGAATGTCGGATTTCTTATCAAAAGTTGAGAATTGCGCAGAATGAATTTGCACATCGCCAACTTTTTTATGCGTGAAGCAACCAAGCTTGGCAACATTTTCTTCGCTCATTGCTTCCGAATTAAAAATATCAAAAACATAAATCCCACCCGCTTTTAAATTTTGGTTTATGTTTTTCATCGCCTTTTCAAAACCAGATTTTGTCAAATGCCCAACAGCGTTGAAGATAGTGATAACCGCATCAAACTTCCCCACTTTCAAATTTCTCATATCACCATCAATAAATTTAATGGTAAGTTTTTCCTTCTTGGCTTTAGCTCTGGCAAGCTTCAAAAGTGCAGGACTAAAATCCGCACCAGTAATTTCATAACCGCGTTTTGCCAAAAACAAAACTTGCGAACCAGTTCCGCAGGTCAAATCCAGCACTGTTTTTGCTTGGTGTTTCTTAAGAATTTTCTCAATTACAGAATTTTTTAAATCCGCGTCATCACCAATATTAAAAGCATCAAAATATTGCGGCTGTTTTTGATATTCGAGAGGGAGGCCGAGTTTGGAAGTCATTTTGTTATAGAAAGCTTATTATTCTTTAAGAACTCTTGAATTTTGCTAATTAAACTTTTCCTAAAATAAGAAGCCAAAAATTTCTTTTATTTGTTTGTTTTTAATTCACCTCCTAAAAAAAGGCCTATTTTGTCCATTTAAGTTGTTGACTAAGTCATAATTTCAATATTAATTATGCGCAAAATCATCAATTTTTCCCCAAAAAATGCCTGAAAAGAAAACGCTAAGAGTCTTCGGACTTATTTGGGCGGTAATATTTTTTGTTATCGGCTACAAATATAATATGAACCGGTTTTTTCTCGGAGCATCATTTTGTTTTTTATTAAGCGCCGCATTTTTTCCTGAAATTTATTTCAAAACAAAGCTTTTCCAGATCTGGATAAAATTTGGTGACTTTATAGGGAAGATAAATTCCAAAATTATAACTTTCCTTCTGTTCTTTTTTATTTTTACCCCAATTTCCTTGGTCCTAAAACTCTTGGGAAAAGACTTGCTGAGTAAAGAATTTGACAAAAGCTGCACCACCTATTTCACAGCAAGACAAACTCAGCCTGGAGATATGAAAAATCAATTTTAACGAAAATAAATGAGCAAGAGTTTTTTTGAAAAAAATCCTAAAATTGCAACTTTTATATTTTCCTCAATCATAGTTGCAGCCTTCGCTGCGCTACTAGCAGTGATATTAAAAATCAATTTTCTTCAAGATTATGAAGGCGGAGAAAAGTATAGCATTCTTGATAAAGCCATATATCAAATAAGATGCAATGGTGAGCGCAATATCAGGTTAAGAGAGCTAAATCCAAATCGCGATTATGTCAGAATTCCCGACGGCAAATTTGAAACTCTGGAAGATAAAAAATATATTTTGAGAAGCGATAAAGATGGCATGGTTAAACCATCTTTCATCCATAAAAATCCGGATTTGCAGATATTTTTTCTTGGCGGTTCCACAACTGAATGTGAAACTGTTGATGAAGAATTCAGGTTTCCATATTTAACCGGCAGGCTTCTTGAGGAGAAATTGAAAGCAAAAATAAATAGCGATAACGCGGCAAGAAGCGGCAATAATTCTTTGCATTCAATCAATATTCTCATCAATAAAATCCTGCCCTATAACCCGGATATTGTGGTTATGATGCATAGTATAAATGATTTAACGTCACTGTTTTATGAGGGAAGTTATTGGAATGACAATAAAACAATTGCTCCAATTTCCTGCGCTAAAAAACATTCCGACAGCAAAAAGAATTATGATCAATGGGAAGGTTCAAACTGGCAGCAGAAAGTGGTAAATGATAAAGCTGAACAAGATAAATTGGTAAAAATGTTTAAAGAAAATTTGAAGATTTTCATAAATGTTTCAAGAGCCAAAAATATCACTCCGGTTTTGATGACTCAAGCTAATAGGGTTGAAAATAAACCTGATTTTACAAGCGGAAGAGGGCTGCAGACAGATATTGTTTATAAAAAATTATACACAAGATTTAACCAGACAATTAGAGATATAGGCAAGGCGGAAAATATTTTGGTAATTGACCTGGCAAGAAAAATTCCTTCCGACAAAAAATATATTTATGATCCGGTGCATTTGAATAAAGCAGGATCAGTTATGGCAGCAGAAGAGATTGCAGAAAAACTATCTATCTATATCACTCAACATAAGTTATTAAAAAAATAATATGTCATTCTTGAAAGAATTGTGGAAATTCCTACAAACCAGAAAAAAATTCTGGTTGCTTCCAATCATAATTATCATGTTGCTTCTAGGCGCATTATTGATTTTTGCCCAAGGCTCGGCAGTTGCTCCATTCATCTATACTTTGTTTTAGCCGATGACCTATATTCTTGGTATATCCTCTTATTATCACGATTCAGCGGCGGCCCTCTTAAAAGATGGTGAAATCATCGCAGCAGCCCAAGAGGAAAGATTCACCAGAAAAAAACATGATAGCGCCTTTCCTTTGCAAGCAATTAAATATTGCCTTGATGAAGCCAAGATCAGTTTGAAAGATGTTGAATATATTGGTTTTTATGACAAACCATTTCTCAAATTTGAAAGATTGCTAGAAACCTATTTAGCTGAAGCGCCAAGAGGTTTTAGATCTTTTGCCATGGCAATTCCCACCTGGTTAAAAGAAAAGCTGTTTTTGAAAGATACCCTGATTAAAGAATTCGCCAAATTGCAAGCTGGTGAAAATTCTGATAAATCTGAACTTAAAAAAATCAAATCAGAAATAGAAAATAAACTGCTTTTTGGTGAGCATCACGGCTCTCACGCTGCAAGTTGCTTCTATCCATCCCCTTTTGAAGATGCCGCCATTTTAACTATGGATGGAGTTGGTGAATGGGTTACAACCGCAATTAGTCATGGCAAGAACAACAAGATTGAGTTTTTGCAAGAGATTCATTTTCCTCATTCTCTTGGCTTGCTTTACTCAGCAATTACTTATTTCACCGGATTTAAAGTGAATTCCGGCGAATATAAAGTGATGGGTTTAGCGCCTTATGGCGAACCAAAATATGTCGAGTTGATTAAAGAACATTTAATCGACATTAAAGAAGACGGCTCTTTCCGCCTTAACATGAAATATTTCAATTACACTGTTGGCCTCACCATGACCAACAGCAATTTTGACAAGCTGTTTGGTAAGAAACCAAGAAAATCAGAAAGCGAAGTAACACAATTCGAAATGGATTTAGCCAGGTCACTGCAAGATGTCACTGAAGAAGTTGTGATTAAGCTTGCCAAAACTGCCAGGAAAATTACCGGCTCAAAAAATCTTGTAATGTCCGGCGGTGTTGCTCTCAACTGCGTTGCCAATGGCAAATTACTGAGAGAAAAAATCTTTGATAATGTCTGGCTGCAACCCGCTTCAGGCGATGCAGGCGGAGCTCTTGGAGTGGCACAGACTATTTATTTTGATCATTTGAATGGCTCACGAAAAATCACACCGGGCAAAGATAGCATGAAAGGCTCTTATCTTGGAAAAAGCTACCGCGACTCAGAAGTAAAACAATATCTCGATTCAATCGGCGCAAAATATCAGCATTTCAATTCTGAAACTGAATTTAACGATAAACTTTCTGATTTACTGGCAAGTGAAAAAGTTGTTGGCTGGCATCAAGGTAGAATGGAGTTTGGCCCAAGAGCGCTCGGCACCAGAAGCATTATTGGCGATGCAAGGAGTTCAAAGATGCAATCAATAATGAATCTCAAAATTAAATATCGTGAATCCTTCAGACCATTTGCTCCAGCAATCTTGCGCGAAAAAATCACTGATTATTTTGAAATCGATGATGTTGATAGTCCCTACATGTTGCTGGTTGCGCCAGTAAAAGAATCCAAAAGAAAACAAATGACCAAAGAGCAGGAAAAACTTTTTGGAATTGAAAAACTAAATATTGCCCGTTCAGAAATTCCGGCAGTTACTCACGTTGATTATTCAGCAAGAATTCAAACTGTCCATCAAGATACTAACCCAAGATTCCACAATCTGATTAAGGAATTTGAGAAAAAAACCGGCTGTCCGGTTATCATAAACACCTCATTTAATGTCAGAGGCGAGCCAATTGTTTGCTCTCCGGAAGATTCTTACAAATGCTTTATGAGAACTGAAATGGATGTTTTAGCGATTGAGAATTTTATTTTGTTAAAGGAAGAACAACCGGATTTTAATGATAAAGAAAACTGGCAAAAAACTTATGAGCTTGATTAGGTCGCGTCTGTAGCTAAATTTTTTCTAAATTCTTCACCGTTTTCACATCTTCAACTTCCCCGGTATTCACCACAGTTTTGGGCTCAATCAACATCGCCCAAACCTCCTCTTCAACGCAAGGACAATGCTCAACTCCTTTAGGAATTAAAATAATCTCCCCCGGATTTGCGGTTAAATCCTGATCACGAAATTTAATGGTTAATTTGCCTTTGATAACAATAAAAAGCTCATCTTCATCCAGGTGAGAATGCCAAACAAATTCACCCTGAAATTTTACCAGCTTAATAAAATTTTCATTCAACTCGCCAATGATTTTTGGTGACCAGTGATCGTTGAAGAGAGAGAATTTTTGCGCTAGGTTTATTTTGGTTGGAGTGGGCATTTTATCTGATATTTACCGATCGGTAAATTATTATAGATAGGATATTTGATAGGATATGTTGTAAATCGGAAATTTTGTTTTGGCGGATGAGGGGGGATTCGAACCCCCGATAGAGTTTAACCCCTATACACACTTTCCAGGCGTGCGCCTTAAACCACTCGGCCACCCATCCGTAAAAATAAATAATTCTCTCATTTTGTCATTCTCTAGTTAGAATTTCTTAGGTTCGCAGAACCTTAAAAATTCTTCATCGGGAATCCATTCTCGATCCGAGCTAGGTTTTAAGTTCTGGATTCCCGATGAAGATTTTCTAAAGCGGTAAACCGCTTAAGAAAATCTAGCTCGGGAATGACAAAGCAACACTGGAGAAACATTAAGCTAATATTCTCTTTGTTTAGTTCGCTTAATTCTAAGCTCACTACTTATCAAACTTTTTGGTTATAAACCACTGTTGCAAAATTGACAAGCTATTGCTCCAGGTCCAGTAGATTAATAAACCTGCCGGGAATTGGGCGAAGGCGAAAATTAGGATGAAAGGGAGGAGTTTCATCACTTTATCTTGCGTTGGGTCTGCGGCTTTGGGGCTGAATCTTTGTTGGATGAACATGGTTAGGCCCATGAAGATCGGCCATAGGCCGATGGCGAACATGCCGTGGGTTTCGAATGGCAACAATCCGAACAGGTTGAAAATTGAAGTTGGATCCGGCGCTGATAAATCTTTTATCCAGCCGTAAAATGGCGCGTGGCGCATATCGATGGCAATGTAAAGAACTTTGTAAAGCGAGAAGAAAACCGGAATTTGAATTAGTAGCGGTAGACAGCCAGAAACCGGGCTAACTTTTTCACGCTTATAAAGTTCCATGATTTCTTTATTCATCTGCAATTTTTTATCTTTAAATTGCTCGCGGATTTTATCGATTTTTGGTTGCAATTTTTTGATTTTGGCAATCGCTGCGTAAGATTTATTTGCCAGAGGGAACATCGCCAGCTTGAGCAAAACGGTGATTGATAAAATCGCTAATCCGTAATTGCCAAAAAGTTTGCTGAAAAATTGCAATATGAAGAAAAATGGTTTGGTCAAGAAATAGTACCAACCAAAATCGATGGCGCGGTCAAAAAGTTTGATGTCATATTTTTTGGAATATTCATCAAGCAGCCCAACTTTTTTGGCGCCAGCAAATAATTTATAATCAAAAGAAGCTTCTTTATTGCTTTGGATGCTGAATTTTTTGCTCTCAGAATTTACTGAATAAAAATTCTGATTATTTTTTCCGTCATAAAAAAAGCTGGTTTTGAAACTGGTTTTTTTATCAGGAATTACCGAGACCAACCAATATTTATCAGTAATGCCAAACCAGCCGGTTTGGGCTTCAAACTGATTATCCTCTTTTTCTTCCTTTAGGTGAGTATAACTTTTTTCTGTCAAAATTCCATCAAAAGAGCCAATCGGGCCTTCATGAGAAACATAAGATGACGCCTCAAGTTGTGCTAAAGAACGCTCAACATTTGAAGTGATAGAACCTTCCAACACTTGACCAGACTGGTTCTTGATAGTTTGAGAAACCGAGAACATATAATGCTCATCAACAGCAACTTTGATTTGGAAAGTTACATTCTGGCTATTTTTCCATGAAAAAGTTATTGGAGTTTTTGTGGTCAAAACACTGCCATCAGCCTTCCAAATACTGTTTTCATTTGGTAAATCCATCTTGGAATTTAAAGCAGAATATCCAAATTTAACGCGATATTGATTGGTGGCGCCAGAAGGAGAAAGTAGCACAACTTCTTTACTTTTTGGATCAAGAGTTTCGTGATAATTAACCAAAGTCAGATCATCAAAAACCATTCCCTTTAAATTGATTGAACCATGCAATTCATCGGTTTTAATCAACACTCTTTGCGATTTGCTTGATTCAATTATTTCTTCCCTTGGCAAAACCACTTCAAGAATTTCTGCCTTTTGCTGCACCCGATTTTGAACAATCTGATTGTCTTTATTGGCCTGATTGGAGCTTGCTTTATCTTGCAGATTTTGAGATGAAGTTTGAGCCTGGGTTTGCACGGCAATTTTTTCAGCCTGCAATTTTTGCGCCTCCATTCTTGGCTTTTCATAAAGCCAAGTCCAGCCAATCAAGACAATGGCCGAAAGAATGCTGGCCAGTATAACATTTTTATTATTTTGCATGTTTATTTATTTTATATCCGATGAGAACTTCCTTGAGGGCTTCTTTAGCGGTGGAGACGGTTTTGATTTTCAGGAATTTTTTAACATCTTCCGGCATTTCTTCCAGATCTTTTTTGTTATCTTCGGGGATAATAACAGTTTTGATGCCGCCGCGAAGCGCAGCTAACAATTTTTCTTTTAACCCACCAATTTCTAACACGCGACCAGTTAAAGTAATTTCGCCGGTCATCGCCACAGTTTTATTTACCGGTAAACCAGTGATGGCAGAGACCAAAGCTGAACAAATCGCTACACCGGCTGAAGGACCGTCTTTTGGCATTGCGCCTTCAGGCACGTGGATGTGGAAGTCATATTTGTTAAATTCTTTAGCGGGAATTTTTAGTTCATTAGCGATTGAGCGAACATAGCTAAGCGCAGTTTGCGCCGATTCTTTCATCACCTCGCCCAATTTTCCGGTAATTTGAATTTTGCCGGAACCGGTGAATTTTACCGCCTCAATATCCAATAAATCTCCACCAAAATCAGTATAGGCAAGACCGGTAGCAACTCCAACTTTATCTTCTTTTTTGGCGATGCCGTAATGGAATTTTTCAATCCCGGCAAATTCTCCCAAATTTTTCTCAGTGATGGTAACTGATTTTACTTCACCAGAAATAATTTTTTTCACCACTTTTCTAGCGAGAGAAGCAATTTCACGGTTTAAATTTCTAACACCCGCTTCAAAAGTATATTTTCTGATCAAGTTCAATAGCGCATCATCAGTGATGCTGAATTCTTTAGCGCTAATACCATTTTCAGTTCTTTGTTTTGGAAGCAAATGTTGTTTAGCAATATTGAGCTTTTCTTCTTCGGTATAACCAGAAAGACGAATAATTTCCATTCGATCACGAAGTGGCGCCGGAACATTGGAAATGTTATTAGCAGTAGCCACGAACATAACATTGGAAAGATCGTAATCCACTTCCAGATAATGGTCGCTGAAATTTTTATTTTGCTCTGGATCCAAAACTTCAAGCAATGCAGAAGATGGATCGCCTCTCATATCATATGACATTTTATCAATTTCATCGAGCAACATCAGTGGATTTACCACTTTTGCTTTTTTCATCGATTGAATGATTCTACCTGGCATTGAGCCGATATAAGTTCTTCTATGTCCTCTAATTTCTGCCTCATCCCGAACACCACCAAGTGCAACTTTAACATAATTACGACCAAGAGAATCAGCTATCGCTTTAGCAAGAGAAGTTTTGCCAACGCCCGGCGCACCAACAAAGCACAAGATAGGGCCGCGGGAATTATTAGTTTTCATCTGCACCGCGATAAATTCCAAAATCCGGTCTTTGATTTTGCTTAAAGCATAATGGTTTTTATCAAGAATTTTCTGTGACTTTTCTAAATTGTTATTAGCTTTAGTCTTTTGATGCCAAGGTAGTTTGATGATCCAATCCAGATAATTCCTCACCACGCCAGCTTCGGAAGAAAACAAATTCATTTTTTCCAATTTGGAAATTTCGCTCTGGCATTTTTCTGCCACATCTTTTGGAAGCTTTAATTTGGCGATTTTATTTTTGATATCCTGCAGCTCGCTTTCTTCATCTTGCCCCAGCTCTTTTTTGATATGTTTTAACTGCTCGTGCAAATAAAGCTCTTTTTGGCTTTTAGCAATTTTAGCTTGGATATTTTTGGCAATCTGGCTTTCAGTATTGGCAATATTGATGTCAGCTTGAATGAGTTCAAGAATTTTATATAATCTTTTTTTAACATCGCTCTCTTCCAGAATAGCTTGGCGCGCCTTCATATTGGCACTCAAAAAGGTGCAAATTAAAAACACCAAATCATTGGGAGATTTAACCTTGTTAAGGGTGGTGATAACTTCAGGAGTAATTTTTTTGTTATATTCTCCCAATTTTGTAAGAGCATCAACTGTAGCGCGGATAAGCCCGATCAACTCATCATCTTCCATTGAATAAGGCTCATCTTTTAGAAACTCAACTTCACAAGAAAAGAAATCATTATTAGGTAAAATGCGACTGATTTTGCCGCGCACCAAACCTTGCAAAACAACTTTTAAATTTCCGTCAGCAGCAAGTGTAGCATCAACGACGCGGCAAGCAACGCCGATTGAATAAACATTTTTAATTTCAAACTCTTCCTCATCAGCATTGATTTGGGTGACTACAAAAACCGGGATATTGGATTTTTTGGCATTTTGAATTGCCTTAATGGATTTGGCCCTACCAGCAACAATAGTGGTGGTCATATGCGGGAAAACAACAGCATCCCGCAGAGGTACGGCGTAAAAAATTTGCAGATTAGGACTGTTCATTTCTATTTTTGTCTGTATTTTTTGGCAACTTTCGGAAGTCTTGTAAATTCTGTATCAAGGGCAGGAAATATAATAATCTTTTATTAGATTTCAAATGCTAAAGTGTTTAACAAAACACTCTGTTAACTACCAAAATCAAATCTGCATCTTAAATTCATCATGCGAAAAATTCGCTTAGGAGTAAATATTGACCATATCGCAACTCTTAGAAACGCCAGAGGCGGCGTGCATCCCTGCCCGATTTTGGGAGCTGCGATTGCTAAAAAAGCCGGAGCTGACGGCATCACCGCCCATTTGCGTGAAGACCGCCGCCATATTCGCGATGAAGATATTTTTCGTTTAAAAAAAGAAATTAATTTGCCACTTAATTTTGAAATGGCAGCAACTGATGAGATGGTTGCAATTGCCTTAAAAGCAAAGCCAAACGCCGTTTGTTTAGTGCCGGAAAAACGCCAAGAACTCACAACTGAAGGCGGACTTGATGTGATCAAAAATCAAACTCATCTCACAAAAATCACCAAACAATTAAAGGCCAAAAAAATCCGCATCTCGCTTTTTATTGATGCCGATTTAAAACAAATCCTAGCTGCCAAAAAAGTTGGTGCAGATATTATTGAACTCCATACCGGGAAATATTGCCATCTGACAGGACAAGCTCAAAAATCTGAATTTAAAAAAATTTCTGAAGCGGCAGAATATGCTGAGGAACTGGAACTGGAATGCCATGCGGGCCACGGTCTAGATTTTAAAACCGCTAAAAAAATTGCTGAAATTCCTCAAATTGTCGAATTAAATATCGGCCATTTCTTGATTGGTGAAGCAGTTTTTAACGGGCTTGGAAGCTCTGTTAAGAAAATGAAAAAAATTATCAACTCTGTAAGAAAATAATGACACAAAATTTCTCATACAAAAATAATCAATTATTCGCTGAGAATCTGGCAATTTCTGAAATCGCCAAAAAAGTCGGCACGCCATTTTATTGCTATTCAAAAAATGATTTGGTGACAAATTACCAAAATTTCGCCAGCGCTTTTGCGGGAACTAAACACAAGATTTGCTACGCCATCAAGGCCAATCCAAATATTAATATCGCTAAAATTTTTGCTGGTTTTGGAGCGGGGATTGACGCGGTTTCAATGGGAGAAATTTATCGTGCGTTAAAAGCGGGAATTGATCCTAAAAAAATTGTTTTTGCTGGAGTTGGCAAAACCAGAGAAGAAATGGCTTTTGCACTAAAAAATAAAGTTGAAGAATTTTCAATTGAATCAGAGCCAGAACTATTTTTACTAAGCGAAGTTGCAACAGCACTAAATTTAAAAGCCAAAATTGCTTTACGCGTTAACCCAAATGTTGATGCCAAAACTCACAGCAAAATTTCTACCGGAAAGAAGGGCGATAAATTTGGAATTGATATTGAAGAAGCACCAAGAATTTATAACGCAGCAAAAAATCTTCCTGGGATTGAAGTCTTTGGAATCAGTACCCATATTGGTTCGCAGATCACATCTATCGCGCCCTTTAAGGCAGCTTTTTTAAAAATCAGGGATTTGTTTTTAGAGCTAAAAAGTCAAGGTTTTGACATTCGCAACCTTGATTTTGGCGGCGGCGTGGGAATTTTATACAATGACGAAACGCCAATTTTAATTTCAGATTACGCTGATTTGATCAAAGAAATTATTAAAGATTTAGATGTTGAACTCACCATCGCACCAGGCAGGGCAATGGTTGGTAATGCTGGAATTTTGGTGTCAGAAATTATTTACATCAAAAAAACTTCTGACCGGGATTTTTTGGTGATTGATGCGGCAATGAATGATCTAATGCGCCCTGGCCTTTATGATTCATATCACAAAGTGATTCCGGTTGTGCAAAAAAATGGCGAGGAAAGTAAGTTTGACATTGCAGGACCGGTTTGCGAAAGCACAGATATTCTAGCTAAAAACCGTCATTTGATTGATCCAAAACCAGGTGAACTAATTGTCTTTTTATCAGCCGGAGCCTATGGTGCTTCTATGTCTAACGAGTACAACTCCCGTCCGTTGATACCGGAGGTTTTGGTTGACGGAGAGAAGTTTGAAATTATCAGAAGAAGACCAAGTTATGAGGAGATGGTTCAGTTGGAACTAGCTTAAAGCAGTAACAATCCAGCCACCACCAAGCACTCTGCTATCTTGGTAAATCACACAAGCTTGTCCTGGAGTGATTGATTTCATTGGCGCGAATAGCTCAATTCTGGCAGTTGTTTTATCATCATTAACAATAATTTTTGCCTCGACCTCTTTTTGCATGGAACGCAGACGCACCTTGGCAACTATTGGCTCAGCAAGAAAAGCTTCATCTATCAGCCAATTGATTTCTTTGATGCTTAATTCCTGTTTTTGCAAATCAGCTTCTCCCCCAACAATAACCTGATTTTTTGCCGCATCAATTTTAACCACATAAAGCGGCTCTTTGCTGGCAATGCCCATGCCTCTTCTTTGGCCAATTGTGTAATTGATTATTCCGTCATGGCTTCCCAGAACTTTGCCCTGCAAATCAACAATTTCGCCTTTCTTAAAAGCTGATGGGCGGATTTTGGCAATCACTTTTGCATAATCACCATTTGGCACAAAACAAATATCTTGGCTATCTGGCTTATCGGCAATTTCCAGACCTAAACGCAGAGCCTCTTTTCTGGTTTGTTCTTTTGTCCAACCACCGAGAGGAAATCTGATAAAATCAAGCTGCTCTTTAGTTGTAGCAAATAAAAAATAACTTTGATCTTTACCTTCATCTACCGCCTTGTGAAGTTCCGCACCATTTTTGCCAATTTTTCTTTGTACATAATGACCGGTTGCCAAAGCATCTGCGCCTAGATCTTTAGCGACTTTAAGTAGGTCCTTGAACTTGACTGACTGGTTACATTTAACGCAAGGAATTGGCGTTTCGCCACGCAAATAACTATCAGCAAAATCATCAATCACTGATTCGCGAAACAGACTTTCATAATTCAACACATAATGCGGGAAACCAAATTTCTCCGCCACTTTTTTAGCATCCATAATATCCACACCCGCACAGCAAGTTTTGCTGCCTTTGGCAATTATCGCCCCATGGTCATAAAGCTGCAAAGTGATGCCCACCACATCATAACCCTGCTCTTTTAAAAGCACGGCAACTGTTGAAGAATCGACGCCGCCAGACATGGCAACGACAATTTTTGTATTTTCTGGTTTTTTGTTTTTAGGTAAATCTAACATGTAATTAGATATTGATTTGATTGAGCTAAGTGGGCAGAATCAAGGGAGGCAGATCATAATTCTCTAATCACAACTTTCAATCCCATCTATGACTAAAGAAATATCAGCACAAAAACCAATGGCAAAGCTTGTTTTACCAAATGGTAAGGAAATTCAATTCGAAATTAAAAAAGCTTCGGTTGGTCAAGATGTTATCGATATTTCTTCGCTTTTAAAAGAAAGCGGCATGTTCACTTATGATCCAGGCTTTGTTTCTACCGCTTCTTGCGAATCTAAAATCACTTATATTGACGGCGATGCCGGTGTTTTGAGATATCGCGGCTATCCGATTGAAGAACTGGCCGTTAAAAGCAATTTTCTGGAAACTTCTTATTTGCTGGTTGAAGGCGAGTTACCAAACAAAACACAATATGATGATTTCACCAAGAATATTCAAAAACACATGATGGCGCATGAGCAGCTGCAATTTTTATATCGCGGCTTTCCAAGACGTGCCCACCCAATGGCAATCATGGTTGGTGCCGTTGCTTCGCTTTCTGCCTTTTATCATGACACAATGCAGCCAACCACATTAGACGGCAGGGAAGATGTGGTTTACAAAATAATTGCTAAAATGCCAACCCTAGCTGCTATGGCTTATAAATACTCAATTGGCGAGCCTTCAATTTATCCTGATCATAGTCTTGGTTTTGCTGAAAATTTCCTGCATATGCTTTTTGCCACACCGATGGAAAAATATAAAGTTAGCCCAACAATTTCCAAAGCGATGGAGAAGATCTTAATTCTTCACGCTGATCACGAACAAAATGCCTCTACTTCCACCGTGCGTTTAGCTGGCTCTTCCGGCGCCAATCCTTTTGCTTGTATCGGCGCAGGCATCGCATCACTTTGGGGCCCGGCACATGGCGGCGCTAATGAAGAGGTGATTGAAATGCTGCAAGAAATTGGCACTAAAGACCGTATTCCGGAATTTATTAAAAGAGCTAAAGATAAAAATGACCCATTCCGCCTGATGGGTTTCGGACATCGCGTTTACAAAAATTACGACCCAAGAGCTGCAGTATTGAAAAAATCTTGCGATGAAGTTTTACAGGAACTAGGAATCAAGCATGATCCGTTATTGGATATTGCAGTTGAACTAGAAAGAATCGCGCTAAATGATGAATATTTCATCGAGAAAAAACTCTTCCCAAATGTCGATTTCTATTCCGGCATTATTTACAAAGCGCTTGGAATCCCGACCAATTTGTTCACAGTAATTTTTGCAATAGCTAGATCAGCAGGTTGGATTGCACAGTGGAAGGAAATGATTGAGGATAAATCATTTAAGATCGGTAGACCAAGACAGCTTTATACTGGTTATGATAAGAGAGAATATCAGAAGGTTGAATCAAGAAAATAATAGCGGCCAGCTTCAAACCATCCCAACCACAAATTGCGGATAGGCTTTATATTTATCGCAAACTTCCTGCATTAGTTTTTCATTAGGAAGTTCACCATGCTTGATTTTCAGTTCACTTCCCAAAATACCACCTGCCACAAGAACGCTATCAATTCCTTGATTATTGGCTCCTAAAATATCGGTTTCAATTCCATCGCCAATTGCCAAAACTTTGCTTTTATCAGTGGTTGAAAATAACTGGAGAACTTGGTCATAAACCATCTGGTGCGGCTTGCCGAAGTAAACCACCTTTCCACCCAGTTTTTGATATTCTAACGCCAAAATACCGGCGCATAAAAACTCTTCACCGCTTTGTTTAACAACGATCAAATCCGGGTTAACGCAGATCATTGTTAGATTATTTTTTAGAGCCTCTTTTAGCTGTGGCAATTTTTCGGCAATATCATAATTGCCATCGTCAAAACCGGTAGCAACGGCGAAATCTGCTGCACTTGCATCGGCAGTTTCGTGATATCCTAAACCATCCAGCAAATCGGCATCTTTTTTTGGGCCGATATAATAATATTGATAATTATTGGTGGAATTTTCTTTGTGAATCTCGGCAAGATTTTTGCCGTAATTTTTTTCTAGATATAGATAGGTGGCCTCTCCGGAGGTGATAATAAAATCATAAAGAGTTTCATCGATACCAAAATTGGTCAGTAGTTTTGCAACTTTTTTAGCCCTTCTTGGTGCGTTGGAAAGAAAACAGATTTTTTTGCCCAACTTACGCAAATATTTTATCCGCTCTAAAACTTCAGGATAAGCGGCACTGCCGTCATGAATCACGCCCCAGATATCGAAAATAAAATAATCGTAATTCTCGGCAATTTTTAAAATATTTTTTTGGAAAATCATAAATCAGTGAGAGTAAAATTGGAGCTCAAATCAAAAACCGTCAGAATTTCTAAGGAACTTGCCGAGAAAACTTCTTTCATATTTAAGCTGTGCCATATCACCCAATCTGATTGAGTTAATTGTATCTTTGTCATCAATTACCACCCAGGAGCTTTTAAAATCAATTTTGTCGCTCACTTTGCCGGAGGCGATAACACGGCGTTCTATCTCAGTTTTACCGGTAAGGGCATTTTCAATTTCATATTTGCTGATCACTTCAAATTTATCGCCTGGTTTGACTCCATCTTCACTGCCAACGCTGATCTTAAAAATTGTCTTATCTTTCAAAACCCGTTTTTCAAGGATAAAACCTGGTTTGGCAAAAAAGTTTTTTATATCGATAGCAACATCTTCGATTGCCACTTTAGCGGCACTTCTTACCAAAGCATCATCACGATTTAAACCCTCTGCCTTTTGCCCACCAAATTCAACCAACCCACCAAGGGCAACACCGCCATTGGTTTTTACATCTTCATTCCTTGACCTTCTACCTGCAAATTCAACATTTCCCGCCAATCTCATTGAAGGCAGTTCGTAGATTTTGATATTGCCTGAAACATTGGAAGTGTAAGTGAATTTTGGAGATACTCGGGTGAAAGTACCGTTTTGGTTTGGAATGACATAGCCGCTGCTATATTTTTTGTCAAAACCGGCATTTCCAATTGAACCAGAAATAGCATAATCAGCAATCTCTGGACCTCTATAAGCTCCGGTTTTATTCATCTCAGCCAGGGCAATTTCTTTTTCCAATTTTGCTGCCGCTTTTCTATCCACCAATTGTGCCAAACGATTTTGTGTTAACACATTTTCTATGGCTACTGTTACTGATGTTCCTAAATCCGCCTGATTGGCAACCTCATTTTTTCCTTCATCAAACTCAAACACCACAACCTTTGGTGCCTTGCCCTGAATGGCTTCTGGAGTTGGCATAAATTCAGTTTTAGGAAAAGGCTGAGGCAAATAGGAGTTGAAGTTGGAAATGGTCGGAGTGCAAGAAGAGGCAATTAAAGCCAGTGAAATTATAGCGATTTTTTTTCTCATAATTTTTACCGGTTATCAATGAGATTTAGAAAAAGAAAAAAAGCGGACAAAATTTGGCCTAAACAAATTTTTTGATTTAGCCAAATTCAAAAACGGCAATTCTATAAAATGATAAGTAACTAAGGAAACCAAAATTACAATTACTCCCGAAGCTGCAATAACACCCCAATGCTGTACAACTGAAAGAGATTTTGCCACTTCAAAACCAATAACGAATTTGAATATTACAAACAAAATTACGCCATGAAGCAGGTAAATGCTGTAGCTAATCGTACTTAATAATCTTGATGCTTTAAAGTTAATGATTTTTACCAATTTATTATCGGCAATTGCCGCCAGAAAAAATATTGTAAGCAATATCAAGGCGCAAGGATGAAAAGATGTTTTGAAATAGCTTATTTCAAAGAAAAGACAAAGCCAGGCAAATAGGCCAAAAGTAGACTTTTTAAAAAAGCCTAAATGAAATTTATTTTTGACTACAAAAGCAGCAATAATACCACCAACAAAACATAGAGAAATTAAATCCTTATCCTTAACAAAAGCAGGAATTGCAAGGACAGCCGCAATTAAAAACCACCATCTAGAAACATTCAAACCCAAGAAAAAACCAAAAAGCGGCAAGGTAATATAAAAAGAACGCTCCCACCGCAAAGTCCATATCACACCAGCTCCAACTTCACGGGAACCAACACCATTAATATCAGGTATTCTGAAATGCAAAAATTTTAGACCATCGCCAACAACTTTTAATAGAGGTTGCCCAAGAGTGAAATTAGTTAAAGCGAGAATGGCAAAAATCATCAATAGGCTGGCAAAAATATATAGCGGGAAGATTCTCAAAATACGAGAGATATAAAGGCGATACCAGTCAATTTTCTTACCCTTGGCATTTAGCAATTTACCAAAAAACAAAAAGGCAGTGATCATGAAAAAAAGCGCAACGCTCGCCTGCCCAAGATTGTTATAAAAATTAGAAATTTGCCCATCTCCACCATCACGCAATTTGAAATACCAAATTGAAGAATGATGAATAAAAACCGCCATAGAGAGGTAACCACGCAAAGCATCTAAAGTGGCAAAATGGTCACTGGCAATCGGAGAATGATCATGAAAAACCCGCGCCAGAACTGCAGCCGCAGCAAAAGCAACAATCATCACCACAATTGCAAAATAAAAACTTAGGGGATTAAGAAGGGAGCTTAAAAGCATGGAGCTAATTTATACTCTTTAAAACTCTGCAGAGCTTTATCTTTATCCGAAACAATCGGATTCTTGACTGGCCAATCAATTTTTAAATCAGGATCATCAAAAGCAATACCGCCATCACCAGCCTTGGAATAAGGATTATCCACCTTATAAGCCACATCTGCTGGCTCATCACCTAACACACAAAAACCATGGGCAAAACCAGCAGGAATATAAAGCAATTTGCCATTTTCTCCACTTAACTCTACCCCAAAATGCTGTCCAAAAGCTGGAGAATCTTTTCTAATATCCACTGCCACGTCCCAAATTCTTCCCCTTATACAACCAACTAGTTTTGCTTGAGAAGGATTGGTTTGGTAGTGCAGACCTCTGATAACACCTGGAATGGAATAGGAGAAATTGTCTTGAAAATATTCGGTTGGCAAACCTAGATCTGCAAAAGATTTTTTGTTGAAACGCTCAACAAAAAATCCACGTTGATCTTCATGAATGGTTAATTCGATTAACTTTAAACCAGCAATTGGAGTATTAGTAATTTTCATTTATAAATATTTAAAATGTTCTTATTTAACTTCTTCCATAAACATCTTCAAATCTTTCAATATCATCTTCTCCACAATATTCACCCATTTGCACTTCTATAATTTCTAAATCATCGTTTGTTTCATTCGAAAGCTTATGCTTTGTATTGGCGGGAATAAAGGTTGATTCCCCAGGGTTTAGAATTGATATTTTTTGGTCATTTTGCACAGTAGCCGTACCTCTAATTACAACCCAATGCTCACTTCTAAATTTGTGCAATTGTAGTGATATAGAAGAGCGCGCATTTATCAATATCCTCTTAACTTTAAAGCTGATCTCTTCTGCAAGAATTTCATAATAACCCCAAGGTCTAAAAACTTTATTATGAAATCTAATTTTATCACTATTCTTTAGCGATAGATCATTAACAATTTTTTTTATATCCTGAACTTTGTTCTTATTAGCAATTAAAATTGCGTTGTCAGTTTGCACAGCAACTATGTTAGAAAGCCCTAGACAAGCTATTAAGCTATTATGAGAATATATTAAAGAATTAGAACTTTCATATGTTTTAACATCCCCAAATATAACATTATTATTTTCGTCTTTCTTGCTAGCTTGATAAATTGAGTTGAAATCGCCAACATCACTCCATCGTGATTTTAGCTCAGTTACTGCTATATTGTGAGACTTTTCTAAAATTCCATAATCTACGGAAATCTCCGCTGCCGGTTGGTAATCATTATATTCAATTGCATAGCAACCATTGCTATATTTTGCGTTATCCATGGATTTAATAGCAATTTTCAATTGCTCAGAGAGGTATTTTTTAGATTCTTCTAGATATAAATCAGAATCCAACAAAAATATTCCTGCATTCCAAAGATAACTCTCATCTTTTAAAAACAATTCAGCAATATCTTCATTAGGTTTCTCAGTAAATTTTTCTATTGCAAAGCAGTTTTCAGAAATTTTCTTTGATTTCTTTATATAACCATAACCAGTAGCAGGAAAGTTTGGTTTAACTCCGAAAGTGATAATTTTATTTTTTACAACTTCAGTTGCATTTAATACCGAAGCCTCAAATAATTCTTTGTCTTCCACAAGATGATCTGAAGATAAGACTAGCAATTCTACTTTTTCTTTATTATAAACCTTCTTGATTTGAAGGCAGGCACATATTATAGCTATAGCTGTGTTCTTTGGACAAGGTTCCAATATTATATTTTCGGCACTAATTCCTAAATCCTGATATTCTCGAAGCACAAAAAATTTGTGCTCTTGATTAGTCACCACTATTGGTGTTGAAAAAATGTCTTGATTAGATACTAGCTTTAAAGCCTTGCTAAACAAAACTTCTTCCCCAAAAATATTTTTTAAAAACTGTTTAGGCATAGTTTGTCTTGATAAAGGCCAAAGTCTAGTACCAAAACCACCAGATAAAATAACAGGTATAATTTTCATTTTTCTTAACTTACATTTATACCCCAGTAATCTAATTCACATATAAATAAAATACATTATAAATCACGCTTTTTAACGAATGAGGCAAATGAAAAAAGAGGATATTAACAAAATAATTTCATTTCTAAAACCAGAATTTATACATCAGGATAGTCGTGGCTCACTAAGACAATTATTCAGCAGTGGGTGGCAACAGATTAACGTTATCAATTCTTTTGCCGGAACAATTCGCGGTGGACACCACCACAGAAATAATCGCGAAGCTTTTTTTGTTGCTTCTGGAAAATTTAATTTGAGATTAAAAGCCGACAATCAAATTCTTGAATTCTTAATGAAGGAAGAAGATTTTTTTGTTATTGAGAAGAATGTTTCTCATTCATTTGAATTTTTGGAAGATACGTTATTGGTTGCTTTCTATGACATTGGCGTCATTGAATCAGTAGATAGTCAAGGCAAATCACAAATCGATATGCATCAAGATGCCTGGTAATATGTATCTAGTTGTTGGGGCTTCTGGCTACCTTGGATCCTATTTTTTAAAAAATATTCTTGGAAAAACAACAAATGAAATTATTGCTACCCATAATTCATCTCCTTCAATTCTGAGTGAAAGGATAAAATGGCTTAAATTAGATATCGCTGACTTTACTGCAGTAGATGAATTCTGTGACAAGTTAAGGAAAATAAATAAAAGTTTAAAAATTATCTATTTATCTGCATATCATCATCCCGACAAGGTAGAAGAAAACCCCCAATTCGCTAGAAATATAAATATAACCGCCTTGGAAAATTTTATTAATAAAATCCCCAATATTTACACTTTCTACTATTCATCAACCGATGCAGTATATGGAGAAAGTGTAAATGATTATTTCTTTAAAGAAGAGGATAGACACAACCCTATTAATGAATACGGAAGACAAAAGTCTTTGGCAGAACAAATTGTTTTATCCCGCAAACAAAATGTTATACATTACCCTTTCTTAATTGGACCCTCTCTTACAAGAAAAAGACATTTTTACGATTTTATTGTTGAGGATTTACAAAATGGTAGGAAAGTTGAAGCTTTTTCTGATTCTTACAGAAGCACAATCAGTTTTGATTTGGCAGCATCTTGCGTTATTGATTTAATTGAAAAATATGGTAGTAAAAATCTAGGAACCATTAATATTTGTGCAGATAATGGCATTTCCAAATATGATGTAATGGTAAAAATTGCGGAGAAGCTTGGTTATGATAAAAATAACATAATTCCGGTTTCAATCAAAAACTCTAATGCCATTTTCAAAACACCTAGACCAAACAGCACTTTTATGGATAATAAAAAAATTAAAGATTTAATTTCAGCTCACAATATTGATCTCTTAATTTAGCTCCACAATATAAATAGCAAAATCCATACGCGATGAGTACTTCAACAAAAAATAAAACCCTAGGCATATTATCATCATGGACTGAAAATTGTGGTAACGCTTCTTATACTAAGCAGTTAATCATGGAATTAAGTCAACATTTTAAGAAAGTTGAATGTATACACTTAAATCAAAAATTAATCCATTCTGGAGTAAAAGTTGATGATGATATTATCAATCAAGTTAAGAAATATGACCTTATCAATATCCAATATGAGTATGGCTTATTTGGGAAAAATGCTAAAAAAGCCCATCAATTAATTGAAAAAGTCGTTAAGTCTCACGACAAAATTACTATTACCATTCATTCTTATTTTGTTGCCAAAGATATAGATCTTAATAATAACTTTGACGAATTGAAAATAGACATAAAAAAAGCATTAAGGAAATTTAAATTAATTAAAAAAAATAAGAATGAAAATTTAGCTACTTATTTTTTTACTAAATTTTCATTTTTTATCCTAAAGATGATCAAATCGGGGAAAAAGATTGAATTTATTGTGCATAGAAAGGAGCTTGCAGAATATTTCGGAAAGTTTGGAATACCAGTTAGACATCACCCAATTGTTTCTGCCACTAATGCAGATATAATAAAATTGAATACACCAGATACCAGATCACATTTTATTAAAAAATATAATTTAGATGAATCAAAAACTTATATTGGAATATTTGGTTTCTTATCTGCTTATAAAGGTTTTGACGTAGCCTTAGATGCACTAAATCTTTTACCACAGAATTATCAATTAGTTATGTGCTGTCAGAGACATCCAATGACCAACAAATATATAAATGCTCCAACTAAACAAGAAAGAAATGATGCAGGAGGAAGTTTATTTGGAAGAGATTTTTGTGCTGATTGGCAAACCAGACTTCTAAATACAATAATAACAAATAATAATCTAAGAGAAAGAATCCACTATATAAACCATTTGATTGATGAAGAAGATTTTAAACTAGTAATCGCCGGTATTGATATTCCAATATTCCCATATTATGAGGTGGGACAAGGAGGTTCTGGGCCAATATCATACGCAATACACTTAAATTATGGCGGAAAAATAATAGCCTCAAGAACTAAAGCTTTTGAAGAATATCATGAAGATTACTATCCAGGATGCCTTACCTTTTTTGATCAAGGTAATCATATTGAGCTATCAAAAAAAATCATAACTGTAGAATCATTGAGAAACAATATTTTAGAAGCTAAGAAAAATTATGGAGTAGATACCAATATTAAGACCTATACTGACGCAGCTATTGCAACTTTGAAGCAGTAAACTCATTATTGAGAGCTATTTCTTGGTCAGGATATTGGTTTAAAACGATTTTTTAATAATCAAGTCAACACTTGTAAGTAAGAAGAATGCAATCTTTTATTAGCATTTACCTATCCACCCTTTATCTAGTATCTTACCTTCATTACAGCGGTCTTGCACTTTGCTTTGTCCAATTATCACGAAAGATCTGTATTGCTCTGTAACTATATATCAGTCTTCTTCATGCATTATAAGAAATAAATGATGTCAGAACATTATCGTAACAAAAATATTTTAGTAACTGGAGGTCTTGGTTTAATTGGTTCTCATATTTGTGACTCTCTTGTTGAGAGCGGCTCCAATGTTACAATATTAGACGATATTTCTCGTGGTAAAATTGAATATCTAAAAGATCAAGAAAGAATAAAAATCATTAAACATGATATTATTGATATTGAAGCAGTAGAGGATGGTATAAGAGAAATTGATATAGTATTTCATGCAGCAAGTAAGGTGCTCGGTATTGGATATTCGTCCAAAAATCACTCTGAGATGTTGCTTCATAATGACAATATGACAAATGCATTTTTTAGATTTCTTGACAAAAAAAATATCAAGGAACTTATTGTGGTTAGTTCTGCTTGTATTTATGATGATGATGGTCCTGATATAATTAAGGAAGACTTTGCATATCAAGGTATACCTGAAAAAGCGAACTTGGGTTATGGTTGGGCAAAGCGCCTTTTGGAAGTAAAATCACAGATTTGGTCAAAAGAAAATAATAAGAAACTTACTATAGTACGTCCATTTAATATTTATGGAGAAAGATATACATGGGCTGGAGAGTTTTCTCAGGGACTTCCCTCATTAGTCAAAAAAGTTTTAGATAATAAAGGAACAGTAGAAATATGGGGATCTGGCAAGCAAAAAAGAAACTATGTGTATGCTAAAGACTGCGCAGAATTGATACTACAAATTGCTATTGCAAATCAAGAAAGTGGTGGCGCTTTTAATATAGGAACTAAAGATACCACATCACTAAAAGAATTAGCGGAGAGAATGTGCGAGCTATATAATGTGAAATGTAACTTTCACTTCAGAACTGATATGCCAGAAGGGAGATTTATTAAAAGTGCAGATGAAGCAAAATTAAATATGTTGTTACCAAATTTTAAGAATTCATTAACGCCACTCGATCAGGGACTAATAAAAATGAGAGAATGGTATTACAATAACTTCTAATATGACCAACGCAATAAGACCTGTTATAGGCACAATTGCCGATTTTTCATTTAACTGCCCAGTTGCACAATATGCTTATGGCGTATGTGAGGGATTGACCCCATTCTTTGATAGTAAAATCCTCGATCTGGGCTTGTGTGATGTAAAATCTCCATCCAATACTCTTTTTGAGAAATTTATTATCAATGCAATAAAAACGGTAGATATAGTTGATATTCATTTAGAATTTGGATTATTTGGAAATAATTTTGATGTCGTCAAAAATAGATTAGATTTGATCTTTCATTATGCCAAAAAAATTGTCATAACTGTACACTCTTTACATATCGATGGAGGAGGATTTGAAAAATTTTACTACGATCTTTTCGCCCATATAAGAACTAAAGTCATGCCTTATAAAGAGGTCCTGATCATCGTTAATAATGTGGGCGATAAAACAAAAATGGATAACCTATTTAATATTAGTAATAGCTTATGCATACCATTATCGTATTTTACCAAACATAGAATTGCCGAACTACAGCAAGAAAATATTCTAAAAAATAGAAGCAAAATTCATGAAGTTACCCAATTAGAACCTAATAATAATGATATATTTATCGGAATATTTGGTTTCTTAAGAGATGATAAAGATATTGAAACCACAATAGAAGCCTTAGCAAGACTAGATAAGCGCTATAAATTAATTATAGCTGGCTCTGTTCATCCTTATTCTCTAAAGATGGCAACAAAAGAAGAGGCTATTATAAGAATTTGTAACCTTATCAGCAAGTATGAGAAGCAAGATGACTTTATAGATAGAATTATTTTTCTATCTAACCTAGATGACAAACTATTTTGGAAATTGATGTCATCTGTAGATTTTGTGGTAATAAACTATTTGGAAACTAGAATATCCGGATCTTCAATTGCGGCGCAAGCTTTACAGCTAGGAAAAAAAGTTATTGCGTCAAATACTACACCATTTAATAACTTGGCAAAACTTTATAAAAATTGTTTTGAACAAATGGATTGTGGAAATTATTTTCAGCTGAGGCAGCAAATCTTGTATTTTGATCAGTCAAAAATCGAGAGCTTAAAGAAATGCAATGAAAAATGGAATATGGAAACTTTGGCTCTAGTCTATAAAGATTTTTACTATTGCAATAATAGCTTATTTAAAAGATAGCGCATTGAGTCCGAGCAATTATATAGAATTCTTTGGCCAACATTAGCGCTTTTAGCAGCAATGATATCACTTTCCTTATCACCAATCATTATCGACTTTTCAGGATCAATATTAAAATTAGTAATTGCTTTTAGAAACATTCCAGGATTTGGTTTTCTATCTAGAGAATCTTTCTTATATTTTTCTATTACTCCATCGATATGATAGGGGCAGTAGTAAGTTTTGATAATCTTAATCTCTCTATTTAAAAATTCACTTTCCATCCATCTAGTTAGTTCTAAAAACTGTTCTTCAGTATAATATCCTTTTGCAATACCAGCTTGGTTAGTCATAACAAAAATTAAATAACCTTGCTGTTGTATTTCTTGGCAGAGTTCAAAAATTCCATCAACAAAATGGAAATTTTCTATTTTATGGACATATCCATAATCAACATTTATTACTCCGTCACGATCTAAAAATAGAGCTTTATTTTTAATTAATTTTGGTAGCTCAAGATTTGCTATTTTGTAATCTTCAGGGACACCAATATCAATAAAATAATCATCTACAGGAAAAGCAAAGGATTTGATGGAGCTTAAATTTTTACTTAAGAAATCCTGCTCAAAAGAAAATTGTTGAGGTGGATTATATTTAGCAAAAACTCGTGGATTTAAAATATAAACCCCCCCATTAATGAGAGCTGAGCGATCTTTGACCTTTTCAGAAAAATTTACTATAGAACTTTGCTCATCAATTATAACAGAACCATATCTACCAGAATCCTGCAAATGCCTTAGAACAATGGTCAAATCCGATTCTTTGTTATGATGAAAATATATTAACTTTTGATAATCAACTCGCAGGAAGGTATCACCATTTAAAACCACTACTGGCTTAGTTTCATCAATAAATTTTAATGAATTTAAAATTGCGCCACCAGTACCCAGTGGCTTATCTTCAATAGCATATTGGATATTAATTCCTAAATAAGAATTGCCGAAATAATCAATTATTTTCTCTTTTAGGTAGCCAACCGACAATACTACATCAGTGAACTGTTGGTTTTTTAAATAAGTAAAAAGATAGGTAAGAAATGGTAAATTGCCAATTTTGGCCATCGGCTTCGGAACATCTTTAATAACATCTTGAAGCCTAGTACCAAAACCACCCGCAAGAATGACGGCCTGCATTATTTTTTATAATTAGGATTGTGAGTCGCACCAAAAAAATGCTCTTCAATCAAAGCACAAATTATGTGTCCAGTAGAAATATGTCCCTCTTGAATTTTTGGAGTCTCATCTGATGGGATATTGATTTGGTAATCAACAATTGACCCAATGTCTCTACCATCTTTACCTAAAAATCCTATGGTAATAATATTTTTTTCTTTGGCTTTTTTAATTGCCTCGATGATATTTTTGCTTCTGCCAGAGGTTGAAAAAACCACCAGAACATCACCCACATTTCCTACTGCTTCAACCTGCCTTGAAAAAGAATATAGGTAACCATAATCATTTCCAATAGCAGTAAGAGCCGATGTGTCAACTGTTAAAGCAATAGCATTTAAAGCCGGGCGGTCATAGCATAATTTACTCACCAACTCCGCAGATAGATGCTGAGAATCAGCTGCACTTCCACCATTACCACAAAACATTATTTTCTTGCCAGCAGTCAAAGATCTGATGCAAACTGCCACTATTTTTTCAATTGATTCACAAAATTTGTGATCGGCTAAAATTTTATTAAAAACTTCTGCAGTTTTTTGGAACTCGGATTTGATATAATTTTGCATTCTTTTTTTAATAATTATTTTATTATCATCAACTAACACTAAGAACCGATAAAATGAAGGAACTCAATTTTTAATCTTTAAAAATTTTCCAACTCTGTGACCCCTCATCCACAAAGTGACAAGGCATTGTTCTACCTTCTTTTTCCTGCTCAAGTAAACGCATAATCTTCATCCTTTTAGAGGGCGGAACCAAAAACATAATAAACCCACCACCCCCAGCCCCAGAAATTTTTCCAGCCATGGCTCCAGCATTAATCACCATATCATAAATTCTATCAATATTACTGTTGGAAATTTTACTAGAAGCATTTTTTTTGGCTTGCCAGCCACGTTTCATAGAGTCAGCCAAAGCCCTTATATTACCTTTTAGTAAAGCCTCTTTCATTTCATATGCTTCATTTTTTATAGCAAGCATTGAGGTAATGGTAGCTAAAGATTTATTAGAAATATTTTTATCTTGTTCTTCAATAATAGAACCCGAATCCCTAGAAACACCTGTATAAAATAATATTAGAGATTGCTCTAATTCTGACAAAATCCATCTTCTAACTTTTAATGGATTAATTATTGTGCGGTCATTTTCATAGAATTCCATAAAATTTACTCCACCAAAAGTCGCAGCATATTGATCTTGTTTCCCTCCCCTCATATTCAAATCTTTGCGCTCAATTTCATAAGCCAAATGAGCAATATCATAATCCCCTAATGGCAGTGAAAGCAATTCCGCATAAGCCTTGATAATTGAAACTACTAAAGTTGAAGAAGAGCCAAGGCCAGAACCAGCCGGAGAATCACAATAAGTAGTCATCTTAAAAGAACCAATCGGCTCACCACGGTTATAGTCCTTTATAATACGATTATATATGGCTTTATGGATCCTTAAGTTACCAGTTGTATGAATATTGCTAGTTAAATCAGTTTCGAATTCTTCCTCTAGATCCGCAGCAATAAATTTAATTTTGCCATTATTTTTAGGCTTTATTGTACAACAAGCATATAAATCAATCGTAGCATTTAAAACACAACCTCCATGCTGACTATAAAATGATTCCATATCCGTACCCCCTCCAGCAAGCCCTAAACGTAAAGGTGATCGAGAACGAACTAGTAATAAATTATTGAACATATTCATCTAGTTAGGAATTTCTCACCCTTATCAATTCTCTGTCTCCAATAATCTAACAAATCTTGCATAGTTTGCTCGAAAGTAATCTCTGGTTTCCAACCTGTATGCTTAGTGAATTTGGAGGTATCAGGTATTTGCAAATCAGCATCAATAGGCCTTAATCTCTCCGAATCAGTTTCAATCTTAATTTTATCTTTAACGGTAGAAATTGAAATTAGAAATTCCAGCATCTTGCCAATGGTGCAACTAAAAGTCCCGCCAATATTATAATACTCTCCAGCGATCGGCTTCTTGGTAACCAATATATAATAAGCACGCACCGCATCTCGCACATCTGCAAAAGTTCTAAGGGAATCTAAATTTCCAACTTTAACGACTGGCGGAATGAGGTTTTTTTCGATCATTGCTATTTGCTTAGCAAATGTACTTTCAGCAAAAACATCACCACGTCTAGGTCCAGTATGAGTAAACATTCTGGTAGTCATTACCATCATATTATAAGCTTCAGCATAATATCTACCAACCAAATCGGTTCCTACTTTGGAAATGGCATAAGGAGAAGCGGGGTGAAAACCACATTCCTCATTAATTGGTAATTTTTCTTTTGGCACTCTTCCAAACACCTCGCTTGAGGCACAAACATGAATAACTGGTTTAATTTTATCAGGAGATTTGCGCACTGCCTCTAAAATTCGCGCAGTTCCCTGAATATTGGTTTCAAAAGTGTCTAGTGGGGATTCAAAACTGGTCTGCGGATAACTTTGTGCAGCTAAATGAAAAATATAATCCGGTTTTGACCTATACATTACGTCTTGAATGGAAATGTAATCGCGTAAGTCACCATATAACAAATATAGACGGTCTTTTTTATTAATTTTTTCAATCAAATGCGCAATATTATCAAGCGGACTTCTCCAGCGACACATTCCATAAATTTCCCAATCAGTATTCTCTAATAGAAAATCAGTCAAGTGTGAACCAACCATCCCAGTAACCCCGGTAATTAAAACTCTTTTTTTCATAGTTAAATTGTTAAGTTATTTTACTGTTTTGCCAGTATAAATTAAGTAAGGTTTCGATTACCCCATCCCAAGAGAAACTCTTTGCTCTTTCTAACCCCTTTTTTGATAAACCAGCTCTAACTGATTGATCGTTATAAATTATCTGAAAAGATTGGATTAATTCTTGATCATTCTTGGGGTTAACCAAAATACCAGCCTCACCAACCACTTCTGGCAAAGACGAGCTATTGGAAGCAATAACAGGAGTACCGCACTGCATTGCCTCAAGAGGTGGCAATCCAAAACCCTCATATAAAGATACATAAACAAATGCCATACTTCCTTCATATAAACTTGGCAAATCCCCATCATCAATAAAACCTGTGAAAATTATTTTATCAAATAAATTTTGATATTCTGACAAAATTGCAAGCAGATTTTGCCCGAATTGCTTATTGGGACCAGATAAAACAAGGCATAAATCTTCAACTTGATTATCTTTTATAAATCTAAGGAAATTTTTAATTATAAATAAAAGATTCTTTCTTGGATTCAAATCCGAAACTGATAAAAAATATTTTTCCGTTTTTATATTATATTTTTCTCTAACCTGTCTAATTAAATTTTGATCATTAATTGGTTTAAATTCTTTTTCAGCAGCCAATAAAGTTACCGTAGTCTTGTTTAAATCATAATCTTTGCGATAATTTAAGAAATCATTTCTACTGCACTCGGAATTAAAAAATATAAAATCTGCTTTTAAATTATCGATAAATTTTACAAATTCCTCATGCTTTTCCTGCCCGCAAAGTTCTGGA
This sequence comes from Rickettsiaceae bacterium, assembly GCA_021323225.1. GTDB lineage: Bacteria > Pseudomonadota > Alphaproteobacteria > Rickettsiales > UBA1997 > JAJTCH01. Next base: position 292,031 of record JAJTCH010000002.1, on the reverse strand, counting down.
TGTATTATAGGTATTATATCATGAATTAATGCAGAAGTTTTGATATTATTTTGGACTAGCTCCGGAATTGGATCGGCAGGAGAAAAATACCAATCATAATCATTAATTATGCTAGTATATTTTTTATTATATAACGCACTGTAAATTTTAGACTTAATTTTAAAAATCAGATTTTTTCCTCTTGTAGTTTTGCTTAGATATTCAAAATTAACTATCTTATACAAGTAAGAAGGATCGGTATGTTTTAAGTAATTAATAATTTTTTTGTAATTTTTGCGCCTATCAATAAAACAATAAAGATCTATTTTATTACTTTTAGCTAGTCTTTTAAAAATTTCATCAGCTGTCCGATAAATGCCGGTTCTATCGCTTCCTCCAAAATGCTGAAATTGATTCATATCAAAAAGCAGCTTTGGAATTTTTTTATTTTCTCTTAAGCTAACTTTTAAATCTAACATTAATCAAAAATATTTTTATCAAATATAAACTATTTTGCTATCCAATTTCAAAAATATCTTGTACAGAAATTAGAATATAAATAATTATTTATATGAGAGAACTATTGCAACAAGGAACCAACAAAGTAGAAGGTAAAGCCAAATATAGCTAACAAAGAAATATTAAATAATCTCCTATATTTTCTATATTTTTTTTCCACATCATCAATCACAAATTTTTTCACTAGAGAGATATATTGGCCGAAATTGAATCCGTATAGATTATTTAATAAATCTAGATTTTTCTTCTCCCTGATAAAATCCATAATCACACGATATCCCCAATTTTGCTTTTCTTGGTTTCTTGAACACAAGGCCAATCTTCCAAGAAAATATGGAACTGTTTCACTTATTGGTTCGCCAAATTCATTTAATTTGTCACCAAATATTTTTTTAAAAAATTCAACATCTTTTATTTGCAAAAAAATATCCATCAATTTTGGCTGTTCAAGATCTTCTCTTTTCCTAGTTACAGCATTTTGCGCACTAGCATTCTTCTCTCCAGAAATTATTCGATATTTTACCAACTGCTTGGTAGTTAGATATGCATTATTTTTCATCAATAAATTTATATGCATTCCATAATCCTGATGATGAAACATTGATAAATCCAGCGGCATAATTTTTGCTAAAATATCTCTTCTAACAACCATTCCAGGAGAAAGGACAACATTGCCGTCCATAAACATCTCTCTTAAAATTTTAAATCTATCCCGATTATTTTGTATCCATGGTTTATTCTTTTTTATCACCTGATTGTTGTCGTCAATCAGTAAATATGAACAATAAACCACGGCAATATCTTTATTCTGATCCAAATATTGGGAAGTAAATTCCAGATAATTAGGCTCAAACATGTCGTCTGAGGCAATAATAGCACAATATTCACCTTTTGCCGCAAAAAAAGCATCATTCAATCCAGCATTAATACCTTGATTATACTCATGCTGTATAAGCTTAATTCTTGGATCTGAAAATTTTTTAATCTCCTCAACATTTTTATCTGCTGAACAATCATCCACAATAATTAATTCAAAATCCTGCTCTGATTGCGTAAGTAGACTATCAATAAAATATCCAACAAATTTTTCATGGTTATAGGTAGGACATAAAATTGATATCTTGGGATTATTCATTTTCTTAGATATTCCTCATATAATTTATCTTCAAGACATAGATATGATTGAACTCGATCATAATTATCCAACATGGCTGGAATTCGCTGCTCGTAGTCACCAACTGAACATTGTTTAAGAATTTCTTCAATATTATCAAAATCCTTCGGTGTAATTTGGATTATGCCATCAGTGTTAAAGAATTTATCAATCCTTGTGGCACCTATATAAATTGGTATTGTCATTGACGCAAAACAATTGGTAATTTTCTCAGTAAAAAAATAAGGAGAAATCATATTTTCAACAATAATGGAATATCTGTAATCAGTAAGAGAGTCTGCTATTTTCACCATTGAGCCGCCATCGAATGTTCCATAAGCATCAATTAGGTTACTTTGTTTTAATTTTCTAATTAAATTAATTCTAAAATTGTGCAATTCACACATCGATTTACCTGAGGAGACCATAGAAATATTTTTAGTTTTACTCTTATATAATTCTTTCGATATTATTCCTCCAGCACCAGGCATAACCCCATACCAAACACCAGCACAGGAGGGAAAGAATCTGGCATTGTTACAACTTTCAAGAATTTTTTCTGAATAAGTAAAAATCAAATCAAAATCTTTATTCAAACCCTTATATTTAGAAAAAATATCATAATCTTCTGGGATTATACCTTCTGACTCAATAAGCCAGCCATATCTTCGCTTGGGAGAGCCCATCGTTTCAAGCATTGCCTTATGGGTATAAAAGTGGGTATCAAGTCCAATATTATATCTATCCCAAATAAAATATTGTGATGAACTGCAAGGATTATGAGCAAAATGTGCATCGCGAATGAAAAATGTTTCCATTTTCTGACCGGATTTGTTGTAAATTTTTGGCTCCTTATTCTCTAACTTACAGTTTAGATTGTATATCGGCATGTAGATCTTGCCATATATAATGTGATCTTGAACTAGCTTGCTATGGGTTTTTTTAATGAATTGTTCACGAAATTTTCTTCTTAATTCTGGAAATGGAATTAAGGAAAATAGAATCCTATAAACAATCTTCTCTAAGTTGCTAATAGTCATTTATTAACTCAATAATTTTTTTAGATTCATCTTTTGTAATAAGAGGACTAATCGGCAGGCTTAGAACTTGATTGTGGATTGCTTCAGTTATGGGCAGGTTTAAATTATTCAGCTCTTTATAAGCTTCTTGTTGATGAGGAGAAACTGGATAATGAATCATGGTTTGCACCCTGTTCTTTAATAAGTATTTTTGCAAGTAATCACGATTTTCAGATCTGATAACAAATAAATGCCAGACACAAGATTTCTGGTCTTCCGGCCAGTTGGGTAAGATTATTTTTGGATTTTTAATATTTTGGCAATAAAGCTCAGCAATTATTCTTCTTTGCTCATTTTCTTCATCTAAATATGGTAACTTAACCCTCAGAATTGCAGCCTGAATCTCGTCCAACCTTGAGTTAAAGCCTTTATAAAGATTATGATATTTCTCATGTGAGCCATAATTTCTTAGAGCTTTTATTATATCCGTCAATTCATCATCATTGGTGGTTATTGCCCCACCATCTCCTAATGCTCCCAGGTTTTTTCCAGGATAAAAACTAAAACCACTTGCATCAGATAGAGCACCCACTTTCTTTTGTTGGTAAACCGCTCCATGAGCTTGGGCGGAATCTTCTATAACTTTTAAATTAAATTTCTTGGCAATTACATTAATTTTATCCATATCAGCACATCTACCATAGAGATGCACTGCCAGAATTGCTTTGGTTCTATTAGTAATCTTTTCTGCAATTAAATCAGGATTGATATTGTAAGTTAAAATATCCGGCTCAACTAAAATCGGTTTTAGGTTATTGGCAGAAATTGCTAAAATAGAGGCAATATAAGTATTGGCCGGCACAATCACTTCGTCACCATCTCTCATTAGATCCAGTTGCTTATAAGCTCTAAAAATCAGAATCAGTGCATCCAAACCATTTGCAACACCAATACAGTGTTTTGTACCACAATATTTAGCAAACTCATTTTCAAACTCTTCAACCTCTCTGCCCAAAATATACCAGCCGGAATCAATGACCTTGGTCACAGCTTCTCTGATACTAAATTGATATTTTGAGTTAACTTTTTTTAATTCAAGGAAAGAAATCATTTGAATCTGTCTATTTATTTAGTCCGGGAAAGAATTTTGGCTGGATTTCCTGCCACTACAGAATCTGCCTCTACATCTTTGGTTACAACTGATCCAGCCCCAACCATGGCATTTTGACCAATAATCACACCCGGCAATATTGTTGCATTAGCACCAATTGAAGCGCCCTTTTTAATAATTGTTGATAAAAATTTATCAGGATATTGCTTGGATCTGGGTTGTTTATCATTGCAAAAAGTAACATTTGGGCCAATAAAAACATTATCTTCAATAATCATTCCATCCCAAATTTGGACACCATTTTTAATAGTGACGTTATCACCAATTTTAACATCATTTTCGATGAAAATATGTGAACAAATATTGCAATTACTGCCAATAATGGCATTTGGCAAGATAACACAAAATTGCCAAACATTGGTGCCATTGCCAATGTTCTTACTCTTAACATCTGACAGATTATGTACAAAATATGCCATTTAGTTTATCTGGTTATTTTTTAAGGATAAAAATTGTATAATTTCTTGCGCAATCTCTCTCACCATAATTATCAGCTAAAACCGTTAATATCCAATATTAGAGCCTGTGTTAATTTTTTACCGAGAAAGCAGTAAATTCACAAATGCCAATTGAATTTACACTAAATTAACTGCATCCAATTATTTTTCTTTTTTTAATCAGCAAAAATAGTACCAAAGCAGACAATGACACCTTGATCCTTCTTTGCAATTTTAGTGGCTTTAGATTAAAAGTTCGGGATATTTTGTTTATCTCTTTTAAATTATCCCTCAAAATATTTTTAGCTTTCTTGGCATCACTTAATGGAAACTTTTTTAAATTTTTGTTAAGCAATCTACCTATATGATATATATCAGCTGAGGCATTTTTAATAAATTTTTCTATAATTTTTTTATCAAAGTCATTTTTTATAATGAGCTCTAATATTCTTGTATTTGTAACAATCCAATCGAACTTTTTTATCGTAAATTTTTGAGTAAGAGCTTCAATATTGCTATGGTTGTAAAAGAAAATTCCATTACAAAACACCACCTTGTTACAATTAAGATAGAATTTCCTAGTAATGTATTCATCACTATTGGTTGCAATGTCGTCATATCCAATTTTTTTAACTAAATCCATTTTCCTGAGCGAAAATCCGTGAATTAACCAGTCCAAACTAAGCAGGAAGGCATCTCGATTACATAATTCCACATCTCTATCGCCATTCACACCAATAATTCTGCTATAAGTTTCTCCATTTTTACAACAAAACATATCGGGCAGGACTGCATCTGCGCCACTATTTATTGCTTTGTCATACATTTTTTCTAGCAAGTCTTTGGAAAATAGATCGTCATGAGATGAATAAAACATATATTCACCAAGAAGCATAGGTAGGGCCCAGATAATTGATTTTACCGCATTTCCACCATTTGGCTTTTTAAATAATCTTATTCTTTGATCCTGTTTTGCATAATGAGTTAAAATTTCATAACTACCATCAGTTGATGAGTCATCCACGCATACTAATTCAAAATCTGTATAAGTTTGCGCCAAAATACTTTCTATTGTTTTGGCAATATATTTTTCTCCATTATAAACAGGAACTATGATTGATATTTTTGGTTTTGGTTTTGTAAAAATAAAATTTTTGTCCATATTTCTACCGCACAAAAACTAAATATATGGACGCAACTCTAAAAACTCTTCATAATCCCTTATATAATCCTCCTCATCATAGTAATTATCAGCCAAAACCACTAGCACACAATCTGGCGAAAAATCAAACATTTCTCGCCAAATCACAGATTCTATAAGCAAACCTTTATCAGGAGAGTCTAATATGACTTCCGATTTTTCCTTTCCATCATCAAGCAATATTTTGCAACTGCCTCGCACACAAACCAAAATCTGCTTAAGCTTTTTGTGAGCATGAAAACCTCTTTGCACTCCTTCTTTAGTGTCAAAAATGTAGTAAATTCTCTTTATCTCAAACGGTATATTTTTATTTCCTTCCAAAGCAATGAGGCTACCTCTCTCATCGCCTTTTATTTCAAAATCAATTATTTCTATTTTCATTATTTTGAGTTGTTTTTACAAAATTTAAAATCTCATCTAATGCTGTCTTGGCATGAATTTTGCTGATGATTAATCCTTTATCATATTTTTTTACATACTCAGCCTGAGCACCAATATCAAAACAAGCAACCTTAAGACCCATTACCATTGCTTCATGGGTCGCATAACTAAAAGTTTCCGGGCAAATTGAGGAAATAAAAACTATATCTATTTCGTTTTCTTCAATAATTTTTGGTAGGTCATTTCTTTTATATTTTCCTAAAATTTTTAGAGCGTGATTTCCTTTGGCTTTACACTTACCAATTGAAATTATTTTGACCGGCAGGTTATTGTTGATGATGATTTTTGACATCTCCTCAATTATATCGCAACCCTTGATTTTGTTGAGAAAGCCAATTGTTGCTATATTAATTGTTGGTTGTGTTTTTTCTATTTTTATCTTCCTTAACAAAGGAACATGATGGGGAATAACCTGGATTTTAGGAGATAAGAAAGGATAAACTTGGGTGATAATTTGTTTAGAATTTTGTGAAAAACATATCACCTCTTCAGCTTGATTTTCTAGAAAATTTCCCCATTTCTTGAAATTTCCTACAGCATCTACACTACAATCACAACAATTTTTACTAGAAATTATACTACATGGATCGCCATTTTCTTTAACTAAATGAGCATTTTTGCAAATGCAGGAAAAATCATGCATCAGCATGGAAACCTTGGTGGAAGCATCTTTAATTTGCTTCAAAAAATCAAAAACTGAATCAAGATTAGGAAAAAAGGAAATTTGGTTTATGTAAATTACATCAATTTTTCTTTTGCCAAGAAGAGCTTCAAGTTCCACAAAATTATCAAGCAAAATTGATGCAAATTGCTCTTTATAGGTTACTTGCAGATTGATTTTGTCTAGCTTCTTTTTGTAGATAATAACAAAAATACAGCTGCTGTTTTTAAGCTCTTCTATTTTGTGCTGCAAATATAAATCTGCTCCACCACCCCATTCATGATGTAGGTAAATCAGTTTTTGATGTTGTGGATTCAAATCAGCAATAATCTTTGAAAAAGAAGATTTATTTCTACCTAATTTTGATTGAAGAAATTTTATGATTTTCAATGTCTGGTTCAGAATAAATTTTTTAGCTTGTAGTTTCTTATTTTTCTTTTCACAAAGGCAACAGGATGAGTCAGTCTGAAGAATAATTTATGCAACGCCTTGGATAGCACTTTGAATATCAAGCAAAACGGTTTGTATAGCAATTTATCCAATATCTCGTCGATGAGCATAAAGTTAGCTATGTAGTATTTATGACACATCTTCAAGTAGAGCGGAAGGGAAATGCCGTTTTGCGCTACCTCATAAAAATATTTAGCGATTTCTTTTCTGGCTTTGTTCCAATTTTCCGGGGTTTGGTGATCTAATTTTAATGTTGAGAATTTTTTGCCATCAGCCACGAATGAGCCTTTGAACAGGTGATAGGCGATTCTTTTGCCGTCTAGGAAATATTCATAAGGTTCTTGATTGAAGGAATAATCGCCAAAATAATATTTCAGCATTTCGGCGCGTTTTTGGCTGAAGGAGATATATTTTTTGTCTGATAATTTATCACGCATTTCCCAGCCAACATCAGCTCCTGCAGGACTAATCCAGCAAATATCTCCTTGTTTGAATAAATCCTCTTTGATGCCAGGTAAAAAGCTTAAATTTTTTATCTCAGAAACTTTGTAAGCAGCACCAAAAGCTGATGGAAAATCTGGCTTTCCTATATTTCCAGTCTCTATTCCGTGCATATTTCTATAGGGAGCACCAATTGAAAAATTTCCTTCATCCAGTTTTTTTGCCAAAATATTTAGGAAATCTTTTTGAACAAAGAAAAAGTCTGGATCATGAACCAGCAGATATTCAGTATCAGTTTTTTTAAGAACCTCGTTTAACCCTTCTCCATGTTGACCGCTGCCTCTCATCCAAGGCTCAGAGCTTGGATTAAAATAGATGATTTCCATATTGCTATATCGCTCATATTGCTTGGCGATTTTTGACAAGGCCTCAATTTCATGAGGAGCGGAATTATCAATGATGATGATCTTAAAAGAATTCGGATCGTTAAATTCGTAAAGAATTTTCATCTGGCATTCCAGATAAACACTACTTTTGTAATTGACGATTCCGATTGTCCATTTTTTCATGTTGGTAAGCGGCATCAAATTATTTAGCAAATTTAATGATATGTTCTGCTATAAATTCCCTGTCTTCTTTTGAAACCCACCAGCCAACAGGAATGCATAAATGAGAATTATTAAATTTCTCTGCGTTAGGAAGATTGGCATCCAAGAAATCTTTAAACATTGAGTGGGTATCGTTTCTGGCATGGACTTTGGAAGTTGCCACTCCGATTTCAGTCATTTTTTTCATGACTTCATCACGATTATTCAAATGGATTGTGTATAGCCAATAAGCTGATTTTCCGTCTTTATTTTCGTACGAAACGGTGATTTTATCAGATCCAGCAAAAGCCTTATCATAGAATTTTGCGTTGTCTCTATGTTGATGAATAATCCAATTTAAATGTTTGAAATTTTCAATCCCGATAGTTGCGCAGACATCATTCATATGGAATTTATATCCCGCTTCCACCACATCAAGTTCACATCTTAGATCAAGCTTTTCTTTGGTTTTTGGCTCCCGGTCAATTCCATACCAACGCAGCAATTTAGCTCTTTCATAATGTTCTTTGCTTTTCATCACCAAACATCCGCCATCAACCGCGGTGATATGTTTAATTGCCTGAAATGAATACATTAAAAAATCAGAATCGCTGCCAATTGGCCTATCTTTATATTGTGCTCCCATTGAGTGCGCCCCATCTTCAACAGTCAGCAAATTATGTTTTTTTGCAATTGCGTTAATTGCAGCAATATCACAAGGATTACCACCCCAATGAACCATGGCAAGAGCCCTGGTATTTTTAGTAATTTTGTTTTCTATATCTTTGGGATCAATATTTCCCGAGATTGGATCTACATCCGCCCAAATAATTTTTGCACCATTATTGATAATTGGAGTGTTAGTTGCAGTGCAGGTGATTGGGGTACTGATAATTTCTAATTCATTATTGGTTTTGTAGCCCTTCACTTCATCATTATAAAGCGCCATATGGTAAGCGAGATGAAGCGCTGAAGTGCCACTATTTACAGTGAGCACCAAATTATTTTGGTTATAATCGCCAATCATTTTCTCAAATTCTTTAACCTTTGGCCCCTCACCAATATATCCGCTATACATCACTTCCTTAAGTTTATCGGCAACAGATTCCGCCATAAACACTTTAAATAAAGGTATGTTTCTCATTTTATTTTAGTTTGTGATTAGTTGGTAGGGCACCCCATAAGGAATGGGGTTATTTTTTATTAAATTCGTTTTTCAATATACTCATCATTAAATAATCCACATGCTTTCCATCCTTATATATCGCCTCTCTTTGTCTTCCCTCATCAACAAAACCCATTTTTTTATAAAGCTTAATTGCCCTTTCATTATCTTCTAAAACACTAAGCCAAACTCGATTCATATCCCAAGTTTTAAAGCATAATTTAAAAATCATTTCATACATGATCTTGCCATAACCTTGACCGGACTTATTCTCTAATATATCACCGCCGACACAGACGCTGCGGTTCTGCAGATCTATCGATGAAAGTCTGATCATCCCAATTTTTTCATAAATATCACCGGCCAAAACTTCAAAAATCATGAATTTTTCAGTTCGTGATTTTGAAATATTTGCCAACCATTCTTTTTGATTGATCTGATTTACGAAAATAAATTGGCCGACATTTTCTTGAACATACTGCGAGGTTCTTAAACTGGTTAAAAAACCTAAATCTTCTTCCTCTGCCGGTCTGATTCTAAAATTGTTATGATATAGCATTTTTATTTCAAAATTGTTTAAAGAGCCTTGATTTTAGTAGAATCTAATCTCGAATTAAGTGGCCTTTTGGCAGTGGTTTTATATTCAGAAGTTTTAACCGGAACAACTTTCTGAATTTTTAAGTCTTCACCACTTTTTTTCAAATCATCAATGATTCTGAGGGCAAAACCATACCAAGCAATAAATTCCCCGTTATTCAAATGATAAATGCCGCTTGGAAAATTGGCGCTTCCTGCAAATTTTTTAATAATCCTAATTGTATTTTCTGCAACGAAACTAGCCTTGGTTGGACTACCGATCTGGTCATCAACAATAGTTAAAACCTCCCTTTCTCTGGCGAGTCTTTTTATGGTATTCACAAAATTTTTAGCATCAGGATTTTCATCCCATAGCCAAGAAATTCTAAAAATTAAATATTCACAACCGGAATTGATAATTGCTCTTTCAGACCGCAATTTAGTTTCTCCGTAATAATTTACCGGATTTAAATTTTGAGTGTTATCTTCACTAAATGGTCTATCCCCTGATCCATCAAACACATAATCGGTTGAATAATGAATGAGTTTAACATGATTTTTTGCGCAATATTTGGCAATTATTTCAACTGCCTGATGATTGATTAAATCCGCCAATTCACGCTCTTCTTCCGCTTTATCAACATTAGTATAGGCAGCACAATTAATGATAAAATCTGGCTTTGTAACCAAAGCATCCAAAAAATCTTTTAGATTTTCAAGATTAGAAAAGTCAATCTCATGACTTGAATAAGACTGAACATCAAAATCACTTTCTTTTGAAAATAGCTTGACCAGATTAGAGCCAACCTGACCATTTTTTCCGAAAATTATAATTTTAGTTAAATCCATTTTACCCCCTTGGCATTCCGTTTTTCTTAAAGGCCTTTAGCCCAATTAAAAACGAAAAACAACCTGATGCAAAGGCAAATTTGGAAACTGATTTATTGATATTGCCAATTAGTAGATAAAAAGCACTTTCACAGAAATAAATTATGGACAAACGCAAGGTGGCCCGGGCTGCTTGTAGCTTGCCTTTTCTTGTTTGTTTATATTTAGATTTTGACCAGCCTAAATGCCAGAAACGGCGATAAGTGGTACGCAGACTCTTCTTGCTTGAGCTGCCACCAATATGGAATGCTGACGCTTTGTTGATAATGACATTGATATAACCATTATCAATTGCACGGTCAGAAATCTCATTATCTTCAGCAAACATGAAATAATTTTCATCGAAGAAACCGATTTTTCTCAAAATTGATAAATTCATGAATAACACCCCGCCAATAATAAAATTAGCAATGGAATAATCTTCAGCATTGGCTTGAACAGTTTTGGCCGCTTCTATGTGAAAAACTTTCGGACTGGCTAAAGCAATTTTGGAATTGTTTTTTAAAATATTGAGAGAAATTTCAATATCTTCTTCTGAAATATATGCGTCAGGATTGAGAATTAGTGCAAAAGCAGTATCAGCTTGCCTTAAAGCAATATTATTTGCCTTACCAAAACCAAGATTTTTTTCATTTTTGATTAATTTTACCCTAGGAAATTTATCGGCAACAATTTGAGTGACATTATCCTGGCTAGCATTATCAACTACCACCACATTATATTTGGTAGTATTCAAGCGACTCAGACAATTCTCAATGACTTCCGAACTGTTAAAAGTAACGATTATAATTGTTAAATCTTTTGTCATTAAGCTCGTGAATTATCGTTTTTATCGAAGGCCTTCAAACCTATTAAGAAAGCGGCTGAGCCGCAGCAAGAGGCAAAATTTTCTACTGCTTTTTTGGAATTAAAAGTAACTGCGTAAAACAAACTTTTTAGTACAAAGACTATTGTTAGTCTGATTGCTGACTTTACTGCCGCAAACGCACCTTTCTGTTTTTTCTTCCAATAAAGCTTGGATAAAGCGCGGTGCCAAAATCTTTTATAAATTGAACGGAGAGAACCGCCCGACGAACCTTGGCCAATGTGAAAGCCTATGGCATCAGGAAATATTGCCGCTTTATAGCCGTTTTTTACAGTTCTCCAACTGATTTCATCATCTTCGTAATAAAGAAATATTTCTTCATCAAAAAAGCCGATTTGCTTAAATACTGACATCCTCAAGAATAAAATTGCGCCGATGATATATTTGACCGAAAGATAATTATCAAATTTTTCTAATAAATTTGAGTAAACAATTTCTAATTGTTTCTCTCTCTCTGCTGGCGAAGCTGTGTAATTCTGCAATAACAAAGGTCCAGCTAAAGCAATCTCTGGACTTTTTTGTAAAACAGTAAGAATTTTTTCAATTTCTTCCGACAGAATAAAAGCATCGGGATTGAGCACCAAAGCAAACTCGGTTGCAACAAGACGAAGTGCTACATTATTGGCCCTTCCATAGCCGATATTTTTATCTAATTTGATGATTTGAACTAAAGGAAATTTGTCAGCAACAATTTGAACTGTTGTATCCGTACTAGCATTATCAACCACCATCACCTCATATTTGGAAAAATCAATTTTTTCCAAACAAGAACTTATGATTTTAGAACTATTAAAACTGACGATTATGATGGTGAGGTTTTTAGCCACTATTCAATATTGTCTAAATATTTGCGATAATCAGAGCTCTTTTTATATCTACCAGCAAGCTCTTCCAACTTAGCTCTATCAATAAAACCTTTGTGATAAGCCAACTCTTCTAGACAAGCAACTTTTAGGCCCTGACGTTTTTCAATAGTTTGGATGAATGAGGCAGAATCAAGCAAGGAATCTGGTGTGCCGGCATCAAGCCATGCAAAGCCTCTTCCCAATTTAACGATTCCCAGTTTTTTCTTGGCTAGATAAACTTTGTTAACATCAGTGATTTCTAGCTCGCCCCTTGCTGATGGTTTAAGATTTTTGGCGATTTCTACCACCTGATTGTCATAAATATAAAGCCCGGTAACTGCCCAGTGGGATTTTGGCTGAGATGGCTTTTCTTCAATACTAATTGCCAAATCACCATCTTTATCAAACTCTACTACACCATATCTTTCCGGGTCGGAAACGCGATAAGCAAAAATGAAAGAATCCACCTCGCCTTTATCCATTCTTTCAAATTTATTTTGCAAATTTGTGGCACTGATTTCCGATCCATAAAAAATATTATCACCAAGAACCAAGCAAACCCGATCTTTACCGATAAATTTTTCTCCAATGATAAAAGCTTCCGCAATTCCCTTTGGTTGGTCTTGAACTTCGTAGCTGATTTTGATACCGTAATCATTGCCATTACCTAAAAACTTCTCAATATTTTTAGTATCTTCCGGGGTACTAATAATCAAAATTTCTCTGATACCCATATTCATCAAAGTGGCAAGTGGATAGCAAATCATCGGCTTGTCATAAACCGGCAAAAGCTGTTTGCTGATGATGTTTGTAAGCGGAGCAAGTCTAGTACCGGAACCGCCGGCGAGAATAATTCCTTTCATGAATAATGACTTAATTTTTGGTTGATTGCGATAAATACCACTTAACGGTGTCTTTCAATTTCTCTTCAAAACTACCTTCAAGTTTGAAACCTAATTCTTTCTTGGCCTTGGAAGAATCAATAGCATAGCGGAAGTCATGGCCTTTTCTGTCTTCAACAAATTTTATTTGACTAGAATAGGAAGTGCCGTCAGCTTTTGGTTTTAGCTGGTCTAAAATTGCACAAATTTGTTTGGCAATGTCGATATTTTGTCTTTCTGCATCTCCACCAAAACAATAGTTTTCTCCGATTTTGCCTTTGGTAATTGCCAGCTTAATTCCGAAGCAGTGATCTTCAACATAAATCCAGTCGCGGATATTTTTGCCATTGCCGTAAATTGGGATGTCTTTACCAGTCAAACAAGAACTTATGACTTTTGGAATTAGTTTTTCTGCGTGTTGTCTGGCACCAAAATTATTGGAGCAGTTGGTGATGATTGTCGGCAATTTATAGGTTTCGTTCCAAGCTCTAACCAGATGGTCTGAAGCGGCTTTGGAAGCAGAATAGGGTGAGTTTGGCTGATATTTATTATTCTCGTTAAACTTTGGGTCTTCAAGAGTTAGCGAGCCATAAACTTCATCTGTAGAAATGTGAACAAAGCGGAAATCTTTTTGCTTTTTCTCATCCAAATTTTGCCAGTAATTTAGCGCAGCAGAAAGTAAAGAAAATGTGCCGTTTATATTGGTTTGAATGAAGGCGCCAGGGTTGGCAATAGAATTATCAACATGGGATTCGGCAGCAAAATTTACCAAAGTATCGATGTTGAATTTTTGCAGGATTTCACTGACAAGTTTTTGGTCTGAAATATCACCTTTAACAAAATGATAATTCTGATGATTTTCTACATCAGAAAGATTTTTTGGATTGGCAGCATAAGTCAAATTGTCCAAATTGACTACCAGATTCCCATCCTTGATTTGCCTAAGCACAAAGCAACTACCAATAAAACCGCAACCACCTGTTACTAATAATTTTTTCATGCTGAGATTAAACTAAAATAAATTGAAATTATTCATTCCGGCAATTGCTGCATTAACTGCTTCTTCTTTGCTAACTACTGAAGCGCCAGAATTTTCGAAGGAACCGCTTTTGATGATTTTATTTTGGTTAGAAAGTAAATTGAAATTCACCTTCAGTTTAGCAATATTGCTGCCATAGATCTTTTGCTCAACTATCTCGGAATCAATTTTGACAATGACTAAATTTGGATTACTCAGATCTTTACTCTTAACAATTTTTAATTTTTTCTGGTTTAAATCTTTCATGATGCTTCTTACAACCGCTTTTGGTGCATCATCGCTATCAATATAAAACTCAATTTTATTTGCCAGAGATTGATAAGAATTTTGATAATTGCTGTATAGATTTAAATTGCTCTTAAAATTTCTACTATCACCAAGACCAGCTAGAATGCTAGAAATTGAAGCAGCTTCCAAGCTTAAATTATTGACTTTTTCCAAATCATTTAATTTTTCTAAAATAGTTTTGCCTTGCGCACCAACAAAAATATCCGCCATTTTCTTGTTCAGATCGCTTAATTTCTGGTTATATTCAGCAATGAATTGATCGCGATCAACCGCAATTTCAACATAAATCCTACCCTTAAAAGACGCTGAATTGCTAACTTTATAATTGCTAAAAGTGATGTTAGAAACCACCTCATTAATTTTCTGGCGGCTTTGCTCGTTAGTGGCGTATTTATTGCTCTCTAAAAGAATTGAGGTTTCTGAAGAAATGGTGGTTAGCAATTTTCCAGCCAGATTATTTAGTGCGGATTTGCTGGCTTCAAACAAGGTATATCCTTCACCTACTCCATAAAGATTTTGCAAATCTGACTGCTTGGGAGAAACATACCAGGACGGTAATTGATTTAGCTGCTTTGGCTCATTAGAAGAAGAGCAAGAAAAAAGCGCCAGAAAAAATAATGTGGAAATGAGATATTTCTTCATCATTGGAGCTTGATTTATTTGTTTTTGTCCAATTCCTCAAAAAGCCCACCGGTATTTTTATGAGCTTCATTAACTCTATTTCCGGTCTCAGCCTGGTGCTTTGCTCTAGCTTCAATTTCTTTTTGATTGAAACAGGAAAATAATGAAGCAAGCGTAACTAGTAAAATTAACTTTTTCATAATTTTATTAATTTAAATTGACAACGGCCCTGCACCATTAAAGGCGCAAGGCCGCAAGAGATTAAAATAATTTTTAGTTATTATTTGTCTCTTTCTTTATCTAATTCATCAAACAAAACTTTCACCGCTTCTTGTGATTTGTTTAAATTTTCGCGGGAAAGATGGGCTTGTTTCAAGCGGTTTTCATACATTTTTTGGCTGTTTTTAAGATATTTGCTGTAATCAACATCTTTCAAAACCATGCGGATATATAAAGTGCCGTCTTCAGCTTGATACATGTTAAGCCTTTTAACACCAGACATTGGCATGTTTTTAACCACCTCTTTGGTTGCTTGGGAGAAAGTTTGTTCAACATCATTTATCTCGCCAATTTTAGCTTCTCTTAAAGCATCTTTGGTAATTCTAGAAATTTCAGAACCAACTGCAGTAGCAATATTTGCTTTAGCATCAGTTTCAGCTTGAGGAATTTGGAATTTGATGCCACCAACACTTGGGGAGGCAATGCCAACTGCAGCAATACCATCTTCAACATCGGGAGTTACCACCCATTCAGGAAGTTCAGCGATATTTTGGGTTTTGCTATCTTTGGATAATTTGGATACTACCGGCTTTGAGCAAGAAAAAAGCAAAGCGGAAGAAAGAATAATTGCTAGTAACTTTTTCATAAAATTGATTGATTATTTGATAGATCAGGGCTTCTGTGAAGCTGCCTAATAAATAACCTCTTTCCTGAAAATTAGCAACACACTAATTGCCAGCAGGATGATAGCAACCATCCAGGTGGAAAGAAAAGTTGGGATTAAACCAGAAGCGCCGAGAGAATTGATGATGATCAGGCTTATATAAGACACTAGACCAAAGCCGATGCCAAACACAAAAATCATGATATTATTTTTACCGCGAACATTATTAATGGCAAAAAAGGCAGCTATTAGAGCTATAGCCATAAATAAAAACGGCTTGGCAAGGAGTGAGTGATAATAAACCACAAATTTGCGCGGAGAAAAACCGGAATCCTTTAGCTCACCAATCAAAGATGGTAAATCATAAACTGAAAAAAGCCGCACATTTTCAAAATTATTCAATATTTTTTTGGCAATAAACTCTGCCTTTAAATTAGTGGCAATCCTTACATTTTCCTGTCTTTGATTAATATGTTCGGCATCATTGATTATCGTATGCCACAAATACCAATAGCCATCGCGCAGGAACATGGTTTTGGCATCAATTTTTTGGTAAAATTTTTGATCTTTGTCAAAGAACCACAGGCTTACATTGCCCATTTGCAAATTCTTGCGATAAATCTTGTCGGCCCTAATTATAATATCCTCGTCAAGATTAGTGGTATTTTGTTGGCGAATCCATATGCCACCTGGTGGAGATAGAAGACTAGTCTCTTCTTTTTCAATCAGTTTTTGTTCCATCAAACTAAATTTCTTGCTGGCTGCAATTGAAATCGGATTAAATACCAAAACAAACACTACCCCAAGCAAAAAAGCGCCAAGAGCAATTGGGGTTAAAATTTGCCAAAATGAAAGACCGGAAGCGCGCATAACAGTTATTTCACTTCTCATCGAAAGGGAAAATAGGGTAATCATCGAGGCCAACATCACCAGGAAAATTGAAATATCCTCGATAAAAACCGGCACTTGCAAAATATCCAAGGCAATTACCTCGCCAATACCAATTTCCTTACCGGAGATTTTGTCCAGCAAATCAAACAAGTTGATCATGGCAAGAAGCAATACGGTAGAAATCAGCACCAAAGCAAAGGTGAAGAAGAATTTTTTAATGATATAAAAATAAAGTTCTTTTGCCATTTTGATTTAGATCTAGCGATTAACTGTCATGCATCTTCCTATATAAACCATTTTTACTCATCAGTTCTTGATGAGTGCCAACTTCTTCAATAGAACCATTTTTAATAACAATAATACGGTTAGAACCGGCAATAGAAGATAATTTATGGGCAATGGTAATAACTGTTTTGTCTTTTGCCAACTTGGCAAGAGAGCCGGCAATCAAAGATTCATTCTCATTATCAAGCGCTGAGGTTGCTTCATCAAGCAATAAAATCGGGGCATTTTTAACAATTGCTCTGGCAATGGCAATTCTTTGTCTTTCACCGCCAGATAGTTTAACGCCCTTTTCACCAACAAAACTTTGCACGCCATCCGGTAAATATTTTATAAAACGCAACGCTTCATTTTCATCAATTATTTTCTCTACATCAGCAACCGTCAGGCTTTTATCGACATAAGCAATATTTTCGTAAATTGTTCCAGAAAATATAAAACAATCCTGAGAAATATAGGAAAACAGGCCGCGCAAATCGGCAAAAGACAGGTCTTTTATATTTTGACTATTAATTAAAATTTCTCCAAAACTGACATCATAAAAACGCATTAAAAGCTGCAAAATAGTGCTTTTTCCGCTGCCACTTTCACCAACTATTGCCACTTTTTCTCGCGGCATAATTTCCAGATTAAAATTCTGCAATGCTTCTTTATTTTGTCTGGACGGATAAGAGAATGAAACATTCTTGAAGCTGATGCGGTTTTCTTCACTGAGCAACAATAACTGAGGATTTGGGTTCTCTAAAACCGGCGACCTGACTTCTAACAACTCAAAAAGTCTTGCTGCAGCACTGGAAGCAGTTTGCAACTGGCCCATAACCTGGCTAATTGAAACCAGAGAAGTGGCGGACAGAATTGAATAAAAAATAAATGAGGAAAGATCACCCGATGTCATATTTCCTGCCAAAACCAAATGGCCACCAAACCACAAAACGATTGAGATCGAACCAAAAGCAAAAACAATTACCAGAGCAATCATTAATGATCTTAAATGAATTTTTTTGAGTGAAACATTCAAAGAATTTTCCAGAAAATTATTGAAATTACGCACTTCCTTTTCTTCGCAACGATAAGACTGGATGGTCTTGATGCCATTGATTGTTTCTTCAATATGAGAGCCAACCAGCGATAAAGCCTCTTGGGATTGGTTAGAAAATTTTTTGATTTTTTTTCCCATGAAAAAAATCGGTGCTATGGCAATTGGAATCAGGCAAAGAGAAACAAGTGTCAGTTTTGGACTGGTAAGAAACAAAAATATGACACCACCAAAAAACAGTAGAAAATTTCGAAGAGCAAAAGCAATTGAATTGCTGATGATGTTATATAGAACCGTAGTATCAACAGTCAGGCGCGAAATTACATCACCTGTTTTGGTTATCTCAAAAAATTCTGAAGAGATGCGAATGATGTGGGAATAGATGTCTTTTCTAAGGTCGGTAATAACTTTTTCGCCGATTGAATTAACCAAAAAAGAGCGGAAATAGCCAGCAACAGCAAGCAAAATAATGGTTAAAACCAGACCGGCTAAAATCAGATTTAGATAATCAGAATCTTTAGAAGAAAAGCCAAAATCGATTAAATATTTTACGATTTTACCTAAAAATAAAATGATCGCCGAAGTCGAAATTAGGGCAATTATGACGAAAATAATTTCGTATTTATATGGCTTTAAATAAGGGAAAAGAGCAAGAAGATGATTAATTTTTGTCTTGGGCGGCTTTTGATTTTTTGTCATTATAATTTGTTGTGAGCGCCATCACAAAATATCCCGTTTTTGCTATGCTTGCAGCCGCAAAAATAAATTAGCTTTGATTCAGTTGCTTCAAAAACCACTGACTTTAAACCAGTGCCTTTATGAGCTCCATCGCAAAAAGGCTGATTTTTTGACATGCCGCAAGAACACCAGAAATATTTTTTCCCGGCCTCAACTTCAATTTTAAAAGGCGCCTTCTGTGGCACCAAAGGAAGCTCTTTTGGTAAATCTTGTTTTATTTCCATAGTCACCACAAATAGTTATTTAACTTCCAAGATACAAGATCCACCTTGACCGCCACCAACGCAAAGCGTGGCAAGACCACGATTTTTGCCTCTTCTTTTTAACTCACGAAGCAAATGCACAATTATGCGCGCACCAGTCATTCCAACCGGATGACCCAGCGCAACCGCCCCACCATTAACATTAGTTATATCACGATTGATGGTTCCCATGGCTTTATCTCTTCCTAAATTTCGTTTGCAAAAATCATCAGAGGCGAAAGCTCTTTCACATCCAATCACTTGGGCAGCAAAGGCTTCATTTATTTCAATTAATTCCATATCGCTTAAATTCAAACCGGTTTTGCTCAAAACCTTGGAAGTAGCGTAAACCGGCCCCAACCCCATAACGCGAGGGTCTAAACCAGCATAAGCAAAATCTTTTAAATATCCCAAAACTTCCAAGCCTAACTCTTTAGCTTTAGATTCTTTCATTACAATCATTGCTGCCGCACCATCCGTTAATTGAGAAGAATTGCCGACCGTCACCGTTCCGGTGTCTCTTTCAAAATATGGTTTTAGCTTGGCAAGACCTTCTAATTTTTGCCCTTTTCTGATGCCCTCATCTTCTTCAATCATTTTACTGTTTTTTTCATCATTGTTAAATACCGGGATGATTTCATCTTTAAAAATACCATTGGTAGTTGCAGCTTCTGCCCGGTTATGGCTCATAACCGCAAATTCATCTTGCTCGGTTCTAGTAATGGCAAATTCTTTTGCTACCGCTTCTGCTGTGCAACCCATAATCAAGCCAGAGACTGGATCAGTCAGGCCTTGCTCTATACCTATAACTGGTTTTAGGAAGCTAGGACGGAATTTGATAAGGGCAAAAAGTTTTTGGCTTAAGCTCTTAGCCTTAAATAAAGTGGCAAATAAATTGGTCATTTTGCGGTTGAAGAGTAGCGGAATATTGCTCATTGATTCAGTACCGCCAACCAAGATGATTTCAGCTTCACCGGCCCAAATTTTAGAAGCGGCACTTGTAACCGCTTCCATCCCGGAAGCGCAATTGCGATGCACAGTATAGGCAGGAATAGTTTGGGGAAGACCGGCTTTTAAAGCAATTACCCGCGCAATATTGGCAGCATTGGCCGGCTGGGCCACATTACCAAAAATCACTTCATCAATTTTATTAACATCTATATTAGTTCTAATCACTAGCTCTTTCACAACCCGCACCGCCAAATCATCAGCAGAAACATTTTTTAAAGCCCCACCGGCCTTACCCATTGGTGTTCTAAAGCCACCTATAATTGCAATTCTTTCGCGCATGATTTGATAAGTTAGATTGGTTTTTTAAGATAAGAAATTTTAGAATCGCTGAAGAATAAAACCTGCCCCATCAATTTCAACCCCAAACTCCTAAATGAATAATCAAGAACTCATCGATTTCGGCAATTATCTGGCTGATATTAGTAGTGAAGTAATTAGAAAATATTTCCGCCAAGATTTTGCAGAAATAAAAAAAGATGATCAAACGCCGGTCACCAAAGCTGATAAAGAAACCGAGCTAGTTCTAAGGGAGGCAATCACCAAAAAATTTCCGGATCATGGAATTATCGGAGAGGAATTTGGCCACTTCAATGAAAACGCTAAATATAAATGGGTGCTTGACCCAATTGACGGCACAATTTCTTTTGTGATCGGACGGCCAATTTTTGGCACTTTAATTTCACTTTGTTTTGAAGATAAGCCGATTTTAGGAGTAATTAATCAACCAATCAGCGGCGAGAGATGGATCGGCATTGCCGGAGGAGAAGCAACTTTAAACGGCAAAAAAATTAAAACCAAAAATTGCACCGATCTAAACCAGGCAATCTTTTGCAGCACTTCGCCTTTTTTCTTCAAAGGCAAAGATTTGGAAATAATTAATAAAATTTCTTCCCAAACAAAATACCAATCACAAGGCGGAATAATTTATGGCGGAGACTGTTATTTGTTTGGTCTACTAGCCCTTGGACAAGTTGATATTATCATTGAAAGAGGTTTAAAAAATTTTGATTTTTCTGCCCTCATTCCAATTGTTGAAGCCGCAGGTGGAATAGTTACTGACTGGAAAGGAAGGGAGTTAAATTTAAATTCCGACGGGACAATTTTGGCTTGTGGAGATAAAGGAATTCATAGCAAAATTTTGGAAATTTTTAGCCAAGTTTAGAAGTTTTGCTTCAATAAATTTGATTCTATTACTGTTTCAACACCCAAAATCAAAGGACGCATTTTATCTGAATGTCCTAGATGATCTTTCGACTTAAAGACCGGAATTTGCAAATTGAACTCAGCAATTCTGGCGACAAATCTTTTAATGGCTTCATTAATATTTTCTTTCGAAATTTGATCTTTAATTCCATGACAAAATTCACCAAGCAAGATTGCTTTTGGTTTTTTTGCGGTTTTTAAAATCACTTCAATTATTTGCGAGAAATAACGGTCGAGCTTTTCTCCTGATTCATCGATATCTTCCAAAAACAAAATTTTATCAGCGAAATCCACTTGAAAATCACCACCAAAATGGCCGGCTAAAACGCTTAAACAACCGCCTATAATTTCGGATTTGACGCTACCTGAAACCTTACCCAAAACCTCTAAACCATATTCCAATTTTTTATCGGAAGAAAAAATTAAGCTTAGTAATCTTTGTTTTGAATTTTCATCTACAGCTAATTTTCCACCTTCGATCATCTGTCCCAACATTGGCGCACAAAGAATTTTCCAACCCCAATTTTGCTGCAAGAAAATTGCAATTGAAGTTATATCGCTAAAACCGATAAAAATTTTATTTTGTTTGATTGGTTTTGCTTTAGCCAAAAGAGGTAGTAAATCTTTGGATCCGTAACCACCTCTGGCACACCAAATTAAAGTTGATTCCGGATTTTTTAGAGCTTCATAAAGCTGTTCAAATCTTGCCTCGGCAGAAAATTCAGGAAAAGAGTGATTGGAATTTGTTCTAGGCGTAACCTGACTTTCAGATATAATTCTCGGAGTTAGATCAATAGATTGAAGATAATTTTTTATCTTGGAAATTTCTCCTTCACCGCAACAAGTGGATGGGAAAATAACATCAACAATCTCGCCCCTCTGTACCATTATTTCCTGTGATTATTTAATTGCATTAATCGGTTTAGTCTTTTAAAATCCGCGCTCTTTTAGCCTATTTTCCCAATCCGTAAATGCAATCACCAAAACAACCTACGACGGAAAAGATCATTATTTTTGACACCACTTTAAGGGATGGCGAGCAAGCCCCTGGTGCTACCATGAATTTGGATGAAAAATTGGCCGTAGCTAAAATGCTGGAAAAAATGCGGGTTGATGTGATTGAGGCTGGCTTTCCAATTGCTTCGGAAGGAGATTTTTTAGCGGTTAACCAAATTGCTAAAATCATTAAGGAATCCGTTGTCTGCGGTTTGGCAAGAGCAAAAGATGCAGATATTAGAAAAGCGGCAGAAGCTGTGAAACCGGCTGCAATGCCTAGAATCCACACTTTCATTGCCACCAGCCCGATCCATATGCAATATAAATTGAAAATGGATGAAGGACAGGTTTTGGAGGCAATTACCTCAAGCGTTTCTTTGGCTAAAAGCCTTTGCGGTGATGTCGACTGGTCTTGCGAAGATGGCACCAGAAGCGAATTGAATTTTTTATATAAGGCAATTGAAACAGCAATTAAAGCCGGGGCTAACACTATCAATATTCCTGACACTGTTGGCTATACAACCCCGGAAGAATATTTTGAACTGATCACCAATATCAGAAATAATGTTGCCAATATCGACAAAGCAATAATTTCTACCCATTGCCATAATGATTTGGGATTGGCAGTTGCCAATTCTTTATCGGCAATTCGCGCTGGCGCCAGACAAATTGAATGCACAATTAACGGTATAGGAGAAAGAGCAGGAAATGCCGCTTTGGAAGAAGTCGTTATGGCCATTAAAACCAGAAATGATTTTTACAATTTCAGCACTAATATTGACACTTCCTTGATTTCCAGGACTTCAAAATTAGTTTCCGGCGCTACCGGTTTTGTGGTGCAACCAAATAAAGCAATTGTTGGTTCTAACGCCTTTGCCCATGAAAGCGGCATTCATCAAGACGGTATGTTGAAGAACCGCAACACTTATGAAATCATGAGTCCGGAATCTGTGGGGATAGAAAAATCTTCATTAGTTCTTGGCAAACATTCCGGCCGTGCAGCCTTTAAAGATAAGTTGAGCAGCTTGGGTTATGAACTTGGCCATAATGCTTTGGAAGATGCTTTCACTAAATTTAAAAATTTAGCTGACCATAAAAAAGAAATTACTGATGAAGATATTATTGTCTTAATGGATGATTCGGTAATTGATAGAAAACTTAAATATCAATTATTGAACCTAGATGTTAAATCTATTGCCGATCAATCGGAAGCTGTTTTAAAAATCTCCATTGATGGTAAAGAATCTGAAACTAGCGCCATCTCAAATAACGGGCCGGTTGATGTAATTTTTAAAGCCATAAAAAACCTCATTCCTCATGAGGCAGTTTTGGAACTTTATCAAATCAGTGCCGTTACCGGTGGCACCGACTCTCAGGCAACTGCTGTTGTGCGCTTGAGAAATGACAATAAAACTACTACTTGCAAAGCTTCTAATCTTAACGTGCTACTGGCCTCCGCCTTGGCTTATATCAACTGCTTAAACAAATTATAAAATGTTTGGAAAACTCTTCTCTATCACTTCCCGCGATATCGCCATTGATCTTGGAACGGCCAATACTCTAGTTTACGCCAAAGGACAAGGTGTGGTTTTAAATGAGCCATCTGTTGTGGCAGTTATCAATGAAAATGGCAAAATGATTCCTTGCGCTTTCGGCAATACCGCAAAGATGATGCTTGGTAGAACTCCAGCTAAAATTGACGCTATCCGCCCATTAAAAGACGGCGTTATTGCTGACTTCCGCGTTGCCGCTGAAATGATCAAACATTTTATCCGTGAAGTTAACCAGGCCAGAAGTTGGCTTGGCCCAACCATTATCATCTGCGTTCCATCCGGCTCTACTCCAGTTGAAAGAAGAGCAATACAAGATGCCGCAGAAGGCGCTGGCGCTAATGAAGTTTTCTTGATTGAAGAACCAATGGCAGCAGCAATTGGCGCTAATTTACCGGTTACCGAACCAACCGGTTCTATGATTGTTGATATTGGTGGCGGTACAACTGAAGTTGGTATTTTATCGCTTGGCGGTATTGTATATTCAAGATCCGTGCGTGTTGGTGGCGATAAAATGGATGATGCGATTATTTCTTACATCAGAAGATACCATAATTTGCTTATCGGCGAATCTACTGCAGAACGCATTAAAAAAAGTATTGGTTCCGCTTCTCAGCCAGAACAAGGTGATGGCGCAACTTTTGAAGTTAAAGGTCGCGATTTAGCAAGCGGTATTCCAAAAGAAATTATTTTAACTGAAAGACAAATCTCTGAAAGCTTGAGCGAACCAGTGGAACAAATCATCAATGCCATCAAAGTTGCGCTTGAATGCACTCCTCCTGAGCTTTCTTCAGATATTGTAGAAAAAGGTATCGTGCTAAGTGGTGGCGGTGGTTTGCTAAAAAATCTTGATCATGTAATCAGACAAGCAACTAGCCTTCCGGTTTTTGTTGCTGAAGACCCATTGCTTTGCGTAGTTAATGGCTGCGGCAAAGTGTTGGAAAATATGAGAATGTTCAGGGCAGTATTGTTTAGACAAGATTAATCCGGCTTTTGGAAACCAAAAACTTTTGGTTTCCAAATTTGCCACATTGATAAAAATCGATGTTTAAAAATTATCTACATTACCGCAAACACAAATCTAATCTCTTCATCTATCACAATATAAGCCGCATTTTCAACAGTGTTGAAACTACGCTCTTCTCTCTTCTTTGCGTCATTTTAATCATCACTTCTAAAATCAACCATCGCATTACTGACAGCATTGCCATGTCAATTGCTGAATCAGCCATGCCAATAGCCAGGGTTGTTTCTATGCCGCTAAACGCAGTTGTTGGTGTAGCAATAAATTTTCATGATCTAATTGAAGCTAGAAGCAAAAATGAGCTATTGATACAAGAAAATGAGAGGCTGAAATCGCTTTATATCAAAAGCCTGAGCATCCATGAAGAAAATGAGCAGCTTAAAAAAATCGTTAAATATGTCAGCCTTCGTAGCTCTAAATATATAGTCTCCCGCCTTATCGCCCACCCCCATCAAACTTATAGCCAAAATGTTTTTATCGATTCAGGTGAAGCTGAAGGCGTAAGAGTGGATGATATTGTCACCGGCAATAACGCATTAATTGGCAGAATCACACAAGTTAGCGGCGGTAAATCACGGGTATTGCTAGTTACCGACATCAATTCCCGCGTTCCAGTTATTGTCTCCGGCGCCAGAACTAAGGCAATTTTGGCCGGCAATAATAGCAATGTGATGGAGCTTTTATATCTGGAGAAAAATCACCATATTGCAGTTGGAGATATGGTTTTCACTTCAGGAGATGGAGACTCTCTGCCACCAGGGCTCTTGGTTGGAATAGTTACCGAAGTGGATGGAAAATATGTAGAAGTAGAGATGGTCGAAAATGTTAAGAATCTGGATATGATTAGTGTTATAAATTACTAATTTTTTAGTCTTTTTTTCAGCTTTATCCCCTCTTTGTCATTCTCGGGCTAGAATTTATGACTCGCAAGCAAGTCAACAAATTCTAACTCCGGAATGACAAGCTGAGAAAAATTATAGAAATAAAAAAACAAAAATTATTTCGCAACAATCGACCCTTGCGCAATAGCCTGATTAAATTCCCCAAAATATTTGTAGGTTCCCGGTTTTAAAGGGCCAATAAGTATAGCGACACTTTTTCCTCCCTGGATAATTTTCTCACGGTTTAAATCATAGCTTTCAAATTCTTCTACGGTTTCGTCTTGGTTCTCAATTATCAATTTCACTTTTTTACCTGCAGGAACTGCCAAATTTTGTGGGGTAAATTTGTGGTCTTTGAGGACAATTTTATATTCCTGTACATCAGCCATTGCTGCAAAGGAAGCAAAAGAAAGCGTAATTGCTGTAATTAAAAATATCTTTTTCATATCTTTTATTTTGAAGATTAATCCTGGATTTCCGCGTCGCTTCGCTTTTTACAATGACGATATTGAAAATTCCGAGAAAATTCTGCGCCACGTCATTGTAAAAAGCGAAGCAACTCAGTAATCCAAAAATTGGAAACACAGATTGATAATCATTATCACTCTTACAATGTCAATAATGTTTTGCTGTGATTAATTTAGAAATTTTTAAAATTGCTTTTTATCCAATCGAATGATTCAATCAAATGATTGAATTTCTTTTTAAAGAATTTGAGCACAAATTTTTCTATATTTACCGTTCCGGTTTTCTGTTAAACTAGCTCTAGCCATAGTCCGGATTTTTATTTTCTCTTCCATCAAATGAAACAGTCCAAAACAAAAAATTCTTCTGTGAAAGAAAAGATTTTGGAAGCTGCAATAACGGTTTTTTCCCAAAGCGGTTTTGACGCGGCAAGAACAAGAGATATTTGCGCTTTGGCGGAAGTTAATATTTCAACTTTGCATTACCATTTCAAAAGCAAAGACAATATTTACAAAAGCGTAATTCAAAAAATTAACGACCAAACTAACCAGTCAATGATGCCAACTATGATCCGGCAGCATGAAATAATCACAAATAGCAAAAATAAGGAAGAAATAATTTCAGCCATAAAGATAATGGCCACAACTTTTGTGCAAGCAGTGACTAGCAAGGAAAGAAGAAGGCTTTCCAAAATTATTGCCTTTGAACAAATTGAGCAAAGCAAACATTTTAAAATTCTGTTTGAGAATGTGATGAAGCGAGTTTGTGATCCGTTTCGTTTAGCATCTTCAAAAATCATCGGCAAAAAAACCAGCCATATGGAGGTGATTTTGACCACCCACACTTTGATGGGAATGCTATCATCTTTCCAGCATAGCAAATCAAGCCTGATGTATGTTAGCGGCTGGAAGGACTATAACCAAAGCAATGAAAAACATATTAAAAAACATATTGCCAAGACTATTGATAAATTATTTTTTCCTTATTTAAGCAATGAAACCAAAAATTGAAAAAGTGACCGGAAACAAAAGAAATATTTTTATTGCGATTGCAATTCTGCTTATTTTAGGCTGGGTCGGATATTCTATTTTCATGAGCTTCAAAAAAAGCCAAGGAGCTGGCCCAATGGGCGGCCCGGTTGAAGTTGATGTCATTAAACTGGCCAGTCAAAATGTTGATGATTTTGAAGAATTGCCGGGACGCGTTTCAGCTTATCGTTTTGCCGAAATCCGCCCGCAAGTTGATGGCATCATCACCAAACGACTTTTTACTGAAGGCAGCCTGGTTAAAAAAGGCCAACAACTTTATCAAATCGACGATCCTCAATATCAAGCCAACTACCAAATCGCCAAAGCAGATTTGCAAAAAGCTAAAGCTAATCTGGTGGCAATAATTGCCAAGAGCGAAAGATTTAACAAATTGGTCAGGGTTAATGCAATAAGCAAACAGGAATATGACGATATGGTTGCCAGTCTTGCTCAGGCAAATGCTGAAGTGGCGGTTGCTAAAGCGGCAATGGATAAGGCTAGAATTTATCTTGATTACACAAAAGTTTTTGCGCCAATCGATGGTTGGGTTAGCAAATCTATGGTTACTGAAGGCTCTCTTGTTTCCACTAATCAAGCTGAAGCTCTAACCACCATTACCCAGCTTGACCCGGTTTATGTTGATATTGTCAGATCAAGCGGAGACTTAACAAAATTTCAGGAAATGATTTTTGGACAAAAAGAAAATTCAGAATCAAAAGAAGTACCAATAGAGCTTTACTTAAATGACGGCACAATCTATCAAACTCAAGGCGTTCTGCAATTCTCCGAAGTCAATATCGACCCAGGCACAGGCTCAATCAATTTAAGGGCAATCTTTGAAAACCCTGATCAAATATTGCTGCCTGGAGCATTTGTTAAAACCAGAATAAAAATCAGCAGCAAAGACGCTATTTTAATTCCCCAAAAAGCTACAACCCGCAATCCTGACGGCAGTTTAAGCGTTTGGATCATCGGCGCTGAAAACAAAGTTGCACCCTTGCCGGTTAAGGCCGTAAAAGCAATCGGCAATCAATGGTTGATCAGTGAAGGTTTAAAAGATGGTGATGTGATTGTAGTTGAAGGCTTTCAAAAAATTGCTCCGGGCGCTATTGTGGTTCCATCTTTTCCGAAAGATAAATCTGATAAAGCTTCTGCACAAAAGTCTCAGTAATCTTAGTAGAAATTTAAAATCACCCACTCCATGAGGACTAAGGGAGCCAAAAAAACAGCCTCATACTGATCAGGATTCATAGCCCTGACCATAATTTTAATTTATCAGGATAAACAATATGCCTCCTAAGAATCGTAACGAAGCAGCATTAGAGAGAATGAGGGCAAAAGCTGAACAAAAAAAACAAGGGAAACAACCAGTTGAACAAAAAGATCGGGAAGAACAAGCATCATTACTCATCTTAGATAAAGCAAAAAATGCTTATGATAAAGATGACTATGTTACTGCTATAAAATGTTATAACCAGGCAATATCATGGCTCCAGGAGGGGAAGATTAAGGTCAATGAGCCACATTTATTATATTTCTCTAGATCTCTTGCCCATGGCGCCCTAAAAAATTATCAGGCTCAAATTACCGATACCACCGCTGCCCTTAAAAATATAGACCCCCAAAATCCACTTTTTAATAAATTATTGTCAGACCGTTTTGAAGCTTATAAGTCTCTTAGAAATAATGAGGGTAAAGGCTATGATAATGAAATAAAAAATGATGGAAATAATCTCCTGAGGCGGTTAAGGAACAACCCAAAAAATAAGCCAACAATTGATAATATTCATATAACACTCGGGAAAATTGCTTACCATGCTCGGCAGTATTATGAGTCTTATACTCACTTATCTCGATTAGCAGAAGATAAACGCACTGCAGAAGATGATTTTATTTTAGCTCGCTCCTCCGCTTGCTTACTTGAGGAAGAAGACAAAACAGAATGGGGAGAGAAAGCGCTGCACCATATAAAACATCTGACTAATAAAGGCGGTGACCCAAAAATCATTAATCTTCTTAAAGGAATTGCACTAAGACATCTCGGAAAAATTACTTATGATGCTCAGCAGTATTATGAGTGTTATACTCGCTTATCTCAATTAGCAGAAGATGAACGCACCGAAAGTGATTACTTACTCTTAACTCAAGCCTGCATTTCCTTGCTTAAGGCAGAAGACAAAGAATGGGGAGAGAAAGCATTACACCATATAGAACATCTGATTATAAAAGACTGTGATGAGGCAGTTGTCCATTATTTGAAAGGAATGGCAATACAATATAAATCAGCTGACGAAGCCATTAATCACCTTGAGCAGGCACTAAAAAGCAGTATTTTTAACAAACTGTCGGGAATACATATAAAACTTACAGACTTATATCGCGGGATAAATGATCTTGGAAAAGCCAAACAACATCTTTTATATGCCATCGGAAAAATGCCTCTGGAAAAGCGAGAAAGCTTCACGCTATCAGAATATCTGGACTTAACAGAAGATGTGGAGCAATCGCTAGCTTCTGAAAATTCTTCAGCAACAACATCAAATGTAACGGAAGGACAAGACATATATCATCCTCCGGCAGCACCAGAACCTGAGCAGAATCCGATAGATGCAGTGTCACAGGATATAGCAGAGAAAAACACACCATTACCACAAGCTCTGGAAATTGATAACCCTTCCACCATAGTAAAATCTACAGTAACAACATCTGCTGAAAGTTCTGCAGCTAAAGCAGAGGTTATAGAGGATGAAGAAAAAAATGACCCTTTGCCTCAGAAAAAGATAAGCGCAAAAAGCCTCGTTGATGAAAAACGCAAACAAAATTTTGAGAAATTAAGGGCAAAATTTCCAGAACAGAAATCGTTCCCTCTCGGGCGAGAAAAACAAGTTTTCACTTGGAATATCAAGATGCCGGAAAAAAAAGAAGGGGAAGAACCAGATATTCTTTCTTCTAAATCCGAAGAAATTATCCATCAATCATGGGGATGGGGGCTACCGAAAGATAATACACTTTTTATCTATTTTGACGAGGAAAGCCCATCTGTTAAAATATTAAAACATGCTAATCCAAGAGCGTATGAGGCTTTAAAACGCATCGTTAATTATGCGCATATTGTTCCTCCTGACGGTAAACAAGGAATTAAACTAATAGAAATAGATGGCAAAAAATGTTGGGAGGCAAAAATTCTAGGTACCGATGGAAAAGGCGAAATACGCATATTTGCAAGGGTGGAGGATTCTACCGAACTAACTGCAAAGGGAAATCCTGCAGCACAGTTATTGGTATTTGACAGCGTGGAACATGCGTTGCATAAGAATAAAAGTAGATAAATATCGGTTTGTAGAAATTTTAAATTCTGAATTCCGCATCAATTAATAGATATATAAATATGTCACGTTTCTTCATTGATCGGCCGGTTTTTGCTTGGGTGATTGCGATTATCATCATGCTTGCCGGCACCATTGCCATTTTTAAATTGCCGGTTGAGCAATATCCAAATATTGCGCCTCCCGCAGTTTCGGTGCGCGCTTCTCTTCCCGGGGCGTCTGCGGAAACTTTGGAAAATAGCGTCACGCAAGTAATTGAGCAGAAGCTTA
Organism: Rickettsiaceae bacterium; assembly: GCA_021323225.1. GTDB lineage: Bacteria > Pseudomonadota > Alphaproteobacteria > Rickettsiales > UBA1997 > JAJTCH01. The sequence goes on along the minus strand of JAJTCH010000002.1, from coordinate 260,978 downwards.
CCGGTATTGATAATTTGCGTTATTTCAATAGTAGCAGTGATTCAACAGGAAATGTTTCAATCACCTTAACTTTCGAGCCGGGCACTGATCCAAATATTGCTCAAGTACAAACCCAAAATAAGGTACAAGCCGCTCTGCCCCTTTTGCCACAAGAGGTTCAGCAACAAGGCATCACCGTTATAAAAGCAAATGAAAGCTTTTTGCTGGTTGTTGGTTTTTATTCTGAAGATGGCAAAACCAGCCAGGAAGAGCTTGGCGATATTTTGTCTTCTAAAATTCAAGATTCTATTTCGCGGGTTAACGGGGTGGGAACGGCAACAGTTTTTGGTGCGCCACATTCAATGCGCATCTGGCTTAATCCCGATAAATTATTTAGCTATAACCTAACTGCCAGCGAAGTTAGAAACAGCATCACTGAACAAAATGTTGATGTCTCTGCCGGACAAATCGGCGGCATGCCTGCAGTTACCGGGCAACAACTTAATGCCACCATCACTGCCAGCTCAAGGCTTAGAACACCACAGGAATTTGAGCAAATTGTCCTCAAAGTAAATAGCAACGGGTCGCAAGTTCGCCTTAAAGATGTTGCTAAAATTGAGCTTGGATCACAAAGCTATGAACGAATTGTTCGTTATAAAAGAATGCCAGCCGCCGGCATTGCGGTTAGCTTGGCGAGCGGTGCTAACGCTTTAAAAACTGCCGCAGAGGTTAAAGAAAAAATCACCGAACTAACCAAATTTTTACCGGCCGGTGTTAAAGTGCTTTATCCTTATGACACCACACCTTTCGTTAAGCTTTCCATCAAGGAGGTAGTGATAACTTTGGTGATCGCCATTTTCCTGGTGTTTTTGGTAATGTATTTATTTTTGCAAAATTTCCGCGCCACTTTAATTCCAACCATCGCCGTTCCTGTGGTGTTGCTTGGCACTTTCGGCGCCCTTGCTGCTTTTGGTTTTAGCATCAATGTTTTGACTATGTTTGCGCTTGTTTTGGCAATTGGCCTATTGGTTGATGATGCAATTGTTGTGGTAGAAAATGTTGAGAGGCTAATGAGTGAAGAAGGCCTTTCTCCTATTGAAGCAACCCGCAAATCAATGGATCAAATCACCGGCGCTTTGGTTGGTATTGCCTTGGTGCTTTCTGCCGTATTTGTTCCGATGGCATTTTTTGGTGGCGCGCCTGGTGCCATTTATCGTCAATTTTCACTGACCATTGTTTCAGCAATGACGCTTTCGGTTTTAGTGGCGCTGATTTTATCACCATCACTTTGCGCCACAATTTTAAAACCGGTTAAAAGAGGCCATGGAGAAATTGAGACCGGATTTTTTGGCTGGTTTAACCGCAATTTCCGCAAAAGCCGACATCTATATGAAAATGTAACTAGCAGCATAATTAATAGATCAAAAAGATTTTTTGTTATTTATGCCATTTTGCTTGCTGGCATGATTTTCCTATTCACCAGAATTCCTACTTCCTTTTTGCCAAACGAAGATCAAGGCGTGATGTATCTAATGATCAGCAGCCCCGCTGGCGCAACCGCTGAAACAACTTTGGAGAGTGTTAAACAAATTGAAGATCATCTTCTAAATAATGAAGCAAAAAATATTGACCATCTTTTTACAGTAACCGGTTTTAGCTTTGCCGGTAGCGGGCAAAATGCCGCTTTAGGTTTTGTTGGGTTAAAAGATTGGGAAGAAAGAAAGGGACAAGATCAATCAGTATTTGCACTGGCCGGTAGAAGTATGGGCGCATTTTCCAGAATCAAAGGCTCTTCAGCTTTTGCCTTTTATCCACCACCAATTCGTGAACTTGGCAATGCTTCCGGTTTTGATTTTCAATTGGTTGATCGCGGCGGCCTGGGACATGATGCGCTGATGAATGCCAGAAACCAGCTTTTGGGAATGGCGGCGCAAAATAAAAATCTTTTTGCGGTTCGTCCAAACGGGCTTAGTGATGTGGCTCAATATAAAATTGACATCGACTCTGAGAAGGCCAAAGCGCTTGGCGTTTCAGTTGAGGACATTAACAAAACTCTGCAAATTGTCTGGGGCTCGCAATATGTAAATGACTTTATCGATGAAGGCAGAATTAAAAGGGTTTATCTGCAAGGCGACGCACCTTACCGCATGCTGCCGCAAGATGTGAATAAGTGGTATGTCAAAAATAACAAAGGCAAGATGGTGCCTTTTGACAGCTTCTCTTCAGCCAGATGGACTTACGGCTCTCCAAAATTAGAGCGCTTTAACGGCAGCCCTTCAGTTAATATTCAAGGCTCGCCGGCTCCCGGCCAAAGCACCGGAACGGCAATTGCCGAAATGGAAAAAATGGCTGAAAAATTGCCTAGAGGCATCGGCTATGAATGGCAAGGTTTGTCTTATGAAGAACGGCTTTCCGGCGCGCAAACTCCGTTGCTCTACACTCTTTCACTCATCGTGGTTTTCTTGAGTTTGGCGGCTTTATATGAAAGCTGGTCAATCCCATTTTCAGTAATGATGGTGGTGCCACTTGGTATTATAGGAACTGCCCTTGCTGCATTAATGACTGGCATTGGCAATGATATTTATTTTCAGGTTGGCTTGCTTACAACAATCGGCCTCTCTGCAAAAAACGCCATTTTGATTGTTGAATTTGCCAGAAATTTAAGACGGCAAGGACATGATGCGAAAGAGGCAGCGATGATTGCAGTTAAGCAAAGATTTCGCCCAATCATCATGACTTCCATGGCATTTATCCTAGGTGTTTTGCCACTGGCAATTGCTCATGGTGCCGGCTCTGCCAGCCAAAACGCAATCGGCATCGGCGTTATGGGCGGCATGATCGCCGCTAGTACTTTAGCGATATTTTTTGTGCCGATGTTTTATTTGGAAGTACAGAAATTTTCTTTGAAAAAGTTTGATAAGATTCCTGATAACACCGAAACCAAGAATTGAACTCCTGGATTACCGCGTCGGCGTTGCCTCCTCGCAATGACGATGTTGAAAGTTTATTACAAAACTCTAAGCGCGTCATTGCGAGGAGCGTGCGTAGCCAGCAACGCGGCAATCCAGAAAATGAACAAATATTCGTAAGACCTAAACAAATTTTAAAAGATGAACAAACTCATAATCTCATCCTTACTAATCAATCTTCTCCTCTCATCTTGCACGATGATTCCTAATTACTCGCGCCCGGCAATGCCTGTTGCAAAATCGATTAGCGAGAATGAAGCAACTTATGAAGAACCAATTCCGCAAGTGAAATGGCAGCAATTTTTCAAATCCGAAAATCTGCAAAAAATCATTCAAACCGCTCTTGATAACAACCGTGATTTGAGGGTAGCGGCTTTAAATATTGATGCAGCAAGAGCGCTATATCGCATTAGTCGGGCAGATTTAGTGCCAAATATCAGAGCGGGTGGAAGCATGGTAAAACAAAAAACTCCGGCCGGGGCCAACTTCTTTAACACTTCTACAATTACCACTACCAGATTTGACGCCAATCTTTTTAACACCGCTTTTGAAGTCGATTTATTTGGCAGAATTCGCAGCAAGAACCGCGCTGCCGTAGAAAATTTCTTGGCCACACAGGAAGCTAAAAATGCAGTGCAAATCAGCCTGATTGCTGAAGTGGCAAATGCTTATTTACAGCTTTTGGCAGACCAGGAAATTTGGCAATTATCAAAAAACAATGTCGTCATTAATCAAAAATCTTTTGATATGGTTTCTAAAAAATTTGAATTTGGCAGTGTTTCTAAACTTGATTTGGCACAAGCCACAACTCTTGTTGAAGCCGCCAAAGCCAATCAGGCACTTCACGCCACAAGAGTGGCACAAGATAAGAACGCTTTGTTGCTATTAATGGGAGTTGCAAAATCAGATTTGCTTTTAACAAAAGAAAAACTGGAAGATGTGAAATTGCCAGATAATTTACCGGCTGGAATGTCGTCCGAAGCTTTACTATTTCGCCCGGATATTATGCAAGCCGAGCATGATCTGAAATCGGCCAATGCCAATATCGGCGCGGCCCGGGCTGCATTCTTCCCAACAATTTCCCTAACTGGCTCCATCGGCCATGCCAGCACTGATTTATCAACTTTATTTAGTGGCAGCTCTTCCGTTGCCTGGAATTTTAGCCCGAGAATCAGCATGCCAATTTTTGAAGGCGGCAGAAATTTTGCCAATTTGGATTATGCCAAAATCAGTAAAAACATCTATATTGCCAAATATGAAAAAGCCATCCAAAACGGCTTTCGCGAAGTGATGGACCAATTAGTTGCCAGAAAAAACATTGATGACCAATTACAAGCACAAAGCAATTTTGCAAACGCCGCCTGGGATGCATATCAAATCTCCCATATCCGTTACAATGAAGGCATTGATGATTTCACAACCGTGGCAACAAATGAAAGACAAATGTTTGCCGCCAAGCAGGATGAAATTAGTTTGAAGAAGGAGAAATTATCTAATCTGATTCAGCTTTATAAAGCGCTTGGCGGTGGGATTTAGTCAGTTTTATAGAAGATAATTTTAAGAAACATTGCAGCATTGATCCTTTCTTTTCCCTGCTAATTGGGTGGCGTTATTTATTTTTACTTCTGCTGCAGGTTGCACTGGACTTATCAACCCTCTCAACTCTCTGAAACTTTCTAAAGATTTCCCCAAAGATTCATCAGGTTCATTTGCTCTAATCATTATTCTGGCATTCGGGTTAAGATATTCAGCCACAATCAACGCTGACTCTGTTGTCAGATGATTATTTACTTCTTTATATCTTGCTAAAATATCCTTTTCTTTCTCTGCAATGTTTCCTGCTTGGCATGCCATATGAATCAGGCCAGCTGGGCTAAATCCCCTCTCTTTAAGTTTTGGAGATGATATAAGATTTGTCGCTAGCTGAATAATTTTGAATATGTCAGGACTTTCTAGCAATATTTCAAGAGGCGAGGAATTTGCTTGCTTCTCCTCCGCAAAATATTCTCTGTATTGGAATATTTGCCGCTCCCATTCATCTCCCGGAATTAGGGCGCATATATATAAGAATAATGGCAAAGATTTTCTTACGAATTTAAAATCCAGATTCTGATATAATTTGACTATCTCCGGCTTTCTTTCTTCACCAACCTTATTTAATAACCATTCCATCATTTCTATCTGCCCCTTTTTTGCCGCTTTCAAAAAAACTTTGTTATTATTTGCATGCAATAAAGCTTCCCATGATTCGAGGTCTATGTTTTTAAATATCCATTCCATCATATCTATGTCCGAATCTTCAATAATATGATAGTCTTTCAATAATTTTAGACATATTTGTGGAGTAGATTTGGATAAAATCCATCGGCGCGTCTCGGGTTTTCCATCTCTAAAACAATCGCTATCAAATATAATATTTCGAAATGCTCCTTCTAGCATATTTGGCTTAATCATGCCCCAAAGCCATTCAGCCACTTCTACTTTGTCAGCATAGAGTGCAGATTTCAAAACCCGATTCTCTCCGTAATGAATATCAGCACTACATTCATAGATTAGATATTCCATTATGTTCATAGCGCCAAAATGGGCAGCATATGATAGGGGGCTTTCGCTTTCATAAAGCCTATATTCTTCATGAATTCTTTTATGATTTTCTGGCGTCACCATCTTCTTAAATGTAGAAAGATCGTCGTCTTTAATAACTTTCCGTAATTTAAGAATTTTGCGTTCTCTTAATGACTTCATAGATAAAGAAAGTTAATTAAAGCAAATTGCCAATTTGTTTGAGGAAAGAGAAATCATTCAAGACTATTTAGTAGGGCTAGATCGTTATCATAAAAGTACTAGATATTGGTTATGAGAGGTGCTAATGATTAAAAAATCCAGTATTTTTGAGAGGGGGTTTAGAAATGGAAGAAATTTTCCGTTTGATTATCTGGATGAAAATTGTTTTGAATTCTCATCCGATAATCTAACAACACTGGCAACACGCAAGCCTTCTTTAGCAATTATCGGACCCAACATTTTTTCGAGCTTATTAAAATTTTCTATTAATAAAATTTCTCTTGCTCCCGCCTTTGCAAATCTATCCTTTATATCCATAATTTCAGGATCAAAGCCCAAATATTCATTCACAATAAAAGCTCCGTCGCGCGATATGTGATCAGTTAAAATTTGATGCATATTGGCAATATCCATTTCCCTCTTTTCCTTACACCCTAGAGAAATTACCCTGATTGCGCTAAGTTCAAATTTTGCACACAGTTCTACAAGAGCAGATGCAACATTTGCAGCCGCCAATGCGTCTGAATGATGAAGGAATCTTATGGTTGAAGAATTCGGCTGTGTTTTATTTGGCGAATCATCCTTTTCTTCGCTTTCTACAGAATATTGGTTACGCAATTCTAATAATTTCTGTTCGCGTTCATTTTCCGGAAGCAAGGCGCATAGATATAACAAAACAGGTATAGAATCCCTTTCTATTGCAAAAGAAAACATATATTGATTCTCGCGCAGTATTTCCTCATGCGTCGCCTTGTGTTGCGCTTCACTCGTTATCCATTCCACATCTGATGCACTCCCATATTTTGCCACCAGAAATAAAGAAAAATTTAATGTCTTTTTTAGCTCTTCTGGCCTGATTTCTCTTATCCTAAGCATACCTCCCATTGCAGAACGCAAAGCAAGCAAAACAAATCTGGGACATTCCGTTGGATCAATTTTATCTAAAAATAACTCTGTTGTTTCTATCTCTTTATTTTCTGCCGCACGTCGTAAAGCCTCATTACTTCCCTCTCTTATATTTGCCCCACATTCATTTATTAAATATTCTATTATCTTTACAGCACCAAAAGCAGCCACATCCGACAAAAGACGACTCCTGGTATGTTCAAGATATTCCTCACATGCCTGCTTATAATTCTCTGGTGAGATTATTTTCCTAAATATCTTCAGATCGTCTTGCCCAATAGATTTAAAAAATGCCGGATATAAAGAGCCATATTCAGAATCCATCCGTTCTGCCGCATGGGATAAAAATTTCATGGTGATTTGATAAATGGTTAATTACTGCTTGGCCAATGCTTTACCTTACTGGCAATAATTACAAGGATTTCTTGAGATAGAACTTAGAAGATGCACTGAATCAGCGCTGGATAGTGTGTAACCTAAAATGAATTTTAAATATAAGGAAACCTAAGAATGAAATCCGTTCCTTTATTCACTGTAGATTTTACTTCAATCGTTCCTTTTTGAATTTCAATTAGATGTTTTGTAATTGGCAAGCCAAGCCCGAATGAATCAACTTTACCAGCATTAGGATTTGAAGAGTTTGGTATTTTTCAAAGGCCAGTTCGGTTTGTTTTTAGTCATACCAAATCCTTGGTCAGAAACAGTAATTTGAAGATATTTCTTTCCTTTTTAAAAAATATTTTTGGCGATAATTTTTATTTCGGTTTGCTCCGGACTATATTTGATGGCATTAGAGACAAGATTAGACAAAATCTGTTTCATGCGTTTTGCATCCAGGTTGATTAGAGCTATCTTCGTCAATTTGTTTGGTTAACAGAATTTTCCTTTTGGCAGCAAAATTATAATTCATTTTCACCAACCTTTCGATCAGCTCTTTAGCGTCAATTTTCTTACTTAAATCAGCAGAGAAATTTCCCGAAGCAAGTGACCCCACATCTAAAAGATCACGGATAATTTCATTTAATCCTGTTGCTGCCTGGCTAATTGCCGTAGCATATTCGCTATATTCTTCCGATGTTTTAGGACTGCCCATCTCTTCTTTAACAATTCAGAAAATCCAATGATGATTGAGGGGATTTCTTAATTCATGTTTTCTCTTTTCTCATGAAAAGCGGCAATAAAGCTGTTTTTAAAGAAGCGAAAGAATTCAAATGCCCATGATGACGGAAGTTATAATATCAGATTCAACACAACGCTGGGAAGATGTGAACCAATAACTCAAGGAGCCAAAATCGCTCTTGATTATCTGACTGAATGTTTAAAAAAAGATGTGCCGATTAATGCAATAGCTTTAGCAGATGGAGAAATGTTGATAATTGTCAATAAAAAACTCTACATGGAAGAACTGAATTTCAAGGTGAAAGATGGGTTCAGAGAACGAATGTAGTTAATGAATCAAAAAATGAGTTTTGTCAGAGGCAGAGATTGTCAGAAATCGATCGATCTCAATTAAAACTTTCTATATTAATACCGGTTGCTCCAATTAACCGAGCTATACTACCAGATCTAACTCGAACTGCACTAGCAGGCTGAGAAGCTTGCTCTTTTTCATCCTTTAATGAATCCATTATTTCTAGTAATCTCTTAAAATCTTCCATCCAAGGTTTTTCTTTGGATTTCATGGCGTCATTTATTAACCCCACATCTGCACTGAGATATTCACTAACGATGGAAGCAAGTTGGTTTGGCAAATATTCAGCTACCATTTCATTTCTGCTTATATTTCCCATACTTTCTTCTTTGCATGCTATGGAAATTAATTGTGCTGCGCTAAATTCTACCCCTCTCAGTTCTGACCATGATATGAGATTTGCCGCCAACTGAATGGCTTCCAATGCATATTGATTTCGTAGAAATGGTTTAACTGGAAAATTTCTTGTCGCTGGCTCGGGCGAAAGATCTTTATTTTCTTCTTCATCTTCTTCCATATTAACAACAGAACCTCGCCTAGAAATTAGTAATTTAGCCTTAAAATCTATTAATTTTCCTTCCCGCTCATTTTCGGGCAGCAAAGCGCATATATATAGCAACAAAGGCAGATGTTGCCCTTCTTCTAATGTATTGGCAAAATTCCATTTCTTATATGAGCCAACTATTTCCTCCCGTCTTTCATTACCAACTCTGTTTAACAGATATTCTATTTTTTCTATATGTCCGTAACTTCCTGCTATATGAAAAACTTCGTTATTATTTGCATGCAGCATATGCTGATGCATTGATGGATCGGCTCTATTCAACAGAAAATCCATTGGTTCTATCTTTTTGTAAAGTGCCGAACGACGGAAAGCCTCATTATCATTGACATATATATCTGCCCCACATATGTCCACCAAATATTCCATTACCTTAATAGCTCCAAATTTGGATGCTTGCGATAAAAATGTGCAGGACTTTTTGGCTTTATAATTTCTCAGACCGTCTTCATAATTTTCCGGCATAAGCATCTCTTTTACGGTATCTATATCATCTATTTTGATGGCTATATCAATTGCATTGATGTCAGAGAGAAGTATCATAGATAGACAAAGATTGTGAGAAAAAATTAATTTATCCCCACCCCAACTTCAAAATAAAGCATTTTATTTTCTCTCTCCAAAGAGGTGATGAGTTTTGATTTGCTGATGGCAGCGGCGTAGGTTAGGGAAGCGTTTAGATATTTGCTGTCAAAAATGGTTTTGATGCCGGCACCGGAGAGGCGGCCGTCTGATCCGTCATATTTATTTCTCGCATAACCATAATCATAAAATGGTTCAAGCTTGAATTTGTTTAAGGCAATGGCATAGATGGAATCTTGGTTATTTATCAATGATGCAGCAAGGGAGCCGATATTAACATTAGCTTTGTTTCTAAAATAATAGCCGGAATCGCCATTGATGTAATCTTCACGGAAACCGCGCACGGAATAATACCCACCAACTGAAATTTGCTCTGTTCCGAAAAGGGTGTCTTTAGAAAACTGGCCGGTCATTTCAGATGATAGAATTAAAGGCGCATTTAGTTTTGGAATGGCTAATCTTTTTGAAGCTGAGGCATAAAGTTTAAAAACTTCAAATTGCGATTTGGGATTGGAAGATGGTTCATTTGCCTCATCTTGCTCGGCATTCATAATTTTTAAACCTCTTGAATAAGAAGGTTTGAGATAAATATTTGTTGTATCGCTTAAATAAGAAGACAGAGAAAATCCGAAATCGGCAACTGACAAGCGGCGCTCTGAAGTGCTGATTTTTGATCCGTTAATATAGCTGGCAGATCTTTTAACAGTTAAGGAAGTATCAGCTGCCAATCGCAAACTGGTGTTGTTAAACAAAACACGGTCAGCACCAAATTTATTTTGTTCAGAAAAACCAGTTAAACTTATCGGCCCGCTAATTCCGGCATTTTGCCCCCTAAATTCACTGCGTGAATAATCATAGGAAAATGTGTTATAGGCGAAAGGAATTGAAAGGCCGCCGGAAAATGCTTTGAGATCTTTGATCTGGTTATCGTCATGAAAATTGGCGGTATAACCCAAATTTAAACTGTCATTTAAAAACAGCAAATTATCGAAATTTGAAGTGAAATTTGTGCGTTGAATTCCAGTAAATTTATTTCCTAAATTATCTTTATTGGCGCTAAATCTGGCTGGAAAAGTTCTATTATCATCAAGGACAATTTTACTATAACCGCTTTCAGTGCCTGGTTCAATTTTCATCACTGCGTGACTTGAAGGCAGACGGTTGAGTTGATAAACACCTTGATTGATGTCATTAATATTTAAAACATCACCTTCCACAGTGCCAAAGGCGGTGAACTCACGCATATCTTCAATCATCCGGTCTTTTCCAAGAGAAATATTTTCAATTCTCCCTTCAATAATTTCCAACTCAAAAACTCCATTTGTCAAATTTTGCTGCGGCACTATGACTTGCGTGGTGATATAGCCTTTGCTTTGATAATAGCTATTCACTTTTCTAACCACTTCTGCCAAAGCTTCTTGCGTCATACATTTGCCGATAAATGGCGCGACAAGTCTTTTCTTTTCAAAATCAGAAAGGGAATTGGCGCCCATTAAATTAATTTCATTGATGAAAAAACAGGAAGGAGATGCACCATTAACTGGCAAATTCTTTTGTGTATTTTTGCCATCTTCTTTTTTGCGGTTGCGTTCTTTTTTTATATTTTCTTGTTCTTGCGCTCTTTTTTCTTCCTCAATTTTCCTTTGTTGCTGGCGGGAGATCCAGTCTTGTTGGTTGATAATATCTTGATTTTGCTGGGCATAAACATCCTGGCCCAAGAACATTGCAATAAGGAATAAAATCGGGAAATAAAATTTATTTTTGGTCATTGGATTCTTGATATAGGAGCATCTCAAAAACTATTTTCGCAATTGAGATACCTTAATAGAAAAGAACTAGAAGTTACAACTACGCCAGTTTTAGAACATTCAATCTGACTTTACTCACTGTAGTGGAAAGGTATAAAGCGCATTAAATTAAGCATCAAACTCAGCCTTAATTCCCCAATTCTCATTAAAATTGAAATTGGCACCAATACCATAAATTGCGGAAGTTTTCCATTTACCACCAATTAGATTCACAGATGGAAAATGTCAATATGATCACTCTTGCCAGAACGTAAGTTACTATAGTTAAAAATGTTACTAAATAATCAATTGCTAATTATAAATTTTTATAAAAAGCAGCATCTATGTACCAGTAGTAACCGAAGAGTCCAATTCAAACGATTAATGTTTATATTAATGGATCTTATTTTGTGGATGTCAGCAATGTAGAAAGCTGGTTTTGCTGATTGGCGGGAGCTTGATCTGGCTGGGCATAAGCGGCAGGCACCAAAAATAGCGCTGCAAGTAATAAAGCTAAAAAATAGAATTTTTTATTTTGAGCCATTGGTTTTGCTATATTTAGTTAAGATATCCTAAAAGCATTTTTGGCAGTCAAGATACCCGAAGAAAATAACTGACTTAATTAGAAACTATAAACTGCAAGGGTTTTTAGAATTTCCAACCTGACTTACTTACTTTGACCTCACTTACTGCGTCAATAAAGGAATAAGACGCATCAAGCTTAACTTCTAAATCCCCAATTTCATTAAAGGCAAGATTGGCACTTGCTGCATAAATTGCGGAAGTTTGCCACTTACCGACTGAACATTAATAATCTATTCTTAGCATTTGCCCGAAGGACAATAAAAGCCAACAACAGACAGTAATTAAGAGGATTTTTTAGTTATAACTAAAAGGTTGATTAATTCTAATCGCTTCTGGAATTAGATTAACTAATAGAAGCAAGTGAAATATATTATTAGTAAATAAAAAGTCCAACCTAAATAATTAATGCTTATATTTGTTGATTTTATTTTAAGGTAAGCAGCATTTCTACCGAGCAGCGCTAAAAAAGGCTCCGTGTAAAAATATGAGTTAAGATGTGAAGAAAGTGGAAGGATCTAACCCTGGAAAATAACCCAGATAACAATAAACCAGGAAAGAACTAACCACGATACAAAGTGAAATGACAAGGTTAGAATCAATAAGTTAAATAATATAAAAAATCTATAAGGCCTTAGAAGAAAAAAATCAATTTTATATCATTTAATATCTAAATACATCAAATAATTTTGTATAGAACAATAAATGATTGTTTTACGGCCTGCAACTTAGAAACACTTAGCTCTTTCAAATAAATAGGAAATTACAGAGCGGCAAATAGTCTTGAAAATATCTAGAGGAGAAATTAGTTTAATTAAGCACATTTCTGATCTTTCCTAAGTTTAATTATTCCTAAGTTTAACAATTTTTTTACTTAACGTCTTATGAAAAAAATCAAATCTTTACTTAGCCATAAATTACTGATTTCTCTACTTATTGTGTCATTTGTAGCGTCAGGAACAACTTGCGCCATTGCTGCCAAGCAAAAGGCAGAAAAGGAATCTTCTGAAGCAATCTGGAAAGATGCTTTTGGGGCTGATATTTTTGCCGAAATGGAAGCTATGGAAAAGCAAATGAATAAAGTTTTTGAGGAGCAGCGAAAATTGATGGTAAAGATGCTTAAAAATGCCGAAGAAAATTCCCGCAATTCGAGCAGTAATTCGCTTGCCCTATATCAAGATGAGCAATCTTACCGCTATGAACTCACCTTCAACCAATTTAAAAAAGAAGATGTAGCTGTTGGTATTAATAATGGAATTATGACCATTTCAGCAAAAAATGAGGGGTCAGGAAAAGATAAGAAAAAAGGTGAGTCGCATATTTACAGCAACTTCTTTTATTCTCTATCAATTCCATCCGATGTGGTTGGTGACCCAGAGATAAAGCGAGAAGAGGGGAAAGTGACAATTAAATTCGCTAAGAAAAATGAGCAGAAAGAAGGTGCGAAGAACGAAAATAAGGCAAAAAGTTAAGTCGCTACGGACTCTAGACCCACAAGTTAATTGATGTTTTGGTCATTACTTGCCATTTATTACATTCCTTAATTTGTAATTCCGGAGCTACTCTCCCTTATTCACCGAAGCTTGAGTGATGGTGTATTAGAAGACTAGCTCCAGAATTCAGGATTTAAATTGGGTTCGTAGTAAAAGTAAATTCTGACCTTATAAATAAGGCCGAGCGCGACAGATAGCTTGGATAAAAAATTACAAAGAAAATAAAAACTATTCCACTCTTCTCAACACCAAAATTTCCACATTCCTTCCGGCAATCACCAAATTCTCTGTACCAACCACGGCAAAATATTTACCAATCAGCGGGGCATTTTCCAGGTAGCTTTCTTTCTTATCCCTCATTAGCACAAATTGGATAATTTGATAATCCTTACTTAAGTAACGGTAAATCACATAATTTTTGACAAAACCATTAACCTGAAAATTGCGATCCATCTCGGTAGCTTTGATTAAAAACCATCTATTCTTATCAAGAGTACGAGCTAAGGTTGAGCGGGTGTTTTCCTTGCTTCTAATATAGACATAATTAATAAAATCGCTGATGCCGACATTGTAATTTTTATCCTGATAGCCAAATATTCCACTCGGAAAGCCAAGATTTTTAGCATATTCACTTTCCTGCTGCATCCTTTTGTCATTTGAATAAATTGCATAAGAATTGCCTACTGCTCTGTCACAATCATTGATCATATTTTTGTAACTGGTGTTAAAACCAGGAGTTACAGTACCTTTATAGAATAAATCACTACGTTTCCCAAAACGCTCCCAAACTTCTCCAGATTTTTCTCTAAGATCATAATAACGTTTGTAGAAATCTTCGGATGATATCTCGGTCCATTGTCTGGCAGTGTTGCAAAGATAAAGTGCTTGATTCATGGCGCTAACTTTATTTTTATCTTGCGATCTTAAAAACCACCAATCTTGATAGGCTTTACAGTTGGAAATGGAAAGTAATGCGGTGAGAAGGATTAGTTTTTTTAGGATAGTCATGGCAACACAAAATAAATTTAAGTTGATGTTTTTATAGCAAAAATGCGATTAGGCAACAGCAAAAATTTGATTTGGGGATTTTGTGGAAGTTATGCTTTTGTTGATAATTTCATCAAACAAATAAAGCCCAACTCTGCCGGCTACGGAACTCCAAGAAACCGTCTTATATATCGCTAGGATGAGAAGAAATGGCGGGTTTGCTAGAACCGGCGCGCAGCATACTTTTGTACATGGAGCGCCGGAAAGCGGAGCAAACCCACCATTTACGTCCAACTCAGTAGAATAGAGGATAGTTTCTTAAGCAAATGACAGGCTTTCTTTAGCCTTGCTCATTCTCTTTCTCTCATTGCTATCCAAGAATTTCTTTCTCAAACGAAGAGATTTAGGAGTAACTTCCACCAACTCATCGTCATCAACATAAGTAATCATGTCTTCTAAAGTAAGCTCTTTTGGCGGAGTTAGGCGAATAGCTTCGTCAGTACCGGAAGCTCTGATATTAGTAAGCTGTTTAGATCTCAAAATATTAACTTCCAAATCACCCGCTTTGGAATTTTGCCCAATGATCATTCCGGCATAAACTTTTTGGCCTGGCTTGATAAACATTGTACCACGATCCTGCAAGTTCCACAAAGCGTAAGCAACTGCTTCACCGGCATCGTTAGAAATCAAGGCGCCATTACGTTTAAAGCTGAGTTCTCCTTTGTGAGGAGCATAGGAATGGAAAATTCTGTTGATGATACCCGTTCCCTTGGTGTCGGTCGCAAACTCGCTTTGATAACCAATCAAACCACGGGAAGGAACCAGGAAAGTTATTCTGGTTTTGCCGCCGCCTGATGGTCTCATATCAGTCATCTCGCCTTTTCTGATCGAAACTTTTTCTACCACTACACCGCTATAAGCATCATCAACATCGATGATAACTTCTTCAATCGGCTCTAAAATGGTGCCGCTTTCATCTTTTTTAAATAACACTCTTGGGCGCGAAACTGAAAGTTCAAAACCTTCACGACGCATATTTTCAATCAAAACACCAAGCTGTAATTCTCCCCTACCCCCAACTTCAAAGGCATCATTATTAGCGCTTTCTCTAACTGTTATCGCCACATTGGTTTCATTTTCTGCAAATAAACGATCGCGAATCATCCGTGAAGTAACCTTGCTGCCTTCAGTACCAGCTAATGGTGAGTCATTAACACAGATAGTGATGGCCATTGTTGGCGGATCAATTGGTGTTGATTTGATCGGAACATTCACTGATAAGTCGCAAAGTGTGTCAGATACAGAAGCTTTTTCTAGACCAGCGATGGAGACAATATCACCCGCAACAGCCTCATCAACTGCGATTCTTTCTACTCCCTTAAAGATTTGCAATTTTGTCAAACGGCCTTGTTCAACTACTTTTCCATCCAAGTTGATTGCTTTGAAATTCATCATTGTTTTAGCGGTGCCGGAGTAAATTCTGCCGGTTAATACGCGGCCAAAAAATGGGTTTGAATCAAGCAAAGTGGCCAACATTGTGAATGGCGCAGTTTCATCAAATTTTGGCGGAGAAACATGTTTCAAGATCAAATTGAAAAGTGGGTGTAAATTTTCTCTTTTATCTTTTTCCAAATTTTCTACACACCAGCCATCTCTACCAACAGCGTATAAAACAGGGAAATCAAGCTGTTCTTCACTTGCATTGAGAGCAACGAATAGATCAAAAACTTCATTTAAAACTTCATCAATTCTGGCATCAGAACGATCAACTTTATTGATAATAACGATCGGCTTCAAACCAAGAGCTAAAGCCTTAGAAAGAACGAACTTAGTTTGTGGCATCGGACCTTCGGAAGAGTCAACCAAAAGCAAGGCACTGTCTGCCATTTGTAAAACGCGTTCAACTTCACCACCAAAATCGGCGTGCCCTGGTGTGTCAATGATATTGATTTTAGTATTTTGCCAGCTGATTGCGGTACATTTTGCCAAGATGGTAATACCACGTTCTTTTTCTAAATCATTGCTATCCATAACCCTGGTTTCCACTTGTTTATTGGCGTGGAAAGTGCCGCTTTGGCCAAGCATGGCGTCAATTAAAGTGGTTTTGCCATGGTCAACGTGAGCAATGATGGCAACGTTTCTGATTTCAGTCATAAAATAAAAATTAATAGTTAAAAAATATTTCCTGGATTTTGGCCAAGTTTTCAGTTTGGGTTAAAGCCAGTTGGGCCAAGACTCTAGCCTTTTGCGGATTGAGATTGCCGGCAGTTAAAAAACCGTATTTTGCATCCTCAATTTCAATATCTTGCTCAACAAAACCAGCACCAACTCTGGAACTTTTGATGATAACAACACCGTTTTTAGCAGCAGAAATTAATGAAGGCAAAATATCAGCACTAACATTGCCATTGCCAAAAGAGGCAATAATAATCGCCCTGCTTTTGTTTGACGAGCCAGATAAAAAATCAATAACTCCAGCATCAAAACCAACATGCATATAAACCACATCTACTTTTGGCAAAGAAGAAAGCTGACTAACATCAAAATAATTGCCGGTTTTTAATTGCTGATGATGAATCTGCACCTTGCCATAAGCCACGCTGCCAATTGGGCCAGAATTTGGCGCACTAAAAGCTTCAATATTGCTAGTGTGGGTTTTTACCACATCACGAGCAGTGAAAATTTTTCCAGCCATTGCCATTAAAACTCCTTTTGCGTTTTCATTCGCCGCAACAGCAACTGCGTTATATAAATTAGCGCTGCCATCTGCACCAAGCGCAGTGCCCGGCCTCATTGAACCAACGAGCACCACCGGCTTTGAGCTTTTTACTGTCAGGCTTAAAAAATAAGCAGTTTCTTCCAAACTATCAGTGCCATGAGTAATGACGATGCCGTCAATTTCTTGTTTTTGCAGTAACTCATTAACTCTCCCAACAAGTTTCAACCAATGCTCATCATTAATATTTTGACTACCGATTGAAAAAATTTGTTCAGCACTAACATTAGCCAGTTTTCCAAGACCGGGAATTTTTTCTACAATATCATTAATGGAAATTTGCGCCGGAGAATATTTGGCGCCCTGAGCCACAGAGCCAGAACCAGCAATAGTGCCCCCAGTTGCTAAAATGATGATATTTTTATTTTGCATCACGATTCGGAAGCAGTTTTTTTATCATCTTCAGCAAGCTTAATATTTTCTGCTTTTTCTTTTTCTGTCAGAAAAACAATTTCTGGCGTTTGATTTTCAGTTATCACTTCTTTAGAAATCTTAACCGCTTTGACATTTTTTTGCTCAGGAATGCTAAACATTGGATCAAGCAAAATGGTTTCAACAATGGCACGAAGGCCTCTGGCACCGGTTTTTCTGATGATGGCTTTTTTGGCAATTTCAACCAAAGAAGCTTCATCAAATTGCAAATCAACTTTGTCTAAAGCGAAAAGTTTTTGATATTGTTTTACCAAAGAATTTTTTGGCTCGGCTAGAATTTTTACTAAATCTTCTTCAGTTAAATCTTGTAGCGGAGCAATGATTGGAAGCCTTCCTACTAGTTCAGGAATCAAACCGAATTTAATAATATCTTCCGGTTCAGCCTGATTTAAAATATTTGTTTGGTCGCTATGATCTTTATCTCTGACATCCGCTCCAAAGCCAATTGAAGTGCCGCGACCACGCATAGCGATGATTTTTTCTAGACCAGAGAAAGCGCCGGCGCAAATGAACAAAATATTCTTAGTATCGATTTGAACATATTCCTGTTGACCACCTCTTTTGCCTGGCTGCGCAGGAACTGAAGCCACCGTACCTTCAATAATTTTTAGCAAACCTTGTTGAACACCCTCACCGGAAATGTCTCTGACTCTACCGCCAGCCTCACCTTTTCTGGTGATTTTATCAATTTCGTCAATATAGATTATGCCTCTTTGAGCCTTGTCAATATTATATTCCGCAGCTTGCAATAATCTGGAAATTATATTTTCCACATCATCGCCAACATATCCCGCTTCGGTCAAGGAAGTGGCATCAGCCATGGTAAAAGGCACATCAAGAATTTTGGCTAAAGTTTGAGCAAGCAAAGTTTTGCCGCAACCGGTTGGGCCAATCATTAAAATGTTAGACTTGCTCAGCTCAACATCCTGGTTGATTAAATTGCTGGCAGCATCAATTCTTTTGTAATGATTATAAACAGCAACCGCCAAAACTTTTTTGGCAAAATCTTGCCCGATAACATAATCATCTAAAACTTTGATGATTTCACCCGGAGTGATTTTTTCTCCTTCCTTATTTACCGAAGGCAGTTTTTTGCTATCTTCCTTAACAATATCCAAGCACAGTGAAACACATTCATTGCAGATAAAAACATTCGGCCCGGCAATGAGCTTTTTAACATCATTTTGATATTTGCCGCAAAAAGAACAGCAGATTGTGTTTATTGATTTATTGGTCATTTTTGACTATCTCTCTTTTCAATTATTTTATCGATCAAACCAAATTCTACCGCTGCTTGCGGTGTCATAAAATTGTCTCTTTCCATTGACTTTTCTACCTTCTCCAAATCTTGGCCGGTATGTTTAACATAAATTTCATTCAGCCTTCTTTTTAGCGCCAAAGTTTCTCTGGCATGGATTTCAATATCAGTCGCCTGGCCTTGATAACCGCCGGATGGTTGGTGAATCATGATGCGGGAATTTGGCAAGCAAAAACGCTTTCCTTCAGCTCCCGATGCTAAAAGCAAAGAACCCATGGAAGCTGCCTGTCCAATGCAAAGCGTGCAAACATCAGGGCGAATATATTGCATAGTATCATAAATCGCCAGGCCGGAAGTGACAATGCCGCCTGGTGAATTGATATATAAATAAATATCTTTTTTCGGATCTTCAGCTTCCAAAAACAAAAGTTGGGCAACAATTAAAGTTGACATTTGGTCCTGAACCGGGCCACTAACAAAAACGATCCTTTCTTTTAAAAGGCGTGAATAGATGTCATAAGAACGCTCGCCACGATTGGTTTGTTCGATAACCATTGGTACCAAATAGCTAGCTGTTTCCAGGATTTGATCGTTCATTTCTGTTTTGTTTGATTGGGGGTTTATTTAGTAACCCTATAGGCAAAAAACAAGGGCTGAGGCCTAAAAAGGACCGAGGAGACTAAATTAAAAGGGGAAAGAAAGCAATACCAAATCATCGCGATGCACCAGCTCTTGTTGGTTGTTTTTGCCAATAAAAGAGGAGGCAGAGGCAGATCCATATTTGGCAATGCCATTAGCCAGGTGCTGGCCTTGTTCGTCTTTAATGAAAATCACATCGCCTTTTTTGAATTCTCCATTGATTCTGACGATACCAACCGGCAAAAGACTGGATTTTTTGAGTAAGGCTTCAACCGCGCATTTATTGATTATGGCCTCACCTTTGGCATTCATGCAATCTGCAATCCATTGTTTTTTGGAATTGATTTTTTTGCCTTCAGCAGAAAATAAAGTGAATTTCCTTTTGCTTTCAATTTGCTCAATCGGATGATTATTTAAACCGCTAGCAATGATACAATCGCAGCCTAAGTTAAAGGCCATTTGCGCTGCTTTAATTTTGGTGATCATTCCGCCGGTTCCAACATCTGAACCTGCGCCACCGGCCATCGCTTCAATAGTTTTGTCAATATTTGAAACCAGAGAAATAAACTTAGCGTCTTTATTAGTCTTCGGATTTTTGTCATAAAGACCATCAATATCGGAAAGCAAAATCAGCAAATCTGCCACCGCAATCTGGGCAATACGCGCTGCCAGCCGGTCATTATCACCAATTTTAATTTCTTCCACCGCGATAGTATCATTTTCATTGACTATCGGCACGACATTATTTTTGAGCAAAGTATCAATGGTATTTCTGCTATTTAAATAACGGTTGCGGTCTGCGGTATCATCACCAGTGATTAAAATTTGCGCTACATTCAAACCTAATTTGGCAAAGCAAGATTGATAATTGGCCATCAAAGCAATTTGCCCTATTGCTGCTGCAGCCTGTTTTTCCGGCAATTTTAAACTGGTGCTTTTGGTTTTTAATCTGCTTTTTCCAAGAGCAATTGAACCGGAAGAAACAATTATTACTTCCTTTCCATCCTTTTTGAGCTGCAAAATATCTTCAGCCAAACTCTTTAGCCAAGTCGCCCTAACCTTTCCATCTTTTACCAAAAGAGAGGAGCCAACCTTAATTACAATGCGGTTTTTTTCCTTTAGCATTTGCTGTTGTCGTCAGTTAGCGTTGATATTGCCTTTAAATCACCAATCAAATAGCGAAGCTCTTTAGCATCCATTGATTTTAATATTTTTAAACCGGCAGTGCTAAGTATGTCTTGTGCCATTTTCACACTGCCATTGGTCTCGGATAAAATTGAAACTGCAATTGCTTTTACCACTATTTCCTCCGGTAAATCTGCAGAAGCGAGGGATCGCGATTCCTGTTTTCTATCGCCATAAATCTGCTTATATTTTAGCAGTAAATTATCATGAACCTGCTTTCTATCCGTCTGCTCTGGGTTCGTGGGAAAAATTTCATCCGGCAAAACCTGTTTGTCTTTTCCGCCTTCATCAGTTCTAAGCCCATGGACAATACAATACATAACCCGAAGAAGATTGGTTGATTCTTCAGAATTTTTATCAAGACTAATCCTCATTCCATTTCGTCGGTAATAATCTCCAACATGATGATTGCTGTGGTCAAGATCGTCGATAATTTTTTTAGCTTCCTCGCCATCCAAATTTTCCAGCTTTTGATGCCAGTAATGATGGTGGTTATTTTCAACCTGATTGTGATGATCAATGATATGGGAAATAGCCTTACTAACCACTATATTCCTCTTTGTTTCTTGATTTTGATCATCTCTTTTTTGTAAAGATAATTATCGATCAAAGGAAGTGGAATAACGGACAAATCATCACTACCTTTTAAAACATAGATCCGGACATAACGATTATTCCGGTTTTGATCATCTTCCTTAGTAATAATTTCTGGCCTCTCTTCGCCGAAAGATTTCATCAAAACTAAATCTTCAGGAATGCCGTTTTTAACCAGACGGGTTTTAACTGCAAGCGCCCTTTTTCTGGCTAGAGCATCGTTATATAATTTATTTCCCAAACGGTCAGCTGAGCCCACAACCATGATTTTATAATTCCCATTAAGCGTCTCTAGATATTTAAACAAATCGTAAAAAGTTTTGTCAGCCTTGCTGTTAAAATTATATAAATCGAGGTCAAAATAAATATCAAAGCGAATCAATTCCGGCTCTTTAATTTCAATTGTTTTAATTTCTTTTTTAGGCTCTTTTTTTTCTAAATATTTAGTCATTTCATCTTCCAGCCTAAAAAACAGGATTTTGCATTTTGCCATATCCGCCAACTGCCAAGGCTCTTTCTCCCTGGAAATCCAGCAATCATAAAGCAACTGCAAATGCGCCAGATGCGGCTGTAAAATTTGTCGGGCTTTGGGATTGTAAGTCATTTTGATGAGTTTTTCCCTGGCTAAAGTTGCCTGCTCGATCTGGCTATTATCCAAATCCCACTCTTCAGGAACCTCAGGAAAAACTTCTTGATTGCGCGCGGCTTTAATGCCCTTTCTCGCAAAATAATCGGAATCACGCCAGTCATATTTATTGGCCAAATCGCGCGAATATTCCAAATATTCCAGCGCTAAATAACCATTATAATTTTGCCGGGCTTTAAGCTCCTTTTCACGGCTGGCTAAATCCTGCAAATAATTGGCGCAGGAGGATTGGAAAAGGAGCAATAAAGCCGGCAAAAAAATAGTAATGATGATCTTATTTTTTTTGGTCATCAAAATTATGACTAATCTTCCAAGAAAGTTTTCAATGTTCTTGATCTTTTTGGATGTTGTAATTTTCTAAGGGCTTTGGCTTCAATTTGTCTGATCCTTTCTCTGGTTACAGAAAATTGTTTACCAACTTCTTCCAAAGTATGGTCAGTTGCCATGCCAATACCGAAGCGCATTCTCAGCACTCTTTCTTCTCTTGGAGTTAAAGAAGAAAGCATTTGAGTAGTGATTTCTTTTAGCTCGGAATAAAGTGTGGCATCACTTGGTGATACCGCGGTTTTATCTTCGATAAAATCACCCAAGATGCTATCTTCGTCATCACCAGAAACCGGAGATTCAAGACTGACCGGGTCTTTGGAAGTTCTAAGAACTTTTCTAACCTTATCAACCGGCATTAATAATTTATCGGCAATTTCTTGCGCGTCCGGATTGCGTCCCAATTCTTGAGTTAATTGTCTTGAGGTTTTAACAATTTTGTTAATTGTTTCCACCATGTGAATCGGGATTCTGATGGTACGAGACTGGTCAGCAATCGCTCTAGTGATTGCCTGTCTAATCCACCAGGTAGCATAAGTGGAAAATTTATAACCGCGTTTATATTCAAATTTATCAACCGCACGCATCAATCCGATATTGCCTTCCTGAATCAAATCCAAAAATTGCAAACCACGATTGGTATATTTTTTAGCAATTGAAACGACCAATCTTAAATTGGCCTCAATCATTTCTCTCTTAGCCTTTGCTTCTTCATCCTGGCTTTTTCTTACCTGGTTGATCAGCTCTTTAAACTCAGGCAAAGTTAGGCCCATAACTTTGGCAATCATCAAAATTCTTTCTTGCAGATAAGAGATTTTTTCTTGTTCTTTAGAATAAAATTCCTGCCAATTTTTATCTTTAATTTTAGAAATTTTTTCCAGCCATTCCGGTCCTTCTTCAATGCCAACATAGTTAGACAAGAAAGAGGAACGTTCAACGTCATAAGATTGAGCCAATCTTAAAAGTGAAATTTCAGTATCGAGCAATTTTTTATGCGCATCATAAAGTTGCGCTACCAAAGCTTTGATCAAATTATCATCAAAGCTCACTTCACTCGCCAATTCTTCGAATTGTTTTTTAAGTTCAGTAATTTCTTTGTTAGCCTTGATTTGAGCTACAGTTTTGTTGTTGCTCTTATCCAAGATCTTCTGGCAAATTACCGAAATCTTTTGGAAAAGATCCAGCATTTTTGGCATCAAAATTCTTTCCATCGAAACGAAAGAAACCACGCTATCGTCAAAAGCTTCCAACTCTTCATCTTCAAAATTTTCTGTATCTGGCTGACCTACCGCTTCATCAATTGCGTTATAATCTTCTGCAACAATCGCAATTTCTTCTTCGGCTTGCGGCTGATCACTTTTTATCATTTCTTCCAACTCAGAATTATAAGTTTCGTCAATTCTGATTATGTCGCGCAGCAAAAGAGCACCGGAAGATAGACCTTCATACCAATCAATAAAATAGCGCATTACCATCGGGCTTTGATAAAGTGCCTTAACGGTTTTTGCTCTGCCATTTTCAATCCTGATGGCAATTTCAACCTCATCTTCTCTGGTTAACAATTTTACATTGCTCATCGATTTAAGATAAGTTTTGACCGAGTCTTCACTTCTCTTCAAACTTTTTTCTTCATCTTTTGCGAAAGCATCTTCATCCAATAATTTTTCAATATCATCTTCCTTTTCAACAACCTGAATTTTGAATTCGGTAAAAATATTCAAAATAGTTTCCAGTTTTTTCTTGTTTAAAACATCCTCACCAATTTCATCCTTGATTTGCTCAATAGTTAAAAATCCTTGAGATTTTCCAAGTGACAATAATTTTTTTAGTGCAAGGCCCGCATCGCTAACTGATTTTTTGACAGGATTTTGAGGTGCTTTTTTAACAGGTGATTTGCCATTAGCAGTATTTTGCATTTTGGCAGGTTCAGCTTTTTTTTCCGAATTTTTAACAACAATATTTTCTGAACTTTTTTTGTCAGGAGATTTTACTTCAGCAATTTTTTTGACAGGTTTTTCAGAAAATTTCTCCATCAATTTTTTGTTGCTTAAGCCCTTTCCTTCTCCTTTTTTCTTTGTTGATTTAGGGGTGACATAAACCGATTTTTTTTCAATAACTTTAGCTTGTTGCTTAACAGTTTTGGCCGGAGATTTTTTAACAGATTTTTTCAAAGCAGGAGATTTAGAAGAAGATTTAAGTGGTTTTTTTACTAGGTTTTTTACTGGTTTTTTAACTTGGTTTTTTACTTTAACAGAACTTTTCTTAACGGGAGAAGTTTTGGAAGGGGTTTTTTTGGAAGTTTTTGAAGAGTTTTTGGAAGATTTTTTTAACTTACCAGCAGCTAAATTTACTTTTTTGGCAGATTTAGCTGCTGATTTTTTAGGCGAGAAAGTTACTACTTTTTTTTTGCAGCAGCTTTTTTAGCTGGAGCTTTTTTAGCAACAGCTTTTTTTGCTGGGGCTTTTTTAGCAGCAGTTTTTTTAGCTGGAGCTTTTTTTGCAGCAGCTTTTTTTGCTGGAGCTTTTTTAGCGGCAGTTTTTTTAGCTGGAGCTTTTTTAGCAGTTGGCATATATTTCAAGTTAAAAATTGTTAAGAAAAAAAGTAAAAAACTATGGTAAAATAAAAACCGGAGCTAACATTTAAAAGTTTATTTTTATTTTTCAAACTAAATGTGAAAAATTTTTAAAATTATTTTTACGCCTCATCACTAATCAATCGCAAAATTTTTTTCTCAAGCGAAGTTTTATAGTCGAATAATTCTTTTTGTTTTCCCGATTTTATAGTTGCCAAATCAGTTTCAATCTCATCATGTGCAGCCAGTGTCCCAGCATATTGCTGGCTCACCTCTTCATAAAAATATTGCAGCAAAAATATCTTCAATTTGTTTTTTATATTTTCTAAATTTTGATGAGAAAATTGCGCAGAAAAAATTTTATTTTTTATCACTCGATCAGAAATTATTTTTTCCAAATCTGTTTTAATTTCCAAAAATTTTGCATCAGGATTTTGATCAAAAAAATTAATTAAATGATCTTTTAAATCAGATAATTTTTGATTTTTAAATTCCAAATCTCTTAAAACGCAAATCTCATCCTGATAGTCCCGAAGCTCTGGGAAATTGGCTATAATGGCAATGATTGCAATACTATATCCATCTTGTTTATCAAATTTATCAGCATCAAAAATTTTAGTTTTTGCGATCGGATTCTTAGGAGAAAAATTTTTATTTCTCCCCATTTCAAACAACAAATTTTTGTAATATTGGGAAAAATATTTTTTAGAATTCGCATCAGAAATCAGATCAACCTTCTGCATCAATCTTCCTTCTAGAATCACCTTCTTCTCTGGTTCGGTGGCACTTGCTGATTTTAAATCAAGATGCAAATCTTGCACTTCAAAATCAAATAAAACTTTGGATAAATTTTCTGCATCACGCAAAAAATTTTGCGTTACATCACGACCATTTTGTTTAACAAAATCATCAGGGTCAAAACCACCTGGAAGCAAAGCAAAGCGAACCAGATTTTGATGATTGATAATTGGCAAAGCCAAATCAATAGTTCTTCGCATGGCGCTTATACCAGCTTTGTCACCATCTAAACACACCACAACATCACTAGTTGTTTTAAAAAGAATTTTTAACTGATCGGCAGTTAGAGCGGTTCCAAGAGGTGCGACAACATTTTCAATTCCATTTACACTTAAAGAAATTGCATCCATATAACCTTCAACAACTACGACAAATTTTTGTTCGTAAATTGCTTTTTTAGCGTCAGAAAAATTATATAAATTTTGTCCTTTTTTGAATAATTCAGTTTCTGATGAGTTAAGATATTTGGGTTGACCATCACCTAAAATTCTGCCACCAAACGCAATGATTTTGCCTTGTCGATTTTTGATTGGAAAAATTATGCGACCACGAAATTTATCATATAGTTGACCTTTATCATTCTTGGCAATTACGCCGCAAGCCAGCAATTCCGCATCGCTAAAGCCTTGCGATTTTAAATGTCTAAGCAAAGATTCATAACTATCAAGCGCAAAACCAAGACGAAATTTTTTTATCTGGGAATTATTCAAACCTCTTTTTCGCAAATATTCTAAAGCTCCGACTCCGGCACTTGAAAATAAATTTGCCTCAAAAAACTTACAGATATTTTCTAGTAATAAATAATCACGCTCAATTTTTTCTTGATGTTGGTGATCTTGATTTTGGTCAATCACAACCGGAATTGTAATTCCATAATCATTGGCTAATTTTATTACCGCCTCTTTAAAACCAAGTCGTTCAATTTGCATGGTAAAGCTAACGATATCGCCATGCGCAGCGCAACCAAAGCAATGGTAAAAACCTTTTTGGTCATTAACCGTAAAAGATGGGGTCTTTTCATTGTGAAATGGGCAAAGGCCAGAAAATTCTTTACCTTTTTTGGTCAAGGCAACACGCTTGCCAACAACATCAGAAGCGGCAATTTGTGATCTTAATTCGTCAGGAAAGCTTTTGGAAAACTGCATTAATTTAAATTTTATCTATATTCGCGCTAGTTATCTATTCGAAATAGGGCTATTTTATTTTTAATAGCTTCAATAGCAAATTTGTTTTTCCGCTTTATTTATCAAGATCGGGCAGATAATTTTTTTGACTTATAAAATCCCATCCCAATAATTTCGGCTTCTTACCCCCAGCGAATAACCAGTAATATATATGTCCACAAAATCCACAAAACAAGCAAGCAAGCCTACATCTAGACCTACCAAAGAGCTTGAGGCGCTGCTTTTCCACTCTTCCGGCAAGCCTGGAAAAG
The DNA here is from genome assembly GCA_021323225.1 of Rickettsiaceae bacterium. Classification (GTDB taxonomy): domain Bacteria; phylum Pseudomonadota; class Alphaproteobacteria; order Rickettsiales; family UBA1997; genus JAJTCH01. The sequence goes on along the minus strand of JAJTCH010000002.1, from coordinate 234,217 downwards.
TTGAAATGACACCAACAAAAGCACTAAATACTCAAAGAGATTTGGCTTTGGCCTATTCTCCTGGTGTTGCCATTCCTTGTTTGGAAATTGCTGAAAATCCTGATCTGGCATATGACTATACCGCTAAAGGCAATTATGTAGCGGTGATTTCAAACGGTACTGCGGTGCTTGGTTTAGGAAATTTGGGTGCTCTTGCTGGCAAGCCGGTTATGGAAGGAAAGTCAGTTTTGTTCAAGCGTTTTGCTGATATTGATTCTGTTGATGTGGAAGTTGCTACCGAAAATGCAGAAGAATTTATCAATGCCGTAAAATATTTAGGCCCAAGCTGGGGTGGCATTAATCTTGAAGATATTAGAGCACCTGAATGTTTTATCATTGAAAGCAAGTTAAAGGAATTGATGGATATTCCGGTTTTTCATGATGACCAGCATGGCACCGCAATCATCTCTGCCGCCGGCATTATCAACGCTTTACATCTTACCGGCAAAAAACTTTCCAATGTTAAAGTTGTGGTTAACGGCGCTGGCGCTGCTGGTATTGCCTGTTTAGAACTTTTAAAATCAATGGGTTTGCCTCATGACAATGCCTTACTTTGCGATACTAAAGGCGTTATTTTTAAAGGCAGAACTGATGGGATGAATCAATGGAAGTCCGCTCACGCCGCTGATACTAAAGATCGCAGCTTATCAGATGCCATGAAAGGCGCCGACATATTCCTTGGCCTCTCAGTTAAAGGTGCGGTTACTAAAGAAATGGTCAAATCAATGGCTAAAAATCCGGTAATTTTTGCCATGGCCAATCCAGATCCGGAAATTACTCCGGAAGAAGTTTATGCCACCCGCGATGATGCGATTGTTGCTACCGGCAGAAGCGATTATGAAAACCAGGTTAATAATGTAATGGGTTTTCCATATATTTTCAGAGGCGCTTTGGATGTTCGAGCCAGCACCATCAATGAAGAAATGAAAATTGCCGCCGCAAAAGCTTTGGCTGAACTAGCTAGAGAACATGTGCCAGATGAAGTTATGAAAGCCTATGGCAAAAGCGACATGAAATTTGGCCCGCGTTATATCATTCCAACCCCTTTTGATAACAGGCTAATCAGCGTTGTTCCCGTTGCAGTTGCTAAAGCTGCTGTAGAAACCGGCGTTGCCAGAAAACCAATCAAGGATTGGGACGCTTACAAAAAACAATTACAGGCCAGAAGAGACCCAACCTCCAACAGTTTGAGCCTGATTTTTGAGAAACTTCAAAAACAGCCTAAAAAAGTTATTTTTGCCGAAGGCGAACAGCCGGAAATTATCCGCGTTGCCGCCATGTGGCGCGATAATGGTTATGGTAAGCCAATTTTGATCGGTAAAGAAGATGTGATTTTGGAAAATATGAAGGAAATGGAAATTGAGCCTAAGGGCATCAAAATCTATAACTCGGCAATTTCTGAAGAAAATGCTAAATATGTTGATTACCTATATAGCAAATTGCAAAGAGAAGGTGTTTTACATTCCGACTGTGTGCGCATGATCAATCATGACCGCAATTCTTTTGCTGCTTCAATGTTGGCCTGCGGCGATGGTGATGCCATGATCACCGGCGTTACCAGAGGTTATAGAAAATCCCTGACTGATGTTTGGCAAGTGATCAAAAACAAAAAAGATAAAATCGTTCTTGGCGTTTCCATGATCATTTCTAAAAATAAAACAGTGTTTATGGCCGATACTGCCTGCTCAGAACTTTCTTCGTCAGAACATTTGGCTGCAATTGCGGTGCAAACTGCCGAAAAAGTTAAAAATATGGGCTATGAACCAAGAGTTGCGTTCTTATCATTTTCTAATTTCGGAAGCGCTTTGAAAAAAGAATCCAGCCGCATTAAACAAGCGGTGGAAATTTTGGACAGTATGAAAGTTAAATTTGAATATGACGGGGAAATGAGCGCGGATGTAGCTCTAAATGCTGAAAAACTAGCTAAATATCCATTTTGCAGGTTAACTGCTCCAGCCAATATTTTGATTTGCCCAGGCTTGCATTCCGCAAATATCGCCACTAAATTATTGGTGGAAATGGGTAGCTGCTCAGTCATCGGCCCAATTTTGACCGGCTTTGAAAAATCAGTTCAAATCGTCACTATGGGCTCCAGCGTTAATGAAATTTTGAACATGGCGGCTTTAGCAGCCGTTGATAGCAGTGGTAAAAACGATAATAAATAAAGGTATAAATGTCAGCAGCCACTCAAAAACCTGATATGGGCGCCATCCTAACTTCAATATCTCAGAATGCCCTATCATCAGATAAATCCTTTGCACATGAACCAGTAGGTCACGCAGGTAATGTTGATACCAGCTGGGGAACTCCAGTTTTTAAAGAGGGACTCGAACCATTTCCTGGAGCGAGACATGGCTCTCTTGATTCTCTTTTTAGCCTTGGCTCAATTGGTGACGGAGAAGGAGGAATTCTTAATTCAATAAAAAATCATTCAGCCTTTGAAATAAGTTTAGATTTAGGAAATATTGGGCCAGCAACCATAGGCAATATGAATGAGTTCGGAGAAGCACTGATCGGCGCAGGAGATACGAATATAGGCAATATTGGATTTGGAAAACAAACTAATCTTGGCCAGGCTGGTATGCTTGGAAAAGGTGGCGGTCAGGGACATTAGCCAATTCATTTAATCTGGAAACTGTTCTTTTAAAAGCCTTAACACCAATTCCCTCTTCATAGATTTTTTCCGGCGCAGCTTCTGCTAAAACAATTAGCTGCACTTTCTTTTCATAAATCTCATCAATCAGCCAAATCAATCTCTTGGCTTCATTACGATCTTCCGGCTTTAAAACCGGCACATTAAGCAAAAATACCAGCGAAAATTCTTTTGTGATTGCCTGATAATCTGCAACGCCTAAATCCTCAACACAAAGTTCAGCAAAATCAAATAAGGCAATATTTTTATAACTTTTTTTTACTAAAATTTTTCTGCCCAAAATTTCAATTTCTCTTTTTTGCGTCTTGGCACCATCCGTCACTTTTTCCCAAATTGCCATCACTTCTTTTTTATTTTGGGAATTAACCGGATAAAAATAATGTTGCTTTAAGCCAGCAAATTGTAGGCGATAATCAATTTTACCATCTAAATTCAACACCAAAAAATTCGGCAGTAAAACTTCTTTAACGAACTTCAAAAACAAATCTCTTTGCAAACCATTTTCATAAAGTTCCAGCGGATGACAGTTGGAAGTGGTCACAACAGTAATTTTACTATTCAAAAAATAGCTAAATACTGAACGCAAAATCATGGCATCGGCCACATCTTCAACCTGCATTTCATCGAAACAAACCAATTTTGAATCACCAATTATTTTTTTAGTGGCTAGCGAAACCAGGTCTTGATCATGATGGGATTTTGCTTGTCTTAGCTTATGCAATTCCTTGTGCGCTTCTTGCATGAAGCTGTTGAAGTGAAAATAAGATTTTTTCTTAACCGGCAAATTCTCAAAAAAATTCCGCATCAACATCGATTTACCTCGCCCCACTTTGCCATAAATATAAAGGCTTTTTGGCAGTGATGGCTTAGAAAATAAATTTTTGATTTTTGACAGGAAAGAATTTTTCCCGGATTTGCCGAGCTGTTTTTGAAGATGAGATAAATGATGAAAAACTTCTAACTGAGCAGAATCAAGAATGACTTTTTTATCACCAATTTCGATGTGCATATTATAGCTTTTGCGCTATTTCGTCAGATATAACATAGTTCCCCGCAACTAGCTGAACATCGTCATTATCTTCCAATAAATCAACCAGTTTTAAAATTTTACCGGCAGTTTCAAAATCAAGTTCAACGGTGTTTTTTGGCTTCCAGTCTAATCTGGCGGTTTTTGGGTCGCCGAATTTTGCAATTAATGCATCGCGCACTTGGCTAAAGTTTTCTGTCTCGCAAGTGATCACATGCCATTCTTGATTGCTTTCAACATCTGATGCGCCAGCTTCAATTGCGGCTTCAAACATCGCTTCTTCGCTTGCCACTTTTGCTTCATATTCAATTAAACCGACATGATCAAACATGAAAGCCACTGAGCCGCTTTCACCAAGACTGCCGCCGGATTTGGTAAAAATACTTCTTACTTCTCCGGCAGTGCGATTGCGGTTATCGGTCAGCGCTTGTACAACAAAAGCCACACCATTTGGGCCATAACCTTCATAGCGAATTTCTTCAAAATTTTCTCCTTCATTGGCAGAAGTGGCTTTCTTGATAGCGCCTTCAATACGGTCTTTAGGCATATTATTGGTTCTGGCAGCAATTATGGCATTGCGTAGCCTGGCATTAAATTCTGGATCTGGCTGACCAGTTTTAGCAGAAACGGTAATTTCTCTTTGCAATTTGGTGAAAAGCTTTGCTTTCTTAGCGTCTTGAGCGCCTTTGCGGTGCTTGATATTGGCAAATTGGGAATGTCCGGCCATGGGTAATTAAATAGATAATTAGACTGATTGGTTAAGTAAAACGCCGTCCAGCTTAATGGCCTCGATCTTTTTTGCCAAGCCGGTTTTGTCATCGGTTTCCACCAATGTGGCGCAAAATGTTGCTTCACCATTTCCTGGTTCCATCCTGCCCATTTTGCGTTTAGTTAGGAAAAATTTTAGCGGCACTCCTTCTTGCATACCAATCACCGAATCATAATCTCCACACATTCCGGCATCTGTTTGATAAGCAGTTCCTGCTCTCATAATGTGAAAATCGTTGGTAGGAATATGAGTATGAGTGCCAACTACCAGCGAAACTTTTCCATCCAGAAATTTGCCCATCGCCATCTTTTCTGATGTCGCCTCAGCATGGATATCAACAATTATGGCATCAATTTTTCCCGGGCTTAGCTGATGATTTTTTAAAAGTTCTTCCACCGCTTCAAACGGGCAATTGAGATGATTTTTTATAAAAACTTGACCAAGCAAATGAATGACAAGAATTTTTTTGCCACTTTTAGCAGTAAAAATAATTGCACCATTGCCGGGAGTGTGTTTAGGAAAATTCAGCGGACGCAGCAGATTTGTTTGACTGGAAATAAAACTGAGAGTTTCTCTTTGATCCCAGATATGATCACCGCCAGTCATCACATCAACACCACACGCGATCAATTCATCGCAAGTATTTTTATTAATTCCAAAACCGCCGGAAGCATTATCAACATTGGCAATTACAAGATCCAAACCCAGTTCAGCTTTTAGTTTCGGAACAAATTTTTCAACTGCTTTTCTGCCTGATTTACCAACCAGATCGCCACAAAATAATATTTTCATGAATATAACACATAGCCTCGGTTACGAACGGTCTGCAAAAAATTCGGCTGTTTGGGGTTATTTTCAATTTTGCGGCGTAGCCTAGTGATTTGAACATCAATGCTTCTGGCATCAATATTGCCGCACTTTTCCGAGATTTTTTCCCGCTCCACCACATTGCCCAAATTTTGACAAAGAATCGCCAGAATTTTTGCTTCGCTTTCTGTTATGTGAAGATATTGGTCATTCTTTTTCAAACGCGAATCAGCAAAACTAAAAATAAAATCGCCGAATTTGCAGGAATTTCCTTCCTGATTTGGCGATGTTCCATTACCGGATCTCTTCAAAATATTATTGATTCTAAGCAGCAATTCTTTTGGCTCAAACGGCTTTGGCATGTAATCATCCGCTCCGGCTTCCAAGCCGTCAATACGCTCACTAGGATCGCCTCTGGCAGTTAAAATAAGAATCGGAATTTTTGATTTAGCGCGGATTGATTTGGTAAGCTCAATGCCGTTTTCATTTGGCATCATCACATCAATGATCAAAATATCGAAATTTTCTTTTTGCAAAATTTCCCTGGCTTCAGGCGCATCTTTGGCCGAAAGCACAAAAAACCCGTTGTCGCTTAAATATTTAGTAAGTAGATTTCTGAGTCTGGTATCATCATCAACAACTAATATTTGCGGGGATTTTGTTGCCATAATTTTGAGGAATTTGTTGTGATAACTAATTTTAAATTTACTATCTTGCGCGCGTAGATCCGCAAAGCGACATAATTTAAGAAACCAACCCTAACTAATCAAATGAAATTTACCCTCTCTTGGCTAAAAGACTATCTCGACACCACCGCTTCTTTACAAGAAATTTGCCATAAATTGAATAATATTGGGCTGGAAGTTGAATCTGTTGAAGATCAAGCCAAAGAGTTAGAAATGTTTAGTGTTGCGCAAATTGTTGAAGCCTTGCCTCACCCGAATTCTGAGAAGTTAAAAATTTGCACAGTAAATGTTGGAGAAAAAGAAAATCTGCAAATAATTTGTGGAGCAAAAAATGCCCGAACAGGCTTAAAAACCGCTTACGCGCCGATTGGATCTGTTATTCCTAACGGAAAAATGAAAATCAAACGCGCTAAAATTGCTGGTGTAGAAAGCAATGGGATGCTTTGCTCGGCAGGTGAATTGGAATTAGAAAAAATCATCAAACAAATTGATGGAGGCATTATCGAAATTGACGAAAAATTTGCAGTCGGAACCAAAATCAGCGAAGTTTTTGGGTTAAGTGAAGCTGTGATTGAAATTAATGTAACGCCAAATCGTGGTGATTGTTTGGGCGTTTTTGGTGTTGCTAGAGATTTGGCTGCAGCTGGTCTTGGCACTTTAAAGCTGCCGAAAATTACAAACCCTAAAAGCTCTTTTTCTTCTAAAATTGGCGCTGAAATCGCAAGCAAAAATTGTCCTTATTTTTCCGGTTTTTATATCAAAAATATCAGCAATCAAACTTCCCCAAAATGGCTTAAAGATAGGCTGGAGGCAATTGGCTGTAATTCAATTTCTGCTGTAGTTGATATTACAAATTATGCGATGTTTTCTCTAAACCAACCTATGCATGGTTATGATGCGGATAAGTTAAGTGGAAATATTTTAGTAAGAGACGCAAAGCAGGGAGAAAAATTTAAATCACTAAAAGACCAGGATTATGTTTTATCAGGCGGAGAACTAGTAATTACTAATCAAGAGAAAGTCGTTGGACTAGCGGGAATTATTGGCGGAAGCGAAACCGCAATTTCAGCAGATACTAAAAATATTTTTCTAGAAGCGGCATTTTTTAACGCAGAAGCAATCACCAAAACCGGAAGAAATCTGAATATTTTATCAGATGCCAGATACCGTTTTGAAAGAGTAATTGATCAAAGCAATGTTAAAAATGCTTTGAAATTTGCGGCGAATTTAATTTTAGAAATTTGCGGCGGTGAAGTGAGCGAACTGGTTGAAGCTGGTAGTGATGAAGTTAAAAATCATGAAATTGATTTTGATCTATCGTCAATTCAAAAAATTATTGGCACTGTAGTTGATAAAAATTTTGTCATTCAAACCCTGCAAAATCTTGGCTTCAAAACAAGTGAAGCGAAAGAAAATATGCTTAAAGTTTTAGTTCCGGTGCATAGAAGCGATGTAAGAATTTATCAAGATTTGGTGGAAGAAATTATCAGAATTTACGGACTAAATAAAATTACCTCACAAGCTCTTGTAACCGAAAATAGCACAAACAATAAAGCTTCAGCTCTAGATTTAGTCAGAAATAAATTGACCTCTTCTGGTCTAATTGAAAGCATAAATTATTCATTTACTCACGATAAATTTGCCGCTTTATTTTCTGATTTAAAACCGGAATTGGAATTACAAAATCCAATCTCTGGCCAAATGAATTATATGAGGCCAAGCTTGATAATTGGCCTGTTGCAAAACGCCGCTAAAAACCAGGCACGCGGCTTTTCCGATCTTTCACTTTTTGAAGTGGGCAGAATTTTTTCAGGAGTTAAAATTGATCAGCAAAAAAATTCTGCTGCCGCTCTTAGGATCGGAAAAAGAAAAAAACCTAATCATTATAAAGACGATTCTTCATTCGATGTTTTTGACATAAAAAAAGATTTGTTTGATTGCTTGGAAATTTTGGGCTTTTCTCCTAGCGCCTTTCAAATGGCTGATGAAGTGCCGAATTATTATCACCCACATAGAAGCAAGGCGATTAAACTTGGCAAAAATATTATCGGTTATTTTGGTGAGCTACATCCGATGATTACCAAGAAATTTGATATTAAAGGCCGCGCTAATAGTTTTGAATTATTCATTGAAAACTTGCCGATAAATCTAAATAAAAAGAACTCTAAAAAATCTTTTGTTATTTCCGACTTACTACCGGTAAGTCGCGATTTTGCTTTTATTGTGGATGAAAAAATTCCAGTTGGAGATTTGCTAAAAGAGGCTGCAAAGGTTGAAGAAACGCTGATTTCAGAGGTAAATCTTTTTGACATTTACCAAGATAAAAAACTTGGTGATAACAAAAAATCAATTGCCTTTTCTATTCAAATTCAACCTTCCCTAAAAACTCTGACCAGCGAAGAAATTGAGGCTATTAGTCAAAAAGTGGTTAAAGTCGTATCAGAAAAATTTAGCGGAATTTTGCGAGATCAATGAAAAATAAAATTGTCATCATCACAATTTTTTTCCTCACTTCATGTATCACCATTCCGCATCAGGTAAAAAATGCCCAATGCTCCGTAATCAATCAGGAACTGGCTTTAAGATATTCCATCTTCGAAAAATTAGATGATGAAGAAATTGCCAGGAGGCAGACTATTAGTGTTCACACTTATTCTATTTTAGATGATTTTAGCGTTTTTTCTAAAATTGTAGAGTCGGTGAAAAACGCTCCGATGAATGCCAAAATGATTCCGGTTGATTTGAGAAATTATCTGGATGTTGGACTTGGAAATATCATCATCACCAATTATGCAAGCGATACTGCATTGAATATATTTTTGCATAACTCCAAATATAGCCAAGGATTTTTTGCACTGATCAATTTTGGACGGAGTACAATTACTCTCATTCCACCACCATCAAGCGAAGTTCCAACAAGAGAGAAAATATATAGAACAGATTTGAATGACTCTGAAATAGTTATAAATGTCAGTGATGCGAAAAATATTGCCGGTAATATGAAATTTTCTCCAAACCAAAAAACTTCAATAATTGCCGATAGGATAAAACAGCCTTACCGTTTGGATTTGAGAGAAAATAGCAACACGCAATTTCACCTAGGAAATCAATGGATAATGCCGGTTTATAGTGTGGAAAATAGCGACTTAAATGGCGGGAAAGTAACAGCAGGGTTTTTCCAATTTATCAATAACAGCAACAGCAAGGGAATTGTTATGGATAAATTTGATAAGTCTGAAGTGCTTTGTTATTCAGATGAGAAGGGGCCTAAGTTTAGAACTCAGTTTTAATATTTTCAGATTTGTCTTTCAGCTGATTATTCAATTTATTTTCAATAGGGTTTCTTTGCTGGCCAAAAACTATAATGCATCTTCTGCTATAAAAAACATAGTTATTCACCAATCTGTCAACCGCATAAACCTGGTTTATGTCAGCATTTTTAATGGCGGTAATTACTGATTCATCTCCGCTTAATTTGATTGCGGTATCGCCAAAATATGGAAGGGAAAATCCGCCAAAAAGATTGCGTGAACAAGCTTCACCTTTTTTGATGTCAGTCATGCTAGCCATTTGCAGCTTTTCCATCTCGTTAAGGTCGGTGTGATATTGGGTGCAGGATTGCATAAAGAAAAACAGGGTAAAAACAACGAGGTTTTTATAAAATCTCTTCATGTATCTGCTAGAAATATTGCTTTAGAAAGGTTTACAACTATGATTTGTTGCTTGGGGGTGAAAACCCAAACCTTGAAAGAGAAATGGTGAGCACGGATGGAATCGAACCATCGACAACCTAATTAAAAGTCAGGTGCTCTACCGACTGAGCTACGTGCTCTCGAACCACTGGTGGTCAAAGAAGCTGCGTATTACATAATCTCAAAGAAAAAAAGTCAAGCTTAAAAACCTATAATAAAATGAAAAAAATTTTAACCATAATTCCAGCCCGGATGGCATCTACCAGACTACCCAATAAACCTCTGGCCAATATTTTGGGCGAGCCAATGATTGTAAGGGTTTTTAAACAGGCTAAAAAAGCTAATCTGGGAGAAATTATTGTCGCTTGCGACTCGGCAGAAATCGCTGAAGAAATTAAGAAAATTGGTGGCACGGCCATTATGACTGACCCTAATTTACCGTCAGGAACTGACCGCATTTTTGCCGCTTTGCAAAAATTACCAAACAACAAGGAGTTTGAAATCATTCTCAATCTGCAAGGAGACTTACCAGTTATTGATCCACTGGTAATTGCAAAATGTGTTGAAGCTGCAATGAATACAGATGCCGATATTGCAACCGTTGCTTCGGTCATAAAAAATCCTGAAGAAATCACCAATCCCAATGTGGTAAAAATTGCTATCGCTTCTTTTGATGATAAAAAATTGGGAAGAGCTCTTTATTTTTCTAGAGCCTCAATCCCGCATGGCGCTGGCGAATATTATCACCATATCGGCATTTATGCTTATAAAAGAAATGCTTTGGAAAAATTTGTTAATTTAAACCCAAGCGATCTTGAAAAAAGGGAAAGTTTAGAACAGCTTAGAGCGCTGGAAAATGGAATGAAAATTGCCGTACAAATTGTTGATTCCCATCCTCTTTCGGTTGACACTAAGGAAGATTTGGAGAAAGTTAAAAATTTTTTAGAAACTAGAAATTAATGGTTGAGAAAAATTCTAAGGATTACATCATCGGCTGGAAAGAATGGTTTTCCTTTCATGATCTTGGTCTTCCTGCCATTAAAGGCAAAATTGACACCGGCGCTAAAACTTCTTCCTTGCACGCTTTTAATATCGAAACTTTCACTCAAAACGGAAGGGAATTTGTCCGTTTTCAAATCCATCCTTTGCAAAAAAACCAGAAGATAATCAGAACTTGCACTGCCCCGATAATTGATCATCGTTATGTTTCAGACTCTAGTGGGAAAAAAGAGAAAAGATATGTGATTGAATCCAATCTACAAATTGGGGAAATGACTTTAAAAATTGAAGTTACTCTGGCAAATCGTGATACGATGGCTTTCAGGATGCTACTTGGACGCGAAGCCATCAAAAAATCCAAGATGGTAGTTGATGTTTCTAAATCCTTTTTGCAGGGAAAAATTGCCAGAAGTAAAGTTTTAAAATTTTATAATGACTAGAGCGTTTCACTTCACTATTTTAGAAGCTGCTGAAGCTCTCCAGATTCATACATTTCTTTTACAATATCACAGCCACCGATAAACTCACCTTTAACATAAAGTTGCGGGATGGTTGGCCAATCGGAAAAATCTTTTATTCCCTGTCTTAGCTCCGGATCTTTCAAAATATCAATATCTCTAAAATTCACTCCCATCTTGGTCAAGATGTGGCACACAGTTGCAGAAAAGCCGCATTGAGGAAATTCTTTAGTGCCTTTCATATAAAGCACCACATCATTGCTTGAAATAGTATTTTTGATGTCTTCGAAAATATTAGTCATAAATTTAGATTTAATTAAAAATGGAAAGTGATTTAACCGGCAGAAGTCTTGAGTTGCATAGCATGCAAAATATCCCCTAAATAACCTTTAAGAGCGTTATTAACCATTTTATGTTGCTCAACCCGGCTTTTGCCAGCAAAAGATTTATCAATGATTTCAACGCTATAATGATTTTCATCTCCAACCAAATCAACAATTTTTATCTGCGCTTCAGGAAAAGCTTTGTTGATTAAAACATGAAGATCATTTTGTGCTATTGGCATTTTTTTAGAAATTGTTTAGGATTTTTTTTAGTCCCGTATTTTGTCATATTTCTAGCGCTTTTTTAGTAAAATTGTAAGAAATATCAGGATATATTTTGAACAATTTTACTAAAAAATAAGCAGAAATAGGGCGGAATATGGGACTAAAAAAATTTTAAATAGTTTCTCACAAATAAATTTGTGGATTAACCGCTTCTCTGCCCTTTCTCAAACCAAAATATAATTGTGGAGATTTGACATTTCCGGTTGAACCGACAGTTGCAATGCTTTGACCTTTCTTCACTTTTGCACCTCTCGTAACTTTAGTTTTATCTAAATGGCCATAGGCAGAAATCCAGCCGCCGGAATGTTTTACAATGATCAAGTTGCCGTAGCCTCTAAGCTCATTTCCAGCATAAGCCACCACACCATCTTCCACCGATTTTACACCATCTCCGCTTTTGGCCTTGATATTGATACCGTCATTATATAAACCACCTGGTTTAGGACCAAATTTTGAAATTACCTGTCCCTTAATTGGCCAAATAAAACGATTATTTTTATTAGCAACTTCCAGATCAGCTTTTGGTTTTTCAATCTTAATTGGAGCTGGTGAAGATAAATCTTGAGTTAAAACCTTAACCGGTTCAGCTTTTTTATAGGCAACCGAAGCAGGGCTATCGGCCGGAGCATTATTACTAACTTTAAGCATCTGCCCAACCCACACTGAATATGGCTCTTTCAAATTATTGATGGTGACCAGATTATTCACATTCATGCCATATTTTCTAGAAATACTGTAAAGCGTATCTCCGGTTGCAACCTGATAATATTTGCTTGACGGTAATTTGATTTTATCACCGACTTTTAAAATATATGGCGGAGTCAAATTATTTTCACTGATCAGATCCCGCAAAGCGACATTATATTTTCTGGCAATGCTATAGACAGTATCGTTAGCCGCAACAGTAACGGGGCCATTTTCTGCGGCCACATTTTTATCTGCAACCGCATTTTTATTTTTGCTCTTGTAAGAATTTTTGTTATAAACAACCGAGCCGCGATTAACAACTGGAGCTTTTTTTTGGCTGCAGGAAAAAACTAGAATCGATAGCAATAAAAATCCGATAAGTTTTTGCATCTTATAATTCTATTTTTAAAGTTGTGCGCGTTTTTAAAGTTTGGGCAGTTAAAGTAATTGCTTACTGTTAAATTATCAAATTTTTAATGCTCATTTATAACATCCTTCTCATCCTTATCCTTGGCCTTTGCTTTGGCAGTTTTATCACTATGGCCTCCCATCGTTTTACCGATGAAAATATTTCGGTCAAAGATTTTATTTTTAGAAATTCATTTTGCCCAAGCTGCAATCAAGAACTGAAATTTAAACATTTATTTCCCGTTATTTCCTGGTTCCTTTTTAAAGGACATTGTGGCTTTTGCGCGGCAAAAATTTCCATCCGTTATCCGATAATTGAAATTTCTACCGCTCTATTATTTTTAGGCATCTTCTTTGCTCTTGGTTCCAAAATTGATATAAAATTAGCGCTGGTTTTATTAATATCAGTTGTACTAATGATCATGGTTGTGGTTGATCTTGAGCATTATTTTATTCCTGATTTTACCCAAATTTCTCTTGGAGTTTTAACCATAATTTACCATTTACTCATAACCAAGCAGCACGATATTTCTTACTATATTTTATCTTCCGCTCTATATCTTTCTTTTGGTTTGGCCTTGCATTACGGTTTTTTATTATGCACCAAAAAGCAAGGCATTGGTGAAGATGATATAAAATTTTTTGCTTTTGCCGGCTTGATGCTTGGCATTGATCAAATAATTATTTTCATGATTCTAAGCGGCATCATCGGAGCATTGTTTGGCATTGTTTGGATGAGGATAAAAAAAGATGAAACTTTTCCTTTTGCTCCAGCTTTGGCGGCATCTTTTTTGATCTGTCTTTTGTTTAAAATAAATTATTTGGAATGGTTAGGAACATTGCTTTATTTGTTCCAAAAATATGTCACCAAAACAGCTTACTAAGATTTCAGATTTATTTATTGATTTAAGTTTTCAGCTACATATTATTTCGCAAATTATTTCTCTCTATACTTGATAAGTCTTCACTTATTAACCCAGCCCTCTACATAAATTTAGATGTCAAAAATCTCAGCTAACGCAATATTAAAGAGCGCCTTGTGTGTGCTTATATTGACCAATTTTTTTGGCTGCTCTCAAGGCAAGATTGATCCACTTGACATAAATACAGGAACAACCAGGAGTGAAGCTCGTGACACTTTTTTTGGCAACAGACCAAAAAAATTACAAGATGAATCCTCTGCTTTAAAATCTAGTTCAATTCCACAAAGCGCTAAAATAATTGCCATTCCATCTCCTCCAAAAGCTAATAGCGATAAGCTGATTTCCTTTTCTGTTACCGACTCAGTGCCATTAAAAGATGTTTTGATTGAGCTTGCCAAAGTTGCCAAATTGGATCTTGATCTTGATCCTAGCATTAATGGTGGTGTAGTTGTTAATGCCAAAAACCGCCCTTTAACTGAAGTTCTGGACCGCATCTCCAGCATGGGCAATTTGCGCTATACCTTAAACAATAATTTACTTCATATAGAGCAAGATCTGCCTTACGCCAAAAACTACCTGGTCGACTTCTTAATTGATGGCAATCTTTGGACAGAAGTTGAAAAGAATGTTGCTGCTATAATTAATGGTGGAGGCTCAGGATCTTCCGGCGGCTCAACTTCTTCCAACAAACCATCAAATATTATCACTGTTTTTACCAGCCAGAAAAATCATAAAAAAGTTTCGGCTTATATTGATGAGATGAGAAAGAATTCTTCAGCTCAAGTTTTGATTGAAGCAAAAGTTGTCGAGGTGCGCTTGAGTAACACATATAAAACCGGCATTGATTGGAACTGGGTTGGAAAAAGCACCAGTACAATTCCTAAGCTTGGCACAAGTTTCCTAACTGGCGAAGACAATCCCTTTACACTTGGAATAGCTAGCACCAGAATTTTTGGCGGCAATATTACGGCTACTATCGAAGCGCTGGAAAAATTTGGTAATGTTAAAACCATTTCCAGCCCTAGAGTAAGCGCTCTAAACAATCAAAAAGCTGAATTAAATTTTACCAAAAAATTGGTTTACTTTACCTACTCAGTCAACTCAACAACTACACCAGGTGTTTCTGGCAGCAACCCTCTTAACAACACCGTTGTCAATGTCACCTCAAACACCGTTGACACTGGCATTCAGCTCGTTATCACGCCAACAATAGATTTGGTTACTAACGAAGTTACCATGGATGTCCATCCTACCTTATCTTCTAAATCGGATGTTGCTAAAGCTCCAGTGTACGATCCTAATGCTGAGCCTGATTCAGACGGAAAGATCCAGCCAGTAGCATTTAATGAAATACCAATCATTGATACTAGGGAGTTAAAAACCATCGCCAAAATTCAAAGCGGAAATATTTTGGTTATAGGTGGCGTGATGTTTGAAGATACTAATAATACTGATACCGGTATTCCTTTCTTGCAAAGAATTCCTATTTTGGGAAATTTATTTAAGAGCACCTCTAAAGTATCAGATGTGACTGAAATGGCTATTTTTATCAAAGCAACTGTCGTTAATAGCGGAGATGGGGTAAGTAAATTTGACCGCAATCTTCACGATAACTTCACTTCCAGCTCTCGTCCGTTTTTTAATTCTAACTAATCGATGGGTTCAATTCTCAAATATATTCTTCTAACTGCGATAAGGGATCGCCTTTATGTTGGGCTGTTCATAATTTTGCTTGCTGCTTTTGGTATATCATCAGTTTTAGGCGGAAGCACTTTAGTGGAACAAACTCAGTCCAAAATGGTTTATATGGCTGGTTTTGCCAGGATGATTTTTGCCATCGGGATGATTCTATTTGTGTGTTTTTACACCAGAAAAACTTTCGATAACCGGGAAGTTGAATTTATTTTATCCAAATCCATCTCCAGACACAGCCTTATTTTTGCTTATCTTCTTGGCTTCACTTTAGTTGCACTACTAATCATCCTACCTTTGGCAATTCTGCTATTTTTTATGAAGGCAAATTTAGTTGGGCTTGCCTATTGGATCTTAAGCTTGGTTTGCGAAGCAATGATTATAATCACTTTTTGCCTGCTTTCGTCGCTAATATTAAAAAGCGCTGTTTCTTCAGTTTTGGCCTCACTTGGCTTTTACACCCTCTCGCGCATGATGGGATTTTTTGTTTTGACCATAAAAATTCCCGAAGGATTATCCGATATAAACTCTTGGGACCGCACCTTAAAAGCAGTTCTAAAAGCCATTTCCGTGGCATTTCCAAGGCTAGATCTTTTTGGTAAAAGCGAATGGCTAATTTATGGCGTGACAAATTTTACTGATATCTATATCACATTTGGACAATCCCTCATCTATATTCCACTGATGATATTCATGGCTTTTTACGATTTTAATCGCAAACAGTTCTAACTCAGATGCCAACATCTAGATTCCAAATTTATCAGAATCTTCACCGCTTTTTTATCTCCGGTTTTTTATTATGTTTTGTTTTGCAGATTGGCTTTTGGTTTCAAACCGAAAAATTTAAACCTGAGATTTATGTGGTTCCGCCTTTACCAAGCAAAACTTCCGTTGAAGTAACATCTCTGGGAGATAGTCAATTTTATTTTCGTCTCGCTGCTTTAAAAATTGAGAATGCCGGAGATACTTTCGGTAGATTTACCGCTCTTAAAAATTATGACTATTCTAAACTTTACGATTGGTTCAAACTACTCGATAGTCTGGATAACAAATCAATTTATGTGCCCTCCCTTGCTGCAAACTATTACGCGCAAACTCAGAAAAAAGAAGACACTCGATATATAATTAAATATTTGGATGAATTTGCTTCCACCGATATAGACAAACATTGGTGGTGGATGTTTCAGGCTTTTAATATTGCCCGCTATAGCTTAAAAGATAAATCTCTAGCTTTAGAAATGGCCTTAAAACTTAGCGAAAATAAAAATGAAAGGGCGCCAGACTGGACTAAACAAATGCCGGCTTTTATTTATTCAGATCTTGGGGAAGATTGCGAAGCTCTCGGATTTATTGAAAGAATATTACAGGAAAATGAAAGCGGGAAAAAGAAAATTAACCCAGAAGAAATGGACTTTATGCGCTTCTTCATTAAAAATAGGCTGGATAATTTGAAGAAAAAAAATTTTGACGCCAGCAAATGTCGGTAAAAAAACTCATTAAACAAGCCTTAGATGAAGATTTAGACAAGGCCGGTGATATCACCTCTAACTACACAATTCCCAAAAATAAAAAAATCAAATTTACCGTCAGCAACCGCGAACCAATTATTTTATGCGGAGTTGAAATCGCTTTGCAGGTTTTTTTAGAAACTGAAAAAAGATTAAAAATCAAAACAGCTTCCAAGCTTAAAGCTTTTTTCAGAGATGGAGATTTTTTACCTAAAAACTCCATCATCATCAGTGGTACGGGAGATGCTCATGCAATATTTGCAGCAGAAAGAGTGGCTCTTAATTTGATGCAACATTTAAGCGCCATTGCCACCAAAACCAGGCAATATGTTGCTAAGCTAGAAAACAATAAAACAAAAATCTTAGATACTAGAAAAACTATTCCCGGCCTCAGAATTTTACAAAAATATGCGGTAAAAACCGGCGCTGGCACTAATCATCGTATGGGACTTTATGACGGCATCTTGATTAAAGATAATCACATTGCAGCAGCTGGTAGCATTAAATTAGCGGTAGAATCAGTAAGAGAAAAATTGAAAAAGAAATTATCAATTGAAGTTGAATGCGACAATTTACGACAAGTCAAAGAAGCTTTGGCAGCAAAGGTTGATATAATCATGCTGGATAATATGAACTTAGAGCAAATCAAAAAAGCAGTTAAGTTGATTGATGGGAAGGCAAAAATTGAAGTATCCGGCGGAATAAATCTGGAGATGATTGAGAAAATTTCTAAAACCGGAATTGATTATATTTCCGTTGGCGCCCTAACTCATTCGGTAAAAGCGGTTGATATTGGACTTGATGTGGGAGAGAACTAATTTTTTCTTTCTATAATAAATTCAGCCAAATCTCTTAACGGATCAGCTTCTTTACCAAATCTTTTCAAATCTTCATAAGCTTGTTTTTTTAAGCTTTGCAATTTCAAAACAGATTTTTCTAAACCAATTAAATTGACAATACTGGCCGGATCAGGCTTGGTTTTTGGGCTACGCAAATTTTCTTCAAAATCCAGGATGTCGTCTTTAATTTGAAAAGCCAGACCAATATTGGCACCATAATTAATTAAATCATTTTTTGCGGCCTCATTAGCACCACCTAAAATTGCTCCCGCTTCAATTGCAGCGATAATCATCCTGCCGGTTTTTAAATGATGCAATTTAAAAATTTGCTCTTCGGATAATTTTTGATCTTTTGCTTCCAAATCAAGCATTTGGCCACCAGCCATGCCTTCAAAGCCAATTGCTTTAGAGATAATATTTATCAATTTACATTTGATATCAGCAGAAATTTTCAGAGCATCACCAGATAAAATTTCGAAAGCAAAAGTCAGCAGCGAATCTCCAGCCAGAATTGCCGTGGCCTCATCAAATTTCTTATGGCAGCTGGGCTGCCCTCTTCTGAAATCATCATCATCCATCGCCGGTAAATCGTCATGAATCAATGAATAGATATGGATAAATTCCAAAGCTGCCCCGATATTTAGTGCCGCATCTTTATTGGCATCAAAAATGCCGGCAGTGGTGAAAGTTAGAAATGGGCGGATTCTTTTGCCTTTGGTTGTGGCGCTATAATGCATTGCTTCAACCAATTTTGAATTACAAAATTGGCTGGCTTTAGGCAATAAATCTGCCATTTTTTGCTCAATTAAAATGGCGAATTGAGATAGGGAGGAAGTCATTATAAAATGAATTTTGAAAGATCGGTTTTGCCATTTGCCAAATCGCCAAGATGGGCATCAACATATTCTTTATTGATTTCAATTTTGCTGCCTTTTTTCATTTCAGTAGCACCAAAACTCACTTCTTCCAGAATTTTTTCCAGCAAAGTGTAAAGCCTTCTGGCGCCTATATTTTCAACTTCGGCATTAACCTTATGGGCAATTCTGGCAATTTCATTAATGCCATCATCCAAGAAGTTCAATTTAACATTTTCAACTCCGATTAAAGCAGAATATTGCTTGATAAGGCTACATTCCGGCTCTTTTAGAATTCTTATCAAATCTTCTTCAGTTAATGGCTTTAGCTGCACGCGAATCGGGAAGCGACCTTGCAATTCAGGCAGCAAATCCGAAGGTTTAGATACATGGAATGCGCCGGAAGCAATAAATAAAATATGATCAGTTTTGATGGCGCCATATTTGGTATTTACGGTGGTGCCTTCCACCAAAGGCAACAGGTCTCTTTGCACACCTTCTCTTGAAACATCGGCGCCTCTGGAATTGCCGTTTTTGGCGCAGATTTTGTCAATCTCGTCAATAAATACGATGCCATCTTCTTCAACAAGCTTAACCGCCAATTGAACAATCATTTCCTCATCAAGCAATTTGCCGCTTTCTTCATCTATGGCGATTTTAAGCGCTTTGGCAACAGTCATTTTAACTTTCTTTGTCCTCTCAGAAGATCCCATCGCTTTTCCTATCATCTCGCCGATATTGATCATCCCCACCATTGCTCCTGGCAAATCAAGGGTTGAGGAAAAGGAAGTTGATTGATTTTCCAGAACTTCAATTTCAACTTCTTTGTCATCCAACTCCCCATTTGTCAACATTGAGAGGAATTTTTCTCTCGTTTCTATTGAAGCTTCTTCTCCAACCAAAGCCTCTACTACTCTAGCATAAGCCCGTTTTTCAGCTTCTTTAGAAATTTTTTGTTTCATATTTTCCCTAGTCATCTTCACCGCCACTTCAATCAAGTCACGAATGATTGATTCAACATCGCGGCCAACATAACCAACTTCAGTAAATTTTGTGGCCTCAACTTTAATGAAAGGTGCACCAACCAGTTTGGCTAAACGGCGGGCGATTTCAGTTTTTCCAACACCTGTAGGGCCAATGCTTAAAATATTTTTTGGAACAATTTCTTCGCGCATTGGGCTTGATACCAGCTTTCTTCTATAGCGGTTTCTAAGGGCAATCGCCACCGCCTTTTTAGCATCACCTTGTCCAACAATATATTTATTTAGTTCAGCAACAACTTGCTTTGGGGTTAGGGATAAAATTTCAGAATCTTTAGACATCAGAAAACTTTAAATTGGTTAAAAAAGAGCGCGGATTTTACAGGAAGGGTAATGGAAAACACAAGGCATTTAGTTCAAGCGGCATTTCCAGTCGGAATAATTGGTGATCACAATTTTATTTTTAAATTGGTTGCGAAACCAGGTCATTTGCCGTTTGGCATAATTTCTGGTTTTTTGTCTGGCATTTTCTATTGCGGTTTGTTGGTCAATTTCACCATTTAGATAATTTCTAATTTCTTCAAAACCAATGGTTTTGATAATTAAAGAATTGTCCGACAATCCGCTATTAATCAGATTCTTAACTTCTTCAACCGCGCCGTTTTTAAACATTGACGCGAATCTTTCATCGCAATTTTGGTAAAGCTTGTCTCTTGGTAGATCAATATAAAAATGGCTAAAATCTTCCTGGTTATAGAAAGTTTTTCTTGGCTGATTTTGCCACCAAGAAAGACTTTTGCCGGTTTGTTTTAAAACTTCCAACCTTCTCATCAGCCTTTGCGGGTCAAGATTTTCAAGCTCTAGCAAGTTTTCCCCAAGAGTAAGCAGCTCTTTTTTCAAATCTTCCGATGTAAATTGCCTGAGTTGATTTTGCAAAGCCTGATCAATTTCCGGAATTTGATTGATACCGTCAACCAGCTTAGAAATATAAAACCCGGTTCCGCCGACTACAATTGGCAATTGCCTATTCTCTAGCGCATTGTCAATGGCCCTCTTGACCATTTCCAGCCAAATTCCCACTGAAGAATTTTCATTGTGTTTTAAGACAGAATACAAAAAATGAGGAGAGTGTTTTAAATCCTCAGCGCTTGGCTGGGAAGATAAAATCGGCAGTTCTAGGTAAAGCTGCATCGAATCAGCATTAATTATCACGGCATTTTTTTCAGCAGCAATTTGCATGGCGAGCGCTGATTTACCACTCGCTGTAGCACCGGAAATAATGAGAATTTTATTCATATCCTTATAAAGTGAAGGCACTGCTTAAAAAAATTACCCCAAGATCAATATTCGGCAGGTTCACTTGGATGATTGTTGCGCCAACAATTGTTGTTCAGATAGTGGCAATTTATGTGTTTTATTACACCTATGTTGACAATATCAGTAAACACATGGCTAGAGGCGTTTTAAGCGAAATGGTGTTTATTAGAAACTCCATAAATATTAAAGGCAATAAAGAATTGGTGCGTGCATTTTCCAGAAGCATTGATTTAAAATTCTATTTTCAAGAAGGACAAAAACTTAAAAAACAGGTCAAACATTCCCGTCAAAGATTGAAGGAAAATAAAATTCTATCCTTCTTTGATCCATTACCAATCATAGATCCGCTCAACCGCTTTAAAATGGAGTTGGAAGGTCGCCGTTTTACTCCATTTTTGATCAAGGCTCATCCTAAAGATGACAATTTAATCATCGTCAGAACTCAGCTTAGCAATGGAGTTTTAAATTTTTATGTGCCGGAAAAAAGAATTACCAGCTCTTCCAAATATGTTTTTATTTTATGGATGGTTTTGAGCTCGCTTCTTGCTTCTGCTGTTTCGGTGATTTTTCTTAGAAACCAAATTAAATCTATTAAAGGTTTGAGCATTGCCGCTGAAAAACTCGGGCGTGGCGGTGATGCGCCAGATTTCAAACCTTCCGGCGCCAAAGAAATCAGATCGGTTGGCATCTCATTTATTCGGATGAAAGAGAGAATCGTTAGGCAAATTTCTCAACGCACTCAAATGCTTTTTGCTGTTTCCCACGATCTTAGAACGCCTCTCACCAGAATGAAATTGCAGCTGGAAATGATGGAAAATAGTGAAGCAACCAATGACCTAAAATCAGATATCAGTGACATGGAAAAAATGATTAATGAATATCTTGATTTTGCCAAATCTGGCGGTGCCGAAAGAGAGAAAGCCAAAGATGTTAATATCAACGAATTTCTGCAAAAGATGGCAGATTATTACCAAAAAATGGACAGGGATATAAGTTACATATCTCATATTAATCCAGAGCTAAAAATGACTCTCAAAAAAAATGCCCTAAAAAGAGCAATCAGAAATTTAATCGATAATTCTTTTCATTACGGAACCAAGGTTTTAATCACCGCCGAGACCAACAAACATAATTTAAAAATCATCGTTGATGATAATGGCTGCGGCATCAGCCCGAATGAGCGGGAAAATATTTTTAAACCATTTTACAGAATTGATAACTCCAGAAATCTTGACAAGAAACCATCTTCAAATTCCGGCGGAGCCGGTTTAGGCCTAGCAATCGTTATGGATGTTATCAGTTCTTTTGGTGGCAAAATCAATGTTGATGACAGCCCACTTGGGGGCCTGAGAATGGTTATCCATCTTCCATTATAAGAACAGATCTAAAAGTTGCTTTTATCATCAATTAAGGCCATATTTTGAACCCGCAAAAACATCTATTATCTAAGAATGCCCGATCGCCAAATTCTACACGCCAAGAAGCAAGACAATAATCTAAAGCCAAAGCTGGCTGCTAAAAATCCTGACGAAAATTTTATTCCTTTTATTTGCCACTTTGATCCAAATACCATTTTAACCAAAAATGGCGAGCTTTTACAGGTGGTAAGAATAACCGGTTTTAACCATGAGTCAGTTGGTTCTGAGCTGGTCAATTTGCGAGAAACAGTTCGTGATGCAATTGCCAAAAATATCAAGACCAGCAATTTTGCCATGTGGTTGCATACGATCAGGAGAAGAAAAAATATTGCTCCGGGCGGCACTTATGAAGATTATTTTTCCAACAAGTTAAATGAGGATTGGAATCTGCAAAATGACTGGAAAAACCAATTCGTTAATGAGCTTTATTTGACCATCATTATTCAAGGTTACGACACCTCAATCACTAATGGCGTATCTTTGTTTCAATCTCTTTCCATAAAAGGCACCAAAAATCTCCATGTCAAAAAGCTGGAAGCTGCACATAAAACTTTATCACAAACCGTTAAAAATATTGTCGAAGATCTAAATCACTATGGAGCTAGACTAATCGGCCTTATGGAATGGGAAGGAACCCTATATTCCGAGCCAATGCGGGTGTTTGGCAAAATTATTAATTTATGTGAAGACCGCTTTCCCCTGAGGGCAAATGACATGGCAAGTGAACTATCTTCCTATAAAGTTGCTTTTGGAAATCAGAGTTTGGAAGTGGCAAAAGGTGATTACAAATGTTTTGGTGCGATGTTTTCCATTAAGGAATATCGCGAAGTTTCTATCGCTTCACTAGATAAATTTCTGCAAATTCCACAAGAATTTATCATCACCCAGTCTCTTGATTTTATCAGCAATAATGCCGCTTTAGCGCATTTTGAATATCAAAATTATATTTTGGAAATTAGTGGCGATGAAGAACTTCTCTATCTTTCTGATTTAGAAAAAACTATTGAAAGCGCAACTGTAGGCACAACAAATTATGCCAATCAGCAAATGACTATCATGCTGATCAACAGCACAGTTCAAGGATTGGAATCTGACATAGATAATGCGCTGGAAAGATTGCATAATTTGGGCCTGGTTTCAGTACGTGAAGATATATTATCAGAACATTGTTTTTGGTCACAATTGCCGGGCAATTTCCAGTTTTTAAAAAGACAAAAACCAATAGCAATTTCCAGAATCGCTGGCTTTGCTTCGCTTCATAATTTCCCGGCCGGAAGCAGAGATGGCAATCACTGGGGCCGAGCTGTTAGCATTTTTAGAACCGTGCTTGGCACGCCTTACTTTTTTAATTTTCACAAAGGAAATAACGGCCATACCATGATTGCCGGACCTCTTGGATCAGGCAAAACCGTCTTGCTTAACTTTTTGGTCAGCCAATCAAGAAAATTTAAAAACAAATTATATTATTTTGGCCATCAACGCTCAGGCAATATTTTCATCAACGCTATTGGTGGAGATTATTTATCTTTAAACCCAAATCTTGAGGATAAGGATTCTTTAAAAATGAACCCGCTTTTCTTAGCAGACAACCCAGAAAACAGGGCATTTTTAAGCAATTGGTTTGGGGCTTTGGTGAATTATGGAAAAGAACCTATCAGCAAAGAAGAGCTAAACCTGATTCCAAAAATAGTTGGTGAAATAGTCAGTTCAAAAACTAAAAAATTGTCAGAAGCTGCCAAATTTTTTAAAACAGAAAATACCAAAAATATTTACCGTAAATTATCAATCTGGCATGGTGGCGGAAAATACGCTTATATTTTTGACCATGAACAAGAAAGCGATTTATCAATTAATCTGATCAATGCTTTTAACATTACACCCGTAGCATCATATAAGACAATAGTCGTAGCAATTGCTAGTTACTTGCTTCACAAAATTGAAACCATGCTCGATGGAAACAAGACGATAATTGTACTGGATGAGGCCTGGAAATTGCTCGATAACTATATTACCGGGCCCAAGATTAATAATTGGCTAACAAGGCTCAGAGAAAAAAATTGCGCAGTAATTTTTGCCACTGAAAGCGTTAAGGATGCCGCTCAAAGCAGCATAACCGAAGCGATCAATCACAATATTGCCACTCAAATTTTTCTACCAGATCCAGAACCAACTGAATATTACAAAACAGTTTTTGGTTTGAATGATAACGAATATGAGTTGCTTACCGTCATGTCCCACGAAGAACATCACTTTTTATTAAAACACAGAAGCGACTCTGTAGTTTCTACCCTCGATCTCTCAGACATGGAAGATAGTTTGATGGTCTTATCCGCCAAAACGGACACTCTCTTAGCAATGGAAAAAGCTATGGAAAAATATGGGAAGAATCCAAGAGATTGGTTGCCAGCATTTTTGCAAATCGCTAAAAAGCAGAGGGATAGCGGGTCTTAACCAAAAATCATCATTCTTTTTTAGAAATATTTTAAAAAGATTGACATCATTTGCACCAATTCTATAAAGTTTATATGGTTCTATCAAATTCTTTATAGAACTATATAAACTTCCCAGAATAAATAATCCTTATGGCTTTATGGATCCTATAAGTAACCCATTCTCTCCCGGCGCCGGGACCCCTCCACCAGAATTAGCAGGACGTCAAATTATTCTTTCTAAAGCTAAAATTGCTCTGGAAAGAATAAAAATAAAAAAACCGGAGAAAGGTTTTTTCCTGGTTGGCCTGAGAGGAGTAGGAAAAACCGTATTGCTAAGCGAAATAAACAAATATGCGGAACAATCAGGGTTTAAAACCATCATGATTGAAGCTCACGAAGGCAAAAACTTAGCGGCATTGTTATTGCCTCAATTGCGCCAAGTTCTTTTTGCGCTGGATCAGTTTGAAAATATCAGCCACAAAGTTAAGAGGGGCTTTCGCATAATGAAGAGCTTCATCAATAGCGTAAAATTTAAACTTGGAGAGGTGGAAATAGGATTGGGCATAGATCCTGAAATAGGCGTTGCCGATAGCGGAGATTTGGAATTTGACCTACCCGCCTTGCTAGAGGCAATTGCCGAAGCTGCTGAATCCAGAGAATTGGCCATATCAATTATCATCGACGAAATTCAATATCTATCAGAAAAGGAGTTCAGCGCTTTGATTATGGCGGTGCATAGAATTTCCCAAAAACAACTGCCATTAATGCTGATTGGAGCTGGCCTTCCGCAATTAGTCGGGCTGGCAGGAAAATCAAAATCTTATGCAGAGAGATTATTTGACTACCCGACAATCGAAGCGTTAAACGAAGACGACTCAATAATTGCTTTGCAAGAACCAGTTAAATCATATGGGGTGTCTTTCACAAAAGAGGCCTTAAACGAAATAATAAAACAAACCAAAGGCTATCCTTATTTTATTCAAGAATGGGGTTATCAATCATGGAATCTGGCAACAAATAATGTTATTGATTTGGATATAGCCCTAAAAGCTACCGATGCATCCCTAAATCATCTTGATGAAAGCTTTTTTAAAGTCAGATTTGAAAGATTAACCCCGCATGAAAAAAAATATTTATTTGCTTTGGCTGAATTGGGAAGTGGCCCTCACCGATCTGGAGACATTGCCGATAAATTGAATCTAAAATCATCAAAAGATGTTTCTGTAACCAGAAGCAATTTAATAAAAAAGGGCATGATCTACAGCCCATCATATGGAGATACAGAATTTACAGTTCCGCTTTTCGATGATTTTATGAGAAGAGAAATGAAGCAAAATTCGGTTAACAAAGATTAAAAAATAAAAAAGCTAATAGTTTTATTTTTCTTTCTTTGGCCAACTAACACAGAAGTTGTCAATAAAAACGCCAGTTTTTTGTTGACTTTGATTTTACATTTCTTTAGTCTGCCCCGCTCTATTTTATTTTCTAAAGAACTCCCCCTTTGATTTTATGGTACAGACAACTTACCAGGCGAAGCCCGCCGACATTCAAAAAAAATGGCTTTTAATTGACGCAGAAAATTTGGTTTTAGGAAGATTGGCAACAATCGTTGCTAAAATTTTAAGAGGCAAACATAAAGCAATTTTCACTCCTAATATTGATTGCGGTGATAATGTCATCATCATCAATGCTGAAAAAGTGCATCTTACCGGTAAAAAATTAGCGGATAAGCCATATTACTGGCACACCGGTTATCCAGGCGGCATCAAATCTAGAACTGCCGGACAAATAATCGAAAGCAAATATCCAGAAAGAGTCCTGCAAAGCGCTATCGAAAGAATGATTGGCAGAACTCCTCTTGGCAGAGACCAACTTAGAAAACTTCATATTTACAAAGGAGCAGAACATCCTCATCAAGCTCAACAACCACAAGCTTTTGATGTTGCTGCACTAAATCCTAAAAATTCTAAACGTTAATTATGACAAGTCTTAAAAAAGCAATTATTGAAGCCACTTCAAATATTGAAACCACTTCATCAAATCCAAGAGAAAGAAAAGTTGATGATCTAGGAAGAGCTTACGCAACTGGCAAGAGAAAAAATTCCATCGCTAAAGTTTGGATTAAAAAAGGCACCGGCAAATTTGATGTTAACGGCAAAGATCTAGCAGCTTATTTTGGCAGAGAAATTCTATCAGTTATAGTTAATCAACCTTTGGTTGCCACTAAAAACCAAGACAAATTCGATGTTAGAGCAGTTTTAGTTGGCGGCGGTTTAAGTGGCCAAGCAGGAGCTTTACTTTTAGGTATCAGCAAAGCTTTGGTTTATTTTGACCCAGAAAATCATAAAGCTTTACGTGATGGCGGATTCCTAACCCGCGATTCTCGTGTGGTTGAACGTAAAAAATATGGTTTGAAAAAAGCAAGAAAAGGTCAAACTTACCGCAAGCGTTAAAAAATTTAGGAGGCTGGTTTTTGTTGCTTGCAAAACCAGCCTCCTTTCAAGACCGATGATCATGAATCTATTGGATCAAATTTCCCTCCCTTCTGATTTAAAAAACCTCTCCACCCTTCAACTCAAACAATTAGCTGACGAATTAAGATTAGCCACTATTGATGCCGTTTCTCAAACCGGTGGTCATTTAGGCGCTGGGCTGGGCGTAGTTGAGCTGACAATTGCCCTGCATTATATTTTTGATACTCCAAATGATAAGCTGATTTGGGATGTTGGACATCAGGCCTATCCTCATAAAATTCTTACCGGCAGAAAAAATAAAATCACTACTATTCGTCAACCTGGCGGCTTAAGCGGCTTTACTAAAAGAGCTGAAAGTGAATATGATGTTTTTGGAGCTGGGCATAGCTCAACTTCAGTTTCGGCAGCACTTGGTTTTGCAGTTGCCCGAGACATAAAAGAAGAAAAAAGAAATGTTATTGCCGTAATCGGCGATGGTGCAATCAGTGCTGGCATGGCCTATGAAGCGTTAAACAATGCCGGCGCAATGCATAATCGTTTAATCGTTATTTTAAATGATAATGACATGTCAATCGCCTCCCCTGTTGGCGCCATGTCTAATTATCTTTCTAAATTGGCTGCCTCTAAATCCTATCTAAAATTTCGCGGCATTTCTAAAAAAATCTTAAATAAATTACCTGGCTCAATTTCCAAATATCCTAAAAAGCTGGAGAAATTTACCAAAGAATGGTGGATGGGTGGCAATATTTTTGAAGAGATGGGCTTTTATTATATCGGACCGATTGATGGCCATAATTTAGATATTTTGGTGCCAATTTTGCAAAATATCCGAGATGACGACAGCACCACGCCAATACTTATTCATGCTGTTACACAAAAAGGCCATGGGTATAATGAAGTCATGAAATCTGAAGACCGTCTGCATGCAGTCACCAAATTTAATCCCAAAACCGGCATACAAGATAAAAAACCTGCTGGCAACCCAAGCTATAGTCAGATTTTCGGGCGAGCTTTAACCGAGATGGCAAAGACAGATGATAAAATTGTCGCCATCACCGCAGCAATGCCTTCTGGAACAGGCCTTGATATTTTTGCCAAAGAATTTTCCGGTAAAGAAAAACCAGACAGATTTTTTGATGTCGGCATTGCCGAGCAACATGCTGTTACCTTCGCTGCAGGCTTGGCCTGTGAAGGCATCAAGCCTTTCGTGGCAATTTACTCAACTTTTTTACAACGCGGTTATGATCAAGTTGTTCATGATGTTGCCGTACAAAAATTGCCGGTGCGTTTTGCCATTGACCGCGCTGGATTTGTCGGCGCTGATGGCCCAACCCATGCCGGTTGTTACGACATTGCTTATCTAATCAATTTGCCAGGTTTTGTGCTGATGGCACCAAGCAATGGTGATGAGTTAGCCAAAATGTTGGCAACTGCGGCAAATATTAATGACCGCCCTTCGGCGATTCGCTATCCTAGAGGAGAAAGTGCACTAAATATCGATTTAAAGAATGTTCTAGCTTTAGAAATAGGTAAGGGAAAAATAGTTCAGGAAGGATCTGTAGCGACCATTTTATGCTATGGAACCATATTAGAAAATGCGTTGAAAGCAGCAGAAATTTTGGCAAAAAATTATAATCTAAACATCACTATTGCCGATGCCAGATTTGCCAAACCACTAGATCAGGAATTGATTTTTAACCTAGCAAAACACCATAAAATTTTTATCACTCTGGAAGAAGGCGTTTTGGGTGGATTTGGCAGCGCCGTTATGCAGCTTTTATCAACTAATGGTTATTTGGATGGAAGTGTCTTGAAGTTCCGTCAGCTATTTATGAAGGATGAATTTATTGAACAAAACAGTATTGGCGCGATGCAAGACCAAGCAGGAATTGGTGCTGACGATATTGTTAAGATGATTTCGGAATTAACTAAAGATTCTTAATCGCAAAATTGATATTATAAGATCTTTGCGGTCTGGCAAGAATAGTCGGGTTATCTTCACTAATGGCAAAGCCATAACTCACACAACATCCATTATAAGTTAAGCCATATCTTTTAGAGATAGTCGCCCTATTAATCAAATTGCGCGTTGTGCTGGCATCAAAGACTAATTTTTTGGTGATATTAACTCCAAAATTAAAATTGATTTGCTTTCTGGGCTCAGCGTTATTCACTGTTCTTCTGATCAAAATATAATCAGTGCCTATTCTTACTTTTCCAAAATCAAAACCGGTTACAACTTCATTAATATCATTGCGATAGCTGGATTCGTTTAGTTGAAAATTATACACAATACTAAAAATCTTCGGGGCTCTATAACCAAATTCCCCTACTATATTTGACTTATTGTTATTGTTAAAACCCCTGATAATCACATCCTGAGTTTTATTGTTGCTTCTAAAACTCTGTCCCAAGCCCAAATTAAACTGGCCGAGTGAATCATTAAATAAGGAAGATTTGAAGCCATAAGTTAGCCTGCCACCAGTTTCATTTCGGTCAAAGCCAGTAAAGCGATCGCTTAAAAATAAATTACTTTGGGTCAATTCAGTATTATTGGTGTCTTCGTTAGGAATTTCATCGCCACCATTTTTATAAGAACTGATTGTTATATTAGTTAGCGGCTCAATGACAATTGTGTTGGTTTTATATTTCCCAACCAAAGGCAGAGACCATTTCAGGCTTGCTTCCGGCCGATAATTAAAAGCAAAATCTTCATAATTATTATCTCTAGATCTATGGGTGTAATTATTCTCCATATTGTAGAAATCGGTCTGAATATTGGAGGAAAGCTCAAATAAATTACCACCTAGATTATAAGGCAGCTTGATTTCCGGCTTGGCAGAAAGACGGCGATATTGCAATCCACTTCTTCTGGTAATTACCGTGGAATTGAGAAGTGCGTCATACACAGGCTGGAAGGCACCTGGCTGAGCCTTGCTTTCCACATAATAATTAATAATCGGCAGCGCAACAGGCTCTTCTCTCTCGTCACGATTGATGCCTAATTCTTGAATTTTAACGGTTTTAACTTCGGCATAATTACGATCCTTGATGTAATTTAGGTTCGCCTCTGAAACCGTGTGGTCAACAAATTGATTATGATAATCCTGCAAATAATTTTTATCGCCGACATTATCGATGAAAAAATTCAGTTCTAAATCTTTTTGAAATTTTAAATTACCACCGGAGATGAGTCTCCATCTTAGATTCTGATCGCTTGTCTCATTGGCACTAACTGCCAGACTGTTAGTCTTTGGCTTATTATTAGCAAGCTCTAAATCAATATTGTAAAGACCGTTTTCTAATAATTGGCGATATTCGTTATCTAATATTAGATGACCCTTCGAGGGGTGATATTGCAAGGTGGAAGTTAAATCTTTGTCAGGCGCAATATTGAAATAATAAGGCACTTTAAGACCAAAGCCTAATTTGGTGGTTCTGATATAAGACGGATGCAAAAACCCGCTTTTTCTTTTGGAGGAAGGCAATGGGGTTTTCAGATAAGGAATATACAGAACCGGAACATCATAAAATCTGATTACACCATCTTTGGTTTTGATTGAATTGGTAGACTTGTCGATAGTGGTAGTTGAACTGGAAGTAATTGAAATAACATCACTATCTTTGCCTGCCAACTTGTTATTTTCCTTGATCTCATCATTAGGACAGATTGAAAAGACCGGCTGGTTGATGACAGTTTCCGATTCATTATTTCTAATAATTGCCGGCGATTTTATGTAAGAACCGTCGTTAAAAACAATAACCGCATCATCAAAATTGCCGGATTTAAAATCACTTTTGAGGTTAATTTTTTCCGCCAAAATATTGCCAATATCATAATTTTTGATCCTGATATTACCTAAAGCCTGAATATCTTGAGCCCCCTTGTCATATGAGAGTTGATCGGTAAATAAAGTATTGCCGTCTTTTGTGAGCTCAACATTACCAGTGGCATTTATGACATTGCTGTTTCTATCGCCTTCAATTTGATTGGCCTTTAAAACTGCCGGTAGGGAATTTTTAGGAGGGGTTTTCTTGCCAGCTGCCCAGGAACTTGGGATAAGGAAAATCACAATAGCCGCAATAAAAACGGCGCAATATTTTATCCGTAAAGAAAAAATAGGCATCTAGCTATCATAGATATATGTTGTCTATATCGGCAAAGACTGAAGCGGCAATCTACGATATTTTACCCAAAGGGCAATCATTGTTCTGGTCAAAATTATTGCCGAAAACATTGAGGATAATATACCGATGGTCAAAGTAACCGCAAAGCCGCGCACCGCGCCACTACCGAAAGCATAAAGTATAAAGGCAATAATCAAAGTGGTGATGTTGGAATCTAAAATAGTTCTAAAAGCTTGAGAAAAGCCAGCATCAATAACTGAGATAACTTTTTTGCTGCCAGTTCTAGACTCTTCCTTCATTCTTTCAAAAATCAAAACATTGGCATCAACTGACATACCCATTGTCAGCACAATACCGGCAATGCCCGGAAGCGTTAATGTGGCACCAAGCCAGGAAAGAAAAGTTAAAATCATGGCAATGTTGATGACTAGAGCAAAATTGGCGATCATACCCAAAGAACCGTAAAATATGAACATGAAGGCTGCCACCATGATAAAACCATAAAGCGCAGCTGTAGTGCCATAGCGGATGGAATCAGCACCAAGTGAAGGACCAATCGTTCTTTCTTCAATAATGTCAATCGGAGCAGGAAGAGCGCCAGCACGAAGCAATAAAGCTAAATTATTTGCCTCATCGATATTGAAACTGCCGGAAATAACACCAGCCCCGCCAGTAATTACGGAATTGATTTTAGGAGCAGTAATTATTTTCCCGTCCAAAACAATGGCAAAAATTCTGCCGACATTATGAGTGGTGATCGTAGCAAATTTAGTGGCACCAACATGGTTGAATTTAAAGGCAACTGCAGGCTGACCTTCGTAGTAAGTGGCATTGGCATCAATCAATAAATCACCAGTTAACATCGGGTCTTTTTCAATCAGATAATTTCTGCCCTCACCATCTTGAATTCTAATGCTGTTATAATTCAGGCCGTGATTAGAAAAATTGCCGTCGAGAGATATGTCATTTACCAAATGGAAAGTAAGTTTGGCGGTCTTTCCAAGCAGATCCTTAATTTCTTGCGGATTGTGAATTCCTGGCACTTGCAGCAAAATGCGGTTATTGCCTTGAGCTTGAATAATTGGCTCTTTAGTGCCGGTTTCATCAATTCTTCTTCTGACAATTTCAATTGATTGCTTAATCAGATTTTGCCTCATTTTCACCAGGCTGGAGTCCGAATAGGATAAAAATATTTTATTGCTACTGCCGTCAATATTGATTTCAGGATCAAATTTCCTGATCAATTTTTTAGCTTTGCTGACATATTCATCTTTAGCAAAAGTAAAAACAACTTTGTCACTTTCAGTTTCAACAAAAGAATTAAGGCCCGCTTCGATAAAATCTTTCTTCAAACCTTCTGACAAATTGCCTAGCTGCTCTTTGATGTAATAATCAAAATTAACTTGCAGCAAAAGATGCGCCCCTCCTCTCAAGTCAAGGCCAAGATTTACCTTGCTATCCGGCAGATAGCTATAAGGTTTTGCTTCCTTTTTGGATTCGGAAATAAAGTTGGGAAGGCTGCAAAAAATAGCAATCAGACAAACAATAAAAACCGCTATAGCCTTGAAGGGAGAGAAGCGAAACATAGATTATTTCTTATCTTTTTTAGATTTATGAGAATGGGCGTGAGCTTTATCTTTACCGGCCACTTCAACAATATTGTGCTTAATGATTTTGATGACAACATCTGGAGCAATTTCTAAATCAACAATATTTTCTTTAGCGTCAATTGATTTAACGGTTCCAAAAATTCCGCCACTAGTCTGAACTTTGTCACCGCTTTTAAGATTGTTTAAAGTATTTTGGTGTTCTTTTGCCTTCTTTTGTTGTGGCCTAACAAGCAAAAAATAGAAAATACCAAATACTAAGATCAGCGGTATAAAGCTAGTAAAACCTGGATTTGCAGCAGTTGCAGCAGCATCAGCATTCTGAGCAAAAGCGTCAGAAACAAGAATATCGGAGAAAAATTTAGTCATATTAAAATCGCTTAAATTTGGAAATTACAAGGAAGGAAAAAGGGCTTAAAAAAGCCTTAGAACAAGGCGCAAAGTGTAATGAATGAGATCAATTTTGCAAGCCATTAAACCAGCAAATAATGGCAGGATTAAATTTTATGAACCCGCAAAAATAAAATTCTGTTATTATAGATTTTCATTACCTTAAAGCGAAAACCATCAAACTCAAATTGCTCGCCTTCTTCAGGGATCTTCTCGCTTTTAGAAATTAACAAACCAGCCAGAGTAGCCGTGCCTTCATCATCCTCCGGCAAGTTCCAGTTCAATTTGCGGTTAATATCGCGCACCGGTAATTCACCTGAGATTTTATAGCTGCCATCCTTGAATTTGGTGATGCTGTTTCTGGTTTGATTATCCTCCTTAGCATCTAAATCTCCGACTATTTCCTCTAAAATGTCCTCCAAAGTTATGACACCCATCAAGGCGCCATATTCGTCAATTACTATCGCAAATTTTTCCTTCTTGCTGCGAAAGGCAACCAACTGGTTTTTAAGCGTATTGGTGGCGGGCACAAACCAAGGTTCTGATGTAAATTGTTTTAAATTTATTTTGCCAACATCACCGTGATTATTGTGCAAAACCGTGATTAATTTTCTCATATTCAAGATCGCCACGATATTGTCCTCGTCGCCGCGCCAAAGAGGAATTCTGCTATGATTAATCTCAAAAGCGCGTTTTAAGATCTTATCCAGGCTTTGGGCAATATTAATTGATGCCATATTTTTTCTGTGAACCATCACATTTGCAATCTCGGTATCATCAAGATTCAAAATGCTGTCCAACATGTCTTTGTCATATTTGACAATTGAACCCGCCTTGTGTTTGAGATCAATCGTGCCGCGAATTTCGTCCAGATCGGCTGTTTTATCATGTTTTTTATGCTTTGCTGGCGGGCTTAAAAAATCGAAGGTTTTATCTATGGCATTTTGGATGCCGTTTGTTATCGGATAAAATCTTTTAACCAACCAAGAAACTAGAGGCGCTGAGAAGAGAATGATTTTCTCCGCATGACGCAAAGCGTAAGTTTTAGGCGCAATTTCACCAAAAACCAAAACCAGAATAGTCATGATAATAGTGGCATAAACCACGCCGGTCTCGCCAAAAAGCTTGATTAAAACACTGGTGGCAATGGCAGAAGCCATGATATTGATGCCGTTATTGCAAAGCAAAATTGTACTCATGGCGCTTTCACTTTGCTTTAAGACTTGTTCCACCTTAATGGCCTTTTTATCGCCTTCTTTGGCAAGACGGTGCATCTTGGCGCGAGAACAACTAGCCAAAGCAGTTTCGACCAGCGAGAAAAAGGCAGAAATCAAAACCAAGGCAAGCACCAAGAAAATTGAGAACCAACTAAAATTCTCAGTATTGGGGTTCAAAATATTTTCCATTTTTGTTAATTATGTTTTTCAAAATCAATCCTCGGATCAACCAGCCTATAGGTTAAATCGCCGATAATGCTAGAAACAAGGCCAAGCAAAGTAAAGAAATATAGAGTACCAAACATCACTGGATAATCTCTGGACACAGCAGCCTCAAAGCCTAAAAGCCCTAAACCATTAAGTGAAAAAATAATCTCAATCAGCATTGAGCTGGTAAAAATCACGCCGATCAAGGCGGCAGGAAAGCCAGCAATAACAATTAAGAGAGCGTTGCGGAAAATATGGCGATATAAAATCTGCCGCTGATTCAGGCCCCTGGCTTTTGCAGCTACAACATATTGTTTATTAATTTCTTCCAAAAAAGAATTTTTGCATAAAAAGGTCAGGCTGGCAAAGCCGCCAACCACCATAGACAGAACCGGCAAGAAAAGATGCCAGAAATAATCGGCAATTTTTTGCCACCAGTTAAGATCAGCAAAATTCTCTGAAACCAGTCCTCGCAAAGGAAAAATGCTTAAGAAATTTCCACCGCAAAAAAGAACCATCAAAAAAATGGCAAATAAAAAGGAGGGAATTGCATAACCAATAATCACTATAAAACTGCTATAGACATCAAATTTACTACCATTAACGACAGCTTTTTTAATGCCAAGCGGAATTGAAATCAGATAAACCAACAATGTTGCCCACAATCCTAGAGATATTGACACTGGCAGTCTTTCTTTTACCAGCGAGATAACAGATTTATCCTGATAAAAACTATTGCCGAAATCGAAAACCAGGTATTTTTTCATCATTAGCCAAAACCGCTGCCACAAGGGCTGGTCAAAACCATAGAGCTTTTCAATTTTGCTGATAATTTCTGGATCAATTCCTTGCGCTCCGCGATATTTTAAATTTTGGTTCTGGCCACCGGAAATGAGATTGAAATTGTGATTGGTCAAAGCGGCTTCACCACTAACTTGATTGGCATTGCTCAAATTATTGATCAACCGCTCTACTGGCCCGCCGGGAGCAGATTGCACAACCAAGAAATTTACCATCATTATCAAAAATAATGTTGGAACAATCAGGAGAATGCGTTTGGTTAGGTAGATATACATCGATTGATGGCTACAGATTAGGAAGGTTTCTAATGTAACAACTTATTTTGGAAAATTACGACAAATATCTGAAATTGATAAAGAGATTTCAATGGGTAATCCAGGAAAATAGAGAAAATTCTCAAGCCTTCAGACAAATTTTGCCATTTCTATTTTCAATTTTATCCGACAGTTCCAACTGCACCAAAGCAACATTGACAATGCGGGCGGGGATTTGCAGTTCGGCGATAATTTCATCGGCGCTGATTGGTTCATAGCCGATTTTGGATAAGATCAAGTTTCTTGCCTTATCAACATCATCTTCGTTTGGCAGTTTTACGGAAAAGCCGCCGAACTTGTTTTGCTCTGGCTCCATCAATTTCATGGTCTCTTCCGGTTTTTCAATCATGGTTAATTCGTTTAGAATATCCTCGACATTTTCAGTCAGAATTGCGCCTTGTTTGATCAAGCGGTTGGTACCTTGACATCTTGGATCGAAAGGCGAACCGGGAACAGAGAAAACTTCACGATTTTGTTCAACGGCAAATCTGGCGGTAATCAGAGTTCCAGATCTTAGAGTTGCTTCAACCACTACAACTCCCAAGGAAACGCCAGAAATTATGCGGTTTCTCTGAGGAAAACTGCCGCCGAACGGCGGCATTCCAAAAGGAGTTTCTGACACCAAAACGCCTTTTTGGACAATATCACGATAAAGCGCTTCATTTTCTTTAGGATAAATATTGTCAATGCCGCCAGCAATAACGGCAATTGTGCCCTTATCAATTGATCCTAAATGAGCGGCTGTATCAATACCTCTGGCCAGGCCAGAGGCAACCACAAAACCATGTTCTCCAAGCTCACCGGCAATTTTCCTGGCAAATTTACAGCCATTAATTGAGGCATTTCTGGGTCCAACAATTGCCAGGATATTTTTGTTTAAAAGTGTTTCATCGCCGCGAATAGTAAGAATTGGCGGGGCATCAGGAATTTCTCTTAATAATTTTGGATAGGAAGCGTCATCATGAATAATGATTTTGGCGCCGATTTTATCGCATGAATTCAATTCTTTTTCTGCCTGCTCAGACGAACAAAGCACAATTGGCTTTTCCCTTCCGCCCTTTAGAGAATATTCCCCAACATTTTCCAAGGCTTCTTTGGCGCTACCAAAAATATCCAGCAAACGAAAGAAGGTGCTTCTGCTGATATTTTGGCTGCGGCAAAGTCTTAGCCAATCGAGTTTTTCTTGTTTGGTGATGGAACGGGACATTAGGAAGGGTGTTAACTTAAGGTTGCTTTAGGCTAATTTCCTGGATTGCCGCGTCGCTGGCTAGCACACGCTCCTCGCAATGACGATTGCGGAAGTTTTATGCAAGAATCTCAACGCCGTCATTGCTAGGAGCGAAGCGACGCGGCAATCCAGAAGAAACAAACGAATAATTCAAAACATCAAAATTTAGCTCTTAATTCTATAGCCGATTTTCAAAAGACGGTAAATTACCAGGCCAAGCACAATATTGCAGGCTAAAATGGTTATAACACCAATTGTAATATCGCCGTCATTATGGCCGGTAAGACCATATCTAAAACCATCAATCATGTAAAAAAACGGGTTGAGATGGGCAACATGTTTCCAAAATTCAGGTAGATGAGTAGTGGAATAGAAAGTGCCGGAGAGAAAAGTTAGTGGAGTAATAAAATAGCTGGTGATGGCAGACATTTGATCAAAGCTATTGGACAAAATGCCGCATAATATGCCAAGAAGGCCTAAAAACAGTGAAGAAAAAATAATACAAAAAATTGCAAAACCAAGATGGTGGAAAGAAAGCGGAATAAAAACTGCAATAGCACCAAATGTTATCAAGCCAACTAGCAAGCCACGCACAACCGCAGCGGCAGCAAAGGCAAATAATATACCGCCCGGGCCAATTGGCGGGATTAAGTAATCTATAATATTGCCCATCACTTTTCCCATAGTGAGCGAGGAAGAACTATTGGCAAAAGCATTTTGCATGGCCACCATCATCACTAAACCTGCCGCCATAAATTCTTTAAACGGAACTTCACCAACATTATTGGCAGCACCACCAAGAGATAAGGAAAAAATTGCTAGAAGCAGAAGAGCGTTGATTGTGGGAGAAAAAAGCGTTTGGTGATAAACTTTGAGAAATCTTAAAACTTCTTTTCTAAACAGGCTGTAGATGCCGTAATAGTTAGTTGAGGGACTGATGGCCATTGGCGTTAAATTTGTTGTAATTATTTTTAGTGGCACAATACTTATGGCCCTTTGTAAGAATCCAACAATAAATACTTCATCTAAATAATGCAAAATATTGAACGAATCAGCGCCGATTTTCCTGCTCAAATTTCTCAGATTGATTCTTTAGAGAAACTGGAAAATTTACGTCTGCAATATCTGGGCAAGAAGGGTGTTTTTACTGACTTGATGGAGAATTTAAAAACGCTGGATTTGGAGCAAAAAAAGCATTTCGGCTCTTTGATCAACCAGCTTAAAAATGAAATTTCCACCGCTCTTCAAAATAAAAAAGATGAGCTGGAATTAATTCGCATGAATGAAGCTTTGGCCGCTGAAAGACTGGATTTAACGCAACCGGTTAGACAAGAAAATCGTGGCTTTATTCACCCGATTTCTCAAACCATCAATGAGATTAAAACTATTTTCGGCAAAATGGGTTTTGAGTTGATTGATGGCCCGGAAATTGAGGATGATTTCCATAATTTCAGCGCACTAAATATTCCGGAAAATCACCCGGCAAGACAGATGCAAGACACATTTTATTTGCCGGAAAATGATGGCAAAAAAATGTTGCTTCGCACCCATACTTCCAGCGTTCAGATCAGAAAAATGCTGGCACAAAAACCGCCACTTAAAATTGTTTCTTTGGGCAAAGTTTATCGCAGCGATTCTGACCAAACTCACACGCCGATGTTTCATCAAATTGAGGCTTTGGTGGTGGATGAAAATATCAATATGGGCAATTTGAAATGGGTGATTGAAAAATTCCTAAGTGAGTTTTTTGAAATCGAAAATTTAGCGACCAGATTTCGCCCAAGCTTTTTTCCTTTCACCGAGCCTTCCGCAGAGCTAGATATCGGCTATAGCAAAAAAGATGGAAACATAAAAATCGGCAGTGATGAAAATTTCTTGGAGATTCTTGGCTGCGGCATGGTCCACCCACAAGTGCTAGAAAATACCGGGATTGATTCAAGCAAATATCAGGGCTTCGCCTTTGGCATTGGCATTGAAAGGCTGGCGATGTTGAAATACGGAATCAACGATTTGCGGATGTTCTTTGAAGGCGATTTGCGGTTCTTGAAACATTA
The DNA here is from genome assembly GCA_021323225.1 of Rickettsiaceae bacterium. GTDB lineage: Bacteria > Pseudomonadota > Alphaproteobacteria > Rickettsiales > UBA1997 > JAJTCH01. The sequence goes on along the minus strand of JAJTCH010000002.1, from coordinate 195,001 downwards.
CGGGTTTGTGCCTTCTATTAGTTAAGCCGCTTGTTCTTGTTTATAGATACCCCAGACATTTCCTTATTCTTGCTTTGTCATTCCCAACGAAAATTTTGCAAGACAGTGGACTGATAAAGTCGATTCATTATGAAAACTAAAAATTATACCTCAAACGCGCAAAGACAGAGTTGGCTTTATAATTGTCTTTATGCTCAAAGCTGCAATTAGCATTAACAGTAAGCGCATCACTGCTATAGATATTTAAGCCAGCACCAAACTGGGCAGATGCTTGGTGAACATTGGAGGCCTGAGTTTGAAGAGAAACTGTCTGTCCAACAAAATTACTGGTTAGGGTTGGCTTATCTCCGATAAAGTCATAGCCATAAGAGGCCTTGATATATGGGTTAACCCCAAAACCATTAATGATTGAATTATGGCCCAGAACCACACCTGCCCTGCCTTCCAGAAAATCTATTTTAGAACTGTCGTTGTGCAAGCTTAAATTACCGGCACCATTTTCAGTATGTTCGTCAACTCTATTATGAGCATAGGTGGCGGCCAATATTGGAGTAATATTAAATCCACGCCCTAAATATTGCATTAAACCGGCCTCTAGTTTGGCGCTATAAGTTTGTCCCTCATATTCCCCTTTAGATACCAATGGCTGGGAAGAAATAATTGACCTATCAGAATTATATTCATTCCAGGCAAATCCCAAAACTCCGTTAACAAAGAACTTGCCCAGACCGGTTCCGGCATAGGCATTAATTTGGTAGGTATCGATATCAATATTTCTAAATTTATCTTTAGACTCTATATCTGATTTTGCATAGGTGGCACTTACCCCGATATGAGATTTCTCCCCCAGCTCCCTATCTGCGCCAATTGCCACACCTTGTGATTTTGACTCATAGCCATCAAAACGCTCTGAACTATCCTGGTTGGCAACAGAACCAAAGCCCTGAGCCCAAAATCCGGCATTTTTGACTTCGTCACCGGCCGCTCTACCTCTTGATAAATTACCCTGATATAGGCTAACCAGCCTATCACCGGCAATATTAGCGGAAGTATTGACAATGTTTAAAACTGCCATATTGGCACCATTATCATTTTGGGGAGAAAGAGACCTAAGCGCAGCCACCTTTCTGGCCTTGCTATCAGAGCTCTCATCTAGATATTGCTGGAAGTTTTTCATTTCGCCGGTCGCTGAAGCGCCAATTTGACTGATATGGCTATATATTCCTTGCGCAACAACATCATTGGTATAGGAGGAGGCAGAAAGCCTATTGGCAACAAGCATTGCATTATTGCTGTCAACCGCAACAACAGTGAAATATATCGGCCCTGTTGCATCAGCAGATATTGCATCCGCTAAAGTAAGGGGAAGGGCGGCACTAGAAGATATAAAATCAGCTTCTGCACCATCAGCAATGTAAGAATAATCACCCGCACTAGTAACCTTTAATTTTGTACCAGCAGCAATATTAGCAAGCCCAACCTGCAATTTTGCTCCTGAATCAAATTTCAAAGCAATCGCGCTTCGTGAGGTGGTTGAAAAACCGCCACTAATATTATGAGCCGCAGAACCAAGATCAATTGTGCCACCATTGGTAACGGTAACATTACTAGCAGTTATTGTCTTGCCCGTAGTGCCTAGATCTAACGTGCCATTAATTGTAACATTATCGGCAGCTATGGAACTGCCATCAGAAAGCGCCAATTTAGAACCGGTCTCAATTCCTACGCCAGCAGTATTGATTGAAGAATTTGCCGTAACATTACTATTATTGGTCAGATTAACCATTGCTAGGCGGTTAGTGGATCCTATCGCATGAGATACCACGCTGGTATTGCCATCAAATAGTAAAGTTCCCACATTAGCAGAACTGCCATTTACCTCTTCCGTCAAAGAATCAGAGCCGGTAAGAATAAAAGTCTCGCCGGAATTGAGGTCCCTAGCAAAAACCGGAGAAACCGAACCAAAAGCCAGAACCAGAATTGGATAAAATATTTTTTTAAGCCGCCCTTTCATAAAATCCTTCAAAATTAGTTTAAAGAATTTGGCAGTTATTTTGATTTAGATATAAATTATCTATATATCTTTCCAGACTATTTATAATTTTACCGAATATAAGATAAGCTTTAGTCGCTAAGGACAACAAACTAAAGTGACGCAGAAAAGCAAGAAAAAAAAGAGGTTTAAAAACGGACTCTAGAAATTATACCTAACCCGAGCCGAGGCAGAATTGGAAGTATAGCGGGATTTACTCTCAAGAATATAATCAAGGCCTATTGTCACTAAATCATCAGTATAAATATTGAGACCCACTCCTAGCTGCAGGCTGCCTTGATCAACATTTGTAGCTTTGGCCTGGAAAGAAGCGGTTTGACCGACGAAATTATTGGTTGAAGACTGATCATCTCCAATAATATCATAGCCGTAAGACGCTCTGATATTTGGATTAACCCTGAAATCTCTAACAATTGTATTATAGCCAAGAAGCACCCCTGCCCTACCTTCAAAGAACTCTGTTGGACTTTCACTTCTATGTAAACTTAAAGCACCGGCTCCAGTTTCTGTATAATCATCAGTTTTGTTATAAGCAAATGTTGCAGCCAATGTTGGCACAATATTGAAGCCATATCTTAAATTTTGCATCATACCACCTTCAACTTTTGTGGTATAAGTTTGGCCCTTATAGCTTCCATTGGCCGTTAAAGATTGGATGGGGATGATTCTGCTAGAACTATAATCATTTAGTGAAAGACCAACCACGCCATTAACAAAGAATTTGCCAAAACCATTTCCGCCATAGACATTGAGCTGATAGGTATCAACATCAATATTTCTCAACTGATCTTCGGATTTTATGCTGGATTGCGCATAGCTAACACTCATTCCAAGATGGCCGCTTTTACCAATACCTTTATCGCCGCCCATTACGAAACCTTGAGATTTGGAATTATAACCATCTCCCACGCCAGAATCTTTTTGCGTAGCATTAGACCCAAAAACCTGTCCCCATATACCAGTATTATTTGTGTTATCCCCGGCGGCCTTTCCCAATATTTTTCCTCTATATAAACTAATAAGCCTGTCGCCGGTAATTTTAACTGATGTGTTAGTGGTATTTAAAACCACCGCGTTAGCATTATTGTCGCTTTGAGGAGCAAGCGTCTTAATCGCCGCCACTTTTTGGGCGATGCTATCATCATCTTCATCCAGATATTGCTGGAAATTTTTTAGCTCATCAGTCGCCAAAACACCAACTTGGCTGATGATATTGTTATAAACATTCTGCGTAACAATGTTATTGGTTAGCGAAGTGGCGGAAGGCCTATTGATGTTAAGCATCAGTTTTTTACCGCTGTCTTCAACTGAAGTGGTAAAACTCAGGAAGTCAGTTGCGTTAGAGCCAGAGCCATAATTAATATCACCATCCTCAATTTTATTTATGGAACCACTGCCAGCAGAAATAATAGCAGTTTTTGTGCCGCCTGGAACAAAAACATAATTAACCCCAGCTTTAGCAATATTTAATTTGGCACCGGAATCAATATTGGCAGCACCAGTAACAGTTGCGCTGCCCGCAAGAGGAGCTGACCCCAAATTTAGCTTTACAGTGTCGCCAGAAAAAGTCGTAAGATTTCCTGTAATACTATGGGATCCTGAGCCAAGATCAATTGCGCCAAAACCAGAACCGGCAATATTGCCAACAATTGTTTTAGAAACCCTGCCCAAGATTAATGTTCCAGTTCCATCCAGCACCACATCGCCTTCTATGGAACCATTATCCCCCAAAGTCAAAACAGAATTGCTACCGACATTAATAGTCGCAGCATTAACAGCGGCATTTGTTGTAAGATCAGAGCCGGCTACCATATTAAAGATATTGGCGTTCATATCTGCATTGGCAGTAATATTGCTAGTGCTCTGAAGATTAATCTCGGCCAGTTTTTTGGAAGATCCTATAGCCTGGGATATTGTGCTATTGTTAGCTGAGAAATATAAAAATCCCTCGCCAGCACTATCACCATCTACTTTTGCATTCAATGATCCATTGGTATCAAGCTGCAAAGCAGAAGTGCCTTCAATATCAATTTGATCAGCATTAACTGAAGAAACCGTTACAAGCACAGAATTATTTTCAATATTGATATTGGAGGCATTAATAGCGGCATTCGCATAAATTCCGCTATCATTTATAATATCAATCTCAAACAACCTGTTATTTGACCCTATAGCTTTAGACACCAATACAACAGGACTATCATCAATAGATAAAGTTCCAAGACCATTAGAAGCACCGTCCACAAAGGCATTTAATGTTGAATTTGAATTTGAAAGCAAATCAACGCCATATAATGTGGAACCACTTCCAATTTTAATATTTTTTGCACTGATTGTATGTTTTGCCGTAAGCGAAGAATTATCCTTAATATCGATATTATCAGAAACATTAAGTGCCGCATTTGCTGTTAGTTGAGAACCATTCTCAATATTGATATTACCAACAACATTGAATGCGCCATTCGTTATTAATTGGGAGCCGTTTTCGATATTAACATAGATGGTATCATTATTGAAATTGCCAAGAACATCAGTTAACGCGCTTGATGTTAGACTAGACCCATCTTCAATATTAATATAACCAGTCCTGATTGCGTGGGTCGTAGTAATATTGCTGCCATTAACAAGCCTAATTTCACGCAGCCTATTATTTAACCCCATATTGTTAGATAAGGCGCCCGTGCGGTGATCAAATTCCACCGTGCCAACACCATCAACGCTGCCATCTACAGGTCCCGCTATAGATCCGTTCTCACCAATTGATAATAAGCTATTAAAACCGATAACGGTATTGATAGCAGTAGCCGCAGCATTTAGCGTTAAACTAGAAGTCGTATTATTTCCAATATTAATATTATTCGCATTGATTGTCGCATTTGCCGTAACATTGCTGAAATCATAAATATTAACTGTAGCCAATCTAAAATTTGATCCGATAGCTTCAGATATCGTGGTACCACTACTCTCAAAAGTTAGAGTGCCAGCCCCATTCACATTACCATCAACTTTTTCTGTTAATGTTGGACCTAGAGAACCAGAGGGACCAACTTTTTCTTCTTGGAGGCCAACTAAAGTAATATCCGCATGAGCTTGAGAAATGGCGATAAAAACCACTATAGAAATTATACAAAATAATTTTCTAAGCTGATTATTAATACTGATCATTATTGAGGATTAGTTGAGATTGGCGCCCGATTGCAAGTTGGCTTATCTTCCAAGAGCTTTTGCCACCTGCTTTTCCAGCCGCTTTCATGATCCGCTTTATCGATAGCAACAATTTTTGCGCAATTTTTTCTAGGCAAGTTTTTGACATAATTTTCTACCACATCTTTAGAAATAATATCGTCTTGATTACCGACAAAATGGATTTGAGGGATGCGAGCAACAAGTCTTTTCCAGCTAACTTTTCTGTGCGGATTTCTAACTTCTTTGTCGGCAGTTTTGGCAGAATTTTTATTTGACAAATCATCGAGGGATTCCTGAATAACATCTCCTACTTTATCGGTATCGGCCGAGGTAAGATCAGCAACTATCGGTAATGAAGTATCATATTTTTTGCCCAGGGAAGAAGTGGCATTTAACTTGATTTTTTTAGAGCTTTTTTCAAAACCTGAAAAATCACCGGCAATAGTTCTGATATTAACAACATTGCCATAAAGATGCTGGTTATAAGCAGCAACAAAATGCAGAACAGTAGCGCCGCCGGAATATCCAACCAGCTCCAATCTATAGCCCGAGAAATCTTTCACCACCTCATTGATTGAATCTAGAACTTCTTTTGAAAATCTATCACTTGTCCAATATTTTTCTGGATAATCATTTTTGCATTTTTTGTCATCCACAAATTGGCACGGTCTGGCTATGTAGACAATATTAGGGTGCGGATCTTTACTGATAAGAGTGGTTAAAAAATATGAAGTGGGAGTTGGATTTATAGAGGCAAGAGTGCTGTTGATAAGCGCTCTTCCATCACCTTCAAAATAGATCCTAACAGTTTGGTTTTTATCAGTAATTTTTTGTAAGGTGAAAATTTTGAAATTCTTAGTTTGGTAGGTTTTTGTGCTTAGGCCTTGCTTGGAAGCAATCTGTGAAGTGTTGCTGGCAATACGCGAATATTTTGGAGCACAACCCATCAACATAATTAACGCAAAAATGACGGGTTTTATCATGCGAGTTTTCTTCTGCTGATTAGGAATTGAGTTTAGAAATGCTTTAAATGCAGCTTTCAGGCTGATATAAATTTTCTATAAATATTGGGCAATTTTTATATTTTTTGTCTTCTATTGCAAGCGCAAAGCTTATTTGAGGAAATATTTCCGGGATGAGAAATATGATCCGAAGATTTGTAAATTGGTATATTTAGAAAGGAAATTTCAGAGACCTAGAAATTATATCTCAAACGAATTGACCCGGAATTGGATTTGTAATTAGCCCTGCTTTCAAAGCTATAATTGAGGGTGGTGATAAAGCCATCGCTGCTGTAAATATTCAAACCAGCTCCAATCTGCATGCTACCTTGATAAACCCTCGGCGCTTCAGTTTTAAAGGAAGCAGTTTGTCCAACAAAATTACTGGTTAAAACCGGCTCATCTCCAATAAAATCATAGCCGTAAGATGCTTTGATATTGGGGCTGATTCTGTAGGATTTGTAGATGGTGTTATAGCTAAGAAGCATTCCCGCCCTTCCTTCAAAAAAATTGGCCGAACTTCTATCGGTATGTAAACTTAATGTTCCAGCATTAGTTTCGGTATAAGCGCTTACTGCGTTGTGGGCAAAAATTGCTGAAATAGTTGGCATGATATTAAAGCCATATTCTAAATCTTGCGCCATTCCGGTTTCCAATTTTGCCGTGTAAGTTTGCCCACTATAATTCCCTTTAGCTGACAAATTTTGAGTTGCGATTGTTCTGCTTGAATCATATTCATTCCAAGCAAAACCAGCCATGCCATTGACAAAAACTTTGTCAAAGCCACTACCTGCATAGATATTGGCTTGATAGGTATCAATATCGGTATTTTTTGATTTATCCGAAGCTTCTATGCCAGATTTAGCATAACTAACACTTATCCCCACATGACCCCTCTCACCCAAACCACTATCACCGCCAATCACAAAGCCCTGCGAGTTCGCCTTATATCCGTAAGCTCCGCTAGAAGCGTAATTATCTTGAGTGGCAGAAGACCCAAAAGCCTGACCCCATAAACCGCTATTAACTTCCTCATCACCTGCAGCCCTACGAAGTTTATAAGTTTTTTTCTTGTACAAACTAACCAGCCTATCTCCAGCAATATTGCTTGAAACATTGCTAATATTACGAACAGCAACAGCAACTCCATTGTCATTTTGAGGCAGAAGAGACCGGAGTGCCGCAATCTTTTTATCATCACTGTCAATGCTTTCGTCTAGATATTGCTGGAAATTTCTTAACTCGCCAGTTGCTCCGGCACCAATCTGATTAATGTTGTCATAGACATTTTTCACGCTTGGGTCGCTGATTGATAGATCTTCAGAAATCCTAGAGGCAACAAGCATCAAATCAGTTCCCACAACTTCTGTAAAGAATTCCAGATGACCAGCTATATTGGAGCCTGAGCCATTAAAATCTATATCATTATCGTCAATTTTGGTAACGGAAGAGCCGGAGAGAATTGCGGTCCTTACCTGAGTTCCTCTGGGAATGTAAACATAATTGCCGCCGGAACCGGCAATTTGTAATTTTGTATCACCATTCATAGCAAAAGTTGTAGCTTGCAATTTTGCTTGAGAGTTAAGTGCCAAAGCTATAGCGGCTTGGGAAGCGCTTGTAAAAGTGCCATTTATTACATGAGACGCAGTATCAAGATCAATTTTGCCTCCAGTGCCAACATTAACATTGCCCACTATTGTTTTGCCAACACTGCCCAAAGATAGCGTTCCATCAACTGCAACATTGCCAGTTACAGAACCGATATTGGAACCATTGGTTCCTAAAGTTAGGGTAGAGCCACCATCAATCACAATATTGGAGGCATTAATTCCTATATTTGAAGCAACATTACTATTGCCATTAAAATTAACCGATCCTAACGCGGCGCTTGATCCAATAGCTTGAGATATTGTGCTGGTGTTGCTGTCAAATTCTAAAGTTCCAGCTCCTGCAGCGGCGCCATCCACCAATGCATTTAATGATCCATTATTGCCAACTGTTAATTTAGAGCCATTTTCAATGCTGATGTTAAAGACATTGATTGCAGCATTTGTCGTAATTGAACTATTTTCTTTTATCAGAACAAGACTTAACCTGTTAATTGATCCTATGGCTTGAGATATTGTGCTGTTATTTCCCGCAAAGAACTCCAATGTTCCGTCTCCTTCAGCAACACCATCCAATAAACCACTAATAGACCCACTTGATGAAACCGGAGATTGAGTTTCATCAGAAAAAACATTAGAGAACGACCCGATACTCAATTTAACACCAGAGCCAAGCTCAATATTATCAGCATTGATTGATGAATATGTTTTTAGAAATGTTGTTTGAAGATCTTCAGTATCAATTGTGATTCTTGACGCATTTATTGATCTGACAGTTGCCATATTAGAATCAATAATATCTACGCTAGATAACCTATTATTCGCGCCTATGTCGCGCAATGTTATGCTAAACAAAGTTTGTAATGAGATGCCGGCTTCATATTTAATAAACTTTAGCTTTCCCTCGTCCTCATTCTCTCCATCAACGCTTGCATGAAGAATGTTACAAAGCAGTGAGCAAGGATCGCTGTCGCCATTTAATGTTAGTTTTGATGTATCCGCAATAGTAACCCTGTTAGCCCAAATCTGACCAAATGTTGTAACATCGCTGTTAGCAGACAAAAGAACTGTATCGAGATCAAAAGTAGAGGGATCATTATTCAAGTGTCCTATATTCAAAGGATTGTTCGCAGTCCCTATGGTGCTTTGGTTATTGCCAAACACTAGCAAACCAACCCCATCAGCAGTACCACTTACATTATCATTTAATGTCCCTCCATGAAGAACCGAATAATCCGTGTAAATAGTTGCCCATGCTTGTGAAATTGTCCCAAACATTACCGTAAAAACCACATAAGATATTTTTCTAAACCAGTTACACATAGAACTAACTTTAATTTGTCGCTTCACAAGCCGGCTCATATTCCAGCAGATTCTTCCATCTATTTTGCCAGCCTTTTGAATGGGTAGCCTTGTCAATGGTAGCAATTTTTATGCAATCTCTTTTGCGAAAGCTTTTTAGATAGCGCTCTAGCACATCTTTAGAAATTACAGTATCTTGATCGGCAATAAAATGGATTTGGGGGATTCTGACAACTAAACTTCTCCAACCAATTTTTTTGCGTGAATATTTGGTTTTTGTGCTGGCGGTACGGCCATTTTTATCCGGTAAATTATCCAGAGATTTTTGAATCACCTCCTCAGTCATACTAGCCGGAGGAAGATCAACAACTTCTGGTGCTGGCAGTTCTTGATTTTTGGCCACCTTATCTTCAGCATTACGTAACCGGTTTATTTTGGCTTCTCCCAAGTCAAAACTTGAGAAGTCACCGGCAATAGTTCTCATATTAACAATATTGCCATAAAGCTGCTGGTTATAGGCGGCAACGAATTGAACGACTGTGGCGCCACCGGAATAGCCGACTAGTTCTAAATTATATTGCGAGAAAAGCCCAACGACTTGATTGATGGAGTCCAGCACCTCTTTGGCAAATCGATCGCTAGTCCAATATTTCTCAGGATGATTGCTTTGGCATTTTTCATCATCCACAAATTGGCATGGCCTGGCGATGTAGATAATATTCGGGTGTGGATCTTTGGCGACCAGATCAGTTAAAAAGTGCGAAGTTGGAGTTGGGTTTGGGGAAGCGAGAGTGGTGTTGATAAATGCCTTGCCGTCGCCTTCAAAATAAACTCTGACTGTTTTTGTTTTATCGGTGATTTTTTGTAAAGTGAAGATTTTGAAATTTTTGGTTTGGTAGATTGCCGCTTCCAGACCTTGTTTTGAGGCACTTTTTGAAATATCTTTGGCAATTTTGGAATAGCTAGGGGCACAAGACGTTAGAATAATAAGTAAGATAAAAACGGCAGTTTTTTTCATATCAATTATTAACTAATTTTAAGTTTGCACCATCTTCTATTGACCTATTTTGTTAGCTCCCCTCATTTTGTTATGTTTGGTGTCATTCTGGCGAAAGCCAGAATCCAGGAAAACTATAGCGCTAAAACTGGATTCTGGCTTTCACCAAAATGACGCCGAGACCAGGGATTGTAAAAGGAAGAATGACAAAACAGAAATACGAGCAAAAATAAACTATCCGTGGCAATGTTTATATTTTTTCCCGCTACCACATGGGCAAAGCTCGTTTCTGCCAACATTGCCCCAACTGGATGAATCAGCTGGATTGCGGTCTTTAGCGGCGATATTGCTTTTAACCGGAGCTCTAGAACCTTGATCAGTTCCTGCCCCATCAAAATTCGGCATATTCGGATCAACTCGACTTTCAAACATTTTTTGTTTAGCAGCCATTTGCTTTAAGATATCGAGTTCTGCCTGTTTTTGGGCATCCATTTTTAGCTGTGCATGAGCAATTCTGCTCAAAGTTTTTTCCTCAATTTGCAGCATCATTGCTTCAAACAAATTATAGGCTTCCCTCTTATATTCCATTAGCGGATCTTTTTGCGCATAGGCACGCAAATTGATGCTATGGCGCAATTTATCTAGCGAGCAAAGATGGTCTTTCCACTCTTCATCAAGAGTTGCCAAGAAAAGTTGCTTTTGCAATTGCAGCTCCATTTCACCATAAATTTCTTTGCGCTTGATGAAAAGCTGCTTGGTTTTTTCTTGCACGAATTCCAGAATTTCAACATCACTGATTCCCTCTTTTTCACCCATCGCCTTAATTTCTAACTTTAAGCCATAGATTCTTTGCAGCTCATTTTCAATATCTTCCAAGCCCCATTCTTCAGGATAAGAATTTTTCGGAATTTGTTTGCCGACAATATCTTCATTAATTTCTTCCCTGATATTTTCAATTTCGGCACTCACATCACCAGCCAAAATCAGCTTCATTCTCTTTTCAAAAATTGCCTTCCTTTGCTGGTTAACAACATCGTCATATTTGAGAAGATTTTTTCTTATCTCATAATTTCTCATTTCTACTTTATGCTGTGCACCAGCCAAAGTCCTGGTTATCCAAGGATGGAAAATTGCCTCATCATCTTTAAGTCCAAGCCTGGAAAGAACGCCTTGTAATCTTTCTGAACCAAAAATCCGCATTAAGTCATCTTCAAGAGAAATGTAGAATTTGGATTTTCCCGGGTCGCCTTGACGGCCGGAACGACCGCGAAGTTGGTTGTCAATCCTGCGGCTTTCATGTCTTTCAGTACCAAGCACATAGAGCCCGCCCGCCTCAATGGCGATTTTTTTATTTTCTTCAATTTTAGCTTTGATTTCGGCGATTTTTTTATTCAACGCATTTTCATCAGAAATCTCCGCTCTTGCCTCTTCAATCAACATTTCCGGATTACCACCAAGCATAATGTCGGTACCTCTTCCTGCCATATTGGTGGCAATTGTTATGGCCCCTGGAACACCGGCCTGGGAAATTATATGAGCCTCTTTCTCGTGATATTTGGCGTTTAGAACTTTATGAGGGATTTTATGTTTGGTTAAAAGTTTTGAGAGATATTCAGACTTTTCGATACTGACAGTGCCCACCAACATTGGCTGCTGGTTCTTGTGACGGTCTTCAATCACTTTTACAATCGCCTTATATTTTTCAGCTTCACTTTTGTAAATTTCATCATCTTCATCAATACGAGAAATTGGTCTATTGGTTGGAATTTCAACAACTTTTAACCCATAAATTTCTTCAAACTCTACCGCTTCTGTTGCTGCAGTACCAGTCATTCCACTTAGTTTTTTATAAAGGCGGAAATAATTTTGGAAAGTAATTGAAGCCAGAGTTTGGTTTTCATTTCTGATTTTTACGCCCTCTTTGGCTTCCAACGCTTGGTGCAATCCATCAGAGAATCTTCTGCCCTCTTGCATCCTTCCCGTGAACTCATCAATGATGATTACGGAATTATCTTTGACGATGTAATCGATCTCGTTCTTAAAAATTTTATGGGCTTTAAGTGCCTGGTTAACATGATGCACTAGCGCAATGTTATGAACATCATATATGCCAGAATCTTGCTCGATCAGATTTTTTTGTTTTAGGAGCTTTTCTACCGTTTCAATTCCCTCTTCAGTCAAGAAAACATTACGCTCTTTTTCTTCAATCTGAAAATCGCCTTCTTTTAAAAGTGGTATGAGGCGGTTGATATCGTCGTAAAGTTTGGAATTGTCATTAGTTGGGCCTGAGATGATTAACGGCGTTCTAGCTTCATCAACCAAGATTGAATCTACCTCGTCAACAATCGCAAAATGATGGCCGCGCTGCACCATATCTTCCAACGAATATTTCATATTATCGCGAAGATAATCGAATCCCAACTCGTTATTGGTGGCATAAGTTATGTCGCAATTATAAGCGGCTTTTCTTTGCTCATCATCCAACTCGTTAGTGACGCAACCAACTGACAGGCCTAAAAATTGGTGAATCTTACCCATCCAGGCCGCATCACGCTGCACCAAATAATCGTTGGTGGTAACCACATGAACACCTTCGCCGGCTAAGGCATTGAGATAAGAAGGAAGAGTGGCAACAAGGGTTTTACCCTCACCCGTTCTCATTTCAGAAATTTTGCCTTGATGCAAAATCATCCCACCAATTAGCTGCACATCAAAATGACGCATTCCCAAAACTCTTTTGGAAGCTTCTCTAGCAACGGCAAAAGCCTCGCATAAAATTTGATCAACTGTTTCGCCGTTTTTTAAGCGGTTTTTAAATTCCTCAGTTTTTGCTTTAAGAGCTTCATCAGAAAGAGCGGAGATTGAAGGCTCAAAAGCATTTATTTTTTCAACATTGGCAGCCAAGGATTTAATAACACGATCATTAACCGAGCCAAAGATTTTTTTTGCGATAAAGCCAAGCATGTTAAATCGGGATTTTTAATTAGATTGGGAGCTTTTTAAAACCAGGCTTTCTAAGAATTTAATAATTTCTCCGGCAATATTGATGCCGGTAACGGTTTCAATGCCTTCCAAGCCAGGGGAAGAGTTAATTTCTAAAATTTTAGGTCCAAAATTTGACCTGACCATATCAACACCGGCAACTTCCAGCCCGATTGTTTTTACCGCTCTTATGGCAATTGCCCTTTCTTCGTCAGTAATTTCAATTGTTGAAGCCTTTCCACCCAAATGCATGTTGGCGCGGAATTCTCCATCTTCAGCCTGTCTTTCCATTGCCGCTACCACGCGATCTCCGATTACAAAACATCTGATATCGCGGCCCTTAGATTCCTTGATATATTCTTGCACCAAAATATCGGCCTTAAGGCTTTTAAAAGCATTGATTACGCTTTGCGCTGCCTTGTTAGTTTCCGCCAAAACAACACCGACACCCTTTGTTCCTTCCAGCAATTTTACAACTAGAGGCACGCCGCCAACCATTTCTATCAGCTGCTTGGTTTCATTGACCGAATGCGAGAAGCTGGTGATTGGCATCGGTAAATCTTCGCGGGAGAGAAGTTGTAATGTGTTGAGTTTGTCTCTAGAGCTAGTGATTGCCAGAGATTTATTCAAGCAGCAAACATTCATCATCTCAAACTGGCGTACAATCGTTGTAGCATAGAAGGTTATTGCCGGCTTGATCCTGGGAATGACCGCATCAATATCCTCAAATTTTTTGCCATCTTTATAATAAACTTCCGGCTTATTGGCATTGATGTTGATATAGCAATCTCTGATATTGACGAAGCTGATATTGTGGCCAGCCTCCCCAGCCGCCTGCATTATCCTGCGGTTTGAGTAAAGCTGGGGGTTGGAAGCAAGGAGAATGATTTTCATATTCTTTGAAAGCTAACGATATTTCTTTTGATAGAGATTTTCTCTGGCCGTTTTAGGACGAGCAACCACGCTTTCATTGAAGACACAAATTAAGCTATCAGCAAGGCGCAATGTAAATTGCGGGGCAACGGTTTGTACAACAACAAAATTTTCCCGGATTGCATAACCAACCGGTTGCTCATTTCCAAACAAATCAACAATGCTGATTGTTGGAACTATCAGATTTTTATCCCTGAATTGAAAGAATGTCTCTTTACCATTATCGTAAATTTTTAGAGGGGTGATGTTATCAGATGAGCCGGCAATGCTATAACGAAAATTAAATGCCACATCTCCACCAGTAATGTCAGCACTTAAAGGCCGATCAACATATTGGGGTGCCATTGGCGCTTTCACAACCACTGCTGATGGCTTAGGGGCGGCCGCAGGGAGATTTGGCTGGGAAAGTTTGGCAGGAATTGGCAAAGGAGCGCCAATTTCCGGATAATAGAATCTGACAATATAGACCAGCTCTTCATCCGCTCTTCCGTCATATTCGGCCGAGGCAATATCGAATTGATAAGTTCTTTTGTTGGTGATGATAGTCATGTTGGTGTGGGCGCCAATTTCAAGCGGCCTGACGAACAATCTCTTTCCAGCAGGGGTTAATCTCCAGGCGAAAGACTCACCTATGGAAATCATTTCAACTTCTTCATTTTCTGCAAATTCAATGAAAGACTGGTAGCCATAATGAAATTTAAGCTGGAAAACCTCATTAGCATTGTAAACCAGGGTTTTGATTCGAGAGTCAGTAGTGATTGGCACATTTTGAGCATGCGAACCAAAGGCCACGCAAAAGAGAAGGGCAAACAGTGCGAAGAATCTAATATTGGCAATTAAGTGGAGCAATTTCATCTAATATCCGAATATTTCTTCAGTAATTGTAAAATTGGTTACCTGAAAGCCAAGCGGGTTGATCAGTCTTTCTTCGGCAGTTAAATTTAAATTGGCAAAATAAAAATTCATGTTGATCACCTCATCCTTTTGGGAATTGCCATTGTTAGAAACAGTGTTTCGCAGAACCCGGATTTGCGCCGTTGAAGGATCCGGGAATTGGATTGATTTTATCCGAACCTCAATTCTAGAATCAACGCCTAGATCACGAGGATTGATGCGGGTACGAAAATTGCTGTAAACTCCCTGAACAGAAAGTAGCCTTACTTTTTCAGCATCAGCCTTATAGGTTCTGGCATCATAACCAGCAGCGGCTTGAACAAATTGGCTGATGAAATATTTTTTGACCGATTCATCGGCAGTTAAAGTTTTTGTTGTCATTTGATCAACAATGGTCGGCACTCCACTTTTTTCTTCCACCTCAATTACATATGGCTCTAGAGACTTGGAGGAAACCACATATTTTACGAAAATTATTGCGCCAGTCATGGAAATGGTCAGCAATATTGCCAGCAACAAAAGGATGTTTCTTTGAACCACGACAATTTGATACCGGTTGGAATACCAGCTTTTGATTTTAAATTGTTGCTTAGCATTTTTAGCGGGCGCTTGATTAGCCGCAGGACCAGGATTTTGTGCCGTTTTAGGTGATTGTTTCATCGGGCTAGAGGGGTGTCTTTAACTATGTAACCGGTAAAAATTAAATGCGAATTTGAAGTCTGTTTGCTGGGCAATAAAAACATGCCTCCAAGCCCAAATGACCTACGCACACAACCAATCAACAATTACAAATTTTGAACTCTAATCAACTTGATTATTAATATCAAGATGTTTTAATGAGCCTTAGAATCAAGCACCAGAGCCACTCAGAACCCGTCTTAAAAGAATGTTATCATATTTCAACAACAGATCGATCGCTGAGAAATTTTTTGCCCTTAATTGGCGACTAGTTTTCCTCATAATAATTTTGGCCAATATTGGTTTTGCCATGCTTTATTCTGCTGCCGGCGGCAATCTTTACCCATGGCTTTTCAAGCAGATGATATTTTTCTTCATTTTCTTTCCGGTGATGCTGGCAATCGCCGTTATTGACGTTAAGTTCTGGCTTCGAACCTCCTACCTCTATTATGCCATTGCGCTGGTTTTAATCATCGCAGTCGACATCATGGGCCATCACGCCATGGGGGCAACACGCTGGTTTGCAGTTGGCGGCTTTACTTTGCAGCCGTCAGAAATCATGAAAGTATGTTTGGTTTTTGCTCTGGCAAAATATTTTTACAACATCAATGTCGATGAAATTGAAAAAACCAAATATGCCATAGCCCCAGCCTTGATGATTGCCATTCCAACTTTCTTTATTTTTGATCAGCCAGATCTCGGAACAGCAACTATTGTTCTTTTAGTTGGGGTTTCCATCCTATTCCTCGCCGGAGTAAAAATGCAAAACTTCATCTTTGTTGGCGTTGCTGGCCTTGTCACAATTCCGTTTCTATGGATTTTTGTTCTCTATGATTATCAAAAACAAAGGGTTTTAAATTTTATCAATCCGGACAATGACCCACTTGGAAGCGGCTACAACATCATTCAATCTAAAATTGCCATTGGGTCGGGCGGGTTTTTTGGGAAAGGTTATTTAAACGGTACACAAGGCCAGCTAGAGTTTTTGCCTGAAAAACAAACTGATTTTATTTTCACTATGTTATCAGAAGAGCTAGGTTTTATTGGCAGCATTACAACTATTTTCATTTACGCTTTAATAATTTACATGGGAACCAGAATTGCCTTTAAAGCCAAACACCAATTTGGCCGCTTGCTGGCGCTTGGCATTACCAATATTTTGTTTATCCATGTGTTTGTAAATATGGGAATGACTATGGGATTATTGCCGGTTGTTGGCGCACCACTACCCTTAATTTCCTACGGCGGCACTATCACTGCTTCAATGCTGATTGGCTTTGGCCTGCTCCTAAATGTTGATGTCCACAGCGAACTGGAAGATATTAGGGAAAGATAAACTCATCAGATATTCATCATGTTTGGCATTTCTTTAACAGAATTTTTATTGGTTTTATTAGTGGCAATCCTGGTTATAGGACCAAAGGATTTTCCTGAAATTGCCCGCTATATCATCAAAACAATCGCCAAAATTAAAAATCTGATCGCTAGGGCAAAAGCAGAACTGGATGTTTTGGGTAAAGAAATCGGTATTGATGAAATCAAAAATGAAATAGCAATTGAGCTGGCAAATGAAAAAGCCAGAACTGAAAAAGAAATTACCACTATCATTGATTTATATGGCAATGAGCACCAGGTCTATGGCGTTGAAGAAATCAGGAAAGATAAAAATAAGGAAGAAATAGAGAAGGAAGTTGCAGAACTAAATGAGAAAAATTCCTTTAATAAGGAGAAGGGTCAATAGTCAATTGACCCACGCATCGTCCGACACTCTCCGTATCATTCCAGCAAAGACCGGAATTACACTGAAAAAATATCTCAACAGAAGACCGAGAGAAATCCTAATATTGCAAACCCCAAACTAAGCCAAAAAACATCATTACGGTAGAAAAAGTGACAGGAATGGTCAAATTATCGTCTATGCCCAACAGGCTTGGCCTTGCTTCAATTATTGTGGCGGCAAAAACTGCGCAAATACCAAATAGATAATAACCAAAACCTTGATTGGTAAAAATTCCGCAAATAATCAGAATTACAACAGCGCTAGATCCAAAAGCGATTGAACCAGCAACTGATTTTTCAAAAAATTTCTCGCTTACAACTCTTTTGCCAATCACAGCCGCTAAACAATCTGAAATTGCCAATATACTAAAGGCACAAATCGCAATGGCTTTAGGACAAATAGAAAATACCAACAAAGCAGCAATTGCCATAAAACTGGCCCCTGTCCAACTATGAGTAGCAATTTCTCTTTCGCGCAATATATGGCCAAAAAGCTTACTAAAAATGAGATTTATTTGTGGATTTTTATGACGGCAGAAATCGATAGCAATAATGATAATAGCTATTGGAACTACTAAAAACAGAATCTGGCTTTTGCTCATAAAAATATAAAGCAAAGGCAGTAACGCGATAAATATGAAATGAAAAAATTTCCTCTTTAGCTCCATTCTATATTCCTGATCTTGGAAAGAATCGCTGATGAAATTTTTCATGTTATTTTTTTGGATTTGCGCTTTCGTTGTAAATTACTATTTCTTCTTTTCCGGCATGACCGAGATTCTTCCTAGCTTCTTCATCTAGCAGGTCTAGATCCAGGGATTCCAGCCTCATTCCATTAACCATATTTTGCTTGTTTTGCATTTTGTCTTCCAGGCCATTTCTGACTAATTCTTTTTTCTGGAACTCTCTCTTTAGTTGGAAATATTTAATCATACCCTTATCACCAAATAAGGCATAAGAGATGAAATAAAGCACGACCACAGAGGTAATGCAGGCGGAAATGAAAATTTGCCTAGTAATTTGAAATTGGTTTTCTGCCTTCGACAATTAGATCTCCCAAATTATTTTTTATAGAGAACTTCTAAAGCAGCATCAATTATATTGGCCGGTTTTGGCAAAGCTAGTCTTTCCAAATTTGCGGCATAAGGCAGAGGAATGTCAACTGAGGCCAATCTTCTGACCGGAGCATCTAAATAATCAAAGGCTTCTTCCATCAACATTGCGGCAATTTCGCTGCCAACTGAAGCAAAAGGAAAACCTTCTTCGGCAACAACACAACGATTGGTTTTTTTAACTGATTCAATAATAGTTTCTTTGTCAAGCGGACGAATGCTTCTAATATCAATTACTTCAGCTTGAATGCCTTGATTAGCTAGCTCTTCTGCAGCTTCTAGCGCATATTTTACCATTAAAGAAAAGGCCACAATCGTAACATCACTACCTTCGCGGACCACTTTGGCTTTACCGATTTCAACCAAATGATCATCGTCATAATCTTCTTCAAAACTCAAACCATAAACCAGTTCATTTTCCAAGAAAATTACAGGATTTTGATCGCGAATTGAGGCCTTAAGCAACCCTTTAGCATCAGCAGCGCTATAAGGAGAAACAACTTTCAAGCCAGGAACGGAGCCATACCAAGCGGCATAGCATTGAGAATGTTGCGCACCAACTCTAGCCGCCGGACCATTTGGACCACGAAACACAATAGGACAAACCACTTGACCACCGGACATATAATTGGTTTTACCAGCACTATTAACAATTTGATCAATCGCCTGCATGGCAAAATTGAAAGTCATAAACTCAATTATCGGACGAAGCCCGGCAAATGCCGCACCAACACCTAGGCCCGCAAAACCATGCTCAGTAATTGGCGTATCAATCACTCTCTTGGGGCCAAATTCTGCCAATAAACCTTGGGTAACCTTGTAAGCACCGTTATATTCTGCCACTTCTTCACCCATGACAAAAACTTTATTGTCACTGCGCATTTCTTCAGCCATTGCCTCTCTTAGCGCTTCCCTAACTGTTAGTTTTCTTAGTGCCATATTTTATGAATTTTGGGTATAAACATCAGTCATAAGCTCTGATTCATCAGGCTCTGGACTATTTTTTGCAAATTCAGAAATTTCATGAACTTCTTCTTTTACCTTTTTATCGATCTCAGTGATTTCGCCCTCTTTAGCAATCTGATTTTCCAAAATATATTTTCTCAAATTATCAATTGGGTCTTCATTTTCCTTTTTGCAAGCCACTTCTTCTTTGCTACGATAAGTTGCCGGGTCAGACATTGAGTGACCGCGATAGCGATAAGTATCCATTTCTAAAATCATCGGGCCTTTGCCGGAGCGGACATAATCCACAGCTTTTTTACCTTCTTCAATTACCGCAAAAACATCCATCCCATTAATTTTTACGCCTGGAATATTGAAACCCTCACCTCTCTTATGTAGCTCGCTTATTGAAGAAGCGCGGGAAACTGCCGTTCCCATTGCATAATGGTTATTTTCAATAATGAATAAAATCGGCAAATTCCACAATTTTGCCATGTTGAAACTTTCATAAACTTGGCCTTGATGAGCCGCGCCGTCACCGAAATAACAAAAAGTTACATTATTATTGCCTTCATATTTATCAGCAAAAGCCAACCCAGCACCAATTGGCACTGAAGCACCAACAATTCCGTGGCCGCCGTAAAAATGTTTTTCCAGATCAAATAAATGCATTGAACCACCTTTGCCTTTTGAGCAGCCGTCTTTTCTGCCAAGTAGTTCAGCCATAATTGCTTTAGGATCAGATCCGGCAGAAATCATATGGCCATGATCACGATAAGTAGTAATAACTTTATCTCCTTCAATCATATTGGCTTTCATGCCAACGGCAATTGCTTCTTGCCCGATATATAAATGACAAAAACCGGCAATCAACCCCATTCCATAGAGCTGGCCAGCTTTTTCCTCAAAGCGCCTGATTAAAAGCATTTGCTCGTAATAATGGAGCAGATTTTCTTTGCTGTTTGAATTTTGATTATGAAGATTTTTGGAGGATTTTTTCACCATCTGCGATCGATCTATTGGATTGGTCTAAAAAGGATAAGGCAAAATAGTTAAGTTGTTTTAAGAAGTCAATTTTGATCATGGAGTTTTTATGATTAATCATGAATCAAAATCTAGCTTGAAACATCCTAAATACGGATTGAAATTGTTAGCTAAGAATTTTTTGACTTTTGAAATAATAACGAAATACTTTGCGTCGCGATTACACTACTAAGTACCTTATCTTGTCTTTTCTAATATCTACATTAACTAAATTTATGATAAAAAAATTATCCTTTCTAACTTTTTGTTTCTCTCTACTTTTTATTCAATCTTGCGCCACTATTTTCAACGGCGGATCACAATCAATCATAGCCAATGGCTCAGGCGATGTTGAAGATGTATCAATATATGTAAAAACTCCAAGTGGTTCATATAAAAGCAAATTACCGACTACGATCGTTACTACACCTTCAAGCTTTAACAATACCACTGTTACCGCCAAAGATAAATGTTATGAAGAAACTGAAATGGTAGTTGGCAAGAGTGTAACACCATCATTTTGGGCAAATTTTTTATTAGGACTTGGATTCCCAATAGGTATGGCCATTGATTTCCTAGATGGCACTATGTGGAAAATGGATCAGCAAGTTCTAATTCCCCTTAACAAAAGAGATGTTTGTAAAAAGTAAAAAATAATTTAGTAATAAAAGACCGTCATTTTTATAGAAGTGACGGTTTTTTATTGCCTAATATTTAGAAAATTTTTTGACTTCCAAATCTCATCTCAATAACTTGAGTGATTCCTAAAATAAATAAATCAATGACAAAAATAGCAATTATAGGCACTGGCTATGTTGGCTTAGTTTCCGGCGTTTGTTTTGCCAAAATCGGCCATGATGTTACCTGTGTTGATAATAACGCCGGAAAAATAGAGCTACTGCAAAATGGCGAAATTCCAATTTATGAACCAGGATTAAAAGAAATTCTGGCTGAAGCGGCAGAGGCAAGAAAAATCTCCTTCACAAACAATCTTGCAAAAGCCGTGAGCGAATCTGATGCAATTTTTATTGCCGTTGGAACACCACAGGATGAAAAAACCGGCGCGGCAGATTTATCTTTTGTTTTTGAAGCCGCCAAAGAAATTGCCAGAAATATCAATTCTTACAAAGTCATTACCACTAAATCCACGGTTCCGGTTGGCACTAATCTGCATATTAAGGAAATAATTAAAAAAGAAAATTCAAGTGCCGATTTTTCCGTTGCTTCCAATCCGGAATTTTTACGCGAAGGCTGCGCTATTGAAGATTTCTTAAAACCGGATCGCATCGTTATTGGAGCAGAAGATGACAGGGCCAAAAAAATAATGGCAGAAATTTATCAATATTTTCAAGACAAGGCGCCAATAGTTTTTACCGACATTACTACAGCTGAAATGATCAAATATGCCGCCAATTCTTTTTTGGCGCTTAAAATTTGCTTCATTAATGAAATTGCCGATCTATGCGAAAAAACAGGAGCTGATGTTAGAAAATTAAGTACAGCAATTGGTCTTGATTCACGGATTGGTAACAAATTCTTAAATCCCGGCCCTGGCTTTGGCGGCTCTTGCTTTCCGAAAGATATCCTCGCTTTAAAAAACATCGCCGACCAAAATAATTCAGACCTTTCCTTAATCGATGCAACGATAAAATCTAATCAGGAAAGAAAAATAAAAATGGCACAGAAAGTCATTAATGCTACCGGCGGTAGCATAACTGGCAAAACTATCGCGGTTTTAGGCCTGGCATTCAAGGGCAATACTGACGACATACGCTATAGTCCGGCAATATCAATAATTAAAGAACTAGCAAAAAAAGGCGCCAAAATTAATGCCTATGACCAGGCAGCAATAGAAAACACTAAAAAAGAATTTGAGAAAGAAAATATAAAAGCATCAATTTCATATTTTGAAAATTCTTACCAAGCCATAGAAAATGCTGATCTAACCGTCATTGCTACCGAGTGGGAAGAATTTAGAAATCTGGATTTAACAAAAGTCAAACAATTGCAAAAAAGCAATTTGCTTGTAGATTTAAGAAATATGTTAGACGGCAAAACAGCCCGCGAACTAGGTTTTAATTACATATCAATAGGCAACAAACACCCTTCATAAATTCGGAAATTGTTCTATATCTCGCTAGGATGAGTAGAGATGAAGTATTTGCGAGAACCGGCGCGCAGCGTACTTTTGTACGTGAGCACTGGAAGCGGAGCAAATGCTTCATTTATGCTCATCCTAGTTAGAGATAGAGAATAATTTCCCTGCTCCCGTAGCTCAGGGGATAGAGCATTGGTTTCCTAAACCATGTGCGCATGTTCGAGTCATGCCGGGAGCACCAAATCAAATTCCACCATGCCCTCAGAAGAATTCAAAGACCAACCTCCAATTATTTATAAAACTCGGCAGGAGTTGGTGGAGATAGCCAGAAAAACCGCCAACTTTGCAGACCAAGACGCTGAGATAGAAAATCTTCCGCCCGCACTGCAAGAATCTGTAGCATTTTGGAAGGACGGAATTGCAAAATTTCCTAATAAAAGAACATATGAAATACGCAAGACTCTCGACATAATTGTGGATTTTTTATCAGCCAGACTTAGAGACAAAAAGATGGCGATAGATGTGGAAACAGAAGAAGGGGCGGAAGAAAAAGAGAGAGAAGAAAAGCAGCAAGAAATAACCAAGGCAGTATTTCAATCTCCAAAACGAAACACGAAGAGGAAAGTTTATGCAGCGGCCGTAGATCAGAAAGAAGAGGAGAAAATAAATGATGTACTAAAAACTTTTAGAAAAAATGGCTTTCTAAGAATGCAGTTAATAAAACTTGATTCTGACAAAAATCTGCCAGATTTAATCATTTTTATTAACATTTTGGTAAGACATGTTGCCAACCTATGCAATAGCACTCTGACCGCGGATGAAATAATGGATAATTTATCCGT
This sequence comes from Rickettsiaceae bacterium, assembly GCA_021323225.1. Taxonomy (GTDB): domain Bacteria; phylum Pseudomonadota; class Alphaproteobacteria; order Rickettsiales; family UBA1997; genus JAJTCH01. Next base: position 171,569 of record JAJTCH010000002.1, on the reverse strand, counting down.
TTTCACTCTCTTGCCGGAAGAGGAATTTAATTGCCTTGCAGGATCAATTGAGAGATTGTCCGACTGCGTCAAAGAATTTAAATCAAATAGATTATCCGCTGGCGAAAAACCATATAGCCAATCATATGATGATGCGGCAAATAAATATGTCTCATCTATCATTCGCTTCTTTCCGATAGGAAACCAAACCCATATAAGATATGTCCCAGCTTATTTGTTAGATCCGTCTCTTGATGATAACAAAAAGACCGGGATGTTGAGCAGCAAATATTTGCCCGCTAAAGAATCATGGAAAATTTATCAGGATTTTCCTAATAATATGAACCGCCTTCTATCAAGAACAAGAGAGGAAAAAATAAGAATAGTGGCAGAAAAACTGCCAGCCCTACAAGAAAAAACCGTATTTCAAGATAACAAAAAGAGGTCGATCTCATCCTATAATCAAGGACTTGAGCTGCTAGAAACATTAGACATTAAAAACGCAGAGGATCTTGAGCAATTAATAACAGCAGAGGGAAATTGGAAAAGTGAAGAGGATTTAAAATTAATCCTTTCCCAAATCGTTCCTCAATATCAATTGGAAAATTTCACCGACAGACCCTTACCCGAAAGTCTATTTTCAAAAGAAGCTGTTATATTGATTGTAGATTTATTAAGGGATCCCAATGTTAACAATCAAGAAGCTGGATCAGTAGCATTAAGGCTTATTGGTGATGAATCACAAACCGGAAATAGCCTGCCGCAATTCTCTAAAATTATTGAACGTATTGGAAATAAATCCTTTCCTGACAATGCTAATGATGATCCGGAATTTAACTCATTTGTTGCCGGAATAGAATTTTTAAAAACAAATCTGGCCAGTAACCGAAATATAAAATATCTGCTAAGGCAACATAATCCAGATAGACAGCCTCCATTTGCAAGCACTCTCTTGTTAGATAAATTGGAAAATAACGCCCCTTTTTATCTTATACAAAAACAGCTGGAAGAAAAAACAAAAGGATATTTGGAAATATTTGGCAGAAATTTGAGTAAAATAATTCACAACCCACAATGGCCAAAAATGCTGGATATTGTTCTAAAAAATAACTCACAAAATCCACAAAAAGCCAAACAACTACAAGATATTTTCTCTACCCTGACATATCTATTTGCAAATCTGCGCGATATTGAAGCAATTAGGTTTTTATATCAGAAACATCAGGAATATCCTGGATTGGAAATAGAAAATTACATCATCAAGACATTGAAAGATAATAATGAGATGGTGAGAGATTTAGCTATATATGATGCTGATATATTGCTATCAATCGCCGAAATATTTTCTAATGGTGATAGAAACAAAATCTCTGTCTCGCTTAGAAATATGCTTTGTACCAATACCAATGATAAAAACGAATATAGACTAATTCCACTTAAGAATGGAAACACATTGTTGCATGAATTAATAGCCTATCAAGATGTCAGGAATTTACAGAAACTTGCAAAAATTATCACAAGATTTTTACCCGCAGAAAGTGTCGTAATTATAAATCAGGAAGATGATAATTTTTTATCACCCATTTCTTTAGCTGCAAAAAATGGTGATCTGGAAATAGTTAAAATCTTGTTAGGAGAAGGAGCAGAAGCTGAAAATACTGAACCTGAAGATGTTCAATTTTATCCCCTTTATGTTGCCGCAGAAAATGGTCAGTTAAAAATAGTTAAATTTCTAATAGAAAAAGGGCTTTCAGTTAATCTTCCAAACACTGAAGGAATCAATCCTCTTTACATCGCCATACTAAACGGCCATGAAGAAGTGGCAAATTTTCTTGTAAAATCAAAAGAGAGTTTTTGTGAAGATGAAGAAGATGGATGTTGCAGCATTCTTTGTTATGCTGCAGAAAATGGTCATGAAAATGTAGTTAGGTTCTTAGTAGAAAACGGAGCAAAAATTAATTATGTTAGCAGGTATGGAACTCCTATAGATTTTGCCAGAAATAACGACCATGAGGAAATTGCTAAATATTTGGAAGAAGAGTTGGCAAAAATTCCAAATCCATCTTTTTGCCCGTTTTTAGCAGAACAATTTGATCTATCAATCTCACAAGATCAAGCTAGATAACTTCACTTTAAAATCTTCAAAATCTTCTCGATATTTTTAATCGGCGTGTGAGGTAAAACACCATGGCCAAGATTAAAAATAAATGGCTTATCGCCGAAATGATTTAGGATTTCTGAAACTTCTTTTTCAATTTCTTCCTCACTTCCACTGGCTAGTAAAATATTATCCAGATTACCTTGAATGATCTTGCCATGCTTTTGCTGCAAAATTTCTTTTGCCCATTTTTTTGGCAAAATTTGATCAATTGCTAGAGCAATATTTTTTGTTTCCATGGCAACATTTTCATATAAAGCTCCAGCGCCTCTAGTAAATAAAATTACCGGAAATTGCGGATAGTTTTTCCTGACATTTTCGATAATTTTTTGATTTGGTTTTATCACCCATTTTTGAAATTGATCTTCAGGCAAAACTCCCGCCCAGGAATCAAAAAGTTTTATAATTTCAACTCCAGCTTCAATTTGTTTGATCAAATAAATCGAGATTGATTCAACTAAAATATCGATCAGATTTTGAAAAAATTTTGGGTTGGAAATTGCTAAAGTTCTAACATTTTCAAAATTTTTTGATCCTCCTCCTTCAATCATATAAGTTGCAATAGTCCAAGGTGAGCCGGAAAAGCCGATTAGAGTGGTGTTTTGATCTAATTGGGACTTAACCAAGCTTATTGTTTCAAAAACTCTTCCTAGATAATTTTCAACATTATTTATTTTTAGATTTAAGAGGGATTTTTCATCGATAGTTTTTTCTAATTTTGGTCCTTCATTTTTCAAAAATTCCACTTTCACACCCAAAGCATCAGGAATAACCAAAATATCAGAAAATAAAATTGCTCCATCAAAACCAAATCTTCTAATCGGTTGTAAAGTTATCTCACTAGCCAGTTTTGGATTATAGCACAGGTTCAAGAAATTATCAGCTTTTGACCTTATTTCACGATATTCCGGTAAATATCTTCCTGCTTGTCTCATTAACCAGATTGGAGGTTTTGAAAATTTTTCTCCTTCTAATGTTTTTATTAATTTTTTCATTTAAAGAAATTTTATTATTAACAGATATCGACAGATTTGTGTGTATAAAAATTATCCACAAATTTATTAACAAATTTTAATGTTGATAAAAATGTTGATAACTTTTTATATGCCTGAAAATAGATGATTTAGAAGATGTTTATTTTTGTTAACAAAATTTACCAACAAAATTTCTTCTAACAAAATTTATCCATTAACATATTAAAAAACCGTTAATAAATTTTTAATTCGGTTAATTAAATTTGAGAAAACCAGCAATTGTTAATAACTGGTAATTTTATTAACAATTTACCAACAGAATTTATTGATTAATCAATTCCCCATAATTTGTGGGTTTGTAAAGAAAGGCGACAACCATTTTCTCTAGCTAATTTAAGAACAAGTTGGCGGTTTTTTTGGTTTTTCTTTTGGTCATATTCATCCATCGGCTGTAGATAAACTGGAATTTTGTTTTTTGTTTGTCCAACTTCCGGAACAAAATTATAATTTTTATTATCGGCAGAAATCAGAAATTTAAAGGCAGAAATTTTTTGTAATAAATCAGGACGAATCGGGTAATATTTTCCATTGGGGTTTTTTGGAGAGCAAACAATATTGACCTTTTTTGGTAAATCTTGAAATAAAGTTCCGTTAGTTTCTATTTGTACCGTAAAACCTTCTTTGATCAGACTCTTACAAAGTGGAACAATATTTTGTCTAAGAGGCTCGCCACCAGTTATTACTGCAAGTTTGATGGTGCCATTCTCAGCTGCTAAGTTTCTAGCTTTAAAGAGAATTTCTTCCAAAGAGAGTTTTTTATAAGAATCAAATTCAGTATCACAAAATTTACAGGCCAAATTGCAGCCGCCAAGCCTTATAAAAACTGCCGGGAAGCCGGTAAATATCCCTTCTCCTTGAAAGGTTGCAAAAATTTCCTGCACATCAAGATTCTTGCCATCACTTTTTACCGGAGCAAGAATCGGGTTGTTACCAAACATTAAATTAGTTGATTATTTGAATAATATTTTTATAGTCTCCCGCCTCTATTTATAATTCACTAACAGGAAAACGGGATTTATATGACATCTAATTTTAATCTTAAAGCCAATTTAAGAAGCACTCTAGGCAGCGCGTATTCTAGAAGAGCAAGAAAAGCTGGGCAATTGCCTGCTGTTGTTCATGGCAAAAATGGTGAGAATTTAAATATTCTGGTTGATGTAAAAGAATTTGAACATCAATATTTCAAAGGCAATATTTTAACTTCAGTTGTTGAAATTGAGCTTGATGGCAAAAAAATCTCTGCCATTCCTCATAAAATTGAGCTTGATCCAGTCACTGATCGCCCTATTCATGTCGACTTCATTCCATTTACTAAAGGCGAAATAATTCAAGCAAAAACCAAAATTAAATTCATTAACCAAGATAAATCTCCAGGCTTAAAAAGAGGTGGATTTTTGCACGTTGTTTTGCGTAAAGTTGCAATTCTTTGCAAATCTGATGTTATTCCTGAAGTTATTGAAGTCGATATTGCCAGTGCAAGAGTTGGCGCGAAAATAAAAGGCAGTGATCTAAAATTGCCAAATGGCGTTGAACTGGCAAAAAAGAACGAATTCATTATTGCCAGTATTATCGGTCGCGGCTCTAAAGATGATGAAGATAAAGCTGCTCCTGGTGCTGAAGGCGCTGCTCCAGCCGATGCTAAAGCTGCTCCTGCAGCTAAAGCTCCTGCCGGAGAAAAAAAAGAAGCTGAGAAAAAACCAGCTGCTAAAAAATAATTTCCAAATTTATCTAGCTTACTATTCTAAGGGATGTCCAAATCTAATTTTGGGCATCCCTTTTTTATTATTAAATTTTTCAAGCAATGTTCTTATTAGTTGGATTAGGCAATCCCGGTTTAAAATATCAATACACCAAACATAATTTCGGGTTTTTGTTGGCGGATCAGATTGTCCAAAATTATCAATTGTTGATAGTTGGAAATAAATTCGGCGGGCAAGTTTTTTCTGGCGCTATAGATGGCAATAAAGTGCTTTTGATCAATCCGCAGGAATATATGAATAACTCCGGCGATGCTGTTTTGTCTGCAGCTTCTTTTCATAAAATTCTGCCTGAAAAAATTATTGTACTTCATGACGATTTGGACTTGGCATTAGGTAGGGTAAAAGCCAAAATCGGCGGCGGTCATGCAGGGCACAATGGCTTGAGAGATATTGATGATAAAATCGGCAAAGATTATATCAGAATAAGGCTGGGAATTGGCAGGCCGGAAAATAAAGAATATGAAATTGCCGATTATGTTTTAAGCAAATTCAGTGGTGAAGAGTTAAAAATAGTGGCTGAAGTTAATAAAAAAATTTGCTCTCTTTTGCCCTTAGCGCTGAAAGGAAGGCTAGATGAATTTATGAACCAGTTTGCAAATCCACAAATTCCCGCGACTGCGTGTCAAACTCCTCAATAATTCCGCTATCGATATTGATACCAGCTACAAAAACAGTTCGTTTCTATATTCTAAATACCAATTATTTCAGCTTTTTAACAATTTGTTGAACAATATTTTCAGGCGTGATGCCAAAATGTTTGTACAAATCTTCTGCTTTAGCGCTTGCTCCAAAGCCATTCATGCCAATAAAGATTCCATCTTCTCCTAGATATTGTTCCCAGCCTTGTTTTAGCGCAGCTTCAACAACGACTCTAAGCATATGTTTTTCTCCCAAAATTTGCTTTTTATATTCAGCGTTTTGTTGTTCAAAAATATCCAAACAAGGCATTGAAATTACTCTTGTGTGAATATCAAGTTTTTCTAACTCGGATTGAGCTTTAACAGCAATTTCAACTTCCGAGCCGGTAGCAATAATTACTGCTTGTGGCTGTTTTTTGGATTCAGAAATAACATAGCCACCCTTGGAGCAGGCATCAGAATTGCCATTTAGAAATGGCAGATTTTGACGGCTTAGTGCCATTGCTGATGGGGTTTGTTGATATTTTAGAGCTTGTTCATAGCACCCGATAGTTTCCATAATATCAGCAGGGCGGAAAACATTCAGGTTCGGAATTGCTCTAAGCATTGCTAAATGTTCAACCGGCTGATGAGTTGGTCCATCTTCCCCCAACCCAATAGAATCATGGGTTAAAACATAGATTACTTGCTGTTTCATCAAAGCGGAAAGTCTGATGGAAGGTTTCATGTAGTCAGAAAAAACCAGGAAAGTTCCCGAATAAGGGATGAAGCCTTTGTGCAAAGCCATGCCATTCATGATTGCGGCCATCGCATGTTCTCTCACGCCGTAATACATATAACGGCCGGAAAAATCATTTTTGCTGATGCCTTTAGAAGCGGCCGCAGTTTTGGTATTGACCGAGCCGGTTAAATCTGCCGAGCCACCAATTAGTTCTGGAATTGCTGAAGTTAAAATTTCTAAGACTTCACCGGAAGATTTTCTGGTTGCTTGTGTTGGTTTTGTTTCAAGCATCTTTTGTTTAAAGCCTTCCAGCGCAGTTTGATAATTTGGCAATTGGTGGTTTTGTAGGCGCAAAAATTCATCTTTAAGTGCAGATTTTTGTAAAATATTTTGCCAGTTTTGATAAATTTCCTGACTTCTTAAACCGGCACGGCGCCAGCTATTTAGAGCTTCATCGGGAATTTCAAATTCACCATAATTCCATCCTAAATTTTCTCTGGTTTTTTGTGCTTCGTCTTTTCCAAGTGGTGAGCCATGAGATTTTTCTGAATTAACTTTATTTGGAGAGCCAAAGCCAATGCTGGTTTTGCAGGCAATCATTACCGGTTTATCGGCATTTTGTGCTTGTGTTAAAGCGTTTCTAATTTGTTCAAAATCATGACCATCAATTTCTAGAACTTGCCAACCGCAAGCTTCAAAACGCAAACGCATATTTTCTGAAGTTGCTAAACTGGTTTTGCCATCAATAGAAATCGAATTATTATCCCATAAAACAATTAAATTTGATAAGCCAAGATGGCCCGCAAGAGAAATTGCCTCTTGAGAAATTCCTTCCATCAAACATCCATCTCCGGCAATGCAATAAGTTTTGTGATTGACCAAATCATTGCCAAATCTGTTATTTTGCATTCTTTCCGCCAAAGCCATTCCAACTGCATTGGCGATGCCTTGCCCAAGAGGACCAGTGGTAGTTTCGGTTGCAATAAATTCGCCATATTCCGGATGGCCAGCGGTTTTGCTGTGTAGTTGGCGGAAATTTTTTATGTCATCAAGAGAAATATCAGAATATCCAACCAGATAGAATAAAGAATAAAGCAGCATTGAGCCATGGCCTGCGGATAAAATAAAGCGGTCGCGATCGGCCCATTTGGCGTCTTTCGGGTTAAATTTTAGGAACTCAGAAAATAGAATTGTGGCAACATCAGCCATGCCCATTGGCATTCCCGGATGGCCAGAATTTGCTTTCTCAACAGCATCAATTGACAAAAAGCGGATAGCATTTGCCATTAGTTTTGGATCAGGATTATTTATGGCCATTATCGGGTAATTAAATGATTTGACTTAATTGAGATTTTAAACAGAATTTCAGCGAGTTCTCGCGCCTGCAAAGGCCCCAAAATATAGCCACTTCCTTTCTAAGAATAAAGTTTTAATTATGTTTTTAATGAAGCCAAAAAATACCGGCTCTTTAACGCTTGTCGGGCTATTGCCAAATGCGGTTACTATTGCTGGTTTATGCGCAGGTCTTTCCGCCATACGTTTTGGCATGCAGGAAGAATGGCTTAAGGCCGTTTCCTTGCTTTTGATTGCAGGTTTCTTGGATGGCGTTGATGGTAGGCTGGCAAGATTTTTAAATTCCACTAGTGACTTTGGCGCTCAGTTAGACTCATTGATCGACTTTGTCAATTTTGGCGTGGTGCCCGGCTTCATTATCTATATGTGGCTCAATTCGATGGCCAATATCCGCGGTTTCGATTGGGCGTTGGTACTATTTTTTGCCATTTGCATGTCGCTACGACTGGCAAGATTTAATGTTGCTTTGAATAAGGAACCTAAAAATCCTATTCTGGAAAAATATTTCTTCCGCGGCATTCCGGCCCCTTGTGGAGCAGCTATGGCGGTGTTGCCTTTGGTGCTATCTTTCGAGTTTGGAGAGGATTATTTTTTCACTAATCCGCAAATCGTGTTATCATATGAATTTGCTTTAGCGGTTTTTGTAGCCAGCACTATACCAACAATTTCCATTAAAAAAATTCCGGTGAGAAATGAATTTATCTATCCCACTTTGTTAGTTCTGGGTTCAATTGTGGTTGGTTTGGTAATTAAGCCGTGGTTTACTCTTGCTACAATCGGCATCATCTATGCAGCGTCAATTCCGGTTACCACTTTTTTCTACTTAAAAATCAAATATTTGTAAGTCCGTATGGCTAAGAAAAAGATTTTAATTTTGAACGGCCCTAATCTAAACATGCTTGCCAAAAGAGATGCCAAAATTTATGGCAAAGGCACGCTGGAAAAAGCTGAAGCTGACTGCGCTCAATTAGCAAAAGAATTAGATTTAGGAATTGTTTTTAAGCAAAGCAATGCCGAGAGTGAAATTATCAGCGAGATTCAAAACGCAATTGATAAATTCGATGGCATTATCATCAATGCCGCTGCCTATACCCACACTTCAATTGCTATCCGTGATGCTTTAGAAATGTTTCAGGGGGCAAAAGTTGAGCTTCATATTTCCAACATTTTCAAACGCGAAGAATTCCGCCAACAATCTTTTCTTTCTGATGTGGTTGATGCTGTTATCTCGGGTTTTGGGCTTGATGGATATTCTCTAGCTTTGTTGGGGATCAATAACTTGATCAATAATCGCTAAATTTGGCTATCTGATTTTGAAATTCCTGCGCGGATTGTTTTGGATTTTGCGATTCAGTAATTGGCCTTCCTACCACAATATGATCCACTCCATTCGCAAAGGCGGTTTTAACATCTGCAACTCTTTTTTGATCATCACTTTTAGAATTTTCCAATCTAATTCCCGGTGAAATTATCCGGAAATTTTGCCCGAGATTTTGCCTTATGATTTTTGCTTCAAGAGCCGAGGCAACAACACCATTAATGCCACATTCTTTTGCCAGGCTGGCTTTTTTTATCACCAGATTTTCTAGAGAAATATCTTTATCAAACCCCATTTCAACCAAATCATTTTGATCAAGACTGGTTAAAACTGTCACTCCTAGAATATTAATTTTACCTTTGTTTTGTGCGGCCATCTCCATAATGCTTTTGCTTGCGCAATGGATGGTTAGGAAATGGATGTTGGCATAACCGGAGAGGTTTTTAACTGCTCTGCCAACGGTTGCCGGTATGTCATATAATTTTAAATCAGCGAAAACTTTTTTATCTTTTTTAGCCAGCCAATCAATCATCTTAAAATAATCACCACTCATCATTAGCTCTAGCCCGATCTTATAGAAGCTGACTTCATCGCCTAACTTCTCAACCAGATTTTTGGCGGATTCAATGTCTGGAACATCAAGAGCAACAATTAGCCTATCGCGGTTTTCAATCATCTCTATTTAATTTTTTGTTCTTGGTCGTTCAAGATGCGATGGATATTTTCCTTGTGACGAATAAAGATCAATATTGCCAGGAAAATACATAACAAAATTTCTTCCGTTAAAGCGTCGGCGTAAAAAGAAAAGCCGACCGTAATTAAAGTTGAAGATAGCGAAGCAATTGAAGAAGTTTTGGTAAAGATAAAAATAATGATCCATGCCAGACAGGCAATCAAGCCAATAAAGGGATTGACCGCCAGCAAAACTCCAAAAGTGGTGGCTACACCCTTGCCGCCTTTGAATTTTAAATAGATTGGAAAAATATGGCCCACAACCGCAATTGCAGCAACTAAAACCAAAAATGTGCTTAGAGATGAAAATTGGCTATCAACAAAAAGATAGCGAGCAAGGACAACCATGGTTGCGCCTTTGATGGCATCAAGAATTAGGGTTAAGGCACCCAGTTTTTTGCCCAAAACTCTGGTAACATTTGTAGCGCCAATATTGCCGGAACCATGTTGTCTAATATCTTGCTTGCCAAAAATTTTTGCCAAAACCAAACCAAAGGGAATTGCAGAAATAAGATAAGTTAAAACCAAAAAGCCAAGTTGGTAGAAATATATCATTTTTTTGGATAGTTATTTGTTGCGGTTCTTTCTGAAATCGTCGAGAGAGACTATGTTTTTGCCGGCAGGAATATCGCTATCTTTAGCGTCCTCTTCTGGAATTGATTGTTCAAAGTCAATCTCATCCTCGATTTCCGGTATTTCAGCGCTATTGAATTTTAGCCCGAAATTGACTGAAGGATCGGCAAAAGAAGTGATTGCGCTATAAGGAACTGTTAGATGTTCCATCGCGCCGGAAAAGCTTAAAGAGATTTTAAAGCAGCTATCAAGAGCAACTAGAGATTGAAATTGATGTTGAATGATAATTGTCATTTCTGACGGAAATCTTTTTTTGATGGTATCGGACAAAACAACGCCGAAATGATTGGTCAAAAAAGATATTACAAAATGATGTTCGCCTTTCAGGCCTTCTTTGGCAACTTTTTTAAAAACCTTGCAAATGACATCGCGCATTGAAGATTCAATAATGTCGTCATATCTGATATAGTCCATGGCTGATTTTTTGAGCGGGTTTTAAAGCGGGGGCTTTCTGTTGACAGGCAGCCCCCAAGCCCCGATAAACAAAGTTATGCTAAGCAGCGATAGCTACTGGAGCAAAGTATTGGTTATCATTAGCAAAGTTATCGTTTGCGTTTATTGTTTTTGAACGGATATTGCGATTTTTTATGATCACAATCGGCAGTTTCTCAACCGGGTAAAGCCAGCATTTTTATTATGATTGTCGAAGCTATGTCATCCCCATAAATTGGTGGAGATGTCGGGTACCGCCCCCGAGTCCAAAACATCTATTCTACGCTAGGTTTATCACCATATTGCTTTCGAAAAAGCACAGGCCATATTTAATAACAAAAAGATTGTTTGGCAAGTCTTTTGGGCTAATTAGACTTTGATTTTTAAAATACCTTAAGTAGTTTTAGGCCATGCCTGTCTTGATTCTCTCCAATTTTAAAATCTTTAGATGAATAGCGAAGCTAAAAAAAATAATAAATCACTGATTTTTCTTAAATCTTCTGTCATTGCTCTGGGCATTGTTTTTATGGTTTTATTCGTGGTGCTTATTTTTGCGAAACAGAAAAAGTCGGTGCAAAAATCTCGTGATTGTCAGGATTTTTTACAGCTAAAAATTTTGGGAGAAGTTGAAAAAATGGAACTGCAAGGAAGTAACATTATTATTTTGACCAAGCGCAATTCAAAAACCGGCAAGCAAGAAATTGTCAAGATTGATGGTAATTGCACATCAGTAATTAGTAGAATCGAACTCAGTCAATAATGTTTTCCAACTTTGCTTCAAAGCCAGAAAATTCCAAGGGTCGTCTTTATCAAGAGGAAGATTGTCGTTATCGCTCAATTTATGGCAGAGATCGGGATCGTATTATTAATTCTGCTGCTTTTCGCCGCTTGCAATATAAAACCCAAGTTTTCGTAAACCACGAAGGCGATCATTATCGTACCCGCCTAACTCACTCGTTGGAAGTCGCACAAATCGCCAGATGGATCGCCTCTGGCCTTGGCTGCAATAAAGATTTGGCGGAAGTTGTTTCTTTGGCTCATGATCTTGGCCATACTCCATTTGGCCATGCCGGAGAAGATGCGTTGGATGAAAAAATGAAAGAGTTTGGCGGTTTTTCTCATAATGCCCATACGCTAAAATTAATCACAAAATTGGAGCATTTATATCTTGATTTTGATGGCTTGAATTTATCTTGGGAAATGTTGGAAGGCGTAGTTAAGCATAACGGAGCCATTACTGACGATTCCAAAATCCATGGCTATATAAGAGAATATAACAAGAAACAGGATTTAGATTTGTCCAGGTCGCCTTCAATTGAGGCGCAAATATCTGCCATTTCTGACGATATTGCTTATAATAATCATGATATTGAAGATGGTATCAGGGCTGAACTTTTCAGCATCGAGGAGCTATTGAATTTGCCTTTTGTCGGAGCAAAATTTAGGGAAGTTTTGGCAAAAAAATCCAATGCCAGAAGAGAACTTTTAGTTTCCGAAGCCAAGAGAAGAATGGTAAGTGATATGGTTTTGGATGTGATTTCTAACACTAAAAATAATATCAAAAACCATAATATTGATAGCGTTGAAGATGTAAGAAATTATAACGGATTTTTAGTGAAATTTTCTGAGGAAATGGAAATTGCCCATCAGAGCCTGAAACAATTTTTGATGAAAAATATGTATCGTCATCATAAAGTTAACCGAATGACCGCTTCTGCGCACAAAATTGTTGGCGGTTTATTTGATTTCTTCATTGATCGTCCCGGCTGTTTGCCGGAAAATCATCAAGTTCCGGGATCCAATAAAACAGATTTGGCAATTGCCATTTCTGACTATATTGCTGGAATGACTGACCGCTTTGCCATCAAAGAATATGAAAGTCTCAACTAGATATTTTATGAAAAAGTTTTTATTCCTTATTTCTTTCACAATCTTAAATCTGCTTTTTATGACTAATCAAAACCAAGCTGCAAACCCTAATTACGATCCAGAAAATCTTTTATATATCGACACAAAAGATGGCAGAATTGTTATAGAGCTAATGCCACAAATTGCCCCAAAACATGTAGAGAGAATCAAAACATTAGCAAGACGTGGTTTTTATGATGGTGTGGTTTTTCACCGCGTTATTGATGGCTTTATGGCTCAAACTGGCGATCCAACCGGCACTGGTACCGGCGGCAGTGAATTGCCGGATTTAAAAGCCGAATTTTCTGATGAACCACATATTCGTGGTGCGGTTTCAATGGCCAGAGCTTCTAGTCCTAATAGTGCCAATAGCCAATTCTTTATTGTTACAAAGGATTCACGCTTTTTGGATAGCCAATATACGGTTTTTGGCAGGGTGATCGAAGGAATGGAATTTGTCGATAAGATTAAAAAAGGTTATGGTAATAACGGAATGGTCCAAGGCCCTGATAAAATGTTAAAAGTAAGAGTGGCAAAGGATCTCCAAAAAAGGAGCTAAATATGCCTAATAAAGGAAAAAGATATAGTCACAATAATATTTTTGCTAAAATAATTCGTGGCGAAATGCCTGCAAGCAAGGTTTATGAAGATGACCAAACTCTTGCTTTTCATGATATTTCAAAAGCAGCTCCAACTCACATCTTGGTGGTGCCTAAGGGCCAATATTCTTCTTTTGAAGATTTCACCACAAAAGCTAAGGGTAGTGAAATTGCCGCTTTCTTCAAAACTGTTAAGAGAATTGCGTTTAAAGCTGGTCTTAAGAAAAACGGCTATCGCCTGATCATAAATAATGGAGAAAATGCATCTCAAACCGTGCCACATTTTCATGTTCATATCTTGGGCGGCAGAAGTTTAGGTGGATTATTGCCTACTGACAATTTAAGCCGCTAACCAATTTTACAATCTTTTCTAATCAATACCTAACGACCAATGGAAAAAGGAATTAAAGAGGCAACCAAAATTATCCATGCTGGAAGAAATCCTAAAGAGCAAGGCTGGATGGTTAATCCGCCAATTCATCAAACCTCTACAATTGTGTTTCCAAGTCTAAGGGATTTGATGTATGCTGAACGTGGCTATTCCAATAACGATTTGGTTGAGCCATATGAATTGAAATATGGCAGATATGGTACTCAAAGTAATTTTTCCTTGGAAAAAGCAATTGCTGAGCTGGAAAATGGCTATAATACTTTTGTTACCTCATCTGGAGCTGCGGCAATCAACACTGCATTAGTTGCATTTTTAAAACAGGGTGACCATATGCTATTGGTTGATAATACCTATTCTCCGACCCGTGGTTTTGCTGACAAATTCCTAAAGAAAATGGGCGTGGAAACCACCTATTACAATCCAACCATTGGCGAAGATATCAAAAAACTGATCAAGAAAAATACTAAAGTCATTTTCATGGAAAGCCCAGGTAGTTTGAGCTTTGAGGTGCAAGATGTTCCGACAATCTGCAAAATTGCTAAAAAACATAATATTGTCACTATCCTTGATAACTCATGGGCCAGCGGTATTTATTATAAACCTCTGGATCACGGCGTGGACATTTCAGTCATGGCAGTAACCAAATATATCAATGGACATTCTGATGTAATAATGGGAGCAATTACTGTTTCAGAAAAACATTTCCGTATCATGTATGAAGCATTCCGTTACATGGCTTCAAATGCTGCGCCATTTTCTTGTTATATGGCTCAACGAGGCCTTAGAACTTCCAAAATCAGGATGGATCATTGTTTTAAAACGGCTATGGAACTCGCTACTTGGCTTGAAAAGAGGCCGGAAGTTGAAAGAGTTTTATATCCTGCGCTTCCTTCTAGTGAAGATCATGCAATTTGGAAGCGTGATTTTACAGGGGCGGCTGGATTGTTCTCAATTATTTTGGACAAGAAATATTCCAACGAATCTCTAGCGAAAATGCTCGATAAACTTCACTATTACGCCATGGGATATTCTTGGGGTGGTTATGAATCTTTGATCCTGCCATTTGATGCAAGCAGCATAAGAACTGCCACCAAGTGGAATTACGGCAATAGAACTTGCCTAAGAATTAATGTCGGTTTGGAAGATATTGAAGACTTAAAAGAAGATTTAGAAGCCGGATTTAAGAGGCTAAGAAAGTAATTTTCTTAGTTGCCATATTTCTTCCTGATTTTTACCAGCTTCATAAGCCTTCCAAAAGCAAAGATATAGCTGTAAATCAAGCCATTGAAGCCATAAATAAAATAACGCCGGATAAAATAAGCTTTCAAAAAAGCAAAAGTCGGTGTTATTAAAATCTTGAAAATTGAAGCCTTCTCCCCTTTCTTAAAAGCATCTTCTGCCTGCATTGAAGAGTAAGAATTGATCTTTTCCAGCCAATGTTCAATTGAACGAAAAGATTGATGGGCGATGATGTTTTTTAATTGCCCAATATTTTTGTCATCTCCTTTTTTTATCACTACGGAATCATGGACTGAGCTGTCCTTGAAGCCGCAATAATCCTTGTTGTAAAGCCTTAGTTGATTATAGTAATAGGCCAATTTCTTCGGTTGTTTCTCGCCAAAAAATTTGTTAACGATCTTGACTTTATAGCCAATATTTTGGCCCTGCTTTCCTTGCGAAAAAATTTCTGCAATTTCATCCGCTACTTTTTCTGATAACTCCTCGTCAGCATCAATATTTAATATCCATTTATTTTTACATAAAAGCTCGCCAAAAACTTTTTGCTGGCCATAGCCTTCCCATTTGTTATAGAAAGTTTTTGCCCCTAAATTCCTGGCTATTTCCGTAGTTTTGTCTTCACTTCCTGAATCAATTACCAAAATTTCATCAGCGATTTTTTTGACTGAATTAATGGCTGCAGAAATTCTATCCGCTTCATTTTTTGTGATGATAAAAACCGAGATTTTGGCGCTATTCATGAGAGTTAAAAATGTTGAATTTAATCTTTGGTGTAATATGTTTTTTGGGCCCATCACCCAAAATTAAGCATATCAAATGAAAGCAAATACTAAAAAAATTCTCCTAACAATTCTAGCTCTTATTGTTATTGCTGCTTTAGTTATTTTTGCGGCCAGAAATTTGCTGGGCAAGGAAGATGCTAAAATAGGCGATATTATTGCTAAAAATTCTTCCGAAAAAACTCAAAAAACTATTGATAATGAAGCTGCGGCAAATTTGTTAAAGCAATTGCCAAGTGATCTGGTGCTGGGTGATAAAAATGCACCAATTACAATGATTGAATATGCCTCTTTATCCTGTCCTCATTGCGCCACTTTTTATAGCGATGCTTTTCCAAAATTGAATGAGGAATATATCAAAACCGGCAAGGTAAAATTTATTTATCGCGACTTTCCGCTTAATCAGCCAGCATTGGTTGCTGCTCAGTTAGGGCTTTGTCAGGTAAAAAACCATGAAGCTGATGCGGAAAAATATTATGATTTCGTAAAACTAATGTTTAAAACCCAAGAATCCTGGGCCTTTGATGAAAAATTTGCT
Source organism: Rickettsiaceae bacterium (assembly GCA_021323225.1). Taxonomy (GTDB): domain Bacteria; phylum Pseudomonadota; class Alphaproteobacteria; order Rickettsiales; family UBA1997; genus JAJTCH01. The sequence goes on along the minus strand of JAJTCH010000002.1, from coordinate 155,357 downwards.
TCAAAGTTGGAAACCATTACCAGGCTTGACGGCATGAGCGCCGGAAAATTTAACAGTTGTGTTAAAGACGCCAAGATGCAAGAGGAGCTTTTAAAGCGCCGCATGGAAGCCTCTCAAGCTTTGCAAATTTCTTCTACCCCGACATTTTTTGTTAATAAAGAAGTTATCAGTGGATATAGCGGTTATGGTGAAATCAAAAATGCTATTGAAAAGCAATTGTCTTTCAAAAATGCTGCTGAAGAAAATAAAGCAAAATAATGTCAAAATCAGTGTCGGCTCCAAAAATATCAGTATCCAATCTCGTTAAAAATTTTGGTGACAAACAAGTTTTAAAAGGCGTGAGCTTTGATGTTGCTAAAGGAGAATCTTTGGTGATTTTAGGCGGCTCTGGTTCTGGAAAATCAGTGTCTATTAAGGCTATCGCTTCGTTAATGAAGGCAACATCCGGCAGCATAAAAATTGACGGGAAAGAAACTTCAAAAATCACCGGTTCTGATCGCGATCAGTTGATGGAAAAATTTGGTTTTCTATTTCAAGGCGGCGCTTTATTTGACTCACTTCCAATTTGGCAAAACGTTGCCTTTCGCCTTATTCATTCTCATAAAGCCACCAAAAAACAAGCTAGAGAAATTGCCATTGAGAATCTTAAATCTGTTGGACTAAACGAAAAAGTTGCAGATCTTCATCCTTCGGAATTATCGGGCGGCATGCAAAAAAGAGCGGCTCTGGCAAGAGCAATTGCTACTAAACCCGAGATCATTTTCTTTGATGAGCCAACTACCGGCCTAGACCCAATCATGGCAGATGTAATAAATGATTTAATCATTGCTAACTCCAAGAAACTTGGCGCTACTACCATAACCATTACTCATGACATACATTCGGCCAGAAGAATTGCCGATAAAATTGCCATGCTTTATGAGGGAAAAATCATTTGGTTTGGCAGCGTAAAAGATATGGATAATTCAGGAAACCCGTATCTTGATCAATTTATTAATGGCAGAAGTACTGGGCCAATCAATTTTGCTGTTGAGTAGTTCCATCCCTTCTTGTTTTTCATCAACTTAAAAATTTAATCACAAATGATCAGAAGAAATAAAATTGCTCTTATTGGTGCCGGTAATATTGGTGGCACTTTGGCGCATCTAATTGGCTTAAAAGATTTGGGTGATATTGTAATTTTGGATGTCGCTAAAGGCACAGCACAAGGCAAGGCGCTTGATTTGGAGCAATCTTCAGTGGTGGAAGATTTTGATGCCAATATTGTCGGCACCGATAATTATGCAGATATTGCAGGAGCGGATGCGGTGATTGTAACTGCCGGCATTGCCAGAAAGCCCGGAATGAGCCGCGATGATTTGATGGCGACCAACACCAAAATTATTTCTTCGGTGGCCGAGGGTATCAAACAACATGCGCCTAACGCTTTTGTGATCGTGATCACCAATCCTTTAGATGCAATGGTATATGTTATGCAAAAAGTAACAGGTTTTGCGCCAAATAAAGTAGTAGGCATGGCCGGTGTTCTTGATTCCGCAAGAATGAGCTTATTCTTGGCTCGTGAATTTAAAGTTTCAGTTGAAGATGTTAGTTCTTTCGTTTTGGGCGGGCATGGCGACACCATGGTTCCTTTAGTACGTTATTCTTCAGTGGCTGGCATTCCAGTGCCAGACTTGATTGAAATGGGATGGAGCACCAAAGCTAAAATTGATGAAATTGTGCAAAGAACCAGAGATGGTGGCGCTGAAATCGTTAAACTTTTAGGCAATGGCTCTGCTTACTACGCTCCGGCCTCTTCCGCTATTGCCATGGTTGAAAGCTATTTGAAAGACAAAAAACGCGTTCTTCCGGTTGCTGCTTACTTAAATGGCGAATATGGAGTTAAAGGTTTTTATATTGGTGTTCCTGCCATTATCGGTAGCAATGGAGTAGAAAAAGTCATTGAAGTAAAATTGAACTCTGAAGAATCAGAAATGTTTAGCAAATCAGTTGAGGCAGTCAAAAAACTTGTTTCAGAAACTAAGCTATAGATGGCTTACCAAAGAACCCAAATTATAGCTTGATAATAAGGGGCCCAGCTCCTAGAATTCTCGCTCTTTTTTAATCAACCCGACCAGTTTTTATGAATATACACGAATACCAGGCCAAAGAGATTTTGAAAAAATATGGCATTCCAGTTCCAGAAGGTTATCCCGCTTTTACTGTTCCTGAAGCAGTTGACGTTGCAAAGCAATTAGAAGCTGCAGGTCATAAAATCTTCGTTGTTAAAGCCCAAATCCATGCTGGCGGTAGGGGTAAAGCTGGAGGTGTTAAAGTTACAAAATCAATTGAAGAAGCAAAAGAAAAATCTGCTGAAATTCTTGGTAAAGTTTTGGTGACCCACCAAACCGGCCCAGAAGGCAAAGAAGTTAAAAGACTTTATATTGAAGCCGGTTCCAATATCAAAAAAGAATATTACCTATCAGTTGTTATGGATAGGGTGACTAAAACTATTGTCTTCATGGCCTCTACTGAAGGTGGGATGGATATTGAAGAAGTTGCAGCTCATAGCCCAGAAAAAATCGTTACTGTTAAAGTTGACAAAGCTTGTGGCATTCAAGGTTTTCACGCTAGAAAACTAGGTTTTGCCCTTGGTCTTAGCGATAATTTGCTCAAGAAATTTACTAAAATTATTTTCTCACTATACAAAGCTTTCAACGAAACTGACGCTTCTCAAATTGAAATCAATCCTTTGGTTGAAACTGTTGAGGGCGATATCATCGCTCTTGATGCCAAATATAATTTTGATGACAACGCCCTTTACCGTCACCCGGAAATCCGCGAATTAAGAGATTTGGACGAAGAAGATCCTCTTGAAATTCAGGCCTCAAAATATGATTTAAATTACGTCAAAATGGACGGCAGAATTGGCTGTATGGTTAATGGTGCCGGTCTTGCAATGGCAACAATGGATATCATCAAATTATATGGCTCTTCCCCAGCCAATTTCTTGGATGTGGGCGGCGGCGCTACTCGTGAAAAAGTAACTGCTGCTTTCAAAATTATTTTGTCTGATCCAAGCGTTAAAGGCATTCTAGTTAATATTTTTGGCGGCATTATGCGTTGCGATATTATTGCTAACGGTATTTTGGAAGCCGCGAAAGAAGTTAATTTGTCTATACCTCTAGTTGTAAGACTGGAAGGTACCAATGTTGAATTGGGTAAAGAAATTTTAGCAAAATCCGGCCTGGCAATTATTTCAGCTAGCGACCTGGCAGATGCAGCACAAAAAGTTGTTGCTGCGGTAAATTATTAATCATAACTCAATCGATTTAAACAAATGTCAGTATTAGTTAACAAAAATACCAAAGTTATCTGCCAAGGCTTTACCGGTTCTCAAGGAACTTTCCACTCTGAACAGGCAATTGCCTACGGAACAAAAATGGTTGGCGGTGTTACTCCAGGCAAAGGTGGAACTACCCACTTAAATTTGCCAGTTTTTGACAGTGTTTGGGACGCTAAAAGAAAAACAGATGCCAATGCTTCTGTTATTTATGTTCCCCCTCCATTTGCTGCTGATGCAATTTTAGAGGCAATTGACGCTGAAATTGAGCTTATTGTTTGCATCACTGAAGGCATTCCAGTGCTTGATATGTCAAGAGTAAAAAAAGTTCTTAGCGGCTCTAAATCAAGATTAATCGGTCCAAACTGCCCAGGCGTTATCACTCCGGGCGAGTGCAAGATTGGTATCATGCCAGGCCATATTCACAAAAGAGGCAAGATTGGTATCGTTTCTCGTTCCGGTACCTTAACTTATGAAGCAGTTCATCAAACCACTAAAGCTGGCTTCGGGCAATCAACTTGTATTGGTATTGGTGGCGACCCGGTTAATGGCACCAACTTCATCGATTGCTTAGAAATGTTTTTATCTGACCCTGAAACTCAAGCCATGATCATGATTGGTGAAATCGGTGGCTCAGATGAAGAAGATGCCGCTCATTTCTTGAAATCTGAAGCAAAAAAAGGCCGCTCAAAACCTTGTGTTGGTTTTATTGCTGGCAGAACTGCTCCTCCAGGAAAAAGAATGGGACATGCTGGTGCCATAATTTCTGGTGGTAAAGGTGGAGCTGAAGATAAAATCGAGGCGATGAAATCAGCTGGCATTGCTGTTTCTGATAGCCCAGCTGCGCTTGGCGAAACTATGGCCAAAATTTTGAAGTAATTTTCACTTAACAGTTAGTTTCTTATGAATGATAGAAAAAAGGCACTTGATGCAGCATTAGCGCAAATTGATAAGCAATTTGGCAAAGGCTCCGCCATGAAATTTGGTCAAAGACCTGTAGTTGACGTTGACGTTATTCCTTCTGGATCTTTGGCTCTTGATTTGGCGCTTGGTGTTGGCGGCTATCCAAGAGGAAGAATTATTGAAATTTATGGTCCGGAAAGTTCTGGTAAAACCACTCTTACTCTACATGCAATAGCTGAGGCCCAAAAGAAAGGCCTATCTTGTGCTTTTATTGATGCTGAGCACGCATTTGATCCTACTTATGCCAAAAATCTCGGTATCAATATTGATGAAATGATCATTTCTCAGCCGGATAATGGTGAAGCTGCATTAGAAATTACTGATACTTTAGTTCGTTCCGGCGCCGTTGATTTGATCATCATTGACTCGGTTGCTGCGCTAGTTCCGCAAGTTGAGCTTGAAGGCGGCATGGCAGATAACCAAATGGGTTTGCAAGCAAGACTAATGAGTAAAGCGCTTAGAAAACTTACCGGTTCAATTTCTAAAACCAATTGCACAGTGGTTTTCATCAACCAGATCAGAATGAAAATCGGTGTAATGTTTGGTAGTCCAGAAACAACAACTGGTGGTAATTCTTTAAAATTCTACGCTTCAGTTCGTCTTGACATCAGAAGAGGCGCGCAAGTTAAAGATAAAGAAGAGGTTTTGGGTAATGAGACCAAAGTTAAAGTGGTAAAAAATAAAGTGGCTCCACCTTTCAAAACTGCTGACTTTGAAATTATCTATGGAGAAGGCGTTTCTAAAATTGGCGAAGTGATTGATCTTGCTACCAATGCTGAAATTATTGAAAAATCTGGTTCTTGGTATGCTTATAAAGGCACCAAAATTGGTCAGGGTAAAGAAAATGTTAAAGAATATTTGAAAGCTAATCCAAAAATTGCTCAAGAATTGGAAGATTTGGTAAGAAAAAAATTAGGAATTGGCAAAGATAAAGACAAAAAAGAAGTAGCTGAAAAAGGCAAAAAAGATAAAGACGAAAATTAAATAGACTATGCACCCGTAGCTCAATTGGATAGAGTACTTGACTACGGATCAAGAGGTTAGGGGTTCGACTCCCTTCGGGTGTACCAACTAAATTTCATATAAAATCATGGCTCAAGAACTTCCATTAATGCGCAAAGCAACTGCTGTTTGGCTGGTTGAAAATACTTCCCTAACTTTTTCTCAAATTGCCGATTTTTGCGGTCTTCATGAGCTAGAAGTGCAAGGCATTGCTGATGGAGATGTGGCTTCTGGAATTATAGGCCAAAGCCCAATAACTTCCGGACAATTAACTAGAGAAGAAATCTCTCGCTGCGAAAAAGATAGCAAGGCTACTTTGTCTCTAAAACAATCTGCGGCAGAAATAATCAAAGCTTCATCAGGCAAGAAAAATGGCAAATATACTCCAATTGCTAGAAGAAGCGACAAGCCGGATGGCATATTTTATTTGCTCAAATATTACCCGGAAATTACCAATGCTAAAATCAAGAAATTGATTGGCACTACTGACAAAATGATTGATTCCATAAGAGACAAAACTCATTGGAATATGAAAAACTTAAAGCCGCGTGATGTGGTATTGCTTGGTCTTTGCAGCCAATCACAATTTAATAATATTGTTTTGCAATCAAGTGAAGGTGCGGATGAAGAAGTTTTGGTAGCTAAAAAATCAACTAAAAAATCCAGCTAAAATGTCTGTTGAAATAGGAAAAATTGCTCCATCTTTTAGCGCCCGTTGCGATGACGGCACTGTTATCGATTTAAGTGAGCTTAGGGGCAAGAATGTTGTTTTGTATTTTTATCCTAAAGACGATACTCCTGGTTGTACAATTGAAGCTCAGGATTTTACCAAATATATTGAAAAATTTGTCGCCCTAAATGCAGTTGTTCTGGGCGTTTCTCGTGATTCCATTAAAAGCCATTGTGATTTTATCCAAAAATATAATTTGGCCTTTAATTTGATCAGCGATGAGGATAGCGAGATCTGTTCTGCCTATGGGGTTTTGAAGGAAAAATCGATGTTTGGCAAAAAATATATAGGAATTGACAGAAGCACTTTTGTAATTGACAAAAAAGGTAATGTGGTTGGCGCTTGGCAATCAGTAAATGTCAATGGCCATGTTGATAAAGTTCTAGAATTTCTTCGTAAATTGGAAAGTTAATAAAGGGTAAATTTTATCCAAGGCCAATTTCACTTAAGAAAGCGTCTTCTAAGTTTTTGTTTTTATGCTTGGCTTTAAACTCTTCGGGCTTGCCAATAAAAACAATTTTCCCATCATTTAGTACTGCAATACGATCGCAGATTTCTTCTATGTCAGAAAGAATGTGAGAGCTAAAAAATATTGAATTCCCTGCCTTTTTGTAATTAACCAGCTGTTTTTTTAGAAAAATTCTTGCCCTTGGATCCAGGCCACTCATTGGTTCATCTAAAATAATTAATTTGGCTTTGCTTAAAAAAGTTCCAAGCAATCCAAGTTTTTGGACCATGCCTTTGGAATATTTGGAAATGCGCAGATTCAAGGCTTCAGGCTTTAAATCCAAGATTTCAGCAATTTCTTTTGCTTCCGCTAGATTCAATTCTTTTTTATGAAGTCCGGTAACAAATTTTAAAAATTCTGTTCCTTTTAGTTGATTTGACGGTTGAAATTTCTCTGGTAAATAAGCCACATTCTTCCTAGCTTCCGGCAAGATTTTGTCTGTTCCAAAAATCTCTATTCCGCCGCCATCATGTTCCAAAAGATCAATAATAATTTTGATTAAAGTGGTTTTGCCGATGCCATTTAGGCCGATAAAACCAAAAATTTCATTATCTAAAACTTCAAGACTTACATCATTTAAAACCATCTTTTCACCGAAAGTTTTATAAACATTTTCTACTCTGATCGGGGTTGAGCTCATAAACGGTTATTGATTTTGTTGTTTGAGAATATACGGAATTTGTGAAAAGGTAAAAATGATTGAAAGTGGCAATATGCCAAAAACCTTAAATTGGACCCAGAAATCGGTGGAGAAATTTCTCCAAATCACCTCATTTAAAATTGCCAGAAAAACAAAAAACCAAGCCCAACGAAGCGAAAGGCGAAGCCATGCTGCATCGCTGATTGTAAAAGTGCTGCCAAAGAGAGTTTTTAGTAAAGGTTTTTTGGAAAAGTAACCAAATAACAAAATTGCTGCAAATAGTAAGTTGATCAATGTGGGTTTTATTTTAATGAAAATTTCATTGCCGGAGAAGATGGTTAAAAATCCAAAAATACCAAGTAACACGGAGGAAAATAAGGGCATTGCGGCAATTCTTCTGGTTGCTGCGTAATTGATTATTAAAACCACAAAAGTTGTGATTATTAATGCAATGGTTGCTGGAATTATTGGCTGTTCTTGATACGAAGTTTTGTAGGCAACAAAGAACACCAAAAGTGGTAAAAAATCGCAAATAAATTTTAAGATAGAGGAATTTTTGCTTTCGCTATTGTTTGTCATCTTTTTCTGATTCTTTGTTTGGTATTGACTGATTCTGTGTTTGGCTGTCATTAACTTCCTCGGCCTTTTTAACATTTTCTATTATATAGAGACTCTTTGAAGACATGTCTGACAGATTGGATTTTATCTTTTCAGGAGCCAGACGGGCTTTCAGGCTTTCAGGTTTATCATTGTTGTAAAACAGTCCGTAATATAAAATTACCAAAATGCCGATTATGCGAAAAATTGGGTTTTTAATTAAACTGCTCATATCTATTAGAAAGGCTGGTGTCCTTGCTTAGTGATTTGTTGGGAGTTAAATCTGGCTGATGGCGGTATCTAATTGATCTTTCGTAATTAGACCGGGTCTAATTATCTCAATTTCTCTACCAACTCTTAGAACCGTTGAAGCTATTTTATGGACGCAAATCCCACCGTCAATTATTAAATCCACTTTATCTTGGAAATATTCTTTAGCTTGATTGTAGCTGATCGCAGGCTCTTTGTTGCTTGGATTGGCGCTTGTGGCGGCAATAACGCCGTTAAATTCATTTAGTAAATCCAGGCAAAATTTATGGTCAGGAATTCTAAAACCTAAATCTTTAATGTTGCTGTTTAGCAATGAAGAGATACTTATTGTTTTTATCTGGGGCGCTCTTTTTTTTGCCACTAAAGTTATCATCCCCGGCATAAATTTCTCTGCAATTGCTATTTCTTTTGTATTTAGATCCAAGAGTTGTTTTGCCATTGCCAAATCTTTAACAAAAACCGCAATTGGTTTTTTTGGCTCACGCTTTTTAATTTTGTAAAGTTTTGCGACCGCCAAATCATTTGAAGCGTCGCAAGCAAGAGCATAGACAGTTTCGGTGGCAAAACAGATTATGCCGCCATTTTTTAAAATTTTTGAAGCTTCTGAAACTTTCATTATTTAATTAGGGTAAAGCTTTCGCGATGATATTTAGTGATGCCAAATTCCTTAATTGCTGCAAAGTGGCTGGCGGTCGGATATCCTTTATTCTTTTCCCAATTATACTGCGGAAATTCTTTTGCTAGTTCTAGCATAATCACATCCCTTGTTTCTTTGGCAATAATAGAGGCGGCTGCAATTGATAAGCTTTTTTGATCGCCTTTAATAATAAATTTTGCCGGGCAATTTATATCAGGCACAAAATTTCCATCAACAATCACCATACTTGGTATTATGTCATATTTTTGGCATAAATCTTGATGGGCTAATTGCATTGCCAGTTTTGTTGCGTTTCTAATATTTATTTTGTCGATAACTTTCTCATCAACAATGCCTATTCCAAACTTAGAATTGTTTTTTAATTCTAAACATATTGTTTCTCTCATTTTTGAAGTCAGCTTTTTAGAATCATTCAAATTCGCCGGGTAATAATTTTGATCTAAAATAACACTAGCAGCGACTACGGGCCCAGCCAATGGTCCCCTGCCCGCTTCATCAATGCCGGCAATTATGGTTGGAGCTTCATAGGCCTTACTAAGCTCTATTTCAATTAAAAAACTTGGCTTTATTTTTGTTGCAATTACCACAATGCTTTGATAGTTTTCTTTGTTCCTCTGCTCCCCAAATTAACAAAACAATTCTAAAAATGGCAAATAAATCCGCAGCTAAATTATTGTCACCAAAGGCCATAGTTATTGTTATATTGCTTGCCGTTATTCTTGGCGGTGCATATGCCGTGATTAGCAAGAAGTATTTCAAGACGAATGAAGAAGACGCCAATTTAATCATAAAATCAAGCGGGTTAGATTCTGATCAATCTATCAAAAATGTTGGCGATGTTGAAAAAGTTATAGCAAAATGGATAGAAGCCAACCCTGAAGCAATAATTCAATCAGTTGTATCAATGCAGCAAAAGGCCGCAGAAAAAAACCAAAAAGATGCAAAGAAAAATATCTCTTCTAAGAAAAATGATCTCTTAAAGAACAAAAACGATCCTGTATATGCCCCTAAAGGCTATGATGTTTCAGTAATTGAGTTCTTTGATTACAATTGTGGCTATTGCAAAAAAGCTCAGGCGGTTGTTGAAGAGCTGGTTAAGCAAGATAAAAAAGTTCGTGTTGTTTTCAAAGAGCTGCCAATTTTAGGATCTTCTTCTGTAGAATTAGCCAAAGTTTCTATCGCAGTTAGTTTGATTGATGCAGAAAAATATTTGACATTTCATGCTGCCTTAATGAAGAGCAATGTCTCAAGCAAAAAAGAGGCTATCGAAATTGCAAAAAGTCTAGGTGTCGATGAAAAAAAGCTTGAAAAAACTCTAGAAAGCAAAAAATCTGAAATTGAATCTCAAATTAAAGCTAATCAAGAATTAGCCTCTTCCATTGGCATTGGCGGCACACCGGCTTTTGTTATTGGTGAAGAATTAATTCCTGGCGCAGTAGATATTGCAACTTTGAAAGAAAAAATTTCTGGCGAAAGAAAAAAGTAAAATTTCCGGTCGGTGACCTCTGGTCAATCCGCACTTAAATTCCTAATACCAATATTTGACAAAATGAAAATATCTAAAAAATTATTCATATTGCTATCTATTGCCACTCTATTTCAAGGCGTAGAATCAGCTTCAGCGGCCACAAAATATATCAATATTGCAACCGGCAATATCACCGGTGTTTACTATCCTGCAGGTGGAGCAATTTGCCGTTTTGTTAATCGCGGCAGAAAAGAGCATAATATTAGATGTTCAGCTGAATCTACCGGTGGTTCAGTAGCAAATTTAAACTCTCTTAGAAAAGACACTACTGATTTTGCTATAGTTCAATCAGACTGGCAATATCATGCTTATAACGGTACTGGATTTTTTGGTGACCAAGAAGCTTTTAAAAATTTAAGATCAATTTTTTCCTTATATACAGAAACCTTTACTATGGCTGTTTTGGAAAATTCAGGCATTAAAAAACTCAATGACATAGTAGGTAAAAAAGTCAATTTTGGCCCGCAAGGTTCTGGTATGTATGCTACTATGGAAGTTCTGTCAAAAGTAAAAGGATGGAATAAATCATCTTTTGCAGCAATCACTAATTTAGACCCTTCTGATCAAATTCAGGCGCTATGCAGCGGCAAAATCGATGTAATGATTTATACAGCAGGCAATCCAAATGGAGTATTGCAAGAAGCCACTCAAAATGGCAATCCAAAATGCAAGGTTAAGATCATTGGGGTTGATAGGGAATCGATTGATAAGCTTATAAAGGTAAATCCGTTTTATGTTAAAGCTATAATACCAGGAAGTATGTACAAAGGTAATCCAGATGATATTGAGACTTTTGGTGTTAAGGCAACTGTTGTTACTTCTAGCCAAGTTCCAGATGATGTGGTTTATGCTTTAACAAAAGCTGTATTTAGTGATTTTGACAATTTCAAAACCCTGCACCCAGTATTTTCTGTATTGAACAAAAAGGAAGTTATAAAAGAGGGAAATTCTGCTCCACTTCACCCTGGTGCAATTCGTTACTACAAGGAGGCCGGGCTTTTATAGGTCGGGTCTACCCATCACATTCCTTGACCTTTCGATCAATTCGCATCTGGAAAGTTCTTGGGGGCTAACATTATATATTGAAGTGCTACTTTGATTTGGAAATTGTAACACGGTATATCTATTCTTCTTGTTCCCCTTTTCCTGCTGCTCAATAGCCTTTACAATTGATTGTTCCACTTCCTGCCTTGTTGATTTAAGGATTAGAAATCTATAAGAGGATTGTGGGCAAAAAATCTCGGTGTTAAACATTGGTTCCTCTTTTTTCTCAAAAGTAGAACAACTCGCTATTGTAAGTGACAGTAAGAGAGCCAGCCTTTTCATATCTATTTAAAGAAATCACTCATTTTATTAAAAAATCCTTCTGATTTGCTGCCCTGTTTATTGCTTATGGTTTTATCCAATTGTTCCATAAGCTTTCTTTCTTCGGTGCTTAGCTTTATCGGCGTTTCTACAAAGATTTTTACATACATATCACCTCTCCTACCTCCGCTATTCACCACAGTCATTCCTTTGGATTTGAGGCGGAATTGATCATTGGTTTGAGTGCCTTCAGGGATTGACAATTTGGCAATAGAGCCATCAATGGTAGGAATTTCAACTGAACCACCAAGGGAGGCAGTAGTCATTCTTATTGGAATTTCGCAGAAAATATCATCACCCTTCCGGTCGAAAAGTTTGTGATTCTTGACCGAGATAAATACATATAAATCTCCATTTGGTCCACCCCTAACTCCAGATTCGCCTTCTCCAGCCAGCCTTATTCTATTACCATCTTCTACTCCGGCCGGAATTTTTACCGATAGGGTTTTCTCTTTTTCAACTCTTCCTTGTCCACCACAAATTTTGCAAGGATTTTTAATGATTTGTCCTGTTCCTTGGCAAGAGGTGCATGTTCTTTCAACAATAAAGAAACCTTGTTGAGCCCTGATTTTACCAGAGCCGTTACAGGTGGTGCAGTTTACTGGTTTGCTATTTCCTTCCGATCCTGATCCTCCGCAGCCAGAGCAACTGGTAGCAACATGAAAACTAACTTTTTTGCTGACCCCTGAGAATGCATCCTCTAGGCTAATTTCTAGATTGTAGCGCAAGTCTGAGCCACGCAAGGAAGCGCTTTTCTTTTTTCTTGAAGAACCGCCGCCAAAGTCACCGAAAATATCGCTAAAATTGCTGAAAATATCGCTAAAGTCACTAAACCCACCTTGTTGTTGTCCTCCACCTCCGAAGCCACCTTGCTCAAAAGCGCTGTGACCATATTGATCATAGGCAGCCTTTTTTTGCTCATCTTTTAAAACCTCGTAAGCTTCAGTTGCTTCTTTAAATTTTTGTTCAGCTTCTTTATTTCCTGGGTTGCGGTCAGGATGATATTGCATTGCCAATTTGCGATAAGATTTTTTGATCTCATCAGCACTGGCAGACTTAGATACCCCCAATATTTGATAATAGTCCTGTTTCATGATGCGGCGATGTGTTTAGTAATTGACGTTTATGCAAGATAATCGCCAATTACCAACATTAAGAAATTATAGCTTATCGGAATGTTTTGCTAAATATGAAGCAACGCCTTTAGCGTCAGGCTTCATACCTTCTTTACCTTTATTCCAGCCAGCTGGGCAAACTTCACCATGTTCTTGGAAGAATTTTAACGCCTCAACCATTCTGATTGCTTCGTCAATATTTCTGCCAAGTGGCAAGTCATTGATAACTTGGTGTCTAACAACGCCTTGTTGATCGATTAGAAATGTGCCTCTTAGAGCCACAGCTTCATTGATCAAAACATCATAATCGCGGGCGATTTTTTTGGTTAAATCAGCAACCAAAGGAAATTGCACTTGGCCAATTCCACCATCATTAACTGCAGTATTTTTCCATGCAATGTGAGAGAAGTGTGAGTCAACTGAAACGCCAATAACTTCAGCACCTAGAGCTTTAAACTCTTTTAAGCGATGATTGAAAGCGATGATTTCAGAAGGGCAAACAAAAGTAAAATCAAGTGGGTAGAAAAATAAAACACCAATTTTTCCTTTTAGGTAACTATGCAAATTAAATTTATCATTAATTTGATTATCAGGCATCACTGTAGTCGCAGTGAAATCAGGAGCGGTTTTTCCAACTAGAACAGACATATATTTGTTTGATTTGAGATTGATAAAATGAGAACACGAGAAGTTAGAGAGAATGTAATAACAGAGCGCAAAAAATCAATGAGTAAGATTAAAATCTGAGGTTAAATTAATGTATTAAAATCTTGCAAAAATGGATTTCTAAAATTAACCTAAATAACAATATGTTGTGTTAGAAAAGTACGTTGCCTACTAAATATAGTTGTTCCATATTCATTAATCCCATCCCATGTCCCTATTAGATTCAAAGCCAATTTATAAACCATTTAACTATCCTTGGGCTTACGAAGCCTGGTTAAAGCAACAGCAAATTCACTGGTTGCCGGAGGAAGTTCCGCTTGCTGACGATGTGCGCGATTGGAAGCACAATCTTACTCAGAGTGAAAAAAATCTGCTTACTCAAATTTTTCGTTTCTTCACCCAGGCGGATATTGAGGTGAATAATTGCTATATGAAGCATTATTCGCGTGTTTTCCAGCCAACTGAAGTACAGATGATGCTCGCCGCTTTTTCTAACATGGAAACCATTCATATTGCGGCCTATTCGCATTTGCTTGATACCGTTGGAATGCCGGAGGTGGAATATGGCGCCTTCATGAAATATAAGGAAATGAAGGATAAATATGATTACATGCATAAATTTGGCATCGAAACCAAGAAAGATATTGCTACTACTCTAGCAGTGTTTGGCGGCTTTACTGAGGGTTTGCAGCTTTTTGCTTCTTTTGCGATTTTGCTCAATTTCCAACGTTTCGGAAAAATGAAAGGTATGGGCCAAATTGTTACTTGGTCGGTTCGTGATGAGAGTTTACACACTGAATCAATCATCAGATTATTTAGAACTTTCATTAAAGAAAATCCGGAAGTTTGGGATGAAAAACTGCGCGGCAATTTGTACGAAGCTTGCGCCACTATCATCCATTTTGAAGATGCCTTTATTGATCTGGCTTTTGAATTGGGAAATATCGAAGGATTAACAGCTCGTGAAGTTAAACGTTATATCCGTTATATCGCAGATCGCAGGCTTAACCAGCTTGGATTGAAAGACATCTATATGATTGACAACAATCCACTGCCTTGGCTGGATGAAATCTTGAATGGTGTTGAACATACCAACTTCTTTGAAAATCGTGTGACTGAATATAGCAAGGCCTCCACAACCGGGACTTGGGAAGATGTTTTTGCTGAGATTGATGCGGAGAAGAGACAGATGTTAAATATAAGCTAGTTTGCTACTGAGACAAAATCTTTCATGATTATTTTAGTGTCGGCAGTTTTTTCGAAGTAAATTTCTAGCTTATCGCCATCAGCTTTTAGCACCTTGCCATAGCCAAATTTCTGGTGAAAAATCCTTTTATTGAGCCAGCTTTCTTCTTTGCTTTTACTACTTGGGGACGAGATATTAATTTCCCAGGGTTCTTGCGATAAATTATTTTCCAAAGCTTCTTGCGGCAATTCCCTCAAAAATGGTGACGGCAGTGAATTTTGCATTTGGCCAAATGTGAAGCGGCTTTGAGCAAAACTTAGATATAAAAGCTTTCTAGCGCGAGTTATGGCTACATAAAGCAATCGTCTTTCTTCTTCAAGCCCATTGCGTTCTGAAGTTGCTCTGCCGCTTGGAAAAACTCCATCTTCTAAACCAGGAATAAACACAACCTCAAACTCCAGACCTTTGGCACTGTGAACAGTCATAATATTGACCATCTCTTTTTTGGTATCGATTTTTTCATCGCCGCTAACCAGGCTGACATGGTCTAGAAAACTGGCCAGATCTTCAAACTCCATTAAGCTACCAACAAATTCCTGCAGATTTTCTACTCTGGCAGCGGCGTCTGGCGTTTTTTCGTTCTGCCACATGCTGATATAGCCGGATTCTTCTAGAACTTGCTTTACCAAATCTGTAAGCGCAGTTGAAGCTATTAGGCTTTGCCATTTTTCCAGATTATTTACCAAATCTTCCAAAGCTTGTTTTGCTTTACCTTTTAAATTGCCTCCAGCAACTGATCTTTTGATTGCCAAAAACAGAGAACATTTTTCATCTTGGGCTTTTTGTTTTAAAGTGGAAATTCCTGTTTCGCCAACACCTCTTTTTGGCAAATTTATTATGCGTTCAAAAGCCAGATCATCGGCTAAATTTTGCACAACCCGTAGATAGGCAATTGCGTCTTTAATTTCTTTTCGGTCATAAAATTTCAGGCCACCGATAATGCGATATGGAAGACCAGCGCCCATGAACATTTCTTCAAAGGATCTGGTCTGATAACCGGCGCGAACTAAAATAGCGATATCGTTTAAATTGATTTTTTCTTTTCTTTGTAAATTACGGATAATATCGGCAATGCTTGCCGCTTCCATTCTATCGCTCAAAAAACCCAGCAATTTTATTTTTTCTCCAGCTAAGCCTTCGGTCCAAAGAGTTTTATCATGACGATGGTTATTGTGTTGAATGAGATGTGAAGCTGCTTTGAGAATGTTTGAAGTAGAGCGGTAATTTTGTTCCAGTCGAATGATTTTGGTATTTGGAAAGTCCTTTTCAAAACGCAAAATATTGGCAATTTCTGCCCCGCGCCAGCTATAAATTGATTGGTCATCATCACCCACTACACAAACTTCCTGTTGCTTGCCAGCTAGCTTTAATAACCATTGATATTGGGCATTGTTGGTATCTTGATATTCATCGACCAGAATATGATGAAACTTGTCCTGGTAATAATTTAGTGTTTCCGGAGAGCCGGAGAAAATCTTTAAATTATAGGGTAGTAAATCTCCAAAATCTGCGCAGTTTAAGGCAATTAAGCGGCTTTGGTATTTGCTATAAACTTCTAAAAATTTAGGCAGTTTTTCAGGAAAATTGGTGGATAAATCAGTGGGGAGCAGAACTTTGTCCTTCAACCTTTCAATTTGATATTGATAATTTTTGACAGGAAATTCCTTGGCATCAATTCCTAGATCAGCAGTGATTTGCTTGATCAGTCTCAGAGAATCATCGGCATCAATAATGGTAAAATCCGATTTCAAACCAACAATTTCAGGATGGCGTTTTAGAATTCTGGTGGCAATTGAATGAAAAGTTCCCATCCAAATATTATTGCCTAAATCACCAATTTTATCAGCAACGCGGCGCTTCATTTCAAAGGCTGCCTTATTGGTGAAAGTTACCGCCAGAATTTGATGGGGATTGGCCAAATAAGAATTGATGATATGGACCATTCTCTCGGTTAAAACCCGAGTTTTACCGGTGCCGGCACCGGCTAGAATCAATAATGGGCTGCCATAATGTAATATGGCTTCTTTTTGGGCAGGATTAAGCATCGGAAGAATATCGTTTATCTAGGCCTTCTTAAGTAACTCTAAAACTCTTTTATTTTCATCATCAGTGCCAATTGTCATTCTAAGGCAGTTAGGCAGATTATAAGCGCCCATTTCCCTTAAAATAACGCCGTTATCCAGCAAAAATTGGTTGGCTTTTGCGCATTCTGCGGCAGATTTGAAATCAAGCAAAATGAAATTGGCAACCGAAGGGTAAAATTTTATGCCAATTTTAGTTAATTCTTCAGCCAAAATTTTTAGCCAATTTTGATTATGGGCTTTTGATTTGGCAATGAACTCGTCATCATTAATTGCTGCAACTCCAGCGTGCTGTGCAGCGCCGGAAACATTAAAAGGACCTCTCGTTCTATTCAAAACATCGGCAACATAAAGCGAAGAATATGACCAGCCAAGACGCAAAGATGCCAGCCCATAAATCTTTGAGAAAGTGCGCATCATCACAACATTCTCATATTGGTTAACCAGTTTTATTGCATCCGGATAATCTGCTTCATCAACAAATTCAGCATATGCCAAATCAAGTACTACCAGAATATCACTGCGAACATTTTTAATTAGCCGTTCAACCTCAATATGGCTTAAATAAGAGCCGGTTGGATTGTTGGGATTGGCAAGAAAGATGATTTTAGTTTTGTCAGTGATTTGAGCCAAAATATTATCAACATTGGCAGTGAGCTCAATTTCTTTAGCAATAACAGGCTTAGCCCCTACTCTTTTGGCTGAAATCGGATACATCAAAAATCCATATTCGCTATATAAGACTTCATCTCCAACATCGCAAAAAGCATGGGTGAGAAGAGCAATTATTTCATCAGAGCCAGCGCCACAAACGATCTTTTCTGCATCAATTTTATATTTCCCGGCAATGGCATTTCTAAGCTCAGAGCAGCTGCCATCAGCATAACGAAAAACTGTTTTACTGTGATCAAGATAAGCTTGCAGTGCTTTTGGGCTAGAGCCTAAAGCATTTTCATTAGAAGATAATTTTATAACTTGGCCGTTGCTTGCAGTTTTAGACTTGCCAGGTTTGTAAGGATCAATTTCTAAAATGTATTTTTTAGCTTCAATCATAATTTACTCGCTAGCTTCTTCTACTTCCTCGCCATCTCCGACTTCCATATCATCCACTTCTTTATTTCCGCTGTGAGCAATGCGCGCAACTGAAACTACGCTTTCATTTTCTTTAGCTTTAATCAGTGTCACGCCTTGAGTATTTCTACCGGTAATTCTCACTGTGCTGATATCGCTTCTGATCAATGTGCCTTTATCGGTGATAATCATCACTTGGTCAGAATTATCAATCGGGAAGCTGGCAACAACATCTCCATTTCTCTTAGAGGTGATGATGTTGGTGATACCTGAGCCACCGCGATTGGTGATGCGATATTCATAGGCCGAGCTGCGTTTTCCATAGCCATTTTTAGTAATGGTAAGGATGAAATCTTCATTAATAGCCAAATTTTGGATGATGTCTTGCTTCAGCTCAGTTCCAGTAACTTCCGGTAAAGCTTTTGGCTGTTGCAATAAATCATCTTGTGGATTTGTGATAAGATTTTGATTGAAGACCAGTGCTTCTTTAAGCTCAATTCTTTTCTCAACCGGAATTTTTAGATATTGTTCTTTTACCAAAATATCGGCCTCGGAATGTTTTAAAACTGACATGGCGATAACTTTATTGCCATTCTCCAGTTTGATACCACGCACACCGGTGGAATTTCGGCTTTGGAAAATTCTTAGCTTAGAAACCGGGAAGCGGATACATTTGCCATTTTTAGTGGAAAGCAAGATATCGCTATCTTCAGTGCAAAGATTAACGCCGATTAAATCTTCGTCGCCTTCCAATTTCATGGCAATTTTACCGCTTGATCTAATATCGGTGAATTGATCCATCGAGTTGCGACGCACATCACCGTTGGAAGTGGCGAAGATGATGCTTAGATCTTTCCAGCTTTCTTCATTTTCTGGCAGCGCCAAAATGGTGCTGATTTTTTCATCTTGCTCAATTGGAAGTAGGTTGACTAAAGCTCTACCGCGGGCTTGTGGGCTTCCAAGTGGCAGTTTATAGGTTTTAAGCTTATAAACTTTACCTTTGCTGGAGAAGAACAGAATTGGAGTGTGAGTGTTGGTAACGAAAATATCGGTAGCAAAATCTTCCTCTCTAACATCCATTGCGCTTCTGCCTTTACCACCGCGTTTTTGGGCGCGATAGGCGGAAAGGGCAACACGTTTGATATAGCCATTCATAGTGGCAACAACAACCATATCTTCTTTAGGAATTAGATCTTCAACATCAACTTCAAACTCGCTTTCTTCGATTGTTGATCTTCTTGGAGTAGAGAATTCTTCTTTAATAGCAACGAGCTCATCTTTAACTAGCTGCATCAATTTTGTACGATTTGCAAGAAGTGATAAATATTCAGAAATTTCAGCAGCAAGATTTTTAAGTTCCTCACTTATTTTACCGCTTTCCAAGCCGGTTAATCTGGCTAATCTCATATCTAGAATTGCTTTTGCCTGCAATTCAGTAAAGTAAAATTTGCCATCTTTTACCACATTGCCTTTGTCTTGAACCAATTTAATTATGGCTTCAACCGTGGATGATGGCCAGCTTTTGGTTAAAAGTTTTTCTTTTGCAACTGCGGCATCAGGAGATTTTTTAATCAAATCAACAATTTCGTCGATATTGGCAACTGCAACTGCCAACCC
Source organism: Rickettsiaceae bacterium (assembly GCA_021323225.1). Classification (GTDB taxonomy): domain Bacteria; phylum Pseudomonadota; class Alphaproteobacteria; order Rickettsiales; family UBA1997; genus JAJTCH01. Next base: position 135,978 of record JAJTCH010000002.1, on the reverse strand, counting down.
AATTAAGATATGGGTTTTATCTCTTGCTTTGTTCAACAAGAAATTGGTTCTTCTGGCAACAACATTTTCTCTAAAGGCAACAAAAAGTTTGATGACATCTAGTAGATTGAGAAGTTCCGGGCGACCATGATTTAGGGCTAGCATATTAACCCCAAAGCTAGATTGTAGTGGAGTAAAGCTGTAAAGCTGGTTAATGATAACTTCCTCCATTGCATCTTTGCGTAGCTCAATTACAACGCGGATACCATCTCTGTCAGATTCATCGCGCAAATCGGTGATGCCTTCAATCTTTTTTTCCTTAACTAGTTCGGCAATTTTTTCTACCAATTTGGCTTTATTGGTTTGGTAAGGAATTTCGGTGATGACGATTGAAATTTTGCCACCTTTTAATTTTTCTATTTTATGCCTGCCGCGCATGATGACGGAACCGCGTCCAGTTTTAGCTGCAGAATCATAGCCTGCTCTACCAAGAATTATCCCGCCAGTTGGAAAGTCAGGGCCGGGAATAATTTTGATCAGATCTTCAATGGTGATGTCATTGTTGTCGATATAGGCCAAACATCCATCAATAGTTTCTCCCAAATTGTGAGGTGGAATATTGGTTGCCATACCAACCGCAATACCGCCGGAGCCATTGACCAAAAGATTGGGAAATTTGGCCGGCATAACTTTTGGCTCTTTTTCAGAACCGTCATAGTTTGGAATAAAGTCGACTGTGTCTTTGTCGAGATCTTCCAGCATTGTGTGAGTAACCTTTTTCAAGCGAGACTCAGTATAACGCATTGCTGCAGCCGGGTCATCATCAATTGAACCAAAGTTACCCTGCCCGTCAATTAGCGGTAAACGCATTGAGAAATCTTGCGCCATTCTAACCAAAGATTCATAGATGGCAGAGTCACCATGTGGGTGATATTTACCCATCACTTCACCGACAATTCTCGCAGATTTTTTAAAGGCTTTGTTATAGTCATATCCACCTTCATACATGGCATAAAGAATGCGGCGGTGCACTGGTTTTAAACCGTCACAGGCATCAGGAATTGCGCGCGCAACAATAACACTCATCGCATAGTCCAAATAGGACTTCTTCATCTCCACCTCAATGGCAACCGGGATTATTTCTTTGCTAACGACATCAAGATTTGTTGAGCTAGTCATTGGGTGTAGATTTTTTGATTATTTTAATAAGGAAAATAGGTTGCGGATTCTAACGGTAGCTTGCCGGAAGTGCAAGAAAAACTTCCGGCTTAAAGTGATTTTAGATCACTAAAAATAATTGAAATTAAACGAAACGATAAGCGCTTTGGTCAGAAAAAAGCTGATGCAGCAATTTATTGTTTATTCCATGTCCTGCTTTAACTCCCTTGAAATGGCCCAGAATATAGCCGCCAGCTAGGAATATATCTCCGATAAAATCTAGCATTTTGTGACGCACAAACTCATCTTTATAACGCAATCCTTCTTTATTGATGATGCCATTTTCGCCAATCACGATGGCATTTTTTAAAGAGCCGCCAAGTGCTAGGCCCATACTGCGCATTTTTTCAATATCTCTTTCAAAAGCAAAAGTTCTTGCCCTAGAAATATCATTTTTGAAAGAAGTGTGATTGGAATGAAAATCGAAATTCTGCTTCCCTAATTGCTGATGATTAAAATCAATAAGCAAATCAATTGAAAATTCTCGTGATGGTTCAATAGTCAAAGATTTATCACCATCTTGCACATTTACGGTTTTTAAAATTTCGATGATTTTTCTTGGCTCTTCTTGAGCATGAACGCCGGCGCATTCAATCAGAAAAATAAAAGCTGCTGAGCTGCCATCCATAATCGGAATTTCTTCGGAATTTAGCTCAACAATTAAATTATCAATTGCGCAACCCCAAATTGCTGCCATCAAATGTTCAATAGTGGCAACTTTAACATTATCTGAATTGGCAATTGTAGTGCCTAAATTAGTGGTAGTGACATTTTTATAATTGGCTAAAATTTGGTTATTTTTATCAGTAACATCAACTCTTCTAAAAATGATTCCGCTATTTTCCGGTGCAGGCAATAAAGACATTTTAACTTCTTTGCCACTATGCAGTCCAATGCCGTTGCAGCTTACTTTTTTGTTGATGGTTTTTTGAGAAATTATGCTCATTGGATTATTGATAAATTAGTGGATTTTTTTATTTTCAAGTGCGACCATTTGTTTCTTCTCATCGCTTTGCTTATTCTCAAATTAATAGCAAAAAAAACAATCAAATATCTGGAGCCATGAAAAATTTTATTAAATCACTGACTTTTTTATTGTTTTTTGTAAATGCTAGTTTTGCGGCGGAAAGCAAGATTACTAAAAAATGGAATAGTAAAGAGGGTTTAGAGATATTTAATAGCAGCCAATATAAGAATGATTTTTATCAACTGGCAGATCACTTTCAGCCACAAATCAATCCGCTTTATTGCGGCATAGCAAGTTCTGTTATCATTCTAAATGCTATTAACGATGAAAAGGAAATCGCCAGTCAAAAAGAGCTAGAAGTGACAAAACCAAAGGCTTTTGGTGGTGGTAATATTGACTTTACCGCTTACTCCCAGCTTACTTTCTTAAATGATAAAACTGATAAAATTAAGGATCGTAAAATTATCAATTTGCAAAATATTACTAAGGAAAATGAGAATGATAAAAATGTTTTTGATCCTGGTGTTACTTTAAGGCAATTGTCCGATATCTTAAAAATTTATCAGCTAAAAGTTAAAGTTACCCATGTTGAAACTGTTGATGAAAAATCCTCAGAGAAATTTAGAAAATTGCTAAAAGAAATTTTGGCGGATGATAAAAAATTTCTGTTAGTAAATTTTGATGGCAAAATTTTAGACTTAAAAACCAATGGACATATGTCCTTAATTACTGCTTTTGATGCAGTAAGCGACCAAGTTTTGGTGATGGATGTTGCGGGTCACAGGAATGGTTGGTATTGGGTTAGTGTTTCTGATATGTTGAAAGCAATGAATACCAAAGATGGCGCTAATTACCGCGGTTATTTAGTGGTCTCTAAATAACCGCCAAATCCAAATCTATTGATAGCAGTAACGAAAGATTTTTAAGGAAAATGAATTATTCTGGATTGTTATCATTTTGTTCCTTACAATAACAATATTGAAATTTCTGCATAAAATTCCCAACCATCCTTGTGAGGAGCATACGCAGTCAATGATGTGACAATCCAGAAACTTAAAAAAATAAAGCCAAAATTATTCACTCATTCTGGGTAGAAATTAGAGGTTGTTTACCAGCTCTTCAATTTCAGCCAAGTCTTTAAAAGAAATGGTAATTCTTCCCTGTTGTCTCTGTTGATCAAATTCTGCTCTCACTACAGTGTTAGGAAATAAAGCTGCAATTTGAGATTCAATATCTCTAACTTTTTGATTTTTGACTTTTTTGTTTTTTGGTGACGAAGGAGTTGGTTTTTTAACTTTATCTGTTTGCTCCTCTCCATCTCCCTGCTCTTCTGCCAAAGATCCACTATTTCTTAAGAAAGCTTCAACATCACGAACTGTCCAATTATTTGCAACAATCTGTCTAGCAATATCAACCACATCTTCACTATTCATTATGGCTTTGGCATGGCCAAATGTTATTTTTCCAAGATCTAACATTTGTTGTACTTCTACAGGCAAAAATAAAAGTCTCAAGATATTCGCAACATGACTTCTGCTGCGGCCAATTTTTTTAGCAACTTGATCTTGCGTATATTCAAATTCATTCATTAATTGTTTATATCCATTGGCTTCTTCGATTGGAGATAAATCAGCTCTTTGCACATTCTCAATAATAGCGAATTCCAAAGCTTGGGTGTTATTTATATCTTTTACTATTGCTGGTATTTTTACTAAACCAGCCATTTTTGCTGCTCTAAATCTGCGTTCTCCAGCTACAATTTCAAAGACACCATTTTTATCAGTAGCTCTTACAATAATGGGTTGGACAACTCCATTTTCACGAATTGAGTTGCTTAGCTCAGTTAGTTTTTGATCATCAAATGCTTTTCGTGGCTGGTAAACTCCAGCAATAATATTTTGCATTGCCAGGGACTGTACAGACTCTTCGCCATTTAGAAGCGAGTCTATTTTGGATTCTTTGGTTTTAGGACTATCGCCTAATAAAGCTGATAGACCGCGGCCTAATTTTCTGTCATTGTTGATTTCCATAGTTTTTTATTATTTAAATGTTCTACGTGGAACAAAAGTTATTATAGTTTTTCTTTTTCAATTATTTCTTTTGCTAATCTAGTATAAGCAATTGAACCTGGACAAGTTGAGTCATAAATTAGAGCTGGAATTCCGTAAGATGGAGCTTCAGATAATTTAACATTTCTAGGAACAATGACTTTATAAACCATGGCTTGTAGAAATTCTCTTACATCATTTTCCACCTGCTCGGTTAATTTATTTCTTCTGTCATGCATTGTGAGCATTATACCGCTAATTTTTAAATTAGGATTTAGATTATTTTTAATCATTTCAAGAGTAGTAAGTAGATGACTTAACCCTTCTAATGCAAAGAACTCACATTGCATTGGAATCAGAATTGAATCAATAGCGCACAAAGCATTGATAGTTAATAATCCAAGTGATGGTGGACAGTCGATAATTATGCAATCATAATCATGAGCAATGGTTCTTAATTTATCTCTGAGAATAAATTCTCGATTTGGAATATTGGTTAATTCTACTTCACATGCAGATAGATGAACTGTGGCTGGTATTAAAAACAAATTCTTTACCTCGGTTTTGAATATTGCATCTTTAATATCACAACTTCCAATCATCACATCATAAATGCTGTGAGTTCTATCTTGTTGATAAAGCCCGAGACCGGTACTAGCATTGCCTTGCGGATCAAAATCAATAACCAAAACTTTTCTTTTTAAATTAGCAAAGGCAGTAGCAAGATTAACAACGCTAGTTGTTTTTCCAACCCCACCTTTCTGATTAACTACAGAGATAATCCTAGTGGGCTTGTCAGTAAATTTTGTCATGATGGGGAATTTTAATTTATAGACAGAATGTTCTACGTGGAACATTAAAGTTTTATAAATAAAAATTGTCAAATGATTTGTGGGATTTTTAAATAGAATCCCGGACAAAGTTAATTTGTCCGGGAATAGATGTGGAATTAGGAATTGTAGTACATTTCGAACTCAACCGGGTGAGGCATTTGCTCATATTTTTCAACTTCTTTCATCTTCAATTTGATATAAGCATCAATTTGATCATCACTAAACACACCACCTTTTTTCAAGAACTCGCGATCTTTATCAAGAGCAGCTAAAGCTTCGCGCAGATTTCTAGCGACTGTAGGAATTTTCTTCAATTCTTTTTCAGGAAGTTCATACAAATCACGATTGTCAGCTTTACCAGGATGGATTTTATTAATGATGCCATCAAGACCAGCCATCAACATTGCTGCAAAACCAAGATAAGCATTAGCAGTTGGATCAGGAAATCTGGCTTCAATTCTTCTAGCTTTTTCATTGGTAACGTGAGGAATTCTGATTGATGCAGAACGGTTTCTTGAAGAATAAGCCAAAATGACCGGAGCTTCAAAACCAGGAACTAATCTTTTATAGCTATTAGTTGATGGGTTGGTGAAAGCGTTAATAGCTTTAGCATGTTTAATAATGCCGCCGATATAGTAGATTGCTAATTCAGAAAGGCCAGCTTCCCCAGTTCCTGGAAATAATGGTTTACCATTTTTCCAGATTGATTGGTGAACATGCATTCCAGAACCATTATCACCAAAAATTGGTTTAGGCATAAAAGTGGCAGTTTTGCCATATGAATTGCAAACATTGCGGACAACATATTTAAATTTTTGAACATTGTCTGCAGTGTCTGTCAAAGTGCTAAATTTAAAGCCAATTTCGAATTGAGCATTAGCAACTTCGTGATGATGCAAAATTGGAGTAATGCCAACTTCACGCAATGTTTCAACCATTTCGCCACGTATGTCGCTTCCACTATCAAGTGGCGCGAGATCAAAATAAGCACCTTTAATTGAAGATCTGTGGCCCATATTGCCACTCTCATAATGTTTGCCGTTATTGTGTGGAGCTTCTTCAGAATCAATTTCGTAAGAGCAGCCATTAGATTTGGTTTGGTATTTTATATCATCAAAAACAAAAAATTCCGGTTCAGGACCAAAATAAGCAACATCGCCAATGCCGGTTGATTTAAGATATTCTTCAGCTAATTTTGCAGTATGACGAGGGTCGCGATCATAACCTTTACCAGTGCTTGGTTCAATAACATCGCAAGTTAACACCAAAGTTGGTAAGGCAGCAAAAGGATCAATAAAGGCAGTTTCAATTTGTGGCATGAGAATCATGTCTGATTCATTAATTTCTTTCCAAGCAGGAACAGAAGAACCATCAAAAGCAACGCCTTTTGTCAATTCTTCTTCTCCAACTGCATCGGCACAGTGGCTGATGTGGAGCCATTTGCCGTTATAGTCGGTAAAGCGAAAATCGATGAATTTTATATCGTTACTTTTAACCAGGCTAAGAACATCAGCAATGGAATTGGCAAGAACATGGGCAGAGCCATTGTTAGTTTTCGTCATTTGGGATTGTTTTTGAAGATTGTTATCCGGCCAGGTGATTTAGAACTAGGTTCTAAAAGTTAGAGATTCTAACAACCCAACCGATTGTAGTTCGGGAGGGCATTTTATTGCTGCTATTTTTAAAAGTAAATCCCCTAAATTCGCAAAAGGCTTGATTTTAAAGCATGTTCGGGAGGAATAAGAATTTCCAGCAGAAAAAATTTATGCTTTTTTTGTTTAATTTATTTCTGGATTGCCGCGTCGCTTCTCCCCCCGCAATGACGATACTGGAAATTATAAGATAAGCTCTCAGCCTTCATTGCAAGGAGAGAAGCGACGTGGCAATTCAGGAGGATAATGCATTAAATCCTGTCTTTGAGATATATTTTAGAAGACTCTTCCAAAAATTTGATCAACATTTTTGGTATAAAATGAATAATCAAAAACTGCCTTCAATTTCTTTTCCCCCAAAGATTCCATAATTTTTTTGTCCTGCTTTAGTAGCTCATAGAAATCACAACCTTCCTGCCAAACTTTCATGGCACTGGTTTGAACGATTTTATAAGCTTCTTCACGAGAAATCTTGGCTTCATCAATAAGTGTTAACAAAACTCTTTGTGAAAATACCAAGCCATTTAGCTTATTTAGGTTTTTCATCATATTGTCCGGATAAACCAGCAAATTTTCTACCAAACCAACCAGGCGGTTTAGAGCAAAATCAAGTACCACGGTTGCATCCGGTGCCAGCATTCTTTCAACTGAAGAGTGAGAAATGTCGCGCTCATGCCACAAAGCAACATTTTCCATCATTGGATTAACGGCGCTTCTAACAATTCTAGCTAAGCCAGTTAAATTTTCTGACAAAACTGGATTGCGCTTATGAGGCATTGCCGAGCTACCTTTCTGTCCTTTTGAGAAAAACTCTTCTGCTTCTAAAACCTCAGTTCTTTGCAAATGGCGAATTTCAACCGCGATATTTTCAATTGAAGAGGCAATAACGCCAAGTGTGGCAAAGAATTGAGCGTGGCGGTCTCTAGGGATAACTTGACTGGAAATTTCTTCTTCTTCCAATTTCAGCTTTTCTGCAACATATTTTTGCACAAAAGGATCAATTGTGGCATGAGTGCCAACTGCGCCAGAAATTGCGCAAACGGCAATTTCTTTTCTAGCGGCAATTAATCTAGCTTTGTTACGTTTGAATTCAGCATAGAATCTGGCCATTTTTAGGCCAAAAGTAGTTGGCTCGGCGTGAATACCATGGCTTCTGCCAACACAAAGTGAATTTTTATGTTCAAAAGCTTTATCTTTTAGGGCCTTTAACAATCTTTCTAAATCCTCCAACAAAATATCCGCTGCTTGGGTTAATTGCTTGGAAAGGCAAGTGTCCAAAACATCAGAGCTGGTCATCCCCATGTGAACAAAGCGGGAATTTTCGCCGATTGATTCCGCTAAATTGGTTAGAAAAGCAATAACATCATGTTTGGTGATAGCTTCAATTTCTAGGATTCTTTCCACATTAAATTTCCCCTTTTTCCAAATATCCGCCGCAACACCTTTTGGCACAATACCTAGCTGTTCCATTGCTTCTACGGCGAAAGCCTCAATTTCAAACCAAATTTGGTATTTATTTTGTTCTGACCAAATATCGGCCATCTCTTTTCTGGAATATCTAGGGATCATTGTTGGGTTTGGTTGGTTATGGATTTATTTTTCTGGATTGCTGCCTCACCTATGGCGCTCCTAGCAATGACGGTGTTGAAGTTTTTGCATTGAGCTTTCTGTGTCGTTATTGCGAGGAGCCATGAGCAACTCGGCAATCCAGTTTAATTTAAAAAATAATTATAAGAGTTCACGAGGAAGTGCTTCGCTCAAAACTGATTTGTAAACTTCCTTCACCTCACCAACTGGCAGACCGCCGAGATGGAATGGTCCGAAGGAAATTCTGATCAAGCGGCTAACTTGCAAACCAAAAAATTCTAAAACTTTTTTGATTTCACGGTTTTTTCCTTCGGTGAGAGAAATTTTTAGCCAGGAATTGAAATCTCTTTCCTGTTCCATTTCAACTTTAATGCCGCCATATCTCACGCCATCAATAGTGATGCCTTTTTGGATTTTTTTCAGCCTTTCCATATCAATTTTACCAAATACTCTAGCTCGGTAAACCCTAGTCCATTTGCTGGAAGGCAGTTCAACATATCTGGCAATTTCGCCATCATTAGTTAAAAGCAAAAGGCCTTCGGTGTTGATATCAAGCCTGCCGACAGTCACAACTCTTGGCAAATTTTTAGGCAAAATTTCAAAAATATTTTTTCTGGCTTTAGGGTCTTTATTGGTGGTGATCAGGCCTCTTGGCTTATGAAAAACCCAGACTCTTGGTGGCTGTTTTGCCGCCAGCAGTTTATCGTCAATTTTGATTGAATGGTCAGTAATGATGGTTGCCGGAGTGTCTATAACCTCGCCATTAACCTTAACCCTTCCCTCTGCTATTAGCTGTTCTGCTTCCCGTCTTGAGCAAATGCCGCTTCTGGCAATTACTTTAGCAATTCTTTGTCCTTTAATTTCTTTTTCCATAATTATTTCTGGCACTGCTTTATAAAGGCAGTAAATATTTTTTTATCAACTGTGCTTGAATTAAATTCCGGATGCCATTGAACTCCTAAACAAAATGGATGTTTTTTATGTTCAATTGCTTCAACAATGCCATCATTTGCCCAGGCGGATGCGGCAATATTTGTTCCCAATTTACCAACTGCTTGATGATGTGAAGAGTTGGTTGTTGCCATCTCTTCTTTAGTGATGTTAAAGAGCTGGCTGTTTTTATCAATTTTAACTTGATGATAAGGCTGATAATCCAAAAATTCTGGGTTATGAGATTGTTCGTGATTGATATATTGCGGATGGTCGGGAATATGTTGAATGCAGCTTCCGCCGAAGAAGATATTGATCAGCTGCATACCGTTGCAAATGCCAAAAATCGGCATTTCCGGCTTTTGTTTAATAGTGCGGGTTAGCATCTCAAATTCAAAATTATCTCTTGCTTCGTTAAGCTTTACCTTAGGGTGAATCTCTTCCCCATAACGGCCAGGATTAACATCAAAACCACCGCCAATAAAGAGCAAACCGTCAATAAGGTTTAAATATTCATCAATAGCCGAATAATCATATCCAAACAATATCGGAGCTGCTCCGGCATCGCCAATCATTTTTAAATAATTTTGCCTGACAGCATAAAACGGACTGCGCGAATAGGTGCCCTCTCCTCCGGTTTTGTAGTCAGGGATAATACCAATAATTGGCTTTGTCATTTGGTTAGGGAGAGCTTTATGAGATGGACAACAAAAAACCACGCTTTAATTAAAAAGCGTGGTTTAATGTTTGTAAACAGGAATTTAAGAATCTTGCAGTTTTATAAACTAAAACATCAAGTTGTATTTAAGTGATCCTAAATGACTGGTAAAGTTTTCACTTTTTTGCAAATCATATTTTACCATGAAAGTGCTATTAGCGCCAGTTCTGAAGTTTAACTGAGTACCAAGATTTAAGATATCATCATCTGGATTAACGCCAGTAGATTTTCTTACTATACGATTGCTACCATTGCCTGAATAGCTAGTGGTTTTAGGGCCGGTATTGTTCAAGTTATGCAACCAAGAAACATTAACTTGTGGACGTACTTTTAAGTTAACGTCACCTGAAACTCTAACGCCAAGTTCAGAAGTGAATAGATTAAATCTTTCACTTTCAACTCTTTGACCCATGCCGCCAGTGTTTCTTTCGTTATAATCAGTGAATTCCAAGCCAGAATATTTAATGGCAGCAAGTGGCGCAAAAATAACTTTTTTGGACACTCTTGCATTATAACCAACGGCAACTTTAGCTCCATATCCAATGCCTGAATATTCAGCAGTGGATTGTGATTGATAAGCATTACCAACCATAATGATTCTTTTGGAATCATATTGGTTAAAGCTACCATTCACTGAGTTTTCGTTGAAAAATCCTAACCCGTTTTTTCTTGCGTTATAATTGTAGAGAGAAACTTGGTAAGATGTGATGTCGGTTTTTTGATCAGACATGCCATTACTATCTGCCTTACCTTGTGCATATGCAACTGCGCCACCAAAAATGTGGTTAGTTCTTGCAGCACGAAAAATTGTATCTGCACCAAAGCTCACACCACCAAAATTAGCGCTATAGCCTTTAACTCTATTATTAGCGCCTTTTTCTATAATATCATTTTGCGTTGATCTGGCTCCAAAAACTTCACCCCAGGTACCGCCATTTCTAAAGATCCTATTGTTATTGGCAACAGGTCTTTTTCTTTTATCAGCTAGGGCAAATTGAATGTAATTTACAGCATGAACACGATTATCAACAATGCCTTGCATTGCATTGGTAATATCTTGAGTGGTTCTTTGCGCCATGTTGCTTCTGTCTTGAGCTGAAGTTTCTTCAAGAGTTGCTAGAGCTTCTTCAACCGCATGCTTTGCTACAAAACCAGAATCATTAGTGGCATCGCCAAGCTTTAATATCGCTGTTTGAGCGCCGCCATTGTCAGAATTGACCCCTGTTTCATTTACTAAGTACTTAACAAGTGACTGCTCAGAAGTTGTTAAAGTGGCAAGATTGGCATTATCCAAAGTATCAGTTTTTTTATATCCATTAGATAGCGGATCAACCACGGCTTTTATTAAGAACGAGGTATCTGATGTATTTGTTGCTTCATCATAGTCCTCGTTAAATGTGCCATCAGTAACAGTAAAAAATTGATATGAGTCATTAACTGCAATTTTGCTGGCTGTAGAATAGTCAAATTTGAACTTTGCGGTACTATTTACATTAATATCAAAGTTAGAAGCAATAGAAGCGCCCTGACCAAATGTTACATCGTGACTAATATTTGATACATCGTCAAATGGATCAAAAATAGTAGAAATAATGTTTAGCTTTTTTCCTTCTGCGATATTTAGCAATGCAGCAGTATTGTCATCGTTATTATAGCTAGAGGCGCTGGTATTTTGGTTGATATTTAGAGTGCCTAAATTACCGATACTTCCTAAAGAGTTGCTCAAGCCATTTATTGTAGATGTTGCCCCACCCTTAATTTCAAAAGTAAAGATGTGTATATTGCCATTAAAAATGGATTTGGAATTGTCACGGGTTGAGACCCAATTAATCTCTGATCCTAGTGCTCCTATATTGGAGCTTACTGTAATATCAGATCCTGTGATGCCATCACCTAAAAACAAATTTCCCGCTCCAATTGCGTCGGTTACAATATTTTCTGCAAATAAAAAATTGCCATTAACTCCTAATGTAGAACCTGATTGAGTAAAGCGTATAGTATTGATTTTGCCAATATTGCCATTGACGATTAGCATATTGAGCGGACTATTATTTGAAATGTTTATTTCACCAACACCATTGTGAACTGTGGATATATCTCCAAAGGTTCTGGTGTTTGAGACGGTATGCCTTAAGACCCCATCTATTTTTCCAGTAAATAAAAGATCGTTAGTGGTTGTGTCGTTGAAGGTATTGCGAGTCTCGCCATCATTAATATTAATAGTAGCGGCATTTGCACTAATGCTGCCAAAAATTATTGATAAAGCAGTTATAGCAATTAGATATTTTTGATTAGAAAATTTTTTGTAAGTCATAAGCTAGTCTAAAATTAAATTAGTGAACCAAAACTTAAACTAAGATCAGTGCCTGTAACAGAAGAAAATCTGATCCCTGGTTGAAGAAATTGTTGTTAAACACTTGGTTCTGAATGCTCAAACAACCACGACAACCAACTAATCATCCATAAACTATGGATCGGGGAGGGCTGATCTAACAGAGTTAATTCTTAATAGCAAGCATTAATTAACTTTTATCATACCTAGGGGTGGTCTGAAAATGGCCTAAATACGTGGCATGATAATATAATAGCTATCTTTGATATAGTAGATAAGCCGCTAAGTAGGTATATGAGATTTACTAATTCATTTATTGCAATTAAAAATATCTTGGCTAGATTGGCCACTGAGCCTGTTATAAGACGGTCTTATTTTAATCAATCAATTACAATCTAGATATGACAACTCAAATTAATAAAATTGAATTCCAAATAGATGAATTGGCGAGGGAATTTCAGAAGATTTGTGAAAATACAAAACTAACCCCCGAAGAAGCAGCTAAAGCTATGATGCAAAAAGCTGATCAGTTGGTTGGCAAGATTGATTCAGAGATTTTTAAAGAATATTTAAAAAATGAATTGGGTTTAAAAAATGATGCTGATATTAAAAAATTTGCCTCCTCTTCATTAGAAGAAATCAAGAAAAAATATAATTAGAAAAATTTTACTCAAGGATAGCAAATGAGATCACACCTTTGCTATTTGAAAAAATAGGATTGGGCGTGATTGTCTAAATTTACCAAACTGCAAACTAACATTACTCTTAATTAATTAACTTTCATTTACATACAAAATATGAAACCAGAAACCGGAACATCCTTTTTTAATAGGGTCTTTGCTGTTTGGGCAATACTTGTTACAAGCCCCCTTAAAGTTTTGGGAGGGTCTAAAGTTTCCGATGTCGATATCATGTCGCAACAACCAAATGATCCATTTGACAGATTGGCGGAATCTGTTCGAGAAGTAAGGAGTCAGCAAGCAGGAAGGCGCGGTTTGCAAGAAATATCAATGAATGGTTTTGGCTATAAATTTGTTGGAGTAACAAATTTTGCTAACTCCATATCAGGTCCAGATGTGGCTCTGAATGTTACTAGTCCTGGTGGAGCTTTTGAGCTTGTTAGGATTCCTGGTGCCCGTTCTACAGGATCGCAAATACCTGTTACTATGGAGGTGGTTGATTCTAGTCAGGGTCAAGTCATTGTTCAGTATTTAACAAATCTTGCTGGCTCCGTAACGCTTAACCAGGCAATTCAGGCATTAAGCCTTAATGGCACTAAAGTTACAAATTTGCCAATTGTAATTAATAATAATCAGACAGTTACCCCGTTATTGTTGACCGATATTTTTACTCCTCCGTCAAGCGTTGACGCTATCAATAGCAGCAATATTGCTGTTGTTACGGTGAATAACGGTGGCGATGTGGCTATCAATCTTGCGGGAAAAAGTATTATACTTGAGAATAATCATAATGGAACTTTCCGTGTTGATCCTGTATTGGCTGCTGCTCCAACGGCAGCACCAGTTCTAAGTCCGTCGCAGCAAGCTCCAACCCCAAGTCCAGTTGGCAGTCCAACTACTTCAAATCCAACAACTAACATTCCGACAACTGCTAACCCGACATCTGCTGCTCCGTCAACTTTAAATCCATCAACCGCATCTGCTGCTCCGTCAACTTTAAATCCATCAACCGAGTCCCCAGTTGCTACTTCTGCCGCGCCTTCGTCGCAGAATCCTACATCAAATCCGGCAACAAACAGTCCGGAAGAATCTAAATCGCCAACGATAGTACCAACTGCTCCACCAATATCTGCAACGCCATCTCCGGCGACAAGAGTGCCAACTCCTCGCTCAACCTTGCCAACTGATGCCCCTGGAACTGGCACTCCAATGTGGACTCCGACAACTAATCCGGTAACAGGCCAACCAACTTGGACGCCAACTTTTAGTCCATCTGCTAATCCAGCGTCTAACGCTCCTTCGCCAAGTCCTGTATCCAACCCAACAAATAGCCCGGAGTCTAAGTCGCCAGTGGATGCTCCGTCATCATTTCCAACTAGATCACCTTTCTCGGAGGCTCCGATTACACTTTCTCCTGTAATTCTAAGTCCAACATTTAATCCAACGGCAAGTCCGGTGCTTATGTTGACTCCATCTCCATCAAATAACCCGACGCAAGAGCCAACTTCGGTGCCAACAATAGAGCCAACTCAAGCGCCGGTGCACATAGCTAATATTACAGTCAATGGCATGCATTGTTCCATTTTTGGTTGTGGAAATATGACCATGGTTGGAGTTAAAGACGGCAACCAAATTCAATATGTTATTTTTGACAATAATAATGTAGTTGCGATTGATCAAAATTCTCTTCCTAAAATTTCTGGTAATATTAGATCTGCTAACTGTACAGAAAAGGGTATAGATATTGATACCTCTGCTGGCACCTATGAGATTGAGCTTAATGCAACAGAAAATGATGAAGGAACTTGTGTGGTTAATTCTACAGGTTACGAATTTTCAACTCATTCTCCAACTCCTTCTCCAACCGGATCTCCAACAACTCCTATTAAAGCATTGGGTAATGAAGCAGGCCTATCTGATAGTGAGTGGGGAGGTGTTGTGGCGGGCGCTGTTATTGGAATGGGTCTTGTAATTATGGGTGCCATTTGTTGTTGGTGTTGCAAGGAGAAAAAAGATAAGGATATAGCTCAAGATCTTTTTGCTAAGAGTATTGCTAACTCTGCTGCTGATCGTGCCGCTAGAACATATGCTGCCAATCCTAATCTTAAAGATCTTTATGAAGTTGTGTATAACACTACTATGGCTAATATGGCTTTTTTTTATAAAGAACCTGTACTTGTCGGTTTAGCTGCAGACGCAGCTGCAGACGCAGCAAATACAGTTTTAGTGGCAGCTCGTGATCTCCCTTCTGCCACCGCGACAGCATCAGCCGCAGCTGCGGCTATTACTACTGGTCTTACCGTTAATATCAACCATGCTGCAAATATAGGTAATGGCGTTCGTATTGCGGCTATTGGTCCAGTAGGCGCTGCTCTCAGTAACGGTGAACTCGTTGTTCACATTCTAGCTAACGGGAATTTTACTGGTCCTGTAGCGGTAGCCGCACTTGGTCCCGTTCCTCATGCGCATGCTTTACCTGCTATTGTTTCTGCTTATGTAGCTTCTATGAATGCATATAATGCTCACGGAAAACCTTATGTTTCTGCTATTGCAGGTGTTCATGCTTCTCGAGGCTGCACCGTTAATAACAGAACTGTTCCTGCGGCACTCGACGGTGCTGCTGAGAAAGCAAGACAACTTCCTTCAAATATTATAAAAATTACGGATATTACTCCTTTGGCTGTGCATCAGAAGGGTGTTTCTGTTGCTGCATAGTTTAAGGTTTTTTCAAAATACATTAAATCCGTCCAAACATTCAAAAGTTTGGGCGGATTTTTTATTTAATGATCATAAAGTTTACTTTATATCAATCAGGGCAGAAATATTCGATGTTCCCGCTTTCCTCTCTTCTCTTTTTTATCCAAAACTTAACACATAATTCAATAAATCAAATTAGCCGCGGTGATAATAATATAAATAAATTTATTTATTGCTGGCAAAAATTGAATAGATGGTGTAACCACATATTGGTTTTATAAATCATCTCTTTTATTGATATTATAAACCATCTCTTTACAAACCTTAATTTATCTAAAGATTATGTCTAAAACAAAATTTTTGCTTGGAGCTGCAGCAGCGGCAGCTAATGTTGTTGGTAGTGGAAAAATAGCGCCACAGAATGAAGCGCAGGCTGTTGCTGAAAATTTATATCAAGAACCAAACCAAGCCTCTCCTTACCATGCAGCGGTAGAAGAACTTAAAGGACAGCATGGTGCAGAACTGGAAGGGATAACAACTAGTCAATATTCAGAGTGGTTGCAAGATTCACAAGATATCAGATTTGAAAGAGAGTCGGGCCTGAGTGCTTCAGAAACTGCTCACTGGGCTATTCAAAATGAAGTAAATGGACGAAGAGGACTAATCCAAACTGATCCAGTAATAGATAGCAGCAATCATCTATCTTACAGATTTTTCAACAAAGTTCCTTCTAATCAGCCAACACAAAGCAGTAATATCTATTTAGAAATCACTGATCTAAATACGCAACAATCAATACAACTACCGGTTCCAAATGCCTTTCTTAAAAATGAACAAACAATAATCGATTATAAAATTGTTGGCCCGGGTCTTGTCGCTGTTCTTTATGCAAGTGGTGGTACTGGTGGGGCCACGGTTAATAAAGTTGTGCAGTTTTTAAGAGTTAATGAAGATAAGAGCGCTATAGCTTTGCCAATCATGAACGGCAATATTATGTCTAATCCTTTTATGCTTACTGAGGTTGAAGGCATAGATGATAAGGCTGTTGATAATGATAACAGTCCGATAATGAGTGTGGTTGGAGGTATTTTAAGGGTTAAAATTGCTGATCGCATTGTAACATTTACTGACCGTGGAGGAATTTATTATGTGGGATCTGAGCAGACTCTTAGTCCAACTTTGGTTCCGGTTCAATCTCCAACCCCAACTCCAACTTCTGTATTGGCTCCTTCTCCGGTTGTGGCGCAAGAACAGCCAAGTAGCGTCCCTTCTCAAACTCCTTCTCAGGCCCCTTCTGAAGCTCCTTCTCAAGCTCCTTCTTCTCAAGCTCCTTCTCAGGCGCCAATTTCGGATGCTATCACATTTATAATAAATAATAGCACAGAATGTACCGTTGCTAGAGCGGCTAATGGTTCTAATGTGACAATAAATGGACAGACTTTTCATATTGGAGATGAAGAAATAAGATTTTCAGATGCAGAGACTGCAAGGGATTTTATGGCCGCTGTAAATAGGGCTATAGCTAGTAATGATAAGGTATTGCGTTGTGATATTGGCGACGAAAATAATGAGTTTCGTTTAGGAGGGGGTAAATTTGAGTTTGGGAATGGAGTTATTTCTTCGGATAAATCTATGACGCGGACAACTCCGGTACCAACATCGGCACCAACTTCAATGCAGACCCCAGCTCAGACTCCAGCGCCTGTAATAGCGCCTGGCAGTGAAGGCACTTCCAAATCTGGCGGTGTTAGTATAGAGACCATTATAGGTGCTGGCATTGCTGTTGTTACTACAGGCCTTCTTATAATTGCCGCTTTTGTTGCTCATCGTAAATGTACTCAACAAAGAGAGGGAAAGGAAGGTGCTGGAGAACAGAAAGTAGATCAAGCACTTCCAGCGCAACAAGGACAAGTTGCTCTTAAAGTGGCTCCAACGCCTACAAATTCAGTGAGAAACGCAGAAGCCGCTCAACTGGAAGGGCAAGGACAAACCACCACTAACACTAAAGGAGGGGTTGGTATTCTATAACACTTTTTTAACCCATTCAGGAAACACTTGAATGGGTTAAACCCCTTTTTGTGGTTTCTTGTCAATGTCGGAAAACCGAATGATTGTGCTGAATAGCCACTTATTGAGCGGACTTCTATAATTAATTACAATATCTAAAGCTATGCCAAATAATCCGTTAAGAACAATTTTTAAACTTTTGGCCATGGCTGCTATTGCTTCTTCAACCGAGAAGAGAGTTACTTACGAGCAAGGACAAAATTTTGTTCAAGGAGATGATATAATAGATATCCAAGAACATAATTTGACCTCTTTAGTGGAAGAGATAAGGAAGGAAAAGGGGTTAGAATTTTCTCTTGAAACATATTCTTCATCTGAATTACCGGATGGAAGAGAATTTTCATTTGGAGAAATTCATGAAATATCGGAAAGGAGGGGCCCAATACAAACTGATCCAATAATAGATGGAAGTAATGATGTATCTTACAGATTTTTCAACAGAATTCCTTCTGATCAACCGACACAAAGCAGCAATATTTATTTAGAAATTACAGATTTAAATACACATCAATCAACACAAATATTGGTTCCAAATTCCATTATTAAAAATGAACAAACAGTGATTGGTTATAAACTGATTAGCCCCGGTCATATTGCTGTTCTTTATGCTAGCATTGGCACTGACGGTGTTGTGGTTAATAAGATTGTGCAGATTTTGAGAATTGATAAGGATCGGAATGCAACATCTCTACCAATTAATATTGACAGCGAATCTTATTTAGCATTGCCGCTTAGTAAAATTTTTGATCCTCAGCTGGTTGATAATGGCAGCCCAACAATTGAAATAGTTGATGGTCTTCTTGAGGTGGAAATCACAGAAAATGAAAAAATAACTGCTGCAAAATTTCCTCAAAATCAAGATGGAAACTTTAGGTTTGAACCTTTGCCAGATATTGATCTGACACAACCGATAACGCTAGTGGTTAATGGTTCACGCTGTTCTGTTTTTGAAGATGCGAATGGCATGAATGTTACTATAGAAGACAATGAATTTCATTTTGGCAATAAAACGCTAAGAGCTATAGATAAAGATACTATAGAGGCTATTTATCGGGCAGCCAATGCTGGTAAGAACACAGGTGATGTTCCCGTTATTGATTGTACAAAAAGTGGCAATACTTTCACTATTAACGATCATTCTTCGTTTGAATCCCATAACGATACTGTTTCCATAGTAAATTCTAGTCCTACACCTGCTCCAACTAATTCTCCAACCAAAGCCCCTACTAATAATACTGGTATTGAGGATGAGTCCGACTTGTCAAAAGGTGCGGTTGCGGGTATTGCTGTTGGTGCGGGGATTGCCGGTTTAGCTCTGGTGGCATGTTGTTGTGTTTATGCAAAGAAAGTGATGCAAAGACGGAGAGATGTGCCGGCGCCAGTAGTGGGGGCTCCGGCGGCATTAGGAGTGGTAGGTGATAACGGCTTATTGTCTTTATGAAAAGCGTATTGGGATAGATTTAGAAAGAGAATATATTCCGCCTATTAAATTTATAGATAACTTACTCATATTTCTTTTTAAACTATTCTCACGATTTCTACCCACCTAAAGCCTTATAAAGACCGGTCCTTCATTTCAAATCAATAATTAATAAAGAAATGCAAAATCTATGAGAGGCGGTAAAAAGAAGTTCTTATTTGACAGATCAAAATCAAATCAAATGGGAGCAAAGCAAACAAATTGGGAAGAGGTTGGATCGCATTTACTTGAGCCTTTACAACCAAGATCCAGAGCATCATCTGTGGTGGAGGGATTAGTGTCAAATTCAGGACCAAATAGATTAAGATCGCACTCAGATTCTGTTTCTGGTCAAGATATGTTGGTAGATGGAATATCTAAGGAGGAAATGAAGCATATCAAAGAGATGGAAGAAACAATAAGAAGAGCAAGCGAAGACCGGTCACAAAATAAATTCAGTAAATTCAAAGTATTAATGGGGCGTAGATCGTCCATGCCACCTCTTGATAATAGAGCAGAGGAGAGAAATAAGGAGCGTAGAGCGTCAGATGGAATTTTACCGCAGAGCATGTTCCCAAAAGAAAGTTCTGATATCTCATCTGTACTGCATGCGATTTTAGTGGCTCAGGCACTTGCTAATGATTCTGAAACTATAAAAGATGCGGTTAGTATTGTGCTAAAGGAAGCTAGCCAGAAAATAGCAGAGCTTCAAAATAAAGATATAGCTGGCAAGCGTAAAGCAATAGGTAAAAAAGTTAAGCCTGATCCATCATCACCGCTTGAAACATTGCTGCATATCATAAAAGCTAACGCTACAGATCAAATTGAAAAAGGGGATAAAGATTGCAGCAGGACTGTAAAAGAAGCTGTTCAAGGACTGGTGGATGCAATTCAAACTGAAGCCAGCAATCTTCTAAGAAGATCTATTCTTCAAAAGAAGAAACCAGCAGAACAAAGATCATCAAATATGGACCGGTTTTTATCTCAAAATAGGTTAGGAGCACCAAGATCTGAAAACTCAGCTGAAGAGAAAGATGAGTGGCGACAACCAGCTAGGCTGCCATTCAATTTAAACAGCTTTCAATCCATGCATGAGAAAATAGGAGAAGAGCTAAAAGAAATTATGGAACAGACAAGAAAATCAATAGCACGTGAAAAGCCGATTTCCATTCCTCAAACCCCAAGTGCAGTTTTAGTTGCTGAAAAACTAGAAATCGAGAGACAATAAGCCACTCTATATAATAAGTTTTTTTAATTTATTGTATTTCATAATATAAGAATTATAAATATAAGGTAAATTATAGAAACTAATTTTAGTTAATAAAGAGAGCTATATCTATCCTGCATGCAAGCGCAGACCATAGAAAAACTTAATTGAAGAAAAATAATCTAAAAATTCCAAATTCATAACTACAATATAAATTTATGAGAACAGGTAACAAAGAAGGAAGAGGAAATTTATTTTCAAGAGGGCGTATGCCAAAAGGGAATGAAATGGGAAATAATGACCAAGGGGTGCTATCTAGATCTGTGGTTAGATCGTCATCAAATGCAGATTTAAAACCAAATCTATCGGAACTATCTCAATCAGATTCTTCTGTTTCCTCAGAAGATGTAAGATCTAAAAGAAGGACAAAATCGGATGCTGGTGTTTTGTTGGATTCAAAACCAGAAAAGAAGGGAAGAAAAAGATTCTCTTTATTTTCATCGCTGCGCCAAAAATCATCGGACATGCCAGGGCAGTCTGTGGCACGAGGAATGAATGAGGGTAAAAAGGGGGATATATCTTTGGTTGCGGGCAATTCTCAAGAAGAATCACAAGCTTTGTCTTTGGAAGATCAAATTCAGTTTGTGTCAAATGCGGCTCTAGCTGCCAAGGATGATGCAAAAGAAAAAGAAACCGCAAGAGAGGCGGTTAATTTTGTGTTGGCGGCGGTCATAGGAGAAATAAAAACATTTCGAAATAAGAATTTGAATGAATTAACTGAAGAAGATGAAGAGATAGATAGTGAAAGATTTAAGTCAGATTATTCGCCTTTGGGGCAGTTGTTATTTGCAGCAAAAATTGCCGCCTATACTCAAATTGAAAAAGGAACAGCTCCCGTTCAAGCTGTTGAAGAGATTATAGGCGAAATTCAGCTTGAGGCTAAAATATTGCTAAGATTGTTAAAAGAAGGCAAATATGAAGAATGGCAGGAGCAAACTCAGTCTTATTTTAAACAGCGAGAATCCAGCCCAGAAATGGTAATTATACCAGATGAAATTAAACCATTATTAATCAGGCTGGACAATTCTTTGATCATGCCTTTATTGTCCGTGATACGCGATCTTGGACTTGATGAAGAGCTAAAATATCGTGTAGAGATCCAAGCCCTAATGGCTGTTTATGAGGAAGATTGGAAATATGTAGAAAAAAGAGAAGAAGATTTAGTTCAATCTTTAGCGCCAGAAGAACAAAAATTAACTAAAGAAGACCAGTCTCTTGTATTAATAAGATTAGCTGATGTTGTTGAATTATGCATAATTCGACTTCAAAAAACAGAATTATGCAAAAACTATAATGTTGAGAGGTTGATAGAGGAGTATGAAAAGATATATGAGGCTTTAGGGAAGTTGCAGAATAGCAAAAAAGAAGATCCGTCTTTGGGTGATGTAGAGGATGTAGAATGGAAATCAGAATCTCTATCTTCTAGGGGTCCAAGAGGTAAAATTTCAGAAGAAGAAATGAAAAGGATAAAAAGAGTGCAAAAGGATGCGGAAGAAGTAGACGCAGAGGAGAAGAGGAGGATCACACATGTAAACTCATTAGAAGTAGACGCAGAGGGGATCGTGCAGGCAGACTCATTGTCATCTCAGACTAAAAAGGGGGGCAAGAAGAGCTTGGCAGATTTAATAATATGTGGCACTTCAGAAGTTCCGGGCAATTCTCCAAAAGAGGCGCAAGCTTTAAAATTGCAAGAAATCCGCTATAACGAGATCATGGTTGTATGGAATATGATTCTAAATGCAGCGAATCAGGCCAAAAAATGTGAAACCATAGAGGGGGGAATGAAAATGATGTCAGATGTAATTGGGGAGGCAGCAGAAGAATTACATAAAAGAAGGCAGGGATATGAAAAAGAAAAAATGGACGAAGAGAGTAAAGATATACAAGATCAAGCTTTGTCAGAAGCTGGGCAATTTTTGACCTGGGTTAATTCGCAAATTAACGGAACGGGAGAAGAAAGAAAGGGTAACAATAAGAATAATGAAAATGATGAGAGTCCAAAGAAAGTAATTGATAAGTTGCTGTTCACAATCTCAGATGAAGTTGAAAAACGCTGTGACTCCTCTAATTCTCAACAAATATAAAGCCAGCCAAGAAAATTCTGTTATGGGTTTTTATAGATAATCCATTCACCTAATCCAATATTCAATCACCAAGATAAATTATTATGTCACGCAATGATAAAGGCCTTTTATCCAGGTTAGCGAACAATCTTAAGCCTGGTAGGGGTGAAATGGGAGCGGGAGGAGCGGCAATGGGGGAGGAGGTTACTGAAGATATTCTTCAGCCTGCTAAATCTAGATCATCTTCATTTGGAGGACAGCCAACATTTTCAAGAACAGGTACGGGATCAAGTTTGTCAGGACTATCTCAATCAGATTCTGCTGTTTTTCCACCCGAAGAAGAAGGAAAAGAGCGGGATATTTTGTCTGGTTCTAAGTCAAAGATAGAGCGCAGATTTTCGCAAATATTGCCGCCAAAACAATCATCTGTAGCGCCACGAAGAGCATCGGAGGGAGAAAAGCCAAATAAAGCGGGAAGAAAAATGTCAGGCGGTGGCTCTGGAAGAAATCTATTAGATCGACTAAGACGCAAAAAATCAGAAGAAAATAAAAATGAAGAACAGCCTATGTATAAAGAGCTGCCTCCTGAAATATATGAGACTGATTTATATCCTTTGTCCCAGGAAGAAAAATTATCTCTGGCAAAGATTAACAAAGACTACATCACAGATGTGGTGTTTATTGTAGATCAATTGAAATATGACGAGGATTTAAAATATTTCCAAGAAACCGAAGAATTAATAACAGTTAGCGACGACTACAAGAATAAGAGCTTTGGCGGGGAATATAGCAAAGGACAAGAAGAAGGAGCGATAGTGCTAGTTGGGGTTGCGGAAGCTTTTTTATTTAAAATTTTGCAAACAGAGCTACGCGGAAACGAGAAAATCAAGAAGTTACAAAAAGTTCAAAAAACAATAGTAGAAGAGGTAAATAAAATATGGGGAAAAAATAGTTTGCCGCCAGAAGTTCATAAAGCCATGTATGAAGATTGGGTATCTTTTAATTCTTTAGATCCAAATAACAAAGCGCTTTCACAAGTTGCGGGTGAGGTTCGGTCACCTTCTCATTCTCTAAGAGATCCGAATGCAGAGCCAGTGGTTGTTGCGGCACAACAGGGAAGAGAATAGTCAATAATTTGAAAGAGTAAAAAGGCTTTGTAGAACTAATTAAAACTGGTTGGTTTTGTCATTTCTTCTCTAATTTTAGAAGATTTTATCTCCTACCTAAAGCTCCAGGTATAGCTATGATTGCCAAAAAACTAGAAATCGAGAGAAGATAAATTACTTCACATAATAAGATGTTCTAATTTATTATATTGTATAGTAAAGTTCTTTAAATATAAAGAAAAGTTATAAAAACCATTTTTGCTCAATTGATGATGCATATTTAGTCTGCATACAGAATACAGAGCCCAGAAAAATTTGGTCTAAGACAAAAAATAAAAACTCCCAATTCTAACAACTAAAAATATAAATTTATGAGAGGAAACGAAGGCGGTCAAAAAAAAGGTTTCTTATCAAGATTTAAACCGCAAGGAAGTGAAATGGGAGATGAAAGAGCGGGTTGGGAAAATGTTAGCCAAGAAATGCTTCTTCCTAGATCGCGAGCTGCCACATGGGGATCATCATCAACATCAAAAGCGGAATCATCATCAATATCAAAGGCAGAATCATCTCTATCGCGGTCAGATTCCTCGGTTATTTCAAGCAGTGAAATAGCTGCGAAAGATTCTTTGTCAAAGCCCAAAAGAAGGTTTTCAAATATCCTTCCACTGTCGCGCCGAAAATCATCCGGCAAATTAGCCCAAGTGGAAAAAAGGGTGAATGAAGTTAAAGAACTAGATGAGAATGAAGAAAGAAGGGGTGGTTCTGATAATTTCCCTTCAGAACTATCTCCGCAAGAGCAGATTGAGTTTGTATTAAATAGAGCTCTAGCTGCTCAGACTGATGGAAAAGGAGAGAATGTGAGACAGGCAATCAACTTTATAGAAACGGCAATCATACGAGCAGTAAAAGAACTTCGAAATAAAAATCTGGATGAGGTAAGTGATGAGGATGGAGGAATAGAGGGTGGGTTTGAGTCAGATGGATCAATTTTGGGGGATTTTTTATTTGCAGTAAAAATTGCCTCCTATAATCAAATTATCAAAGGAGAAGAAGGTGGAACAACCGTAGCAAAGGCTATTGAGGATCTGATGGGTATAATCAAAACTAAAGTCGATACAACTCTAGCTTTGTTAAAAGAAGATAAAGATGAAAAAGAGCAAGAACAGAATCAGCAGAAACCTGATGCGCAAATAAAACCTTTATCTTCGCATAGCAAATCGTTCTTAATTTTTATAGACCATTTTTTAATAACTGCTTTAGTGGCTGCTGTAAGTAGTTTTGGAGATGATATAGAATTGAAAGATTTTCAAGAAACCCAAATGTTGATTTCAACCAGTAATTCATATCATGATAACTATTTGAAAAATGAAGGCCAAATAGATAGGGAAGACCAAGTAGTTAGATTAACGCGATTAATTGAGGGTGTGGAATTCTTTATAGCGAAGATTCAAAAAACAGAGTTGCAGGAAAACCTGAATTTTAAGTTGTTGTTAGGGATGTATAGAAAAATATCTGAAGCTTTAGAGGGGGTGGATAATATGTCCCTAGAGGAAGTGAATCAGATGATGGGAAAACTGAAAAATATGGATAGGATGGGAGTAGAAATAGGTGGAAGACATAGATCATTGTCACCTGGAGAAGAAAAGTTTGAATATAGAGAGTTGCCGCCAAGAATATCTGAGCCTGATACCTCGTTCATTATAAGTACAAAAAATTTATTGTTGAGATTAGATAGAAGTTATCTCATGAATTTATTAAATGTCATGGGACAATTAGGGTCAGATGAAGAATTAAGATATTTTAAAGAGACTGAAAAATTGGCAACAGTTGGAAACAGATGGAAAAAGATATATGAGTTTAGACAAAAGCAGAAGGAGGAAGACAGAGAAAATCAAGCTAGTCAGGTCGGTGCTGAACAAAAGGATGGAGAGCAAGAAATGCAGAAAATGCCTTTGATAACAAGTTTAACTGAGTTAATAGCATTGCAGGAGGCAAATGCAATTCAAGCAGAACAAGAAGTTGAGGACGCACATATGATAACAAATTTAGTTGAAATGGCAGAATCATATATAATGAGGGTTAAAGGAACAGAACTTGATGACAATTCTAACTTTAAGTTGCTAGTAGAGGCGCATAAATCTATGTCTGATGCTATTAAAGAGTTGCCTGAATTTATTGTGGCTCAAGAAGAATCAGGAAAATTAATAGAATGGATTATAAAAGAAGAATTGAAGATGAAAAAAATGAAGGGAGCTGTACAAGATCCGTCTTCTTCTCCAGAAAAACCAAATGGTGGTAAAATTGAGAGTAAGCAAGAAAGGGAACAGGGCTGAGTTAGTCAAAACTAATTTTCAGTATTCAATTGGCTTTGTAGTTTTCTTTCCCTTTCCGCTCTCATTTTAACAAAATCATCACCAGCATGGTAAGAAGAGCGGGTGAGGGGACTGGAGGCGACCATTAGGAAGCCTTTGTTATAGGCGGCTTTTTTGTAGAATTCGAATTCATCCGGGTGGACATAGCGGTCAACCGGAGCATGACGCACAGTTGGGCGTAGATATTGGCCGATGGTTAGGAAATCGACATCTGCGGTTCTAAGATCATCCATCACTTGTAGCACTTCTTCCTTCTTTTCTCCCAAACCAACCATCAAGCCGGATTTAGTAAAAATTGACGGATCAATTTCTTTTACTTTTTTTAATAGTGATAGAGAATGAAAATATCTGGCACCAGGACGAATTGAGTTATAAAGGCCGGGAACGGTTTCAATATTGTGGTTAAACACATCGGGCTTAGCTCTGACAACTTTTTCTATCGCACCGTCTTTTCTTAAAAAATCTGGGGTAAGAATTTCAATTGTGGTGCTTGGTGCAGTCTCGCGCAATTTTTCTATGCAGCGAACAAAGTGATTGGCGCCACCATCTTCAAGATCATCACGGTCAACTGAGGTGATAACGATGTGATGCAAGCCAAGTTTGCCAACGGCCTCGGCTAAATTATCTGGCTCGTGCGGATCAAGCTTATCAGGTTTTCCGGTTTCAATATTGCAAAAAGAGCAAGCTCTGGTGCAAACCGAGCCGAGAATCATTACTGTAGCATGTTTTTGGCTCCAGCATTCGCTGATATTAGGGCAGGCGGCTTCTTCACAAACTGTGTTGAGTTTGTATTTTCTCATCAAAGCGGCAGTGTCTTGAAATGTGCCGGAGGTTGGGGCTTTAACCCTGATCCAGTCTGGCTTGCGCTGCATTTGCTCTTTAGGAGATTTTTGCGCAAAACCCATTAAGTCTTTGTTGTCGATGATTTTTTTAGTGTCGAGTTGCATTGCTCTGAGAGTTTGTTGGGCCGGTTAATTTAGCACCGCTACTTGAATTTACAAACAAATATTTTCTTGACTTAAGGCTCAAGAAAAATAACATCTGCCCTCTTTTTTTAGCTAACTCCAATAATCAATCAACGATGGCTCCTAAACCTAAATCTTCTAAAGCAAAGAGAAGTGCAATTTTATTCAAGCTTGTTAGCACTGCTGGCACTGGATATTTCTACACTGCGAGAAGAAATCCAAAACAAAGACCGGAAAAAATGGTTTTTAAAAAATATGATCCGGTTGCTAGAAAACATGTTGAGTTCAAAGAACAAAAATTAACCAGCTAATTTTCGTTTGAAAAATCCTTTAAATAGCATCACATCTCAGGCGGTTTTAGTGGCAGAAAAGGCCGCTATTGCTTGCCATTGTTGGATTGGTAAAGGTAATGAAAAACTTGCTGATGCCGCTGCGGTGGAAGCTATGCGAGAAGAGTTAAACCGCATGAATATTGCCGGCATGGTGGTGATTGGTGAGGGTGAAAGAGATGAAGCTCCGATGCTTTATATCGGAGAAAAAGTAGGAACTGGTTGGGATAAAGGCGGTTTAGAAATCGACATTGCTCTTGATCCACTAGAAGGTACAACAATCTGCGCAACCGCTAATCCCAATTCTCTAGCAGTAATTGCCTTTGCTCATAGAGGCAATTTTTTACACGCCCCCGATGTTTATATGGATAAAATCGCCGTTGGTGGCGGTCTGCCAATTGGTGTTGTTGATCTTGATAATTCTCCGCAAAATAATTTAAAAAATCTTGCTCAAGCTAAGAAATGTGATATTTCTGATTTGCAAGTGATGATCTTAAAGCGTGATCGTCATAGCGAAATCATTGCTAAATGCCGCGAAGCTGGTGCTAGAGTTAAGCTAATTTCTGATGGAGATGTTGCTGCAGTCATTGCCACTGCCGATGCTGAAAAAACAGGAGTTGATCTCTATATGGGTATTGGTGGTGCGCCGGAAGGTGTGCTTGCTGCTGCTGCTCTTAGAACTGTTGGTGGTCAAATCATGGGCCGATTGTTGTTTGATGGCGCTGATTCTAAACAGGCAATCAGAGCTAAAGAAATGGGAATTGCTGATCTAAACAAAAAATATAGTACAGAAGAAATGGCTAAAGGTGATGTATTATTTATTGCTTCCGGTGTTACTGACGGTACAATGCTTTCTGGTGTTAGAAAATCCGCTAATAAAGTTACAGTTAACTCTCTAGTGATGGATTCTGCTGCAAAATCTGTTAAAACAATTCTT
Organism: Rickettsiaceae bacterium; assembly: GCA_021323225.1. Lineage (GTDB taxonomy): Bacteria > Pseudomonadota > Alphaproteobacteria > Rickettsiales > UBA1997 > JAJTCH01. The sequence continues at coordinate 107,772 of JAJTCH010000002.1, read as the reverse complement.
TCTTCTTATATTTCGTAAATATGAGCAATGTAAAAACCGGCTCCCAATATATTAAAGACCTGTCTTTTGAAGTGCCAAATGCTCCGGAGGTTTTTCTAACCCCGGCAACCAAGCCTGATATTGAATTGTCGATTGATATTGATGCTAAGAGATTGTCGGTTAATGCTTTTGAAGTGATTCTAAAAATTAAGGCTGAAGCTAAAGCAAATGAACAAATCATCTTTATTTGTGAGCTATATTATGGCGGCGTTTTTATTTTAGATGAGAAAATCCAGGATAAAAAAGAAATTGAGCAAATTCTATTGATCTATTGCCCTAATGTTCTATTTCCTTTTGCGAGAAGAATAATTGCTGATTGTGTTGCCGATGGTGGCTTCCCACCTTTAATGCTAGAGCCAATCAACTTCTCTGAGCTATATCAAAAAAGATCTAATCAACAAGATAGTTAAAATAGTATCTTGATCTTATTATCCCCTCACCTGAGAGTAGTATCCAATTAATATTGCCTAATAATATCCAACCGTCATTGCGAGGAGCGTGCGCATCCAGCGACGCAGCAATCCAGGCAATTTGATAAGAGATTGAGGAGTTAAACTAAATTTGTATTTAAGCAATGAATCCTAAATCAATATCTCTGGATTGCTGCGTCGCTGGATGCGCACGCTCCTCGCAATGACGGCTGAATGATATAGGTAATGCTTAGTTAATATTGTTCTGCAAGAGAAGATATTAGATCTAGATCCAACCTCATAAGGAGAAAAAAGAAAACCCGCCAATTCTTTAATTTGCTTTTAAAACAAATCAAAAAACTGACGGGTTAAAAATGTTTAATCCTTAAGCTTAATTATTAAATGCTTAATTAGCAGCTGATGCTACTTTGCTAACTTTTCTGCTTTTTACTTTCACAGCTTCAAACTGTCCTTTCTTAATCAAAGCTTTCTTAATTTTGTTGCGTAATTGCTTAGCTTGGTCAGATAGCTGGTTAAAGCGATAATTGACCAGGAAATTGTCAATATTACCATATTTATTGATAGTTCTAAGTGTAGAAGCGGCAACTTTCAAATTGACATCCACACCTAAAGCTTCACTAGCAAAAGACATTTGACAAAGATTTGGTAAAAATCTTCTTCTGGTTTTACGATTAGAGTGAGAAACATTGTTACCACTCATAACGCCAATTTTGGCGATCAAATCACATCTTCTAGACATAAAATTGAAATAAAAATATTGAAAAGAAAACCCTCATTGCTGATTTAACAATGAGGGTTTAAAACCTAAAATTATAAGAAATTAAACTACGAACCGCAATCCATTGCTTGACCACCAGCGATAGCGGCAACAATGGTTGGGGCGCCGAACATTGCAGCGATACCGCAAGTAACACCAATCATTAAACCCCAAGAAACTTTACCGGTGAAGAAACCGATACCAACGGATATGATGGCAAAAGCAGCGAATGCTTTACCAGCAGAACCGGTAACAATTTTTAATGCACGGCATAATGTATCAACAAAGGCGTTGTTGTTAGCGTCAGCTTGAATTATCCAAGAACAAGGAGCGGCTTTACACATAGCCTCATTTGATAAAGTAGAGCACTGTATGCTGTTAGCGCCCGTACATTTCCCAAGATTGCCATTAGTACCGTCTGTCCAACTGCAACCGGTAACAAGGTCGCAATCTGTTTCAATTAGTATCTGGTTACAATCGAATATTTTTGGTGCGCAAACGGCATTAGAATCTTTAGGGGCAGAAACCAAAGATAAGAAAACAAAAGAAAGAAATACCAAGAGCTTTTTCATAATGTATTGCGTAAGGATGTTGAAAGATTGATAAAGCGCAAAAGCGAATTGCGGAATTTTGAATAATAAAAACTTTATTGCAAGAATAAATTACCCTGTTGGTAGAATTTATTTGTTACATGTCTTGATTATAGATTGGTTGCTCTTTGGCTACAGATTTAAAATCTATTGATTTAATTAAAAAACTGCGATTTACTCGCGTCCTTATTTGTTAAGGCAAATTCTCAATTAAATCCCTCAAACAATGCAGTTTCAAATCAGCAAATCTTCAATTTTAAAAGCACTTTCTAATGTCAATGGTGCGGTTGAAAAACGCAATACAATTCCGGTTTTGCTGAATGTTAAGATTGAAGCTAAAAATGGTCGCCTAAATTTGACCGCGACTGATATGGATATTGTTATGGTTTCTAGTGCTGAGGCCTTAATCACCAAAGAAGGTGGAACCACCGTTCCGGCACAATTATTTTATGACATTATCAGAAAAATTCCTGATATGGCTGATATCAGTATCGCTTTGTATGAAGATGAGGGTGTGGTTAAAATTAATTATGGTAGATCAAAATTTTCTCTTCCTTGTCTTGATCCGTCTGAATTTCCAGTTTTGTCTGAAGGTGAGATGTCGGTTAATTTCAATATCAAAAGCAGTGAGCTAATCAAAATTATTGATAAGACCAGATTTGCTATTCCATCTGATGAAACCAGATTTTATCTCAATGGCATGTTCTTGCACAGTGTTGTTGCCGGCAATGGTGTTGAGCTTAGAGGAATTGCTACTGATGGGCACCGTTTGGCTCTTGCTTCTTCAACCCATTCTAGTTTGACCTCAGAAATTGCTGGTGTAATCATTCCTAAAAAAACCATTAATGAAATCAGAAAAATTATTGAAGGCAATGAAGATGTGGCAATTGCTTTTTCCAAGGCAAAAATTCGTGTCACTTCTAGTAATTCAGTAATCATTTCCAAATTAATTGATGGTGAATTTCCAGAATATGATCGGGTTATACCAAAAAATAATGACAAGATTGTAAAGGTAGATAGAAAAATAATTTTTGATGCCGTGGATCGAGTTTCTACAATTGCTACCGATAAAAACAAATCAGTTAAATTGATTTTAGAAAATAACAAGATCAGTCTGCAAATCAAAAGCAATGATAACGGCAATGCCAGTGAAGAAATTGAAGTAGATTATCAAGGTGAAACTATTGAAACCGGCTTTAATTCCCGCTATTTCTTGGAGATTCTAGGGCAGGTTGCTAAAGAAAAAATCAGCATAAATTTCAAAGATGGTGCATCTCCTGCATTGATCAATGCCGGTGATAATGATGGTCTATATGTGATCATGCCAATTAGAGTTTAACTAAATAAAAGTGTCATTTACTTCTTTATCTCTTCTCAAGCTCAGTAATTTTCGTAATTACACCTCCAAAGATTTCGAGTTTAATACCAAAATCACTGCAATTTCCGGCAAAAACGGTATCGGAAAGACTAATATCTTAGAAGCAATAAGCCTTTTGAATAAAGGAAATGGCATTAAGGGTGCAGAATTTGATGAGATGATTAACAATAGCGATGTTGCGAATGAATTTGTTATTTATGGTGGCTTTGAAAATCATCCTGATATTGAAAATATCGGCACTTCTTATAACAAAAGTGAAGGCAAAAGGATTTTTAATATTAATCACCGATCTTTAGCTTCCAATTCCTCTTCTAAGCTCCTGCCGGCTTTTATCTGGCTTACTCCTCAAATGGATAATTTGTTTTGTTCTTCCAAAACCATCCGGCGCAAATTTCTTGATAAAATTGTTACTGATATTGATGCCGGGCACAACAGTAGGCTTAATGCCTATAACCATGCAGTGAGAGAAAGAATTAGTTTGCTAAACCGTTTTGGCAATAAGGAAAATTGGGTAGATATTATTGAGAGGAAAATTGCCGAGCTGGGCACTGCAATTGCCAGCGCTAGAAATGAGACAGTAAATTATTTAAACCGAGCGATTTTGCTTGGAGAAAATAATTTTGCCAAATCTGAAATTAAGATTATTGGTGAGGCTGAGGAATGGGTGCAAAACTATAAAGCAATTGAGGTGGAGGAAAAATTTGTCCAGAAATTAAAAGAGAACCGTCCTTTAGATGCCAAGGCAAACCGCACTTTTTTTGGAGTTCACAGAAGTGACTTAACCGCTATTTATTTAGGCAAAAATATTGAAGCAAAATTCTGTTCGACCGGAGAGCAAAAATCAATTTTGATTGCCATAACTTTTGCCAGAGTTCGTTTATTTTCCATGCTTAATTTACCAATGGCGATTTTGCTGCTGGATGAAATTGTTTCTCATCTTGATGACCAAAGGCGAAAGGAGTTGATGCAAGAGATTTTTAAGTTAGATTGCCAAAGCTTTTTAACTGCCACAAATAAGGAGTTTTTTTCAGAGTTGTATCATTTTGACAAGGTCAAAACAACATTTTTAGAATTAAGCTAATTTATAATTGACAACCTGAGTTCGATATTGCTAAATGGCCCCCGAGTTTGATTTTTGCTGGTTCTTCGCAAGACTGGCCAGTGAAAAACAAATTTTCAGTCGCAAGACTGAAAAGTTTTTTTTATTTAATTTTTTTATTTTTTATTTATTTATGGCAACTGGAACAGTTAAGTGGTTTAATGGTACTAAAGGATATGGTTTTATTAAACCAGATGATGGTGGTGCCGATATTTTCGTTCACATTTCTGCCGTTCAGCAAGCTGGCCTTAAAGGCTTGGATGAAGGCCAAAGAGTGAGCTACGATGCCGAAGATAACAAAGGCAGAAAAGCTGCTGGCAATCTTAAATTGGCTTAATATCTAAAATTAAAGACGCGACAAGTTCGCGTCTTTAACCCTCCGATTAAACCCTTCTCTTTAAAATCCCAAATTAAATCCAGTTATTTTCCTTCCAGATTGAGAGCTATGTTGAAAATAGTTTGCTCTTCGAAGTGATTGCCGATGATTTGTAGTCCAAGTGGCAATTTTTCTTTTGTTGTACCCGCAGGAACTGAAATTGCCGGCATTCCAGCCAGGCTGGCTGGGATTGTGAAGACGTCATTTAGATACATTGTAACCGGATCTTTTATGGTTTTAGCCTGATCTAGTGAAAAAGCGGCGCTTGGAGCAACCGGTGCCAATATTGCATCAACTTGTCTGAAGGCATTTTTAAAATCTTGCAAAATCAGGTTTCGCACTTGCTGGGCTTTTTTATAATAGGCATCGTAATAGCCGGCTGATAAAACATAGGTTCCAGTCATGATTCTGGTTTTTACTTCTTCTCCAAAGCCTTCTGCTCTGGTATATTCATACATTTCTTCCAAAGATAAATTCTCTTTTTTAGTTCTATGGCCATAACGCACGCCGTCATATCTGGCCAAATTTGAAGAACATTCTGCTGGAGCGATTATATAGTAAACGGCTGGCGCATATTTGGTGTGGGGAAGTGAAATATCAATAATTTCAGCACCATTTTCTTGTAGTAATTTAGCGCCTTTTTGCCATAAATCGGCAATTTCTTCGGGCATTTGCTTTGAGTTATATTCTTTCGGAATGCCGATTTTTTTGCCTTTGATATTGCTGTTTAGCAGTCCTGCGAAATCCGGAACTGCTTGGTTCATTGAAGTTGAATCTTTGTCATCATAGCCGGAAATTGTTTTGAGCAAAAATGCTGCGTCAAAAACATCTTTGGCAAAAATGCCGGCCTGGTCAAGAGAGCTAGCATAAGCTACCATGCCATATCTCGAGCATCTGCCATAAGTTGGTTTAACTCCGACAATACCAGTGAAGCTTGCTGGTTGGCGAATTGATCCACCAGTGTCAGAACCGGTTGCTGCTACTGCCAAATCTGCTGCAACTGCAACTGCCGAGCCTCCGGAAGAGCCACCTGGCACCAAATTTTCATCGCTGTTACTTTTTTTGCGATTGCTGATCACCGGGCCAAAATGGCTATTGATATTGGCAGAGCCCATACCAAATTCATCCATATTGGTTTTGCCGATCATTGTGGCGCCTGCATCCCACAATTTTGCGGTAACGGTTGATTCATATTGTGGGATAAAATTTTCCAATATTTTAGAACCAGAAGTGGTGCGGACATTTTTGGTACAGAATAAATCTTTAACTGCAATTGGAATTCCTTCCAACTCTCTTGCCTTGCCATTAGCGATATTTTCATCGGCTCTTTTTGCGCCTTCTAATGTCAAGTCAAAAGTTTCAGTAATGAATGCATTATAGCCACGGCCATTAGTGGCATTGTCAATATATGATTGGTTTAACTCTACAGCTTTAAAATCCTTATTTTTTAGGCCTTCGATAGTTTTTCTTAGGGTTAATTTAGTCAGCTCTTTCATTTTATTTGGTTTTAGATGCTTGTTTGATGGTTGCTAGTAATGCTTCTTTGCTGAGTAGTTCAGAAGTTAGAATGCCTTCAGGAGCTGACGGGCCAAAAACGATATTAAAAGGAATACCGTAGCGGTGATATTTTTTCATAAAGTCAAAAATCATTTGATCTGGCTTGGTTAAATCCCCGCGCATGGCGATAATGTTTTCATCCCTCAATTTAGCCTTAACTTCTTTGCTGTTTAAAACCAGCAATTTATTGGCTTTGCAGCTAATGCACCAATCGGCGGTTATATCGACCACTACAGTTTTACCTTGTGCCACTAGCTCAGGGATTTTTGCTTCGTCAAATTTTATCCAATTTTCCTGCTGCTTTTTTGTCATCATTTCATCTAAATAAGATAATTTATTTGGAATGATAAAAATACCGCCAATTAATAAAGCAAAGGCTGTGACTGCGATAATGATTTTAAGATGGCGATTTTTTCTAAAATTAATTCTGCTGGTGATTTTAAAGAACGGCAAAATCAGTGTCGCCAAAATTGCTGCTGCAATTGCTGCAATAAAGCCGATATTGTCACATAAAATATAAACCATCCAAATGGCAGTTGCGGCCAAAAAACCGGCCATTAGTTGTTTGGCGCGAACCATCCAATTTCCTGGTTTTGGTAAGAGTTTAAGTGTCGATGGAAAGGCGACGAGAATTATGTATGGTAGCGCTAGACCTAAAGACATGGCGGTAAAGATTGAAAAAATTTCTTTAACATCGGCGCTTAGGGCAAAAGAAATTGCCACTCCAACAAATGGTGCGGAGCATGGCGTAGCAAGCAAAACCGCTAAAATACCGGAGAGAAAATTAGGGATAAAAACATTTTTTTTCTCTTCTTCTTTAGCAATTTTATTGTTTAGGACTGATCCTAAATCGCTTCCTAAATTAAACTCAAACAGACCAAGCAAATTGGCGATAAAGATCATCAATATTGATAGCAAAAAGAGCAGAAAATATGGATTTTGGAACTGAAAACCCCAGCCCACAGCATTGCCTATTGATTTTAGGAAGACGGCAATCGCAGCAAAGACTGAGAAAGAGAAAACAATACCAAGAATTGTAGAAAGGAAGGCAAAGCGAATGCGGCTTGCTCTTGCTCTGCTATGGCTGATAACGCTAAGTAGCTTGATTGATAAAACCGGCAAAACGCAAGGCATGATATTTAAAATTGCCCCGCCGATAAAGGCGATTATAAGAGCTTTTAAGAGACTGATCTGAGGGAAATTTTTAACCTGTTGTTCTGGTTCTTCCTCTCCAACTGGAGTGTTAACCTCTTTATTTTCTAGATAATCCTGAATATTTTTTAGAACTTCTATGTCGCTTTCGAGTGAAGGAATGGTGAGGGAAAATTTTTGATTAACCGGAATGCAGATTTCTTTGCATAATCCGTAGCTAGCTTCCACTTCCAAACTTACAGCCTGCTTAGAATCAATAACCTCAAGCTCAATTGGAATGATAACTTTGTTTTTATAGGTGCTATATTCGATTTTTTCAGTGCCGATTTGTTCTTTTTCTAAATAAGATTCAGGAAAAAGTGGCGTAAATTTTTCTACATCAATATTGGTTGAGCCGGCAAAATTAAAAGATGGAGGAGCGCCAAAGCCAGAGCGGTCCGGGGCGTAAACTTTCCAGCCTCTTTCAATTTCAATTTCAAAACCGGCAATTAATTTTTCTTGGCCTTTTTCTTGATAAAAGCTGGCAATTAACCTGCTTTTCGCTTTTTGATTTTCGGCGTGTTGAAATTCTGTATTAGCGGCAAAACCATTAAAAATTGGGAATAAAAAAATGGCTGGTAAAACCAGTTGTCGTAGATATTTTCTTGCTTGCATTAAAGGGATTTCAAAATATTATGGGACAGCCTCTAGCCTGAGATTATCCAATCAAAATATCTAAATTCAAGAGTTCCTTATGAAGCCGGTTGAAGTTGTCGTTGTCGATAGTAAAAAAGTTAGCTGCAGTGGTGGTGTTACCCAAAAATCTGCTGATACTTCAACCCATCCTTTGGTCTATCTTAATATGGGTGAAAAGGACTTTGTGGTTTGTCCTTATTGTGAAAAATATTTTACGACCAAAAAACCTTCTGGTGACTTTCAAGTCTCCAAGCAAAATCAGTACTCATAGTTTTAATTCAATTTTCTATCTAAATCATGGTGAATACCGCTATAATTGGCCTGCAATGGGGTGACGAAGGCAAGGGCAAGATTGTTGATTTTTTATCCGATCATTTTTCTGCTGTTGTCAGATTTCAAGGTGGCCACAATGCCGGCCATACTATCAAAGTTGGTGATAAAACTTATAAGCTTAGCCTTCTACCTTCAGGTATTGTGCGCGGCAAATTTTGTGTGATTGGCAGTGGCGTGGTTCTTGATCCAATCGCTTTGTTCAACGAGATTGAGGCAGTTTCTAAAAATGGCATCAAGATTGATGAAAATAACCTCAATATTGCTGACAACACTTGCTTGATTTTGTCCATCCATAAAGAGTTGGATCAATATCTGGAAGAAAAAAAGGGCAGCAAAAAAATTGGCACCACCGGCAGAGGAATTGGCCCGGCCTATGAAGATAGGGTTGGTAGAAGATCAATTAGAATTTGCGATTTATTCAATGATGAAGTTCTTAGAGCTCGGTTGGAAGATTTGCTATTTTATCACAATATTTTGCGCCGCGGCATTGATGCGCCGGAAATCAATTTTGACAAAATTTTTGATGAGCTAAAAGCGGTTAGAGATGGCTTAAAAAAATTCAGTCGTCCGTCTTTTGAGATTGCAAATAAACTGCGTCAAACTAACCAAGAAATTATGTTTGAGGGTGCGCAAGGAGCTTTGCTTGATGTGAGTTTTGGCACTTACCCATTTGTTACTTCGTCAAATACAATTGCCGGTGCTGTGGCAACTGGAAGCTGTCTGGGCGTTGCGGATTTGCACAAAACTTTGGGCATTTTAAAAGCCTATACAACTCGCGTTGGATCTGGTCCTTTCCCAACTGAGTTGGATGATGAAATGGGCGAATTTTTGCGTGTTGAAGGCGGAGAAGTTGGAACGGTAACTGGTAGAAATAGAAGATGCGGCTGGTTTGATGCTGCTTTGGTGCGTCAATCTATTCTGCTTTCATCAGCAAAAACAGTGGCTTTAACCAAATTAGATGTTTTGGACAAGCTGGAAAAAATCAAGATTTGTGTCGCCTATGATATTGACGGCAAGAGATATAATTACTTCCCACTTTCAATCGATCTTCAGTCTAAGATCAAGCCAATTTATGAAGAAATTGAAGGTTGGAACTGCAAAACCGCCGGTGCAAAATCTCTTTCTGATTTGCCTAAAAAAGCCTTAGATTATGTTAAAAAAATTGAGGAAATTTGCGGCGTAAAGGTAGAAATAATTTCCACCGGAGCCAAAAGAGAAGAAACCATCATCGTTAAAAACTAATGAACAAAAACCCTAAAGTCATAATGCAAGTCCTGCCTGCCCTAAATAGTGGTGGGGTTGAGAGAGGCGTTATTGATGTTAGTAAAGCAGTGGCTTTGGCGGGGTTTGGGTCAATTGTGGTTTCTAGTGGTGGGCCAATGACCGGTCAATTGCGAAGTTCAAAGGTAAAGCATATCACGCTGCCGCTTGCCAGCAAAAATCCCTTCAAGATCTATTCCAACATCAAGAAGCTAGAAAATATCATTATCGAAAATAATGTTGATCTGGTTCATATCCGCTCTAGATCTCCAGCCTGGTCGGCATATTTTGCCTGCAAAAAAACCGGTTGCAAAATGGTTAGTACCGTTCATGGCCCTTATTCCGTCAATTTATTTGGTAAGAGACATTCTCGGCTAAAATTGCTCTATAATTCCGTGATGTTGAAGCCAAAATACATCATTGCTGTTTCTGAATTTATCAAAAATTATATTTCTCGAAATTATTTTCATAAGGTCAATTTGGGCGAAAAGCAGATTAAAGTTATCCATCGTGGTGTTGATCTTGGCTATTTTTCCAAATCCAAAATTCCCACCACAAGAGTTGTACAATTGATAAAAAAATGGGATCTGCCGGATGATAAGCAAATTATCATGTTGCCAGGCAGAATCACTGGCTGGAAAGGGCATGAATTTTTAATTGCGGCACTGGCAAAAGTAAAAAATCCCAACTTTTTTTGCATCATGGTTGGCAGTCTTCGCGGTCATGAAAAATTTGCCAAGAAGCTGGAAGCAGAAATCAAAAAAAATAATTTGGAAGGAAAGATCGAGTTGGTTGGCGAAACAAATGACATGCCTGCCGCCTATTTGGTTTCTGACATAGTAATTTCCGCCAGCACAAGGCCGGAAGCTTTTGGTAGAGTGGCAATTGAGGCTGGAGCCATGGGCAGAATTGTTATCGCCACTAATATTGGCGGTTCGCTAGAAACCATAATTGATGGCAAAACCGGCTTTCTAGTTGATGTAAATAATGTTGATGATTTAGCAAAAAAGATTGATCAAGCACTCTCCATGGAAGAATCTAAAAAGCAGGAGATATGCCAAAATGCCACTAAACATATTGCTGAGAATTTCTCCAACCAAAAGATGTTGGATTCCACGATTGAATTTTATAAAGAAATCTTAAGCAGTGAGTTTTGAGCCATCAATGACAATAGCCTTATTAGCTGGGGTTGGAGTGGCAATTGCCACCTCGCTTATAGGCGTTTTTGTGCTTTGGAAAAGAATGGCTTATTTCGGAGATGCCATTTCCCACTCTGCTATCTTTGGTCTCGGCATTGCCACCATCATCTCTGTTCAGCCAATTTACGGCATCATTTTCTGTTCAATCATTTTCTGCTTCCTAATTTTTATTTTAAACAGCAAAAGACTTTATTCTTTTGATAGCATAATCGGCATTGTATCTTGTGCCTTAGTGGCCTTGGGTATGATATTATTATCCATTTTCCCAAGTGAAATTGACGTCGAAGATTATTTATTCGGAGATTTGATAAATCTACAAATCCAAGATCTGGCATTGATTTATCTGGTTGCAATTATTACCTCTATCTCCATTGGTTGCTGGTTTAAGAAATTATTGTTGGCCACTATTAATTCTGATTTGGCAAAAATTTCCGGCATTCCGGTTGAAAAATTGGAGCTGAAATTTTTGCTTTTAACAGCTTTGGTAGTGGCTTGCTTAGTAAAAATTGTCGGCATTTTTCTCATCACCTCGATGATTATTATGCCTGCCGCAATTGCCAGAAATTTTGCCAAAAACCCGCTGCAGATGTTGCTCATAGCTCTGATAGTTGCGGTTTTGATCATCATTATTGGCTTGTTTTTTGCTCTATCTTTTAATTTCCCAACCGGCCCATCAATAATCACTATTGCCGCTTTATTTCTTATTGTCTCAACTATTAGCGGCTCCTATATCAAATAGGTAAGTAACTAAATTGATTCATATGAAAATAGAAAAATACACTGACAAGCTCAAAGAAGCTCTTCAATCTGCCCAATCAATTGCCTTAGCTAGAGGTCATCAAAAATTATTACCAGAACATCTTTTGCAAATATTTTTGCATGATGAAGATTCTCTAACTGAAAATCTGATTAGTTATTGTGATGGCAATATCAGTTTGGCCAGAGCTGAAAATGAACAAGCGCTAAATAAAATTTCAGTTGTGGAAGGGTCGGGTGCTGGCTCAGTTTCAATGTCGCAGGAACTAGCAAGAATTCTACTTGCGGCAGAAAAATTGGCGCAAAAAGATGGCGATGATTTCATCACAATTGAAAAAACTCTGCTGGCAATAATTGAAGATGACAAAAATGAAGCAGCAAAAGTTTTAAAAATGGCTGGCCTTTCAGCAAATTCCCTAAAGAAAGCAATTGACGAAATCAGAAAAGGCCGAAAGGCAGATAGCGCAAGTTCTGAAGGCAATTATCAGGCGCTGAAAAAATATGCGATTGATCTCACTGAACTGGCAAAGAAAGGTAAAATTGATCCTGTTATTGGTAGGGAAGAGGAAATCCGTCGCACGGTGCAGGTTCTATCTCGAAGAACAAAAAATAATCCGGTGTTAATCGGTGAGCCGGGAGTTGGTAAAACCGCCATTGTTGAAGGTTTAGCGCAAAGAATTATCAATGGCGATGTGCCGGAAAATATCAAAAACAAAAAACTCATGGCTCTTGATATGGGTGCTTTGATTGCCGGTGCTAAATATCGTGGTGAATTTGAAGAGAGGCTAAAAGCGGTGCTAAAGGAAATTGAAAATGATGAATCAACAATTCTGTTCATTGATGAGCTGCATCTGCTGGTTGGAGCTGGCAAAACAGATGGGGCAATGGATGCTGCCAATTTGCTAAAACCTGCCTTGGCCCGCGGCACTTTGCGCTGCATTGGCGCCACTACACTTGACGAATATCGTCAATATATTGAAAAAGATGCGGCTTTAGCCAGACGTTTTCAAGCTGTTTATGCTGATGAGCCAACGGTTGAAGACACGATCTCAATTCTTCGCGGTATTAAGGAAAAATATGAAATGCATCATGGCATAAAAGTTAAAGACAATGCTCTTGTGGCGGCTGCTACGCTTTCCAATCGCTATATCACTGATCGATTTTTGCCGGATAAAGCCATTGATTTGGTGGATGAGGCAGCGAGTGCTTTGAGAATTGAAGTTGATAGTAAACCAAGAGAGCTGGATGAGATTGACCGCAAAATCATCAAGTTAAAAATTGAAGCTGAAGGTTTGAAAAAAGAAGATGATGCGGCCTCTAAAAAAAGACTGGAAGATTTAAATTCAGAATTAAAAGAACTGGAAAAACATTCGGCAGAGCTAGGTTCCGTCTGGCAATCAGAGAAATTGAAGTTGGGAAAAATCAATGAGCTAAAAGAAAAAATTGATAATGCCAAATATGATCTGGAAAAAGCTAGCCGTGAAGGAAATTTGGCAAAGGCAGGTGAGCTAACCTACGGCACTATTCCTAATTTGCATAAAGAGCTAGAAAAACTTGAAAAAGAAACTAATCAGAGATTTTTAAAAGAAGCGGTGAGCGAGGAAGATATTGCTGCAGTTATTTCTAAAGTTACCGGCATCCCGACTGAAAAAATCATGAGTGGCGAGAAGGAGAAATTATTGAAGATGGAAGATTTCCTCCGCAAAAGAGTTATCGGCCAAGAAGATGCGCTAAAAGTGGTGAGCAATGCTGTAAGAAGATCGCGTGCCGGTTTGCAAGACGCATCGCGCCCAATCGGTTCATTTTTATTTTTAGGTCCAACTGGTGTTGGCAAAACCGAGCTAGCAAAAGCTTTGGCAGAATTTATTTTTGATGATGAAAATGCCATGTTGCGGTTGGATATGAGCGAATATATGGAAAGCCATTCAGTTTCCAGGTTAATCGGCGCGCCTCCCGGCTATGTTGGCTATGATCAAGGTGGCGTCTTGACTGAAGCGGTAAGAAGAAGGCCATATCAAGTTATTTTGTTTGATGAAGTTGAAAAGGCCCATAAAGATATTTTCAATATTTTGCTGCAAGTGTTGGATGACGGAAGACTAACAGATAGCCAGGGCAGGGTGGTTAATTTTACAAATACTATCATCATCCTAACTTCCAATTTAGGCTCAGCAATTGTTGGTGATAATGATGAGAAAGTTTCAAATGATCAAATTATGGAGCTGCTAAAAATGCATTTCCGTCCTGAATTTATTAATCGTTTGGATGAAATTGTGCTCTTTAACAAGCTGCAAAAACAGGATATGGATGCGATTATTGATGTCCAAATGTCGCGTCTGAAAAAACGTCTTGCGGACAGAAATATCAATATCAAACTTGATAATTCTGCTAAAGATTATCTTGCTGAAAAAGGTTTTGAGCCTGCTTTTGGTGCTCGTCCGCTTAAAAGAGTCATCCAGCGTGATATTGAAAATGAGTTGGCCAGTGAGATTTTGCAAGGCAAAATTTCTGACGGAGATGATGTAAAAATTTCCTGTAAAAACGGAAAAATTGCTTTTAGTTAAAAAATTATGTCTTGCACAGTCAAGCAATATCCCGAGCTGGGCGAGAAGTCCAAGGATGTTGTGTTTAAAGTTACCAGAACTAGAAAAATCCGTCTTTGCGTAAAGTCAAATCTGCAAATCAGGGTTAGTTTTCCCAAATATTGTTCTCTAAAAAAAGCCCAGGACTTTTTTGAATCAAAAATAATCTGGGTGCAAAACACTTTGCTGACATTAGCGAAGAGAAAGGAAATTGCTGTTAAAACCCAAGAACAAAATTTGCTGAAATTAACCGCTAAAGAATTTCTGGAAAGAAGCCATTATTTGATTTTGCGTTGTCGTCATCTGGCTGCTATTCACAACTTTTCCGTTAGAAAAATCCTGCTTAAAAAACAAAAAAGTATTTGGGGCAGCTGCTCGGTGGAAAATAATATTTATCTCAATTCCAGCCTGGCTTTTTTAAGTGATGAGCTGATTGATTATGTTTTGCTTCATGAGCTGGTTCACACCAAAGTTAAGGACCATAGCAAAAAATTCTGGAATGAGTTGGAGAAAGTTTTGCCAAATTGCCGCAAGCTTAATCGACAGCTGGCAAAATTTGCTATTGAAGAGCACAAGTTTTAACAAGATGCTTGATAAAAACAGCCCAGAATATATTCTCTGCGCTCTTTTCACATCGCAACAAAATCAAAAATAATCATATGTCAACTTTCGCGGCGATTTCCTACCTGATTTCTTCGGTATTGTTCATCCTGGCAATTTATGGATTGGCCTCACCAAAGACTGCTAGAAATGGTAATATCTTCGGTATCGTCGGTATGGTGTTGGCGATTCTCACAACTTTATGCTTGCCGATGGTGGAGCATAAATTTCTCATTTTGTTGGCAATTTTAATCGGTGGTGCTTTTGGTGGTTTTGTGGCTTTAAAAATTAAGATGACAGCAATGCCGCAATTGGTTGCGGGCTTTCACTCTTTGGTTGGTTTGGCTGCAGTTTTAATTGCTGCAGCTGCGCTTTGGATGCCTGAATCTTTTGGCATTTTTGAAGATGGCGATATTAAAACTTCTAGTCTGATTGAGCTTGGACTTGGCTTGGTGATTGGTGCTATTACATTCTCGGGTTCCATCATTGCTTTCTTGAAGTTAAATGGCAGTTTTCCTGCTGGTTTTAAAATCAAAAATCAAAAGAGGTCCGGTAAGATTCTTGGTGCTGCGGCTGCATTACTTCTTATTTTGTTCTTCTTTTCCGGTTCAAAATTCCTTTTCATTCTTTTAACGCTTTTAGCACTAGCTTTAGGTGTGTTTTTAATTGCTCCGATTGGAGGTGCTGATATGCCAGTTGTGGTTTCGATGCTGAATTCTTACTCAGGATGGGCGGCAAGCGGTGTTGGCTTTACTTTGGGAAATGCTTTGTTAATCATCACCGGCGCTTTAGTTGGAGCTAGCGGTGCGATACTTAGCTATATCATGTGCAAAGCCATGAACCGTTCAATTTTCAATGTTATTTTTGGCAGTTTTGCTGCTAATGCTGGCACTGAAGCGGCAACAGAAGCAAAAGAGCAAAAACCAATCAAACAAGGCAGCGCTGAAGATGTAGCGTTTTTAATGAAAAATTCCTCTTCAGTAATCATCGTTCCAGGCTATGGAATGGCAGTTGCCGGCGCTCAGCATGCAGTTGCAGAAATGGCGCATTTGCTAGAAGCCCAGGGCGTTAATGTGCGTTATGCCATTCACCCGGTTGCAGGCAGAATGCCGGGCCATATGAATGTTTTATTGGCTGAAGCAGGTGTTGATTATGAAAAAGTTCTAGAGCTGGAAGAAATTAACAATGATTTCAAAAGCACTGATGTGGTTTATGTTATAGGTGCTAACGACACCACTAATCCAGCCGCTAAAACTGATAAAAGCAGCCCAATTTATGGCATGCCGGTTTTGGATGTTGCAAGTGCCGCAACAGTTGTATTTGTAAAACGCTCAATGGCCAGCGGCTATGCCGGTGTTGAAAATGAGTTATTCTTCAGAGATAACACTATTATGGTTTTTGGCGATGCCAAGAAAGTCAGCGAATCAATCGTTAAAGAGCTATCCTAAAATTTTTCACCCCAGTTCAAATCAATTATCAAAGTAAATTATGAGAATAAACGCTAACTCCCTTCGTGTCGGAAATGTCATTGAATATCAAAACGGCCTTTGGGTTTTACTTAAAAGAGAACATGTTAAGCCAGGTAAGGGCGGTGCTTATATTCAAGCTGAGTTAAAACACATTACCAATGGCACTAAAACTAATGTGCGTTTCATCTCGTCAGAAGATATTGAAAAGGCACATTTAGAGCATAAAAAATTCCAATATCAATATATGGATGGCGATGATCTGGTGGTGATGGATATGGAAACTTTTGAACAATTGAATTTCAACAAAGAATTGCTTGGTGAAGCTTTGCCATTCTTGCAAGATGAAATGGAAGTTAATGTGGAATTTTGCAACGAAAAGCCAATTACCGTCACCTTGCCCGATACTGTAATTTTAGAAGTTACAAGCGCTGATGCGGTTGTTAAAAACCAAACTGCCAGCTCATCTTACAAGCCCGCTATTTTAGAAAATGGCGTGCGGGTTATGGTGCCACCTTTCGTTGAAACCGGTGATAAAATCATCGTTAAAACCGAAGATGCAACTTATGTGGAAAGGGCTAAGAAATAGCTCAAATTCTTTTGCGGAGGTTGCGCAAAATTAGCGCTACAATATTCTAATAATCCTCGGTGTCATTCCGGCGAAAGCCGGAATCCAGGAAAACTATAAATCGAGCTCGGTGCAAAACTGGATTCCGGCCTTCGCCGGAATGACACCGAGAGATCATGCAAATCTTCAAATACGCCGAAAATAAGTAACAAATGCCTAAATTATCCGGCGAATATCTTGATTTAAAACAATCCTATCCAGATCATATTTTGCTTTATCGAATTGGAGCTTTTTATGAGCTTTATTTTGATGATGCAATTTTGGTTGCTAAAGCTCTAAATATTGTTCTTGGCAATAAGAAAATTGTTAATCAAACCATTCCTACCTGCGGTTTTCCTGTAAAATCTCTGAATAATTTTGCCAACCATCTTTTGCAATCCGGCTTTAAAATTGCAATTGCCGAGCAATTTCGTGATTCCGAAAATCCCAAAAAAATCAGTAGAAAAATCAGCAAATTCCTTACACCGGGCACATTTATTGATGATGATTTTTTGAATATCACGGAAAATATTTTGCTGGCAATTGCTAAAAAAGGAGAAAAATTCCAGCTTTGTTTTGGCAATATTTTGCTTGGTGAGTTTTTCCTGGGTGAAATTGAACAAAGCCAGATAAATCAATATTTGGAGATGTTAAAACCAAGTGAAATTTTGTTTGATGAAAAAGATTTAATTGACCAGAAATTCCATTCCAAAATCACTTTCTTTGTTTCTGAATCCGGCTTTAAAATCAATAAAAAAATTCTGGAAATTTTTAGCAAATATCACAACCAAGCTCTGTGCATTTTATTTAACTATATCAGTCAAGTCCACGATCCGCAGCTATTGGAATATTTTAAAATCGAACAATTTCAGCGACAAAAATATTTAAAAATTTCTGCCAAAACCAGGCAAAATTTGCAGCTTGGTGAAGTAGTTAAAATGATTGATAAAACCAGTTGCGGAATTGGCAAAAGATTTTTGCAAAAGACAATAAATCAACCTTTAGCTGATGCGCTGCAAATCAATGCCAGATTAGATGCGGTAGAATTTTTGCGTGATCAAAATTCTCTGGCAAATTCTTTACAAAAATATTTAAAAAATCTTTCCGATTTAGAAAAAATCACCGGCAAAATTGCCATTACTCAAAATGCCAATCTACAAGATTTATCGCTGATTTTAGAGTCAGTTAATATCATTGCCAAAATCTCTGAAATTTTATTCTGGCAAAAAAATGATAAAAACTTGCCGGCAAAATTAGTTGAAATCAGCCAAAAATTATCTTGCAATTCTGAGTTAATAAATTCTCTGGCAAAAGCTGTAGAGCCTGGAAATATAAGGGATGGATTTGACGCAGTTTTGGATAAAAATAGAAATCTATATCAAAAAATTAGCCAAGAAATTGGGAATCTAGAAAAGGAATATCAAGAAGTTTCAAAAATAAAAAATCTCAAAATTGAATTTAGCGATTTGCCCGGTTTTTATTTTGAAATAAAACGCGATAAAGCATCTGAAATCAAGATTCCGCAAGATTGGCAATTGCTACAGAATTTAAGCAACTCAATTCGTTTTTCATCCACGAAACTAAAAAGTTATCAGTTAGAAAAAGTAGATTTGCAGGCAAAGATCCAGGTTTTGGAAGCTTCAATTTTGCAAGATTTAACCAAAAAAGTTTTGAATCATTTGGAGGAAATTAAAGCTAATTGCAAAGCAATCGGAGAACTGGATTTGCTGCTGTCTTTTACTGTTTTGGCAAAAGAAAATAATTTTGTTAAGCCGATTGTGACCAATAAAAATCAGCTAAAAATTATCGGCGGCAAACATCTGATTTCTGATAAATTTATTGCTAATGATTGTGAACTGGGTGAAGAAAAAATCTGGCTGCTAACTGGAGCTAATATGGCCGGCAAAAGCACATTTTTGCGCCAAAACACTTTGATTATTTTGCTTGCTCAAATGGGTTGCTTTGTGCCGGCAATTGCAGCGGAAATAGGGGTAAGAAAACAGATTTTTGCCAAGATCAATACCAAGGATGATTTGTCCAAAAACCAGTCCGGTTTTATGGCGGAGATGCAAGAAATTGCGGAAATTCTAAAAAATTCTGATACGGATTCTTTTGTGATTATTGATGAATTATGCCAAACAACAAATGTTGTGGATGGCGAAAATATCGCCTTTAACATCATCAAATATTTGCTTGAGCATAATCAAGCTTGGGCCATTGTAAGCACTCACCAAACTGGCTTGGTAGAAAAATTTTCAGGGGTGCAAAATATTATTTGTAAAAGAATAGCCAGAAATCATAGAATAACCAACGATCTTACCCAGGAATCATCGGTTTTTGAGATTATCAAGCAAATTGGTTTACCGAATCAAATTATCAATAATCTAAAATGACAAATGACGCAGCTGCTTTGCAGCGAGTAATTTGCATAACTCAATAGAGAAAAAATAACTTGTCATGACAAATGACGCAGCTATGCGAGTAATTTGCATGACTCAATTGAAAGAAAAAATAACTTGTCATGAAATGCCCTTTTTGCGGAAATATTGAAACCCAAGTGCGCGATAGCAGAATCTCTGACGATGGTGATGCGGTGAAGCGCCGACGTTATTGCCAGGAATGCGATTCGCGTTTTACGACTTTTGAGCGGGTGCAGCTTCGTGAAATTATGGTCGTCAAAAAAAATGGCGATAAGAAAATTTTTGATTCTGAGAAGCTAAAAAAATCGGTGGAAATGGCGGTGAGAAAAAGACCGGTTAGCTTGCTGCAGGTTGATAAATTAGTTAATAATATTGTTAAAAAACTAGAAACCGAAGGAGAGTCGGAAGTTTCTTCTAGCAAGTTGGGAGATATGATTTTAAAGGCACTGGAAGGTTTAGATAAAGTCGCCTTCGTGCGTTTTGCTTCAGTTTACAAAAATTTTGAGAAGACCGAAGATTTCCACAAATTCATCAAAAAGATTGCTAAATCTGACAAGGAATGAAGGATATAAAATTGCTCCAGCTTTATGCAGATTGCGGTATTGATGAAATAATTTCTGAAGTGCCGGTTAATCGTTTTGTAAAACCAAGCTTGGAGCCTATTGCTCAAATTATTGCACCAGAAGTTACTCCTTCTACTCCCAAAATGAGCGTCTCTGATGCCATTTTCAAATTAGCGCAAAAACAAATGGATAATCCTGTAAATCAATCTCTAACTCCAATATCGGAAATCATCGCTCAGGCAGATGCAATGGCCAAAGCCGCTAAAAACCTGAAAGAATTGGAAAAGGCGGTTCGTGATTTTGATGGTTGTTCATTAAAAAAAATGGCCACCAACACTGTTTTTGCTGATGGCAATCCTGATTCTGAAATAATGATTATCGGCGAAGCGCCGGGCAATCATGAGGACTTGCAAGGAATTCCTTTTTGCGGTGATAGCGGAAAATTGCTTAATGAAATGTTCAAAGCAATCGGCTTTAAAAGAGAGAATCTCTACATAACCAACACTTTATTTTGGCGTCCACCGGGAAATAGAAGGCCAACTGAAGATGAGCTGGCAATGTGCAAACCTTTTGTTGAAAAACATATTGCCCTTATGCAGCCAAAACTAATTGTTTTGATGGGTGCAACTGCAATGGTGGATGTGCTTAAAATCAATGAGCCAATTGGTAAAATGCGCGGCAAATTTTTTGATTATCAAAATGAATATTTGAAAAAGCCGATAAAAACTACCGTGCTTTTTCATCCGTCTTATCTCATGCGCCAGTCATCCAAAAAGCGTGAAGCTTGGATGGATTTGCTTGGAATTAAAAAGTTTTTAGGAAAATAGAAATGCAAAAACATCTTTTGCCGGTTGGTTTTTATGATCTTTTGGGTGATGAAGCCAGCATCAATCAAGAAACCATCAATGTGCTGCTTGATAGTTTTTATGCCAAAAAATATCAGTTGATTAAAACTCCATTGGTAGAATTTGAGGAAAGTTTCTCGGTAAATTCAAAAGATGAACAATCTTTTAAAATGATCGATAATTTCTCCGGCAAAACTTTGGTGCTAAGAAGCGATATTACACCGCAAATTGCCAGGCTGATGGCAACCAGGTTGCGTGATATTGTTGCGCCAATTCGGCTTTGCTATGTTGGTGATGTGCTAAAAATCAGAACTGATAATTTATATGCCGACCGTCAATTAACTCAGGTTGGAATTGAGCTGATTGGCGATGATTCCTGCCGTTCTAATCTGGAAGTTATTGAGCTAACACTTTCCTCTTTAAAGAAAATCAAATTGCCGAATCTGGCGCTTAATTTCTGCTGTCCGCAATTTCTTGATATTCTACTTGAGCAGTTAGATATTGATTGCAAAGAAGATTTAAAAACCGCTCTTGCCACTAAAAATATTTCTGCAATTAAAAATCTTGGCAAAAATTATGCCGATGATTTGATCAAACTAGTTTTAGAAAATTTCGATTTTGCCAAAATCAATTCTGTAATTAACAATTTACCAATTGACCAAAAAACCAGAGCCCAGCTGGATAAATGGCAAGAGACAATTAATGATGTGAAAAAATCCCACAAAGAAATCAATTTTTCAGTAGATATTTTCGGCGATGACGAATTTTCCTACCATAACCAAATCGGCTTCACCATCTTCGCCGGCGGCTTTTCTTACCCAATCGCCAGAGGTGGTAGATATTTGATCAATGATTCAGTCCCGGCAATTGGTGCAACAATTTACATCAATAATTTGCGTAAGATTTTAGCTAGGTAATTTACCAATTTTTCTATCCCCATCTTCTATTTTGTTACCAGTTAGCGTCAAAATCCCATATAAGAAACCAAAAATCCTCCTGAATAATTCCAAGGCTTTACCAAATTGCTTAGGCAATTCTATTGCTGCAGACGGAGATTCTAACCCCCTACTATAACTTTAATTTCTCATAATCATATGTCGCGCAACAGCGAAAAAAGTAAAACAACTTCTTGGTTTAGGTTCGCTATTTTTTCAATATTTGCCTCATCTCTTTCTAAGGCAGAAACTCAAAATCCCTATAATGAAGCATTGGTTGATAATGATCAGAATGTGGAATCTTTTGCTGAAGCTGTTAGGGGGTTTAGACAAAGAGAGTTAGTTGTAGAAGGGCCAACATCATCTTTGTTAGCTTCACAAGAGATTGTTGATGTTGAAGAGTTTTTCAAATCATCATCTGTTTTTGAGGAAAATAAGGAATATAAAGAAGAAGATCATTTAGCCTCACATGTAAATTCAGTAGCGGGATCGGCAGTTCAAACAGTTAGCAATGTTATGAATTGGTTGAGTGAAAGAGAGTCAGATGAGGTAGTTTATGATATGGTATTGTTTACGACAATGGGGATGGCTGGTATAGCGGGAAAATCTTCCATAATACCAGCCATTGCAGGTGGATTACTTTCTTCTGCATTTACTCCTGCGGATGCGGTTATGATTGGAGATAGGGATTATAGGGTTGGGGTTTACTGTGGACCAAAAGTGAATTGCACCCACTTAAGGGAGGAAGCCAAAAGCAAAAAAATAGAACTGGTTGAGATTGATCAAGGAAAATTAGCAAAAAAAATAGAACTCAAAGAAGTTGAAATATTTATAATTCATGCCCATGCCAATAAATATGGTTTGCAAAAGGTAGACCATGGTCCACTAATGCGACCAGATAAGCTTGCTGCAAAAGTTTCTCCAAATTCCCTAGGTATTCATGCCATTGGCTGTAAAATTGGTAACAATCCACAACAAAATTTTAATCAGAACTCACTTAAGTCTGGTCAAGTTCTTTTTCTTCACGCAGGCGATGAAGATATTTCTAATGCAGATGGAGAACAGACTTCTTCATTTTTAGTTTTAGAGCCAAATCTCGGATTTCCTTCCACAATCCCTTTGCGTATCATATTAAAACATACAACATCCAGAAAAATATCTTCCATCTTTGCTGAATTATTGCCGGTTCCACTATCTAGGTTGGCCTCATCAATAGAAAATGTTGGTGAGTTATATGATGTGATAAGGCGTCATATAGCGCTACAAAAAGAAGCGTCCTTGCAAAAATTCTCTGTCAACCCAAAGTCTCAAAGCTTCATTACTTCACAGATAGAGAGATTAGGCTTTAGAGATTTTGCTGTTGATATAAATATGACAACAAAAAGAAATTTGGTCCGAAATTATTTATGGCATTCATGTTATTCTATAGCCTCACATAAAAATATTTCGTTTTCTGAGTTAGAAGACCTGGAGTCAATAATTGGATCTGGGCTAGTAAACGTCGATCAGACATTTGGCGATAAAGTTACCATTGTTCGTCATGTGGTAGAAAATGGTCATCCTGAATATCTTAAAGTTTTATTGGAAAATAGAGCTAATCCGAATAAAGCAGATAATGAAGGTATAACTCCACTTTATATAGCAGCAGAAAAGGGCGATATTGAATGTGTTAAAATTTTAGCAAAAAAAACTGATTTGAATAAAGCATCCAAGAGCGGTGCAACTCCTCTTTTAATAGCGATACAGAGTAATCATTCCGAATGTGTCGATATTTTATTAGAAAGTGGAGCGGACCCGTATAAAACAGATATGCAAGGAGCTTCTCCAGCTTCAATGGCGGTATATGCTGGACATTATGAGTGTCTCGAAGTTTTAGCAAAAAATAGAGTCAATTTTAATAAGGTAACTAGTAATGCAACGCCTTTATTCATAGCAATGAAAACATATGAGCATTCACCTAAGCCTAGAAGTAGAGAAATTATTATTCTTTTAATTCGTAATGGTGCTGATCCAGAATTTAAAACTCCATATGGTTCTGCTTATAAGCTTGCTAATGATTTTGGTGGTAATGATCAGACTTTGATGAAAGATATGCAAAAAGCTCGTGATGAATATCTTAAAGATCAAAAGAAAAAACCAAGTGGTAATCCTAAAAAATCTAAATCAATCAAACTAAAGAAATCTGAAGAGAGAGAGTTATAAATGCGTTAGATAATGATTCTGTTAGTTTCCAATCTTTATTGACAAAGCATGAAGTCCGTTCTTCTCAAATTCTTCTTTTAGCAATTGGTTGATCTTCCGGTGGTTTTGAACTGAATTTCCTACCAACTCATTCGCATGAATCACAATATCAAAATGTGTCTCACCACTTCCATCATCGCCCAAATGGCCTTGGTGAAGATGAGATTTGTTGATTACTTCCAGGGATTTGATGGTGAAATTTTGGGATAATTTTTTGGTGATTCTTTCTTTCATTGTTTCTGCTTTTTCTCTCTTTGTGATGCTGATTTTAATTGACCACAGGCGGCCATAACATCTTGGCCTCGGGTTTTTCTGATTGTCACTGTGTAGCCGGCATCTTTGATGATTTTGCCAAAAGCCATGATGCGGTTGCGGCTGGAGCAGAGGAAATCACTGCCTTGCCAGGGGTTGAAGGGAATTAAGTTAATCAGGGCAGGGAGTTTGTAAGTTTTTAGTAGTTTGACCAAATTTCTAGCATCTTCATCTTTGTCATTAACATCTTTTAGCGTCACATATTCAAAAGTGATTCTGCCTCCTGGATTGGCAGCGACATAATATTGGCAGGCTTGCATCAACTCTTTTAAGGGATATTTTTTATT
Organism: Rickettsiaceae bacterium; assembly: GCA_021323225.1. Lineage (GTDB taxonomy): Bacteria > Pseudomonadota > Alphaproteobacteria > Rickettsiales > UBA1997 > JAJTCH01. The sequence goes on along the minus strand of JAJTCH010000002.1, from coordinate 83,315 downwards.
CAAAGGCATGATTTTGCTTCGAGTCTCGTCATTAGTGGCATGCAGTGAAATTGCCAAAACGGTTTTGATTTCATCAGAAAAACGGATAATTTCCGGCACTACGCCGGAAGTGGAAATGGTGATTCTGCGTTTGGAAAAATTGAGGCCGTTTGAGTCATTCAAAATTTCTACCGCTTTTTTAACATTGTCATAATTAAAAAACGGTTCTCCCATGCCCATAAAAACAATGGAAGTGATTTTTCTTTTTTCCGGTTCAGAAGAATTATTTTTAGAGCGGTGATGATGCCAATCATCCAGCAAATCTCTGGCTAGCATAAATTGTGAGACAATTTCTCCAGCGCTTAAATTGCGCACCAAAAGCTGCGTGCCGGTATGGCAGAATTTGCAAGTTAGCGTGCAGCCAATTTGTGATGAGATGCAAAGCGTGCCGCGATCTTCTTCCGGGATAAAAACCATCTCCGCTTCTCTGCAATCAGAAAATTTAACCAGCCATTTTCTAGTGCCGTCAGATGATAATAGATCTTGACTGATTGCGGGTTTGGAAATGGAATAATGTTTTTCCAGTTTTTCTTTCATCAAATTGGAAATGTTGGACATTGCCGCAAAATTATTGGCACCGGCAAAATAGATCCAGTTCCAAAGCTGTTTTGCCTTGAAAGATTTTTCGTCAATTTTGAGCATTTCTTGCTCTAGCTCAGCAAGGCTAAGGCCAATTAAATTAGTCTTCTCTCCAACTTTAAAATTGGCGGTTGGCAAAAATTGCGGTAATTTAAAATCGTTTTTATCTAGCAAAATTTGGGAATGAATTGTGAAATTTAGCGACTCTGGAATCATCATCGGCTCCAAAAAATACAGTGAAAATTCTTTGATTGTCAAGGTTCTTTCCTGCAAACACGGCCTTTTCCACGGCTTTGTGCGTGGCGTTTCCTCAAAGAACCGTGTGCTTTATCAAAATTTCAATCTGGTTGATTTTGAATGGAGCTCGAGAATTGCTGATAATTTGGGCTTTTTTAAAATTGAGTTGAGAAAATCTTTTTTGGGAGAAATCATCTCCAGCCAATTGAAACTTGCCTGTTTGAATGATTTGTCGGTAGTGATCGGACGCAATATTTTAGAGCATGAACCGCAAAATGAGATATTTGCCGGATTGTCAAATTTGCTGGAAAATTTGTCCAATGAAGATCAAATTTTTCTGAAACATTACATCAAATTTGAAATTGAGCTGCTAAAAATACTTGGCTATGGCATTGATTTTTCAGAATGTGCCGCGACCGGCACAACAGAAAATTTGCATTTCGTTTCGCCAAAATCAGCAAGAGCGGTTTGTTTGGAAGTTGGAGAGAAATATCGAGATAAATTGCTGCTTCTGCCTCAGTTTTTATTGAATGAAAGTGATCAAAGAATAGATAAAAAAGATCTGCTAAATGGTTTAAAATTAAGCAGGTTTTTTATTGATAAATTTTTAGAAAAGCCAAATAAATCAGAAGATTTGCACCAGGAAGGGCAGCTATTTAACCTGATTTTGAAGGATGATTTTCTAACTAGAGCTTGGCAAGAAATCAGAAATTAGTTTAGGCCCACAGTTCTTGACTAATAAAATGGTTTTACTTATATTGACCGCCCTTTGAAATAAAAACCCTCACCAAACACATAAAATGGCTATCAAACAAGCTGTAGAGCATCCAAAACAACATAACATCACTTTGGAACTTTCTAATAAGGAAAAAATCACCATTGTCACCACCTGGGGCAAAGAAGGCGAAGTTTTGAAGGCAGATATTGACCCGTTCAATCATCCGGCCTGGCAAGATGGTAATAAAACCTTCGTCAATCCTAACAATGAAAATATGAACAAATTCAAGAAAAAGTTCTCTGGATTTGACAATGTTTAATTTACTGAATTAATGGATAAACCGGTTGTTTTATTGTTTGCGGGTTGGGCACAAAACCCAATTTCTTTACAGCCGGTTTTCTCCCGCCTCTCTTCTTCCCATCAAATAATCAATTTCGACTATAGCCGATTTTCTAGTGTAGAAGACTGTTTTACTGCGCTAAAAAATTTATCCATACAGCCGCAAATCATTGCCGGTTGGAGCCTTGGTGGACAAATTGCCTCAAGATTGATTGCTAATAAAATTTTTGCTCCGGAATTACTGGTTTTATTTTCTACCCCCTTCCAATTTGTCAAAACCCCACAAATTGCTGCTGCAATGCCGGTTTCCAGCTTTAATAGTTTTCGTGATAATTTTGCCAAAAATTCTATCGCCACTTTAGAGAAATTTTCTCTGTTGATGATGATTGACAATCCTAAGCGAGCCAAAGAATTAGCTGATAATTTATATATCAATCCGGATAACCATGCCAATTTGCTTTTTTGGTTGGATGAGCTCGAAAGATTTTCCTGCTATGATCTGGATTTTTCTGGTTTCGGCCGAACTATGATTTTCCATGGTGAGGGTGATATGGTGGTGAATGTTTCTCAAGCAAAAATATTTCACGAAAAAATTGCCGGTTCAAAACTAAAAATTCTTGCCAATTGTGGCCATTGTCCGCATATTAGTAACCTGGACGAGGTGCAAGAGGCAATCTACCAATTTTATCAACCAAATTAACAAACTAACGCGGTGACTAACGACAAAGACAAAAAAGAAAAAAGCCATCTTAAAGCGGTAGATCTAGAAAATTTAGCAATTCAAGATGAGGCCAAAGCTAAAGCCAATAATGATTGGGTGATGAAAGCTGAGACTTTATGTGAGGCCTTACCTTATATGCGCCGCTTTGCCGGAGAAGTGTTTGTCATTAAATTTGGCGGTAGTGCCATGAGCGAAGATAATCTCAAAAAATTTGCCGAAGATGTTGTGCTGCTCAAACAAGTTGGCATCAACCCAGTAATTGTTCATGGCGGCGGCCCGCAAATTGGCGAGATGCTAAAAAAACTCAATATCAAAACTTCTTTTGTTGATGGTTTGCGCGTGACTGATGCTGACACGATTGAGGTGGTAGAAATGGTGCTTTGCGGTTCAATCAATAAAAATATCGTTAAGGAAATTAACCGCGCAGGGGGCATGGCTATTGGCCTTTCCGGCAAAGACGGCAATATGATAACCGCCAAAAGATTGACCAGAACACAAAAAGATCCTGACTCTAATATCGAAAAAATCCTTAATTTGGGATTTGTTGGCGAGCCAACTTATGTGAACCCGGAAGTATTAAGCGGTTTTGAAAATTCCGACATCATCCCCGTCATCGCACCAGTTGGTGTTGGCGAAAATGGTGAAACTTACAACATTAACGCCGACACTGCTGCCGGTGCCATCGCTAGCGCTCTCAACGCTGCCAAACTTATTATTTTAACCGATGTAGATGGTGTGATGCTTCCCAACAAAGAGTTAATCAGCAATCTAAGCGTTTCCGTTGCCAAGCAACTAATCAAGGACGGCGTAATAAGTGGTGGCATGATCCCAAAAGTTGAAACCTGCATTGCCGCTTTGGAAAATGAGGTAGAATATGCCCATATCCTAAATGGCTCGGTAGATCATATTTTGTTGATGGAGATTTTTACTGAGTCTGGTGCAGGAACTATGATTTTCTATGGGTAAAAGCGTAAGAAAACAGCCTAAACGGCTGTTTTTAGCTTTTACGGGCATTTTGCGGCAGCAAAATCCCAGGAGGATCGATATCAGTTTATTTTGAATTTAATAGCTTAAGAGTTCATCAGATCGAAATTGTCTTTCCATCGCGCCGTGGCAAAGCGGATGGCGGAGAGAGAGGGATTCGAACCCTCGATACAGTTTTACCCGTATACTTTCTTAGCAGGAAAGTGCCTTCAGCCTCTCGGCCATCTCTCCAAAAACAAGTTAGATGAGTTAGAATTAGCAAAAACGAGGATAGCGATGATAGCTATAAAAAATGATTTTGCAATAGATCGTTCCTTGATTAACAACCATCTTGTTCTTTATGGCAAATTATAAATGGGTAACTCTTATATCTGGTAAAGAATCAGAAGAAAAAAAGCCGGTTTTTGCTCTCATCGCTCCGGCTGGCGGATTTTATGGGTCGCTTGGTCAGCAGAAAATTAAGGAAAGATTAGAGCTTTTAACCAGCCTGGGTTTTGAGGTTAAAATTCCGGTATTTTCTCTTGATGAAAATGGAGAAGATATCACCTCTCTTCAAGAAAAAATCAATTTTGATGTTGCAGAGCAAAGGTCTGCTTTTGGACAGATGCAGGTAGTCATAGAGCCTAATGTGCAAGGCAGGGAAGAGCCTGAATTTCCAATATTAGCTCCATTTGCAAATTCACCACAAACTGGTGCTAACCTAATAATAGATTGCATAAAAAATGGCTGGAATATGATGCCTTTAGCAGGCGGCAATAGTTTTCAGGATAAATTGCCTTATGTGAAACGATATTTTGCAGAGCATCCGAATGATAAAAATCCTGAAGTTAACATATTTGGTTATAGCAATATAACCTGGGCTAACAGCTTAATGCTGGATGGAATTTGTTCTTATTATCCTACGCAACTTACTAACAATTTTACCAAAATTGCAGACATAAAGGCGAAGCAACAAAAAAATGGTTTAAATAAGGGTGAGGAAGAATGGTTGGTCTATCTTGAGTCTCAGGCAGAAAAATTAAAATCAGTATTAACAAATCCAGTCAGTGTTAGGGAGGGAGATAGAAAAGTTATTTTTAATCCACCGCCAACTGCTAAAAGTCTGGAAGGAAATGCGATGCATTATCCACTTAATATAGATGTTTTTACGGGATTGGAATCGGATCCAAATCTTTTCATGCCAAATCCAAAAGAAAAATGGAGTTTTGCAATTGAGTGGATGATGCAAAGGGGTGATAATCCATCTGTTTTTAGCAATGCGGTGGAATTATTAGATAAATTTTTAGCCAGAAATATTAATCATCTTCCGGAGTTCATTGAGATAGGAGTGCTAGGGACCAGATTTGATGGGCTTAATGGGCTTTGGGATTTGATTTATGACGAAAAAGGCGATATGGAAATAAGTGATGCCAATATGGATATAATTTTATCCCGAGAGCCAATCAAGCAAGGATTTGTCAAAAAATTAAATGAATTTCTTTCAAATTATAAAAATTGCAGCGATGAAGATAAAAAGCTTCATGGCGTCTTGCCAAATTTCTTGCAAAACAAATTAGACCATAATCTCAACAAAATTGCTTCAGTAGATGGAAATATCTCCAGGGAAGAAGTTGGAGAGATTTTTAAATGGAGAAATGAGGTTTTTCAAAGAGTCCTAGCAAAAGTTACTGAAGTGGCGGAAAAGTATAATTTGCCATTAGTGCTCAATTCCAGTTACGGACATGTGGCGAATATGTCCCCAAATGTTTCGGGGCCTTGTGAATATAGGTTTGATGGGGCTAATTTAAATCTTAGAAGATTGGAAGATAGATCTTTAACTGCTTCACTAGAAGATTCGAAAGCAGATGGCTTGCACAACGGAAAAAAACCTGGATCTTCCGTTGAGGCTGCAACAGTGGAAAAACATAAAAATATCAGAAGTAAATTATAAAAATATTTGAGCAAACAAAAACCCGCCTAAAAATTTTTAGGCGGGTTTTTTAATTATAATTTGCGAATCACTTCCCAGATCTATTCCCCAAAAGTATAAGTCACACCAACTCTTGCAACGCCAAGTTTGGTATCACTTTTAGCATTCTGATACGGAATATCGAATTTTTGAATATCGTAAGAAGCTTTAACACTTAGATTGGTAGTAGGTAGATCAAATAGGATACCAGCGCCGTAAATTGGGGCGGTTTCATATTTGGAAACATCGGTTTCATATTTTACTTTAGCGACGCCATAGCTAACATAAGGAGTTAGCCATGGCAAAATAGTGATGCCAACATTGGCTTTGGCGCCGAAGCGTTCATCCATATTAATGTTAGGTCCGGTGCCGATAATATTTTGGTCAAATCCTTTAGAAGAGGAGTTTAAGTGGTCATAGAAAACTTCTCCGGCAACATAGAAAAATAGAGGATCAAAACGAATCCCGGCATTTGCGCCATATCCGCCGTTATTAGCTTCCCTTCTGCTTCCATCTTGTGGACCAAGTAATATGGAAGAATTTTTGGCGTCATGTATAGCGTGAGTGCGTAACCCATCGGCGCCAATATACACACCAGTAGCAGCTTGTGATTGGCTGGATAGGGCAATTACAGAGCAAAAAATAGGTAAGAATTTTTTCATATTTATAAAGATTTAGTTAATAAAGACTTATCTAGTCGATAACAAAAACCAATATGATTAGATCATCTATTTTTGGCTCACACTATAATCTTTGCTCTTATTTTTATAAATTTTTTATAAATGAGGGTGGGGTTGGGATTGTAAAGCCACTAAGGATTTTTAATACTTTTTTAGCTAGATTTCGGTAGCAGATAATCTATTGAGTTATCAGTTTTATAAGCTTCAAGCAGCAAACCGCTAGGCAGATTGGAATTATCAAATCAGGAAAAATAGCTTACTCAAATCTTCAATTTAATTTTTATGAAAATTAGCCTAAAAGAGTTTTTAGAAAAGACAGATGCAAAAACCAATTCTGGAATTTTTACTTTTGAGAAATCGCCTACAATATTAATTCTTAATCGATCGGGTGTAGAGGCTAAAAGCTATGGAGAGCTTAATGAAATTGCTTTAAGCGAAGAAGAGCGGGATTTTACAGAGAGAAGCTGGCAAGAGATCAAAGCTTTGCATCCGGAATTTTATAATGGTTATGTAACTGCGGTTGTTGATGTGGTTTATGATATGGCAGAAAATAGTGTCAGCATTATAATGGATAGAGCCAGATACAGTCTAGTTTCAGCGCTATACAAAGATGGTTATCCAAATAATGCAAGAGCAAAAGAATTTCTTAGTTTTGGCCTGGGTCTGATGAATAATATCACCATTGCGCCCGATGATAGTTTTTTAATGGCGCAACGTAGTCAAAAAGTATGGTTAGAAAAAGGTGCTTACTCCGTTCCTGGAGGAAGTATGGAATATAAAGAAGATGAAGATAAAGACGGAAGAATTGTGAAAGATGATATTAGATCCGGTTTTGCTAAAAGTGCATTAAAAGAGGTGGAAGAGGAAATTTTGCCAGAAAGTTATTTAGTTGATAGAGGCTTTGTGCAAGAAGGGAGATATAGTGAATTTTTTGATGTCGGCTTAAGTTCTCTCGATTGGGTTAGAAACCCAAAAAATGGCAAAATCGGATTGAATTGCTCATTTCAAGTTATTCCAAAACAACCAATTGATAGATTAGCTATAATTCAAGCCTTTGCAGAAGCAAAAGATCAAGATGAAAATACGGGAAATTTCTTTTTTATAGATCCAAGCTCAGGAATTGATGAGCGAGGAGAATCAAACTATTATGCCACACCTTCTGACATAATTAAGGAAACAGAAGAAAATGGGAAAAGAAAGTTAGAATTTTCTGGAACCGCTGCTTTAGCTTCGCAAGTTGTTAAAAGATTGAAACAAGATTATGACATCGGTCTTTATCCTGGCCATCATCCAAGCCTTGAAGGCTTCGCTAATAAATTTACTAACTTGCCAGGTTTTTCCATTTTTGATTTAGCCAAAATGTCGCAAAATTTTGTTGAAAGACCAATTCCAGGCGCGGTTGTAAACTTGCCACAAGCAGAATCTTTGCAGGAGAGTAAATGTAATGATAAATCTAGATTAAACTGGAAAGATTTTGAGAGATGAAGTAGCAAATAATTGTTTGCTAAAAACTCCAGTGCAAAGTCTTGACTTGCGAAAATTCCAGAATTCCCAGATGTGATCCTTCTCTGCCGAAGCCGGAATGTTTGATGCCGCCAAAAGGTGCAACTTCGGTGGCAAAAGAACATTCGTTAATGCCAACCATGCCAAACTGCAAAGCATCGGAAATGCGCCAGATGCGGGCATTGTCTTTGGTGTAAAGATATGATCCAAGGCCATATTCGGTGTCGTTGGCGAGTTTGATTAGTTCTTCTTCAGTTTTAAATTTTTGTATTGCTGCTACTGCGCCAAAAATTTCTTCGCTGGCAATTTGCATATCCGGTTTGACTTCGGTCATTATTGTTGGAGCAAAAAATTGTCCGGAAATTTTCTTGCCGCCAATTTCGCATTTGGCGCCGTTTTTTATGGCGTCGGAAATTAGTCTGTCAACTTTCTCCACAGCTAAATCAGAAATCATCGGGCCAATATGATTTGAGTCTTCAAAGCCATCGCCAATTTTCAGTTTTTTTACTTCAGAAATTAACTTTTCAATAAATTGATCGTGAATTGCTTCTTCCACAAAAATACGATTCACGCAGGTGCAGGCCTGCCCGCCATTTCTAAATTTGGCATGCATTAATCCGGTAATTGCTTTGTCTAAATCAGCATCAGCAAAAACAATGAATGGTGCGGAGCCGCCAAGTTCCAGGGAAATTCGTTTTAAATCATCAGCGCATTGCCTGTTAAGCAATTTTCCTACCCGAGTTGAGCCGGTAAAACTGATTTTGCGTATGATTTTATTTTGGCAAAATTCTTCGCCAATCATCTGCGCATCTCCCGTCACCACATTAAACACGCCATCGGGGATTCCGGCTTCTTTTGCCAATATTGCCAAAGCTATTGCGGAAAATGGTGTTAATTCGGAAGGTTTTAAAATCACGCTACAGCCAGCTGCCATTGCCGCCGCAGCTTTTCTGGTAATCATTGCCGAAGGAAAATTCCAGGGCGTGATTGCAGCTGTGACTCCAACCGGCTCTAGAAAAGTGATAATTTTCTGGTTTTGTTTTGGGGCAGGGATAGTGTCGCCGTAAGTGCGCTTTGCCTCTTCAGCAAACCATTGAACAAAATTAGCGCCATAAAAAATTTCACCGCGTGCTTCTGCTAAAGGCTTTCCTTGCTCTGAAGTGAGGATAACAGCCAAATCTTCCTGATTTTCCAAAATCAATTCATACCATTTATACAAAATTTTTGCCCGTTCCTTTCCAGCCAACTTGCTCCATTTCTCAAAGGCATTTTGTGCTTCTATAATTGCCGATTTTAAAATCTCTTTATCAAGAGCCGGAACCTCGCCAATTGCCTTTCCATTGCTCGGGTTAAAAACTGCAATCTTGCCTTTTGCATCAACAAATTTTCCATTGATAAAGCTTTTTTCGGCAAAGAGATTTTTGTTTTTCAGTTTCATAATTTTCCTATTTGCAAATAACGATTTTACAATTCCTTTTCTTTAGATTTTTCTAATTTGGCAGATTTAGGTTTTTTTGCCTTGCCACTTGGTTTGCTCTCTGGATCTTTAAGATATTCATTACGAGCTTTTTGCATATCTTTTACCAGAGCTGGATCTTGATCAGCGATTCTGTGGGCAAGTCGATAGGCAGTTCCACGTTTAGTCATTAATTCTGGGTCGGCACCACTTTTAATTAAAAGAATAATGGTTTTTTTGTTGTCAGGATTTGGATCTTTATGATACCTAACTATTGCGGACAATAATGGTGTGTCACCTTTGTCGGTTACTTTGTTCGTGTTAATTTTATATTTTAACAAAATTTTAGTACATTCGTGATGTCCAAGTTCTACTGCTCGCAAGAGCGGCGTCTTGCCATCATTTCTTGCTTTATTTGGATCAGTTTTTGGATTATCTTTATGTTCTAACAAAGCTTTGACACATTCGTGATGACCAAATTCTGCTGCGATAAAGAGCGGCGTCCTACCATCATTCGTTGCTTTATTTGGATCAGTTTTTGGATTATCTTTATGTTCTAACAAAGCTTTGACACATTCATGATGTCCATGTTGGGATGCCATAAGAAGTGGAGTTATGCCATCATTTCTTGCTTTATTTGGATCAGTTTTTTTGGTCAATAGAATTTTGACACATTCATAATGGCCATTTTGAGATGCCATAAGAAGTGGAGTCGCGCCATCATATCTTGCAATATCTAAATCAGCCTTATTTTCTAATAAGATTTCAAGATATTTGTAATGTCCCATTCCTGCTGCTGTACAAGAAATAGTCTCTCCATCACTAAATGTATGATTAATATTTATTAAACCGGATTCAATTATTGCACGAAAATCTTTTAATGATGAAGGAGAAATATCTTCATAAGCAACTACAGAGTGGCAAGATTGACATAGGTAATCTTGGACCATCTTTTCTTTTTCTGTAATATCTGTATCGACAGCAAAATCCCTGTAACCTAACTTTTCCAGTTTTGCAGCTAAGTCTTCTTTGTTTACGGGCAATTTCTTTAAAGCAGATGTTTTCTGCCTTGTTACATGTGTTGCTATCAAATCATATAGTTCATTAATTCCTGCATTATTTCTTATTGCAGAAGCTATTTTTGGTAGCGGAAGTGGTAGTAGTTCGGTAAAAATAGAATTTACAGCATCTTGTTTGAATACAATATGCAGGGGATTTGCATAAGGAAATCCCAGATTTGGTTTCAAGGATAAGAATGAGATAATTTGTCGAGTAGCTACACCCGAAACTGCCTCACTACCGGCATGAAGAAAAAGAAATTGTCCGGGCCTGAGAGAATTTTCACCAAAATTTTGCTTTGGATTTTTGCCAAGATAGCAACCAAAAGCATCAATAAATCTAAGATTCAGGAAAAATTGTGCCGCAACTTCATCTGCTTGTCCACCTAGGTCTGTTTCTATGGTTTGTATGCCACTTTCATCGGAATGGGCATCAATAATAAGTGTTTCAGTGCTGTCATGTATTTTATTTAGTAATTGCTTTTGATCAAACTCAATCAATTCTATTTTCTTCTTTTTAGCTTCTTCTCTTAAATAGCCGCAATGTATTTGTGGACCACAATAAACTGTAATTCCATTAGCAATTTTCCCTCTTTTTCTTGCCTCTACTGTGGCCAGAGAAGGTAATGTGGCTACCGTAAATACCTTAGCTGCAGCCGAATTTCCTGCAACACTTGCTCCAAAAATCAACATTCCATAAGCAATCCCGCCCGCTCTTGCACTCATCCAATTCATGGCATCGCCAATTGTTTGGGCTGCTGAATCTGCATATGAGGCTACATGGCTTTCTTCTTTAACCTCTTCAAAAATTGATGGTGATTTAAGAAACTCTCCGGCTTCAATAGTTCCTTGTGATTCTGGCAAAGTTGGTTCTTCTGCGGTTACTGCCGTAGCAATATTTGATTCTGGCCCTAATTCAACCTTGGTTTCTTCAGGCTTGTTTCCAAGATTATTTTGCGGTGTTAGAGCGCTTCTAACTTGTGTGGTAAGGCCTAAATTGCTGACAAAAACACTCATCCATTTTATCCCATCTTTTACTTCCGCTTCTCTCAGAAGCTTATTATATTTCCTCTCTACTCTTTGCAGCTTTCTTTTACTTTCATCTCCATATTTCTCTTTAAAATTATCATAAGCATTTTGGCAGAGCTCTTGGAATTCTTTACTTTTTGGATCGATATATTTTTCTCCGATTATTATTTTGTGCTCATCTTTTTCTCCTAGAAATTTATCTAGCCAACCTGGTTTGCCGCTGAATCGGGCGGTGCCGGAGGCTAGGAGGATTTGTGCGCCGATTTGTTTTTCTTTCATAGAATTTTGTCTGGTTTTATAAATTAAAATCGCCGAGATCAAATATTATTTCTTTAAATAAACAATAGTTTTTAGGAAGTTCTTGCTATAACAAGGGGAAGATTTTTTAAAACAACAAACCGAAAATATCTATGAACAAAAACAAAATTACAGGAATAGTTTTTACGATAATTTATGCCATCGGGGCAGGTTTTTTGTCCATTTTGGGAAGCGTTCATGGACCGTCATTATTCATTTATTTTTCGGCCGGATTCCTTGCGATTGCTATCCTAGCGCTTTGGGGAGTTTATTTTTTTGTTAAACGCAGAGATTTTAGACATGATTTTGCCATTTTCTTCTTCGGCGCATTAGCTATTGGCTTGATATTAACGGGTACAATTATTGCCAGCTGGAGCCCGATAGTTGATCTTGATATTCGCAAATCGGAAAAGCGAAGTGAAAACACGATAATTTCCAATATGACAGATGAAGTTTTGCTTTCTGATAAAGGAAATCCAATCGGTATTCGTTTGAAATATTCCATAAGCTTTCCGGACGAAGATCATAATTGGGGCTTCCCGATGGCTAGTCCTGAAAAGAATCTTGGTGTAAGCATCTGGTCAGATATGACAACAGTAAATCATCATGTTGAACCGTCTGTGATGGGTGATAAGGTGGACAAAAACGAGCAAGGAAAAGTTTATAATTTCACCTTTGACATGATTCCCTATTTTGTCAGACAAGATGTTAAGAAAACAAAAAAATGCATAGATAAACCTTCAAAACAATATGAAGAGGCTTTTCAAAAATTGATCCAAAATAGCGAGCTAATACGGTTTAACATCAGGATTTCTGGTGCAAATTTTAGCGGAACTACCGCCAATGCTTACGACCTTAAAGAATTTTATGATAGTGCAATTAAGGAAGGAGTGCGGGATTGTGGAGCGGTTCAGAGATAGAATAATGTGGTATTTTGGGTGAGTTTCTTGGATTGCCGCGTCGCTGGCTGCGCACGCTCCTCTCAATGACGGTGTTAAATTTTTGTGTTAAAACTTTCCGTACCGTCATTGCAAGGAGCTTTGCTCTGTGGCTATCCAGAAACTTTACTTTTGATATGCCGATCTAAAATCCCTGCTCATAACTAGTATAAATCCCAGTCACCGCCGCATTATTAAGAATGGCTTTACTGTGATAAGCCCCGGCAGAGATCTTCTTGGTCCTTGACAATCTGTAATAATACCCGCTCTCGATAAATGGCCTGAATTTGGTAGTGTTTGGAGCATTCAGGCTAAAGCTATCAGGTATTCCCACGGCACCAAAACTATGTATCACGCCATCATAACCGTCAATTCTGTTCTCGAGGTTAAAGTCAAGACCGGTGTTAAATTCTAAACCATGTTGCGGTGATAACTGGACCAGATATCTAAACCCAACATTACCATTAGTATGGCTCGCCTGGGTGGATTTATAAGAGATTGGGAAGTCAGCCCCGGTATTTTCTGTATAAGCATCCCTAACGATTTTGGTGTGTTTGATGCCAATATAAGGCGCAGCCCACATAGTTTCGCTTACCGATAACTTATAGGACAGGTCTGCCATTAGCCCAAAAGATTCAATATCGGCATCACCGGCGCCAATTTCAGTATCAAGCAGGGCACTTCTTCTGATATTGGTCTCGGACTTGTTATAGGCACCGGCAACTCTTAATTTATAGCCGGAACCGTTAGAGTTTTGCAAAAAATCACCATAAACGGCAACCAAAGGAGTTGGATTGGTGGTTCTAAAACCCTCCGGGTCGTCGGAAACAAAAGTCTGGTCTATGGTAACACCGGCTCTGATCTTAGGTTTAAATTTGTAGGCGATGGTCATATGGGCTGCTCCCTCCCTCATCTTGTAGGTATCGACCTGAGTAGTTCTTGTGCCGCCGCCAACGCATATGCCGTTAAGACCAAATTGGTCACAATCTTGCATCATGTTGGTTGTTAGATTGGAGTATTTGATGTTGAAGATGGAGTTCATTCTGGCGCCGTCGTAGTAGATGGTTTTGTAGGTGTTTTCTAGGTTGATGATGTAGTTGCGGTAGATGAAGGCATGGGGGGTGCCATTAATGTCATCGGCTTCTCCAACAATTATTGAACCATCCTGAGAAACTCCAAAAGCTCTTGAGTTATCACCGCCCAATGTCCCAATATCAATCATCTCCTCAGGAGACTGATTTGGCATATTTGGGTTTGAATTATTTAAGACCATTTTGAATGCGTGCATATGTCCATCGGAATTTGCAACACTTTCACCAACTATAACCCTACCATCGCCAGAAATTGCATAGGCGATTGAATTGCCAGTTAAATTATTATCAATTAGTCCCAAATCTCTCATCCCGGTACCTTCATGCAAGAATGCATGATAAATACTGCCACCAGAAGAAATATTGCTTGCTCCAACAATTTTTGTTCCATCTCCCGAAACCCCAAAAGCTGCTGATTGGTTACCACCAAGAGTTCCTAAATCAACCATATTACCGGTGGTATCACCAGTAACGGTATATTTAAAAGCATGAACATCGGTAGAGTTGCTATCATAATGGCTTTTGCCGACTATGATCGATCCATCGCTTGAGACTGCTTGAGCATATGAACTTTTATTAGTGCCCGTGTTAACAAGAGCGCCGATGCTAAAAAATCCGTTACTAGTATATTTAAAGGCTTGACCAGCAACATCAGAGTTAAAAGGCTCAAAATTTCCAGAAAGATTCTGATCCTGATACCAGCGGAAATTTCTTCCGCCAACAATTGTTGATCCGTCGGCTGATATAGCATTTGCATATATCGTGCCATCTATTAAAGAAGGCTCGCCTCCCGTATAAGAAAAAGACCCATTGGAAGATCCTCCAAAATTATTAAAAACAGCAGAAGATCCATTTTTATCTAGTCCAGTTATATCCCTTTGTTGGTCGTCGAAAAGAGTGCCATTAATAATTTGTCCAGTTAATATGTCGTAAAGAAAATGATTGCCGCCAACAAATCTGCCATCACTAGAAACAGCAAGTGCATATTCCCAACCACTAAGTGCAGATCTACCCAGATCTAATTGATTTACTATATCAGCCCGAACATTCCCTGCATGACTAAAAACAAGAAACAAAACAAAGAAAACTTTATTTATGACTTTATTGTTACTTTTACTTTGCATAATTTTTAGTTTAAGTTCCGCAAGGGTTGCTCTGCATTTGTTGCGGAGTTCTGCGGTAAAAAGTCGGGGCAAAATAGTGATGTAATATTATCTTGTCAAGCAATAATTTAAAAAATTTTACCATTGATTTATAAGGATCTAGCGCAATTAAACCAGCTTCTAACCAATAAAGGAAGGCTTCTAGGCCTGGATATTGGCACCAAAACCATTGGTGTTGCGGTTTGCGATGGTTCCTGGCTAATTGCCAATCCAAAATTAACTATTTCAAGAAAAGGTGGTGAGTGGGATTTTGCCCAAATAAAAAAACTCATTGATGAAAATGCCATTAAGGCAATCATCATTGGCCTGCCTTTAAATATGGATGATAGTGAAAGCGAAATTAGTAAATTGGTTAGAAAATTTGCCGATAATCTTGATCAATTTCTTGGCGATTTCAAGTTGGCTTTTTTTGATGAAAGGCTCAGCTCGTTTGCGGCAAGAGAAATAATGCATAATAGCAAAACTAAAAATCATCGTCGCAAAAGCCTGGTCGATCAAATAGCTGCCAGCATTATTTTGCAGGGCGCTATTGATGAGCTTAACAGTTTTAGTGATAAATAGGCTTAGGATTTCACTTCTAACAAATTCTTGGCAAATTCTTCTGCATCAAATTCCTGCAAATCTTCTATCTTTTCTCCAATTCCAATCGCATAAACCGGTTTTTTAAACTGTGCGGCCAATGCAACTAAGATTCCGCCTTTAGCAGAGCCGTCTAATTTAGTGAGGATGATGCCTGTGATGCCAACGATTTTATCAAAAACTTCTAACTGGTTTTTGGCATTTTGGCCGGTGGTGGCATCTAAAACCAGAATATTCTCATGTAGAGCTGACGAGTCAATCTTTTTTAAAACCTGGCTGATTTTTTTAAGTTCATCCATCAGATTTTGCTTATTTTGCAGGCGTCCGGCAGTATCAATCAATAATACATCAATTTCTTGCTGTTTTGCTGCCATAAAAGCCCGATGGGCAACAGAAGCTGGATCTTCCCCATCTTTTAGTGCTTCAATAATTTGGCAATTGGCGCGCCCGGCCCAAATCTTTAGCTGCTCAGAAGCGGCAGCACGAAAAGTGTCGCAAGCGGCAATCATCACTTTTTTGCCTCTCAAAGATAAAAGATTGGCGATTTTGCCGATTGAAGTAGTTTTGCCAACGCCATTAACGCCATTGACAATGATTACATATGGCTTTGATCCATCATTTATCTGCAAAGATTTCTGGCAAGGCAGCAAAATTTCTAGCAAATGATTGGCCAGAAATTCTTTTATTTCCTTATCACTAATTTCCTTATCAAATTTTTTTGATTTTAAATCTTGAATGATTTTTTTTGCGGTTGTAACGCCAATATCACTGGCTAGCAGCAGTTCTTCCAACTCTTCTAGCATTGTTTCATCCAGCTTTTTATGAGTAAAAATCTGGCTGATTTGGGAAGAGATCAGAGAGGAAGTTTTTTGCAATCGGTTTTTGATGGAGGAGGGGGAGAAAATTTTAATCATCTTTATGTTTTAGTCTGTTTTTGTTTTCTTTCTGAATTGCCATGCCTCTGACTGTGCATGCTTTTTGCAATGATAATGTGATAATTTTCTACAAAGGTCCACACTGTTATTGCGAGGAATATGGAGATGTGCCAAGACAGGAAAATTAAACCCATGCAGATCAAGACTTGTGAGCCCTGATTCAGGTTTCATGCCAAAATCATCACTAACTGGCTTCTACAAAATAAGGTCAGCATTTAAGATGCCGACCTACATAGGACAATTGGCAAAATTAAAATCAAAACAAATTATCCAATAACTAAACCTGCTGCACGTTTGATTGGTGCGGCAACTGCATTGCTTACGCTTGAGTTTGGAATTTCTTGAATTTCCTTGTCGTCAATCATTCCTTTAAAGTCAGGATTCTTTTCTCTTAACTGCTTGAAACATTCTCTCAGATCAGTTTGTTTTACGTCTACAAATTTGCAATTCACAAAATTTAAGCATTTCAGACCATTAGCATTTTTGATTTTGTCAAAATCTGATCTTGTTATAGTGGTATCCTTCAAAACCAAACAATCCACTTCTGGGTCTTGATTAAGATCCAGAAATTTAGATTGGTCTTTTGAGATTATCTTAGGATTCGTATAAGGGAAAGAGTGTCCGAAAATTTCTAAAATTTCATTTCGGAATTCCCTTATTACCCTCAGTTGTTGTTCAGGACTTTTAAGTATATTTAACTCTTTAAATTTCTTTTCATAACGATCCATTAAATCATCTATTTCAGGTTCCGTAATTTCTCCCTTTGCATAGTTCAAAATATTTTCCTTAAACTTAGGATTTTTTAAAGGGTTAGCATCTGTTGAACTAATAAAATCTTGTGGGTGAGTAAACAAAACTACTAATCCAATACAAGCCTCATTTTTAAGACTATATGGATCTGGTAAATTTAAATTTACCGGGGTGCCATGTTCTGCTTTATGTTTTGCCAAATTCACAACTTCTTTTATAGTTGTAAAGTCCTTCTTTTTAAAAAAGTTCTTCGGATTGCTGTCCTTAATAGAAGCTTTGGAAGTCTTAGAATTAGTTATAATATAACCACCGTCATCAACTTTTACCCCGCCTTTCATATTGCCTTCAACCATCTCTTTCTTAACGGCATCTCTTAGTTTTTTGCTGGTGCTGACTTTGATCTGCTCTTTTTCTGCTAGCATATTAGTCAGATTTTCAGGAGGTATTTTAGGGCAGTTTTGACAGCCTAAACGCTCAAATTTAACCTGCTCTAGGGCAGAAATATCATTGAGTTTTTTACACCCATTTATGCTTAACTTTCCAATTTGCCAGCCTCTCTTTTCCAAAAAATTGCTTAAGGCCCTTAAAGAATTAAGGTTGGTAATTTGAGAGTTAGAAATAGTGATGTTGATTGTTTTGTCGGTTTTGTTCCAGTCAAAATTATTAAACTGATGTTCAATCATTTTATTAATTTCGGCAGCGAATTTTTTATCATCGCAATCTTCAGAAAATTTAAATTTCGTTCTATTGAAATCAATTGGGTCTTTATGAAATTGGATTCTGTTGGTACCTTTTCTTTTGCTAAATGCATGATCGGTTTTTCGTGGTGCAGTTCCAAATTGTCCGGTTCCCAATTTCACCTGGCCACCTTCAATCCTCATTTCTCTTAACGGATGGGTTTTGCCGGCCTCTTTGGCGCCTGGCCTTTCTCTTAGTTTTTTCTCTTTTTCAGTTACCGGTTTCAGGCCACCACCTTGCGTTTTTTGAAACTGTTTGGCGGAGACATTGACATTGAAGTTCTTCAGATGTTCTAAATCTTCCTCATGTAAATTTCCTGTGCCGTCAACTTTATGCCAGGTTGTGGCACCTTCTTTTTCCTGCATCACTGCCACTGATTGATAGCTGGTGCCATATTCATTCACCACTTCTCTCACTATTTCGAGAGTTACATCGCCAGGCCAATAATGTACTGGTGGACAATCGCCATCTTCAACCTGCAAGGTGACCTTAATATAATATCTGCCGCCGCCATTGCCGTTTATTGGCAAGCTGCCAATTGGCAGCAAAGCGGTATTTTGATAATTCTTGGCCTTTTGGGTTGTTTTGCCGCTGACAGGGTCCACAAGGTTTGAGTGAGCAAAGGAAACAAAGAATTCTCTTTTATCTCTGTCTTTAATGGTCTTCACCGCTGGGCCAACATTAAAAAAGGCGGGCGGAAAGCCATTGCCAAAATTGGCAGCTTCATTATTGCTGTCACCAGCTAAAGCTTCACCTTGTGGTTTTGGCTTGAATCCTTTATCAACGCAATATTCGATGGTGGTATTGTCGTCAACCTGATGTGCAAATCTACAAACCTTGCGATTGGAATCAGTTGAATAGCGATCATATGCTGGATTGATCGCATTGTTGATTTTTGGCTGAGCAACTCTCATCATGCGAGTATCGCCCGGCTTTAATCTATCGCGAGCTTCCTCATAATCTTCATATCCGTATGTTTTTTCCTCAACATTCGGCACATCAGCTATGGCCAATTTTGCTGAGTCTAGGAGTTTTGTTGCATCTTGTTTTGCCAGATCACCTTCTTTTATTGCTTTATCAACTGCTGCCCTTGCTTTATCAATGTCAGCTTTCATTTTCCCGGCTTTTACTTTAGCGTCATCCAGATCTTTATCTGCTTTTATATCGAGTGCTTCTGCATTTTTGAGCATAACATCCATTTCATCTGCCAGAGCTTTTGCTGCTGCCTCTGCAGCTATAGCAGCTGCGTCTCCTGCCGCTGCTTTTGGAGCTGCATCTGCCTGTTTCCTTCTTTCCCCATTAATTGCAAACTTTAAAGCCTCAATCTCTGCTTTACGGGCAATTTTTTCATTTTCTGCCTTTTCTATCGCAGCCATTGCCTCATCATAGGCCTCTTTAGCCTTATTCACCTTGTCATATTTTCTTTCTTGATCAGCAGCTTGCCATTTTTCTGTTTCTGCTTTTTCTCTATCGTCCTCTGCGTCTTTTTTTGCTTTTTCTGCTGCTTTTATATCAGCAGGTGCTTTATCTCTTGCGTTAACTAAAACATCAAAAACTTGCTTTTCACCTTGTGCGACCTGTAAAAATGCTTGAAGACCATCTATTATATCCTGATTGGACGCCAAACTAGCTACAGATATTTGGTCTTTAAAATCACCTAATGGAGTTTGAAA
The DNA here is from genome assembly GCA_021323225.1 of Rickettsiaceae bacterium. Taxonomy (GTDB): domain Bacteria; phylum Pseudomonadota; class Alphaproteobacteria; order Rickettsiales; family UBA1997; genus JAJTCH01. The sequence continues at coordinate 63,860 of JAJTCH010000002.1, read as the reverse complement.
TAATTCTGTCTCAAATTTTTTATATTCTTTAAGCACTTCTTCTATGCCATCTGTGGCAACTTTTTTTGTAAAAGTTTTTCCCGCATTATCTGCCGCTATTTTTATTGTTTTGAGATATTCATCAAGAGCGAGCAAATCTTCGGAAAAATTAAACACACTTCTCTCAAACTCATTTAATCCCAGTGTTGTTGGATCCTTATCTTTATTTTCTTTGATCCATTTTCTCCATCCTTGATCAGAGCTCCAGGCAGCACTATTTTCAAATAGCGAATGTAGAACATTTCGTCCTAATATTAGTTCATCATCGCCTGGCTTTGCTGCTTCTCGATTATTTTTCCTATCTTGTGCATCCTTGCCCTCTTTTTCATCAGTGACTTCACGGCTCTCGAATTTCTCTCTTAGCTTTTCCAATTTTTCCTTTTTTGCCCTTTCCTTGGCAATTTTATCATCAATCAGCTTCTTAAATTTATTTTTAGTATTAACCGGCGCTAATCCATCTTCTAATTTTCTATATTCCTCAAAAGCCTTTTCCCAACCAGCAGTATTAGTATTAAATTTAGGGTCATCAAGATTATCTTCCCTGGCTCTTTCTTGTACCAGTTGGATATATTTTCCAAGATCAGCAAGCGCCTCCCCATCATCTTTTGCTGCTTTTGTAGCATCTTTTAGGATGTTTTGTTTCCATTTTTCATTTCCAACATCTTCTAAGTTTGGATAAAACTTTTTATAATATTTTAAGTAAGCATCGATATAATTTTGCGCTCCTAAAATGTTTTCTGGATCGCCTGGAGCTTTAGAAAGTGCAAGTATAGCGCCTATTATTTCTTTCCTGGCATGGGCTGCAGATAATAAATGAAAAGTATCGGCATATTGATTTTGCAAAACTTGCTGTTTTTTCGGATCTGTTTCCTTTCGGAGTGCCGCAGCAATATCATCACAACTCTTATCAAGTGTGTTTATTAAATCTTCTGTTGGGAGAAATTTCTCAAAACTATCTCTAAGTTTTTTCAGTTGCTCTTTATCATCTTCAATTGCTTCTTTTCCTTGGGTAACAAAAACTGAGTTTGTAACTGTTTCTAAAATCCTTTCTTTTGATGTGGTTTCATCAGAACCCTTTCTTTCCTCAGCTTCTGTTTCATAAAGAGGAAGTGTTTTGGCAATTTTGCCCTTACTAATATAACCAGCAACAATTCCATTATGTATTGTGTTTGTGATGCTCCTGATTTGGTCAAAATCTATTTTCTCACGCAGTGCATTTTTTGCGGCTTCTAATTTGTTATTATAATCAGTAACAGCAACTTCATCTCCATTTGCAACATCAAGAGCTTGTGCGGCAGCAAGAGCGGCGTCATTATAATTATCTTTAAAATCTTTGTCATCTCTGACTATTTCATCGATTAAATGATAAACCAAGGACTCAAGAAGAAGATTCCCATTGGCATCTTTTTTTACTATTCCTGCTGCACTCACAGCTTTAATACGCTCTATTATATATGCATCATTAGCGCCATCTTCCATCAACATCTCTTTCGCTTTTTTTATCAGTTCATCTTGCACTGATTTTGCGGCATCAGCTTGGGCAACGGCTAATGCTGCCTGGGCATCTGACACATCCTTATTCAGGCGGGCTTTTTTGTCATCCTCTTTTTCTGCTCCGAGATTTACTGCCAGAGCTTCATCTGCCGCTATTTCATCAGCCTCAGCTTGTTTTAAAGCTGCCAGTGCGGCACCAACCGCATCATCTGCTGCTTTAAATTTTGTTTCTGCATCTTTCACTGCTTTACCAACCGCTTCAGCTTCATCTAGCTTTGTTTGGGCACTTACAATTTTATTTCTGGCTTCTTTGATATTTCCTACAAGCTCAGCTTCTTTCCTGGTGGCTTTTTCTTGTGCCCGTTGTGCGTTTCTTGCGGCAAAAACATATTGCTTGCCTATTGCTTTAATATCATTGTCTATAGCTATTCCTTTTGATATGAGATTCTTTTCAACATCAAGGAGCCTTTTGTTATGTTCGGGTATTGCATATACACTAGGTGGTGTCCCACAAGCCTTAGATATACCGGTATACCACTTATCATTATCATCACTATTAAGATCGGCCAAAACTTCTTTCAGCGCTTTTATTTTGTCATCTATTGCTTTTTGCTTACTGACTGCTGCCGTTCTAATAATTGTAGCTTCATTTAAAGTGTCTTCGGCAGCGGCTTTCATTTCATCTGTAGCTGATCCTGCAGTTCTGACATTATGATATGCTTCCGTAGCTTTTCTCTCGTTTTCAAATGCTATACCCATCTCTGCATGAGCTCTCTTTGATGCTTCTTCTTCCTGTTTTATTGTTGTTTCGTAATCTTGTTTTATTGTTTCGGCGTAAAGTACGAATTCAACAGCGTAATCGCTTAATGGTTGCAATGCTTTATTGAACTTATTAGTTACGGCCTGACCGGCTGCTATACTTGCGGGTAATGCAGCTGCTCCGCCTCCAGCTGCTGCAAGAGCATCATTAGTTGCTTTGGCTGCAATATCCAAAATCGCCTGTCTTATGTGACCTTCCGAATTCTTGTTTCTAAGATGGTACTCTGCATTTTTTTTCCAATCTTGGGCTGCGTCTGATTTTGCTATTGCTTCTACTTCTGCTCCAGATTTTGCTATTGATGCTTTACTTTTTGACATGTTTTTATTGTTAGATTTTTTGGTAGTTGATTAGTCGTTGCAGTTCTTCTTCCTTGGATGGATAGTGTTAGTTTTAGTATTGCTCTCTAGCAAAACCGTTGCCAAGCTTGTGCTTTGCTAAAGCATGTTTTCTGTCAATGACGGCAATAAATCACAGCCTATGGTATTAAAACTTTTAATATCTCATAAGCCCGTAATTTGCTACTGTGTGCCGGTTATAATCTAAACTTTTTTCTTTACAAGCCCTATTCTTCTACCTGGTTTTATTTTTTCCCAAGTCTCTCTCTAATCTGGCCTGCGCCATTATCACTGCTGATCTTTCACTTTCTTTTCTGGGTGTTATCATCTCAGGACGCAAGGTAATTGAACCAAATAATGGTATTGCCCCTAATGGTTGTGGAGTCGGGCTTGGTTTTGGTGGAAGAGGTGGTATTCCTCCTCCTGCTCCGCCCGGTCCTCCCGGCGCTCCTACTCCCGCTCCGCCTAATCCTCCCGGTACTCCTCCTCCCGGCGCTCCTCCTCCCGGTCCTCCTGCTCCGCCCGGTCCTCCCGGTGCTCCTACTCCTGCTCCGCCTAATCCTCCCACATTTCCATCTCTGGCCTTCAGTGCGTCATTTTCTCTTTCAAGTGCATCATTTTTTTGTCTAAGGCTATTATTTTCCTCGTTAAACTGTTCATTCCACAATTTTTCTTTCTCCATCGCTTCCCTTAGCGCTTCCCTTTGTTGTGCTTGGTATTGTCTTAGTTTAGCCACATACTCTGCTCTTATATGCTTTCTTTCTTGATCGCGTATTGCCTCTAAATCTTTCTTAAATTTCTCTTGTTGTTGTTCTAACAATTGTTGCCTCTGTCTCTCTCTTTCCTCTAATTCTTGCATTCTTAATTGATATTCTCTTTCGAGCGCAGCCCTAATTCGGCCTTCTACATCATCATCATTTTTTTCATCTCTACCATCTTGTCCACCTCGAATCCTTACTAGTTGTTCATTGAGTGTTTCCAGCTCTCTTTGCTGTTGATCGATTCGTTGTTGTGCCGCAAGGCTTTCTTGTTCTAATTTTCTATTGAATTCATCGAGAAATGCATCTTGGTTCATTTGCATTTCTGCTTTAAATTTTTGCGTTAAGTCATTTTTTTGTTCTTCTAGCGCTTGCTGCATTGTGAACCGATGTTCTTGTTTACTTCTATCACTTTCTGCGTTCTGTTGCTCTGCCATTTGCAGTAGTTGTTCAAATTTTTCTCTATCTTCTATTTCTCTCGTTTTCATTCTAGACCTTTCCGCTTCGAACCTTAATCTTTGTCGCTCAAAATCCTCATCGAATTGCTCTAAAAGAGCTTGCTGGATTTCTCTCCTGTTTCTTTCCAGTTCATCTTCATGGCTTTTTTTAAGTTTTGCTAATTCTTCTTGTTTTTGTCTTTCAAGCTCAGCCCTCATTTGTTCTATATTATAGACACCATCTTTACGCTCATTTTCATCATTGTCTCCTACTTGCGCTTGTCTTCTTGCCAACTCTAATTGACGCTTAAGTTCTTCGATTTTTTCTTGATATTCAGTAGCTTGGTCAGCCAATTTAGCTTTAGAGTCAAATTGCTCCCTAAGATTCTTTAGGTCATTTTCAAGATCTTCTTGATCGTCTAGCGACTTTTCTGCTTCTCTAAGCTTTCTACGCAATTCATCTAATTCAGCTCGACTTCTTGCGTCTCGTTCTTCTTTGATTTGCTCTAGTTCTTGCTCAAGCCTTGAGTTTTCGTTTGTTAGTCGCCTTTGTTCTTCCTGTAAACTCTCCATTTCAAGTTGAATTTCTACCATCCCCTCCGCAGCTTTGTCTTGTATTTCTAGGCTATCTTGAAGTTCAGATATTTTTCCCATTAACCTTTCTTTCTCTTCTCCAAATTCCCGCATTCTCTCCAGAACTGTTCTTAGGCGCTTTTCTACATCCCCCTCTCTTAGATTTTCTCCTTTAGCTTCATCTGCTTCTGCGGTTTTCTTGGATCTTAGTTGTTGTGCCTCACTCTCAAGTTGGGAAAGAATTTTTTCAACCTCATCCAGTCTTGCCTGTGCATCTTTAAGATTCTGGAGAAGTGCCTCTCTTTGCCGCAATTCAGATTGTAACTCTCCCAATTTCTCACTTAGGTTTTTTTTGCTTCCCCTTTCTGCTGTTAATATTTTAGAAAAAGCTTTATTTTCATCTTCAACTTCCTTTTTTTCTTCCTTTTCACTTTCTAATTGCTTACGAAGTTTCTCAAGTTCTTTTTGGTCATCTTCCAATTGTCTTTTAAATTGAGCCTGAATTTCTTCCCTAATTCTCTTTGCATCCTCCTCTCTTTCTTGCCTTTCCTTCAGTAATTCCCGATTAGCTTTGTTAAACTTTTCTTCAAGATCTGTATATTCCTTTGCATACTCAGCCTCAAATCTTTTCCTAATTCTCGTTGCATCCTCCTCTCTTTCTTGCTTTTCCCTCTCTAATGCATCATTAAGGTCGCCAAACTTTTTTTGGACTTTTTCAGCTTCTGTTTCATACTCAGACTCTAGTGAGGTTTTGTATTTAGTTATTTTTTCATCAGCCTCTTGTCCGATTTGCTCCTCTCTTGTTCGTGATTGTTCAAGCTCAAGTCGAAGTCCTTCTAAGATAGCTTGATCCTCTCCTTCTTTTTGTTTTTGTTGCTCTCGAAGCTTGGCTAATTCTTGCTCGGATCTTTCTCTGGCCACTCTGTCTATATCAGCTTGCTCTTTTGATTCCTGAGCAGCTCTAAGTGCTTCTTCCAATGGGATTTTCTGTTCTTCGAGTTTCCGCCGTTCTTCTCCTAACTCTCTTTGGGTTTGTTCTGATGTTTGTCTTTGTGTTTCTAGATCTGTTGCAAGAGTGCCCAGTTGTGACTTATAAGCATCTCTAAGTGCCTCCAACTCTCCTGCGTGAGATCGAATCTGTGCAGTTTGTTGTAATATTAGTTCTTCTTGCGCTTGATTTTTAGTTCGAAGTTCTTCTAGTTCTTTTTCAGATTGCTGCGCCTGTTGCGTTGAATGGGTTAGATGATTTTGTTGTAGTTCCTCAAACATTGCTGCCAGATCTGCGCCATCTGATATTTTTATACCAGAATCTTCCAGCGATGCTCTTATATGTTGTGCTTGTTGTTCATTTGTAGCCTTTAAAGATCGCAATTCATTTTGAGATTGTTGCGCTTCAGTTTTTGCTTGTTGCTCTGATGCCCGTGCTGTTATAGCGTTGCGTTCTGCATTGTTCTGTGCTTCTTGTGCGGTTCTCACATTGGCATCACGCTCAGCATCACGCTTTTGAAGATCTTGTTGTTCTTGTTCTAATCGGGCTCGAAGTTCTTGAATTTCAGCTTGTTGCACTGACAAGTTGGCTTTTTGTGCAGCTACTTCCTGCGCGCGTGCCTCAACTGCAGATTCACGTTTCTGAATCTCTTCAGTCATCCCTTTTAGTTCTTCCAGGGATCGTTTTTGTTCTATTATAGCTGCATCGGCGTCAGCTCTTGCCTGTTGTGCTTCCCTTGTTGCAGTCTTAGCTGCAGATTGCTCTTCTTGAACTTGTTCATGTTTTTGCCGCAGTCCTGTTCGAGCTTGTTGAAATAGTGTTACAGGATCTTCGTTTCCAGTTAGTTCTATACCCAATATTTCCGCTAGTGCTTGTGCATCTCGCACTTGTTGAGTTTGAAGATCTCGTATTGTGTTGTGTTCAGTTTGAAGTTGCTGATATTTTTGTGCTGCTTGTTGTTGTGCTTGTTGAAGTGCTTCCATTAAGCTTAAACCCTCCGGTATTTTTCCATCAGGAAAAAATGGCTTTAATTGTTCTCGGATTTCTACTTCTGCAGCTGCACGAGCATTTTTTTCTATCTTGACTTGTTCATTGGCTATTTCTGCTTGTTTCCTTGCTGCTTCAGCTTCAGCTTCAGCTTTAGTTGCTTTACTCTTTTCTCGGTCTACTGAAACTTTGGTTTCTGCAAGATTTTTCTTGGCCTCTTCTGCCATCGCTTCTGCTTCTTGAGCTCTCTTTATTAAACTAACTCTTCCTTCTCCCTCCACTTCCTTCCTTTCCGCTTCATTAGTTTGAGCTTGACTTCCTAATCGACCAGCTAATTTTTGATTCTCATTTTCCAACCTATCATTTACCAATTTTATTGCTGCTTCACTTAAAGTAAGACGTGTATTTTCTTCGATTCTTTCTGCAAGTTGGGAGCTAAGATTTGCAATTTCTTTTGCTTGTTCTTCATTTTTTCTTTGCAATTCTTCAGAACTTTCTATCACCACCATATCTTCATCCGCCTCTTTTGCTAATGAAGGCTGCTCTCTATTTTTTCCAACCACACCTAGTTTTGCCTTCGTTGCCTCTAATTCCATCCTAACTGCCTCTAACTCTATTTTGACAGACCTTCCTTCATTAAGGGTTTCTTGAAGATTGACTATTTCTTGCATTGCTGCTTCTGAGCTATTTTTGGCTTCTTGTTCTGAAGCTTTTAACTCTTCATTTTCCTTAGCTAACTGTTCTTTGTCAGAAACTAATTCCTCTAACTTTCTGCGTAGTTTTTCTGCTTCAGTTGACAGTTTTTGATGCTCTTCCTCTCTTTTTCTTTGTTCTTCTTCAAGTTTCTTTCGTTCTGCCTCTTGTTCTAGAGAAGCCTCTTCTTTTTTTGTTAGGCGGGATGATTGAAGTGTTAATAATTCTCTTTTTTTATCTTCCAACCTATGCTCAAGATCGGAAACTCTTTGTTGCAATTCATTCTTACCATCAAGTTGTACTTTTAATTCTTTATTTTCTTTTTGTAGCGCTTCATCATCTGCACTTTTCTTTTCTTTTTCACTAACTAGCCTTTCAAGTTGTGCCTCTAAATCTTTCTCGCGCTGCTTACCATCGTATGTCTGTTTTCTTAATTGTTCTATTTCCAATGCTAATTCTGTAGCATAAGCTCGTGGAGTGTCTGTCTTTTCTCTTGCATTTTGTGATTCTTCAAGTTCAACTACTAGAGCTCTGAGTTGGTCATTTTCTTCCCTGATTTCTTTTGATTTCTTTTGTAATTCTAAGAAGAGTTCCGGATATCGATTTTTAAATTCTGCTGACTGTTCCGTTAGGGTTAATGGTGGCGCTTCTAGCTGCATTTTCGCTTCTAAATCCTTCCCCATTACTTCTTCTCTTAGCCTTTTCAATTCAGGTTCAATTACTGCAAGTTCGGATCTGAGTTCTATAGCTTTCGCTTCTTGTTTTGCCGCTTGTACTCGAAGTGCTAAATTTTCTTCCTTTAATTTTGATAAGCTGCTTTCTATTTTTTGTTTTACTCGATCACCTAATTCTGTAAAAAGTCCTGGATACTTATTTGCTAATCCGTCTATCTGTTTCTCTATGCTTAATCCTGACAACTCTTGCTGCGTTTCAGCTTCTTGCGGTTGGTTTGGGGTTTGTTGTTCTAATTGCTGTTCTAATTCTTTGTTTCGTTGTTCTAATTCATCGTTGATTTTTTGTAGAGTTCTTAGCTTCTCATTGAATTCTGCAAATACCTTTGAGGTCTTTTTTACAAATTTCTTTTTTGCCTTGTAGCTTTCATCGCTTCCATCTATGGAGCTTCCTGATTCTGTAGAGTTATCTTGTGATCCTCTTCTCGATGTTGCAGCCGATTGTTCGTAACTATCTATAGAACTTTTTCTGGACCCTGCGCTACTTGTGGGTATTTGTTCATTTAAAGGTGGAAGGTTTTCTCCTTTTACAATTGTCCAGTCATTGAGTTCTTCTACTTCATCTTTTGACTCTACTGATGTTAAACTTCCCGATGTTGCAGTTGCTTGTCCTTGATTGTCTCCTGCGCTACTTGCAGATTCTTTTCCAGTTGAGGGTGTGCGGCCCACTAATTCTACTGCTTCCAATGCGCTGGTTTCTTCTGATGCTGTTTTGGTGTTATCTTTTAACTTTTGCTTTGCTGTTTTTCTAGATGCTGGGTTTCCTTTACTTAATATTGACGTTATTTTTTTTGAATCTAGTTTTTCCGATTTTGTTTTTTGTGTTTCTGCTATTTCTGATTCTCGTCTTCCTCTTTGATTTAGTTGAGATCCTGTCCTAGTTAGGGGAGGCTTATTTCTTCTTGGCATGCTGGTTTGCTTTTCACCTTTGTTAAACATATCTATTCAGTAAGGATTAGTTGATTAATTGGAATTTTAAAATGAGAAAATGGTCTGGCTTGGGATGATGATTTTGCAATTAATGCATTTGGCCAAGTTGATATCAAATATTGATTAAATTGATGGTTAATGCTTTGGTAAGCTAGCTTGAGGGGTGTTTTTAATTCATTTTTCTTATTAGTCAATCCGCTTTCGCTTTGCTACAGCGCGATTTTTTGTGATGAAATGGGGGTTATTGTGGGGATTTTTTGTTGGTTTTGGTAGTGGGGTTGTTTTTTCTGGATTGCCACGTTGCTTCGCTCCTCGCAATGACGAGGCTGGAAGTTCTTGCACAAAAATTCAACGCCGTCACCAGAGAGGAGTGTGCGCAGCCAGCGACGTGGCAATCCAGTTTTTATTTAGTTAAAGATGTTCGGCATCCGTGCCGTGTTTGCATTGGGCCTAATTGATTTTTTAAACACATGGTCAAGCATTATCCACATTAGGAATGTGCCCAGAATAGCTCCTAACGCACATGGCCATTATTGCTATGAGTTTGATTTCCTATGGAATCGGCAAGAGATTCAGCCAATGGGTTTTCTACGATTTGTGTTGGTTTTTCTCTAGCTTTTGAATTTTCTATGATTCGCCTTATTAGCTTGACTTCAAGTTTAGAGGTTGTTGGCTCAAGATAATGTAGGGTGTTATTAACTATTTTCAGATATTCAGGTGTATAGGTTCCTTTTAATATTGAATATTTAAACTGCTCAGCATCATTAACAGCCTGTTCAATAGTTTTTCTGTTTAGATATTTAAGGGCTTCCGGGCTTCCAGAAATGGCGTCTTTCAGATTAATATCTTTTCTCGTTCTTTTTCCTTCATCCAGGACGGTTTTAATGATGGCTCCTATAATAATGGCATCTTTTAAATTGGTATGATACATGGTGGAGTTTTCAATAATATCAATAGTTGCTCCAATTAAATTGGCGCACTCTAAATTAACATTCATCAAGTTGATTTTAAACAACCAGGCGCCGGCCAGATTGGTTTCTGCCATAATAGCGTCTTGCATTTTTATCTCTTTAAGAGTTGATCCTTCCAGATTGGCTTTGGTTAAATTAGCTTTTGTCAGATCGGCACTTGCCAAAAAAGATTCTGCAAGATTGGCTCCTGTTAAATCAGAGTCTCTCAGGCTGGTGCCATAGAAATTGGTAGATGGTGAAAAAGTTGCTCCCGTAAAATCTGCCCTATCAAGCCTCATTTCACTTAGATCTTCAGGCAGTTGGCAAGAAAAGCCCCCACCAGATAATAAGCTTGCAATAGAGATTTTTACCCCTTCCTCAGATTCCCTCAATGCGTTGTCATAAAGGGATTGCAATTTCTGCTTTTTTATTTTTGGCTTTTCAAGCAGCTGTTCCTTGTTTTCTTGTAATGAATTATTTTGCTCCGGGGTTGGCATATTATTTGTGATAACGGCTGAAATTAAGGATTTTAGAGGGTGTTAGGAAGAGGGAGGGGGTAAATTTATTGGTAATACTGAATTTACGGGCTAGTGCCAGTTTGCACCGACACTAGCTCTGAGTGCTATGTAACTATAGACAACACCAGAATAACTGCTATAGGTATGAAAATCATAACCTGAATGTTATTTATAGTTAAACAAGATCATCATTTAACTATGCTGTAGCTATCACGGGCAAGCCCGCAATATCACAACAATTTTGGGTAGTAAGTATTTTTACTCACAAACCGCCCAAAATCTCTTCCCGCATCTTTTTAATTTCATCTTTATGGGCCGGGATCAGCCCTTTTTCGATTAAATATCCTTCTTCGCCGATGGCTTCAAAACTGGTTATTTCTAATATAAACTCTCTTATGCCTTTTATCAATGGCAGATGCTCCTTTTTAAAATAGATAAATAAAGGGCGGCTAACTTTATATTTGCCGGTGGCAATATTTTGAAAGCTTGGATTGATATCGTCAATTCTGGCGCCATGGATAATGCCGGCATTTTGTTCTAAAAAACTAAAGCCAAAAATGCCAAGTGCATTATGGTCATTTTTTAGTTTTTGGATGATGAGGTTATCATTCTCTCCCGCTTCAATGAATTTGCCGTCGCTTCTGATGATATGGCAATTTTTCTTGCGTTTTTTTGCGTCTTTCTCGGCAGCAATAAAGGCCGGGTTATTCACGCATGGCTCTTCCATCACCAGCTCAACAAAAGCGTCTCTGGTGCCGGAAGTTGGAGGTGGGCCATAAACGGCAATTGGATTATTTGGCAGAGATTTGTCGATGTCACTCCATTTCTTATAAGGGTTTTCAATTAGCTTACCATTTGATGGAATTTTTTGTGCCAAAGCCAAAAAGATTTGTTGTTTAGTGAGATTATATGGTTTGGCCTGAGTAGAGTTGGCAAGCACGATGCCGTCATAGCCAATTTTAATGCCAACAACATTTTTAACGCCGTTTTTTTGGCAAATTGACAATTCGCTTTCCTCAATTTTTCTCGAAGCATTGGCAAAATCGATGAAATTTTCTCCAACGCCTAGACAGAATAATTTTATCCCACCACCAGTTCCGGTTGATTCAACGATTGGGGTTTTAAATTCAGTATTTCTGCCGAATTCCTCTGCCATGGTTCTGGCAAAAGGATAGACGGTGGAAGAGCCTGCCATGCGAATATAGTCGCGGGCCAGGGTAGGGTGGGAGAAGAGAAGGGTGGCTAGAAAAAGTGCTTTGGTGATTTTTGACATTATTAGTTGTTGGTTGTTATCATGTTTTAATGCTTGATCCCTGGATTGCCGCGTCGCTGGCTGCGCACGCTCCTCGCAATGACGATGTTGGAAGTTTGGCGCAAAAGTCTCTACATCGTCATTGATGATGAATTGAACTTCCCGCACTAAAACTCTCAACGCCGTCATTGCGAGGAACGAAGTGACGCAGCAATCCAGGAAAAACAAACTTATTTACCAGGAACAAATATTTTCATACAAGTCTACCCAATTCGGATTAAAAGCTTCAATCAATTTAAGTTTATCTTTCCTTGATCCGGCTTTTATCTGTTTTTCTCTTTCAATTGCATATTCCATTGAATCGAAATATTCGTGATAAACCAGGAGATTGCACTTATAGCGGCCGTTAAAACCTTTTGCTATACTGTTTTTATGTTCCCAAATTCTTTTCGGCAGATCAGATGTTACGCCGGTATATAAAGTGCCATTTCTTCTGTTGGCGACTATATAAATGGCTGGGTGTTTTTCAGACATTGAAAAGTGTGACTGGTAGAATGATTTATAATATGTTTAGTCCTGAATCCAATTCTAATTCCCTGGATTGCCGCGTCGCTGGCTAAAGCACGCTCCTCGCAATGACGTGGAAAGTTTTAGCGCCAAAATCTTAACATTTTCATTGCAATGACATATTGAGAGTTTTAATGCAGGAAGTTCAACCCTATCATCAATGAGATGCGCAATTATAGCGATAAATTTCCAACACCGTCATTGCGAGGAGCCGTAGGCGACGCGGCAATCCAGAAAAAACAACTAATATCAACTAAGAATTTATAAATAATGACCACTACAACTAACGATTATTCTCTTTTTGTGAATTTTGCGAATCTCTTCTAGCTCTAGCTCCTGCCGGATGTTCAACTGAAGATGCAGGTTCTTCATTTCTCATTTCCGCTTCCAATGCTTCCATTTGCATCATTCTTTTTTCTTGTTCTTCTGCTGCTGCTTTTTCTTGCGCCTCTAATTTAGCTTTCATTTGTTTTATTTTTTCACCATATTTTGCAGATTCTTCTGATGCTTTTTTTGCGACTTCTCTTTGTTTAGCGGCCTCTTTTTGCAATATCTGCGCCTCTTCTTCAAGTCGTGCTACTTGTTCGTTCATTGCGACAGTTTCTCTCAATCCATCTACAATTTCTTGAAACTCTGCTTTTATTTTTAATAATTCTTCTATTGTCGCCTGGTCTGGTTTTGACATTTTGCGTAAGTTTTAAAGTTAGTAAAATTTGTAAATTACAGCTTTATTAATAAGTCATTATTACTTCCGTTTCTCCAATTACTCTTTCGGCTTTAGCCAATCTTGGTGTATTGCCGGGAGTTTGCGCTTCTTTCAATGTATCATCAGCAGCTTTAACCACATTGGAAGAAAAGCTTATCAGTCTTTTAATTATTTTATCAAAAGAAGGTTCTGAAGTTTCTTGTGGCATTTCATCTTTTGTTTCAGTTTCTTGTTTTGTTTCAGTTTCTTGTGATTTTTTTGCTCTAATAACTGTGCCATCACCATTCCCGCCTGCATTAAAGTCCTCAAAGACCTCAAGGAGTCTTGAAAGATTTATGCGTTTTTTATTTCTCTTCTTTAAAGTTGTTTCAGCTTTTTGTTTTGATTTTTTGATTTTTTCTTTATGCCTTTCTTCCCTTTCCTTCACTGCTGTTTTTAATCTGCCAACTTCCTCTCTTCTTTCTTCACCTACTCTCTCTAATTCTGTAACTTTGGCCTGTGCTTCTGCAGCCTTTTGATCTGCTTCTGCCTTTGCTGTTTCTATCTCTTGTATTTCTTGTCTTTGGCGACGCATTTCCTCTTCATATTTTCTTTCTGCTTGCTGTTTTTCCATGGCAAGTTTTCTATATTGGGCTTCCAGATTAGTTCTTGAATTATTTTCTATCTCTTTTAATACCAATTGATTTTTTGCTTTGAATTCCTCCTCTGCTTTTTGTTGTAATTTTTTAGATTCTTCCATTTGTTTCTTATGTGCCTGTTCCGCTTCCGCTTCCGCTCTGGCTCTTTCTTCCGCTTTCCTTCTTGCCTTTTCGGCTGGAAATCTATTTAGTTCCTCTTGGTAGAATCTTTTCTCTTCTTGCTCTTTTTCTGACAAATTTAGCTTATTATATTTTTCCATCTTTTGATTCAAATATCCCAAAAGCCGATCTCCATCATCTTGTCTGGTATTTTCTCGCACTAGTTCTATTAATGGTTTTTCGTCCTTCGAAGAAATATAGGTGACTTCAATACCTTTTAGAGACTCACTTCTGGCACGGTTAAATTGCATCAGATGATTGGTATTTAAGCCATCAGATTCCATTTTAGAAATATCGATAATCTGGTGAGTGATTAACAGACCAGCATTACCATAATCTCCGCCGATGCAATTTCTTGAGTCAAAGAAACAGAGGGATTTGCTGGAGCCTGAGAATCCGTTATCTCCTAGATATTGATTAATTTCATTAGCCGAATTTTTTGATGGTGATAGAACATACCCCCCGCCTTTTTGCTGATGATAAATTTTACAAGATAACCCGTCACCTTCTTTATAAGGAAAAATAATAAATTCCGCCCCTGTCGCTTTTTGTATCTCCCCTAACTCTTGAGTTGACATATTATTTAAATCGCAGTGAGGAATGATATATTGATATCTCTCTCCTTCTCCAATTTTCTTCAAACCTCTTATTGTGATTGCTTCATCTGATTCTGGAGCTCTTATGTTCATTGGAGTAGGAGCGCGACTTATATCTGAATCACCAACACTAGATTCAATATCCCTCATTCTTCCTGTTGATGGTGTATAGACCCCTACTGAGTTTTCACTAAAAAATGAACTATCGTCTGATCTACTTGTTTTGAACGGAGCTGAAATGGCGTCCCAACTTTTATTTGTGTTAAAGCTAGGGAAAAAGTTAGTGTTTGAATAATTTCCAACGCCGGTTGGGCTTTCTGGTCTAAATGCACTTGCTCGAAAAGAATCATCTGAACTTCTGGCACTTTCTACTTCTAATGTATCACGAAATCTACCCGAATCAGCAGCAGCAAATGAAGCGTCGCTAATTGCGCTGACAGATTTGTTATGGATAATTTTTCTTGCGCTTTTTATCTCAATCGCATCTTGGTCAGTGGGAGGTATAATTTCTGCTTTTTGAATTCTGGCAATTGTATCAATATCTCTTCTTTTATGAAGCTTATCCCGATAATGCTTTCTGAACTCTAATTTTAGTCCAAGATTATCAATTTTTTTTGAAACATCTTCTAGCTTCGGCTTAAATCTTTCTATTTTACTTTGGTTATTTTTTATTATTTGTTTTTGTGCTTCGATCTGTCTTTCAACTTCTATTCCAGCCTCTTTTATAATTGATTCATAAATTTCACTGTGATCAATATTGGTGAAGTCAGAACTTTGGCCCCCCCTTTTTTTCTTTGCCTTTTCTTCCTTTTTTTCTTCCAATTCTTTTTCTTTTTGTTCCCACCAATCTCCCAGTCCTTCCATTGCTTTTTTAAACCGCTCTTTCTCTTGGCCTTGCGATAGAAATTTACTGAGTGGCTCTTTTTTCTTTTTTCTAACTTCTTTTGGCTTGGCCTTACTAACTTGTAAATTATTTGTCCTAGAATTTTCTTTTTCGTTATGCTCTCCTTTGATTTCAATCTTTAATCTTTCAAGTCTTGCCAATTCCTCTTCTGCATCTGTGACTACGCGTAATTCTTCACTAATCTCATCCTGTCTTTTTTCTAAATTTCTGATTTTGTGTTCAAGCCTTCTTACCTCAAGATTGGCTTTTTCCAAGGATTCACTAGCGCCAACAATAACAACCGTGATGCCGGCATCACGCAATTGTTTGATTAAGACCCTTCTTTTTCTTGAAGTTTCTGATTGTTTTCCGCCCATCCCTTCTTCATCCTTTTCTTCCAGCGCATTATTTTTTATCGATTCCATATCATCTCTCCAAGCATCTCTATTGCTATCAAATGGATCTTCTCTATAAAAATGTTCTTCATCAAGAAAAAGCATGATTGTGCCTTTCTTTCCCCCTCTTTGCTGAGCAGCTTCTTCTATTAATTTATCCACCATTTTTTGTGGATTAGGACTATTGAGGTTGATGTGAAATATCTTTTCTATGATTCCTTCTTTTTTATATTCAGGCTCAATGACTTGCTCAACTATCCAGCTTTTGCCGGTACCGGTGCCAGAACCAAGTCTTCCTTGTCCTCCCCTTGCTTCTTTTTTAGATTTATCAATTGCGCCCTCAACTGAATTTAAACCCCCATGTTGTTCTTGAGAAATGATTGTGCCTCGCGGAAGAGTGACGCCAAATTTTGATTTAAAGGGATGGATTGAGGGGCTTTGAAGGGCAGGATTTAATGCATTTCCACTTTTAATAGCTTTTAATTGCGCGTGAAAAACTTCCAGGGGATATGACATTGATTCATCAAGAGAGTCTTGTGTTTTCTGCCTACCCAATCTCAGTGAACCATTATATTCTGGCACATAGTTATATCTATCTTCCGGTGAATAATATTTATTGTGTAAAGTTGTTAGCTGGTTATGGATTAAATTAAGCTCTGATAACAAAGCATGTTTGTAGAAATTAAAAGCTAATGATGTTCTACATTTCTCATATTGCGATTGAAAATCTATGACATGCCTAGAAAGTGATGGAAAAATATTTTTACCATTTTCACCTATAAAAAAACCACCAATGTGAGCATCTTCTTCTTTTGTTTCAGCATTACCCAAGAGATTGTTTAATTCTTCAACATTCTCAATCTTTTCTATCTCTAACTTCAGCCTATTTAATATTTTAAGTCTTTCTTCTATGTTACCCTTCACCCGATATTTATATCTATCAAGATGCTCTTCTAATTTCTTAATGTTTGATTTAACTACTGCCCCCGGGTCAAGTTTTCCATCCAATAAATCATTTACCCATAAATTCTCCTTCAAAATTTTTTTCTTATCAGCATTTACAGTAACTTCTGATAAGAAATTAATGCCTTTTAATTTAAATGGATCTTGCGCTGGTTCTTCCCCAGGCCTTAGTGTTAATAGATTCTTTTTATATGCGTTTTCTGTTTCACAATTTAAATATTCCGGTTTGAATTTTGGTGCTGGTTTTGGTTTTAAGTATTCTTTTTGTTTTAGCTGCGCTTTTGATTTGTTAGCCAATACCAGCGCCTGAACTTTTTTCCTTTGATCTGATTTTGATTCTATTGGTTGGGCTGATGCTCTATTTGGATTATTTCGAGGTGTTGTTTGTCTAGTTCCTCTTGGAGTTGTTTGATTTGTATTTGTTCCTGAGTGAGATTGATTTGGGGTTTTAGTGGTTCCCCTTTGAGATATTTGTGTTGGACGCATGAAAAATTACTTAATGTAGGCTAGGCTGGAAAATTTAATATTGTAAAATGGTAAAGATTTTTGGCATTTGGGTGACAGGCAATTTTCAGCATGAATCCGCTTTTAACAAATTCGTCATAAATAATTCCCCTGATCATTACTATTTTTTCTGATCGTTTGTAATGCGTCTTTTTGTGGTTCTGGATTTGTTGTTGGAGTTTGTTCCTCGCTCAATTTTCTAATAATTGGCTGCGCTTGTTCTTTTGCTTCAGTCATGTTTTCTGCATTGTCTGATTTTTTCTTTTCTTCATCTGTGGATTTATTTTCCCTGTTTTTCATTTCCACCTCCATTTCCTCATCCGGATCAAAAAATATTTGCGGTATTTTTTGCGGCATTTTGTTTATTCCATTTTTAGGCTCTCCCATAGAAACGCCTTTTGCCATAATTTGGCTGGAAAGATTTTTTTGGTTTGGTGTTGATTTTGATTCTTCCTCTTGTTTTTTTTCTTCTGATTTCATCTTGGAATTATGTGCTCCTAATAATTCTTTTAATTCTTGACGGTCTATATCTTCTTGCGCTTTTAGTGATTCTGATATCGATGTTTTTAATTTTAACAATTCAATAAAAGGCTTTTCATTATTTGAATCCACTTTCGAATTATAATGCTTAGATTGATATTCTATTATTTTTCCCAATCGTTTTTCGATATCATATTCTGCATCTGGATCAAACTCTTCATCGCTTGAATTGATCAGGTCTTTCGTTTTGTTTTTATCGGGATTAATTTTAACCTGATATGATGTATAGTTTGTAATGACTTCGCTTAATTGTTTTATTTTTTCGAATGATGATTCTGATTTTATTTTCATCTTTGCTTCAAGATCTCTAATTAGATTTATATCCGATTCAAAGCGTAACTCGTTGTAATTTTTGGTTTGGATAATTTGTTTTTCTGGTGTTTTTTCTTCGTTAATTCCAAATTTTTCTGTCAAGTTTAAGTAATCGGCTACATTTTTAAATCCTTTCACAACCCTGTCTACAACTGCATTCTCTTTTCCGGCGTTAAAAATTCTTTTTGCAAAATCTCGCATTTTCCAATTGGGTTTTGTTGATAAAAAGTTCGGATAATTTTAATTAATTTTTTAGGCAAAAATAATTTTCTCAGAAAATTAATTATTATTCTATTTTGATTTCTTCTCTATTCAATGAGTTGTTTATATAAATTTTTTTTACCGATTTTTAGGAGCGATTTATTTACCAAAACTTTTTATAAATTCATGCATTTTTTATTGAATTTATTTTCAAAAAATAAGTTGTTAGAAAATTTTATAGTGGGTTTAGTAAACTAATTTCTTTTATTTGTAGAGAATTGTTTAGCCTTTGGGGATCAGGCTTCAGCGAGGTGGGTAAATATAGATATGATATTGTCTGGGATGAGTTAAAAGAAAAATAACTGATAGATTGGTTATGGCAATTGCGATAATTGCCAATATACCAAATTCGTAATCAAAAGCCAGGATTGATAAATGCCAACTGGACCAAAATATTAAGGTGATTGGCATCAAAATAGTGAAGATGTTTAATGCGATTGGCAATGATGTTGTTACTAAATTTTCAGAATTTTGTTTTTTAGAAATCACTTCAGCAAAAATAAAAATCGCTACACCAAATAACAGATAATTGGCGATATAAATTAGGGATGATTGCAGTGAAGTTTTGCCAAAAAAACCAATGCCGACCAGTGTAAATCCAAGACCGATCAAGCAAAAATTATTGGCTAATAATTTTAAATATTTTTCTTTGATAATTTTGTAATTGCCGTAAGAAATTAAAAATAATCCGATTGCGGCGATGAGACTGGAAAAAATTTTTCCGGGATGAAACAGGAATAATGATAGTTTTAACAGCAGATAAAAACCTACTAAATTTCCAATTATAAAAAGCTGGTTGTCAAAGAAATTTTCCTGAAGATTTTCATCTTTTTCTTGAGCAAAATAAACAAAGATGGGGAAGAATTTTAGGAAAATAGCGATGATGAAAATTGCCAATATCAGGTCAGAATTTTTTATAATTTGCAGGGCAAAAATTTTATCAATTTCAAATTGGCCGCAGGAGATATAAAGCAAAATGCAAGCTACTAAAAATAAGATGCCGGAAAGTGCCTGCCAGCAAAAATATTTGAAAGCAGATTTGCTGTTTAAAACTGCCATTAAGGCGCAAGTGGTTAGGCAATAAATTTCAACAAAAATAAAAAGATTGAAAATATTGTTGGTGGAAAAAATTCCAAAAAGACCAAATAGCGCAAGCAAATTGGTTGAGTAAAATAATCTCTCATCACCATTTGTGTTTTTGCTAAGATTTTGCTGATTGCCAATTACCGCTATCAAAATGATTAATAAGGCAAGAGATGAAAAGAAAATTGATAAGGAATCGAGCGAATATTCAGTTGTGATGGAAATGATTTGTGAATCAGTGCCACTTTTTATAATGCCGGAATTTGCCTCTAGATCTAAACCAAAATTTGCTACTAAAAATAGCATTGCAAAAAGACCAGAAACAAAAATTGCCAAACTTATTTTTGGAGATTTAACCAAAATTTGGCAAAGCGAGATGATGAGTGGAAGAAATAAAAGCAGATGTGGTGTGATGTTAAAAACTGGCACTGTTGGCTATGTGAATTTAAAACAAATCAAAAATATTTCTGATACCACCGGGAATTACTGCGGATGCCGGGTTGATGCTAAATTCACCATTTTTTTCTCCGCTCTTTTTTATGTAATCATAGCGAATTGCAAAAATACCGCCTCCTTCTTCCCCGACAATTATCTTGCCCAAAATCGGCACTTTACCGATGCCGAATAATTTATTGATGACATAGCCGGGAACAATTAAGCCTTTAAGCTGAATATCATTTTTTGCCAAATCAATTTTGCCCTTGGCGGTGATGCCCATTATATAACTATTAGCAATCAAGGTGGTGATGTCCATGAGGTTATTTTGCAAAACAAATTCTAGTTTAAGATTGTTGAATTTTACAGCATCGGCCTTGAGCGATTCTTCTTTAAGTTTGGCAAAAGCGTTATTGTTGTAGATTTTTTCAACGACTTCATTTTTCAGGATTTTAAAATCAGAATCGATATTAAGCTTAACCTTGAGTTTACCTTCATCTTCTAGCTCGGCCTTGATTTTAGCATTGCCACCAACAATCTTGTTGGATAAATCAAAGGCTTTGGCCAGAAGGGAAATGTCATCAATTTTGCCCTCAATAACGCCTGGCCCGGTGATGGTTTTATTGCCCGGTTTTGAAACGGCAATATCAATAGTTTGGCTTGGACTCATCCTGGTTCTGATAAAGCCACTGGCGCATTTTGAACCTTCGCAATTAATGTCGATAGCGGTATTTCTAAATATTTGGCCGTTAGCTAACTCAATTTTATCCAGAGTAATTTCGATATCGTTTCTTTGGTAATGCTCAAGACCGCCACCGGATTCATGATTTGCTGATAGAATATTTTTCAAATCAAGTTGTTTTCCTTTTAGTCTTACGAAGCGAAAATCATCATCAACACGGTAATTTAAATTGAAGTTGCTATTGGCAAAATTTTGGTTCTTTAAATTTATTTCCATCACTTTTAGCGGTTCCAACTTCAACCATAAGTTGCCTTTAAGGCTTTTATTTTCCTCCTGCCAATCAATATTCTTTAAACGCAAATTGTCATCTTTAAATGATAAAATGGTTTTAATTTTGCTTGCGATACCGCTTTTTTTATCTATTGCAAAGTCACTCAGATTGATGGTGGCGTTAGTTAAATCAATTTCAGTTAGAAAATCGCTATTGCCTAATTTCTTTTCAACTGCAACTTTCAGATTTGAGTCATTAGTCAGATAATCATTGTTAAAATTTTGGATCGCTGAGCCGACTTTGATATAGACATCATCAAGATCGAGATTGTTGGTGAGCGGTATTCTAATATCCAAAATACTTTCGGCTTGGCCGTTAAAATATTTGTCAATTTCTGTGGCGAATTTGCTTTTATATGAAATATATTTGAGCAAATCTTCTGCGGCTCCAGCCAGTCTTCCATTGATCAAAAGCATGGTTGTTTTGCTGTTGAAATCCGGAATTGTGATTTCAGCGGAGTTGATTTTGCTCTTTAAAACCGCGCCATCAGTTATGTCAATTTTCATGCGTTTTGCAGTGAAGGAGGCGATTCCTTCAGCGCCGGATATTGGCGGAAAATTTTGGTCATATTGCAGATTTAGGCCGGAAAATAAAAGTTCTGAGTCAACTTTTTGCACTTCCTGAACACCATTTTTACTTGCCAGAATTATTGTTGCATAGCCGTCTTTTATTGCTCCGTCGCTGATATGGTCAATCACCCAACTGCGAATATCATTTTGGTTTAAAAATACCGGCCAGAACTTCTTTAGCTCATTAGTTCTGACATTATTAACCTTGAATTGCATCTTCATCTTTTGCAGATTTTTATCCAGAAAATCGCTGGCTAGCAAAGACATGGCAAATTTGGTGCCGCCAAAATCACAGTTTAAATTATTTATAGAGAAAGATTTTTTATCATTATTCAAATTCCCGGAAAGAGAGAGATTGTTGAAGTCGATTTTTTCGCTGAAAAATTGCGGATAATTAAAACTTCCTGCCTGCGAATTAATGTTAAAAGATGCCCAGGAGAGGCTGTGATCTGCATTAACGGTAAAATTGATATTGCCGGTAAAACTGCCGCCGATTTCCTTTAGCGGAGATAATTTGTCATCAATAAAGGCAAATGAAGCAGGGGAGAGATTTCTAAAAGCAATGCCACATTTTAAACCGTCATCCAGTTTTAATTGGCAATTGGTGCCAAACAAAAAATCCGGCAATTTTGCATCAATGTTGATTTTGTTTTGCGATCTGAGATTTAAATATCCGTCCGAGAAAAAAGTTCTGATCCGCAGCTCCTTTAAAATAATGGTTTTTTGACCTTTTTTATTTTTAAAATTGATTTTGGCGTTGTTAATTGAGAATTTTTTAATTGCTACTTTCCCATCTTTAAGAGACAAAAATACCGGTAATAATTGGCTGAAATATTCTTTTTGCAGCAAAATTTCCTGGCTGGTTAAGCCATTAATGGCAATATTTGGCTGTTCTTTTGAATTATCAATGTCAATCTCAGGATTGGTGATTTTAATTTCGGATGGAATGGTGCGAAGCAGTGCCAAATCAAAGAGAGAAAATTTGGCATCAATTTGTGGCAGAAGAATTTCTTGTGCACCGCCCAGCAGCAATTTTATGCCGTCTATTTTTACCTCAATCTTGTGAAAATCACTGAATTTTAGGGCGGATTTTTCAATCCTGACGCTATTACCCTCAGCCATATTTTTGTTAACTCTTTCCTCAATTTCCTGGGTAATAAAAGGAAAAGATTTGTACTCGGTGGAGATGAGAACTAAAAAATAAGCTATTGATATGAAGGCTAATAAAAAGAGAGATCCGAAGAAGGTGATGGCTATTCTGTGAGCAAGACTTCTTTTGAGCCTTTTTGATTTGGTTGGCCTTACTAGTGGTTTTGGCGCTTTTTTCATTGTAACAAAATTTGAAAAATGCCGGCTAATGAAGGCACTATTTTTAAAGACTTAATCTTAAAACCTGCTCTATATCTCACCAAGATAAGATAAAGCAGGATTTACTTTTTTATCACCCGATATTCCGGTATTGATAAA
Source organism: Rickettsiaceae bacterium (assembly GCA_021323225.1). Taxonomy (GTDB): domain Bacteria; phylum Pseudomonadota; class Alphaproteobacteria; order Rickettsiales; family UBA1997; genus JAJTCH01. The sequence goes on along the minus strand of JAJTCH010000002.1, from coordinate 41,264 downwards.
ATAATATTATTGCCACGTATTTCTAGTGACAAACCTTGACCATCAAGAAGGGAATTGGAAATTGTTTTGCTAATATAGCTTTGCAAAATTTCATCCCCAACTATTACATCCGGATAGAAAATCATGATCAATTCACCAGTATGGCTGACTGAAAAAGTGAGCTTGATTTGCATGGTTTCGTTAATCTTAAACAAACATCCGACCACTTTTCTAAGCACTTCAACCAAGATTTTTTTGTTAATTTTAATATCCGGGAGTGAAAAATCACTACCTGTATCAATAGTGATTTTGGATTGAAATTTTTTGTTCAAATCAGCAATAAAATCGCTCACTATGCGCACCGGATTGATAATTTCGTCGCTGATGTCAATTTGGTTGGAAATTGCTTCATTACTCAAAAAATTGCTGACTATGGTTTTTAGCTTTAGTGAGCTGATATAGATTTTATTAAGATCATCCAGATATCTTTGATGAGGCAAAGGCCCATAAATTTCAGACTTTAAGGCAGCAGAAATATTATTGATGGAATTAACATATTGCAGCATTTCTTGCGGAGTGATATGCGAAAACTGCTTCTTAAGATTCGTAACGCTTTTCTTGGTGGCTTCTTTGGTTCTCTTCAAACTGGCGGTCTTTTCCCTGATTTTGGCAATTAGCATGTCAAAATCGACCGGCTTTACCATGTAATCATTAGCTTCCAAGGAAATGCCTTTGAGGATGTCGTGCTTTTGGCCTAAAGCGCTGAGCAAAATGAAGGGAACATTGTTGTTATCGATATTTTTATTTTCCCTGATTGATTTGAGAAGTTCATAGCCATCAACTTCAGGCATCATAATATCGGAAATGACAATATCGGGATGTTGTTCTAAAAAAACCTCCAAGCCGCGTTTGCCATTTTCAGCTTCCACTACTTCAAAATTCTCGCTTTCTAGAATGCCAACTAAATTCTCTCTGATATCAATTTCGTCTTCTACGCAAAGGATTTTTATTTTGTCCGCCATATTTGTAATTCTGACTATTTGGTTAATAAAACCTGCAAAAAATCAAAGCAAAACGTAAAATGAATTAAGCTAGTTTGTATCCTCTGGACCAGCTTCAACCTTAGAGCCAGGAAAATTTCTTATCACTTCGCCAATCAGATCTTGGCTGGAATTTTTATTTAGTGCAACATTTTTTACGTCTTTTACTTCCCTAACATTTCCGGCAATGATTTTTTCTAAATTCGGCAAATCGGCTAAATGGCAGATTCTGATCAAAAGCATTTCCATTGCCATAGTTTGAGAAGGAGAATTTGCCACTTCAACACTGCCTTTAAGCAGCATTTGCCAGATTCTGGTTAGATCAGTCAGGCTTGCCTTGCTTGCTAAATCTTTGATTTTTTCTTGCGCTGAAGTGCTAAATGAATTGAGTTGATAGCCAGGAATGGTCTTGCTCAAAGTGATGATATGAGTGATCTTTTGCAAGTCATCAATCAGGCTGGTGATGTCGGTTGAAATCTCGTTAAATTTTTCAAGTTGCGCAATTGCTTCCACAACATTGCCGGCAAAAATTGCCGTGAATAAATCGATAATTTTATTTTTGTCATTTAGACCCAGAACTTCTTCAACTGCTGAAGCTGGGAGTTTTGCCTGATAATTATTATGCGACAAAATGCGGTCAGTGACAGAAAGCAAATCCCTTACCGAACCGTCTGCCGCTTCAGCAATTAGATTTAAGGCTTGAGATTCAGCCTCAAAATTTTCTTTCTGCAAAATATTTTTTAGATGCTCTGAGAGCTCTGCTGTGTTTAACCTTCTCAAATCAAATCTTTGGCAACGCGAAAGAACTGTTATTGGTACTTTCCTGATCTCAGTTGTAGCAAAGATAAATTTCACATGTGCTGGTGGCTCTTCCAAAGTTTTTAACAAAGCATTAAAGGCGCTGTTGCTCAACATATGCACCTCATCGATGATATAGATTTTGTATCTGCCGATTGCCGGAGAATATTGTACACTGTCAATTATGCTGCGCATGTCATCAACACCTGTTTTGGAAGCGGCGTCAATTTCTATCACATCAGCATGGCGTGAAGCGGCAATTGCCTGGCAGTTTGAACAAATTTCGCAAGGCGTTCTGGCTTCAAGAGCCTTACCATCTTCACCAATACAATTTAGCGCTTTAGCAATAATTCTGGCAGTAGTGGTTTTTCCAACGCCTCTAATTCCCGTGAGGATGAAAGCATGAGCAATTTTTTTATTGGCAATGGCATTTTCAAGAGTTGTAACCAAAACTTCTTGGCCAACTAGCTCTTTAAAATTAGCCGGGCGATATTTTCTTGCTAAAACCTGATAAGACATTTTTGTATATACAAAAGCGGATTGCCTAAATCTATGGCGATCTTTTTGGGATTTTTAAAGGATGAAAAAGAAGCTATTTTTGAGGGTGGAAACAAGATAACCCACCAATTTTGCTATGGCTGCTTCCTTTCAGACCTGACCAGATTGACAAAATTAAATGCCTATCTTGCTTCCGGGGAAAATTATCTGCCAATAAAACTTTATTGCAAGCTTGTAATTCTGAGTTGTGTTTTGTTGTTCTAGTCCTTAAATTTAGCGCCGAAAAATTAATCACTCAAAATCAATTCTCATGTTGTCTTCCTGCGAATCACTTCCTACCAATCGTAAAAAAGTCATTATTCTTGGCTCCGGCCCTAACAGGATCGGTCAGGGTATTGAGTTCGACTATACTTGCGTTCATGCTGCTTTTGCTTTGAAAGAGGTTGGCATTGAGGCGATAATGGTTAATTGTAATCCTGAAACTGTTTCTACAGATTACGACACTTCGGACCGTCTTTATTTTGAGCCGCTAACCGGAGAAGATGTTTTAGAATTGGTAAAAAAAGAACAGGAAAATGGTGAACTTTTAGGTGTGAATGTACAATTTGGCGGCCAAACTCCGCTTTCTTTAGCTAAATTTTTGCAAGATGAAAATGTGTCAATCATTGGCACTAGCCCGGATATGATTGACCTGGCAGAAGATCGTGATCGTTTTAAAAAACTGCTTGAACAGCTTGGCCTTAAACAGCCAAAAAACTACATCGCCTATTCCGCTTTAGAAGTGATTAACCAAGTTAGTCAAATCGGCTTTCCGGTTGTGGTGCGGCCATCTTATGTTCTTGGTGGCAAGGGCATGGCAATTGTTTATGACCAACAATATCTGCACAAATATTTGGAAGAATATTCCGATGTTTTTAATACCGGCCCTTTGCTTATGGATCAGTTTTTGACTGATGCAATTGAAGTTGATGTTGATGCTTTAAGTGATGGAAAAGATGTGTTTGTTGCTGGCATTATGCAACATATTGAGGAAGCCGGGATTCATTCCGGAGATTCTGCCTGTTCCATTCCGCCTTATTCTCTCTCTGACGAAATAATTGAAGAGATCAAGCAAGCCACCATAAAAATGGCTCTAGCCTTGAATGTTAAAGGTTTGATGAATGTGCAATATGCTATTCAAAATAATCAACTTTATGTTTTAGAAGTTAACCCAAGAGCCTCAAGAACTGTTCCTTTCGTTGCTAAAGCCACTCAAATCCCGCTTGCTAAAATCGCCACTTTGATAATGGTTGGCAAAAAGTTAAGTGAATTCAAACTGGAATATAAAAGACCAAATTATTTTGCGGTTAAAGAGGTGGTTTTCCCTTTTGCCAGATTCAATAATGTCGACATAATCTTGGGCCCGGAAATGAAATCGACCGGTGAAGTCATGGGTATTGATAAAACTTTCCCGCTTGCTTTTGCCAAAGCGCAAATTGCTGCTGGAGTTAAACTACCAACCTCAGGCCCGGCATTTTTATCGGTAAAAGATTCTGACAAAAAATATCTAATTGAAATTGCTAAAGATTTAATCTCAATTGGTTTTGAAATTGTTGCCACCAAAGGCACGGCAAAGTTCTTAAATGACAATAAAATTGCTGCCAAAGTAGTCAATAAAGTCGCTGAAGGTAAGCCACATATTGTTGATATGATTGCTGCCAAAGAAATTGCTTTAATCATCAATACAACAGAAGGTGCCACTGCCACTAAAGACAGTTTCTCAATCCGCCGCACTGCATTAATTAAAAACACTACTTATAGCACCACAATATCCGGCGCTAAAGCCTTGGTTGCTGCCATTAAATCTTATAAAGAATGCGGGATGAATCTTGAGGTGCGCGCCTTGCAAGATTTGTAGTAAAAATTTGGGGGAAAATGTCCTACCAATCAGTCCTCAAAAAAACCTATAAAAAATCTGCAATCGACGAGCGGTTGGCTTTGACTATTCAACAAAGATTTGGCGTTGCTTCGTCAGTGGCAAAAATCTTATCTACCAGAGCTGCTAGTGATAATTTTGATTTTGAAGAAATTGAAAATTTTTTAAACCCTACCGTCAAAGCTTCTCTGCCAGATCCATTCACACTTCTAGACATGGATGTGGCGGTAAAAAAAATTATTTCCGCAATAAAAAACAAACAAAAAATTACCATCTTTGGTGATTATGATGTTGACGGCGCAACCTCTTCTGCGTTGCTTAAAAGATTTTTTGCAGCAGTTGGTGTGCAAGCGGGCATTTATATTCCCGACCGCATTTTGGAAGGTTATGGGCCTAATGTGGAAGCGTTGCTCAATTTAAAAAAACAGGGCACAGATTTAGTAATTACTGTTGATTGTGGCACGACTTCTTTTGAGCCTCTGCAGGCTGCAAGTGAAGTTGGGTTGGAAGTTATCGTGATCGACCATCATGTTGGCGCTTTTGAAAAGCCGCAAGCTATTGCAATCATCAATCCCAATCGTCTTGATGAACAATTTGCTCATAAAAATTTGGCAGCGGTTGGAGTTTCCTTTTTGCTAGCAGTTGCAGTAAATAAAGCCTTGCGAGAGGAAAATTTTTATCAATCAAACAATATTTCCGAGCCAAATTTATTATCATGGCTTGATTTGGTGGCGCTTGGAACTGTTTGCGATGTGATGACATTAGATGGAGTAAATCGCGCTCTTGTTGCTCAAGGGCTAAAAGTGATGAAAAGCCGCTCTAATACTGGCATCAGGGCTTTATGCGATGTAGCAAATTTGGATGAAGAGCCATCAAGTTATCATCTTGGTTTTGTCATTGGGCCCAGAATTAACGCAGGTGGAAGAGTGGGCAGGGCAGATTTGGGAGCAAGATTGTTGTCAACTGAAGATGAGGATGAAGCGGCGCGAATTGCCTCAGAGCTCAATATTTACAACAATCAACGCAAAGATATTGAGCAAAATATTTTAGAAGAAGCGAAAACTCATTTAGAAAAAACTCATCAAAATAATCCGGTTTTGCTTGCTGCTTCAGCTAGTTGGCATCAAGGTGTAGTAGGAATTGTTGCTTCAAAAATTAAAGATTTATATCAAAAACCAACAGCGATAATTGCCATAAAAGATGGTATTGGCAAGGCTTCGTGCCGCTCAATTTCCGGTGTTGATTTTGGTTCGGCAATAATCAAAGCAAAGTTACAAGGACTGTTAATTGCTGGCGGTGGGCATAAAATGGCGGCTGGATTTAGTGTTGAAGAAAGCAAAATTGATGAGCTACAAAATTTTTTAAATGAAGAATTGTCAGCTGCAATTGAGCTGGCCAGCCAGAATAAAATCAGCGAACTTGCTGATATTTTAGACATCAATTCTGCCAATTTAGGCCTAGCCAAAGAAGTTATGCGTCTAGAGCCATTCGGTGTTGGTAACGCTAAACCAAGATTTTTAATTAAAGATTTGCAAATCGTTGAAGCAAAACTTGTCGGACAAAGCGCAAAACATATCCGCTGTATCTTTTCTGCCAAAACTATGGCCGGTTGGCAAGGCAGATTAGTTGGTTTTGCTTTTAACGCCATGGATAGCAATTTGGGAGAAATTCTACTTTCAAAAAACGGGTCAAAACCAGTTGCAATTATCGGGCAAGTCAATATTAATAACTGGATGGCCAGTGAAAATCTGCAGCTTTTAGTAGAGGATCTGGTGGCTTAGTTTTGTCTTAACAAAATCCCTATTCATAAACTATGAAGAATATTCTTTTGGTTATTACGGGCTCAATTGCCTCTTACAAAAGTCTCGATCTAATCCGCCTTCTTAAAAAAACTGATTACCAAGTTACGCCAATTATGACCAAGGGTGCGGAAGAGTTTGTCACTCCGCTTCTAGTTTCATCAATCGCTGGAAAAAAAGCTCTCGACCATTTATTTTCAGCAGAAGACGAAAGCAAAATCGGCCATATCAATCTATCGCGCCAAAATGACATTATCGTCATTGCACCGGCAACAGCAGATTTTATTGGCAAAATGGCAAATGGCCTGGCTGATGATTTGGCCTCCAGTATTGTGTTGGCAGCTGATAAGCCGATTTTCCTGGCTCCAGCCATGAATGAGAAAATGTGGTTTAATGACCAAACTCAAAAAAATCTCCAAATTTTAAGGGAAAATGGAATAAAAATTTTGAACCCTAAAACCGACACCCTGGCTTGCGGTGAATATGGTGTTGGCAAGATGGTTGAGCCAATGGAAATTTTTTCTGCCATACAAAATTTCTTCAACACCAAAAAGATTTTTTCCAGCAAAAAAATTATTGTTACCACCGGTGCCACCTTTGAACCAATTGATCCAATCCGTTTTATCGGCAATTATTCCTCAGGTAAACAAGGCATTGCCATTGCTGAAGAACTTCACGATTTAGGTGCTGATGTAATTTTGGTTGCGGCAAATGTTAGAGAGCCAATCAACCTGCCAAAACATAATGTCATTGCTGTTAAAACCGCAGAAGAAATGCTGGCGATGGTTGAAAAAAATATCAGGGCAGTTGACATTTTTATTTCCGTAGCTGCAGTTTCTGATTTTAGAGCTAAGAAAGTTGCTAAACATAAAATCAAAAAAACGGGAACAAAAAATGTCTTTAAGCTAATAGAGTGGGTGGAAAATGTTGATATTTTAAAAACAGTTGCCACCTCAAAAAACCGCCCGGAAATCATCGTTGGCTTTGCTGCAGAAACTGACAATATAGAAAAAAATGCTGCCAAAAAATTAGCGGCAAAAAAATGCGATTTGGTATTGGCGAATAATGTTAAAGATGACGAAGTGTTTGGCTCTGATTACAACAAGGTGACCGTATTTAGTAAAAATGGTCCGGTAGAGGAATGGGAGAAAATGACTAAGCAGGAAGTAGCTAAAAAGTTGGTTACGAAGCTTAGTATGATGAATGTTTAAGAGCTGTTTGTGGAGGCCAGGGACGGAATCGAACCGACGAATAGGGGCTTTGCAGGCCCCTGCATTACCACTTTGCTACCTAGCCTAAAAACCTATTTACTCTTTCTACTAGGCTGGGCGTAAATGCTGGATTTGCTCCGCTTCCGGTGCTCATGTACTTAAGTACATTGCGCTCCGGTTCTCGCAAAACCAGCATTTCCACCTCATCCTAGCGAAAGATTAAACAGGTTTTATTCCAATTTCTGGGAATCAAAATGAGCAGGCTAATATAGTGATAAAAAAAATTATTACAACCCATCAAAGCATTGATAAATAGTGAACAAAAATCTTTATAACCAAATTGTTAAAAATTTGCCTGAGCTTGAATCGGAAGTTTTAAAGCCTCATTTGCAAAATGTTGAAGCGGCAAAAAAGCAGATTATTTCTGAATTGCAAAATGCGCAGATTCCTCCTTTGAATATTGCCCAAAAAACTGATGATTTGGCTGAGATCAAAAATTTGGCTGAAGAAATTAATCGTGAGTTTAGTAAGGTGGTTGTTTTGGGTGTGGGCGGTTCTAGCCTTGGTGGTAAGACATTGTCGGTGATTGCTAAAAATTGTTCTGACAAAATAATTTTTATGGAGTCGATTGATAGCTGTTCGATCATCCAGAATTTGGAAAAAATTGATCTTAAAAATTCTTTGTTTTTGGTAATTAGTAAATCTGGGGAGACTATAGAAACTATCTGTCAGACCTTGGTTTTTATTGAGAAGTTCAAAAAGGAAAATATTCAAAATTTTAGCCGCAATTTCATTTTTGTTACTCAAAATCACCAGAACAGCATTGCTAAAATTGCCAAAGAAATTGGCTCAAAAATTTATCATCATCCGGAAAATATTGGTGGTAGATTTTCTTATTTGACCATTGTTGGCCTGTTGCCAGCCGCTATTTGTGGTTTGAATATTTCTGCGATTAGAAATGGTGCTTTGCAAATATTGGATAATTTTGTCCAGCAAAAAACCTCTCAAAATCAAGTAACACAATTTGCGACTCATCAGCTTTATTTGTTTGAGAAAGGCTTTAGAAGCAATGTAATCATGCCTTATATTGATTCTCTAAAAGATTTTACCGATTGGTATCGTCAGCTTTGGGCAGAATCTTTGGGTAAAAATGGTTTTGGCTCAACTCCTATAACCTCAATGGGCACAGTAGATCAGCATAGTCAATTGCAGCTTTATTTGGATGGGCCGAGAGATAAATCTTTCACTTTTATCATTAATAAAAATCCTCAGAATAATTTTAAAGTTATTGATTTGCCGAATTGCCCGACTTTGTTTGGTGGTAAAAATCTGAATGATATAGTAAAAGTTGAGCAGGAAAGTACGATTGAAGTTTTAAATCAAAAACAATTGCCCATCCGTGTTTTGGAAGTTGAAAAAGTGGATGAAGAAATGCTTGGAGGCTTAATGATGCAAATGTTTTTAGAAACCATAATTCTTGCCAAAACCCAAAAAATTGATCCTTTCGATCAGCCAGCAGTTGAGCTTAGAAAAGATCTGGCAAAAAAATATTTAGCTAATGTTTAGTAAAGAAATCACTCCAAAAAACTTATTAATTGCTATTTTTTCTACATCTTTTCTTGCGCTTTTTTTAGCTTATATCAGTCAATATGGTTTTGGCTTACAACCTTGTGAACTCTGCTTCTGGCAAAGAAAGCCATTTTTTATAATAATCATTATTGCGCTGCTTTTTCTAACAATTCCATCCCTAAAAAAATATCAGGATCTAGCAATAAAAATTTCCATTCTTCTGCTTTTAGCCAATGCCGCAATTGCTCTTTATCATTTTGGTGTGGAGCAAAAATGGTTCAAAGGTTTATCTTCTTGCGGATCTTTTTTGTCTAATCCAACTACTTTAGAAGAGCTTAAATTATCACTGGAAAATACCAAAGCGGTGCGTTGCGATGAGCCGCAATTTGTGTTTTTAAAAATTTCAATGGCAGGCTGGAATGTGCTTTATTGCTTGGGCCTGGCAATCATTTTTACTATTTGCAGAAGGAATTATAAAAAATGAGTTCTTCCTCCGGTCTTCTTTCATATTTTGAGAAGCGCCAAAAAACTTATCCCCAAAATGTTCGCGGGCGCTTTCGTCGGATAAAAAATTTCACCAATTTCATTTGTCTGGCAATATTTTTTGCTGTCCCTTTTTTACGCTATCAACGCGGCGCTCTTTCTTCTGATCAAGCAATCTTAATCGATATTCCTAACTCAAGAGGATATTTCTTTGGCATCGAAATGTGGCCGGAAGAAGTCTATTACCTGGCGGCGATTTTGATTTTTGCTGCGGTTGCCCTGTTTTTTGTCACTTCTTTATTTGGCAGAGTTTGGTGTGGATATTCCTGTCCGCAAACCGTCTGGACCGATTTATTCATTAAAACCGAAAGACTATTTCAAGGCGATAGAAATGACCGCATCAAGCTAGATCGCAAAACTTTTTCCTTCCAAAATATCTGGCGCAAAACCGCCACTCATTTTTGCTGGATTCTAATTTCTCTAATAACCGGCATCGGTTTTGTTAATTATTTTAACGATGCGCCAACAGTTCTTAAGGATTTGTGGAATTTAAATATTAGTTGGTCAGTTGGTGGTTGGATATTAGGCGTTGCCGCTTCGACTTATATCATGGCCGGTTTTGCCAGAGAGCAAGTTTGTAATTATATGTGCCCTTATGCCCGTTTTCAGTCGGCAATGTTTGATCCTGATACTTTAATAATTTCTTATGATGAGAAACGCGGCGAGACAAGAGGTAAGCATAAAAAAGGCGATAGTTTTGAAAATCGCGGACATTGCATTGATTGCAAGCAATGCGTTGTGGTGTGTCCGCAAAATATTGACATAAGAAATGGTTTGCAGATGGAATGTATTGCCTGCGGATTATGTGTTGACGCTTGCGATAATGTGATGGAGCAGATGAGTTTGCCAAAAGGTTTGATCAGATATGACACCAGTCGCAATCTTGAAAGCAAAGAGTTTAGGCCAGAAAATAAATTCAAAATCTGGCGTCCGAGAACCTTCTATTATAGCGCAATTTTGCTGGTTGTAGGCGGTATATTGGTTTTCAATTTGTTGAATAAATCATCATTGAAAGTTGATATTCTGCCGGATAGAAATCCGATATTTGTCATGCTTTCCAATGGCGATATTCGTGATGGATATACAATAAAAATTTCCAACAAAACTTTTGAAGAGAAGTCTTACAACCTCAAAATTGAAGGCATAAAAGACCCTATGGTGAAATCTGAAGAATTTGATGTGAATGATATGAAAGTCAAAGCTGGTGCAGTTGAAGCTTTTAAAATTTATATCTCCGCCAGAGAGGAAAATCTATCAACCAAAAACGGGCGTGATAAAATTAATTTTATCATTACCGATAATAAAACCGGTGAAAGCTTTTCTGTAAAAAGTGTTTTTACGAGCAAATAATTAAAATTATGAAAAATATTCTTACTTATCGCGGTATCGCACCAATCATTGACAAATCTTCCTTTATTGCCCCAACTGCAATTGTTTCCGGTGATACGGTCATCGGCAAAAATGTTGGCATATGGTATGGCTGCATCATCCGTGGCGATGTAGCAAAAATCCGCATTGGTGACGATACTAACATTCAAGACAATACAGTAATTCACGTCACCCGCCCACATCACGCCCAAAACAAAACCAGCGACGAAGGCGGTCCAACAATTATCGGCAAAGGCGTCACAATTGGTCACAACGCCATTATCCATGCCTGCATAATTCAAGATCACGCTTTCATTGGCATGGGTTCAATCATTATGGATTTAGCGGTTGTGGAAAGCTATGGAATGCTAGCAGCGGGAGCAGTTTTAACGCCAGGAAAAGTGGTAAAATCGGGCCAAATCTGGGCCGGCAACCCGGCAAAATATTTCCGTGATTTAACCGAAGTGGAAAGAAATTACATCAAAACTTCGGCTGATAATTACATTGATTTAATGCGGGAATATTTAGAGATGAACCGCTAGACTACTAAGAATTGCGGTGCTAACATTCCCGCCTCTTTAGCTCTCGCTTTGAAGTTTCTTCGAGCCTCTTTTTAAAATAATCAACAATTCTAGTTTATGACAAATCAATCTTTTGACCTTGTAGTAATTGGTGGTGGCCCTGGTGGCTATGTTGCAGCAATTCGCGCTGCACAATTAGGGTTAAAGACAGCTTGCGTGGAAGGCAGAAAAACTCTTGGTGGCACTTGCTTAAATGTTGGTTGCATTCCGTCAAAAGCGTTGCTTGAAGTTTCTCACAAATTTCATGATGCTGCTCACGGCTTTTCAGCTCTTGGCATTGAGGTTTCTAAGCCAAAAATTGATGTTAAAAAACTGATCGAAAATAAAAATAAAATTGTTGAAGGATTGACCGGTGGAATTGCTGGTTTGTTTAAGAAAAACAAAGTTACTTTAGTTAACGGCTATGCCAAATTCTTGAGCAAAAACCAGATTGAAGTTAAAAAACCTGACGGTTCAAAAGAAGTTATCGAAGCTAAAAATTTTATCATTGCTACCGGCTCTGAAGTTGCTGGTCTTCCTGGTGTTGAGATTGACGAAAAAACCATTGTTTCTTCGACCGGTGCTTTAGATTTATTAGAAGTTCCAAAGAAAATGATCGTGATTGGCGCCGGTGTGATTGGGTTAGAAATGGCTTCGGTTTGGGGAAGATTTGGCGCGGAAATTGAAGTTGTAGAATATCTGGACAAAATCACTCCGGCAATGGATCTTGAAGTTTCAAAACAGCTACAAAAAATCTTGGAAAAACAGGGATTCAAATTCAAATTATCCACCAAAGTTGTCTCCGTTAAAAAAGACAAAAAAGGTGCGGTTGTAGAAGTTGAGCCTGCGGCAGGCGGAGCAAAAGAAACTCTAAATGCTGATATTGTTTTAGTTGCAATTGGCAGAAAGCCAAATACTGCTAATTTGGGCTTGGAAACTATTGGAATTAAAACCAATACCAGAGGTTTTATTGAAAATCATCATCTTAAAACCAGCGTTGAAAATATTTATGTAATTGGTGATTGCACAACCGGTGCGATGCTTGCCCACAAGGCTGAGGATGAAGGCGTGATGGCAGCGGAGCTAATTGCAGGTAAAGCAGGCCATATCAACTATGATTGCATCCCGAACGTTATTTACACTTATCCGGAAGTTGCTTCCGTTGGCAAAACTGAAGAAGAGCTTAAAGTGGCAGGAATTGCTTATAATGTTGGTAAATTCCCAATGATGGCAAACTCCAGAGCTAGAGCAACTGAAGACAGCCAAGGTTTTGTAAAAATTTTAGCCTGCGCTAAAACTGACAGAATTTTGGGAGCGCATATGATTGCCAGAGAAGCTGGAAATATGATTCATGAAATTGTAGTGGCAATGGAATTTGGCGGTAGCGCCGAAGATATTGCCCGTACTTGCCATGCTCACCCAACTTATAACGAAGCGGTTAAAGAAGCTGCTTTAGGGGTTGAAAAGAGAACTATCCATATTTAGTTGCCGATATCCTTTTCTCTCTTTTTGTTGTGTCTGTGCCACGTCATTGCGAGGAGCGTGCGTAGCCAGCGACGCGGCAATCCAGAAAATTTGAGTTAAAATGTAGGAATTAAAGCCGCATTCGGATTTAAAAATAAATTCTAAATCAAGATCTCTGGATTGCCGCGTCGCTGCGCTCCTCGCAATGACGAGGTTAAAATGAACAGGGGAAAAATAGAAGAGAGAAGAAAGAAAGTGGAAGTACGATTATTTTGAGAATTGCTACCTGACTATAACTACCATCTAACCACCACAGAACCCCAAGTCAAGCCACCACCTAGAGCTTCAAAAACTACAATATCACCTTTTTTAATCTTGTTATTTTTCAAAGCAAAATCCAAAGCAAGAGGAATTGAAGCTGCGGAAGTATTGGCATGATCAGCAACAGTCATAATTACTTTTTCTTCCGATAAACCAAGTTTTTTAGCAACTGAAGAAAGTATGCGAGCATTGGCTTGATGAGGTATTAGCCAGTCAATATCTTTTGGTTCCAAATTGGCTTTCGCTAAAACATCAATCACTGATTTGACCATTTTATCCACCGCATGTTTAAAAACTTCTTTGCCCTGCATTTGAATAAAGCCGGAATTTTGTGAAGAAGAAACACCTCCACTAGTGTTTAAAATGCCACTTAAACTGCCGTCAGAATAAAGATCATTAGCGATAATGCCGCGTTTGTTATCTGCAGTTGCTGATAGCACAACCGCACCAGCACCGTCACCAAATAGCACGCAAGTGTTGCGATCTTTCCAATCAACAATGCGCGATAAAACATCAGCTCCAATTACTAAGGCATTTTTAACCTGGCCAAGTTTGATAAAATTATTGGCAATATTTAAAGCATAAACAAAACCGGAGCAGACTGCCTGAACATCAAAAGCAAAACAGTGGCTTTTTTCAGTATCGCCCACTGTTAGTTTTTGTTGAAGAATGGCGGCAGTTGAAGGGAAGGTTAAGTCTGGAGTGGTAGTAGCAAAGATGATCATGCCAATATCTTTCATCTGTAAACCGGATTTTTCCAAAGCGATTTTAGCGGCTTTATAGCCAATATCAGAAGTTAATTCTCCTTCTGCGGCAATATGTCTTTTGTTGATGCCAGTTCTTTCAACGATCCATTCGTTGGTGGTATCGATTGTTTTTTCTAAATCAAAATTGGTAAGGAATTTCTGCGGTAGATAAGAGCCGGTGGAGATAATTTGAGCATTAAATATTTTCGTCATTTCTGCTTGGTTCTTTTATTTCTTCGATGATTTTTTCATTGATTTTATCTTCGACTAAAGAAATAGCAACCTTTAGGGCATTGGCAAAACTGATTTGATCTGCGCTGCCATGGCTTTTAACAACTACACCATTTAAGCCTACCAGCATTGCTCCGTTATAATTTCTTGGATCAAGGCGTTTGAGGGATGCTCTAAGTGGAATACTGGCAAGAAGATAGCCAAGTTTAGCCAGGAAAGAACTGTTAAAACCTTCTTTCAAAGTGCTTGAAACCATTTTGGCTGTTCCTTCAATTGCTTTTAAGGTGATATTGCCGCAAAAGCCATCAGTAACAACTACGTCAACTGTGCCTTTGGCAATGTCATCTCCTTCAACATAGCCATAAAAAGAGCTGGCCAACTCGCTTTCTTTGATCAAAAGAGCTGCGGCTCTAACTGCGTCATTGCCTTTTAAATCTTCTGAACCGACATTTAAAATGCCAATTGTTGGATTTGGTAATTTTAACACTGTTTTAGCAAAAGCCTTGCCCATAACAGCGAATTGGAAAAGAACGTCAGAATTACAATCAACATTGGCGCCCATATCAAGCATGACTGTGGCAGTCTTTTTCATATTAGGCATGAAAGTAACAATTGCCGGACGGTCAATTGAGGCAAGTGGTCTTAGGACAATTTTGGCAATCGCCATTAAAGCGCCGGTATTGCCGGATGATACTATTGCATCTGCCTTTCCCTCTTTTACTGCATCAATTGCCAAACGCATGCTGGAGTTGGTGCTTTTTCTGAGAGCCATGGATGGCTTGTCATCGGAAGCGATAACCTGGTCGGTATGGTGAATTGTGGAATTGTTTTTTAAGGCTGGACAGTTGTCCAGAAAGGGATTTATGAGGTCAACATTTCCATAAAGCAGGAAATGCACATGGTGATTTTCTGATGCAACAATATTGGCGCCATGGATAACTGCGCGCGGAGCATCATCACCACCCATGCAATCAAGGGCTATGTTGATTTTCTTAGTCACTTAAATATTTCTTAAAATTATGACAATAGGTGATAAGGCCTTAAATTAAGCCTCTACCTCTTCGCTCTTTGACTTTGCTTTATCCGCAATAATTTTTCTTCCTTTGTAGTAACCATCCTCAGAGATATTGTGGGATGTTTTATATCCGCCGCTTGTAGGGTCAGTGGTTACATTAGGTAAATCAGCGCGATATGAACCATTGCTGCCTCTGCGCATTTTGCTTCTTGATTTGGACTTCTTTCTTTTAGGAACTGCCATTGCTTGGATTATCTACTTAGGGGTTGGAAAAAAGAGTTGCCATAATAGGTAGCAAAATAATAAAATCAACCCTAATTTCCACCTCAAAACAGCCAGAAATGAAACACCTCCTAACATTACTTAGCCTTGTTTTTATTACATCTTGCAGTCAGGTTGAAAAAAGAGGCTATTCCTTTGAGCTCTCTGATTACCAGCTTGTGAAGGAAAAATTAAATAATAAAAATGATGTTTTGGAGCTAATGGGTTATCCAAGCTTTACTGCGGAAGTGAAAAACCAAGAACTTTGGGTTTATTATTCGGAAGATGTAAAAAAACTGCTATTTTTTAAGCCGAAAATATTGGATCGCAAAATTGTCACCATTGCTTTTGGTAAGAAAGACATTGTTGAAAAAATCAATAGCTATAGTTTGGAAGATCAAGAAAAAATTAAATTAAGGGAAGGGATCACTCGTGTTGACAGCCAAGATAAAAGCTGGTGGTCGCAAATATTTGGCAATATCGGGCAGGTTAGGGCTAATTAAATTAAAATTTCTAAATCTTCCAAGCTTTTTACGGTGCCAACATGGAAAACTTTTTCTTTTACTTCAATTCCCTTGATTCTTTCTAAAACTCCGTTTTCCTTTTCAGCTTTCTTGAAGAAGTGGCTTAAGGAAAAACATTTTTCTTCAGGGGCTTTTTGCAAAATCCGTGGATGGAAAATTTGAACACCAATATATGTATGGCTGGATTCAGGACGGGCTTTGGAAAGTTCTCCGCTTGTTTCGTTTAAATCAAAATCCCCCTTGCCTTCATATCCATAAAATTGCTCTTTGGGTTTGAGGGCCAGCAAAATATCCATTTCTTTTTCATCAAAATTTTCGATCATTTTTCTGATCAGGGAATTGTTTTTATCCAGCCAAAAAACATCGCCGTTAATGATTAAAATTGGCTGATTTGCATCAAAAAGTGGTATGGCATTAATCATTCCGCCACCGGTCTCCAGTTTTTCAGTTTCGTGAGAAATGATAATTTTAGGATTATTTAAGGAGTGAAGATGGGCTTCCAGAATTTCCGGAAGATAATAGGAATTGACTATAATCTTGTTGATGGAAGAGAAGGCAGAAAGCTTCTCAATAATATAATCAATCATCGCCTTACCTTTAATTTTGGCTAAAGGTTTGGGAATAACATCGGTCAGCGGCTTCATTCTTTCACCTTTTCCGGCCGCTAAAATAAAGGCCTGATTTATGTTGGCCATTACTCAATCATTTTTGGAACTGTGAAATAATTATATTTAGCGTCAGGGGCATTTTTCAAAACTTCTTCCGTAATATTGCCGTCCTTCACTTCATCTTTAGTCATTTTTAAATCCATTTGATGGACATTAAAAATTGGAGCAACATTTTCGGTGTTAACTTCATTCAAATTTTCCATCCAGTCTAGAATTGATCCAAGTTTTTTAGCGAGCTCTGGCTTTTGCTCATCAGCGATTTTTATTCGAGAAAGGCGGGCAATTTTGGTGATGTCTTTTTCAGTAACTGACATTATTTATTGAAATTTGATTTTGCTAACAAAAGGTTAAAGGCAGTTTGAGATAACTAGTGCCGTTTTGCTCCGGCTTTGGCAATTGGCCGCATCTTAAGTTAATTTGAATTGCCGGAAATAATAGTTTTGGCACTGCCAAATTTTTATCTCTTGCTGTCCTTGCTTCAATATATTCTCCTTCATTAGTAATTTTTGCAAAAACATTTTTTGCTTTTTGTTCAGCAATGGTGCTTTCCCAATTTGGCTGCTCACCTTCTTTCGGATAATCATGGCCGGTAAAAATTTTGGTATTTTCCGGCAAGGAAAAAATCTTTTGGATTGAAGAAAATTGT
Source organism: Rickettsiaceae bacterium (assembly GCA_021323225.1). Lineage (GTDB taxonomy): Bacteria > Pseudomonadota > Alphaproteobacteria > Rickettsiales > UBA1997 > JAJTCH01. The sequence goes on along the minus strand of JAJTCH010000002.1, from coordinate 24,108 downwards.
TTTTTGGCATCTCCGCCAGGAAAGTCGGCGCGGCCGGTTCCAAGAGCAGGCATAAACATTAAATCCCCCACAAAAACTGCATCATCAATTAGATAGCTGCCACAAGCTGGAGTATGTCCTGGATTGGTCAGGAATTTTGCCTCCAAATTACCGATTTTAAAAACTTCTCCGTCTTTAAAAATATGGCTGAATTGCTTGCCGTCAGTTTGAACTTCTCCGGCAACATTAAAAGCTTTTACCCAATAATTTAGAACTTCAAAAATACCTTCACCGATAGCGATTTTAATATTTCTATTGCCAAGTTTTTCTTTGATATAACTGGCGCCGGTAAGGTGATCGGCATGGATATGGGTTTCCAGAATCCACTCTAATTGCAAATTATTTGCTTGGATAAAGCTGATTAAATTATCAGCAGATTTGGTGCTAATTTTGCCGGAGAAAATGTCATAATCCAAAACCGGATCAATGATCGCGCAGTTTTTACTGGCTTCATCGGTAACGATATAAGAAATGGTAAAAGTGGCCGGGTCAAAAAAAGCTTTGATTTGCATATGTTTGATTTTGGTTGGCTACTAATTAGTTAGCACTTGAAAACCATGATTTTTCCAATCCTCAATTCCGCCTTCCAAATTATAAATATCTAAACTCGGATCTTGCGCTAAAAGTTTTTCGCAGGCGATAGAACTTCTAATGCCGGATTTGCAATGAATGACTAATTTCTGGTGGTTGATTTCTGGCAATTTGCTGACGTCAATTTCACCAAGCGGAATCAATGTTGCGGACTCAATTCGATAAGCTTTATTTTCATAGGCTTCTCGAACATCAATCAAGACAACCTCCCTATTTTCAATCCAAAATTTAAGAGTGAGGGCGCTAATAGATTTAACTGACATAGACTTACTGTAAACGAATAAAAAGGCAGAATTTAGCTATTCGAAGATATAATTTGCAAGCAGATTTTGCCTTGAAAAATTGTAAGACTATATTATCCTGCACCGCTCTTTGCCCGAACCGGGCCTTATCCATCTCTCATTACAAATCTAATGACTGAAAAAAATCCTGATAATCAAAAGCAAATTGCCAGTGAAAGCAAAAGAAAGCTTATTACTGCAACTGCCTTTTCTGTTGCTGGTGTTGGCGCAGCTTGTGCAATTCTGCCTTTCGTTGATTCGATGAATCCATCTAGCGATGTTGCTGCTTTGGCGTCAGTTGAAGTTGATATTTCTGGCATCAAAACCGGTGAAAGCAAAACCGTTAAATGGCGCGGCAAGCCGGTATTTATTCGCAGAAGAAGTGCTGAAGAAATCAAATCTGCTAAAGAAGTTGATCTAAGCGAGTTAAAAGATCCACAGCAAGATAGTGAAAGAGTCAAAGCCGGTAAGGAAGAATGGTTAGTCACCGTTGGCATTTGCACCCATTTGGGCTGTGTGCCAATTATGGGTGAGGGAGAATATAAAGGCTGGTTTTGCCCTTGCCATGGTTCGCAATATGACACTTCCGCCCGCATTAGAAAAGGTCCGGCTCCTAAAAATCTGGAAGTTCCGCCTTATGAATTCCTGAATGATACAGTCATTAAAATCGGATAATTGTTTTCACGGCCGACCCCGGCCAATCCGCTTTGCGGGTAATATAAATTTAGATTTGCTATACCAATGTCCCATATCGAAAACGACCTGGAAAAATCTCTGACGGAAAAATCCAAAATCGCTAAATGGCTCAATGATCGCTTGCCGATAATTTCCTTTGTTGAAAATACTTTTCTAAAACATCCTTATCCGAAAAATCTTAGCTATCTTTGGAGCTTTGGTTCTATTGCTGGCATTGCTTTGGTGGTGCAAATTGTCAGCGGTTTGCTGCTTTCCATGCATTATGTTCCAAACACTCTTCACGCCTTTGAATCGGTTGAGCATATCATGCGCGATGTGCGTTTTGGCTGGTTGTTGCGTTATATGCATGCTGTTGGCGCTTCGATGTTTTTTGTCGCGGTTTATGCCCATATTGCCAGAGGCTTGTTTTATGGCTCTTACAAATCTCCGCGCGAGGTGTTGTGGTGGGTTGGCATCATTATTTTCTTGCTGATGATGGCCACTGCTTTTATGGGCTATGTTTTGCCTTGGGGGCAAATGAGTTTTTGGGGCGCAACTGTAATCACTAATTTATTCTCCGCTTTACCGGTAGTTGGCGAGCCAATTGTCACCTGGCTTTGGGGCGGTTATTCTGTTGACAATCCAACTCTAAACCGCTTTTTCTCTCTGCATTTCTTGCTGCCTTTCATCATTGTTGGCGTTGTTTTGTTGCATCTTATGGCTTTGCACAAAGTTGGCTCTAACAACCCGGCTGGTGTGGAAATCAAGACTAAAAAAGACATCATCCCTTTCCATCCATATTTCACCATTAAAGATTTTGTTGGTTTCGGCGCTTTCTTTTTGGTGTTTGGATATTTCCTGTTTTTTTATCCAAACGCACTTGGACATCCAGATAACTATATCCCGGCCAATCCCCTTGTAACTCCAGCCCATATTGTGCCTGAGTGGTATTTCTTGCCATTTTATGCAATTTTGCGTGCTATTCCTGATAAGCTAGGCGGAGTATTGATGATGTTTGGCGCCATTGCCATCCTGTTTGTCCTACCTTGGCTTGATACCTCAAAAGTTAAATCCGGCACTTATCGCCCGATGTTTAAATGGTTCTTTACCATTTTCATTTTTAACTTCATTTTTCTTGGTTGGCTTGGAAAATCCCCGGCTGAAGGCTGGTATGTAATTGCTTCCCGCTTTGCCACTCTTTATTATTTCGCTTATTTCTTCGTGATTTTACCGGCCCTTGGCAAATATGAAAAACCATTACCGGTTCCCGATTCTATTGATGACCATTACAAATCTTCCCATTAAGTTGTAAGCGATATGACATTTGCATCCGATTGTTACAAGTTACTAAACCAGATTCCCAAAGGTCGAGTTACGACCTATAAAATTATCGCTGAAAAATTAGGGAAAAAATCTTACCGTGCTGTTGGGCAAATTGTTGCCAAGAATCCTAATATTCCCTCCACCCCTTGTCATCGCGTTGTTAAAACTGATGGTAGCATTGGCGGATATGCCCTTGGTGTTGATAAAAAAATCGCCATATTGGAAAAAGAAGGTGTAGAAGTGGCCGATGGAAAAATCGTTAATTTTGAAAAAATAATTTATAAATTCTAAAAATGGTCAAAAAATTTCTCTTAATTATCAATCTTGTCACTTTTTCTAGCTTCGCTTTTGCTAATGAAGAAGGTGCCACTGCTGCATTGCATCCAAAACAGTTGAAATGGGAATTTGACGGTTTTTTCGGCCGTTTTGACAAACAATCAATCCAGCGCGGTTATCAAGTTTATAAGGAAGTTTGCTCCAGTTGTCATTCAATGAGTTTGGTAGCATATCGTAATTTGCAGGAAATTGGTTTTTCAGAAGAAGAAGTTAAAAGAATTGCTTCTGAATATATGGTGACTGATGGTCCGGATGATTCCGGAGAAATGTTTGAACGCAAAGCCTTACCTTCAGATCGCTTCGTTCCTCCTTTTGCCAATGAACAAGCTTCTCGTGCTTCCAATGGTGGAGCCTTCCCACCTGATTTGTCATTAATTGTTAAGGCCAGACATGACGGCGCAAATTATGTTTATTCTTTGCTTACCGGTTTTGCTGAAGCCCCGGAAGATTTCAAAATGGCTGAAGGAAAAAATTACAACCCATATTTCCCAGGCAGACAAATCTCCATGCCACCACCAATTGATGATGGAACTGTAGAATATAAAGACGGGACCGTTGCTACCAAAGAACAAATTGCCGTGGATGTTGTCAATTTCTTGCAATTTGCCGCAGAGCCGGAAATGGAAAAACGCAAAAAAATGGGTGTTGCCGTGATGACATTTTTAGCCATCATGACTTTACTATTTGCAATCGCTAAAAAACTAGTTTGGAAAAAAGTTAAATAATTATGTCATTTCAATTCAGTCAAGAAAATCAGATAAAAGTTAAAGAAATTATCGCTAAATATCCGCAAGGAAGGCAGAAATCTGCGGTGATGCCACTGCTAGATTTAGCGCAGAGACAAAATGATAATTTCATCTCCCAGGAAATTATTCAGCATATTGCCGGGCTGCTTGAGCTGCCACCAATCCATGTTTATGAAGTTGCCAGTTTTTACTCGATGTATAATTTAAAACCGGTTGGCAAATATTTAATTCAAGTTTGCGGCACCACACCTTGCATGCTTAGAGGCGCTGAAGATCTGATTCGGGTTTGTAAAGAGCAGTTAGGTATTGGATTGGAAGGAACCAGTGAAGATAAATTATTCACGCTTAAAGAAGTTGAATGCCTGGGTGCTTGCGTTAACGCTCCAATGGTGCAGATTAATGACGACTATTATGAAGATTTAAACCCGGAAATTTTTAGCACAATTTTGAATGATCTAAAGGCTGGAAAGAAAATCAAAATCGGCTCTCAAACTGGCAGAATTTCATCTGAACCTAAATAGTTGATGTCAGAAGAAATCACTATTGAACTAGCATCGGCGGGAGATTTTCAAGCAATTTGGAAGATTTTCAAACAGGTTATCAAGACTGGCGATACCTATGTCAATCGTCCTGAAACTACCAGAAAAGAAGCAAAACAAAAATGGCTAGATAAAAATGCCAAAACTTTTGTAGCTAAATATAAAGACAAAATCGTAGGTGCTTATTTGATTCGGCATAATCAGGTCGATCTTGGTTCCCATATTGCCAATTGCAGTTATATTGTCGATCAAAAAACCAGAGGAATTGGTATTGGTAAGACACTTGGAAACCACTCAATCCAAACCGCTAAATCTTTAGGTTATAAAGCAATTCAATTTAATTTTGTTGTGTCCACTAATGAAGCAGCGGTTAATTTGTGGCAATCTCTAGGCTTTAGAATTATAGGCACAATACCAGGCGGGTTTAATCATCAAAAGCTCGGTTTTGTTGATGCTTATATTATGTTTAGGGAATTGTAGAATTACTTAATCAAATCGGGCTTGTAGCTCAGTTGGTAGAGCAACTGACTCTTAATCAGTTTGTCGGCGGTTCGATTCCGCCCAAGCCCACCACAATATATTATTTACACAACTCCTTCATCCGCGCATAAGCTCTTGCTATTCCCTTCAGCTCATATTCATCAATTGAGTAATTGCCGGTTGAGGAATCGCTTCTGGCTTTGAAATATTCACTTTGTAGCATCAGTTTGATGATTTCTTTGTCATCATAATCGCTTCTGGCCCAGGCGATGTTGTTTTTGGTGTAGAGTTGTTTCTGGGTTTTGCCGATTAGCAAATAAACATCGCTATTGAGTTTATATTCATAGCCGGCATTAACGCTAACTTCTTCTGACCTGGTTTTGGAATATCTGGTGATAGCGAGATATGGGTTGCGATTTGCGGTATAGCTGCTGTCGCTTTTGTGGGGTGTGGAAGCGATATAGCATTTTTTGTCCCCTTCATTTTTGCCATGTTCATACACTGCCCAGCCGTAATAGATGCTGTCTACAGTTTGAGCTAAGGCGTTTTTTGATGTGAAGATGTGGAAGGAAAAAGTAAAAAGGCAGAAAAGTTGAAGAAGTCTGAAAATCATTTTGTGTATTGCAATTATTCCACTATCTCGCCGCTGATAACATATTTAACCATCTCCGCAATGTTGGTGGCATGGTCAGCCAGTCTTTCAAAACTTTTGGCGATGAAGAGAATGTTGATGATGTTTTTAATTTGTGGCTGAGTAAAACTTTCCCCTTCAGCTATAGAAAATAATTTTTCATAAATTTGGTCAATTTCATCATCTTGTTTTAAAACTTTCGTCGCTTTTTGCAGATCTTGCTCGTTAAAGGCAAAAACAGCGTCTTTGGTCATTTCTTTGGCAATTTCTAGCATCTTCAATAAAGAGTTTTTTGTCTCGTCATCAAGCTTATTTTCCAGGTGGGAGATTTTATTAACGATGCTTTTGCATTTGTCACCCATGCGCTCCAAATTAGCAGAAACTTTCAGGGCAGAAATTACATAGCGCAAATCAAAGGCCATTGGCTGGCGTAGGGCAAGCATTGAGGTAACTTTTCTCTCGGTTAAATTATCGAAATGATTGATTTTGTGGTCATGTTCCGAGATTTGCTCCACCAGATTTTTATCAGGATTTTTGATTGTTTCTTTAACCATGGAAATTGAATCATTAACCATATCCAAAAGAGTATAGATCGTTCCGGAGATTGATTCTAAATCTTTGTCGTAGGATTTAACGGTATGTTGTTTAAGTTCCATAACTAGCGTGATTTTGAATAGGTGAATTGTGGATTGCTATTAGAATATTGAGTGCCAAAATAATCAAGTTTATTAATCATTTCTAAGTGAAATCCAGTGAAAAAAAATAGAGTTTTAGTCATCGGTTCCGGTGGTAGGGAACATGCCATTATTCACCAGTTAAAAAAATCTCCGTTACTGGAAGAAATTTTTTGCATTCCAGGAAATGGCGGAATAGAAGAAATTGCCACTTGTATCAATAATATTTCAATTTCTGATCATCAGGCGATCATTAATTTTTGCAAAAATAATCAAATTGATTTGGTTGTCGTAGGGCCAGAGCAGCCTTTAGTAGAAGGTTTGGTGGATGAATTGGAGCTGGCAAATATAAAAGTTTTCGGTCCCAAAAAAGATGCTGCGCGATTAGAAGGATCAAAAAATTTCACCAAGAAAATTTGTGATGATTATCAAATTCCAACCGCAAAATATAAGTCATTTGTTGATGAAAATTCAGCTATAAAATATTTAGAAGAAATTGAAATGCCTTGCGTTATCAAGGCCGATGGAATCGCTGCTGGCAAGGGTGTGATCATTGCTGACAATTTTGAAAATGCCAAAGCGGCAGTGAAAGAAATTTTCTCCGGCAAATTCGGCAAGGCCGGAAATTTGATAGTGATTGAAGAATTTTTAGAAGGTGTAGAAGTGAGTTTTTTTGCAATTTGCGACGGCAAAACCGCTAAATTTTTTGGCACAGCAGGAGATCATAAAAAAGTAGGTGAGGGTGATGTCGGGGCCAATACCGGTGGGATGGGAACTTATAGCCCATCGCCTTTCATTAAAGGCCAAATGCAAGAAGAGATCATGCAAGAAGTTATCAACCCTACTCTAAAAGCGATGAATGATTTGGGTTGTCCTTTCACCGGAATTCTATTTGCTGGCTTGATTTTGACTAAAGACGGGCCGAAATTATTGGAATTTAATACCAGGCTTGGAGATCCGGAAACACAGTCTTTATTGCCAAGATTAAAAACTGATTTGTTGCAGATAATTTTAGCGGCAGTCGATGGCGATTTGAAAAACCAGGTTATAGAATTTGAAGAAAAATCTGCGGTTTGCGTGGTGCTTGCGGCTAAAGGCTATCCTGAAGAATATCGCAAAGGTACTGAAATTAAAAATTTATCAGCTGCCAAAAATTCCGGAAAAAATATCACCATTTTTCATAGCGGCACAAAAAAAGAAGGTGAAAAAATTCTTGCAAATGGTGGAAGAGTTTTGGCGGTGTCTGCTCTTTCCGATAGCATCAAGCAAGCCAGAGAAGACGCTTATAAAGCAGTTGATTTAATTGATTGGGAAGATGGATTTTGCAGAAGAGATATTGGTTTGAAGGCTTTGTAGTTTTGATTATTTCTTCTGGATTGCCGCGTCGCTTTGCTCCTCGCAATGACGGCTTTGATAATTACTGAAAAACTTTCAACATCGTCATTGCGAGGAGCAAAGCGACGCGGCAATCCAGAATTAGATTAAACAAAAATTGAAATACCGCCAATCCCTGCAACCCCAGTATCTTTCAATAATCTGATATTTTTCTCATCAATGCCTCCCAAAGCATAAGTGGGAATTTGGCTTTGACGTATGAATTTCCTTAATTGAGGTAGTCCGACCGGTTTTGCTTCAGGGTGAGAATTGGTAACAAAAATTGGTGAATAAAAAACCAAATCACAATCCAATTTTTTAGCTTTACTGACTGATTTTGGATAATGACAGCTATAACTAAAAATCATTTTTTTATTTGTTTTAGCGGGAAGTTGAACTTGATTTTGATCAGAAAAATGCACTCCATCAGCTTTGATTTTTCTGGCTAGAGAATAATTTTTTCCAACCAGAATTTTTAAATTTTTCCTCCGATTTTTTCTGGCGATAGCAATAATTTTCTGGGCAAAATCTAACCGTTTTTCCTCACTCAAATCATATTCGCGAATAATAACCGCGCTATTTTTCGGCAAATTTTCTACCACGCTAAAAATATCTTTAACCCTCTTGCGATCAGTAAAAAAGAACATTTCGGGTAGATTTTTATGCTCCCCTAATTTAGGTTTTGCCGCTAATTTTCTTGCCAGGCGTAAAAATTTATCATTCATATGTCAATTGCCAAAAATATTGCCTCAGTGAGGCAGATCATCAAAAATTCCGGTCGGGAAATCAATTTAGTTGCGGTTTCCAAAAATATTGGTGAGGAAAAAATTAAACAAGCAATTGATTGCGGTTGCCTCATTTTTGGTGAAAATAAAGTTATGGAAGCAAAAGCCAAATGGACAAGCTTGAAGCAGCAATATCCTGATATTAAATTACATTTGATTGGCCATTTGCAAAGCAATAAGGTGAAAGATGCAGTGGAAATTTTTGATGTGATTCAAGTTTTGGATAGTGAAAAATTGGCTGAGTTGTTGGCAAAAGAAATGGCAAAACAAAATAAATTTCCGGAAATTTTTGTGCAAATTAACATTGGCGAAGAAGAGCAAAAATCAGGAATAAAACCGGCTGAAGCAAAAGAATTTATCCAAAAAATTACCAATAATTATAATTTACAGATCGCCGGCGTTATGGCCATTCCACCAGTTGGCGTGAGTCCGGCGCTGTATTTTGCTTTGCTTACAAAAATAGCCCGGGAAAATAATTTGCAGAATATCTCGATGGGAATGAGCAATGATTTTGAGGTTGCAATTAATCTTGGCGCTAACTTCATCAGAGTTGGCACCGCAATTTTTGGCGAAAGATAATTATGAATTTTAGCGATACCAATTCCTCAGATTTATTAAATATTGTTTATCTAAGTCTGTTACTAACTTTGCTTGCAAGCAGCGTGCTTTTTAAAAGTCATCTAAAAGCCTCAGAACTTGCAAAACAGGCGCTTTGGTGGTCGGTGATTATTTTGGTGATTTTGGTTGCCTATAGTTTTCGCTATGATTTTTATCGCATTAAAGATCGTTTGTCTGCGGAGCTATTTCCAAGTAGGGCGGTGATATCGGAAGATAAAAAAATCTCTATCTCAGCTGCCAATGACGGACATTTTTATATTGATATTAATGTCAATTCTAAGCCAGTGCGTTTTATGGTTGATACCGGCGCAAGTGATACTACTCTCAATTTATCTGATGCAAGAAGAGTTGGAATTGATCCAAATCGCCTGACATCATTTAGAAGATATCAAACTGCCAATGGCACCGTCTTTGGTGGTTTGGCGGTGGTTGAAAAAATGGAAATTGCGGGAATAGAATTTGATAATGTGACCGTTTCGGTTAATAGCAGCAATATGGGAACATCGCTACTTGGGATGAATTTTCTAAACCGGTTTGATAGATATGAATTTTATCAAGATAGGCTGGTACTGACTGCGAAAGCTAATTGATTTTATCTAATATTTCAGTCGGGATTCTTTCTGGCTTAAAACTTGCGGCATTAATGCAGGCGATCTCAACTTCTATTTTGCATAAAGTTTTCTCTCCGATTTTCATCTCCTGCTTCATTTGAATTGAGGCTTTCCTGACTTCAGTAACGGCAACGAAAATTTCCACCAAATCATCCATTTTGGCCGGCTTTAAATAATCAATTTGGCAATTGCGCACTACAAAAATTATGCCGGAATTTTTGACCAATTCCGACTGAATAATATTTTTTGATCTTAAAAAATCGGTTCTCGCTCTTTCAAAAAATTTCAAATAATTGGCGTAATAAACTACACCGCCAGAGTCAGTATCTTCATAGTAAATTCGATATTCAAAGCTGTTTTTATCTGACTTCAGCATAGCAATTTGGTGTTTCAAAAATTTTGATTTTGCAACAGGAAATTTTGTAGACGGAAAATAATTGCGGGCAGATTTTGCTGAATAAATAATTGCCCATTTCTTCCGCTGTTGGGTTGCAATCCAGATAATAAATTTTTTGTCCGGTGATTTTGGCTATTTGATTTCCCAGTTCTTGGTCTTGGCGGTTTAATATGGCGTTGTGATCCCAGTTTTGGTCGATCCAGCCTCCTAAAATTTCTTTTGCGATTCCAAAATCAATCACCATTCCCAGCTCATCTAATTGATCAGCGACAAAAGTTGCCTCAACAACATAACGATGCCCATGAAGCATTTTGCATTTACTGGCGTGATTCATAACGCGGTGCGCCGCGTCAAATTCAATTTTTCTGGTGCAGGTGATCATTGGAATTTTAAGAAGGGATGGTGTTTAAAATTTAATTAAATATTCTTACCTACAAATTTACAATTCTTTTCAGCCTTTGGCGCGCATGACAGAAAATCTTTTTGAAACTATAAAATTTGACGAAAAAGGCCTGATTCCGGCCATTGCCCAAGATTTTGAAACTGGCCAGGTTTTAATGATGGCCTGGATGAATGAGGAGGCAATTCGTCAAACTATCAAAACCAACTTTGCCCATTATTTTTCCCGGTCGCGAAATAAATTATGGAAGAAGGGAGAGGTTTCCGGCCATACTCAAATTGTTAAGGAAATTTTAATCGATTGCGATGGAGATTGTTTGATATTAAAAGTTGCGCAAAATGGTGTTGCTTGTCATACCGGAACCAGAAGCTGTTTTTTTCGAAGCCTGACAGAAGATGGAAAAAATCTAAAAACCAATCAAAAAACCCTCATTTCAACCACCGAAATTTATGCAAAAAATTAAAGCATTAACGGTTTTTGTTTTTTTAACATTTTTCTCCGGAAATGTTTTTGCCCAGAAAGCTACTAAAATCAACAATCTAACGGTGTTTTCGGAAAGCGGTTTGGCTTATCCGTTGGTTAAGATTGCCCGTGTCTATTCCGAGCAAAAACATTCCATTCTTTCAATCAACTTCGATTATTCCGCGCAGCTGATCAAAAACATTAATGAAGGCGAGCCGGCAGATGTTTTTATCTCTTCCCACCCGTCTTGGATTGAAACCCTTAAGCAAAATGGTCTGGTTGATGTTTATAATTTGGTGAATGTGGCGAAGGATAAATTATTGATTGTGGTCTCAAAACAAAATCGCAAAGTGGATTTTACAAAAATTGATCCGCTTGCTGATACTGGTCAGATCTTATTTGAACTTATTAATCAGAAAGTTCCCATCATTGTTGATTCTGAAAAAACTTCACTTGGAAAATATACTAAAACGATTCTTGAAGGCGCTCACATTCCTGACCAAAAAGTTTATCACCGAATTGTCGAAGATAAAAAATCGATAATTGATTCAATCAATGAGAGCGATGAATATTGCGGCATTGTGCTAGCCAGTTCAGTCAAGAAATATGACAATATCAAAGTGGTGAAGGAGATTGAAAATAGCGAGATATATTATCAGGCACTGGTAATTGCCGGGGATAATATGCAAAAGGCTAGAGACTTTCTGAAATTTATTAAAACCGAGGAAATCAGAAATATTTTCTCAGAAAGCGGATTCATTATTGATTAGAGCCTCTATTTAAGCTCTAGTTGCTTTTCAACAACAAATCCCTCAATTCCTGTGCGTCTTGATCTGGTGATTTTGGAGCTGGTTTTTCCGGGTTATTTAAGTCCGGCATCTCGTTAAAATCTGGTGGTAAAAGCAAAGGATCTTCAGCTCTATTTCTAGAACAGCCGCTAAATAAAAGGGTTAAAATGGTGAGAATTAATAATTTATTTTTCATCTTTCTTAACAAAATAATTTTCAAGCAACAGTAAAGTCACGCCTAGAAAAACGGCAGAATCAGCTAAGTTAAAGGCTGGCCAGTGATAATTGCCGATGTAAAAATCCAGAAAATCTGCTACTGCATGATTGCAGATTCTATCAATAATATTCCCCATTGCCCCGCCGATAATTAGTGAAATTGCCCAGGTCAGATAGGTGATTTTATTTCTATAAAGCCAGACCAACAAAACCGCTAAAATGCTTAGATTAATTGCAAGAATGATATATTTGCCATTTTCAATATGGTTGAGCATTCCAAAGCTGATGCCCTTATTCCAAACTTTTACCAGGTTGAAAAAATCAGTTATTGCTAATTCAGGATGCTCTGGATTCATGTCATCCAAAAAAGCAAAAACCAATTTTTTACTGTAAAGGTCAATTGCGGCAACAATAGCAGCGGTTGCCAAACCAAGAAGAAACAGCTTTTTTTGTTGGTAAAATTTCTGAAACATTTTAATTGAACTTCATAATCATTTGTCCAACTCCAACTGGCTCACCTTCCTTAAAGGCAATTTTTTCGATTTTAACATCGTGATCGGTACGAATGATATTTTCCATTTTCATTGCTTCAATAATCACTAGTTCCTGACCAGCTTTTACCTCATCGCCTTCTGCTACCTTAAAGCGGACAATCTTACCGGTAATTGGAGAATCCAACTGAGTTGGTTTCGGATTTTTCTCAATTTTCGGCATGAATTTAGTAAGCTCAGCAGTGCGCGGTGTGTAAACATTGGTATAGGTATCGGAGCCGGAATATTGCAACAAATAGCCACCAGTGCGGTTATTTTCGCGGATTTTAACGGCCACTTCATGTTTATTGACTATACCTCTAAATAATTTCTCGCCGTTGGTCCAGTTGCTTTGAACTTCAATTTCTTTTTTATCGCAGAGGAATTTATAGTGGTTTTCGTTCTTTTCTAAAACTTCTACCAAATAGGATTGGTCATCAATCATCACCACCCATCTATCGCTGATTTGTTTTTTGCGATGCGCCATCCTGCCATTGATAAGGCTGTTTCGGATATAGTTGGTGAAGAATATGAATAGAGAGGTAGCAATTAAAACTGCTTTTGCTTCTGAATCTAGCTCATTACCGGCAAATCCTTCAGGAAATTCCTGTTTGATGAAAGCGGTAGAAATATCGCCTTTAACGAATTTTGGATTTTGCATGATGGTCTCAAGGAAACTGATATTGTGAGACACACCACCAATTGCAAAACCACCAAGAGCCGTTTTCATATGTTTGATTGCTTCAGCTCGATCTTTGCCATAGGAGCAAAGTTTGGCAATCATGGCATCATAAAACATGCTGACTTCGCCACCTTCATAAACGCCGCTATCTACGCGAACATTTTCGCTGTCATCCGGTTCGATATAAAGATTGATTCTGCCTGAAGAAGGTAAGAAACCGCGAGCCGGATCTTCAGCATAAATACGCGATTCCATGGCCCAGCCTTTGAGTTTGATATCCTCCTGCTTGAAAGGAAGTTTTTCGCCAAGAGCGATTTTGATCATCAGCTCAACAATATCCAAACCGGTTATAAGTTCAGTAACCGGGTGCTCGACTTGCAGCCTGGTATTCATTTCCAGGAAATAAAAATTTTTGTTTTTGTCCATGATATATTCAACCGTACCGGCGGAATAATATCCGACTTTTGCGGCCAGAGCCTTGGTTTGCTCATACATTTTTTGTCTCGTTGCTTCATCTACAAAAGAGCTTGGTGCTTCTTCGATAACTTTTTGGTTATTGCGTTGAATTGAACATTCTCTTTCACCTAAACAGACAGTATTACCAGCTTTGTCAGCAATGACTTGAATTTCAATATGGCGCGGATTTTCAATAAATTTTTCAATAAAAATTCTATCATCAGAAAAGCTGTTTTTTGCTTCATTAGTGGCAGATAAAAAGGCCTCCTCCACTCCTTTTTCTTCATAAACAATTCTCATCCCCTTGCCACCACCACCAGCAGAGGCTTTTACCATAACCGGAAAACCAACTTTATTGGCAATTTTAACCGCCTCTTCAGCATTTTTTATCACGCCCATATGGCCAGGAACGGTGCTAACGCCAGCTTCAAGAGCCAATTTTTTGGATTGGATTTTATCGCCCATCATCTCAACTGAAAATACGCTTGGGCCGACAAATGTAACTCCGGCTTTTTCTAGTTCGGCAGCAAAAAGGCGATTTTCAGATAGGAATCCGTAACCAGGGTGGACTAAATTGGCGCCGGTTTTTTTGATGGCATCCATTATTTTTGCTATGTCAAGATAGCTTTGAGAAGAAGGGGAAGGTCCAATATTAACAGCCTCATCGGCCATTTGTACAAAGAGGGAATTGGTATCAGCATCAGAATAAACCGCCACGGTTTTAATGCCCATTTTTCTGCAAGTTTTGATAATGCGGCAAGCAATTTCACCACGATTGGCAATTAGAAGTTTGTGAGACATGATTTAAAAAATTGAATGGAATTTGTTTAGACGGCGGATTAGAGTGCGCCATCTTATGGATTGAAAAAAATATTTCAAACGGAAATGAATCATCTTAAGCAGTTTCTAACGCTGGCGCGCTTTGATAAACCAATTGGCATTTGGTTATTATTTTTGCCATGTTTATTTGGTCTTGCTCTGGCCGCTAAAAACAGCGATGATAATTTTATTGATTTAACGCTTCTATTTTTTGCCGGTGCGGTTTTGATGCGTTCTGCCGGCTGCGTTATTAATGATATTTGGGACCGGAAATTTGATCGTAATGTCGAGCGCACTAAAAACCGTCCTTTGGCCTCCAAAGCAATTTCTGTTAAAAATGCCGCAATTTTTTTGGCAATTTTGCTGATTTTTTCTTTAGTAATTTTGCTGCAATTTAATTTGCCAACCATCATTTTGGGCTTCGTTTCTCTGGTTTTCGTCGTACTTTATCCTTTGATGAAACGCCTAACTTATTATCCGCAAATTTTTCTTGGTCTTACTTTTAATTTGGGAATCTTATTTGCCTCAACTGCAGTTCTGGGCAAAATCACTTTTGCTGCAGCCTTACTTTATCTGGCAAGCATAATCTGGACGATAATTTACGATACTATTTATGCCTATCAGGATATTGAAGATGATTTGAAAATCGGCGTTAAATCTACCGCCATAAAATTTCAGCAAAACCCACGGCAAATTTTATATTTTCTAATAGCGCTATTTTTCTTGCTGTTAATTTTTCTTGGCATTTATAAAGGCTTTGAATTTGCCTATTTTCCATTGACATTACTTGCTGGAGCCCATTTATCTTGCCAAATCAAAACTTGCAATTTTTCTGATGGGAAAGATTGTTTAAACAAATTCCGCTCCAATTTTTGGGTTGGAATCATCATTTTGGTAGCAATTATTTTGGGGTAGCAAATGAAGATTGGTTTACTCGGCGGCAGCTTTAATCCTCCTCATAAGGGCCATATTCATGCTAGTCTTTTAGCTAAAATCTGTTTGCAGTTGAATCAAATCTGGTGGCTTCCTACCAAGCAAAATCCTTTTAAAAGTGACAAGAAAGATTTTGACCAAAGAATGAATTGGTGCTTGGAAATAACCAAAAACCATCCGGAAATTTTGGTGAAAGATGAGGAAAAAAACTTACCAAGTCTTTACTCAATTGATTTGTTAGAGAAGATCATCAATCAATATCCACAAGATGAATTTTTTTTCATCATTGGCGCTGACAATATCGTTAATTTTCACCAATGGCATAGATGGCAAGAAATCGCTAAATTGGTTAAATTGATTGTGATTGATCGTGAAGACTTTTTTGAAAAAGTTAAAGAAAGTGAGGCTTATTTATATTACCAAAAACTGGATTTATTAAAACTGGTTGATTGCAAAAATCTGCCGGAAAAAATCCAACCGGAAAAATTCAGATGTTATTTTTTGTTAGGTGACAAATGTAACATCTCCTCAACCGAAATTAGGAACAGATAATGAATTATAATTTTTTAGTCGATAGCCATTGCCATCTTGATTTGCTTGAAAAGGAAGGTTTTAGCATTGATGAAGTGATGGAAAATGCCAGACAAAATAATGTGCAAATTTTGCAAACTATTTGCACCAAAATCAGCGAATTTGGCAGAATTTATAACTATGCCCAAAAATACCCGCATGTTTTTGCTTCGGTTGGCATTCATCCTTGTAATGTTGAAGAAGAGACAAAAACAACGCCGGAAGCTATTATTCAAATTTGCAATTCTAACCCGAAAGTAATTGGCATTGGTGAAACCGGTTTGGATTACTACCACCCCGGCTTTATCGAGAAAAATCAAATTGCCAGTTTTATTGCCCATATTGAAGCGAGCAGAAAAACTGGTAAGCCACTGATAATTCATAGCAGAAATGCTGATGAAGAGATGGCAAAAATTTTGCAATCAGAGATGAAGAAAGGTGAGTTTAAAGCTTTGCTTCACTGTTTTTCTTCTTCTAGAGAACTAGCCATAAAAGCCATTGAGCTTGGCATTTACATTTCAATTTCCGGCATCATCACTTTTAAAAATGCTATTGAGTTGCAAACTATTGTTAAAGATCTGCCACTGGAATTTTTGTTGGTAGAAACCGACGCGCCTTATTTGGCGCCGATGCCGCATCGAGGCAAGCTCAATCAGCCATCTTATACTAAACATACGGCAGAATTTTTGGCGGATTTAAAAAATATTTCAAAAGATGAAATCAGCCAAATTACCACTAGAAATTTTGTCAAATTATTCTTTGACGGAAATTTGCCCTCCATAAATGACTAATCAATTTATCAAAAAAGCTCTAGAACAAGCGCAAATTGCTTTTGAGAAAGGCGAAGTGCCGGTTGGTGCGGTTGTGGTTAAAGACAATCAAATTATTGCCAAAAGCTATAACCAAAATATTGCCCTGCAAGATTCAACGGCTCATGCGGAGATTCTGGCGATTAGAAAAGCTAACCAGATTTTGCAAAGCCACCGTTTAGATGGTTGTGATTTATATGTCAGTCTTGAACCTTGTGCCATGTGCGCTGCAGCAATTTCTTTAGCTAGAATTAATAGGCTTTACTACGCTGCAAGCGATGTAAAATCCGGCGGGGTGGAAAATGGTGCGCGGGTTTTTTCTCATCCGCAATGCCATCATAGGCCAGAAATTTATGGTGGAATCAATGCTGGAGAATCAGAACAATTGCTAAAAAAGTTTTTTGAACAAAAAAGAAAGATTGAAAATTAGCCATCGCTGGTTAACTATTTGCCTTTCCTTAAGCAATTCGCCATTAATTTAAAATAATGCCAAGTTTCGATATTGTTTCCAAAATTGATCTGCAAGAGCTGGATAATGCCGTTAATTCCGTGCTGCGTGAACTTAAAAACCGTTATGATTTTAAAGGTGCGGTGTTTGAAATTTCCATTGATAGCAAAGAAAACAAAATCAATATCCATGCCGAAGATGAATATAAGCTTGGTCAAATTGGCGATTCGCTAAAAGTTTTTGCCACCAAAAGAGGTATTGATGTTAAAGCCCTTGATTTTCAGAAAGCAGAAAAAGCATCAGGCAACAGCCTGCGTCAG
The DNA here is from genome assembly GCA_021323225.1 of Rickettsiaceae bacterium. Taxonomy (GTDB): domain Bacteria; phylum Pseudomonadota; class Alphaproteobacteria; order Rickettsiales; family UBA1997; genus JAJTCH01. Next base: position 6,575 of record JAJTCH010000002.1, on the reverse strand, counting down.
GAAGTGAAAATCAAGCAAGGAGTTGATTCTGAAAATGCCAAGAAAATTGTTAAAGCCATTAAAGATAAAAAACTAAAAGTTCAGGCCTCAATTAGGGGTGAAGAAGTGCGGGTTGAAGGCAAAAAACGCGACGATTTACAAGAAGTGATGGGCGAGATAAAAAATTTTAACTTAGACCTTCCTTTACAATTCATTAATTTCAGGGATTAAAATGCCGACAATAGATGATTTAAAAAGATCAAAAAAAGAAGCTGAAGAAACATTCAAAGATAAAGTTCTAGAACCCGCTTCTCCAACTTTTATAGAGCCTTTGACCCGTTTTGCTGCCGGCTTTGCCAGTGGTTCTTTAGGGTTTTTTTGTATGATTATGCTTATTGCAGTACAAGCATTGCCGCTTGATAAAAAAACAAAAGAGGAATTTACTAAATTTTGGAATAAAAGTGCCGATCTTTGGCTTGATTATTCTAGAGAGCAATTTTCTAAAATTCCTGATTCTTTCATCGGGCTTATAGCAAAATTACCGGGCTTTAAGGAAGTAGAGCGGCCTACAATAAAATCACAAGAAGGGCCAGAACCAGTACTAACAACAAGAAAGCAAAGAAAGGCAAAAGAAAAAGTGATGAGAGTGGGTGATGAGGGAGAACTTGTGGAGAATATAAGATTTGGTCTTAATGCTCACGGCGGTGATGATGGTGCGTCTAATATACCTGGTACAAGCCCAAGCCCTATTAGTGCTGAATCAGTTAGTGGTTACAATCAAAATTTAGTACAAAATTTAAAATAGATAATTTCAATAATAATTATTGTATTGGCTATAATTATCCTCCGCCGATAAAGTGAACAATCTCAATCCTATCTCCTTCGCTTAACATATTTTCCCCAAATTGCTCAGGAAGAATAATTTCATAGTTTTTCTCAATCGCGATTTTTTTCACATCCAAACCTAATTCCTCAATCAGGGCTTTTATTGAAATTTGCTGCTCTAGTGCCCTTTCTTCCCCATTTAGTGTTATAGTTAGTTTCGGCATATTTTTATTGGATTTTTAAACTGGTGGTTTAGAATGCGCGGCTTGATTTTTGCATTCAGCTTTGAGCCATATCAATTCCGATTCAAGCTAGCCTAAATCATTATTCCCCTCGCTTAAAAATTAATCAATAAATTTAAAAATGACTGCCACAGAAAAAGACGTTGCCAATATTGATCATTCTAAAGAATATGGCGCCGACTCGATTAAAGTTTTAAAAGGGCTGGAAGCTGTTAGAAAACGCCCTGGCATGTATATCGGCGATACTGATGATGGCAGTGGTTTGCACCACATGATTTATGAAGTGGTGGATAATGCTATTGACGAAGCTCTAGCTGGGCATTGCGATGAGGTTAATGTTGCGTTAAATCCGGATGGATCAGTTACTGTTAGAGATAACGGAAGGGGTATTCCAACCGACATACATGAAGGTGAAGGTGTCTCCGCTGCAGAAGTTATCATGACTCAACTTCACGCCGGCGGTAAATTTGACCAAAATTCCTATAAAGTTTCCGGCGGTTTGCATGGTGTCGGTGTATCAGTGGTTAACGCTCTTTCTGATTGGTTGGAACTAACTATTTGGCGCGACGGTAAGGAACACAAAATGCGCTTTGAAAATGGTGATGCTGTTTCTCCGCTAAAAGTCACCGGTGATGCTAATGGCAAAAAAGGTACTCAAGTGACTTTCCATCCTTCGGTCGCTACTTTTACCACTACCGAATTCAATTTTTCAACTATCGAACATCGTCTAAGAGAGCTTGCCTTCCTTAATTCCGGTGTAAAAATTGTCTTTAAGGATCTTAGAACTGAAGAACCAAAAGAAGTCATTTTATATTATGAAGGTGGTGTTGAAGCCTATGCCAAATATATCGATAGAAGCAAAAATGCCTTACACCAAACTATCGTGATCAATCCTCCTGAAGCAAATGGCATCAGTGTTGAAGTGGCAATGCAATGGAATGATAGTTACCACGAAAATGTTTTATGCTTCACTAATAATATTCGCCAAAGGGATGGTGGAACCCACTTAGCAGGTTTTCGTGCCGCTATCACACGTGTCATCAATAATTACGCAGTTGACAACAAATTATTCAAAAAAGAAAAAATCGTTCTAAGCGGTGAAGATGTTAGAGAGGGTTTGACTTGCGTTTTATCGGTTAAAGTTCCGGATCCGAAATTCTCTTCTCAAACAAAAGACAAACTTGTTTCCAGTGAAGTTAGACAAGTTGTGGAATCAGGAGTGGCAGATAAACTTGGCCAATGGTTTGAAGAAAAACCGGCTGATGCCAGAATCGTCATTGGTAAGGCTTTGGAAGCTGCTCAAGCTAGAGAAGCTGCTAGAAAAGCGCGTGAATTAACTAGAAGAAAATCAGTTTTAGAAGTTAGCAATTTGCCTGGCAAATTGGCTGATTGCCAAGAAAAAGATCCTGCTTTGAGTGAGCTATTTATTGTGGAAGGAAATTCTGCGGGTGGTTCAGCAAAAAGTGGTAGAAATCGTAAAAATCAAGCTATTTTGCCAATTCGCGGTAAGATCCTCAATGTTGAGCGCGCTAGATTTGACAAGATTCTTTCCTCAACTGAAATTGGCACCATCATCACCGCTCTTGGTGCTGGAATTGGTAAAGAAGATTTCGACGAAAATAAAATCCGCTATCACAAAATTGTCATCATGGCTGACGCCGACGTTGACGGTTCTCACATTCGTACTTTGCTTTTGACCTTCTTCTTCCGTCACATGCCAAAATTGATTGAGAAAGGCTATTTGTATATTGCCCAACCTCCGCTTTATAAAGTTAAAAAAGGCAGCAGCGAAGTTTATCTGAAAAACGAACAGGCACTACAAAACTATATTTTGGAAAATGTTTTGGGTGATGCAGTTTTAAAATCTAAAGCCGGAGATAGAACTGGCAAAGATTTAGCTGATTTTGTTAACAAGATTAGCAAATTCAGCATTTTAATTAACGGTATTTCCAGATTATTGCCAGCCAATATTGCTGAGGCTGTAGCCTTGGTTGGTGGCTTTAATGAAAACTGGGCGGGAGATGAAAAAAAGACCGCTAAAATTGCTGAGAAAATTGTCAAATTTATGCAGAAAAATAATACTGATGATGATGTCAGCTGGTCTCATCAAATAGTTGGCGGCAATATTGAATTGATAAAAGAGATTCGAGGCGTGAAGAGCTCAATTTTTGTCAATCAAACTATTGTTCAGGCTCCGGAAGCTACTGCTTTGGGTCAAGTTTCTGATGCTATTATTGATGATTTTGCTTCAACAATAACTTTGGTTAAAAAAGAAGAAAAATATCAAATTACCAGCCCAATGGCATTAATTAATTTGATTAACGAAGTTGGCAAAAAAGGCCTTTCAGTTCAAAGATTTAAAGGTCTTGGAGAAATGAATGCCGAACAATTATGGGAAACCACTCTTGATCCTTCAAACCGTACTTTATTGCAAGTCAAAATTGACCAGTTTGAAGAAGCTGACGAAGCTTTCTCAATTTTAATGGGCAATGTGGTTGAGCCAAGAAGGGATTTCATTCAACAAAATGCCCTTAAGGTGGTTAATCTAGACGTTTAAGAATTTGCTATGCCACATGTGATTGTCGAACATTCTTTTGCGATTTCTGAGTTAAAAATTAGAAATTTACTCTTGGAGCTAAATAAAAATATCTCCAAGAGTGAAGGAAATTTTGACATTTCACAATGTAAGGCGAGAGCAGTTTTTTGTCCGAATTTTATTGTTGCCGATGCTACTTCTGCGCAAGATTTTATGCATATTACCGTTAGAATTATGGCGGGCAGAAATTTAGAAATCAGAAAAAAACTGGCAGAACATTTGCTGGAGGTGACAAAGCAATATTTAGTAGAAAATAGATTATCCGGCAATCAGATTAGCTTAAGTGTCGATATATCAGAAATGGAAAGAGAAATTTATCAAAAAACATTGGTTCAGGAATCATAGATGCAAAAATTATCAATATATCTCGCCATTATTTTTCTTTTTGCAATTTCTCCTGACTGTGCTTTTGCTGCAAAAAAGAGTGAAGTCAAGAAGAGCGAAGCTAAGAAAGGTGATCTTAAAATTGTTATCAAAGGAAATGAGAGGGTTGATACCGCGACCATTCAAAATTATTTAAGCAATGGCTTGAGACATAGCGACCGCCAAGCAATTAACCAATCAATAAAGCAGTTATTTGGAAGTGATTTATTCTCGGAAGTAAAAATTTATCCGCAGGATGCTCAAATGATCGTTGAAGTTAAGGAAAATCCGATCATCAATGAAGTTGAATTTAGGGGAAATAGCAAAATTGAAGATGAGGCTTTGCAGACTGAAGTTCGTTTAAAGAAACGCTCAATCTATACAAAAGCAAAACTTCAAGCTGACATCAAAAGAATAAATGACATTTATATCAAGAGTGGCCGCTTTTTAGCGACGATCGATCCCAAAATTGTTAAGCGTGACCAAAACAGAGTTGATCTGATTTTTGATATAAAAGAAGGCAAAAAGGCTGATATTGCCAATATTGCTTTTATCGGTAACAAAGTTTTTACCGATACCGAATTGAATGATGAAATCACCACTAAAGAATCAAAATGGTATAAGTTTTTTAGCGCTGATAGCTATGATTCCGACCGTATTGAATTTGATAAAGAAAAGCTAAGAAGATTCTATACTGCTAGAGGTTATGCTGATTTTGCGGTTCTATCAGCCATTGCCCAAATTGCACCTACTAAAGATAAATTCTTCGTCAGTTTTCTATTGGAAGAAGGGATTAAATATAATTTTGGTGAAATCAATATCGTTAATAAGGTAAAGAAATTTGACGAATCATTATTGGCTGATTCAGTAAAAACCAAGAAAGGCAAAATTTATAATGCTGATTTCATGGATGAAACGGTTGATAAAATGGTCAAAATCATGTCTGAAAAAGGCTATGCTTTTGCTCATATTGAACCTGTTTTGAAGCGCGATAAGGAAAAGCAAATTATCGACATTGATTATGTAATTGAAGAAACGCCAAGAATTTATATCAATCAAATCCATATCAAGGGCAATACCAGAACAATGGATGAAGTGATTAGAAGAGAAATGAGGGTTGTGGAAGGCGATGCTTATAATATGACCAGAATCAATCGTTCTAAACAGAGAATTCAAAATCTTGGCTTTTTTGATAAGGTAGAATTTAATACTAAAAGAGTTGGTGGTGCTAACTTAGTTGATCTGGAAATTGAAGTTAAAGAAAAGAAAACCGGAGAGTTAAATTTTGGTATTGGCTATTCCACGGTTGATAGAATGACTGGTAATGTTGGATTGAAAGAAAATAATCTTTTTGGAACCGGACAAGAATTGGGAGTTAATTTGCAAAAATCTTCTTTGAGATTTAGCAGTGAACTTAACTATACCAAACCTTATTTTGCCGGCAGAGAAATTGCTGCCGGGATTGATTTATTCAGCTACCAGATGGATAAGAGAAATACCCTTGTCTATGATCAAAAATCCAGTGGCGCAACCGTCAGGGGTGATTACGCAATTTTAGAACATTTAAGTCATCAGCTTCGCTATTCACTAAAAGATGAGAATATCAGCAATGTTAATGCTCTTGCTTCACCATCACTAAAAAATTTGGAAGGACAATATGTCAATTCATCTATCGGACATAGTTTATTTTATGATGAAAGAGACAGTCGATTTGATCCGCGTGATGGTTATTATGCAAGCTTATCGCAAGATTATGCCGGTGTTGGTGGTGATATAAAATATTTGAAAAATGAGGGTGGAGCGGGCTACTATCTTCCAATTTTAGGCAATACCGATTTTGTCTTAAAATTATCCGCTAAATTTGGCCATATTGCTGGCATTGGGCAAGATGTTAGAAGTAACTATAATTTCTTCTTGGGGGGGAATAATTTTAGAGGCTTTGAATATGCCGGTATTGGTCCTAGATCAAAAATTGGTGGCACTTTTAAAAATGGCGATTCCATAGGTGGTAAAACTTATTATGTTGGCACTGCTGAATTTCGTTTTCCTACGGGCTTGCCAAAGGATCTTGGCATCAGCGCCTCACTATTTACCGACATAGGAAGTTTAAGAGGTGTGGATGAAATCAATAGAAAAAATACCGAAGTTATTGATACCGGTACTCTTCGCGCTAGTTATGGTTTAAGTGTTGGCTGGGCTTCTCCTTTGGGGCCAATTCGTTTAGATTTTTCCAGGATTGCTAAAAAAGAAGATTTTGATCGGGTTGAAACCTTCCGCTTTAATTTCGGAAGCAACTTTTAATTGCGGCTTAAAAACCATATTGCATTTTATTTGCTGATTGTTAAATTCAGCCGTCTGTTTTTAAGCTTCCTATTTAAAAAATCCAAATATCAGATTTGTCCGACTCCCTAGAATTGGCTCTTTAATTGGATTCTCGGGCTTTTTCCTAAAATCAATTATCTGTAAATTTTATGTCCAAAGCAAAATTCGACCGCGCCAAACCCCATGTCAATATCGGCACAATCGGCCACGTTGACCACGGCAAAACAACCCTAACCGCTGCTATTACT
>JAJTCH010000005.1 GCA_021323225.1 Rickettsiaceae bacterium | reverse complement strand
TCCGTTTTGAGTGATTGATCCAGTCCTGGAAGTAACCTCAATATCACCATCTTCAGCAGCAATATTGCCATAACTGACATTTCCAGAAGCATCAATTACAACACCAGAAGCAGAAGAACCACCCTGGGCTAGTAAATCAGCATTATATTTAACACCAAATCCTTCCTTGGTGGCGATTATGAAGATTTTGCCGGCTTGGATCTTGCCTAAGCTAGAAGCGTCAATGGCAATCTCAGATGGAAGATTGGTGCCGGGAGTTGAATTGTCTGAGGTGACATTACGAGACAAATAATCAAAAGCTAAATCACCGGAACGAAGATTTATCTCAGTGTCAGAGCTACCATAAACAGGAGCAACAATCCTCATCACAGAAGACACAAGATCGGCAGAGGCAACTGATTCAAAATCAACTCCTGAACCAGAGACTACTAACTCAGGTAAGAAGCCGTTAGTAATTTGGTAATTACGACCGCTTAAAGTAAAAGAAATGTCATTAGCAGAACTTCCAATACCAGAACCACCAACACCAGAACCAATCCTATCAACAGAACCGACAACACCTGTAAATCTACTGACATTAATGAAGCCGGCACCATTCATGATAATGCCGTTGGGATTGGCCACTACCAAATCTGCCGCATGACCAGCGATTTCTGTGTAGCCATTGATCTGACTAATGCGATTACTTGTTACTTCGTTTAAGATAACTGAGGCAGAACCGGAACTCCTAAGATTAGTATTGCCGCCTATTAATCCACCAAGACTACTACTTACAACACCGTTAACATCACCAACTGAGTTGTTGAGAATTAGACCAGAAGTACCGACATTATAATCAGTAAAGCGGTTGTGGGAGACACCGGAAGTGCCGGAAGGTGTGGCGATGTTGATGATGGGAATGCCGTTTTGGGCGTGGTCTAGTTGGGTGTTGGTGGAGTTGTCGGTAACTAAAGGGAGGGGAGAATCAGAAGCGAGAACAGAAAAAGAAGAAAAAGGAATAGAAAGAAATGAAGAGAAAGAAAAGAAAGAACAAAAAACAGGAACGCCAAAGAAACAGCAGGCAAAAACAATAGCCAATGAAAGCCTTACTCGTGTCACACACATAAAAGAACTAAACTTAAAATTAGGACACGGAGTGGGATGAAATTAAAAAAGACAACAAAACAAATACAAAGCAAGTACAAAGCAAATAAGAGCAGAAAAAAAGATGCTCTTAAATAAAGCCAATTTTTAGCAGGCGCTTATTTAAATTATCTGAGGGTTAAATGCACTAAGAATGCTTAGGAGAAATATTAATGGGGGTATTGATGGGATTAATATTGGATGGTTAGAATCGCTCAGACAGATGATGAAAAGAGATGTTAAAAGAAATCCTTACAGATTCCTAATATAGTCTTCGTAAACAATGGAATAAATGCCGATATCAACATATTTGCCATTGTGATAGCGATGTTGTTTTAAATTGCCTTCAAAATTAAAACCGCATTTTTGTAAAACTTTGTGCGATCCCTCATTTCCTGGCATAGCGAAGGCTTCGATGCGGTTAAATTTCAATTCTAAAAAAGCATATTTCAAAACTGCTTTTAAGGCTGTGGTCATGATGCCCTGCCCCCAATATTCTTTTGCCAAATCATAGCTGGCTTCGATGCGGTTGTGATGACGGTTGGCGCCGGAAACTCCGACCGAACCAATCATTTTATTATCGGATTTTCTGGCAATGGCAAAATAAATGCCATCATTATACTGAGCAACGTTGATCCAGTATTTGATTTCCGCTCTCGCTTCTTCAACGGTTCTTGGAATGAAAGAGACGATATATTTGCTAACTTCAGGATCGGAATAATATTCTAGAAAATCTTCGGCATCTTCAATTGTTTGTTCGCGCAAGATGTAATCGCCTAGATCAATAACGGGGAAGGCTTTACTATTAGTACTCATATTTTTAAACTGCAGTTTTCGAATAAAGGAACCAGAAAATATAATGACAGCCGCAAAAAAACCAGTCAAAACCCTTACAAGAACCAAAATAAACTGCCTTAAAACCTTCGGATTTGAATGCGATTTTGAAATATTAGGTTTTGAAGAACCAAGTGATTTAGTTCCGAAACTTGATCATAACTATATCTTTGATGCACCAACAACCAAGGCGATTCTAGCCGGCTTGATGTTTAACCAAAAAACGCTTTTGCAAGGAATGCATGGCACCGGCAAATCTACTCATATTGAACAAGTTTGCGCCAGACTTAATTGGCCATGTTTGCGGGTTAATTTTGATTCGCAAATTACCAGGCTAGATTTAGTTGGAAAAGACATCATCACTTTAAAAGATGGCAAACAAATCACTGAATTTAAACGCGGCATAATTCCTTTCGCACTTGAAAAACCAATTGCGTTGGTGCTTGACGAATATGATGCGATAAGGACTGATGTATCTTTTGTCATTCAAAGATTGTTAGAAGAGGAAGGTAAATTTGCGCTTTTGGAAGAAAATGAAATTTTAAGCCCACATCAATATTTCCGTCTTTTTGCTACATCAAACACTATTGGCATGGGCGATGATTTGGGAATTTATCATGGAACAAATCTGATTAATCAAGCACAGATGGATAGATGGAATATTGTTGCCACGCTGAATTATATGGAGGAAGAAAAAGAGGTGGAAGTTTTGCTAAAAAAACTCCCGTTTTTGGCTAAAAAATCTAACGAAAATGTAGCAAAAATGATGGTGAAAATGGCCTCACTAACCAGAGAAGGTTTTAGAAATGGTGATTTATCAAATTTGATGTCGCTTAGAACTTTAATTTCTTGGGGCAGGAATTTTGAGATATTTTCTTCAATCAAACAGGCTTTTATTTTGAGCTTTTTGAATAAATTGATTGATGAGGAAAAACTGATTTTGAAGGAATATTATCAGCGGATTTTTGGTGAGGAGATTTAGGCTATTTCAATCCACAACAATAACTCAAAATCGCCTGGTGATTTGGAAAACAAAGCATTGGCCTTTCTTTCTTAGCACTTTCTTTTGCGATTAAATCTTTTGGCACATTTATCCCTTCCCCATATAAAATCGGCTGACAACCGGAATTTAGGGCGCATTCAACATCTGTAATTGTATCGCCGATAAACCAAACCAGTTCTTGCTGTGGGTCAATATCAGTTCCATCCAAAGCAAATTCTACTGGCGCTTTGTGAGGCTTATCAAAATTAGTATCGCCTGAACCTATAATCGCTAAAAATCTGTCTTTTACTTTCAGATTTTCCACTTCCATTCGCAAAGTCTCACCCATTTTGTTGCTGATTACAAAAAGCGTAATTTTTTTCTCGAATAAAAAATTGATCAATTCAAGAGCGCCAGGCAAAAATTGCATTTTTTCCAAATGCTGAGATCTGTAGCTGTTTCTATAAATCTCTCCCGCCTCTTGCCATCTGTCACCAAAGATCTGAGGGAAGGATTCCCTCATCGATTTATGCACATCATTTTTTATCTTTTCCAGGCTCCATTGTTCCTTGCCGGTTTTTTGCATTGTTTCATTAATGGCGTGATGAATCAGAGTCCAACTATCAACCAAAGTGTTGTCCCAATCAAAAATTACCGCACTTGGAAGTTTATTATCCTGCATTATTTGGAGCTATTGGTTATAAAAAAAGCGCAAAAATAATATAGTAAACTATAAATCTCTAGATCGTTTTTAGTTACAAAATTTTGGCGCAAATGTTTGGGGTAGACATTTTAATCACAACCAAATAATCTGCGGCCCGCGCTGTGTTTTGCTAATCAATTTTTCCAATCATTCTATGCCAATTGAAATTTTAATGCCGGCCCTTTCTCCAACCATGAAAGAAGGGAATCTTGCCAAATGGAATAAAAAAGAAGGCGATAAGGTGAAAGCCGGTGATGTAATTGCCGAAATCGAAACTGACAAAGCAACTATGGAAGTTGAGGCAGTTGATGAGGGAATTTTAGGTAAAATTTTAGTTAAAGAAGGAACGGAAAATGTAGCCGTTAACTCTCTAATCGCCCTACTTTTGGAAGAAGGTGAAGACAAATCAGCGCTAGATAAATATCAAGCAAAAACCGGCCCGGCAGCAGAGCCAAAAAGTGAAAAACCAACAGCAACTGAAGCTGCGCCAGAAAGCAAACCAAGCAACAAATCAGAAACAATAACTCACTCTACAGATCAAAAAATCCACGCAAGCCCGCTAGCAAAAAGATTGGCAGCTGAGCAAAATCTTAATTTATCGCAAATCTCCGGATCCGGCCCTAGAGGCAGAATTATCAAGGATGATATTGAACAAGCCTCAAAACAGGGAATTGGCCAAAGAGCAGGAAGTGGTGTTGTTTCTAGAAATCCTCAAGAATTCAGATCAATCAAAAACAGCAATGTTAGAAAAATAATTGCCAAAAGATTATTGGAATCTAAACAAACTGTGCCTCACTTCTATTTGAGCACGGACCTTAAAATCGATAAATTGCTGGAAGTTAGAAAATCTTTAAATGACCTGGCTGAGCTTGATGCCAAAGGCAATCCCGCTTACAAAATTTCGGTTAATGATCTTGTTATTAAAGCCGTCGCTTTGGCCCTCAAAAAAGTTCCTGAAGCAAATAGCTCTTGGAGTGATGAAGCAATTTTGCTTTACAACAATGTTGATGTTTCAGTTGCGGTGGCTGTTGATGGAGGACTTTTAACTCCAATCGTTAAAAATGCTGATCAAAAATCCATTCAAACCATTTCTGATGAAATGAAATCTCTGGCCAAGAAAGCTCGCGACGGCAAGCTGCAACCAGAGGAATTCCAAGGCGGCGGTTTTAGCGTCTCCAATCTTGGTATGCATGGAATTGATAGTTTTCAAGCCATCATTAACCCCCCACAAAGTTGTATTTTAGCTGTTGGCGCCGGGGTTGAAAAACCAGTAATTGAAAATGGCGATATAACAATTGCCACAATCATGAATGTTACTCTATCCTGCGATCACAGATCAGTTGATGGAGCGGTTGGAGCTGAGTTTTTAAAAGCCTTGAAAAAATTTATCGAAAATCCAATTGCTATGATAGTCAATTAAGAACTATCAGATTCTCTACATATTCTAGTTTAGCCACTATTAAATAGTGTCGTCATAAGATACACTCATATATTTTGATCTATTTTAAGTTCTTTTTTCTTAAAGTTTTTTTCAGAAATTTATTAAAAATTTAGAAAAAAATCGCTTAAATTTATTCTCAAAATATATCCTGCAGCTCTTGTAACCACACTATCTAGCACTTAGCAATTTATTATTGCATTTTTGTCCCACCGGTATTAAATTTCTCTCCAGTCTTGAAAGAGTTTTTCAGACTTTCATTTTAACATTTCCATTAGTAAACATGACCAGAACTCTAGAAATTATCATCATTATATTTTTATTGGCCCTATCTTTCTTTTTAGGTGTCACTTACTCCAAAAATGTCAGAGAACATGCTGGTTGGATTTTTGAACAAACTGGTGATGAAGTTGATTTGCCTGATCTATCCGACACTGAAAATCCAGAAATGGGCGTCCCGGTTGATGAAAATGGCAAAACAATTGATCAAGCCACTCCTCCTGCGGAAGATCAAAACATCGTCCCTTCAATTGAAGAGGGAGCTGCAACTGATCAACAAAACCCAGCTTCTAACCCAGCCTCTGATAACAAAACTCCAGCCGCTAACAATAACAGCAAAGCTGAACAGCCGAAAAAACCATCTAATCAAAAACCAAAAAAATAACTTCACGGTTTTATTAGTCTGATTTTATCGGATAATTTTCCATTTAGTTTTTCCTAAGGGCGGCAGTAATAAATCATTAACTGCCGCCCTTTTCTTTTCCAAATTTTGTAAATTAATCACCTTTATGAAAATAGGCATTATCGGCATCACCGGAAGAATGGGGCAATCAGTTGCTAAAGCAGTTTTGGAAAATGACTTAACTGATATTTCCGGCGGCTTGGTTAGGTTGGGAAGCGAATTGTCAGGACAGGATATTGGAAAAATAATCGGCGGCGACAATCTTGGAATCAATGCAACCGACAATTTAGAAGAGATGGTAAAAAATTCCGATGTTATCATCGATTTTTCTAACCCAGACTTGGCTCTGCAAATTGCCGGCTTTTCCTCCAAATATAATAAAATTCTGGTCTCGGGCACAACCGGATTTAGCGAGGCTCAAAAACAGCAATTCAAGAATTATGCCCAAAATTGCGTTATCGTCTGGTCTTCCAATATGTCGATTGGGGTTAATTTGTTGATGAATCTGGCAGAACAGGTGGCCAAACTTCTTCACTCTGATTATGATGTCGAAATATTTGAAATGCATCATAGAAATAAAATTGATGCCCCTTCTGGAACTGCTCTTGCCCTTGGAGAAGCGGTAGCCAAAGGAAGAAACCTGAATTTTGGTGAAGTATATCGCAAGTCTAGAGACGGAATTGTCGGCAAAAGATCCGATAATGAGATTGGCTTTTGCTCATTAAGAGGTGGTGACGTAATTGGTGATCACTCAGTTATTTTTGCCGGTAGTGGTGAAAGAGTGGAACTAACCCACAAAGCATCCAATCGTGATATTTATGCTATTGGCTCAATCCGCGCAGCTATTTGGTCTCAAGGTAAGCCACATGGATTTTACACAATGAGGGATGTTTTAAGCTAATTTAGGTTTTATTTTAAAATTTCTTTATTGATGAAGGCATAGATTTCTTCTAGCTGCTTCTTGATCTCATCTAAAATCTCTTGTTTATCTTTTGCATTATCTTTGAAGTGAAATTGGGCATATTCCACAACTTTAGAAAGTGGAAAGGCACCGATAGCAGAACAAGTTCCTTTAAAAAAATGCGCTTCGCTATTCCAAAGCATATTGTCATTTTTCTCTAGCGCCTTTTCCAAGGTTGCCACGCTTGTCTTGGAGCTATTGATAAATAAAGTAAAAATCTCTTTTTCAAAAACCTTGTCACCTTGTATAGCTTGTTCCAGAAAAGCGCGATCAATTATAGGATCTTCCATAACAAACTTCTTATCTTTCATAATTTTTGATTATTAGATTAATCGTTAACCGATGCAATTATGCCGTTTAATTCTTCCGCTGAAAAAATGCTGGTAGTATCAGCCCCAATAACAGGAGTAGCCGGCAGATAAATATAGAACTCTATTGTTATCTCATCATCTTTCATTTCTACCCTGCCACCATGATGGCCTATCAGTAAATAGCAGATAAGGAGATGGAGATGAGGATCAGCTTTATCTGACTCATCTGATTTTACAAGGAAAATATTGGTTTCGTTAGTTTTGTAGAAATAGCTGTTGATTTGGAAAACGATCATCACCTCATTATTTTCCGCTGGCCAGACCTTTATCCAACATTTCTGCTTAATATGCGATATATAACCAATCAATTCTTCAATCGCGGTTTTAAAAGCATATTCATTAACCGTTATCTCCCCTTTGCCACCAAAAATAGTAACATTACTTATGCCAACATTTTTGCTCTCCATAACCTGCTGACAAAGTGATGCAATCTCGTTATAGCTTAAAATAGTGTTAAAATCATAATTTTGGTTGAAAGAAATCTTTTCTTTCATTTTCTCGGAGATCTTTACTATTAAAGCTGTCTCAGCATTTTCTTCATCTTTAGGCGGGCAATATTTTAAATCCTTCTCCTTGATCTGATTTTGAGCAACGGCAAATCTTGCTATAAAAGCCTTGGTAGATAAAGCGGCAAAATTTATCCAAGGAAGCAAATTGGCAAACATGCATAATTGCCTAACTCTATCAGTTTTTACGGTTTTAGCCCTTGCTACGCTTCTTTCTCTAAGCAACCGATCCATCTCCATTTTGGTGTCAAACAAGGCAACAGCCTGACGCATATCACTTTTCATCAGCTCATAATCCCAGGGCTTTTGAATATATCGGTAAACCTCACCCTTATTGACGCATTCAATCGCGTCAGACAAGTCAGAATGTGCAGTTGTTAAAATTCTGATAATACCGGGATGATAGTCACGCAAATAGCGCAGCAGCTCTATACCATTTCCGCCCGGCATTCTTTGGTCGGTCACCACAACGGCAATTTTACCTATATTTTCTTCGATGATTTTTTGGGCTTCTTTAATGCTTGAGGCAGTAACAATATTAAATTCCACCTCTAAAGTTCTGGCAAAATATTTGCAGGCATTTTCTTCGTCATCAACAAAAAGAATGAAAAAGGGTGATTTTTCAACTTTAATCATAGATTTCAAATTGCTTTAAATTTGCTACCGGAATTTAGGCGGAAGTCATAATCATCAAATAATTTTTTTGGGCTAATAATAAATGGTAAAAAACCTTAATTTTATAATGGCTTAAGGTATCGTAAAGCGAAAGACAAATCCCCATCTTTGAAGGGGCATTGGTAATAATGCTTAAAGGCTCCAGTTTTTGCAACAGCTTTTTTGTCCGCCAAAACACTGCAACCAAAATTGATTTTGGCCTTTTAATGTTATTTCGTAAATTTAAACTCATGCTTTCCGGTCTTTAATCAATAACCTTGAAACAGAATGACAAAACTTCAGGTGGGTAAAAAGTTCGAGCAGTATATTCTTTTTGTTGATGACGAAGAAAAGGCCACGAAATATTTTGAAAAAATTTTTAATGAGGATTTTCACATCATTACCGCCAATAGCGCAGAAGAAGCGCTAGAAATTGTAAAAGAAAAGCATCGTGAGATTGCAACCATAATAACCGACCAAAAAATGGCCGGTAAATCCGGGGTCGATTTATTACAACACATAAAAAACACCCATCCCAACATAACCAGAATTTTAACCACTGCCCACGCTGATTTAAATGACAATATCGCCGCAATCAACCAATGCAATATTTTTGCTTATCTAACCAAGCCCTGGGATATTGATGAGATGCGCGCCATTATATATAATGGCTTGATGGAGTTTAAAACCAAAATTGCACTTCTGGGTCTTTCCGGATCAATTGCCCATGAAATGCGCAATCCTTTGAATTCTATTGCCAATTCATTTGAGATGATCAAGGTCTTGCTGCCAAAACATCCAGAATCCCACGAGGCAACATCACAATTTGACATCGCAAAATCAAGTCTGGCCGACCTTCATAATCTTGTTGAAAGCGGCAAAAATATAATCAAAAGAAGTAATAAAATAATTGACTCAATCCTTTCCAATGTCAGGGGTGAAGATATTGACAAGAACAGCTTCGTGAGACTTTCCGCCAGAAATGTAATTAATGCCGCCATTGAAAGCTTCGGATATGCGAACCCGGATGATAAAAATTTAATTCATTTTATTGACGGCCCGGATTTTGAATTTCTGGGCGACCAGGATTTGTTAATTTATGCATTATTCAATCTCATTAAAAACTCTCTTTACTACAAAGATCAAAAGCCGGATTTTAAAATCACTATAAGCATAGAACAATCTGAAAAGGAAAATTTTATTAAATTTAGAGATAACGGCATTGGCATTCCCAAGGAAAAGCTGGAATCAATCTTTGAAAATTTCTCCACTTCTGGAAAAATTGGCGGCACTGGTTTAGGTTTAGCTTTTTGTCGTCGGGTTTTAAGAAGTTTCAATGGTGATATAAAATGCGATTCGGAACTAGGCTCTTGGATAGAATTCACCATGCTCATTCCCCATTACAAATCCGATGTCACTCAAAAAATTCTTAGCGAAATTTTAAAGAATAAAAAATCTGAAAATGACAATCAGCAAAGCGACCATTCTTTCATAAATGGCAAAAAAATCCTGCTGGCCGATGATGATTTAACTAGCAGCAAAATAACCAGCAGGGTTTTGGAACATCTCGGTTGCAGCGTCACTCTTGCTAAAAATGGCTTAGAAGTTTTGAATATTCTCGAAAAACAACCGGTAGATTTAATTTTGATGGATATTGAGATGCCGGTAATGAACGGCCTTGACACCGCAAAAGCAATTCGCCGTGACAGAAAAAATAAAGATATTCCTATAATCGCTGCAACCGGCAATAGCGACAATGAGCAACTTAAACTGATTGAAGAAGCGGGTTTTAACGATGTTTTGGGCAAACCCTTTTTTAAGGAAAATTTTTTGGAAATTGCCGCCGAATATTTTGATCACCTGACCTGATCTTTCTTTCAATATTATTTTGATGATTGAAGCCAAATTTAGAGAAATAATTGGTAAAATTTTTGACAAAAAATTACCAAAAAAACTGGCTGTTGCTGTCTCTGGTGGCTGCGATTCCATGGCCTTGCTTTCTTTGCTAAAAAAGAATTTTGACAAGAAAACCAAAATTTTTTGCCTGACCGTTGATCACAATTTCAGAAAAACTTCCGCTAAAGATGCAAAATTTGTTGCTGATTTTTGTAAGGCAAATTCAATTCTCTGTACTATTTTAAAATCCAATTTGAAAGCGCCACCGGAAGCTGATATTGAAAACAGCTTAAGAGAAATGCGTTATAATTTGCTGCAAGAATTTTGCTCTAAAAACAAAATTAAAAACCTTTTTGTTGCCCATCATGAGCAAGATTCGGCAGAAAATTTTTTGATCAGATTATTTCGCGGAAGCGGCATTGATGGCTTGGCGGCAATGGATTATAAAAGTAAGCTTGGTGATTTAAATATCATTCGCCCTCTTCTGGATTTTTCTAAAAGTGATTTAAAAAAATATTTAAAGGAGAAAAAAATTTCCTGGGTTGAAGATGAAAGTAATCAAGATGAAAAATATCTACGCAATAAAATCAGGAATTTTTTAAATACATTGCCAGATCAGGAAGTAATGGCAAAACGCATCAATAGCGCGTCAAAAGCGATCTTAGAAAGCAAAAAAATTATCGCCAAAGAAACCGCCAGGAAATTTCCTAAGATTTTTAAGCTAGATAAAAATGGAAATTTTATTGTCGAAACAAAAAAATTTCTCCAGCTAGAAACCGGCACTGCAACCAGATATTTAGCGCTGGCGCTTATGCAAATTTCGGGCAGAGTTTACAAACCAAGACTGGAAAAGCTCCAAAGACTCTATTCGATGATTGAAAATAGCGAATTGAAAAACCCCTATAGATTTTATGGCTGCACCACTAAGAAATTGGATGAAGAAAAAATCTTAATTAGCAAAGAATGAAAATATTATTTATCACTGAAAAAAATGTGATTGATGGCAAGGCACATTTTGGTAGCTCCAACGACTTGTTATTGATTTATTGTGCGTTAAAGCAAGGTTTTGAAATCTATTTAACTACACCAAAAAATATAGAAACTTGTCAAGATTTTTCCCGTTTACAAGTTTTAAAATTGCCAAAAAATCCTGACTTAAAATTAGTTGAGGAACAAATTAAAAAAGCTTTTCACAGGCAAGTTATCAATTGTCTTTTAACGCTGCCTTTTGAAGCAAATCAAGATGAAACCAACAGTAAAATATTATTTTCCGGCACTGAAATTTCAGAAATTGACATCAAAAAAATACCGATTTTTAACCGCGCCGAGCCAGTCTCTTTGACTGATTTTTTTTATGATATTTTAATTAGCTTGCAAAAAAATGGCGCAAAGATTTTGCCAAATCCATCATTAAATAAAATTCTTGGTGACAAACTGGCAATTTATGCAATTCACTATAACAAAAAAATTGATGAGATTGATTTGCTTGAAGGAATTGATTTTTCCGGCAATAAAAATCAGATCAGCTTTGAAAGCAGAATAATCAAGGTTAGCAGCAACAAATTATCCGCGAAAGAAACTGAAAAATTCTACGACTTGATTTTAAAAAAAGATTTTTCTGCTGCCCAAAAATTATTTGCTGATGAATATGAAATTTTCATGCAAGGCGCAAAAGAATATGTCGAATTTCATAGAAAATTAAATGATGATTCCATCATCAAACCGGCCAACTATTTTGGTGGCGCTGGTGTGGTTGTGGCTCAAAATCAACAGTTGGATTTAGAGCAAGCTATTAAAAATATCACTCAATCTTTCTTGTCAATCACACAAGATTCTCAGAAAAATCACGCTGAAAATTCTCCTACTTTGTCAGAAATTATTGTTCAGGAAAGAGCCACAGAAGCGCATCTGGGCGATCTAAGAATTGTAATGAGTGGCAAGAATCTGCAAGGAATTTTTATACGAGTAAATCGCAATTTTGAAAATAGCAAAGCCAATAATCTGCATTTCGGTGGTCATCCAGAAAGCCTGTTTAAGCATTATTCAATTGATGAAAAAGGCATCAATCAAATGATTGAAGATATGAAAAATGAAGGATGCGATTATGAAAGCGAAGAAGTAAAAAAAGCCGAAGTGCTCCACGCACTGCTTAGCACAATAAATTTTTTGCGGCAGATAAAAATCTTTGACCAATATCCGATAATTGGCATTGATGCTTTGTTAACGAAAGATAAAAACAACACTTACAGATATGGAATTAACGAAATTAATCTAACTTCTCCAATGGGCCAAACTCAATTGCTTGTTTTGCAAATGGCAGTTCAATTCAGCAATTTGGCAACAGAAATTTTGCAGGAAAATGACTTCGAAATTAAGCTTAAAAAATACCAGATTCTGCCAGATTATTTTAAAGATAAAAATTTTGAAGCTAGAGAAATATTACTGCAAAGCAAGAACTTACAAAGCTTGATTGATGATGAGACTGAAATATTGTTAGCAAATAATATCGCCCACCAAACAATTTCGGCATTTAAATAATGAAAAAATCTATAGCAATTTTTGGCTGCACCGGTTCAATCGGCAAGAACGCCCTGCAAGTTATTGAAAGATATCCGGATCTTTACCGTATTGATGCGTTGGTGGCAGGAAATGATGTGAAAACCTTGATCAAACAGGCAAGAATCTTTAAGCCAAAATATGTGGCAATCAATAATGCCAATCATTATTTGCAGCTTAAGGAAGGATTGGCGGATTTAGAAACCATTCAAATTTTATCCGGCACTGAAGAAATCAATAATTTGGCAAAAATCAGATTTGATTTTTTCTTATCGGCAATTGTCGGCATCGCTGCTTTGATTCCAACTTTCAACGCCATTCAGGCCGGCTCTGATATCGGCATGGCAAATAAAGAATGTTTGGTTGCGGCGGGAGATTTGATGATTAAGGCAGCAAAAAAAAGTGGCGCAAAAATTCTGCCGATTGATTCTGAACATAACGCAATTTTCCAGATTTTTGAGCAGCATAATCTGGATAAAATTTCTCACATCACCCTCACCGCCTCAGGTGGCCCTTTCTTGCATTATGACGCCAGAAAAATGGGCAAGGTCACCAAAGAGGAAGCAATAAAACATCCGAATTGGAATATGGGGAAAAAGATTTCGGTTGATTCGGCAACCATGATGAATAAGGCGCTGGAAGTGATTGAAGCCTATCGTCTTTTCCCGATTGAAAAAAAGCAAATTGAAATCATCATCCACCCACAATCAATCATTCATGGTTTGGTTGATTATGCCGACGGCTCAACTCTGGCAATGCTTAGCAGGCCGGACATGAAAGTGCCAATTGCCTATGCGCTTTCTTATCCAAACAGAATTTCCATTCCCCATCCAAAATTAGATTTGGCAAAAATTTCCAAACTGGACTTTTTCGCTCCTGACGAAAAAAAATTTCCTGCTATTAAATTGATGAAGGAAGTTTTAGAAGCCGATGGCAACGCGCCTTGTATTTTCAACACTGCAAATGAAGTGGCGGTTGCCAGGTTTTTAAATGATGAGATTGGTTTTGGAGAGATTGTAAAAACCGTGGCCAAAACTTTAGAAAAAATTCCGTACCAAAAAATCAGTTCACTGGAAGATGTGATTGATTGTGATAGAGAAGTTAGAGATTTATTTTGATCAATCTCTACTCAATCTCATAAGTCAGAGAAACATTTGAAGTAATTTTACTTTCTCCTGGTGTCATTGCCGGTTGATCTGGGGCTGAACTCATCATCATTTTTGCATTCATCATGGAATCTGCCAAATAATTTGGTTGATTTCGGCTTTCTTTGAAGGAAGTTATGCGAACCAGTTTAACACCTAATTGCTCAGCTAATTTCTTGGCTTTATCTTTAGCTTCCTTGATAGCAATTTCCCTGGCTTGCTCTTTAAATTTTTCATCATCTTCAATCAGGAAGGAAAATCCATCAACTCGACTTTCATTGCTGCTATTTAGGCTAGAAATAATATTGTCCAAAACATCAATTTTCCTGACTTTAATGGTCATTTGCTGATTCGCCACCATACCAACCACAACAGAATTTTGTGGCGGACAATTATTGTTAACGCAATCGGTTTTTGGATATTCATATTTGGGATAGGTATAATAATTTTCGGTTTTAATGTCTTTTTCATCCACACCAAATTTTTGGGTTAAAGTTTGGGTAATATTACTTACCCTTTCTCTTACCATTTTAGCTGCTTCAGCATTTGTTAGGGCCTGATAGGTCATAGACATTTTAATTATTGCAATGTCAGGTTTTGCCATGACATGACCAGCGCCATCAATATTAATGCTGGCAATTTTTTGGTCCGACTGCTTTCTTTGATTGAAGCCTAAAATTATTACTAAAACCGCAATGGACAAAGCGCAGCAAGTAATTGCCAAATACATTAGATTTTTTGTTTTTTCGATATTCATAAATTTATTGTGGATTTTCTAAAGAAGCTGCCAGAGCAGACAACCTGGCAATCATGTTATAAACTTTTTTAACTTCGGATTTTGTCAATCCGATTTGCAAATCATTGTCACTTAAATCGCTTAAATCATAAAAACTCATTCCAGCGGCATTGAGGCTGATATTTTCATCTCGCGCATCATTCACTCTAAATAAATCTCCAACCACTTCCCCAGCCATAAGATAAATCATTGGCTCGGCAATCATGTGTTTGATCAAATCTTTAGTTATAACCCCTTCCTGGATGATGGCTGTTGTGTTTTGAATGCTGCCTTTGATGCTACTCATTTTGTTGCGGTCTTTTTTGTTTAGCTCCAGCAATTCAGCGCCGGATTTTACAGTCATGATCGCCATGCCATAAGTGCCGTTATCGGCCTTGATATAACAATAAGGTTCAGCATTTATGCCATATTGCTGGTATTTTTCTTTAAGATTGGCGATTAATTCATCAACATATTTTGCTAAACATTTAACGCCTTTGCGTTCCTTAAAATCAACATCATCACAGTGACGATGCATGGTAGAAATCAGCCATGGATCAAGGTCAATTATTTCACAAAATTCAGCAACAACTTTGTTATAAACATCAAAATGCACTGATTTTTTTCTCACATACCAACCAAGTTTAACTGATGGTATTATTGGTTGCGTGAGGTTTTGCAAAATCTCGGCCACGCCATCGGTAAAGTCATTATTGGCAATAATCAAAT
Source organism: Rickettsiaceae bacterium (assembly GCA_021323225.1). Lineage (GTDB taxonomy): Bacteria > Pseudomonadota > Alphaproteobacteria > Rickettsiales > UBA1997 > JAJTCH01. Next base: position 63,277 of record JAJTCH010000005.1, on the reverse strand, counting down.
CAGGACAAAAGCCGCTTTGGGTAAAAATTTTATCACCATTTCTAACCAATTTTTCTAAAGGAATTTGTTTGCCGTTTTCAAGATCAATGCTCAAAACATCTTGGATATCGGCAATCAAACTGCCAATCTTAACTTCTATTCCAGCCACGCCGGCAATGATTTCTTGCAACACTAAAACATTTTCTAAATATCGAAAATTTCTAGTGTGACTCTCAGGAAGAATGAGGATTTTTTTAACGGAAGGAAAATTTTTTTTAAGGAAATCTGCAACAATTTTTTTTGCAAAATCTCGTGAAGCGCAAGAGAGATTATTAAAACCGGCCGGAAAACAATTTACATCAACAGGAGCGATTTTGAAGCCCGAATGGCGCAGGTCAACCGAGTTGTAAAATAATGGATTCGAAAATTTTCTTTGGAAAAATTGGTCAATCTTTTGCTGATTTTGTTCAATTTTTTCAAGCAGTGTTTTTAGAATATCCATGTTTACAAAAAATTATCAGCGTAAGATTTTTTAACAATCTTAGCTTCTTGTGGCTGGATAACCTGATAATCCCAGCCTTGAGTTTTGGCATAGTTAACAGCATCTTCCAAATTTTCAAATTTTATCCTGAGCTGTCTCATAGTATTGTCAGATGAAGTCCAACCCATAACCTTATCAATTGATTTATGGTTTTTTTCCGGCACAAAATCCAAAAGCCAATTTTGCTTTTTGGTTCCGGATTGCATTGGGTTGTTAGTTGGTTGGTAAATTTTAACTTGCATAGATTAGATATGGTTAAAGGAGCTGCTATTCTGGCACTTAGAGCTTCAAAATCAAGACATAGAAACAAAATCAGGCTTTTTGGTTTCTATCATTAATTTTTTTCCGAAAAAATCATCAATGTCAATTGCCAAACTATGCAGGCAGAGCCTTTTCATCAAGCGAGATTTCTGTCCATATTTTCCATCCCCAATAATCGGATGGCCGATTTCTTTACAATGCACTCTTAGTTGATGCATCCGCCCTGTTATTGGCTTTAGCTCAATTAACGAATAATCATCAAAAGTTTTGAGAATCTTGTAATGCGTTACCGCCTCTTTTCCCATGCCTTCATCCTTAAACGCAATTTTGCCGGTGCCAAAAGGTTTTTCTGATAGCGGCATTGAAATTATGCCGGATTTTTTAGCAGGAGAACCGCTAATCAATGCCAAATAAGTTTTCTTGATAGTTTTATTTTTAAAAGCCTCAGTCAAAAGCGCAGCGGTTTTGCGGTTTCTGGCAATTAACAAAATGCCGCTGGTATCACGATCCAGGCGATGCACTAATTTCGGCGTTTCGACTTTTTCAAATTTTAAATAACTAAGCGCCGCATCAATGCTAAAATCATTTTTATTTCCTGCTTGAACAGCAATGCCTGAAGGCTTATCAATTGCCAGCAAATTATCATCTTTATAAATGACGGATTTTTTAATCAGATTCAGTTTTTCTTCATTAATTTTTCTAGGCTTGGCATTTGGATCCTTCGCCTTCAAATCAACAAAAATCTGCACCTCATCCCCTTCCTGTAATTTATAATCCGCCGATGATTTTAGGGAATTAACCTTGATCTGCTTTTGCCTAAGCAATTTTTGCGCCAACGCAAAACCCAGCCCATTTCTTGCCAAGAACTTATCCAGCCTTGTTCCGGCGCTATCGATATTGATGGTGAATTTTTTCATGTGAGAACAGGATCTAAATTCGAGCTAAATAAACCAATAAAAAATAGCCGATGAATATGGCCATGATCGAAAAAATCACCGAAGAAAAAATATAGATAAAAGCCGTGGCAATTTGTCCATTATTGATAAGACGAAACACATCAAAAGAAAAGGCAGAAAATGTGGTGAATCCTCCCAAAACACCGGTTGCAAGCAATAAGCGAGATTGATGAGATATGGAGTCTAAATAATTAGTAAGAAAAAAATGTAAAACTCCCATAAGAAAGGAACCGATGATGTTGACCAACATTGTGTTTAAGGGGAAGTGGGAAAAACTCCCAGAGAAGTTATGTTGCGGGAAGACTGCGATGAATATGTAACGAGAACAAGCGCCAAGAGCGCCGCCGATCGCAACTAGAAGTAGGTTTATCATGAATTGTCTTTTGAAACTAATGGTAGATTTCCTGAATTGCTGCAAAACAAAGCAACGCGGCAATCCAAAAACTTAAGAGCAAAACTTTTTTAAAGACTCCACCAAATCAGTTTTTTCCCAAGAAAAACCGCCATCAGCTTCCGGCGCTCTGCCAAAATGGCCATAGGCAGCGGTGCGTTTATAGATTGGGCGGTTGAGGTTTAGATATTGTCTGATGCCGCGTGGAGAGAGATCGACCAGATTATTTATGGCTTTGACGATTTGCTCTTCATTTTCGCCGGTTCCATGATTATTGACATAAAGAGAAAGCGGTTTTGAAACACCGATTGCATAGGCCAGTTGGATAGTGCATTTCTTGGCTAATCCTGCAGCAACCACATTTTTTGCTAAATATCTTGCAACATAGGCCGCTGATCTATCCACCTTTGTCGGATCTTTGCCGGAGAAGGCACCGCCGCCATGAGGGGCTGCACCACCATAAGTATCGACGATAATTTTTCTTCCTGTTAAACCAGCATCACCATCTGGACCACCGATAACAAATTTACCAGTTGGATTAACTAAAAATTTCTCTTCCTTACACATCCAGCCTTGCGGCAGGGTTTTGATAATATAAGGACGGATCAGTTCGCGTATTTGTTCTTGCGTCATGCCTTCAATATGCTGAATGGAAACCAACACAGAATCAGCGCGAACCGGAATGCCATTTTCATAATATAAAGTGATTTGCCCTTTGGCATCCGGGCCAAGATTTTTTAATTCTCCTGCCTTGATGGCATCCATGATATTATGCAGCATGCGGTGCGAATAATGGATTGCTGCTGGCATTAGCTCTGGCGTTTCATCGCAGGCATAGCCAAACATAATTCCCTGATCTCCTGCGCCTTCATCTTTACCTTTTGCCGCATCAACGCCAATGGCAATATCAGGAGATTGTTCGTGAATTAAATTGGTGATTTCTAGCTTCGCATAATCAAAACCATTTTGGTCATAGCCAATTTCTTTTATGGTATTTCTAATGATTGCTTCCACATCTTTCTTGGAAATTTCTGGAGCGCGAATTTCGCCGCCAATGATCACGCGATTAGTAGTGGCAAAAGTTTCAATTGCTAATCTGGAATAAGGATCACGAGAAATATAAGCATCAACCAATGCATCTGATATTTGGTCACAAACTTTGTCGGGATGGCCAGCAGAAACTGATTCGGAGGTGAAGAGGAAGTTTTTCATAATTTGTTTAGTGTCTTTAGACCATAGCGACTTTTGTGTGACTCTTGGCGTTCTTTTTATTCAATTTTAATCACAAAGAAAATTGAGAATTACACAAAGAACCCCAGGAACTAAAATTCTTAGAAAGGTATGACGACACCACCCCGGAAAGCAGCCATTTTAGCTTTAACTATGCCTAAATCAGTCTGATATTTTTGAAAACCAAAGCGGAACGCAATATCAGAATCGTAAGGCATAAATTGGATGCCAGCGCCATAGAGAAGAGCGGTTTCGTGAGATTTTTGCTCAAATCTACTACCAATTTGAGTAAATCTTGTCCTGCTATTGATATCGGCAATGCCCAATTCCGCAAAACCTTCTAACCAATGATCACCGATAATTGGAAAATATAAAAGTGAGGTAGCATTAAAATTTTGCAGTTTTAAAGAAGCCTCACCCACACCAAAACCGTTTAGGGCCTTATTTTCAAAGCCGGTTCTCATCCAATTTAGATTAAAGCCAAGATATTTATGGACCCTAAGATTCAAGCCCAAAACAATATTCTCGAAATTTTTTAATTGATTGCTAACAGAGTTGCGTTTGAACTCATCATTTTGGCCATTACTATTTAGATCTGTGCCTTGATATTCTACGGTTAAAGCGCTTTTAAGCATGAAACTATCAGTAATTTCTGCCCTGGCACTGTTAAGGTTTAGAGCTAGTAAAAAAGATAGAAGGGTGATAATTTTTTTGAAATTGGTCATAAACAAATCTGGTTTAGATATTGAATTTAGCAAGTCTGGATTGTCTCCAAGCTCACTTTAAAAAATTAATTAATGATATTTAGCATCATAAAACAAGCCCTGATTCTTAATATTAAAAACTTCAGCTCACTTGCTCATTCTTTGGTTTTTCTTCTCATTACTTCCAGTATTTTTGCCATCACCACCAAAATTTCTGACACCGCAATTGCAATTGCCATAATTTGGATTTGCCTGACTTTTGCCATTTTGTCTGCCTCCAGCAACCAATTTCAAAAAGATTTTGACGATGGCAGTTTTGAGCAGCTTTATTTAAGCGGCCATGTTTTTGAAATAATTATCCTGGCAAAAATTTTTGCCAATTGGCTTATCAATATCGTGCCACTAATTATTTTTTTACCAGTTATCGCTTTGATTTTAAAAATACCCGATAATTTAATTACCGATCTTATTCTTATTGCCTCAATAACCAGCCTACTCATTAGCTTTATGGTTAGCTTTGTTGGCAGTTTAATAATTTCTGCCAACACTACGAGTGCGTTACTAACAATTCTGGTTTTGCCGCTTTTAATTCCCATCATCATCTTGGCCAATGCCGCATTTGAGGACAATTTTGCGTTCTCAATAAAATTCCTGTCAGTCTTGTCAGTTTTTCTAATACCGGTTTTAACTTTTGCAACTGCTTGGGCAGTGAGAATTAGCCTAATTGACTAATTTGTCATCACCCGCCGCAAAGGCGGGTGATTAGCAAATTTATAGCTCCGCTCTAACCAACTTCGCAGCTTCAACCATATTAACTAAAGCCTCTTTGGTTTCCGGCCAATCTCTGGTTTTTAAACCGCAATCCGGGTTAACCCAAATTTGCTCGGCTTTTAAAACATCCAAAGCTTTTTTGAGCAATAAAACCATCTCAGAAGTTTTTGGAACTCTTGGGCTATGAATATCATAAACACCTGGGCCAATTTCATTTGGATATTTGAAGGTAACGAAAGCATTTAGCAATTCCATATTCGATCTTGAAGTCTCGATGGAAATGACATCCGCATCCATTTTTGCAATATCATTGATAATGTCGTTGAACTCAGAATAACACATGTGAGTGTGAATTTGAGTGCGATCATTAACGCCGCTAGCAGTAATGCGGAAAGCTTCAACCGCCCATTTCAAATAAGACGACCAATTTTCTTTTCTAATTGGCAAACCTTCTCTAAGAGCAGCTTCATCAATTTGAATAATTTTGATGCCGGCCTTTTCAAGATCGATAACTTCATCACGAATTGCAAAAGCAATTTGCAAAGCAGTATCTTTTCTAGGTTGGTCATTTCTGACAAAAGACCATTGCAAAATAGTGATTGGGCCAGTCAACATGCCCTTCATTATTTTTTTAGTTTGGCTTTGAGCATAAACCGCCCATTCAACAGTCATTGGTTTTGGACGAGAAACATCACCAAAAATAATTGGCGGTTTCACGCATCTTGAACCATAGCTTTGCACCCAACCATATTCGGTGAAGGCAAAACCACTGAGCTGCTCGCCGAAATATTCGACCATGTCATTTCTTTCAAACTCACCATGAACCAAAACATCCAAATCGATCGATTCTTGGAAACGAATGCATCTGGTGGTTTCTTCCTGCAAGAATTTTTTATATTCGTTAGGAGTGATTTTGCCGGCTTTGAAATCCGCACGATATTTTCTAACTTCCTTGGTTTGCGGGAAGGAGCCAATAGTTGTGGTTGGCAAAATCGGCAAATTAATTTGATTAGTTTGGATTCTTTTTCTGGTTGCAAAATCGCTAGTGCGATTCATATCAGAATCTTTGATAGAGGAAACTCTTTGTTTCACAGCCTTATCATGAATTTTGGCAGAAGTTTTTCTAAGCTCATTTGCTCTTCTGTTATCTTCCAAAAGAGTGAGAAGATCAGCATCTTTTTTGCCCAAAATTGTTTGATTGATAGCGTTGATTTCTGCCAATTTTTGTTTAGCAAAAGCAAGCCAACTTTTAATTTCCGGATCGAGATTTTTTTCAGAATCAAGATCAACCGGGCTATGAAGCAAGCTGCAAGAAGAAGCAATGATAATGCGATCTGACCCCAGTTTTTCTACCACTTTTTTGGCTAGAGCAATTGAGTTTTCCAAATCATTGATCCAGATATTACGGCCATCAACCAAACCAAGTGACAAAGTTTGGTTTGAACCAATGGCATTTAAGGCTTTTTCCAATTGCTGCGGAGCTCTAACTAAATCGATATGAACTGAAGCAGTATCAAGAGCAAAAGCAGTATCAATATTACTACCTAAATCATCAAAATAAGTTGCCAAATGCAAATTGATATTGCCGGCAAAAGAATTGATTTTTTTATAGGCAGAAACATAACAATTTAGCGCCTCGGAAGAAAGATTGGTTACCAAGCAAGGCTCGTCAATTTGCACATCTTTAACACCAGCTTGTTTTAGTGCAGCAAAAACTTCTTCATAAACCGGAAGTAAATTTGGTAATAAATCTAGGGCATTGCCACCATCAACCATTTTACCAAGAAGCAAGAAAGTAAGTGGACCAACCAAAACTGGCCTGGTTTCAATTCCCAATTCTTTTGCTTCCAAATAGTGATCAACAATTTTTTTGCACCAAAAGCTGAATTTTTGGTCTTTTTTAAGTTCAGGAACCAGATAGTGATAATTGGTGTCAAACCATTTGGTCATCTCCATTGCAACCTTATCCTTACCGCCTCTGGCCATTGTGAAGAAAAGATCCAAATCAGCCTCTTTGCCAATTGGGCCAAATCTTTCCGGCACAGCGCCAACCATGGCAACAGTTCCTAGAATATGGTCATAAAAGGAAAAGTCATTGCTTGGAATAAAATTGATTCCAGCATTTTTTTGCATCAACCAGTTAGTTTTCCTGATTTCTTTAGCAGTGTTTAATAGTTCTTCTTTAGTGATGGAATTTTTCCAATAACTTTCCACGACCTTTTTTAGCTCACGAAAAGCACCAATTCTTGGAAACCCAAGAGTTGCTGATTTTGACATATTAATGATTGTTTTGAGATTTAATAAAGCGGACTCGCTTAGTTAGAAATATTTCGTCTGAAGCAAAATATCGCGTTAATTTAAGGATTTTGGGAAAAGTTGTCAATATTATTTCATGAATAAACCGAGATAAATTCAGTCTTTATTCATATCTCAAAATCTCAGCCGGGTTGGCTTTACTGGCTTTATAGGCTGGATAGATGGTTGCTAAAAATGATAGAACTAGTGCCATGCCAACGATAACTACCACATCGGAGATGAAAATTTTTGATGGAAGTTGAGAAAGAAAATAAATCGCCGGGTTGAATAAATTGGCATCGGTTATGGATTCTAAAAACTTTTTGATGTTATTGATATTGGCAGAAAATAAAACGCCGATAACCAGGCCCAGCATTGTGCCGGTAACTCCAATCAAACTGCCGCAAATCAGGAATATTCTCATCACTCCGGCTTTGGTCATGCCCATGGTTCTAAGGCAGGCGATATTTTTCTTTTTATCTCCAACAAGCATGATCAGGCTGGAAATGATGTTGAAAGCGGCGACTAAAATTATCAAAGTTAAAATCAAGAACATCACGGTACGCTCAACTTTTAGCGCATCAATAAAGCCGGCATTTGACTGTTGCCAATCTACCAAATAAAGATTTGGAAAATCAGCTTTAACAAGATCCTCAATTTGCATTTTCAGCGCTTCAATTTGGGTTGGATCTTTGCCAAAAATTTCAATTGCTGAAGCGGCTTCTTTATAGCGAAAATGAATTTGCGCCGCTTCAAAATTCATGAAAATTGTACTGGAGTCATATTCATACATTCCACTTTCAAAAACTCCGCCAACTTTATAAGTCTTGATTCTAGGAATCGAACCTAAAATCGTACTGTTAGTTTCAGCAGAAATAATTTTTAATTCGTCACCAATCTCAACATTCATATTTCTTGCCAGACCAGCTCCAACCATGATTTGGTCTCTATCATTCAAACTCTCAAGGTCACCAGCAAGAATATTATCAATTATTAGTTTTTTATGCTTTAAATCCGGCAACTGCACCGCTTTAATCAACCCACCAGCAGCCTTGCCATTACCAGAAACCATCGCCTGACTTTCAACAATTGGATTGGTATATTCAATTCCGGGAATTGTTTCTAACTGGTCAATTATTTGCTGATAATTTTTGATATTGCCTTCTTTGGAATAAATCGTGAGATGCGAATTGATGCCCAAAATTCGATTGACCAACTCATATCTAAAACCATTCATCACCGACATTACCACAATCAAAGTGGCAACTCCAATCATGATGCCAACAAAAGAAAATATGGCGATAACGGAAATGAAACCTTCTTGCCTTTTGGCTTTTAAATAACGAAGGGCGATGAAAAATTCTAGTTTTGAAAACATATTGAATCTAATTCAAAATACTGAATCTAAATTTATTAGATTCAATGGGGATCCCCGCGAGGCGGGGCGGAACCAGTGTTCCGTAAAAATTAATTAACTAACTCCTTTGGAAGTTGAATATTCGAAATGCAAAATCGCATCTGGGTAAACCAGGTGATAGGCACTATGACAGGCGGTGGCAGCTTCGGCAAAACCGCTTAAAATTAATTTTAGTTTGTTTTGATAATGAGCGATATCGCCAATTGCGTAAATTCCTTTTTCAGAACTTTGCATGGTGGTAAAATCAACTTCGATTAAATTTTTATGCAAGTTTAAACCCCAATTAGCAATTGGGCCAAGCTCCATCGCTAAGCCATAGAATGGCAATAAAATGTCGGCTTCAATTTTTTTGATATTGCCGGAAAAATCTTTAACGATTACCTGACGAAGTTGATCGCCCTCACCTTCCAACCCTTCAAGCTGGTAAGGAACAACCAGATCAATTTTACCTGTTTTGGTAAGTTGCTTTAGTTTTTCAGCACTTTCAGGTGCGCAGCGGAATTTATCGCGGCGATGGATAACAGAAATTTTCTTGGCAACTTCCTCCAAAGAAATTGCCCAATCAACGGCGGAATCTCCACCTCCGGCAATCACGATATTTTTATCGGCAAAATCTTGCCTGCTTTTAACCATGTAAAAAACGCTTTTACCTTCAAATTGTTCGATATTTTCAAGCGGTGGACGATTCGGGCCAAAAGCGCCGCAACCGGCAGCAATGATGATGGCCTTAGCTTCAATTTGAGTATTTTTGGAAGTAGTAACGCGCAAAGAGGAATCTGCCAATCTCTCAACTTTTTCAACTCTTTGATTTAGGTGAAACACCGGAGCAAAAGGCTTAGCTTGCTCTTCTAATTTGCTAATTAACTCAGCAGCTAAAATTTGCGGATGAGCAGGAATATCATAAATCGGTTTTTCCGGATAAAGCGCGCTGCATTGTCCGCCGACAAATTCCAAAGTATCAACCACATGGCATTTCATTTTCAGCATTCCGGCTTCGAAGATGGTAAATAAACCGGCTGGGCCGGCGCCAATGACAATAATGTCGGTTTTATGGATAGTCATTATTTGATTGCTTAGCTGATTATTTTTTACGAAAAAAAACTGGATTGAACTTCCTAGAGCTTTATCTTATTTGTTTCGGTAATAGTTGGGAAGTTATTTTAGAAATCAAGAAAAATTAATTTACAACTAAGTTGATAATTCATAATCTACGAGGCTTCAAACACCTCAATAATCAGCAAGTAGAATAGATGAAGTTTAAATTAGCGAGGCCACAAAAAGAAAGGGTTGCCAAATCAGAAGTATCTGCCGCAAACTTCATTCCCTATAAATGTCATTACAATTCCGACACTATCCTCACCAAAGATGAGAGCTTGATTCGCGTGATCAAGATCAAGGGCTTTGCCTTTGAAACTGCTGACGATATTGAAATCGATTTAAAAAAGAATGCCCGCAACAACCTGATCAAGGGCATGGCTTCCGGCAATTTTTCGCTTTATTTTCACACTATCAGAAGAAAGGAAAAAGCTTTCCCGGACGGCAATATGCCTGATATTTTTTCTTACCGTTTAAATAAAGAATGGAGCACTAAACATAATGACGATAAAGGCTTCATTAATGAACATTATCTGACCCTCATTCGTGGACGCGACAAATCAACAGTTGCCAGGGTACAACAAATAGTCCAGGGTCTTAGACACAGAACCGACCGCCTTTCTTGGGAAAACCATATGCGTGAAGCTTTTGATGAGCTGGACGAAATGACCATACGCGTTCTAAACGGCTTTTCTTCTTACGGCGCTTATACTCTTGGCATAGTTGAAACTGAGGATGGAATTTTTAGCGAGCTGCTCGAATTTTTAAGCAGAATCGCCAATTGCGGTTTCAGCCAGCCTATGACTTTGCCGACTATGAGTCTTGACCATTATCTGCCAATCAGCCGCCTGTTTTTTGGCAGTAAATCGATTGAGGCAAGACATCCCAATATCACCAAATATGCCGGTCTCGTTTCTATAAAAGAATATCGCCCCTCAACTCACGCGGGCATTTTTGACGCATTTATGCAACTGCCTTTTGAGATGATTATCAGCCAATCATTTTCTTTCGTTGACCGGATGAATTCCATCGCCTCCATGCAATTGCAACAAAGAAGATTGATGCAATCTGAAGATGTAGCAATTTCTCAAATTGGTGAAATTGATCAGGCGCTTGATTCAGCAATGAGCGGTGAATTTGCTTTTGGCAATCACCATTGCACTGTGCTTTGCATTGAAAATAGCTTAAAACTTCTTGAAAACGCGCTCTCAATGGCCGTTGTGGAAATGGCCAATGTCGGCATCAATGGAGTGAGAGAAAAAATAAATATGGAGCCAGCTTATTGGGCACAATTGCCTGGCAACACCGCTTTTGCGGCAAGAAAATCTACCGTTAACAGTTTGAATATTGCCAGTTTTGCTTCATTTCATAATTACCCTTCCGGCAAGAGAAAGGGTAATCATTGGGGAGATGCAGTTACAGTTTTCAATACAGTTTCGGGCACACCATTTTTCTTCAGCTTCCATGTGCGCGATGTTGGCCATACAATGATTATCGGTCCTACCGGTTCTGGTAAAACAGTTTTGCTCAATTTTTTATGCGGCCAATCGCAAAAATTTAACGGACGGTTATTTTTCTTCGATAAAGACCGCGGCGCAGAAATATTCCTGCGCGCTATTGGCGGCACTTACACGGTTCCTGACCGGGCTAAAAGCTCCGGCTTCAATCCTTTTCAACTGGAAGACAACCCAACCAATCGCGCCTTTTTAGTGGAATTTTTGCAAACACTTGTTTCATATGATGGGGCTAAGCTAAGTCCGGAAGATATGGACAAAATTAATGAAGCGGTAAACGGAAATTACAAACTTCCAAAACATCAAAGAAAATTATCCAACCTGGCGGCCTTTATGGGTATTGGCGGCCCAGGCTCTTTGGCCGGAAGATTTGCCATGTGGTATGGGCTTGGTTCTCATGCTAATTTATTTGACAATCCTGAAGATGTTATCGATTTTAATTCAAATAGGATTTTCGGATTTGAAATGGGCGAGATGCTGAAAGACAAATATGCCCTTGGCCCAATTTTGTTATATCTTTTTCATCGCATTCAAAAATCCCTTGATGGCAGGCCAACCATGGTGGTGTTAGACGAGGCTTGGGCACTAATTGACAATCCGATTTTTGCCCCAAAAATCAAGGATTGGTTAAAGACTTTAAGAAAGCTCAATGCTTGCGTAATATTTGCCACTCAATCAATTGAAGACGCAATTCAAAGCTCAATTTCTGATACTCTGGTTCAACAAACCGCCACACAAATTTTTCTTCCCAATTTAAGAGCGACTGAAGCTTATAGAAAAGTTTTCATGCTTAGTGAAAGAGAATTTTCAATAGTTAGAACAACCGATCCTTCCAGCCGCTTCTTCCTGGTTAAACAAGATAATGACGGCGTAGTTGCGAGAATTGATTTAAGTGGTATGGATGATGTGATGAAAGTTTTATCCGGCAAAATAGAAACCATCGCTTTACTAGATGAAATTATTGCCAAATTTGGCACCGATCCTGCCGATTGGCTGGAAAAATTTTACGAAAGAGCCGAATCGCTTTAATGGTTAGATCATCCAAAAAAACATATCTAAAAAAGCGACTTGCCTGCCTTATCTCTCTGACATATCTGCTGTTTAGCACCCAAAGTTTTGCTGACACTGCCGTTCTTGACCGCATAAGGCAATGCAGCCCGCTTGGCGGCATGGATAACACTACCACCCAAAATCCAGCTCCAGGAAGATTGGATTACAGCATAGTGAATGGCGGAAAAGATTTTTTGTTTGATGTCAGTAACGGCTATTGCTGGATAACGGTTGCACCTTCATATGTAGCGGTTAAAGCCGCAGTTCCATATATGAACAGTGTCTGTGGAAGTGGCAGTCCAGTTCCAAGACCATTTCCATCACCACTTCAAGACGCCTTAGATCTTGGTAGAGCCCACCTCAAAGCTGTTTCTGTTGGACCTGTTTGCCTTAAAGCAGCAATAATTTCTGATGCCGCTTTAGGAAGCTTTTTAGCGGCAATGAAAATTCAACATGAATTAGCTGATGAAGCGAGAAAAAATAGCTATCTTTGCGGCAGCGGTGGTGAAGATAATTGGATGAAATGGAACAGTAAATTGATGACAAAAAACATTCCAGATAAAAAGGGGAAGCTGACAAAGAGCGGCCCGGCGCTAATAGAAAGCTGCCAAAATGGCAATGAAAATTTGCCGGAATGTTTGGATTACCGGCAATGGTATTTCGGCGGCGTAGAAAGAGAAGATAATAGCGAAGATCCTTGCCCAGATGTTAATCAGGCGCCACAACTCAAGGCCTCATCTAGCTTTTCAGTTCAATATGGGGATAAATTTTATCCGCCGCAAAAATATTATATGAGGGGCTCCGAACCCGGCAATTACGCCTGCCAAAGATATAATTACCGTTACCTAAAAAACGACCCGGTAACCAAAGGCCCTTTAAGCCCTGAACGACAAAAATCCTATGTCGATGCTCATCAATGCTGCATCAACAAAAGCAAATCAACCATCTGCATTGATAGGTCCTATTGCAAATCCGGCGGTTGGCTTAGCACCTGCCCTTCTATGGCAAAAACCACCGAACATAAATTTTGCCGCGGTGGAACTGAATGCTCAATCGGCTCTCCAAATAAAGTAATTTATAGCTCCAGATATGGACAAAATAACCGCATGATCTGTGCCAAAACCGCTAATTTATGCCCTTATGATTTTAATCTCGGGCTTGGCAGTAATGAATGCGATTATTACAAAGACGGACATTATGAAAAGGGCAAGGGCTTTATTCCTATTGACCCGGAAGATATTGAAAAAGGTAAATGTGAAGGCAAAAGTGAAGTTCGAAATAATGATTGTTCGATGAATTCAAAGGCTGGCAAATGCAAGAATTACTGCCAGCTTCTAAATCACTGCGTTATCGTTGGCGCCAATGATTATGTTTATGACACCAGCATTGTCTCACCTTATTTTTCTTCCGCCTGTCTCAATTTTGTCGGCGATTCTAAAAATGAATATGGTTATGACACCGGCATTTTTGCGGGCACGCAGCGACATTTCAGCGCACCAATTGTTCAGTGTGTTAGGGAAACTCTGGAAAATATTTTTTACAACCGCGCCGGCCACACTAAATGCGCAATTTATGGTGAATATCCGGATAGCAAGGGAGAGTGTTATACCAAATCCTACGAATATCAAAAAGACAAACCGGTAAATGGCGTTCAGTCATTTTTCTCGCGTCTGCAAGATGGAGTTAGGGGCGCCATCAAAATGGCCCTGACCATTTCCATCATGATGATGGGCTATAAGATTCTTCTCACCGGCACGCCCTTGAAACATCCGGAAATCATAATGTATATAGTTAAAGTCAGCCTGATAATGTTTTTTGCCACCAGCAATGCATGGCAGGGATATTTCTTTGACGGTGTCTATAACGCCTCGACGAGCTTTTCATCAATTGTTACCAATATCAAAACCTCAAAATCAGAATCAGGGAGAGATGGCTGTCAATTCGGCAAAATCACCATGCCGGACAGCACCAAAACGGTAGTAGCCGAATATCCGGATGGGAAAAATTACCTGGCAATATTTGACGCTCTTGATTGTAAAATTGCCCTTTATCTTGGTTTTGGCCCAAGCGCTAGCGTAGCCAATATAGCTAAGCTAGCTCTTGCCTCCCTACTTTCCAGCTACGCAGGGGCTATCGGGGTATTTTTTGCAATTGCGGTGATAGCTTTCGGATTCCTGCTGGTAATTGCAGCATTTAGAGCGGTACATATTTTCCTGGCTTCCGCTTTCAGCATCATCCTGCTTGTTTATATCTCGCCAATTACCATAACCGCATCTTTATTTAAGAAAACCGAAGGTCTATTTAACCGTTGGTTGGGACAATTACTTGGCATCAGCCTTCAGCCTATATTGCTTTTTGCCTATATTGGAATTTTTATTACTGTTTTTGAAACTTTAATGATTGGAAGTGCCACCTTTGCAGGCAAGCCACCACAAAAAACGCTTATATGCGACAAGATCTGCCTTGATGCCAATGGCAACAAAAAATTCTCTGAAAGCGAAAAAGAAATCGGCGCTTGTGAAATCGAAAATGGCGATAAAATATTAGATCCGATGTCGGATAGCGTTGCCTGCATGATCAATTTAAAAAATGAACAATTTGGCTCTATCCCGGTTCTTGAGCCGCTTGGCATTGCCATACCAATATTGGTCGATTTTTTCAGCGAAAAAGGCAGGGAGAAAATTTTAACCATCCTCAAAGCACTACTAATAATTTATATCCTGACCAAATTCATGGATGAAATACCTAACACCTCATCAAATTTGATGGGCGGCAAGGGCTTGCCTGGATCACAAGTTGGAGTTAATGATTTGGGTAAAGTGCATGGCGCTACTAAAGGTGTTGAAAGTCGCGTGGCAGGTGGCACCAAACAGCTTGGTAAAGCGCTGACCAGATTTGTTAAGAGGGAATGATTTTTTGCTATACGGTGTTTGGCTGGATTGCTATGAATTAGCCCCTATGCCTGAAATATCTCAGGTTATCACCTAGCAAGGACCGGAATCCAAAACGGTCTTTGACCAAACTCACGATTAGAGTTTGTATTGATTTTTTCTGGACTCCAGCCTTAAACGGAAATGAAACCGAGGAAAGAAGATAACATTATTCTAATGCAGGAGCTGAACTAAGATAGTTCACTGCTAAAGACCGATGGTCTCCTGATTAGATAGCAGATTAAGATATAATTACCAGCTATACTCCAGTAATAATGGCAGACCTAATTCATCCCTAAAGCTTCTTTATAAGTCTCAAGCAAATATTCCTGCTCATCTAATTTAGCCTTATCCAGCTTTCTCATTGAGATAATTTTTCTCATGGTTTTAACATCAAAACCTGCTGATTTTGCTTCATCGAAAACTTCCTTAATGCTTGACGCAAGGTCTTTTTTTTGCTCTTCAAAGGCTTCAATACCTTCTATATATTTTTTTAAAAGTTCGCTGGTGTTTTTGTTGATGTCAGACATATTTTAATTGTGAAAAAGATTGTTGATGTCGTTATAGGTAGTAAAAATCATAAGAGATAAAAGCAAAGCAAAACCAATTTGAAAGCCAATCATTTGAACTTTTTCAGGTAAAGCTTTTCCCCTTATTGCCTCAATGATATAAAAAAACAAATGTCCGCCGTCTAGAACCGGAATCGGCAATAAATTGGCCACGCCCAGATTAACCGAGATCATCGCCATGAACCATAAAACCATCAGTAAACCTTCTGACATTGACTTACCGGAATATTGCGCAATTTTTACCGGACCACTCAGCTCTTTAACGCTTCTTTCACCAATGATTAGCTCACCAATTGCTTTGGTGATGGCAATTGAAAGGTTGTAAGTTTCAATATTGGCTTGCAAAAAAGCCTGGCCAAGGCCCAATTTGTGATATTCAAACTGGCTAGCACCGATTCCAATTAAAGGCACTTTTTGCTCTTCACCAAAAACATTTTTGGAAATAGAAATTTTTGGAACCAGTTTTACATCAATAACTTTCTCACCTCTTTGCAGGGCAATTTGCATTTCTTTTTCACCACCCACAACCACAATTTGGCGCACTTGATCAAAATCTTTAATTTCTTCATCATTGATTTTGAGAATTCTATCACCAACTAAAATGCCCGCCTCCTTAGCAGCACTTTGTTCTTGCACCTGATCAATTATAGGCAAAATTTTTGTCACGCCCTGCATTTTAAAAATGACGGTAAGGAGCAAAATACATAATAAAAAATTGGCAATCGGACCGGCAGAAACAATGGCAATTCGCTTGTAAACATTTTGAAAATAAAGCGAGACTTTCTTCTCTTCCGCAGTGATAGTTTTTATTTTTTCAGCATCTACAACTGACGCCGGATTTTTATCGCCAAACATGCGCACATAGCCACCCAAAGGCAATAAGCTAAATTTCCATCTAGTGCCGGATTTGTCGTTAAAACCAAATAATTCTTTGCCAAAACCGATGGAAAATTCTTCCACTTTCACTCCACATAATTTGGCGATGAAATAATGCCCAAATTCGTGAATGAAAACGACAATAGAAAGAATTACAACAAAGGAAAAAATATTATGGGCAATTAGGTTTAAGATGCTCATTTATAGAAATTTCGAATTGAAAAGGGCCGGAATTTTAGAAAGAAAATGTTACAACTGCAATGATTTGATTAGATTTTTAGAACCTTGTCTTTTAAGGTTAAACAGGCTCTAACAACGAAGATTTTTCAAAAAATGAACAAAAACCATACAAAAAATAATCAAAAAAGCCAAAGACAACTGCAAATCGGCGAGCAAATTAAAAGAGTTTTGGCGGAAATGTTTTTGCAAGATGATGTCTTATCAATCAAGAACTACCACATCACGATATTGCAAGCAGATGTAAGCCCGGATGCCAAAAATGCTAAAATTTTTATTGATGTTTTTGGTGAGATAGAACACAAAAAAATTCTCGAAGAGCTAAAGAAAATCACCCCTTATTTGCGCGGCAAATTGGCAAACAAAATCAATCTTCGCTATACGCCGGAACTGGCTTTTGTGATTGATGACACTTCAAAAAATGTTAGCAAAATTGAGGATTTGCTGAATAAAGAAGCTAAGAGATTTGAGGAGAAGAAGTAGAATAATTGATTAGACTTGCTTCTGTTTAATTTTTCTGGATTGCCACGTCGCTTTGCTCCTCGCAATGACGATGTTGGAAGTTACGAGATAAATTCTTCACCGTCATTGCGAGGAGCGTGCGCAGCCAGCGACGTTGCAATCCAGGAATCTATCCCGAATTTCTATCTATCCTAAATCAAGAAAATCAACAAGAAGTAATTCCAAGCTTGGCAAATAATTCCATATCTTTCTGACTTTCTGGATTGTCAGTCGTCAATAATTTATCACCGTAAAAAATTGAATTAGCTCCCGCCAAGAAGCATAGAGACTGAGTTTGATCACTCATCTCTGCCCTACCCGCTGATAATCTGACGAAAGATTTTGGCATTAAAATTCTAGCCACCGCAATAGTTCTTATAAATTCAAATTCATCAACCCCTTCAGTTTTTTCAAGCGGAGTGCCTTTGATTTTAACCAACATATTGATTGGCACAGACTGCGGATGTTCCGGCAAATTGGCTAAAGTTTTTAGCATTTCAGCACGGTCACTTCTTTTTTCTCCCATCCCAACAATGCCGCCGGAGCAAACATTGATGCCGGCAGAGCGGACATTTTCTAATGTGTTTAGACGATCCTCAAAACTGCGGGTGGAAATAATTTCTTTATAATATTCAGGTGAAGTGTCGATATTGTGGTTGTAATAATCTAGCCCTGCTTCCTTTAATTTAGAGGTTTGCTCACCATTCACCATTCCTAAAGTAACACAGGTTTCAAGCCCGAGATTTTTTACCTCGCGCACCATGTGGCAAACTTTTTCCAAATCCCGGTCATGCAAATTGCGCCAGGCTGCGCCCATGCAAAATCTGCTGGCACCCGCCTCTTTCGCCTGTTTTGCAGCTTCCACAACTTTTTGTATTTCCATGAAAGGCTCTTTTTTAAGCTCGGTATTGTAATGAGCAGATTGCGGGCAATATTTGCAATCTTCCGGGCAAGAGCCGGTCTTGATGCTAAGCAAGGTGCTGATTTGCACTTGGTTAGGGTTAAAATTCTCACGGTGAATTGAGGCGGCACGAAAAAGCAGATCAGAAAATGACAGGCCAAAAAGCTCCAGAACTTCATCTAGCTGCCAATTATTTCTTATATTAGTAGTTACTGTTTGCGACATTGGCCGGGTTATTTGATTTTGGTTTAAGAATTTTAAGAATATTCAAAGCGCCGGAAAGATAAGCAACCGCAAAATAGCTGATCAAACCAATAATGATGGTGCAAATTAAATTGGCGATTGGAGTAATTAGCCGGGCAAGATACCAGTTTGACGCTAATAAAATCAAGGCCATTAAAATTGCCGGGATAAAAATTTTGACTAATTTGATGGCGAAATTTTCTTCAAAAATGAAATTCTTGTTCTTGATCAAATTCCAAAGAAGCAAGCTGACATTGAGATAAGATGAGCAAACTGAAGCCAAAACAATGCCGACATAACCAAATGGCTTAAAGAAAATTATGTTTAAAATCACATTATTCACCAAACAAATTAGGGCGATATTCATTGGAGTTTTAGTATTGCCTCTGGCAAAAAAGCCCGGCTCCAAAACTTTTACCATAACAAAGGCAGGCAAGCCGAATGAATAAAACATTAAAGCCTTGGCAACTGCAGCAGTTTCATTTTCCCCAAAAGCGCCTCTTTGAAATAAAACTTCAATCATCGGATAAGCCAGACAGGTCAAAGCTAAAGTGGCAGGAATCACCAGAATTAAACTGGCTTCCAGCGCCAAATTTTGCAGGCTCATTGCCTTGGAAATTTCATTTAACTTAATGGCTTTTGAAAGAGTTGGAAGCAGTGCAATATTGATGGCAATGCCAATCATCGCCAAAGGCAATTGGTTGATGCGGTCTGCATAATAAAGATAAGAAACAGCGCCAGAAATTAGCGAGGCAATCATGGTGTCGACCAGCAAATTGATCTGCATTACATTGGCACCAACAATGCCCGGCAAAAGTTTTTTGAAGAAATGTTTTATGTCGGAATTGATTTTTGGGAAAGTCGGGTAGACCAGTATTCCCGCGCGGTATAAAAAAAACATCAGCCATAAAAGCTGCAAAACACCGGCAGCAAATACTCCCCAGGAAAGGGCATAGGCCAAATTAGGCGTGACTGAGCCAAAAACAAAAATTGAGGCGATTAGAGTTCCGTTCAAAATTATTGGCACTGAAGAAGGTGCAGCAAATTTTCCAAGTGAGTTGAGAATGCCAGAAAATAGCGAGGTAATGGAGATGAATAACAGGTAAAAAATAGTGATGCGGGAAAGATTGGTAAGCAAAGAAAGTTTTTCTGCATCAGCACTGAAGCCGTAAAACATCATCTTCATGGCAAAAGGCATAAAGATTTGCAGCAAAATTATAAAAATCAGCAGGACAAAAAAGAGTAGCGAGAGAATATCGCGGACAAAATCTTTGGCATCTTTGCGATTGTCGTGGTGATGAAGTTTATCAACAAAAATCGGCACAAAGGCAGAATTGAAAGCGCCTTCTGCAAAAACGCGGCGAAAAAAATTCGGCAGCTTGAAAGCAGCAAAAAAAGCATCAGACAAAACACCAACACCAAGATATTTGGCAATCAAAACATCACGGATAAAGCCTAGAATCCTAGACAGTGAAATAAAAAAAGAGATGGTAAAAGCTGATTTAAAAAGTCTCATTTTACGTTAGAAGCTAATCTTGATTTGAGATTTTCCATATATTCTTCACTCAAATTGTCAGGAACAATCACCACCGGAACTTTGATTTTATTGCCGATTTGGGCAGAGAGTTTTGGCAAAACATTATTGTCACTTCTGGATCCGTAGGATTTTCCAAACACCAACATTACACAAGCGCTAAGAGATTTGATTTCGGCGGCAATTTCTCTTACCACCTCCCCTTCGCGAATCGAAACAACCGGTATAGTGCCGGTTTCTTTACAGGCATTATCAATTAGTGTTTTTAGCTTTTTTTCAACTTCCTTTCTGCGGTCTTTTTCAACCACCTTGGAAACAAAAAGCAGACTTTGGGCGGATTCAGTCACCACTAAAATATGGACCGCGAAGCCGGATTTTTTGGCAATCTGGCAGGCATATCTCAAAGTGACATCCGAACTCGCAGAAACATCTACGCAAACAACAAGGGTTGGTTTTGATTCTTGTATTTTCATTTTATTTATTAAACAGCTTGGTAAAAATATAATTAGCGACAAAGCCCGCTATAACTGCCATCAACACCGCACAAATCCCGTATAAAACCGGTCTATCATGGGCAAATTGGTCGATCTCGGCACTGATTCCAACTTGGTGAACCTTGATTGGTATTGACTGGAAGGCAACCAGGTTATTTTCATCAACCAGGTAAATCTCAACAATATAAACACCCCGAGCAACATTTTTAGGGAATTTAAGCATCACTTTAAACAAAGTTTCATCTAAGAACTCGATTGAATTGTGATTGGTTGAATAAAGATTTTTCTGCTCCAATTTATCGGCAAATTCAATTTTAAATTCCGATTCCATAGCGGTGTTTCTATCGCCGCTGATGTTAAAATTGATTTGGTCTTCGCCAATTTCTAACTCGGATAATAACTTTGGGTCGATGATGCTTTCGCTATTGCTGGAAAAAAATGCGTAATAGCTATAGGTGTTTTTGAATTTAAGACGGTCTTTATTGTACCAAATATCAAGAAATTTACTTTTTTTGCTAACCAGATAATCCTTCCTTGGACCACGAATCGTCACGATAATATCACCCGCATCACCTTTGGCACCAAAAAGCAAAACTTCTGCGCCGGTAAATTTAGTATCAATATTAATTTCGTTAGCGGAAATGCCGGAAATTATCGGGCGTGCCTGCGCAGAATAGCCAGACAAAACCATTAACAAAATAGAGATGAGGTAAAGGTTCTTCATTTTATTACCTCAACAGTAAATAAGCTTGCTGGATGAGCAAATAGAGTGAGAAACATCTTAAAACAAACGCCAAGAATCATCAAAGCTAAAACCGAGCGCAAACTTTCCGTATCAACTTTATAAGCAACTTTAGTGCCGATTTGTGCACCGACAACCGAACTGATAATCATTACAAAGGCAAGCACAATATCAACATTATAGCTGGTGATTGCCTGTAAGAAAGTGGTATTTCCAGCGATAAAAATAATTTGGAAAAGCGAAGTTCCAACCACGACTGAAGACGGCATGCGCAGAATATAAATCATTGCCGGAATCATGATAAAGCCACCACCAATACCCATAATTGCAACTAGAATCCCGACTCCAAAACCAATAATCAAAGGCACAATTGCGCTAACCTCAATATTGGATTTGGCAAAATGGATTTTATATGGCAGTTTATGGATTTTTTTTAGCAAATTAAGAATGCGGTTATTCCTTTTTTTTGGCTGCTCCCAGATGATGTTATATTTTTTTTCCAAAATAATTTTGGCGCTTTCAATAAACATCATTACCCCAATTGAGCCCAAAAACACAACATAGAACAGGGCAACCGCAATATCAATTTGCCCGGTTTTCTGCAACATCCTAAAAATCCATACCCCAAAAGAAGAGCCAAATAAACCGCCAATAAGAAGTATCAAACCCATCTTAATATCGACATTACCACGCCGCAAATGCGCCAAAACACCAGAAACCGAAGAAGCCATAATCTGGTTGGCCGAGGTAGAAACCGCAATTGCCGGAGGTATGCCGTTAAAAATTAAGAGCGGAGTTGATAAGAATCCTCCACCAATTCCAAACATCCCGGCCAAAAAACCGGTAAGCAAACCCAGCCCCAGAATCAGGAAAATATTAACCGGAATTTCAGCAATCGGCAGATAAATTTGCATTTTATAACTATTTGTTAGCCCAAAAATTATACATAACAGAAGTACCTAAATTACATTACAACAACCATTACTGCCAATGGTTTTAAATTACCACCCAACATTAAACCACAATTTCACTGTCGTGCCCTTACCTTTTGCGGATTCAATCTCCATCACTGCGCCAATTGCTTCAACCGCTTCTTTGACAATCATCATGCCAATTCCGTGAGAATCAATTTCTTTATCCAATCCTGATTTATCAATATTTTTTCCATCACCATTTAGCGCCATTTTAATTTCTTCCTCCGTCATTCCAATTCCACGATCTTCAATAGCGATGCATAATTTTTCCCCTAAATCCAAGAGCTTGGCGCTGATATTAACTTCACTATTTTTTGGGCTATATTTCACGGCATTGGTGATTAAATTATCCAGCACTTGCCTCAATTTTCTGCGGTCACAATTTAGCTCCGGCAATTTCTTTTGCACGTCAGATTTAACAACCACTTCTTGGTCACTTGCAAAGGCAGCGCCAAGCACCACAAGTTCTTCTATAACCTCTGCTACATTACAATAACCGTTATTTACATTGAGTGTTTCGAAATTATCTCGGTCAATCTCCAGTAAATCTTTCACGAATTTCATCAACTGATCAGATTGGTTGATGATCATTTTCAAATATTCATTATTATCTTTAAGTGCATCTATAAAGACCTGCTCTTTGTTGTGTTTTTGGATATTTTCCAAATTTTCTTTGTCTTCGGCTCCCAATTTCTCAATCAGCTTATCACTATCTCCAATCATCACTTGCGATAATCCAGCAACTCCACCGATATAATTGCGAAGATCATGAGAAGCTGTCTTTAAAAGATTCTGAAGTTTCTGGTTAGAAAGATCAAGGCGGCGCTTGGCAATTTCCAGCTTCTCTTTCAAGGAACGCTCACTAAGAATAAATTGTTTGATGGAAAGAATGGAACTTGATAACTGGTTAATCTCCGCAATATTTGACTTTGGAAGATTAATGTCAGTATTACCAAGGCTGACTGACCTAGCCTCTTGTGATAATCTTAAAATTGGCTTGATAAAATCTCTTCTCAAAAAATAAATCAAAACCGCAAAAACTAAAAATATGGCAAGAAATTCCACCAAATGATTTTTTCTAATTTCAAGCTGGTTGATGTTATTAATATTCACCACCACCCCATATGGAGTACCGGGAATTCTTTGATAGATTGTTGTTGGCGATGAAACAAATATTGAGGACTGTCTTAGGACTTGAATTCCAGGATCTTCTAAATTTATTTTTGCTAAATATTTGCCATCTAAATCCAGAGAATTCTTGATTACGTTGATCTCATTTCCATAAACAATTTGTAAATTTGACCCAGGCAGAATTCTTCCTTTTAAAAATTTTTGATGAATATTTTCGATATTAAGACCCGTAACAATTGAGCCCTGATATTGGTTTTTTGTATCAACCAATCCCATGCCAACCGGAATAATATATTGCCTACTCACCGCCCCTAGGGTTGGTTTACCGAAAAATAATTTATCCGGCTGTTCTTTGGTAAATTTTAAATAGTCACGATCTGATACATCCAGCTTTTTATTCAAAACACCAACTTCGCTATTGACCACCAACATATCAGTTTTATCAACCCAAGAAAACATACTAATTGAAAGTATGTCCTTTATTCGGTTGTCGTGCAAAATGCTAAATGATTTTAGAACTTTGCTGACATAGTTCTTATCTTGGGGATTGCGGCTGATGTCATTTATCATCTCACCCAAAACCATGCTCGTATATTTTGCAGAATCATCAAATATCTTGCTCACAAAAGAAGCCTCAACCACCAAATCCGAAAAAACCCGCTTTCTTTCTAATGAACTATCTTTGATAAAAGTGTAAAGCAGATAGGAAAATATGAAGAATGAAATGATTAGAAAATATAAAGCCAATTTTTTGGACAAGGACATAACGATTTTTGCTATTAAAGTTTGGATCTAGTAATTGCTGATTTGGTTAGACCAATTTTTTCTAACATTCTTATTGATACCTGACTTCCTGGAAGCAATAAAGATTCTTCCTCTTCGTTTATATCGCATTCAATTCCGGCGGCATCCTTTAAATATTCAGCCGTGTCTTGCAATAGAGATATTCTATCCCCTTTTTCTGAAGTACTATCAATAATTGCTGGTTTGAGCCTGAGCCTTAACTTACTATATCCAGAATTTCCACTTCCACTCTCTAATTTAAACATCATTCTTGTGATTTTATCGAATCGTTTCTGCATATTTGCCAAACCCTTTAAATAGGTCTGCTGCGCTAGATCCATCCTCTCTTTTGCTTCCTCCATTTCTTTCCTTCCATTTTCAATTCTTTTTAAAAATTCGTCGCTCATAAGTTTTATATTATTAAATAAAGTTTGATGTTTTTCGGAGACAGATCTTAACTCACTAGATTCCCCACAGTTAAGTTGATATTTGTCTCGGTCCAATTCAACTTTTTTCTTACCAATAATAATAGGAACGCTAACACAAGAGCTATCTATCCCAAAACACTGTCTTTCATTTGTCAAAACTTGCGCACCAGTCATAGAATATTCTGGGCCAAACATAAATGACCTCGAAGCAACAGCAAGAGAAATGGCCGGAGCAATATGAGCCTTACCACCGCTTTTAACTATCCTAAAACCTTCTTTTCTCATTGAATTATCAGCATTTTTTAATGCTAAATCGATTTGGCTTTCTTGATCTGGATGTTGCAGCTTAAAATCCACTAACTTAACCCCATCTATGATTATGCTATTTTGAGGAACAATCATTTTATCCTCAGAATGGCCGCCTATAACATCAGCATCCAGAGTTTTTGGAAATATACCAACATTCTCCAACTCCTCTCTTAATGCTCTTAAAAATCTTCGAGCGTCAAGTTCGCAGCCAAAACCCACGACTCTATCCGGCGCAAAACCAGTACCACGCTGTATTATCAAAGTTGCTATATCGGAAGGATTGGTGATTATAAAAATTGAAGAACTAGGCGCATATTCTTTGATCAGTTTAGCATAATCAATGATCATCCTATATACGAAGGGAAGAGCAAATTCTCTATTGGAAGAACCTAAAGTTGTAGCACTAATTCCTGCAGTAAAAATTATTAATTCTGAATCTTTTAAATCCTGAGGATTGGAGGTTGCCTTAAATTCTATATTAGGACCACGATTTCTAACGCTTTGGGTAAAATGCTGTTCATTTAATGCTGCCTCTAAATAAGCAACTTGCGCTTTTTCTTGGTTACGATTTAGCAAGATTACTTTCATTGCCTCGTCTCTAGGAAATATCCTCAAAATAGCATCTAAAACACTCTTGCCGATATCTCCGGCACCGATAATTGATAATATTCTAGGATTTGCCGAAACAGGCTGTACTAGAGAAGATTTGGACATGGGACAACCTCAAAGTTATTAGGCAATTCAGATTAGTAAATCACTTTGATATCATTACCTTCAACCACTAGCCCTAATTTTTCAATACCAATCTCTTTGCCGTCATTATCAATATTCTTAATCAAAGCGAGAGCCAGCATTTGATTATGATATAGGATTGAAGATAAAATCTCACCGATTTTTTTATCTTCAAAAATAATCTCAGAAAATTTTCCTATAATTTTGCAATCAAGAATTTCTACCAAAAAAACTTTTTTGCGGATCACGCCTTTGTAATGCGTTCTAGCGGTAACTTCCTGGCCGATATAGCAGCCTTTTTGATAATCAATGGCGTTTAAATCATCAAAGCCAAACTCGAGAGGAAATGACTTGTCAAAACCCATATCAGAATCATCAGGAATTTTTAAAGCCAAGCGAAGAAGATTATATTTTTCATCATTTGCCACAAAATTTTTATTAACCTCGACAAAAGCGCGATAACCCATTTTGCTATTTCTTGGGTCAACAAAATATGGTAGTGATGGCTCATTCTTTGTGCTAACAATCACTGATAAATCAGGTTCTTTTTTAATTTCAACTTTTGATCTCAATTTATAAAAAGAAAGTTTTTGGACAATTTCATCCACCCTTTCTTTACTGCAATCAAGCAGAAATTTTTCATCTCTTCTTAGAATAAAAAAATCATATAAAAATTTTCCAACCGGACTTAGCATCAAAGCATAAATTGCCCGATCTTCTTTAGCCTTGTTGATGTCGTTAGTTATCAAACCTTGCAAAAAAGCAGACTTATCTTCTCCTGAGACAGAAATGACCGAACGGTTTTGAAGAATTATAGGATTACTAATCATCTAACTATTAATGGTAATTTTAAAAAATTTTTTCTTGCCTAAGGCAATTTTAAAAAATGGTTTTTCTTCATCAAATTTTATCAATAAATTTTCGTCAATAACCGGCGCATCATCCAATTTTACTCCGCCACCCTTGATCAGTCTTTTGGCTTCTCCGCCGGATTCACACAAACCGGTTTCGCGCAAAATTTCTGTCAATTTTTTGCCCGACTTAATTTCTTCTTCGCTAAATTTTATAGATTTTTCCGGTAGTAAATTGACATCAACATTGCCGCTAAAAATAGATTTTGCTCTTTGCAACGCATCATTTGCAGCCTGTTCTCCATGGCAAATTTTTGTTGCTTCAAAGGCTAAAATTTCTTTTTGGTGATTGATTTCTTCTTTCTCAATTTCAGCAATTTTTTCTAGAGTTTGGTGGGTAAAAAACTGCAAAAATCTAGATACATCAGCATCGTCAACATTTCTAAAATATTGGAAATAATCAAAAGGATTTAGCATTTGCGCATCAAGCCAAACCGCACCATCTGCCGTTTTGCCCATTTTTTTACCGTCTGAAGTTGTAAGCAAAGGCGTAGTTAAACCAAAAACCTCCGAGACTTTATTTTTGGTGGCAGCAATTTTTCTAGTCAAATCTACGCCATTAACAATATTGCCCCATTGGTCAGAACCGCCAATTTGCAAAACGCAATTATGGTTTTTATTTAGCTCATAAAAATCATAGCTCTGCAAAATCATGTAATTGAATTCGATAAAACTAAGTGGCTGCTGACGGTCAAGACGCAACTTCACCGAATCGAAAGTGAGCATTTTATTGACGGAAAAATGCCTGCCGATGTCACGCAAAAAGTCGATATATTTTAAGTCTTTCAACCAATCATCATTATTAACAAATTTGAAAGCGGGCAGAGAAGAATTGCTCAAACTCAAATCAAATTTTTTTATTGTTGCCTCAATGCCGCGCAAATTTTCAGAGATTTTTTCTTCATTCAAAAGTTGTCTTGCATCATCTTTGCCGGAAGGATCGCCAATTTTTGTAGTCCCCCCACCAAGCAAAACAATTGGCTGGTGGCCGCATTGTTGCAAAATTTGCAAAATCATGATTTGCATCAAACTGCCAACATGCAGCGATTTTGCCGTACAATCAAAACCGATATAGGCAGAAATTTTTTGTTCTTGAAGTAATTTATCCAATTCTTCTTCGTGGGTGACTTGGCTAATAAAACCACGAGCTTTTAGTTGCTGTAAAAATTGTGACTGGAATTGTTGCATTGTTATTTTTGGTGGTTTTAATTAGAGATTCTGCCGCTCTTCAGCATATCGAGGCAAGTTAATAAATCAATTTTCATATCAGTAAATGGTCGTAAGTCCGAGGAATATTTTTGCCTTACAGATAATTGCTATTCTGCTTGCGATGCTCAATTTATCGAACATCAAAATTGAATATGTGGCGGATTTTTTGCCGCTTTTTGATGTGATGATCATCTATTATTTTGCAATCCTTCGTCCTCAAATTTTTGCAGTCTGGTTCTTGTTTTTGCTTGGCATGATCAGTGACGCCATAAATGGCTTTCCTCTTGGCATTACCGCCCTTTCTTACATTATCGCCGTTAAATCTTTTAACGCTTTTAACCAGCACACAATAATTGATGAAAGCTTTCAGCGTATTTTTGGGCAGTTCATCGCTTTTGTCTTTTGCATCTTGTCTTTGAAATGGCTGTTTCTTTCAATTTATAATCTTCAAGCTTACAACATCATCACTCCGCTGATTCAGCTAATTATTACTTCCACTATCTATGTTTTTATGCATAAATTCTTTGGTTATTTAGACAGAAAATTACTGAGCGGTGCTTAAAGATTTTAGAAAAAACAAATTATTCAATCGAAGGACTTTCATTGTAGGCAGCGCCCAGGCTGGGCTTATATCAGCTTTAGTTGCTAAACTCGGCTATCTGCAAATCCTTAAATATGAGGAATATTCCACCAAGTCAGATAACAACCGCATCCGTCCACTAATATCGCCAGCACCAAGAGGTGTGATTATGGATCGAAATGCCACACCGCTAACCAGCAACCGCCATAATTACCGACTGTTTTTATATACCGAAAGCAAGGCTAATGTTGAAAAAAATATTGAGAATTTGACTGAAATTCTTGCCCTTTCCAAAGAAGCCCAGGAAATAATTTTTAACCGCATCAAAAATTCCCGCCGCAAAAGCATGGTTTCGCTCATGGATAATTTATCATGGGACGATGTATCGCGCATTGAAGCAAATTATCACAAGCTAAACGGCATCGCCATTGAAGTTGGCACTCTTAGAACTTACACCATGCCTTTTGAAACCGCCCATGTGGTTGGCTATGTGTCATTACCCTCAGAAAAAGAGGGAATCGGGCAAGACCAAAACCTGTTTTTACACCCGGATTTTAGAATCGGCAAAAGCGGCATTGAAAGAAGTTTTGAAGAAATGTTGCGTGGAAAATTCGGCACTAAATATGTCGAAGTCAACGCCTTTGGCATTCCAATTCGCACCCTTTCCAAAAAAGAAAGTGTTGAGGGCAGCAAAATCACTTTAACCATTGATTCCAGATTGCAGGAATTTATCGCTAAACGAATTAAAGGCTTGGTTGCTTCAGTTGTAGTGATGAATGTTAAAAATGGCGAGATTCTTGCCATGGTTTCCAGCCCGTCTTTCGACCCCAATAAATTTGTCGAAGGAATTAGCAGGGAATATTGGCAAGAACTGATGCAAGATCCAAAAAAACCTCTAAATCATAAACCAATTTCCGCCACCTACCCTCCGGGCTCTACCTTTAAATTGATGGTCGCAATTGCAGCTCTGGAAGCCGGTGTTAGCCCTAAACGCACCGTGTTTTGTAATGGCACTTACAAATTAGGTAGAAGGGTTTTTCACTGCTGGGAAAAAAAGGGTCATGGACAAATGGATATGTCTGACGGTATCAAACATTCCTGCAATACTTTTTTCTTCGACACCGCGAACAAAATTGGCATAGAAAGAATCACTGAAGTTGCCAAAAGATTCGGCTATGGCGAATATTTTGATGTCAGTTTATTTGGCGTTAGATCCGGCAATGTTCCGTCTGACGAATGGAAAAGAAAAGTTTTTAAACAACCATGGGTTGGCGGCGACACACTCAACACCGCGATCGGCCAAGGTTTCTTACTGGCAAGCCCACTACAAATGGCAATTGTTACCGCCAGAATTGCCAATGGCGGCGTTCCTATCAAACCATATTTGGTAAAGAATAAAAATATCCATAGCCAATATGACAATTTAAAAGACCAACCAATTGCCGATAAAAAACATATCGATCTGGTTTTTGATGGAATGAGAAGAGTAGTGAATGAACCAGGCGGGACGGCCTATGGCAAGAGAATTGATATTAAAGGTTTTGAAATGGCCGGCAAAACTGGAACTTCGCAAGTAATTTCTAAAAGAGAAGATGAGATGTCCAGCGAAGAAGCAGCCACCAACCAAAACCACGCAATTTTTATCGGTGCGGCACCAGTTGGCAATCCAAAATATTCAGTTTCAGTGGTGGTGGAACACGGCGGCGCAGGCTCCCAGGCTGCGGCTCCAATTGGAAAAGATGTGATGCTAGAAGTGCAAAAACTGATGGTTTAATTTTAATTTATTATCCTTTCTGTCTTTCATCTAATGCCCTCCCTCATTATTTCTTTACTCTTTTAATCCCGACCATCACTAATCTTACTACCCAGTATTTTTTTAAAATTTATGAAACTTAAACTAACCAATAACGATATTGCTGACGGCAAAATAGCAATTGAATTTCCTGCCGGTCTTGAAGAGCTTGATTTATCTGGATGCGACTCCCTTAAGTCTCTGACAAACTTGCCAATAAGTTTAAGGGTCCTCAAGCTATCCGGATGCACTTCTTTAAAAATGAATCTAGGATTAAAAAAAAGATTAAAAATCTTAAAAAAGAGCGGATGCAAAATAATAAAGCCACAGGACAAAGAAACGCCAGATCCTGAGGAAGAAAAAGTTGAAATAACCCAATATCAAGAAGTTACAGAAAGCATAAATAATGCAGTAAGAAATGGTGATATAGCAACGATCCAATCTTTAATGGAAAGCCATCCTCTTGATGGACATTTCTATGATCTTCTTGCTAATGAGAAAACACTCATAGCAGCAATGGAAGCCAATAAACCGGAAATGCTGGAATGGTTGATTAAACAAGGTGTTAGTGAAAGATGTTTTGGGAAAATTTCAAATCCAAAAGAAAAATCAGGAGTAAATCGCGCTAAAGTAAAACTGCTTTTTGCCGCTAAAAAATCAGGAATGTTGGATATATTTCAGCAACATGGATTTGAGACTGATGATATTATTTATAAACAAGAATTGCTGAAAGATATAGCCGCCGGCAATAATGAGATGGTTGATCTAATGTTGGAAGCTATCCCAGGCCAATTTAACCTAAATTTCAAGGATGAAAAAGGTCGCACAGCTCTGCACTTAGCGGCACAAAAGGGGAATGCAGCAATATTAGATTTTTTACTACAAACAGATAAAGAACATATTGATTCTACAGATGACTTGGGCTTTACAGCTCTTAGTCTTGCAACAGCAAATAGACATCAAAAAATAATAGGGGCGCTATTAGAAGCAGGCGCAAATCCAGGAATTAAAAATACACAAGGAAGAGCTGTGTTAAGTTATGCGTCAGCGTCCGGCAATGTCGAAGCAGTAAAAGCGTTTCTCAAGTCAGAAATTATTAATTCCATTGATCTTAATGAGCCAGACAATTTTGGCGGCACGGCTTTGCATCGAGCCATAATAGAAGGACATGAAAATATAGCAGATTTATTAATAAAAGCTGGAGCTAATGTTGATATTGAAAACGAGAACGGGCAAACACCTTTACAGCTTGCAGCAACATGGGGCAGAACTGAAGTTGTTAGAGCGCTTCTCAAATTCGAAGCGGGTATTAACCACAAAAATAAAGATGGTTGTACAGCCCTACATTTAGCAGTAGAGGCTCGGCAGATAGAAATAGTAGATTTGCTATTAAAAGAAAAAGCAGATGTTGGCATCAAAAATGAGAGAGGCCATACAGCATTACATTATGCAGTAATGAATGGTGATGATGAAGTAATTCAAAAACTTCTAAAAGCTGGAGCAAATATTAATGAGCAAGATAAAAATGGTCACACATCTTTACATTTAGCAACAAAATGTTCAGACCAAGAAACATTGCAATTATTGTTATCAAACAACGCAGATGTCAATATCAAGGACGAGATGGGACGCACAGCATTACATCTTGTGGCAATGTCAAATAATATTGATATCGGTCAAGAACTTCTTAAATCCGCAATAAATGTTAACGAACAAGATAAAGATGGTTGCACAGCCATGCATTTAACATTGAAGAACAAGAGTGGGAAAATAATTGGCTTACTATTTGATAAAACAGATTTCAACGTCCAAGATAATGACGGAAAGACTATATTACATTATGCAGTAACCTCTAAAGCAGGACTTCTAGTAGAAATGATTTTAAATTCCGGCAGAATAGATGTGACTATACACGATAAAGACGGCTATGGAGCTCTTGAGCTGGCAGCAAGAGATTTTGGAGGAAATAAAAATGTTGTGAGTTTTGAACGGAAAGAGGGAATAAAAGAGCAAATACCATCTAGTTCTGTAGCAGCAAATACTGCAACAGCAGTAAAAAATGAGAGAAAAACTCGAAGAGGAGGACACTAATACAATTCCCTTACCGTAATTTACAGAAAGTTAATTTAGTAGTTTTTGTAACTAAACAGGCTAATCAACTAATATAATAAGCTTATTGCCAGAAGTTTTGGCAAAACCGCCTTTAACCGGAAATTCCTTCAAGATATTGTTTTTGTCGTCAAGAACAGCGATTTTGCCTTCAGTCAAGCTGGTTAAAACTGCTTCATGATTTGCCATAACGCCCATTTCACCGTTAGCAGCGGGAATAGTTACTAGATGGCAATTTTCATTTAGCAAATAGCCAACCGGAGATATGATTTCGACTAGCAAATCTTGAGTCATGTTATTTAACTTCTTTCAATAATTTTTCACCTTTGGCAATTGCTTCATCAATGCCGCCAACCATGTAGAAGGCATTTTCAGGAAGATGATCATATTTTCCTTCGCAGATTTCTTTAAAGCCTCTAACAGTATCTTTCAAAGAAACCAACTTGCCCGGGCTGCCGGTGAAAACTTCAGCAACATGGAAAGGTTGAGATAAAAATCTTTGGATTTTTCTAGCTCTGGCAACTGTTAATTTATCTTCTTCAGACAATTCATCCATACCAAGAATGGCGATAATGTCTTGCAAAGATTTATAAGCTTGTAGGATTTTTTGCACATTTCTTGCAACTTGATAATGCTCGTCACCAACAATTCTTGGATCAAGAATTCTTGAAGTTGAGTCAAGCGGGTCAACCGCAGGGTAAATACCCATTTCAGCGATTTGTCTTGATAGAACTGTTGTTGCATCAAGATGCGTGAAAGATGTAGCTGGAGCCGGATCAGTCAAGTCGTCAGCCGGAACATAAATAGCTTGAACGGAAGTGATTGAACCTTTTTTGGTAGAAGTAATTCTTTCTTGCATTGCACCCATATCAGTTGCAAGAGTTGGCTGATAACCAACCGCAGAAGGAATACGGCCTAAAAGCGCAGAAACTTCAGAACCAGCTTGGGTGAAACGGAAAATGTTATCAACGAAGAACAAAACATCTCTTCCTTCTTGATCTCTAAAAAATTCAGCTTGAGTTAGACCAGACAAAGCAACACGAGCTCTTGCTCCAGGAGGTTCATTCATTTGACCATAAACAAGGGCAACTTTTGATTTGGAGAGGTCATTGATATTGATAACACCAGAATCAATCATTTCATGATAAAGATCGTTACCTTCTCTGGTTCTTTCACCAACACCGGCAAAAACGGAATAGCCATCATGAGCTTTAGCAACGTTATTGATCAACTCCATGATCAATACTGTTTTACCAACACCCGCACCGCCGAATAAACCAATTTTTCCACCTTTTGAATAAGGAGCTAGAAGATCGATAACTTTAATACCAGTAACCAGAATTTCTGTTTCAGTTGCTTGGTCAATCAATTCAGGAGCTGGAGCATGAATTGGGGCAACTTGCGTAGATTTGATTTCGCCTTTTTCATCAATTGGTTCACCAATAACATTCATGATTCGGCCCAAAGTAGCAGCACCAACCGGAACAGAAATGGCCTTGCCGGTATCGCGAACTTCAACACCTCTGGCTAAACCATCGGTAGAATCCATTGCAATTGTTCTAACCGATTTTTCGCCTAGGTGAAGAGCAACTTCAAGGATTAATTTTTTGCCGTTATTCTGACATTCCAAAGCATTTAATA
Organism: Rickettsiaceae bacterium; assembly: GCA_021323225.1. GTDB lineage: Bacteria > Pseudomonadota > Alphaproteobacteria > Rickettsiales > UBA1997 > JAJTCH01. Next base: position 29,447 of record JAJTCH010000005.1, on the reverse strand, counting down.
TTGCTGGCAATTCACCATTTTCAAACTCAACATCCACAACCGCTGAAATTACCTGAGTTACCTTACCTTGATTTGTCATGTCCAAACTAGATTTTGTTAGTTATATTTGTATTCACCTGATTTTGCCCTTAGACAAAGAAGCGCCGCAGTTTAGAGAAGCAAGCCTTACAATTCAAGAAAAATATTGCTATTGTAAATTCTATATCTAGAATGCCTCACCTCATTAAGATCCTAGACGGACTCTAAAGAAAGCTAATCAATAATTTCCAAGCATCAAGTTTATGAAAAGAACCTGGCAACCAAGCAAATTAGTGCGCAAAAGAAGACACGGCTTCAGATTAAGAATGAAAACCCCCGGCGGCAGAACTGTTCTTAGCAATAGAAGAGCAAAAGGCAGAGCATCTCTTACTGTCTAATTTCTTAAAACCATCCGCCAATTAATAAATATTGGCATGCACCCAATTTCCATAAAAAAAAGGGCAGATTTTACCGCCCTTTCAAAAAGCACTATCCGCTTTCATTCCAAAACTTCTCTAGTCCTGGCTGGTAAGACCAATTCAAAATATTTAATCAATCCTCACACTAAAAAAATTGATGATTTTTGCCGCTTTGGCCTAACCGTTAGCAAAAAAGTTGGCATTGCAGTAGTTAGAAATAAAATCAAGAGAAGATATCGCGATATTTTTTTAAGATTATACAAAGAAAACCTAACTGAAAGTTATTTCGACTATGTCATTATCGCTAAGACAGAAGCAGCAAATTGCGATTTTGAAAAAATCTATGATGATCTAAAATTTTGTCTAAAACACATCAAACGTTTGATCAAAGAAAATGAAAGAGCCGCAGAAAAAACCGCAAAATTATAAAGCAATCCCCTGGTTTTTTGCGATCTTCTTCTCCACTTTCATTATCGTTGACATAATCTACATAACCATTGCAGAGAAGACTTGGCGCGGAGTTTATACTGAAGATGGATATCAAAAAGGATTGAAATATAACCAATCTATAGAAGCGGTAAAAAATCAGGAAAATTTAGGATGGGATTTACAAATCAAATATCAGCCAACAAAAAATAAAGCCGGAACTTTGCAGGTTGATTTACTGGATAAAAACCATGAGAGAATTACTGATGCAATTGTGACAGCTAAAATCAGACGACCAGTTCAGGAAGGGGCAGATTTTTCTTTGCCTTTAAAATTTGATCCTGCAACTTCCAGCTATAAATCTGCCATTGAATTTCCTTTAATCGGACAATGGGATTTGGAAATTATTGCCAAGAAAAATGGCGATATTTATCAGCAAGTAAAAAGAATCGTTGTCAGGTAACTTATAGAGGTAAGTTATCATGCTTTTTCCAAGGTTTTTCTACCTTCTTGCTTTTCAAAATTTGCAAAGATCTGCAAATTCTTTTCCTGGTATTTTGCGGACGAATTACCTCATCAATAAAGCCGCGAGATGCTGCCACAAAAGGTGAGGCAAATTTTTCACGATATTCATCAATTCTCTTTTTTCTTCTTTCTGGATCGGCCATATCTTCCCTAAAGATAATTTCCACTGCACCTTCCGGCCCCATTACGGCAATCTCGGCATTGGCCCAAGCATAGTTCACATCTCCCCTCAAATGTTTTGAGTTCATCACAATATAAGCACCACCATAGGCTTTTCTGGCAATAACGGTAATTTTAGGAACCGTTGCTTCAGCATAAGCATAAAGCAGTTTGGCGCCATGCCTGATAATGCCGTTATGTTCTTGATCGGTGCCCGGCAAAAAGCCTGGAACATCGACAAAAGTTAATAAAGGAATGTTAAAAGCATCGCAAAAACGAATGAATCTTGCAGCTTTTTCTGAAGCTTCAATATTCAAACAACCAGCCAAATGCATAGGTTGATTAGCAACAATACCAACAGTTTCACCTTCCATTCTACCAAATCCAACTATGACATTTGAGGCATAATTCGGCTGGATTTCAAAGAAATCACTTTCATCAACAATTTTTTCTACCAACTCGCCCATGTCATATGGTTGATTGGAATTTTCAGGAACTAAAGTGTTGAGAGAAATATCAACCCGGTCAAATTTATCTTCAGTAGGAATTTTTGGAACGCCAGTTTTATTGGAAAGCGGCAAGAAATTTACCAATCGTCTAACTTGCAAAAGCGCATCAACATCATTTTTAAAAGTTAAGTGAGCAACACCGCTTTTGGTGGCATGAACTTTTGCCCCACCCAATTCTTCCTGAGTAACATTTTCATGAGTGACTGTTTTGACAACATCTGGACCAGTCACAAACATGTAAGATGAATTTTCTACCATCACGGTAAAATCAGTTAAAGCCGGTGAATAAACCGAACCACCAGCGCAAGGCCCCATGATTACTGAAATTTGCGGGATCACACCGCTTGCATCAACATTGCGCTGAAAAATTTCTCCAAATCCGCCAAGTGAATCAACACCTTCTTGAATTCTTGCCCCACCGGAATCATTAATGCCAATAACCGGAGCACCAATTTGCATGGCTTTATCCATTATATCACAGATCTTTTTGGCGTGGGCTTCACCCAAAGAGCCGCCCATAACGGTAAAATCTTGGCTATAAACAAAGACGACCCGGCCGTTAATTGTGCCCTGCCCCGTTACCACACCATCACCCGGATGTTTTTTATCACCCATGCCAAAATCATTGCAGCGATGCTCAACATATAAACCATATTCTTCGAAAGAATCGGTATCGAGCAAAACTTCAACTCTTTCTCTTGCGGTTAGTTTTCCCTTAGAATGCTGAACATCAATTCTCTTTTGGCCACCGCCCATTCTGGCTTCTTCTCTTTTTGAGGCTAATTTGATGACATTTAATGATGGCATATAACTGGTGATTAATTTGGTAATTAATGAATTTTGTAAAATTTATAATCGTTTTAATTAGGAAAATCATTTCTTATCTTGATTTTTCCTACTTCCTGGTATTAAATTCGCCCCTCTTTTTCCAGAATTTATTTTGCGCCCTTAGCTCAGCTGGATAGAGCAACAGCCTTCTAAGCTGTAGGTCAGACGTTCGAATCGTCTAGGGCGTACCAAATCTAGCTCAAATTCTCCTTCGCTTTTCTGCTTAATTCCACATTCAATTCTTTTAGCTGTCTTTCAGAAACATTTGCCGGAGCATTCATCATCAAATCTTGCGCCTTGCCATTCATTGGGAATGGGATGATTTCACGGATATTTGGCTCATCCGCTAAAAGCATGATGATACGGTCAATCCCTGGAGCAATACCACCATGTGGTGGAGCGCCATATTTAAAGGCGTTTAACATTGCGCCAAATTGTTTTTCTACCACCTCTTTACCATAACCAGCCAATTCAAAAGCACGATACATGATTTCCGGTTTATGATTTCTAATCGCGCCACTTGAAAGCTCAACTCCGTTACAAACTACGTCATATTGGAATGCTTTGATAGTTAGCGGATCTTGCGAATTCAAAGCTTCTAAACCACCTTGCGGCATTGAAAACGGATTGTGGGAAAATTCGATTTTGCCGGTTTGTTCATCTTGTTCATACATTGGAAAATCAGTAATCCAGCAGAATTTGTAAATTCCCTCTTCGATAATTCCAAGATCTTGACCTAGCTTGATACGCACCAAACCAGCAATTCTGGCGGCTTCTTTTTCTTTTCCACAGGAGAAAAATACTGCATCACCATTATTTAAAGCGGCGATTGATTTTAATTCCGCTAATTTTTCTGCACTTAAGAATTTAGCGATTGGGCCTTTAGCTTCACCGGTTTCATCAAAAATAATATAGGCCAAACCTTTAGCGCCATTGCTTTGTGCAAATTCAATTGTTTTATCAAAAAATGATCTTGCTTGAGCTGCGCATTTCGGAGCCGGAATTGCGCGGATAATTGATCCGGCAGCAATAGCGTTAGTGAAAATTGAAAAGCCGGAACCAACAAAAATATTGGTAGCATCAGTGATTGAAATTGGATTGCGCAGATCAGGTTTATCAATTCCATATTTCAAAAGCGCATCTTTATAAGTGATATGAGGGAAATTTTCGGTTGAAACTTTTTTGCAGCCAAATTTTTCAAAAACATTTTTCATTAAAGGCTCAACAACGCCAAACACATCTTCTTGCGTAGCAAAAGACATTTCCATATCCAACTGATAAAATTCCGGCGATCTATCAGCGCGCAAATCTTCATCTCTAAAACAAGGAGCAATTTGGAAATAGCGGTCAAAACCGGAAACCATTAAAAGTTGTTTGAATTGCTGAGGAGCTTGCGGCAAAGCATAAAATTTTCCAGGATGCAAACGAGCAGGAACCAAATAATCACGCGCACCTTCTGGAGAAGAAGCGGTTAGAATCGGAGTTTGAATTTCCAAGAAATTCATTTTAGCCATTTCAGCTCTAATAAAGCTAATTACCTGGCTTCTAAGAATTATATTTTGATGAGTTTTTTCTCTTCTTAAATCTAAAAAGCGATATTTGAGGCGTAGTTCCTCAGGATAATTTTCGCCTTTGTCATTAATTTGAAATGGAATTTGTTCAGCTAGAGATTCAATAGCGAGTTGGCTGATTTTAACTTCAATAGCACCGGTTTTGATATTTGGATTTACTGCTTCACTAGAGCGGGCAATAACAACACCAGATACTGTAATCACCGACTCAAGCTTAATGGCAGCAATTTGATCTAGATCCAACTTAGTATTAGCACTATCAATCACACATTGAGTAATTCCATAATGATCACGCAGATCAATAAAAATCAAACTTCCATGATCTCTCTTAGAATGAACCCATCCGGATAATTTAACTTCCTGATTGATATTGGACTGGCTTAATTCCCCACAATTATGGGTGCGATATTTCTGCATTACAAATTGGCTAAATTAAAGGAGTTTAATAGACATCGTAGGAGTTAGTGCCACCGTGATACATACGGTTTCTACAAATTCGGCACTTTGAATTGCGCACTAAAAACAATTCCATAGCTCTTGGCTCTTTCAGACATAGCAACCAGAAGGCGCCGTGAACTGTTGGCAAGATCACTAAAAGATAAAAAAAGCTGGAAGTAATAACAAAGGCCATCAAGGAAATCATCAAATTTAGTGTTGCCAAAGTATAGCTCACGCCAAAAAGCATTGGGGGACGGGTAAGGCCTAAAAATAATGGATCGGTACCAACTCTGCCGGACATAATAATTGTGAGATTAAAGGCCTAAAGATTGACAAATGAAATGGGGCAAAATATAAACTGCCCTCCCCAATGAAGTCAACCCCAAACTCAAATTTATGACCAAGAACCAAACCAAAATTTCTTCGCTTATTTTGTTTATTGTTGTTCTAATCGGCTGGCTTTGTTATGAATCCATTGATTTCAAAAAATTCCGCTCACAACCTGTTGCCAATAATGATGTCTGGAGTGGCGAGCCATTTTCTTATTTCAGAGATTTAAAAACCGTTTCCGCTAAAAAATATTTGATCTCCACTTCGCATGAAATGGCAAGTCAAGTTGGAAAAGAGATTTTAGAAAAAGGTGGCAATGCAATTGATGCAGCGATTGCTTCGCAAATGGTTTTAAATGTGGTTGAACCACAATCTTCCGGTATTGGCGGTGGCGCATTTTTGCTTTATTATGACGCCAAAACCAAAACTACCCATTATTTTAACGGCCGCGAAACCGCGCCAGCAGCTGCTAATGATAAAATATTTTTAGATGAAAAAGGTCAACCAAGAACTTTTAATGATGTTGTCAAAGGCGGTTTGTCAGTTGGCACTCCCGGCCTTCTAAAGCTCCTAAAAGAAGTTCATGAAAAATATGGCAAATTGAAATGGGAAGAAGTTTTTGAGCCGGCAATTATGGTTGCTAAACGTGGCTTTCCGATGGATGAAAGAATTCAAACTATTGCCAAAAATGTTGCCAATTTGAAAGATTCTGAAAGCTTCGCCAAGCTTTATTTAAAAGAAGACGGAACTCCAAAAGACCTAGGCACAATCATCACCAACCCTGCCCTTGCCAAAACTTTTTCCACAATTGCTAAAAGCGGCATCAAACCATTTTATGAAGGAAAAATTGCAGAAGATATTGTCGATGCCGTTAAAAATTCTCCAACCAATCCCGGCTATTTATCTTTGACCGATTTGAAGAATTACAAAATCAAAGAAGGTGAGCTAATTTGCGCCAATTATCGCGTTAAATATAAAGTCTGCTCTATGCCTCTGCCAAGCTCTGGCGGTATTGCCATGTTGCAAATATTGGGCATTTTGGAAAATTTTGATTTGTCAAAATTGCAACCTTCTTCAGTTGAAGCAATTCACCTAATTGCTGAAGCAACCAGATTGGGCTATGCCGACCGCAATAAATATGTCGCTGATATCGCCAATGTTCCGGTTGAACAAATGCTGGATAAGGAATATTTAAAAAGCAGAAGCGAGTTAATTGACATGCGCAAAGCAATGTCAAAAGCTAAAGCTGGAGAATTTGCCGAAGTTAAGACTGGCTATGTAATTGATAGAAAGGCAGTTGAGCTACCAAGTACTACTCATATTTCAATTGTTGATGCTGAAGGCAATGCCATCGCTATGACCAGTTCAATTGAATATTATTTCGGCTCAGTTTTGAATGTTGACGGCTTTATGCTTAACAACCAATTAACTGATTTTTCTTTCGCGCCAGAAATTGACGGCAAACCAGTTGCCAACCGTCTAGAGCCAGGAAAACAGCCAAGAAGCTCCATGAGTCCGACTTTTGTTTTTGATGAAAATGACAATTTGATCATGGTTGTCGGCTCTCCAGGCGGCCCTAGAATTATCCAGTTTGTTTTAAAAACAATCATTGCCCATTTAGATTGGGGTTTGGATATTCAAAAAGCAATTTCTCTGCCTAATTTTGTAGTGCTAAATGATGAGATTGAGTTAGAAAAAAGAACTGACCTAGAGAAGCTCCAGTCAAAGCTGGAAGATATGGGTCATAAAGTTAAAATTTCTGATCTAGTCAGCGGCATTCATGCAATCACTATCAAACCAAATGGTCTTGAAGGTGGTGCCGATCCTAGAAGAGGTGGAGTTGCGATTGGAGAATAGTTTTTAACTCTAGTGTTCTTCGCAACAAATCATGAAGAACACTATATTTACACCAATATCCCCTCAGCCTGATGTTGCCACATCTCTCTGAATCTACCATTTTCTTTGGCGATTAACTCTCCAAAATTTCCACTTTCAATTACCACGCCTTTATCCATCACCACAATTCGATCCATATGTTTTATAGTTGAAAGGCGATGGGCGATAGCAATTACCGTTGCTTTTTCGCTTTCCAACATTGTGTTTATGGATTTTTGAATTTGGCTTTCGGTTTCAGAATCCAGGCTGGAAGTTGCTTCATCCAAAATTAAAATCGGTGCGTTTTTAAAAATTGCCCGTGCAATTGCAATTCTCTGTCTTTGTCCTCCCGATAACTTAACCCCTCTTTCTCCAACAAAAGTTTCATAACCATTTGGCAAGGTAGTTATAAAATCATGAATACAGGCTTTTTTGCTAGCTTCGATAACTTGTTTTTCAATTTCACCTTCTTGATTTGGATAGGAAATATTTTCAAAAATAGTTCTGTGAAAAAGCATCGGATCTTGCGGAATCATGGCGATGCTGTTTCTAACACTATCAAAAGTTGCATAGGCAATATTTTTGCCATCGATTAAAATTTCTCCTTTGTCGGGAGAAAAAACTTTTAGCAAAAGATTGATCAAGGTTGATTTACCAGCGCCGCTATGGCCAACCAGGCCAATCTTTTCTCCGGCTTTGATAGACAAATTAAAATCGTTAAAAATTTTATTATTGCCGTGACTGAAACTTAAATTTTTAAATTCGATAACCGGATTTTTAATCACCAAATCTATAGCATTTGGTCTATCAGAAAGCTGGTTATTTTGTTTAAAGATCGAAAAAGATTCTTTCAATTTTCCATATTCGGCAATCAGATTATCCAGCTCATTGAGCAAGCCCCAGGTGGTTTCAATCAGGAAAAACATCAAGCCCATCACCATCACAAAATCGCCGGTTGAAATTAAATTTTTAGATTTCAAATCAATCAGCAAAAACAAAACTGAAATTGACAAAGCAGAATAAATAAAGCCCATTATCAGATGATTTATGAACATGAATTTCAGTCTTCTTTTTTCTGACTTTATAAAATTTTCGTTAGCTTTTCTTAGTAAATTTTTCTCAAACCTTCTCGCACCAAAAAGCAAAACACTGCTGATATTGCTGATGCTATCATTAATCAAGCCAGTAATTTTTTGTTTTTCTAAAGTGGAATTCTCGGAATAAACCAAGCCTTTCTTTTTGGCAAAAAACATTGCCGGCATAAAGATGATTAGCCACAAGCTAACGCCCCAGGCCAGTTTGTAGTGAACCGAGAAAAGCAAAGCGAGAGTGATTGAAATTCCCAAAATTTGATAGGCAAGCCTAAATCTGATAATGTCACTCAACCCGACATAACAATCTCTCAGAGCATTGATTTTGCTGGCTATTTTGCCCGACAGGTTATTTTGAAAAAATCTGTAATCATGGGTTAAAAGCATTTCATAGCCTTGATTGATTATCTCAGATTCAATTTGCGGTTGGGATTTGTAATCGCCGTAATTGGAAATTCTCCAGGCAATTTCCAGTACGATTGAAGCGCTACAAAATAAAATTACCGGAAAGAGAATTTGCGCCATCACAAAATTTTCATTCTGTGAAATTTCATCAACAATAAGTTTGAGGGCATAGTTATTTACCGGCACGAAAAACCCACCAATAATCGGAGCTTGAATCATGATGAGTAGCCAGCCCCAATAAGGTTTTAGAGCGCGCCAAAAAAAGCCAGGTATTGTGGTGTTATAATTTATTTGGCTCACTTTTTTTATATTTGATAAGGCTGATAAGATAGAGAAGATTTGCCAAAGCGATCAATATTACAAAACCATTTTTGTCAAAAATTTGCATAAAAACTCCTACCAATAAAATTCCGCATAATGCCCCCAAACTGCCCACCGCCTGGAACACAGAATTTATTGGAATTAGATTTTGTTTGTCTTGATTGCTGTTGATCTTGGTGCTTACCGCTATAAAAATCAAACTGGTGAACCATCCGTAAACTAAAAAGACCAACACTGCCTGATAATAGTTTTGAATAACAAAAGGCAAAAACAGGATTGAAAATAAACTACCGAGAAAGCCGATAGTAATGACTTTTTGCAAATCATGATTTTTAATTAGCGGACCAATCAAAAAATCAAAGAGACCAATTAGCATAAAAGCGCTGACTAAAATGCCGGCGCTTTCGGCGCTAAGATTATTTTTAATGCCATAAATTACGGTGAACAAAACTACTGCCATCACTTGAAAATCAAGCAAGAATCTAGCTAAAAAACCACTTTTGTTGTCTTTGATAATTTGCAAATAATTTTCTTTTCTTGGCTCCAAAACCGGCTGATCATGTTTTGCTAAAAGCAGCAAAATGCAGCTGGTTATTATCAAAAAAGATGAAGTTAAAAATACCGGATATTGCCCTGCCCCAATAATTTTTACCAATACCGGGCCAAGAGCAAAACCAGCGCAAAGCACGGCACTATTTATAGCAAGAACCATTGAACGCCTGCCATTGCTAACAATTATATTAAGCCAAGATTGCCGCAAGGTGATAATGCCAAACCAGGATATGCCTGAAACCAGGACTAAAGAAACCCATAGCCAAAAATTATAATATAGGGGCAAAATCGAAATCACAGTTGCTTGAGCAATAGCAAAAATCAGCATGATTTTTAATGTGCCGATTTTGCGGCTGAGATTATATAAATATTTGGCAATTGCCACTCCAGCCAGAATTTCTGCACCTTGAATTATTCCTATAAAAACTGGCGGAACTTGACTTTCGTAGAGAATTAAGGGAAAGGAAACTGAGTTGATGCCGATAGAGAAGTTAAAAAGAAAGGCGCTAATTAAGAGAAAAATTATAGTCATTATTTTTAGTTCTTTGTGTTCTTAGTCTAATCTTTGTGCTTTGCGGTAAATTCCAAACACAAGGCACACAAAGAATTACACAAAGGACACTATTAAATCACTTCTAAACTTTTCTTTTTTGGGAGTTTGGCGAAGATCGGGTCGGTGATTTTGGTGGAAATCAAAGTTGCCAACCAAACTACAAAATAAAGCGGAAAGGGAAAAGCAATTCTAGATTTATTTTTAGCTAAAGAATTTTTAATGATTTGTGCCGCCTTGTTAACATCCATTAAAAACGGCATCGGGAAATTATTAACATCAGTCATCGGTGTTTTGATATAGCCGGGACAAACCACATTCACCGCAATTCCAAGCGGAGCTAAAGAGCCGCGCAAAGCCTCTCCATAAACCCGAACGCAAGATTTGCTCGCGGAATATGCTGGAGAGCTTGGCAAGCCACGAAAGCCGGCAAGGGAAGAAATTATGGCGATTTGACCTTTAATTCCGTTATTCGGTTGTTGATTGGTAATAACTGCAATTGCCGGATTTAGCGTGTTTAACACGCCATCAATATTAGTGGCAAAAATTTCTTTGATTTGTTTTGTACTTTCAGAACCAGAGGAAGTTCCGGCAGAAATGCCGGCATTAGCGATAACTAAATCTAAACTAAATTCATGACCAATTTCTTCAATCCAATTTTTGGTTTCTTCAGCATCTTTGATATCAAGAATTTTGCTAACAATTTTAGCACCCTTGTTTTGGCAAAGCTCAGCGATTTTATTTAATCTTTCCTGATTTCTCCCGGTAAGAAAAAGTATATTACCGGTTGTGGCATAAGTCTCTGCTAAAGCCCAACCAAGACCACTTGTAGCGCCGGTAATAAGAATATTCATAAAAATTAACGGTTAATGATTAGCTAACCATTAATTTTATTGGTTCATTGATTTGAAAAACTCGTCGTTGGTTTTTGTGCTATCCAACTTTTGCAATAAGAATTCCATTGCTTCTACCGAGTTCATCGGATTAACAATTCTTCTTAGCATCCAAGTTTTTGCCAAAGTGGCACGACCGATTAGAAGCTCTTCTTTTCTAGTACCAGACTTGGTTATATCGATTGCCGGGAAGGTTCTCTTATCGGACAATTTGCGATCCAAGATAATTTCTGAGTTGCCGGTTCCTTTGAATTCTTCAAAAATAACTTCGTCCATTTTAGAGCCGGTATCAATCAAGGCAGTTGCGATGATGGTTAGTGAACCACCTTCTTCAATGTTTCTTGCAGCACCGAAAAATCTTTTTGGTTTTTGTAGAGCGTTGGAATCCACACCGCCAGTTAAAACTTTACCTGATGAAGGAATAACAGTGTTATAAGCTCTGGCCAATCTGGTGATAGAATCGAGCAAAATTACTACGTCTTTTTTGGTTTCGACCAATCTCTTGGCTTTTTCAATAACCATTTCAGCAAGCTGAACATGTCTTGTTGCCGGCTCGTCAAAAGTTGAGCTTACCACTTCACCTTTAACAGAACGAAGCATGTCAGTAACTTCTTCCGGTCTTTCATCAATCAAAAGCACAATCAAGGTAACTTCAGGATGATTGGCGGTAATTGAGTGAGCAATATTTTGCATTAGGGAAGTTTTACCAGTACGCGGAGGTGCAACAATCAAAGCTCTTTGGCCTTTGCCCAGAGGAGAAATCATGTCAATAACCCTAGTGCTGATATCGCCTTTAGCAGAATTGGTATCTTCCAATTCCAACTTTTTTTCAGGATAAAGCGGGGTTAGATCATCAAAGACAACGCGGTTTCTGATTTTTTCCGGCGGGCCGAAATTGACTTCGTTAACTCTTAAAAGTGCAAAATATCTTTCACCTTTTTTTGGCGCACGAACTTGTCCTCTAACAGTATCTCCAGTTCTTAAACCAAATCTTTTGATCTGGCTTGGAGAAACATAGATATCGTCAGAACCAGGAAAATAATTTGCTTCACAAGCACGCAAGAAGCCAAAACCATCCGGCAGAACCTCTAAAACGCCTTCACCAATAATGACATTATTGTAATTTTGATCAGAAAATCCTTTGAGGATGTAATAGATAATATCTTGTTTGCCCAGATCGCCGATATTGTCGATGCCATAAGAGGCAGCAATTTCGATAAGTTTTTCCGGAGATTTTGCTTTTAGTGATTTTAATTCCAGAACTGCATTTGAGCCGCTGGTAACTTCTTTATCATCAGCTATCTCAGTATCAGCATCTTCATTGCCGTTATTAACTTTTTTGTTTTCGATATCCGGTTGGTTATTTCCGTTGCTTAGTTTTTGGTTATCTTCGACATCAGACGGAAAGCTATTTTTATTTAGCCTAAGAGTTTCAGAACCGGTATTAGGATTTGGTTCAGGATTTGCACCAGAATTATTTGAGTTAGAATTTTGAAAAGGCATCGATTTTATTGATTGATTGATAGATTAAAGAGCTCGTGGAAGAGGTCTTTGGAAGAATGGGAAGATTGAGTGAGAAAATGGAAATTGATGAAAATGATTGAGGCTTGGATGGGACTTCATCCAAATTAGTGAGTGATAATTTCAACTGTTTTAAAAGCAAAACAAAGGCGATAGTGCGATTTTATTAATGAGATACCAACCGAAGTTGGATCTAACATTTTTAAAGGAGGTAATCCAGCCGCAGGTTCCCCTACGGCTACCTTGTTACGACTTAACCCCAGTTACTATTTTTACCGTGTAGGGCTACCTCCTTGCGGTTAGCTCACCCTATTCAGGTAGAAACAACTTCCATGGCTTGACGGGCAGTGTGTACAAGACCCGAGAACGTATTCACCGTGGCGTGCTGATCCACGATTACTAGCAATTCCAACTTCATGGGGGCGAGTTGCAGCCCCCAATCCGAACTGAGATGACTTTTAGGGATTGGCTCCAGATTACTCCTTCGCATCCTGCTGTAGTCACCATTGTAGCATGTGTGTAGCCCAGCCCATAAGGGCCATGATGACTTGACATCATCCCCACCTTCCTCCAACTTGTCGTTGGCAGTTTCCTTATAGTTCCCAGCATAACCTGATGGCAAATAAGGATGAGGGTTGCGCTCGTTGAAGGACTTAACCTAACATCTCACGACACGAGCTGACGACAGCCATGCAACACCTGTCTCTCACCCACCCGAAGTGAAGAAATTCATTTCTGAAAATCATAGTGAGGATACAAGAGCTGGTAAGGTTTTTCGCGTAGCATCGAATTAAACCACATGCTCCACTGCTTGTGCGGGTCCCCGTCAATTCCTTTGAGTTTTAGCCTTGCGGCCGTACTCCCCAGGCGGAGTGCTTAACGCGTTAGCTTCGCCACCGAATCCCAAAGACCCGATAACTAGCACTCATCGTTTACTGCGTGGACTACCAGGGTATCTAATCCTGTTTGCTCCCCACGCTTTCGTGCAACAGCGTCAGTAATGACATAGATAGTCGCTTTCGCCACCGGTGTTCCTCCTAATATCTACGGATTTCACCCCTACACTAGGAATTCCACTATCCCTCTTCATACTCTAGCCTAGCAGTTTCAACTGCAATTCCAGGGTTAAGCCCTGGGCTTTCACAGCTGACTTACTAAGCCGCCTACGCACGCTTTACGCCCAATGATTCCGAACAACGCTAGCACCCTTCGTATTACCGCGGCTGCTGGCACGAAGTTAGCCGGTGCTTTTTCTGTAGGTACGGTCATTATCTTCCCTACTAAAAGAGTTTTACAACCCGAAGGCCTTCATCACTCACTTGGTATTGCTGGATCAGGCTTGCGCCCATTGTCCAATATTCCCCACTGCTGCCTCCCGTAGGAGTCTGGACCGTGTCTCAGTTCCAGTGTGGCTGATCATCCTCTCAGACCAGCTACAGATCATTGCCTTGGTAGGCCATTACCCTACCAACTAGCTAATCTGATACAGGCCCATCTAACAGCGATAAATCTTTCCCGATAAATCGGTAATATATGGCATTAGCCTTGGTTTCCCAAGGTTATTCCTTACTGCTAGGGAGGTTCCTGTATATTCCTCACCCGTTTGCCACTGACATATTGCTATGCCCGTTCGACTTGCATGTGTTAAGCATACCAACAGCGTTCGTTCTGAGCCAGGATCAAACTCTCAAATTTTGAGTTTGTTCTGGCTAAATCTTTATTGACGAGACTTTAACTAAAAGTTAAAGCCGCTGAAAATAAAGAGATAGTCAATTATATTTGCACTATCGCCTTTATTTTGCTTTTAAAACAATTGAAATATTCACAATGTAAAACAACGCATAAATCTGCTTTAACAGCCTTCAAAAAAATGAAGGGGGCGAACTTTAAAAAATTGGATTTTGAAAGTCAAGAATAACTTTTGAGATTTACTCGAGGCTAAACTTAAAAGCAGATAATCAAAGTTGAGGATTAGATAGGAAATTCAAAAATCTCAACTAACAAGGAGGGCAAACTATATAAATCGTTTTTTTGTTGTCAATAACTAATTTGATGTTTTATAAATAGTCCTACCGAACCACAAATCTCCTCTATCAACCAACTTTGATCTTCAACTATGTCAGCAAATCTTCAAAAAATAATTGATGATGCTTTTGAAAATAGAGCAACTATCAATTCAAAAACTAATGGCAATGTCAGAGAAGCCGTCATGACAACACTCATCATGCTTGATCATGGAAAAATCAGGGTCTGCGAAAAAGAAAATGGCGCTTGGAAAGTTAATCAATGGGTTAAAAAGGCAATTCTTTTGTCCTTCCGTTTAAATGAAAATTATTTGATAGAGGCCGGCGCTCACCGTTATTTTGATAAAGTATCTTTAAAATTCAGCAACTGGGAAGAAAAAGAATTTGCTGATGCGGGCTTTAGGGTATTGCCTGGCGCGGTTGTGCGTTCCGGTTCTTATATTGCTAAAAATGCCGTTTTGCTTCCTTCTTTTGTCAATATCGGAGCTTATGTCGGAGAAGGCTCAATGATTGATACCTGGGCAACCGTTGGCTCTTGCGCCCAGATCGGCAAAAATTGCCACATTTCCGGCGGAGCTGGTATTGGTGGAGTATTGGAGCCGTTACAAGCCAATCCGGTAATTATTGAAGATAACTGTTTTATCGGAGCCAGAAGTGAAATTGCTGAAGGAGTAATTGTTGAAGAAGGTTCAGTCATTTCAATGGGTGTCTATATCGGCGCTTCCACCAAAATTATTGACCGTGCCACAGGAGAAGTCTTTTACGGCAAAGTTCCATCCTATTCCGTCGTTGTTCCTGGCAATATTAAAGATAAAAATAATCCTGATTTATCACTTTATGCGGCAGTGATTGTTAAAAGAGTTGATGAAAAAACCAGGTCAAAAACTTCTATTAATGATCTACTTCGGAGCTAAATGAATGTTGGTACTCTCCTTTGGCGAATCAATAATAATTTTGGCAATTTTATTCTTAAATTTAGCCAATATTTTCTGGTTTAAAGCAAGTTTAACGCGCACTTTATGCGCTTTGCTTACTGGCCTGGCAGTAATTTTGCTTTGCGCTACAAGCGTTTCCAAACACCAGATTTTGCAAGGGTTGATTATTGCTACCACCATCTATTTCGCCATAAATTTAGCGGTAATTTTTAACATTCATGGCAATCAAATTACTGACATAAAAAAATCATCACTCAAAAAATTTTTTGTTTATGCTATGGTTTTTACAGCGGTTCTTTTGGTTAGTTGTGGAATTTTTTGTTTAGCCAAAGACGATATAAATTATTCAAAACAAGATGAAATTAACTATTTAAGGCAAATAGTTACGCATGAAACCGACACTCCTCAAGCCATACCAGAAGCGGATAAACAGACAAAATTGGAAAATAATATCATGCTAAAAAACTCGACAGAAATAATTTTAACCATTGTTGCGGCAACGACGATAGCCCTTCTAATTAAAAAGCGCAGGCACTCTGATCAATGAAAAAATTTTCATATCTCCTTCAGCAAAAAAATAGCTCTAACACCAGCCAAAATAAGGCAGCCAACTCACCGGAAAGCATTATTTTATCTGCTGCCAGCTCTGAAAATGATAAATTACTTTCCTCTCTAAACAGTTCTATCGATGGAATTTCAGATGATGAAGCATTACTAAGAGTTGAGAAATATGGCGCTAATCAAATTACTCAAATAAAAAAATCTTCCGTTCTAAGCCTGTTTTTTAAATCCATCAATCCTCTAAATATTTTGTTGATGACTTTAGCTTTGATGTCGTTTTTTATCGGCGATTTCAAAGCGGGCATTGTGATTAGCGTCATGATTTCTCTAAGTGTCATTCTCACTTCTTTTCAGGAATATCGCGCAAGCAAAGCAATAGCCAGGCTGCGTTTGATGGTTAGAACCACAGCTACCGTAATTCGTAAAAACGAAATTGAAGAAAGTGAAGATGAACAATTTTTCCCAGTCACCAAAGTTGAAAAAAGGGAAATTGAAATTGAACAGCTGGTTCCCGGTGATGTAATTTGGCTCTCTGCCGGCGATATTATTCCTGCTGATGTGCGTTTAATTTCTGCTAAAGATTTATTTATTAACCAATCCAGTCTAACTGGCGAGTCTCTTCCGGTAGAAAAATCTGCAGCAATTTCAGACGGCAAAAACAAAAATCTTTTAGAGCTAAATAATATTTGCTATATGGGCAGCAACTGCGTCAGCGGTTCTGCAATTGCGGTTGTATTGCTTACCGGAAAAAACACTTTTTTTGGCCGCATCGCCAGCAAGATCACCACTAAAAAATCCAAAACTAATTTTGATGTCGGTATCAAACAATATACCTGGATGATGATTCGCTGCATGTTGGTGATGGTTCCAATCGTTTTCTTGCTCAACGGATTTGGCAAGGGTGATTGGTTCTCGGCCTTTTTATTTTCAGTTGCGGTTGCGGTTGGTTTAACGCCGGAAGTTTTGCCAATGATTGTCGCCGTCAATTTAGGCCGCGGCGCAATTTCAATGTCGCGAAATAAAGTTATCGTTAAACATCTAAGCTCAATTCAAAATTTTGGCGCTATGGATGTTTTATGTTCAGATAAAACCGGCACCCTCACCCAAGATAAAGTTATATTAGAAAAATATGTTGATCTGGAAGGAAAAGAAAGTGCCACAGTGCTTAGCTATGCTTACTTAAACAGCTTTTATCAAACCGGCCTAAAAAATCTTTTAGACCGCGCAATTCTTGAACATGGCGATCAAAATTACGACGCTTTTTTGGACAAAAAATATAAAAAAATTGACGAAATTCCTTTCGATTTTAATCGCAGGAGAATGTCCGTAGTGCTTGAAGATAACAATCAAAAACATCTTTTAATTTGCAAAGGCGCAGTTGAAGAAATGCTGCTTAACAGCAACAAAGCCCTGATTTCTAATAATGTTGTTGAACTAAAAGACGAACAAAGAGCAAACCTAACAAAATTATCCAGCGACTTTAGCGAAGATGGTTTTAGGGTCATTGCCGTTGCCATTAAAGAAATATCATCCGGCAAATCACAATATGAAGTTGCTGACGAGCAAGGCCTAACACTAATTGGCTTTATGGCATTTCTTGATCCGCCAAAAGAAACAACTGCTGAAGCAATTTCTCTGCTTGGAAGACATGGCGTTAGCGTAAAAATCCTAACCGGCGATGCCATGGCAGTGACTAAAAAAATCTGCAAGGATGTTGGGATTGATGTTCAAAATGTTATTTTAGGAACAGAGATTGATGGATTAAGCGACAAGGAGCTGGAGCGCATCTCAAAAAACACTACGATCTTTGCCAAATTATCTCCGTTTCATAAAGAGAGAATTGTCAAAGCCCTGCAAAATGGCGGTTCAGTGGTTGGATTTTTAGGAGACGGAATTAATGACGCCGCAGCCTTGAAAGCAGCAGATGTCGGCATTTCAGTTGATAGCGCTGTCGATATCGCCAAAGAATCTGCGGATATTGTACTGCTGGAAAAATCTCTGTTAGTGCTGGAAAAAGGAATTATCAAAGGCAGAACCGTTTTTGGAAATATCATAAAATATATCAAAATGGGTTCGTCTTCTAATTTCGGCAATATGTTTTCAGTTGTTGGATCTAGCTGGCTCTTGCCATTTTTGCCGATGCTGCCTATCCAAATCCTAACTAATAATTTGCTCTATGATTTTTCCCAAGCCGCAGTTGCAACTGATAATGTTGATGAAGAATATTTAGAAAAACCAAGAAAATGGGATATGAAAGAAATTAGCAGATTCATGCTCACTCTTGGACCAATTAGCTCTATTTTTGATTATGTGATGTTTGCAATCCTGATTTTTGCTTTTGGCGCCTGGACCAATCCTTCTTTGTTTCAAACCGGCTGGTTCGTCTATTCGCTAATTTCCCAAACAGTAATTGTGCATATCATACGCACTAACAAAATTCCGTTTTTGCAAAGTCGTCCTAGCTGGACAATGGTTATCACCTCCATCATCATTGTTGCCATTAGTCTATACCTGCCCTTCTCGCCTTTTGCAGATAGTTTGGGGCTGGTTCCTTTGCCTTGGAAATATTTTGTTCTTTTAGCTGTTACCATCATAAGTTACAGTATCTTGGCGCAAATTGTTAAAAGTAAATTATATAAATCCATCTAACCTTAAAAAATAAACTAAATGTCTTTCAAATGCGGTATCGTTGGCCTGCCTAATGTTGGCAAATCAACTCTTTTTAACGCCCTAACCCAAACTGCAGCAGCTGAAGCGGCGAATTATCCTTTCTGCACTATTGAGCCTAATGTAGGTAAGGTGGCAGTGCCTGATGAAAGGCTGCAAAAACTAGCCAAAATTGCCAGCTCAGCAGTGATAATTCCAACTCAAATTGAATTTGTTGATATTGCCGGACTAGTTAAAGGAGCCAGCAAGGGCGAAGGTTTGGGCAATCAGTTTTTATCTCACATCAGAGAAGTTGATGCAATTGTCAATGTGGTGCGCTGTTTTGAAGATGAAAATATTGTGCATGTTGAAGGTGGAATTGATCCGCTTCGTGACTCAGAGCTCATACAGTTAGAGCTAATTCTAGCCGATCTGGAAAGCCTGCAAAAAAGAATCAGTAACCTGGAAAAAAAAGCTAAAAATGCTGACAAAGAAACCAAATTGCAAATTGAAATCGGCAAAAAAGCTTTGGAAATTTTAGCTGAAGGAAAACCGGCTAGACTCACAGAATTAAAAGATGAAGAAGAAAAACGAATTTTTAAAAATCTGCAACTTATCACCGCAAAACCACAACTTTTTGTCTGCAATTTGAGTGAAGAAGAAGTTTTAAAAGGAAATCAATTTTCTGCACTCATTGAACAAATGGGCAAAGAAAAAGGATTTCCGGTTTTAAGAATTTCTGCGCAAGTTGAATCAGAAATTGCTGCTCTTGCAAGTGAAGAAGAAAAGCAAGAATTTTTAGGAGCAGTTGGATTAAAAGAAACCGGTCTAGCGCAAATTATCCGCGCCGGATATAAATTGCTCGATCTAATCACCTTCTTTACAGTCGGACCAAAAGAATGTCACGGTTGGCAATTGCAAAATGGCATGAGCGCACCAAAAGCCGCTGGCGTCATCCACACTGATTTTGAAAGAGGATTTATCAAAGCCGAGACAATCTCTTATCACGATTATGTAGAATTTAACGGCGAAGAAGGTTGCAAAAATGCTGGAAAATTAAGGCTGGAAGGCAAAGAATATATAGTGCGTGACGGTGATATTTTCCATTTCAAATTCAATGTCTAGAACCATGCATGATGAGTTAGATAGCCAATTTAAATATCACTTTTTTGGCAAAGAATGTTTGATTGATAGACCCCTAAATGACTATTCGAATCTGGAAGAAAGTTTAAAAAAACAAAATTTTTCTTCCGATGAGAAAGTTGTTTTTGTCAATCAAATCCACAGTAGTGATGTTTTAATAATTGATGATAAATCAAAAATTCCAGAAGTTATAAATCGTCCAAAAGTTGATGCGATTGTCACCAATCAAAAAAATCTTATCATCGGATTATTTACCGCTGATTGCACTCCAATTTTATTTTTTGATGAAAAAAACCAGGTTATTGCCGCTGCACATGCTGGCTGGACTGGGGCGTTAAATAACATCACTTACAGCACAATTGACGCAATTGTTAAAATCGGGGGGAAAATTGAGAATATCAAAACCATAATCGGCCCAACTATCAGGCAAAAATCATATGAAGTTTCTGAAGAATTTTATGAAAGATTTTTGTCTGAAAAATCGGGAAATGAGAAGTTTTTTATTGATAGCAATAAAGTCGGACATTTTATGTTTGACCTGCCGGGATATATTAAAGAGAAGCTAAAAGATGCGGGAGTTAAAATGATAATTGATGATGAAATTGATACTTATAGCAACCCGGATAAATTTTTTAGCTATAGAAGAAGCACGCATCTGAAAGAGCAAGATTGCGGCAGGAATGTTAGCGTTGCTCAGATTGCTGGAAATTGATTTCACCGGAGCTTATCAAAATAGTTTTTCCATCTATTTCCAAAACCAAATTTCCCTCCTTATCCAAATCCCTAAAAATACCTTTTAAACTCTTATCGGGTAAATTTACGCTAATTTCTTTGTTTAAATTAAAAGCCTTTTGCAGCCACAAATTTCTGATTGGGGCAAAACCAAAATCCAGCCATTTTTGATAAAGTGAAGCAAAATTATCTAAAAATTCTTTTAGCAAATTGATTTTATCTTCAATCACAATTTTTTGACCTGCAAGGTTACAAGCAGGATAGGAAGTTTCTGTTGGATGAGAATTGATATTGATGCCAATTCCAAGAACTACAAAACCATCCATTTTTTGCGGCTCATCACTTTCCAACAAAATACCGGCCAATTTTTTACCATCAAATAAAATATCGTTAGGCCATTTGTGACTGAGCTTTTCTTTTGCCGATAAAGCAAATTTCTCGACTGCCAAACCCACGGCAACTGCTGCTATAAAGGAAATTTGAGAAGCTAAAGCAATTGGCTTATTGGGTTTTAAAACTAAAGAAAAATAAAGATTACCGATTTGAGAAACCCAGTTTCTGCTCATTCTGCCCCGACCCCCAGTTTGAGTGTCAGATAAAATTACATGATTGTGATTTAGCTTATGAGATCTTGCCAATTCTAAAGCTAAAGAATTGGTACTGGAAATTTCTGAGTAATGATCGATTAGAAAATTGTTGTGATGGAATCTGGAAGTCATCTGAGAGATTTACAAAAAAGAAAACCGGACTAACCAATTGGCTAGCCCGGCTTCTAAAATAGAGTAGTTATAAACTATTTTTTAGCAGCATCAGTAGTTGCAGCTGGAGCTTCGGTAGAAGTAGCTTCAACTTTAGCAGCTTTTTTTCTTTTCTTTTTAACTGGAGCTTTTTCAGCAGCTGGAGCAGCTTCAGTAGAAGCAGCAGCTGGAGCAGCTTTAGCATCAGTTTTAACTTCAGCTTTAGGAGCTTTAGCAGCTTCAGTTTTAGCAGCTGGAGCTTTTTCAGCTTTAGCAGCTGGAGCAGTAGCTTGAGCAAAAGCAGAGTTTGCTGCAAGAACCAAAGCAGCAGCTAGTACTAGTTTTTTCATAATTGATGTAAAATATGATTTTTAATAAGAGATTAAACCGTGCATAGTCTTGAAAACACAGTCGCGGTGTTTTGAGTTATTTAAGATAAACTCCCAAAGAACTCAAAGGTCGAAAGAAGATAATATTCCGTTTTATTTTGTCAATTAAAAATGAATTACCTTACCGAATGCATCTAAGACCGACTCATGCATCATCTCCGACAATGTTGGATGAGGAAATATGGTATGCATAAAATCAAGCTCAGTTAATTCAGCCTGTTTTCCAATAATATAGCCTTGGATCATTTCAGTCACTTCTGCCCCAATTAAATGAGCACCTAATAATTCACCGGTTTTTTCATCAAAAATAGTCTTGATCAAACCTTCAGTTTCTCCCATCGCAATTGCCTTACCATTAGCCATATATGGGAAACGGCCAACTTTAATTTTATAGCCCATTTCTTTGGCGCGCTTTTCGGTTAGGCCAATAGAAGCAATTTGTGGCATTGAATAGGTACAGCCCGGAATATTTTCTCTTTTTATCGGGTGAGTATCTTTAGCTTTATATTTACCCATTTTCTCAGCAATCTTTTCTGCCGCAATAACACCTTCATGAGATGCTTTATGAGCCAACCAAGGAGCGGAAGCAACATCGCCGATAGCATAAATGCCCGGTTCATCAGTTTGTAAATATTGATCAGTTTTGATATGGCCGCGATCAAGTTTAATTTTAGTTTTTTCTAATCCCAAATTTTCAGTATTTGGCACAATACCAACCGCCATAATCACTCTTTCGGCCTTTATTTCTTCTGCTTTACCAGCAATTTCAACCGTAGCAGTAATTTCATTTTTGCCTTTCTTAATTGCCTTCAGACCTGCAGAAGTGTGGATTTTAATATCCTGTTTTTCAAAAGATTTTCTAGCCAATTTAGAAATTTCCTCATCTTCAACCGGCAAAATATTTTCTGCCATTTCAATGACGGTAACTTCCACTCCCATATTTTTATAAAATGAGGCAAATTCAACCCCAATAGCACCGCTGCCTACCACTAAAATTGATTTTGGCATTGATTTTGGCGTCATGGCAGTTCTGTAATTCCAGATCAATTCACCATCAGCTTCCATTCCGGGAATATCTCTGGCTCTAGCGCCAGTTGCAATAATGATATTTTCAGCCTCAATTTGTTCAATTTCCTTACCATCTTTTTGAACTGAAACTTTGTTTTTAGCGGTAATTTTTGCAAAACCGTCAATCACCTCAACCTTGTTTTTCTTGAGCAAGCCGGCAATTCCTGAGCTTAATTTTTTAGAAACATTTCTTGATCTTTCAATGATCTTGGCAAAATCAAATTTCACTTCTTTGGCAGAAAAGCCAAATTGGTCCAAATTATGAAGAAGATGGTTAATTTCCGAACAACGAAGCAAAGCTTTGGTTGGAATACAACCCCAATTGAGGCAAATACCGCCAAGGTGATTTCCCTCAACCACGACTACTTTTAAACCAAGTTGGGCAGCCCTAATTGCCGCAACATAACCGCCTGGACCGGCACCAATAACGCAAAGATCAAATTTCTTAGACATAGAAAAATATATTAGTAATTAATTAGAGACTGGTTAAATTAGCCGCCTTTCCTCAAAACTCAATTTATTTTTGCTTTGCAGCTCGCCTTTGATTTCCCATTCCACGAGAAATATTTAGCGGAAGATTTTGTAGTTTCTTCCTGCAATCATGAAGCATTTCAACTAATTCAAAATTATCGAATCGGTGATGAAAATTTACCGAAAATCTTTGCCATATGTGCACCAAAATTTGGTGGAAAAACTTATCTGGCCAATATCTGGAAAAAGAAAACCGAGGCAGAATTTTTGGATTTAAAGGAACTGGAAAATACCAATTTGGTGAGGGTGATTAGAGCAAAACATTTCTACATTGTAGAAGATGTTGACCAGATAAAAAACCAGGAACTTTTGCTGCAAATTTTTAATCTGATAGCTGAAAAATCCTCTTATTTATTGCTGACTTCTTCCATAAAGTTAAACCAAATCAATATCAAAATTGAAGATTTAAACTCCAGACTTAAAAACATCTTCCAGATAGAAATTGACGATCCGGATGATGATTTAATCAAAATGCTTTTGATCAAGAATTTTTCTTCCAGACAAGTAAAAGTTGATACAAAAGTAATCGATTTTTTAGCAAAAAACCTGGATCGCAATTTCACCGCCCTGCATGATGCAATTAGAATGTTGGAATTTTTTTCAGCAGAGAAAAGAAGCGGAGTGACTGTACCACTAGTCAAACAAATCTTTGGCAAAAAACGGATGATTGACTTATAGAGTTTTATCATTTAAAAATTCGCCCCTCATTTGTTTAGCTGAAAAAAGCAATATCAAGCTCTCCGATAGTTTTTCGGGGGCAAAAACTATTTTATATCTCGCTAGGATGCACAGAAATGAGGTGTTTGCGAGAACTGGCGCGCAGCGTACTTTTTGTACGTGAGCACCGGAAGCAGAGCGAACACCTTATTTATGTTCATCCTAGTTAGAGATAGAAAATAGTTTTTTGGAGAGGTGGCCGAGTGGTCAATGGCAACAGACTGTAAATCTGTCCGCGTAAGCGTTCGCAGGTTCAAATCCTGCCCTCTCCACCACTTAAATAATTAAAAAAAGAAATAATTAAAAAATGAAAAAACTCTTTTTATTTTCTGTGTTGTTTTTAGCTTCGTGTGGCATTAAGTACACTCCATCGGTTAACATGACGCCAACTAATACAATCAATTTTGCAACTGACATTAAAAAAGAAGAAAGAAAATGCGCTTACGGCCCTTTTTGGCTTCCTCCTTTTTCAGGATCTGATATTTCTGTTGTAACAATTGCAAGAAATGCTCGTTTCAAAAAAGTGTTATTGACTGATAATCAAGCTGATTTTTTCATTCTTTTTAATAGAACTTGCACGGTAGTTTACGGAGAATAAAAATTTTGCGGGTGTAGCTCAATGGTAGAGTTCCAGCCTTCCAAGCTGGCCGTGAGGGTTCGATTCCCTTCACCCGCTCCATTCATTTAATCCTTTCCTTGGTTTTTCTTAGCTAATTCAATTACTTCTGGATTGCCGCGTCGCTTTGCTCCTCGCAATGACGATGTGGGAAATTTTAATGCAGGAATCTCTGACGCCGTCATTGCGAGGAGCGTGCGCAGCCAGCGACGTGGCAATCCAGAGAGATTAACAAAAGAAATATAATTCGAATAGGCCCTACTCCTTCCCAATTATCCTCAACTCACTTTCCAAAGTAATCCCACTCTTCTCTCTCACCGCATCAATCACTTTGTTCATCAAATCAATCAAATCCTTAGCTTTGGCATTGCCGGTATTGATCATAAAATTGCAGTGCTTTTCTGACATTTGAGCATCACCCACTTTCATTCCGCGACATCCTGCTTCATCAATTAATTGCCAGGCTTTTTTATCTCCCGGCGGATTTTTAAAAGTGCTGCCACCGGTTTTGGATCTGATTGGCTGGCTTTCTTCGCGTTTTTTATTCAACTCAGCCATTGTTTTTCCAACCTCTTCCGAACTGCTAGTTTCAACCCTAAAAACCCCTTCAACAAAAATTAAATCTTTTGGCAGGGAATTGCCGCGATATTTGAAACCGAAATCAGAATTTTCCAGCATTATAATCTTTCCATCAGGATTGACAGCGGTAGCCCGGGCCAAAACACCCGAAACATCCGCCCCATAACATCCGGCATTCATTGCAATTGCTCCACCAATCCCTCCCGGAACACCAGATAGAAATTCTATACCGGAAAGTCCGTTAATTTTGGAATAAAGCGCAGCATTGTAGCAAAGACATCCAGCGCCAATTGTCACTAAATTATCTTGATGACTGATTTTGGCAAAATTGCCGCCAAGCTTGATGACAACACCTTCTACACCGCCATCACGAATGATGATATTTGAACCTACACCCAAAATATTAACCGGTAAATTTTGCGGTTTATTTGCCAGAAAAAATGCCAAATCATCCACATCTTTTGGCAAAAATAAAACCTGCGCCTTACCGCCAACTCTAAACCAATTGGTTTTTGATAAATCGGCATTCATACGGTAAGTGCCACGCACTTTGGGAAGATTGGAGGCTGTTTCAAACATTGATTTTAAGGGGAATAAAATTCATAATTCGGCGCTCGTTTAAACCAAACAAACCGCGTAATCTAGTGTCAAACAGCTTTAAAAACAACCAGCAAAAAAATCCTACCAAACCTGTTCTGCTCTGCATTTTAGACGGGTGGGGAATTGGCGATGAAACTTCAAAAGATAACGCAATATCTTTAGCTAAAACTCCTAATTATCATCAAATTCTTAAAAATTTTCCGCATTCGCAACTTGGCACTTCCGGGTTGGATGTTGGCTTGCCAGAAGGACAAATGGGCAATTCAGAAGTTGGGCATATTTGCATTGGGTCCGGCAGAGTAATTTTTCAGGATCTTCCAAAAATCGATCAAGCAATAAAAGATGGTTCTTTGAAGCAAAAACAGGATTTGCAAAAACTTATTTTTGAATGCAAAAAATCAGGTGGAGCTTGTCATTTAGTTGGCCTGTTATCTGATGGCGGAGTGCATTCTCATCAATCACATATTGTCGCTTTGGCAAAAATTTTGGCGGAAAATAATGTTGAGGTTAAACTGCATTGTTTCTTGGATGGACGGGATGTTGCCCAGAAAAGTGCCAAAATTTATTTGCAGAAATTGCAAGATGAAATCAAAAATCTTAAATCCGTTACCATTGCTTCAATTGGCGGCAGATATTACGGGATGGACCGTGACAATAATTGGGATCGCATTAAATTAGCATATGAATCAATTGCGCTTGACTCTTCTGCAAAATTTTCTGATCCGGTTTTGGCGGTTGAAGAATCTTATAAAAATAATGTAACTGATGAATTTTTGTTGCCAATTTGCGCCGAAAATTATCAAGGCATGAAAGATGGCGATGCTTTGCTGGTCGCTAATTTTAGAGCGGATAGAATCAGGGAAATTTCTACCGCTTTGCTCGATGAAAATTTCAACAATTTTCAAACCAAAAAAATTAAATTTTGTGCGACTGTCTCAATGACGGAATATTCAACAAAATTGAACCAATATTATTCAGTCCTATTTCCAACCGAAACAATCAAAAACTCGCTTGGAGAAGTTTTTGCCGAGCTCGGCTTAAAACAATTAAGAATTGCTGAAACTGAAAAATACGCCCATGTCACTTTCTTTTTTAGCGGTGGAAGGGAAGAAAATTTCGCCGGAGAAGACCGGATTTTGGTCAAATCTCCAGCGGTTGCGACCTATGATTTATTACCGGAAATGGCAGCAAAAGAAGTTGGCAATAAATTATCCGACGCAATAAAAAATGGTGGCTATGATTTTATCGTCGTCAATTATGCCAATCCGGACATGGTTGGACATAGTGGCGTTATTTGCGCTTCCATCAAAGCTTGCGAAACAATTGATGAACAGTTAGGGATGTTGAAAGATTTAATTTTACAGCAAGACGGCATCATGATTATTTCTGCCGATCACGGTAATATTGAAGATCTGGTTGATGAATCCGGCAACCCAAACACCGCACACACCACTAATCCGGTGCCATTCATTTTAATTGGCAATAATGTCAAAACTATTAAGCTGAAAAATGGCAAACTTTCTGACATTGCGCCAACTATTCTTGATTTAATGAATATCAATCAACCCTCTGAAATGAGCGGCTCCAACCTAATCACTAAATGACCAAATCAATAGAAGTAAAAGCAAAAAAACCAGAACAGCATCATGATGGTTTTTTCAAAACTTTGATCATCGCGGTTGTTTGCGCTGCAATAATTCGCTCATTTTTATATGAGCCATTTCATATTCCGTCCAGCTCCATGAAAGCCAATTTGCTGATTGGCGATTATATCTTCGTTTCCAAATTCAGCTATGGCTATAGCAAATATTCTTTTCCTTTTTCTCCTAATTTATTCTCCGGCAGAATTTTTTCCTCACAACCAAAAAGAGGTGATGTAGTTGTTTTCCGCCTGCCTTCCAGCCCTGATGTTAATTATATCAAAAGACTGATTGGCTTGCCCGGAGATAAAATCCAAGTGATAAATGGTCAGGTTTTTATCAATGAAGAAGCGGTTGCTAAAGAATATCTGGATGATTTTATTGATGAAGACGGCAGCAAAACCAAAAGATTCAGCGAGATTTTGCCGGAAGGAAAAAGAATTGAAGTTCTAGACCAAACAGAAACTCCACAAGACAATACCGGCATTTATATCGTTCCGGAAGGTCATTATTTCATGATGGGAGACAATCGCGACAATTCTCAAGACAGCCGTTTTTTAAAAGCGGTTGGCTATGTTCCTGAAGAAAATCTGGTCGGAAAAGCCAATATAATATTTTTCTCCGATGCCAAACCTTTCTGGCAATTTTGGAATTGGAATGAAATTAGATGGAGAAGAATTTTCCGGGTTATTCGTTAACTTTGATATAACCAAAATTATCTTAGCCCGATCAAAATCTCCCCAATCTCCTTCTCTAATTCAGAATAGACCACCTCCAACCCCTCAAACCACCCATGTGGCGGATTACCACTTCTGATTTCCGGTTCAATAGTTTTGATATAAGCAAACAATTTATCAGCTCCAATATTAGCAGCAGTGCCTTTGATAGTATGGAGATGGAATAAGGTTCTTTCCTGATCTCCGGCATTTTTGCTTTCAATGATTTTTGATATGGTTTCGTCAGTATCCTTGATGAATAGATTTAGAAGTGATACCTGTTCTTCTTTGGTAAAATGTTTAAATCTATCATGATTTAGGTGGGGATTTATAGTATGATTTCTATTTGTATGATTTTTATTTGTTGGAATTTTATTATCTGCATCACTTGACTCCAATCCTCCCGTTTCTTTCTTAAGCAAATAATTAGCCACAATCCTAATCAATAACTCCGGCCTGCCACCCTTAATAAAGTAATCCGTCATCTGGCACTCAAAGAAATGATGGATATCTTCTTTTCTACCATCACCACTAAGGGCAATGATTGGCATTTCGTCATGATGGGTTATTTTATTTATAGCTTCCAATCTCCTGATTTCTTTTGCTGCCTCATCACCATTATGCGGTGGCATATTGATGTCGGTAATTATGATGTCAAAGCTGGATTGGTGATTTTCATCCAGGCTGTTTTTATATAATTCTATCAGTTCTTTACCGTTATTTACTTCAGCTACAACTAGCCCTGAACTTTCTAGCACCCTTTTAGTCATCATGCGATTAAGCCTTTCATCATCGGCAAGAATGGCTTTTTTATCTTTTAGAACTTCCAGATATTCTTCCTTTGTCCCCACATAAGATAGCTGGTCTTCCAAATCCATTATCCATTTGCTGACCGTACGGTATAAAAGATTGCTGCCAGATAATTTGCTTAGATAAGAGTTAAAATCTTTCTTGGAAACCGCCGCTGCAATTTCTTCCAAAAACAGCTCCTTGCTTAGTGAAGTCAGGGCAATTATCGGCACTTCATCATCATGAAGACGGATCTTTCTTGCTGCCTCAACTCCGTTGGTTTCTGGCATCTGCACATCCATTAAAATCAGGTGATATTTGTTTTCTTTTGCCATATTGATTGCTTCCTTCCCACCTTTGGCAATATCACAGGAGATGTCAGGCAGGATTCTTTCTATCTTTGATTTTAGAGTTATCAGATTTACTTCTTGATCATCAACCAGAAGAACTTTTCTTTTTCTGGATTCGGTTTTTGCTAATTCGATTTCGGATTTAGAAAGAATTGGAAACAACAAACTAAACCTAGTCCATTTTCCAAGCTCAGATTCACAAATAATATCACCACCAAATAGCTTCATGTTTCGTTTGCAAAA